>CAVPEL010000005.1:0-148653 GCA_963703505.1 uncultured Actinomycetota bacterium | reverse complement strand
TGGGGGTCCGTCGGTCATGGGGTGGATTGTCTCATTTCCTGGGGTGGTGCTGGTTCGGCGGCGGGGTGTTTTTGGGTGCGGACATGCGTCGAGGGCCACCCGCATGCGGGTGGCCCTCGACTAAAGAATGTCCGGCGGCGTCCTACTCTCCCACGAGGCCTCCCTCGCAGTACCATCGGCGCAGAGGGGCTTAGCTTCCGGGTTCGGAATGGAACCGGGCGTTTCCCCCTCGCTATGGCCGCCGAAACTCTATGGAGATGTCAATCGGGTTCCCGACCGTATCTCGGGAACCGCACAGTGGACGCGTAGCTTCTTTGTAGTCAAGCCCTCGGCCTATTAGTACCGGTCAGCTCCGTGCGTTGCCGCACTTCCACTTCCGGCCTATCAACCCTGTCGTCTAGCAGGGGGCCTTACCAGGTTGACCCTGTGGGAGACCTCATCTTGAAGCAAGCTTCCCGCTTAGATGCTTTCAGCGGTTATCTTTGCCGAACGTAGCCAACCAGCCGTGCACTTGGCAGTACAACTGGCACACCAGAGGTTCGTCCATCCCGGTCCTCTCGTACTAGGGATAGCTCTTCTCAAGTCTCCTGCGCGCGCGGCGGATAGGGACCGAACTGTCTCACGACGTTCTAAACCCAGCTCGCGTACCGCTTTAATGGGCGAACAGCCCAACCCTTGGGACCTACTCCAGCCCCAGGATGCGACGAGCCGACATCGAGGTGCCAAACCATGCCGTCGATATGGACTCTTGGGCAAGATCAGCCTGTTATCCCCGGGGTACCTTTTATCCGTTGAGCGACAGCGCTTCCACAAGCCACTGCCGGATCACTAGTCCCTGCTTTCGCACCTGCTCGACATGTCTGTCTCACAGTCAAGCTCCCTTGTGCACTTGCACTCGACACCTGATTGCCAACCAGGCTGAGGGAACCTTTGGGCGCCTCCGTTACATTTTGGGAGGCAACCGCCCCAGTTAAACTACCCACCAGACACTGTCCCTGATCCGGATCACGGACCGAGGTTAGATAGCCAGTACGACCAGAGTGGTATTTCAACGTTGACTCCACGAACACTGGCGTGCCCGCTTCACAGTCTCCCACCTATCCTACACAAGTCGAACCAACCACCAATATCAAGCTATAGTGAAGGTCCCGGGGTCTTTCCGTCCTGCCGCGCGTAACGAGCATCTTTACTCGTAGTGCAATTTCGCCGAGCCTATGGTTGAGACAGTCGAGAAGTCGTTACGCCATTCGTGCAGGTCGGAACTTACCCGACAAGGAATTTCGCTACCTTAGGATGGTTATAGTTACCACCGCCGTTTACTGGCGCTTAAGTTCTGAGCTTCGCCCCGAAGAGCTAACCCGTCCCCTTAACGTTCCAGCACCGGGCAGGCGTCAGTCCGTATACATCGTCTTGCGACTTCGCACGGACCTGTGTTTTTAGTAAACAGTCGCTTCTCGCTGGTCTCTGCGACCGCGACGCGCTTCGGGAGCAAGTCCCTACACGCACCACGGCCCCCCTTCTCCCGAAGTTACGGGGGCATTTTGCCGAGTTCCTTAACCATAGTTCGCTCGATCGCCTTAGTATTCTCTACCTGACCACCTGAGTCGGTTTGGGGTACGGGCCGCCAGTAATGCTAGCTAGAGACTTTTCTCGGCAGCATAGGATCATCCACTTCGCCTTAATCGGCTCGGCATCGGGTCTCAGGCTATGTGAGATGCGGATTTGCCTACATCTCGCCCTACATCCTTACCCCGGGTCAACCAACGCCCGGGTTGGACTACCTTCCTGCGTCATCCCATCGCTTGCCTAATACCAGTTCGGGTCACGCGCTCCACACGGCTCCCCCGAAGGGTCACCGGCTTCAGGCGCTTAGCATTACTGAGTTCAGCATGGGCGCATTACAGCGGGTACGGGAATATCAACCCGTTGTCCATCGACTACGCCTGTCGGCCTCGCCTTAGGTCCCGACTTACCCTGGGCGGATTAGCCTGGCCCAGGAACCCTTGGTCATCCGGCGGACGGGTTTCTCACCCGTCATTCGCTACTCATGCCTGCATTCTCACTCGTGTGGCGTCCACGACTGGGTCACCCCGCCGCTTCACTCGCCACACGACGCTCCCCTACCCATCCACGCGTCTGGACCCACAAGGGGCCGAACTATTGCGTGAATGCCACGGCTTCGGCGGTATACTTGAGCCCCGCTACATTGTCGGCGCGGAATCACTTGACCAGTGAGCTATTACGCACTCTTTAAAGGGTGGCTGCTTCTAAGCCAACCTCCTGGTTGTCTGTGCGACTCCACATCCTTTCCCACTTAGCATACGCTTAGGGGCCTTAGCCGGTGGTCTGGGCTGTTTCCCTCTCGACTACGAACCTTATCGCCCGCAGTCTCACTGCCACGCTCTCACTTACCGGCATTCGGAGTTTGGTTGACTTCAGTAAGCTTGTAGGCCCCCTAGGCCATCCAGTGCTCTACCTCCGGTAAGAAACACGTGACGCTGCACCTAAATGCATTTCGGGGAGAACCAGCTATCACGGAGTTTGATTGGCCTTTCACCCCTACCCACAGGTCATCCCCCAGGTTTTCAACCCTGGTGGGTTCGGTCCTCCACGCGGTCTTACCCGCGCTTCAACCTGCCCATGGGTAGATCACTCCGCTTCGGGTCTTGGGCATGCGACTCAATCGCCCTATTCGGACTCGCTTTCGCTACGGCTTCCCCTCACGGGTTAACCTCGCCACACACCGCAAACTCGCAGGCTCATTCTTCAAAAGGCACGCAGTTACGGCCGCCGGGTAAACCCGACGACGACGCTTCCACGGCTTGTAGGCACACGGTTTCAGGTACTATTTCACTCCCCTCCCGGGGTACTTTTCACCTTTCCCTCACGGTACTTGTCCGCTATCGGTCACCAGGGAGTATTTAGGCTTAGGGGGTGGTCCCCCCAGATTCACACGGGATTTCACGGGCCCCGTGCTACTTGGGAACACACTCGGGAGTCACTGATATTTCGCCTACGGGGGCTTTACCCTCTATGCCGGCCCTTTCGCATGGCCTTCGACTATACCAATGATTTTTTACTCCCTGCTGGATCGGCAGATCCAACTGAATGGTCCCACGACCCCGACTACGCAACGCCTGCCGGCTATCACGCGTAATCGGTTTAGCCTGATCCGCTTTCGCTCGCCACTACTAACGGAATCGCGGTTGCTTTCTCTTCCTGTGGGTAATGAGATGTTTCACTTCCCCACGTTCCCTCCGCATACCCTATTTTATTCAGGTATGGGTGACAGGACATGACTCCTGCCGGGTTTCCCCATTCGGAAATCCTCGGATCACAGCTCGGTTGACAGCTCCCCGAGGCTTATCGCAGCCTCCTACGTCCTTCTTCGGCTCCTGGTGCCAAGGCATCCACCGTGCGCCCTTACTAACTTGACTACAAAGATGCTCGCGTCCACTGTGCAGTTCTCAAGGTACGGGCGAAGTTCCGATCCTGACCCGCCGCGTGCCCCCACCTGTCGAAACAGCGTGGAGGTCGTCCGGCGAGGACCGGTCCCGCGAGGAATGACGCGCAAGGCGCCCGATCCCTCAGGACCCAACAGCGTGCCTGGGCCTTAGCCCTTCCCCGATCAGAGGTTCCCGCTACCGAAGCAGCTGTACTGACTGAAAGATGAAGGACATCGGCCTACTGGTCAGTGTTCCACCCTGAGCACCACTCCGGCATGAACATCCGGACATGGTCATGGACACCAAGCCCGAAGACTTGGCGCCAAATGCTCCTTAGAAAGGAGGTGATCCAGCCGCACCTTCCGGTACGGCTACCTTGTTACGACTTCGTCCCAATCGCCGATCCCACCTTCGACAGCTCCCTCCCTTACGGGTTGGGCCACTGGCTTCGGGTGTTACCGACTTTCGTGACGTGACGGGCGGTGTGTACAAGGCCCGGGAACGTATTCACCGCAGCGTTGCTGATCTGCGATTACTAGCGACTCCGACTTCATGGGGTCGAGTTGCAGACCCCAATCCGAACTGAGACCGGCTTTATGGGATTCGCTCCACCTTGCGGCTTAGCAGCCCTTTGTACCGGCCATTGTAGCATGTGTGCAGCCCTGGACATAAGGGGCATGATGATTTGACGTCATCCCCACCTTCCTCCGAGTTGACCCCGGCAGTCTCCTATGAGTCCCCGACATTACTCGCTGGCAACATAGAACGAGGGTTGCGCTCGTTGCGGGACTTAACCCAACATCTCACGACACGAGCTGACGACAACCATGCACCACCTGTGCAGGACCCTTGCGGACCTGGCATCTCTGCCAGATTTCCCTGCATGTCAAGCCCAGGTAAGGTTCTTCGCGTTGCATCGAATTAAGCCACATGCTCCGCCGCTTGTGCGGGCCCCCGTCAATTCCTTTGAGTTTTAGCCTTGCGGCCGTACTCCCCAGGCGGGGCGCTTAATGCGTTAGCGGCGGCACAGAGGACGTGGAAGGTCCCCTACACCTAGCGCCCAACGTTTACGGCGTGGACTACCAGGGTATCTAATCCTGTTCGCTCCCCACGCTTTCGCTCCTCAGCGTCAGTATCGGCCCAGAGACCCGCCTTCGCCACCGGTGTTCCTCCTGATATCTGCGCATTTCACCGCTACACCAGGAATTCCAGTCTCCCCTACCGAACTCTAGTCTGCCCGTATCGAATGCAGGCCCAGGGTTGAGCCCTGGGTTTTCACATCCGACGCGACAAACCGCCTACGAGCTCTTTACGCCCAATAAATCCGGACAACGCTCGCACCCTACGTATTACCGCGGCTGCTGGCACGTAGTTAGCCGGTGCTTCTTCTGCAGGTACCGTCACTTTCGCTTCGTCCCTGCTGAAAGAGGTTTACAACCCGAAGGCATTCATCCCTCACGCGGCGTCGCTGCGTCAGGCTTTCGCCCATTGCGCAATATTCCCCACTGCTGCCTCCCGTAGGAGTCTGGGCCGTGTCTCAGTCCCAGTGTGGCCGGTCGCCCTCTCAGGCCGGCTACCCGTCGTCGCCTTGGTGGGCCATTACCCCACCAACAAGCTGATAGGCCGCGGGCCCATCCCTAGCCGCCGGAACTTTCCACCTCTTAGGATGCCCTTGGAGGTAGTATCCGGTATTAGCCCCGGTTTCCCGGAGTTATCCCAGTGCTAGGGGCAGGTTGCCCACGTGTTACTCACCCGTTCGCCGCTGATCCACCCCCGAAAGGGCTTCACCGCTCGACTTGCATGTGTTAAGCACGCCGCCAGCGTTCGTCCTGAGCCAGGATCAAACTCTCCATTGATGTCTATATGGCAACCGCGTAAACGCGGATAACCGACACATTGAAGTGATTCTGGCACAACAGACGTAACTAGCAATTACTTGTCTGTCATAACCAAAGGAATCTGTTCACGGGCACGGATGCACCCGCAAGACAGGGTTGTGCTTTTTTGGCACTGACTTTTGGCACGCTGTTGAGTTCTCAAGGAGCGGACGCGCACCGATCCCAGCCTCTCGGCCGTTCGCGGGGCAACCTCTCTAACTTACTGCTTCCAAGCGGTCCGTGTCACATTGGCCGCTTTTGGCACTTTTTCCCGCGCTTGATCTCCGCTGATTTGTTCAGCGTTGAGAAGTTGGGGGTTTCGCCCGAACCGGCCGCTTGTCTGCGTCCGTTCCTCCGTGGCGACATGGAGAACATTAGGCGCTTCTTGGGACTACGTCAAATCGAGGGGTGAGCGCGGGCCGACCAGCGGCATCTGTGCAGGTCAGAGGCATGATCGCTCCTTGCAGGCGAATGACAGGCATGTAGTTCGCGCCCAGGTGAGAGGGCCCACGCGAGCGCCCAGTTCATGGCTCGTTCACCGGGCTCACGCCTCGGACGTCGCCCGTCGGACGCCGGCAACAGCCCGCTTCCCCCGGCGCAGAACCAGCCACCCGCCGGCCAGCAGGTCATCGTCGGTAGGCGATGCCTCTGCGTCGGTGATCCGTTCGTTGTTCACCGACGCGCCGCCCTCGGCAACCGTGCGGCGTCCCGCTGACCTGCTCGCCACCAGCCCACTCGCCGCCAGCAGCTCGCCCCACGTCGGCCAGGGCCCCACCGGAACCTCGATGTGGGGAGCCTCGGCCAGGGCGGCCGACAGCGTGCCGGCGTCCAGCTCGGACAGCGATCCGTGGCCGAACAGCGCTCGGCCCGCAGCGATGACCCTGGCGCACTCCTCGGGGCCGTGCACGAGACTGGTCAGCTCCTCGGCGAGTGCGCGCTGAGCCGCCCTCGCGGCCGGTTGCTCCGCCGTTGCCCGCTCCAGCTCCTCGATCTCTGCCCTCGGCCGGAAGCTGAAGACCTTCAAGAGTCTGACCACATCGGCGTCGTCGACGTTCACGAAGTACTGGTAGAAGGCGTAGGGCGACGTGAGCCCCGGGTCCAGCCACACGGTGCCCTCGGCGGTCTTGCCGAACTTCGTACCGTCGGCCTTCGTGAGCAGCGGCGTCGTGAGCGCATGGACGGACTGACCCGCCACCCGCCGGACGAGGTCGACCCCGGCGGTGAGGTTGCCCCACTGATCGCTGCCCCCGGTCTGCAGCACGCAGCCGTACCGCCGGTGCAGCTCCAGGTAGTCCATCGCCTGCAGGATCTGGTAGCTGAACTCGGTGTAGCTGATGCCGCCGGCCTCCAGCCGCGCGCTCACCGACTCCTTGGCCAGCATCCGGTTCACCGAGAAGTGCTTGCCCACGTCGCGCAGGAAGTCGATCGCCGACATCGGTGCGGTCCAGTCGAGGTTGTTGGCGATCAGCGCCGCGTTCTCTCCCTCGAAGGAGACGAACCGCTCCACCTGCGAACGGATCCGTCCTACCCACTCCGCGACCACCTCGGGGGCGTTGAGGACCCGCTCCGTCGAGCGGCCGCCTGGGTCACCGATCAGCCCGGTCGCGCCGCCGACGATCGCGACCGGCGATGCCCGGCCAGCTGGAGCCGGCGCATGACGACGCAGCTGGACGAGGTTGCCGAAGTGCAGGCTCGGCGCCGTCGGGTCGAACCCGCAGTAGAAGACGATGGGCCCGGCGGCGAGAGCACCCCGCAATGCGTCAGGGTCCGTGGTGTCCGCTACAAGGCCGTGCCAGCTGAGGTCGGAGAGGATGTCAGTCACGCCGGTCATCCTCTCGTACGCGCCGACGGCGCGGCACGAACCCGCGGCACGTGTGCCCGGTACGGCGACACGGTGGGCTCACCATCGAGGTACCAGCGCAGCGGCATCGACGCGCCGGCGCCGGACACGCCGGTCCGCGGACCCGTGCGCACCCGTGCGGGATCGACGTGGCCAGGACCGGTCACCTGGATCGGACTGGCCGCCGCGCAGGCGTCCGCCCCGTCCAGGGCGCGATCCACCCCGAGCGCCACCGTGAGCCGCGCCGGTCCCCGAGCGAGATCCCGCTCACGAGCCCCGCCGCGCCTGTGCGTGGCCAGCTCGAGTCCGTGCACGACCTCACCGGCCCGCAGCAGCACCGCGCCGGCTGTGCCCTCGGGCAGGCAGACGAGGTTCATGCAGAAGTGCATGCCGTAGGTGAAGTACACGTAGACGTGTCCCGGCTCGCCGTACATGACGGCGTTGCGCGCGGTCTTCCCGCGGTAGGCGTGCGAGGCCGGGTCAGCCTCGCCCAGATAGGCCTCGACCTCGGTGAGCCGGACCGCCACCGTGCCCTCCGCGCTGGTGCAGGTCATGACGCACCCCAGCAGCTCGGGGGCCACCAGGGTCGCTGCGCGGTCGAAGAACGACCTCGGCAGCCGGCTCAGCTGGTGCACCAGCGCACTTGCGTCTCGAGGTCGGCGCGCAGGTCGACCAGCTGCTCGCGCACCCTGCTCGTCGCTGTCCCGCCCCGTCCCGAGCGCGCCTCGATTGCCCCGTGCACCGACAGCACCGAACGTACCGATGGCGCGAGAAGCGGGGAGATCTCCGCGAGCTGCTCCTCGGTCAGGTCCTCCAGGCCGATCCCCCGCGCCTCGCAGTAGCGCACCGCCTCCCCCGCGATCTCGTGGGCGTCGCGGAAGGCCGTGCCACCTCGCACCAGCCACTCGGCGACGTCGGTGGCGAGGGAGAAGCCTTGGGGCGCCAGCGACTCCATCCGGTCCGCGTTGATCCGCATCGTCGCCACCATGCCGGCGAACGCCGGCAACAGGACGGTCAGGGTGTCGACGGAGTCGAAGACAGGCTCCTTGTCCTCCTGCAGGTCGCGGTTGTAGGCGAGCGGCAGTGCCTTCAACGTGGCAAGCAATCCGGTGAGGTTGCCGATGAGCCGGCCGGACTTGCCGCGCGCCAGCTCGGCGACGTCCGGGTTCTTCTTCTGCGGCATGATCGACGACCCGGTCGAGTACGCGTCGTCAAGGGTGATGAACGAGAACTCCTTGGTCGCCCACAGGATGACCTCTTCAGCGATGCGCGAGACGTCGATCCCGATCATCGACAGGACGAACGCGAACTCCGCGACGAAGTCTCTCGACGCCGTGCCATCGATCGAGTTGGCACACGCCCGGTCGAAGCCAAGCTCGTCGGCCACCGCATCGGGGTCAAGCCCGAGCGTCGACCCAGCGAGGGCCCCTCCCCCGTACGGGGAAACCGCGGTGCGCCGGTCCCAGTCCCGTAGCCGCTCGGCATCACGTGCCAGGGCGTGCACGTGGGCCAGCAGGTGATGCGCGAGCAGCACGGGTTGCGCGTGCTGCAGGTGGGTGCGGCCCGGCATCGCAACGCCGATGTGGCGCTCGGCCTGCTCGACCAAGGCGACCTGCAGGTCGGCCAGCAGGCGGCCGACCTTCCGTGCTTCGTCGCGCAGGTACATCCGAAGCAGGGTGGCGATCTGGTCGTTGCGGCTGCGGCCTGCGCGCAGCTTGCCGCCGAGGGCACCGAGGCGCTCCAGCAGACCTCGTTCGAGCGCCGTGTGGCAGTCTTCGTCGGCCACCGTGGGCGTGAACGTTCCAGCCTCGACGTCGCGTTGCAGCTCGTCGATGCCGCCCAGCATCGACGCCAGCTCATCCTCGGTGAGCATGCCAGCCCGGTGCAGGGCCCGGGCGTGCGCCCGGGACCCGACGAGGTCGTACGACGCGAGCCGCCAGTCGAAATGGACCGACGCCGAGAGCCGGGCCAGCGCGTCCGCTGGTCCGCTCTCGAAACGCCCGCCCCACAACCGGGTGGGTGTCTGATCGGTGGTCATGGTCACAGTCTTCCGGGGTTCGGCTGAGTTGTCAGAACCTGGGGTCGCCCGAGGCGCCCCAGGTTCTGACAACTCGACATCAGGTCCGGATCACCGCTGGTTGCGGATCGCCGAGGTCTTGCTGGACAGGCCCCACAGCTCGATAAATCCCTTCGCCAACGACTGGTCGAAGACATCCGCCTCGTCGTACGTGGCGAGGTTGTAGTCGTACAGCGAGTCGGCGCTCTTGCGACCGGTCACCACCGCGTTCCCGCCGTGCAGGGTCATCCGGATGTCGCCGCTCACGTGCTCCTGCGATGCCTCGATGAACGCGTCGAGGGCGTCCTTGAGCGGAGAGAACCACAGCCCGTCGTAGACCAGCTCGGTCCAGCGCTGGCCGACGGTCCGCTTGAACCGGGCGAGCTCCCGCTCGATCGTGACGTTCTCCAGCTCGGAGTGTGCGGCGATGAGCGCGATCGCACCCGGGGCCTCGTAGACCTCCCGGCTCTTGATCCCCACCAGCCGGTCCTCGACCATGTCGAGGCGGCCGACGCCCTGGGCGCCAGCCCGCGCGTTGAGCTCGGTGATCGCCTGCAGCATGGTGACCGCGCGACCGTCGATGGCAACCGGCACACCCTTGGCGAACGTGATCACGACCTCGTCGGCCTCACGCGGGGTGGCCGGGTTCTGGGTGTAGGAGTACAGATCCTCGATCGGCCCGTTCCAGATGTCCTCGAGGAAGCCGGTCTCCACCGCGCGTCCCCACACGTTCTGGTCGATCGAGTAGGGCGACTTCTTGTTGACGTCGATGGGCAGGTTCTTCTCGGCGGCGAAAGCGATCGCCTTGTCCCGGGTCATGCCGGAGTCGCGAACCGGTGCCAGCACCTTGAGCTCGGGTGCGAGAGCTCCGATGCCGACCTCGAAGCGGACCTGGTCGTTGCCCTTGCCCGTGCAGCCGTGAGCGACCATTGACGCCCCATGCGTCCGCGCCGCATCCACCAGGTGCTTGGCGATGACCGGCCGGGAGAGCGCGGACACGAGCGGGTAGCGGTCCATGTACAGCGCGTTGGTCGCCAGCGCCGGACGGCAGTACTCGTCGGCGAACTCGTCCTTGAGGTCCAGGACGATGGACTCGACGGCGCCGCAGGCGAGGGCTCGCTCGCGGATGACGTCCATGTCCTCCCCGCCCTGGCCGACGTCCGCGGCCACAGCGATCACCTCCGCGCCGGTCTCCTCGGCGATCCAGCCGATGGCGACGGAGGTGTCGAGCCCCCCGGAAAATGCGAGTACTACGCGCTCGGTCACGAGCTGTCTCCCTGTCTGATGGATCTGGTGGGCGGGGGTGATGAGGTCAGGACATGCGATTGGCGAGGCCGAGCAGGTAGTCGGCGACTTCGGCTCCGCCGTTGGGATCTCTACAGATGAGCAGCACCGTGTCGTCGCCGGCGATGGTCCCGATCACGGTCGGCAGCTGCGCGTGGTCCAGCGCCGAGGCGAGGAACTGCGCTGCTCCGGGCGGTGTGCGAAGCACCACGAGGTTGGCCGAGGCCTGGGCGGAGGTGACCAGCTCCTCGGTGAGGCGGCGCAGGCGTACGTCGGCACCTTCGGCTGATGCGGTGCGGGCGATCCGCTCACCGCCCTCACCCGGTACGGCGTACACGAGCGTGCCCTGTGCGCCGCGCAGCCGTACCGCTCCGATCTCCTCCAGGTCCCGGGACAAGGTCGCCTGGGTGACCGTGATGCCCTCGCCTGCCAGCAGCTGCACCAGCTCACCTTGCGAGCGCACCGGGCGACGGCTCAACAGGTCGACGATGCGGGCGTGCCGCGCGGCCCGGGTGGTGGGCACCCGAGGGTCGCCATCGACGACCGCGGGCATCTTCGGCTTGGTCATGAGCGCTCCAGGAGGAAGGTCAGCAGGGCCTTCTGCGCGTGCAGGCGGTTCTCCGCCTCGTCCCACACGATGCTGTGTGGTCCGTCGATGACAGCCGCGGTGATCTCCTTGCCCCGGTAGGCCGGCAGGCAGTGCAGCACCACCGCGTCCGGGGCGGCCAGGGCGAGCAGCGCCTCGTCGACCGCGTACGGCACGAACGGCACCGTGCGGGCCGCCGCGACCTCCTCTTGGCCCATCGACACCCACGTGTCCGTGGCGAGCACGTCGAGCCCCTCGGCGGCCGCGCGCGCGTCGCGCATCAGGGCCACCGAGCCGCCGGTGGCGGCGGCGATGCTCCGCGCCCGGTCCACCACGGCTGGCGACGGGTTCAAAGCCTTCGGGACTGGCGATCCGCACGTGCATCCCCGCGGAGGCCGCGGAGAGCAGGTAGGAGTGCGCCATGTTGTTGGCGCCGTCGCCGAAGTAGCCGATCGCCAAGCCGGCCAGCTTGCCGCGGTGCTCACGCACGGTCTGCAGGTCGGCCAGCGTCTGGCAGGGGTGGAAGCTGTCGGTCAGCGCATTCACCACAGGCACGCGCGAGGCAGCGGCCATCGCCTCGAGCCGCTCTTGGGAGAACGTGCGCCACACGATCGCCGCACACTGCCGGTCGAACACCCGGGCCGTGTCCTCGATCGGCTCGCCGCGGCCGAGCTGGGTGTCCTGGGCATCCACCACCAGCGGGTAGCCGCCCAACTCCGCGATCCCGACGCTGAAGGACACCCGGGTGCGGGTCGACGGCTTGTCGAAGATGACCGCGACCGCCTTCGGGCCAGCCAACGGCTGGTGGGCATACCGGTCGGCCTTCATCGCGTCAGCGAGGTCCAGCACGCCGGTGAGCTCGTCGGGGCTCAGGTCGTCGTCACGCAGGAAATGGCGCACCATCAGATCCCCTTGGCGGTGTCGAGGATGGACGGCAGCGCTGCCACGAATGAGGCGGCGTCGTCCACGCGCAGGATCAGCGGCGGGGCGAGCCGGAGCACGTTAGGCGTGGCGTTGTTGACGATGAATCCGGCCTCCAGTGCGTTCGCCGCCACTGTCGCGGCCACCGGCTCGGTGAGCACGATCGCCAGCAGCAGACCGGATCCGCGCACCTCGGCCACCGCGGGGTGGTTCAGCGCGCTCACTCCATCGCGGAGCGCGGCGCCCACCATCCGCACGTTCGCCAGCAGGTCGTCGCGCTCGATCGCGAAGAGCACGGCGAGGGCGGCGGCGCACGCCACCGGGTTGCCGCCGAACGTCGTGCCGTGGCTGCCCGGCGCCAGCAGGTCCGCTGCCCGGCCGCCCGCGACACACGCGCCGATCGGCAGGCCGCCGCCGAGCCCCTTGGCCAGCGTGACCACATCCGGTGCGATCCCCGACGAGGTATGGGCAAACCAGTCACCGGTCCGGCCGATCCCTGTCTGGACCTCATCCAGCACGAGCAGCGCGCCGTGGGCGCTCGTGATCGCGCGTGCCGCGGCCAGGTAGCCGTCCGGGGCCGGGACGACCCCGGCCTCGCCCTGGATCGGCTCGAGGAACACCGCAGCGGTCTGCTCGTCGACCGCCGCAGCCAGCGCCGCGGTGTCGCCGTAGGGAACGAAGCGCACCCCGCCCGGCATCGGACCAAAGCCGTCCTGCTTGCCTGGCTGGCCGGTGAGCGCGAGGGCGCCCATGGTCCGGCCGTGGAACGAACCCTCGGCAGCGACGATCGTCGGCCGCCCGGTCTTCCGCGCGATCTTGAACGCGGCCTCGTTGGCCTCGGTGCCCGAGTTGGTGAAGAAGACCCGGCCGCTCGGGCCCATGCTCAGCAGGTCCACCAGCCGCTCGGCGAGCGCGATCTGCGGCGCGGTGGCGAAGAAGTTGGAGACGTGCCCCAGCGTGGTGAGCTGGCTCGTCACCGCCTGGACGACCAGCGGGTGAGCATGGCCGAGGGCGTTCACGGCGATGCCCGCGAGCAGGTCGAGGTAGCGGTTGCCGTCGGCGTCCCATACGTAGCAGCCCTCGCCGCGCACCAGCACCCGCTTGGGGGGACCAAACGTGTTCATCACCGCGTGGCTGTAGCGCTGCGTCCATTCCGCTCCCGCGCCCGCGCCGGGCTCGACCAGCGGCAACGCGCCGGTGCGCTCGATGGCGGTCATGAAGGAACCACCATGGTGCCGATGCCTTCGTCGGTGACCAGCTCCAGCAACAGCCCGTGCGGCACGCGACCATCCAGGACGTGCGCGCTGGCGACCCCGCCGCGGACCGCCTGCAGGCATGCCTCCATCTTCGGGATCATCCCGGCGGACAGGCTGGGGAGCATGGCCGCGAGCTCGTCCGCCGTCAGCGTGCTGATGACGTCATCGGTGGCGGGCCAGTTCGCATAGAGCCCCTCGACGTCGGTGAGCACGACGAGCTTCTCCGCACCGAGCGCCACGGCCACGGCTGCGGCTGCGGCATCCGCGTTGACGTTGTAGGTCTGCCCGTCCACCCCTCGCGACACGCTGGAGACCACCGGGATCCGGCCGTCCGCCAGCAGCGCGTCGAGTGCACCGGTCGCGACGTCGACGATGTCGCCCACCAGCCCGAGATCCAGCTGCTTGGCCGTCGACCACCGCGAACCGCCGCTCGGCGGTGAGCAGGTGCGCGTCTTCGCCCGACATGCCGACGGCGAACGGCCCGTGCTGGTTGATGAGGCCGACGACCTCCGGCTGGACCTGACCGGTCAGCACCATCCGCACGACGGCCATCGCCTCGGGGGTGGTGACCCGCTGGCCCGCGCTGAACGTCGAGGTGATGCCGTGCAGGGCAAGCTGTGCGTCGATCTGCGGACCGCCGCCGTGCACGACGACCGGGTGCAGGCCGGCGTACCGCAGGAACACGATGTCCTGGGCGAACGCCTCGCGCAGGTGAGCGTCGGTCATCGCGTGCCCGCCGTACTTCACCACGACAGTGGCCCCGGAAAAGCGTGCCAACCAGGGCAGCGCCTCCACGAGCGTGGCCGCCTTGGCAAGCGCTGACTCCCTGGAACGGGCAAGAGGCGCGCTCATGTGGAGTACGCCGAGTTCTCGTGGACGTACTGCGCGGTCAGGTCGTTGGTCAGCACCCAGCCGGAGGCTGTACCGGCGTGCAGGTCGACGGTGATGGTGACCTGGCGCGGCGACATGTCGACCTTCGCCCGGTCTTCACCCGGTGCACAACCGACGCAGACCCACACGCCGTTGATAGCGACGTCGAGGTGATCGGCATCGAATGCCGCGTCGGTCGTGCCGACCGCGGCCAGCACCCGTCCCCAGTTCGGGTCCTCGCCACCGATCGCGCATTTGAGCAAGTTGTTGCGCGCCACCGTCCGGGCCACGGTCTGCGCCTCGTCCTCGGTGGCAGCGCCGCGCACCTCGACGGTGATCTCCTTGCTCGCCCCTTCAGCATCGGCCAGCAGCTGCCGGGCCAGGTCGTCGCACACCGCGTGGACCGCGCGGGCCAGCTCGTCCGGCTCGGCATGCACGCCGGAGGCACCGCTGGCCAGCAGCAGCACGGTGTCGTTGGTCGACATGGCGCCGTCGGAGTCGAGCCGGTCAAAGGTGGTCACCACAGCCGCCCGCAGCGCGGCATCCAGCGTGCGGGCATCCGCTACCGCGTCGGTGGTGAGGACGACGAGCATGGTGGCAAGCGCCGGGGCCAGCATGCCTGCACCCTTGGCCATCCCGCCGACCGTGAAGCCGGTGCCGTGCGCGACGGACTGCTTGGGCACGGTGTCCGTCGTCATGATGGCCCGCGCCGCCGCGGCGCCGCCATCGGCGTCCAAGCCCTCTGCCGCAAGGTCGACCCCGGCCAGCAACAGCTCCATCGGCAGCAGCTCACCGATCAGGCCGGTCGAGCACACCGCCACCCGATCTGCCTCGATATCGAGACAGGCGGCCACGCGCTCAGCCGTGGTCTCCGTGTCGACATATCCCTGCGAACCGGTACAGGCGTTGGCGCCGCCGGAGTTGAGCACCACCGCGCTCAGCGCGCCGCCGGCCACCGCCCGCTGCGTCCACACCACCGGTGCGGCCTTGACCCGGTTGCCGGTGAAGACCCCGGCCGCCGCGCGCAGCGGGCCGTCGTTGACGACGAGCGCGAGGTCGGCTGTGCCGCTGGCCTTGAGCCCGGCGGTGACCCCGGCAGCCCGGAATCCCTTGGCTGCGGTGATACTCACGGCGCCACCCCCACGGTCGTCAGTCCAGCAGTCTCGGGCAGCCCCAGCGCCAGGTTGGCGCTCTGGATCGCTCCCCCGGCGGTGCCCTTGGTGAGGTTGTCCAGCGCACACACCGCGATGAGGCGGTCCGCTGAGCTCGTCGAAGGCGACCTGCAGCTGGACGGCGTTCGAGCCGAGAACCGCGGCGGTACTGGGCCAGGCGCCTTCATCGAGCAGCGTGACGAACGGCTCGTCGGCGTAGAAGCGCTCGTAGGCAGCGCGAATCGCCGCGGCACCCACACCGGCGCGAACCTTGGCGGTGCAGGTGGCCAGGATGCCCCGCGACATCGGTGCGAGCGTCGGGGTGAAAGACACGATGACCCGCTCCCCCGCCACGCTCGACAGGTTCTGCACCATCTCGGGGGTATGCCGGTGTCCGCCGCCGACCCCGTACGCGCTCATCGACCCCATCACCTCGCTGCCGAGCAGGTGCGACTTCGCGGCCTTGCCTGCGCCGGAGGTCCCCGAGGCCGCGACGACGACCACGTCCGGTTCGACAAGGTGCCCGGCGAATGCCGGGAGCAGGGCGAGCGTCGCCGACGTGGGGTAGCAGCCGGGCACGGCAATCCGACGGGCGCCGGCGAGCTTCGCCCGCGCACCGGGCAGCTCGGGCAGCCCATACGGCCAGGTCCCGGCGTGCGGGCCGCCATACCAGTGCGTCCAGTCGTCTGCTGAGTCGAGCCGGAAGTCCGCGCCGCAGTCCACGACCAGCGTGTCGGCCGGCAGCTGGTCGGCGAGCGCGGCCGATTGACCGTGCGGGAGCGCGAGGAACACGACGTCATGGCCACCGAGAATCGCCGGCGTGGTCTCTTCGAGAACCCGCGCCGCCAGCGGCGCGAGGTGCGGCTGATGGGGCGCCAAGCGCAGACCCAGCGTTGCTGCCAGCAGTCAGCGCACCGATCTCGAAGGCCGGATGACCGAGCAGCAGCCTCAGCAGCTCGCCGCCGGCGTAGCCACTGGCGCCTGCCAGCGCGACCTTCATGCTCCACCGCTCCTCTTCTGGACTAGCATTAGTATGCAGTACGGCACATTCTCATGCAACACGGGTCGACAGCGCAATCAGAGGCCGAAGGCCGCCGCCATCGACGGTGCCTGCGCCGCAGCGCCGAGGATCGGCAGTCCGAGCACCGTCTCGGTCGTCCGCAAGAGCGAGTAATGATCGAAACGTGCCGTGGCCGTAGTCCCGGCGGGTACCGACGGCGCAATCACGATCATCGGCACGCGGTCATCACCGCCCGATCCTTCGTCCCACACGAGGACGATCGCGGTGTCGCCGCGCCGGTAGTCCGGACCAGCCACGATGCGCGGTATCCACTGAGCCAGCCAGCGGTCGCCCACGCTCACCGCACAGTCGTGGGTGTCGTCGCACAGGTTGGGAGTGATGAAGGCGAACGTCGGGAGCCGCCCCGCGGCGGTGTCCGCGCCGAGCTGCGGATCCAACGGCACGTCCCAACGCATACAGTCCGCTCGGATGGGCGTGAAGTACGCCGCCGGGTTGTGCTTCACCGCGTACTCACCGGCCGGGCTCAGGTCACAGGGACCGGGCATCGACTCCGCGTAGGCACGCCACTGAAGCCCGGCCGTGGCGACCTGCCCAAACACCGAGCCCGCACCGATCGGGTGCGCGTCTGGGCTGGCATCGTCGCTCACCCCAAACGTCGATCCGCCCGTGGCCGCCAGGTAGTTGGGGAGCGACGGGGAGCTGATCGCGTGGTAGTTGACAGCGATCCCGCACTCGCGAGCCACCGCGCTCTCGAACGGCGCCGCCGGGCTCCCCACCACACTCGACAACGTGTGGTTCTCCATCCAGATCCACACCACGTGGTGGTAGGCGACTGGCCGTACGGAACGGCCACAGGGGTGCATGGTCGCCGCCGTGGCTGGAGAGGTCGACCCGCTGGAGGTCGCAGCGCCCGGCTGAGCCTTGGCGCTCGGCACCGCCCGGCTCGTGGTCGCCCGCGTGGAGGGTGTGACCCCGGGTGCGTGAGCGCCGGTACCCGAGCAGCCGGTGAGAGCCACGCCGCCGGCGAGCAGCGCGGCGACAGCCGCAGCGAGGTGCGGAACGTGCCGAAACCGCACCGGGGATCTCTACCCGCGCCAAGGGCAGGTACGCGTCAGCCGCCAGCCAGCGGGTCGTCGGCGCCGTATGCCCGCAGCCGCAGCGTCCGCGCATCGGCTTCGGTGATCCAGCTCTGCCAGGCCAGCATCGCGCCGAAGTCGTCCCGGGTGGCGTGCAGGAAGCGGCCCGAGAGGGCGTCCATCTGCCCGGTGGCGAGGATGGCGACCGCATCGGTGACACGCTCGGGTGGCGTCCACGCGTCATCAGCCCGGTCGCGGTGGATGGCCATGCCGGCTGTCATGTCGGTGCGCACGACGCCTGGCGCCAGGTCGAAAACGGCAACGCCGGTGCCGGCCAGGTCGGCCGCGAGCGACTCGGTGAACCGCATCAGGGCGGTCTTCGAAGCGGAGTACGCCGAGTAGGCACCAGAGCCGCCGGTGCGCCAAGCCGGTGCTGAGGTTGATCACCGTGCCACGGCCTCGTTCGACCATGCCCGGCACGACGCACCGGCACAGGACATAGGGGCCACGCACGTTGGTCTCGACGACCGCCCACCAGTCGTCCGGGTCGGTCTGCCAGATCGGCACCTCGCCGACATCG
Source organism: uncultured Actinomycetota bacterium (assembly GCA_963703505.1). Taxonomy (GTDB): domain Bacteria; phylum Actinomycetota; class Actinomycetes; order CAVPEL01; family CAVPEL01; genus CAVPEL01. The sequence goes on along the minus strand of CAVPEL010000005.1, from coordinate 130,689 downwards.
ATCCGGCCGGCGTTGTTGACCAGCAGGTCGATCGGCCCCAGGTCGCGCTCGAAGAGACGGACCGCCTCACGCACGTCGTCGCGCTTGGTCACGTCTGCCGCCACGGCCACCGCACGAGAACCTGCGGCGATGCACGCCCGCCGGGTCTCCTCCAAGTGGACCCGGGAGCGGCCCACGAGACACAGCGTCATCCCCCGCTCCGCCAGCCCGATCGCCACCGCGCGCCCGATACCGCGGCCGGCCCCGGTGACGAGCGCGACCTGTCCGGTCACCTCACGCACTGCGCAGGACCGCCCCGACCCGCGCCTGGGCCTGGGCGACCGCGGCGTCACGCGCGGCACTCGCCTCCTCGACGGTGAGCGTCCGGTCCGGCGCTCGGAACCGCAGCGCGTAGGCCAGGGACCGGTAACCGGCCTGTACCTGGGATCCGACGTAGACGTCGAACAGCCGCAGCGACTCGAGCAGCTCCCCAGCACCGGCCCGCAGCGCTGCCTCGACGTCGGCGACCGGAATCTCGGCCGGCACCACGAGCGCCACGTCCTGGGTGGCGACCGGGTAGGTCGACAAGCTGTCCACCTCGACCGGCCCACCGGCCAGCTCCGCCATTGCCGACAAGTCCAGCTCCATCGCACAGGTGCGCTCGGGAAGGCTCAGCGTGCCGACCACTCGTGGGTGCAGCTCGCCTGCGTAGCCGACCAGCCGCTGCTCACCCTCGCCGACGCGCCGGTCGACCGCGTACAGCGCGGCGCACCGGCCCGGATGCCAGGGCGCCTGCTCCGCGGACCGCACGGTCAGCTCCACACCCACCGCCCTCGCGATCGTCCTGGCGGCCTGCACCGTGTCGGCCCAGACGGCCGGGCGCCCTTCGCCCCACCAGCCCGCCGGCTCGCGCTGCCCGGCGAGCACCACGGCGACGTGCAGCGGCTGGGCCGGGAGCAACGCCTCCAGCTGCGCCAGCACCTCGTCGCTCGGCCGACCGGCCACGCCGGGGCGCGGCGCGGCCTGAGGTGCCCCCTCGCCCGGCAGGTACACCAGACCCGACTCGAACAGTGCGAGGTCGCTGGTGCCACGTCCGACGTTGCGCACCAGCGTGGCGAGCAGACCGGGCAGCAGCGAGGTGCGCAGAAGCGGCTCGGTGTCCGACAGCGGGTTGGCCAGTCGCAGCGCGTTCCGGCGCGGGTCGTCCGCCTGGGCGCCGAGGTCGTCCCACACGCCCGGCGACGATGAACGGGTAGCTGAGCACCTCGACGAAACCTGCTGACGCCAGCGCTGTGCCGACCCGGCGACGCATGCGCTGGCTGGCGGTGAGACCGCGACCTGGCATGGCGTGCGGCAGCACCGACGGCACCGTGTCGTAGCCCTGCAGCCGGATGACTTCCTCGGCGAGGTCGTTGGGATCCACCAGGTCGGGGCGCCAGGTCGGCGGAACCACGCTCAGCGCGTCGTCGCCGAGCGCCTCGATCACCTGGCAGCCCACGTCGGTCAACCGCCCGACGACGACGCTGCGGCCGTAGGCCACGCCGGCGACCCGGTCCGGGTGGTCCGCGTGCATCTCCACCACGGTGGCGGCGCGAGCCAGGTCGACCTCGCTCGCTGCCCCGGCGACGCCGCCGCCGAGCTCGACCAACAGCGCCACCGCGCGCGCAGCCGCCCGCGGCGGCAGCTCGGGGTCGACACCGCGCTCGAAGCGCCTGGACGCCTCGCTGGACAGCTTGTGGCGCCGGGACATCCGCGCGACCTCGACGGCCGGGAAGTGGGCGGCCTCGATGACCAGGTCAGTGGTGTGCGCGTCGATCTCGGTGTGGAGCCCGCCCATGATGCCGGCGAGCGAGATCGGGCCGGTGTCGTCGGTGATGAGCAGGTCGCTGGGATCCAGCGTGCGCACCACGTGGTCGAGGGTCTCCAGCCGCTCGCCCGGACGGCCCGCCGGACGACGACGGGGCCCTGCAGCTTGGTCGACGTCGAAGGCGTGCAGCGGCTGGCCGAGCTCGAGCATCACGTAGTTGGTGACGTCGACGGCGAGCGAGATCGAACGGATGCCGGCCATCGACAGCCGCAGTCGCAGCCACAGCGGCGATGCGGGCGCCGGCGTCGACCCCGCGACACCGCGTGGCAGCACGAACCGGTCGCATGCGGTCGGGTCGTCGACCAGGACCGGGTGGCCCTCGCCCCGGCCCGGCGATCGGCGCGACGTCGGCCGGGTCGCGGAACGGCAACGCCGAAGGCGGTCGCCGCCTCGCGGGCCACGCCGCGCATCGACAGGCAGTAGCCGCGGTCGGGCGTGACGGCGATGTCGAGCACGTCGTCGCGGAGCGCCAGCTGCTCGACCGCGTCGGCGCCCACCTTGGCGCCCGCGTCCAGCACCAGGATGCCGTCGTGCTCGTCGCCGACGCCGAGCTCGCGGACCGAGCAGATCATGCCGTCGCTGGTGTGGCCGTAGGTCTTGCGCGCCGCGATGGCGAACCCGCCGGGCAGCACCGCGCCGGGCAGCGACGACCACGACCTTGTCGCCGACGGCGAAGTTCTGCGCACCGCAGACGATGCCGCGCGGCGCGGCCTCGCCGACCTCGACCTGGCAGTACCGGATGGTCTTGCCGTTGCTCGCGACGAACTCCTCGATCTCGAGCACCTGGCCGACCACGACCGGACCGGTGATGTCGTGGCCGAGCTGCTCGACCGTCTCGACCTCGAGGCCGGCCCGCACCAACGCGGCCGCGACCTGCCGGCGGGGACGTCCGGCAGGTCCGCGTACTCACGCAGCCAGGACAGTGGGACGCGCATCAGACCTCCATGCCGAACGGCAGGGTGAACCGCACGTCACCCTCGACGATGTCGCGCATGTCCTCCACGCCGTTGCGGAACATCAGCGTGCGCTCGATGCCGATGCCGAACGCGAAACCGCTGTAGCGCTCCGGGTCGATCGCCGCAGGCGATGAGCACCCGCGGGTTGACCATGCCGCAGCCGCCCCACTCGATCCAGCCCTCGGACGAGCAGGTCCGGCACGGCGCGTCGGGGTTGTCCGACCGAGGCGCCGCGGCACACGAAGCACTGCAGGTCCATCTCGGCGGACGGCTCGGTGAACGGGAAGTACGCCGGGCGCAGCCGGGTCATCAGTCCCTCGCCGAACATCGCCTGCAGCGAAGGCGTCGAGCGTGCCCTTCAGGTGCGCCATCGTGATGCCCTCGTCGACGACCAGACCTTCGACCTGGTGGAAGACCGGGGTGTGCGTGGCGTCGAGGGTGTCGGTGCGGAACGTCCTGCCCGGGCAGATGACGTAGATCGGCGGGTCCTGCGGTCGAGCATGGTGCGGATCTGCACCGGGGAGGTGTGCGTCCGCAGCACGACGCCGGAGTCCGGCGAGTCGACGAAGAACGTGTCCTGCATGGTCCGCGCCGGGTGGTCGGGCGCGATGTTGAGGGCGTCGAAGTTGAACCACTCCGCCTCGACCTCGGGGCCCTCGGCGACCTCGTAGCCCATCGCCACGAAGACGTCGCCGATGCGCTCGGTCAAGCGTGGTCATCGGGTGCCGGGCGCCGACTGGCGTCCGGTCCCACGGCAGCGTGACGTCGACCGCTCCTCGACCAGGATGCGCGCGTCGCGCTCGGCGAGCAGCTCGGCCTCGCGGGCGGCGAGCGCCTTGGCGATGGCGCCGCGGGCCTGGCCGACCCGGCGACCGGCATCGGCCTTCGCCGCGGCGGCAGCGCGCCGATCTCGCGGTTGGCCAGGGCGAGGGGTGACCGGTCACCCGCGTGGGTCGACCTTTTCGGCGTGCAGAGCGTCGAGGTCAGCTGCGGCGGCGATCGCCGCCAGCGCCTCGTCGCGCAGGCGGTCGACCTCGTCGGCTTGCAGCACAGTCACCTCGACCGGGTCGTAGGACTTGTTGGGGGCAGACATCGCGGCGCTCAGGCTCCCACGTGGCAGGGCATCGGGAACCACGAGTCTAGGGACTGTGCGTGCCGAGGTGGTTGCGGGCGGAGGTCATTGCGCGAACAGTGGTGTGCCGGCGGGCAGCCAGAACCGGAACTCGGCGCCGCCGTCGGTCGACCGACCGACCGTGATGGTCCCGCCGTGGGCCTCGACGAGCCCCTTGACGATGTACAGGCCGAGGCCGGTGCCGCCGCGGCGGCTGTCGCGCCAGAACTTGCGGAAGACCTGGTCCTGCCATCCCCGGTGCGATGCCGTCGCCGCTCGTCCTGAACGCTGACCATCGCGCCGCCGCGCTCCGGTTGGACGGTGACGACCACCGTGCCGGCGCCGTGGCGCACCGCGTTGTCGAGCAGGTTGGTGAGGACCTGGTCGACCTTGTCGGGGTCGAGCCACATGTCCGGCAGACCGGCGCCCACCTCCAGCACGAACCGCTCGGGATCCTGGCCCAGGGTCACCAGCGCACGGACGGCGCGAGCGACCGCGCCGGGGATGTCGACCACCTGCCGGTGCACCTCGAGGCGACCGGCGTCGATGCGCGACACGTCGAGCAGCTCGGTGATCAGCCGGGTCACCCGATCGGCGTCCGCGTTGACCGTCTCGAGCATGGTGCCGCTTCTGGTCGTCGGTGAACCGGTCCCACTTGGCTGAGCAGCGTCGCGGTGAAGCCCTTGCACGCTCGTCAGCGGCGACCGCAGCTCGTGGGCCACTGTCGAGACCAGGTCGGCCTGCTCCTGCTGCCCGCGTTCGCGCGCGGCGCCGTCGCGGAAGCACACGATGAGGTGGACGAGCGGGCCGCTCGCCGTGTCGCGGACGAACCGAGCAGTGACGAACATGTCGCGTTCGTCCGGCAGCAGCAGGTAGCGCTCGGGGTGGCCGGTACGCGTCGCCAGCCCGGCGTAGGGCGCGACGCAGCGCCACCAGTCGCGCCCGTCGGGTCCGACAGCGGCAGCACCTCGGCGAAGTGGTGCCCGATCGAGCTCTGGGCAGTTCGCCGCAGGATGCGAGCACCCGCCGGGTTGAGACCGACGACCAGCCCGCGTGAGTCGGCGACGAGCACGCCGTCGGGCAGCACGTCGTAGGCACTCGTGTCGAGCTCGTGTCTGGCCCATCTCACCTCCCGCGACGTTGCGCCCGGGCCGAGGCGTACAGGCACACGGCCGCTGCGGTCGCGAGGTTGAGGCTCTCGGCCCGGCCGTGGATGGGCACCCGGACGACGGCGTCGGCGAGGCCGCGCACGTCCTCGGGCAGTCCCCACGCCTCGTTGCCGAAGAGCCAGGCCGTCGGGTTCGCCAGCAGCACCGCGGTCGTCCGCGTCGTCGAGGTCGAGCTCGGCGGTGCCGTCGGCAGCGAGCACGCTGCAGACCCGCGGCCTGCAGCGCCGTCGACGACCTCGCCCACCGCCGCACCGGTGACCACCGGCAGGTGGAACAGGCTCCCGGCGCGTCGCGCGCACGCACTTGCCGTTGTAGACGTCGACGGATGCGTCGGTGAGCACGACGGCGTCCGCCCCGGCGGCGTCGGCCGCGCGGAGCACCGTGCCGGCGTTGCCTGGGTCGCGGACCTGCGGCGAGCACGGCGACCAGGCGAGGGCGGGCGGCCGCGACATCGGCCAGCGGCGACGTCGAGCGTGCGCACACGGCGACGATCCCCTGCGGCGTGACCGTGTCGGACACGCTCGGCCATGACCTGGCCGCTGGCCCGGTGCACGCGGTACGCCGAGCGGCAGTGCCGCCTCGACCAGCTCGGCGTGCCGCGTCGCGGCATCGGCGGTGGCGAAGACCTCGCGGATCCCGCCGCCCGCCTCACGAGCTCGCGCGAAGGCCTCCCGGACCGCCTGCGGACCCTCGGCGAGGAACGCCGATCGGCCACGCGGTACGCCCGTTTGACGAGCCGCTGGGCCGATCTGACGCGCGGGTCGCGGGCGGCGGTGATCTCGACGCCCGCAGGGCGGACGCTGGTCAGGCGGCGTCCTCGGCCGGCGCGTCCACGTCGGCCGGGAGCGCCTTGCTGCGCGACCGCGACGAGCGCGGCGAACGCGCCGCGTCGTTCACGGCCAGCTCGGCGAGCATCTTGCGGTCGACCTCGACGCCCGCGGCCTTCAGGCCCTGGACGAAGCGGTTGTAGGTCATGCCGTTCGCGCGGGCCGCAGCGTTGATGCGCTGGATCCACAGCTGGCGGAAGTCGCCCTTGCGCTTCTTGCGGTCGCGGTAGGCGTAGACGAGAGAGTGAGTGACCTGCTCCTTCGCCTTGCGGTACAGCCGCGAGCGCTGTCCGCGGTAGCCGCTGGCCTGCTCGAGGACGACCCGGCGCTTCTTGTGGGCGTTGACTGCCCGCTTGACGCGTGCCACGTGGTTACTCCTTGGTGGGGGTCGGTGCGCGACGGCACCGGACTCGTCGTACGTCGAGGTGACTACCTGCCGAGCAGGCGCTTGATCTTCTTGACGTCGCTGGGGGCTACCTCGACGTCCATGCCGAGGCGACGCGTACGCGTCGTGGGCTTGTGCTCGAGCAGGTGGCGGCGGTTGGCCTGCTCGCGCATGACCTTGCCGGTGCCGGTCATCCGGAACCGCTTCTTGGCTCCGCTGTGCGTCTTGTTCTTCGGCATGGTTGCCGTCTCTCCTCGTGTCGGGTGGCCGGATGAGGGCCGTGAGCTGTGCCGGACCGTCAGCCTTCGACGGGCTCGGTGTGGTTCTCGGACCCTTCGGTCTGATCGCCGGTCTCGCGTGCCTTGTCGGCCATCCGCTGCTGGCGGTCGACCTTCTTCTTGTGCGGACCGAGAACCATGATCATGTTCCGGCCGTCCTGCTTCGGCGCCGACTCCACGAAGCCGAGCTCCTGGACGTCCTCCGCGAGACGCTGCAGCAGCCGGAACCCCAGCTCGGGCCGGGACTGCTCGCGACCGCGGAACATGATCGTGATCTTGACCTTGTCCCCCGCCTTCAGGAACCGGACGACGTGACCCTTCTTGGTCTCGTAGTCGTGCGGGTCGATCTTCGGGCGGAGCTTCATCTCCTTGATGACGGTCTGCACCTGGTTCTTGCGTGCCTCACGGGCCTTCTGCGCCGACTCGTACTTGAACTTGCCGTAGTCCATGAGCTTGCAGACCGGTGGCCGCGCCATCGGTGCGACCTCGACCAGGTCGAGATCCGCCTCCTGAGCCAGCCGGAGCGCGTCGCCGATCGCGACGATGCCGACCTGCTCGCCGTTAGGACCGACGAGCCGCACTTCAGGGACACGGATCCGGTCGTTGATGCGGGGCTCAGCGCTGATGGGGCCTCCTCATAGTGCGTTCTGGTTGGACCAGCTGCGCCGGGCTCACCACATGCGAAAGCCCCGCACGACACGCATGCGGGGCTCCACCACCGGACGTAGGACGCGCTTGCACGCGACCCACAGACGCTCGGACCACGTCACCGCGGGCCTCGCGTCTCGACCGGACCCGTCGACCCTGGGGTCGACCGGGTGGGAGGCGGACCTCCACTTGCGGGTTCAATGCGCGCGAGCACACCGAACCGGTCAGGGTTCAGCGTACCAGGGCGGGCGCCGACAGTGCGGCCCGGTCAGACCGGCGGTTCGCCAAGCGCGATCAACGGCACACCCACGCGGCCGGCACTGCGCAGCGAGATCGCCGACGACCTGGAGCAGGACCAGCGGCTCGGCGACTTCGGCGGCGATCAGCTCGGCGAGGTGCCCGAGCACCGACTCCCCACCGACGCTCTCGTCGCCGACCTCGACGGCGAGGGCCAGCTGCCACAGCCCGGCGTCCCGCGACGCGTCGCCCGCGTCGTCCGCCAGCTCCACCAGCCAGGCGCCGCGCACGCCCACCGCCGTGACCAGGTTTGCCAGCCCCGCCATGGCCTCACCCGGCAGCACGCGCTCAGGCGCCCGCAGCACGAGGTCGACCTGGCTGGCCGCTCCGACCGACGCTGCACCGCTGACCGGCACGTAACCGGCCGCAAGGTCCCGCAGGGCAGCGCCCTCGACGACGAACGGCACGGGACCTGCCGCGTCGACCACCATCGCCGGGAAGCCCTGTTCCAGCGCCCAGCCGATCGCCTGGAGGGCTGGCACCGGTACCGGACGCGCGTCGGCGCGCCAACGGGCGAGGGCTTCGGTGCCGGTGAAGGCGGGCAGGGCGTGCCGGCCGTCCCGGCCGACCAGGGTCGCCAGCGCCATCTCGGACTCCTTGTCGGCCCCGGACGCATCTGCCTCGACCAAGACCGCCTCGACGCCGACCACGAGCCGGCAGCTCAACAGCGCGGCATAGACCTGCGCGCTCCGCTCCGGCGTCTCGTCAGCGGCGAACGCCGCGAGCGCGCCGGCGAGCGCCGGGTCCGGCGCACCGGTGTCGCCGGAGAAAACGGAGGGGGGCAAAGGACGACCGGTCATCACGCGACCCTAACGCGACGGGGCAGCGGGCCCGCACCCAAGAGGATGCGGGCCCGCTGCCCCAGATGGACAACGGCCGGCTAGGCGCCGACGTCGGCGATCGCCGCGACGGGACCGCCGCCCGAGGGACCCTGGTGCACCGCAGCGACGGAGACGAACACGGCGGGATCGCCGGTGACCGCGGCGGTGACGCCACCCACGCACGACTTGATCTGACGGTGCCAGTGCACGTCGGAGTCGTCGAGCATGATGTTGCGGCGGCCGCGAACCTGCCCGGTGGGGTCGGCCTCGCACTTGAGGAAGACGTTGACGAGGCGACCACCGATGTCGCTGGTGTGCGGCCGCTCCGGCAGGTCCAGCCCCGCGCTGCGGATCGCCGCCCACACGCCGTCGGCGTCGAGTGCGTCCTTCATCACGCTGTGACCGACGCGGAACCGTCCGCCGACGCCGCGCACGTTGCCGACCACGACGATCTGCGCCTGGTCGAGCTCGACCCCCGAGGAGCAGGACGCGACCGAGGAGTACAGCGACAGGTCCTTGTGGATCTGCTCGGCGGTTGGCATCTCGATCTCACCGAGGGCGAGGGCGATGCCGAGGGCAGTGGTGGAGTTCGACACGTCCATGGACTTCAGCGTGTCCTCGGTCCACACGTCGTGGCCGCGGCTCTTCGCGTCGTTGATGGTGTCCAAGACCAGCAGCGGGGTCTTCGTCTGCACGTAGTGGACGTCGGCGGGGTCGGTGATGCCGGCGACCTCCATCGCCTTCCGCACGCCGGCCGCCACCTTGGTGACCATCGCGGGACGCCCGATGTCCTCGGGGAAGATCTGCTCGCTCATCGCCACACCCACCGACACGCGCGGCTCGTCGGTCGGGGTGTAGCGGCCCTCGGGGGCGTAGGCGAACACGGTGGCGTGAGGTGAGATGACGCCATCGGTACCACCGGACCAGACGAGCGGTACCTTCTTCGCCTCGTCCACCGAACGGGTGCCCTTGGCCACGAGCACCTCGCGGAAGGCCCGGTCGGCCAAGATGCGCGTGTAGTCGTTGACGCCACCATTACCTTCGGTCTTGCCGATGACCGCGAGCACGTCGTCCGCGGCGAACACGCCGTCGTCGATGAGCTTCGCGAGCCCGGAAGCGTCGGTAACGCTCTCAATGGCCACCTTGTGGACCTCGATCGGCCGCAAGCCGCTCACTGGCACTCCCCTACCTGTCGTCGTTCGTTGCTGGTTCGGACGTGGTTGCCGTACTGATCGGGTGAACTAGGGCTCGACGATCGTGCCGGTGGTCCCGCGGACGGCCTCGTCGAGCCGGTCGAGGGAGGTGATGGCTGCGCGGGTCCCGCCGCCCTCGACGAACCGCAGCACCGCCTCCACCTTGGGGCCCATGCTGCCACTGGCGAAATGACCTTCGTCCGCGTAGGCGCGCAGCTCGGCGGTGGTCACCTGGCCGAGCGCCCGTGCCTGCGGCGTGCCGTATCCGAGGACGGCGTTCTCGACGTCCGTCGCGATGACCAGGACGCTGGCGCGCAACGACGTGGCAAGCAGCGCGGCGGTGAGGTCCTTGTCCAGGACCGCCTCGACGCCGCGCGTCGTACCGTCCGCGTCACGGACGACCGGGATGCCGCCACCACCGGCGGCCACCACCACGTAACCGGCCCCGAGCAGCGTGCGCGCGGCGGGCGCATCGAGCACCTCAAGGGGGTCCGGCGAAGCGACGACCCGCCGCCAGCCCTTCTCCCCCCGGTCCTCCCACACCTGGCCGCCGGCGATGAACGCCGCCGCCTCGGCCTGGGGCAGGAACCGTCCGACCGGCTTCGTGGGCCGGATGAAGCCCGGGTCCTCGATGTCCACCAGGGTCCGGGTGACCAGCGCGGCGACCCCGCGGTCGATCCCCCGGGCGCCGAGCGCCCGCTCCAGTGCGTTGAGCACGACGAAGCCGATGGTGCCCTGCGTCTGCGCGCCACACCAGTCGAGCGGCACCGGCGGGACGACATGAGCGGCTGCCTCGTTCTTCACCAGCAGGTTGCCCACCTGGGGGCCGTTGCCGTGAGTGAGGACAACCTCGGTGCCGGAAGCGACGAGGTCGGCGACATGGACCATGGCGCGCTCGATCGCGTCTCGCTGCGCCTGCGGGGTGGCGCTGCCATCCTCGGCGACCATGGCGTTGCCGCCGAGCGCCACCACCACACGCTGAGGTACCCGAGCAGACGCCTGCAGGCTAGATGACATACGACGGACTCTAGGTCCACAGCGGCATCAGGCTCATGGGCAAGGACTGCCCAAGGATCAGCGTTGCTTTGGCTCGGCTCGCCAGTTCGGTCAGGCCAAGCCCAGCCGCCGGTACCGCTCCACCCGCCGGTCCACGCGGTGCGCGGGATCGGCCCGCAGCAGCCGAACCAGCTCGTCCTCCAGGGCCTGCCGCATCCGCACGAGGAACTCCCCGGGCTCGTCGGAGGCGTCGGGCCGCTCGGCCACGATGCGATCGACGATGCCGTGGCGCAGCAGGTCCAGAGAACGCACTCCCTGTTCCTGCGCCATCTGCGGAGCCCGCTCAGTGCTGCCGTGCATGATTGCCGATGCCCCCTCCGGCGGCAGCGGCGACAGCCAGGCGTGCTGGGCCGCAAGGACCCGGTCAGCGGGCAGCAGCGCCAGCGCCCCACCGCCGGCACCCTCGCCGAGCAGCAGGCACAGCGTCGGCGCAGGCAGCATGACCAGCTCGGCGAGGCACCGGGCGATCTCACCGGCGAGCCCGCCCTCCTCCGCCTCCTGGCTCAGCGCGGCGCCCGCGGTGTCCACGATGGTCACCAGGGGCAGGTCCAGATCGGCGGCCAGCCGCATGCCGCGCTGCGCCTCCCGCAAGCCTGCCGGGCCGAGTGGGCGGTGCGACGCCTGGCGTGAACGGTCCTGACCCAGCACCACGCACGGCGCCGATCCGAAGCGGGCCAGGGCGAGCAGCAGCCCCGGTTCGGCCTCCCCCGCGCCCGTGCCATGGAGCGGAGTCACATCGGTGGCCGCGACCCGCAGCAGCTGACGGACGCCGGGTCGCTCGGGTCGCCGGGACGCCTCGATCGACGTCCAGGCCGGAATGTCGGCAAGCGGCTCAGTGGGTAGCGGGGCCACCTCGGGCAGGTGCTCCCTGGGTGCGCACACGACGCCGAGCACCCTTGCCACGACTGTCGCGAGCTGCTCCGGGGAGACCACCGCGTCGACGATGCCCTTGCGGAAGAGGTTCTCCGCCACCTGGACGCCCGCCGGGAACGTCGCGCCGTACAGCGCTTGGTAGACCTTCGGGCCGAGGAAGCCGATGAGCGCGCCCGGCTCGGCCGCTGTCACGTGACCGAGCGACCCCCACGAGGCGAACACCCCGCCGGTCGTCGGGTGCCGGAGGTAGACCAGGTACGCCAGGCCGGCCGCCTTGTGCTGGGCGACGGCGGCGCTGATCTTCACCATCTGCAAGAAGGCGACGGTGCCCTCCTGCATGCGGGTGCCACCGGACGCAGGAGCAGCCAGCAACGGAAGCCCCTCGCGGGTGGCCCGCTCGATGCCGAGGACGAGGCGCTCTGCCGCCGCGACCCCGATCGAGCCGCCCAGGAAACCGAACTCGCACGCCACCACAGCCACCCTGCGCCCGTGGATGCGGCCCTCGCCGGTCACCACCGACTCGTCCAGCCCGGTGCGGTCGCGGGCGGTGGCCAGCTCGCCGACGTACGTCGAGCTGACGGGCCCGATGCCGACCGGCGCTGCGTCCCACGACACCCAGGTGCCCTCGTCCAGCACCTGCGCGGTGAGGTCGGCGACGCCCAGGCGGCGGGCGGTGCTCATGCGCCCGCGTCCCGCGCGTCCGCCTCGTCGAGCCAGGCCCGCACTGTCTCGTCGTGCTGCCCGAGCGTCGGCGGCGCGCTGTGCGGGAACGGCGCCTGTCCGTCGAACCGCAAGGGCGGCCCCGGGAGCGGGATGCGACCGAGGGTCGGGTGGTCGACCTCGATGACGAGTCCCTGGGAACGGGTCTGGTCCCAGTCGTAGACGCGGTCCATCGTGCGCACCTCTCCGGCCGGCACGCCGGCGGCCGCCAGCGTCACGAGCAGGTCGTCGACGCTGTGGTCGGCGAAGGCATCGTTGATGATCGCGGTGAGCTCGACGGTGTTGCGTACCCGCATCGCATTGCTGACGAAGCGCGGATCGTCGACTGCCAGCCCGATGAGCGGCGCCACCTTGGCCCACAGACCCTCGCTACCGACGGCGATCTGGATGACGGCGTCCTTGCAGCGGAAGGCGCCGTAGGGGGCGAGCGAGGGGTGGTGGTTGCCCTGCGCGCGTCCGACCTTGCCGCCGACGAGGTAGTCGGTGCCGCGGAACGCGTGCGCGCCGACGATCGCGGCGAGCAGGCTGGTGCGGACAACGGTGCCCTTGCCGGTCCGCTCCCGGTCGTGCAAAGCCGCCATCACGCCGTACGCGCCGTACATGCCGGCGAGCAGGTCGCCGATCGGAACACCGACCCGGGTGGGGTCGTCGGGTCCCGGACCGGTCACGCTCATGAGGCCGGCCTCGCCCTGGGCGATCTGGTCGTAACCCGCGCGACCACCCTGGGGTCCGTCGTGCCCGAAGCCGGTGATGGACAGCACGACCAGCCGGGGGTTCAGCTCGTGCAGGCGCTCCACGCTGAAGCCGAGCCGGTCCAGCACCCCGGTGCGGAAGTTCTCGATCAGTACGTCGGCCCTGGTCACGAGGCGCGCCAGCGTGGCCTTGCCGTCGTCGCTCTTCAGGTCGAGGGTGATCGACTCCTTGTTGCGGTTGGCCGACAGGTAGTACGTCGACTCCTGCTCGCCTTCTGGGCCGACGAACGGCGGACCCCAGCCGCGGGTGTCGTCGCCGCTGCCCGGGCTCTCCACCTTGATCACGCGGGCGCCGAGGTCGCCGAGCATCATCGCGGCATGCGGGCCCGCCAGTGCCCGCGACAGGTCAACGACGACGAGGTCGTCCAAAGGTCCAGGCATGGGCGTCCAGGTAGAGAAGAGCACCCTCCGTGCCGAGGGCAAGGGCTGCCCAGTCACGGTTGCCTTCGTTGGCACGTCTCCTCGATCACTTTCAGGGACGGCGGTACCTACGCTGACCGCACCCACTAGCTTCGCCGAGGAGCACGTCATGCCGCGGATCCAGGCCCTGCCCCGCGAAGAGCTGTCCGATTTCGAGCCGCTCTTCGCCCAGATCGAGCACCACCTCGGCGTGCTGCCCAACAGCACGCTGACCATGGGCCACCGCCCGGAGATCATGCAGGCGTTCGCCGCTCTGAACGCAGCGGTCATGAACCCCGGGCTCGTCCCGCAAGGCCTCAAGCAGATGGTCGCGGCGGTCGCCTCCGCAGCCGCCGGCTGCCGCTACTGCCAGGCGCACACGTCGCACGTGGCCGAGATGCGCGGCGTGAGCGCCGAGAAGATGTCACAGCTGTGGAGCTTCGAGAGCAGCCCGTTGTTCGACGACGCGGAAAGGGCGGCGCTGCGCGTCGCGTTGGGTGCCGGCACGACGCCGAATGCGGTGACCGACGAGTCCATGGCCGATCTGCGCACCCATTTCTCCGACGCTCAGATCGTCGAGATCGTGGCGGTGATCTCGGTCTTCGGTTTCCTCAACCGGTGGAACGACACGATGGCCACCGAGCTCGAGCAGTCGCCCCTGGCCTATGCAGGCGAGCGCCTCGCCCCGAGCGGCTGGTCGGTCGGGCGGCACGCCCAGGCGTAGACCGCGCCGCGGGTGTAGGCGGGGCCAAGACGAGCCCCCGCCTACACCGGCGCTACCTCGCGCTCGATGACGTCCTCGACGCTGGTCGGCGAACGCCCCAGAAGATGCGACAGCACATGCGAGTTGCCCACCAGACCGTGCAGCTCGTAGTAGGAGAACATCGCACGCAGCGAACGGACCGCATCCGGCTGCAGGGTCGCGCCCGCGCCCGCCTCCCACTCGTCCGCGTCGATGCGAACAGCGTCGATCCGGCGCCCCGTGCGCCGAGCGATGAGGTGGGCGACCTCGGCGACGCTGGTGATCGTCGGCCCGGCCAGCTCGTAGGTCGCGTTCACGTGGCTGGGGTCGGCGAGCACCACGGCGGCTGCGGCGGCGACGTCGTCAAGGTCGACCAACGTGAACGGGGCGTCGATCGAGTAGGGCACCTCAAGTCGTCCGGTGCGGGCTGCCACCCGGGCCAGCGCCACCAGGTTCTGTGCATACGCCGCAGGCTGGAGCACGGTCCACTCCAGCCCGCTCGTCCGCACCAGGTGCTCGACCTCCGCCTTGCGCACGTGGTGAGGCATCGGCGGCGCATAGGGGTGCAGCACCGAGTGCATGACGAAGCGCCGCACCCCGCACCGGGTGGCGACCGCCAAGGCGGCCGCGCCCAGGCCCACCTCGTGGGGGTCGACGTTGGGCGCCAGGTGGTAGACCGCGTCGGCCCCTCGCATAGGCCGCAGCGAGCGAGTCCTCGTCACGGAGGTCGACGACGACCGCCTCGGCGGCGCCAGCGTCGAACAGCACCTCGCGCTGCTCGCTGCGTCGCACGAGGGCCCGCACCCGCAGGCCCGCCGCCGTCGCCGCCCGGGTGAGTGCCATCCCCGTCTTGCCTGCCGCGCCGGTGACCGCGACCAGGTCAGGCGATCCGGTCACGAAGTCGGTGCCTCGTCCTCGACACCGATGTCCTCGTTCCACACCGACGGCTTCTCCGCGATGAACGTCAGCATGAGCTCGCGGCACTCCGCGTCGTCCATGACGACGACCTCGACGCCGTGGGAACGCAGGAAGTCCTCGGTCTCGCTGAACGTCAGGTTCTCGCCGATGACCACGCGGGGGATCTTGTAGAGCAGGATCGTGCCGGCGCACATGTGGCACGGGGAGAGCGTGGTGTACATCGTGGACCGGGCGTACACCTGGGCGGACTGGCGGCCCGCGTTCTCGATGCAGTCGGTCTCGCCGTGCCGGATGGCACTGCCCATCTGCACCCGCCGGTTGCGGCCGGTGGCCAGGAGCTTGCCGTCCACGACGAGCGCGGCGCCGATCGGCACCCCACCCTCGGCGTAACCGGTCCGTGCCTCGGCCAGCGCAGCCGCCAGGAAGGTCGTGTCGTCACTCATGGACGCCCACGGTATCGATACAAGTGGGGTCCGGCACCCCTACCAGGTGCCGGACCCCGACCTGCTTCGATGACCCCGGTCAGGACGCGGTGCGGCTCTCCCGGTCGTAGTTGCGACCCAGGAAGGCCGGCACCCGAGCCCAGCGGAACGCGAACATCATCACGATGAGCGTGGCCACGTAGGGCAGCATCGAGATGAACTGGTGTGGGATCCCGACGCCGGCCACCTGCACCCGAAGCGCAAGCACCTCCATGCCTGCGAAGAACGCCGCTCCGGCGACGATGAACTGAGGGCGCCAGCCACCGAAGAACGCCAGGGCGATCGCCAGCCAGCCGCGGCCGCCGGCGATGCCGTCGGTGAACGTCCCTGTGTAGATCATGGGCAGGTAGGCACCACCCATCGCCATCAACATCCCGCCGATGGTTCCGGCTGCCAGCCGGGTCCGCACCACGTTGATGCCGAGGCTGTCCGCCGCCTTCGGGTTCTCCCCGACCGAGCGCAGCTGCAGCCCCGCGTTGGTCCGGTAGAGGAACCAGTAGAGGAAGCCCGAGACAGCGAAGGCGAAGTACACCATCGCGTCCTGCTCGAACAGCACTGTCCCGACAACCGGGATCTTCGACAGCAACGGGATGCGGATGTCGGACAAGGTCGGGATCAGCGGTGGCTTGAGCGTCACGCCCACGACGACCTTGTAGAGCAGCGTGGCCACCCCGACGCTGGCGAAGAACAGTGCCAGGCCGATGACGAACTGGTCCAGGCGCAACACGGTCGTGGTGTAGGCGAGGATGAGGCCGATCAAACCGCCGACCAACGCCGCGACGACCATCCCGACGAGGTTGCCGCCGAGGTGCAGGCTCGCCAAGAAACCGACGGAGGCACCGAGCAGCATCGTCCCCTCCTGGGAGACGTTGAAGACGCCGGCCCGACCGCTGATCACTGTGCCTTGGGCAACCAGCAGGTACGGCACCATCGCCGTCACGACCAGCTGCAGGAAACCGGTGACCTCGTTCATCGGGCCCTCCTCATACGCGCTGCCACGACGTCGGACAGCAGGACGAACAGCAAGATCAGAGCCTCGACGATGAGCACCATCTCGCTCGGCACGCCGACTGTGCGCTGCATGGCGCTGGCACCGACTTCGAGAACGGCGATGCCCAGCGCGACGAACGGGACCGCCAGCATGTTGGCGCGGGCGATGAGCCCGACGATGATGCCGAGGAGCAGGTAGTTGGACTGCATGCCTTCGAGCATCTTGCCGTGGACGCCGGCGACCTCGATGGCACCGGCCAGGCCTGCCACGGCGCCACCGATCACGAGGGCTCCGACGCTCACCCGGCCGATCCGGATGCCGTGGACCAGCGCGGCCCGCGGGTTCCCGCCTACGGCGCGCAGCTCGTAGCCGCCCACGCTGCGCCGCATCGCGAACACGCATGCGACGACGACTACCACGGCGATGACCACGCCGACGTGCATGGGCGGACTACCGATGTGGGGAAGCAGGCCGCCCTTCCCGACGGGTGTGGTGCTCGGGTGCCCGGCAGCGGGGTCGCTCCACACTTCCGAGGCCACGTAGTCCACGACTCCGAAGGAGACGAAGTTCAACAGCACCGTGCTGAGGATCTCGTTGACCCCGAAGCGGTGCATCAGCCACGCCGCGATCCCTGCCCACAGTCCACCGGCCACCGAGCCCGCGAGGATGACCAGCGGGAGCAGCACGGGTAGCGGCAGGTCGCGCAGGACGATGCCCACCGCGACCGCCCCGGTGGCTCCGACGAGCAGCTGCCCCTCACCGCCGATGTTGTACTTCCCGGCGGCCAGCGGGATGGTGAACGCGATCGCCAGCAGGACGATCGGCACCCACTTCTGAAGGGTCTGCACCAGGCCGAACGGCGTCTTGAACGACGTCGTGAGGATCGCCCTGAAGGCGCCCACCGGATCGTGGCCCAGTGCCGCGATCACGATGCCCGCCACGATGAAGGCCGCGATGACGGCGAGGAGGTAGGGCACGGCCCGACCCATCGCCGGGCGGACCTTGGTCAGGCGCACCGTCATTGTTGTCATGAGTTCGCGTCAACTCCCGCCATCAGCCGTCCGATCTCGTAGGCGTCGTAGCTGCCACGGGTGCGCTCCCCCGCCAATCGGCCGCTGTACAGGACGAGGATCCGGTCGGCGAGAAGCGTGAGCTCGTCGAGGTCCTCGGAGAGCAGCAGCACCGAGGTGCCCTCGGCCGTGGCTTCGCGCACCCGGTCGTAGACGAACTGGGTAGAGCGGATGTCCAGGCCCCGGGTCGGGTTGTGCAGGATCAGGAACCCCGGGTGGTGCGAGAAGGCACGAGCCAGGATCACGCGCTGCATGTTGCCGCCGGACAGCGTGCCGGCCGGCGCCAAAGGATCCGGCGCCTTGATCGAGTACGACGAGATGGCCTCGGCCGTCGCCGTTCGCACGGCTCCCCAGTCCAGGAAGCGGCCGCGCCGGAAACGCCGGCTGCGCTGGGCGCCCAGCAGCAGGTTCTCCGCCACGGACGAGGTGGGCAAGATGCCGTCGCGGTGCCGGTCTTCGGGCACGTATGCCACGCCCGCCTGCAGCCAGGCCGCCGTCGGGCGTCCGGCCAGTTCCTCGCCGTCGAGCCGCACGCGCCCGCCGTCGATCGGGCGGACGCCGGCGAGTGCTTCGGCCAGCTCGACCTGGCCGTTGCCCGCCACACCCGCGATCCCCAGCACCTCGCCGCGTCGCACGGTGAAGGCACAGTCGTGCAGTGCGTCGACCCCGACTTCGTTGCGTGCACGCACCTGCTCGATGTGCACGCGCACCGGTGCGTCCGATGGCACCGATGATGTCGCCTGCTCGTCGACCGCTGGCTCCAGCGCCGTTCCCGCGGCGACAACCTGCCCGGCCGCCTGACCGACCGCGTGGTCGCCGACCATCGCCGCAGCAAGGTCCTTGGCGGTCGTCGATGCGCGCTCGATCGTCTCGACCCGGCGCCCGTCGCGCATGATGGTGAGCCGATCGCAGACGGCCATCGTCTCGCGGATCTTGTGAGTGATGAAGATGATGCTCATGCCGTCGTCGACGATGGCCCGCAGCGAGCTGAACAGGCTGTCGACCTCTTGCGGTGTGAGGTTGGTCGTCGGCTCGTCGAGCACGAGCAACTTGGCTCCCCGGAAGAGCGCCTTGAGGATCTCCACCCGCTGCCGGATACCGACCGACAGGTCCTCGACGACCGCCCGCGGGTCCACCGCCAGCCCGAACCGCTCACTGAGCTCGACGATGCGCTCCTGTGCCGCTGACAGGTCCAGGACCGGCACCGTCGGCACTCGCGTGCCCAGCACGATGTTCTCGGTCACCGTGTAGCTGTCCACCTGCAGGAAGTTCTGGTGGACCATGCCGATGCCCTCGGCGATGGCCTGTCGCGGGGAGCGCACGGCGATCTCGCGGCCGTCCAGCCGCACGGTGCCGGCCTCCGGCCGGTACATGCCGTACAGGACGTTCATGAGCGTCGTCTTGCCGGCGCCGTTGCCACCGAGCAGCCCGTGCACCTCGCGCGGCGCGACCTGGAAGTCGACACCGTCCAGGGCGACGACCGGGCCGAAGGTCTTGCGGATGCCCTGCATGTCGAGCAGGTGGTGCCCGGAACCTGCGGTTCCGGGCACCCCCGCTCCGAGGGGATGGACCTGAGTCATCTCTTCAGTACCTGCTGCCTACTTGATCGGCGTGAGGGTCTTGGTCACGGTCGTCTTGCCGTCGCGCACGTCGGACACCGCCTGCTCGACCTTCTGCTTGGCGTCGGCGGGCAGGTTGTCCGGCGTCTGGATCGCGACGCCGGTGGTGAAGCCGAGCGGGTAGTAGCCGCTGGTCTCGCCACCGGCGATCTTGCCCAGGATGTCGTCGAGCGGCTTGGTGAAGTCGTAGATGACCGAGCTCGCGTAGTGGTCCGGGGAGAACTGCGACTTGTCGGTGTACTTCGCGGTGACCCACACCGAGTTCGCCGACTTGCCCTTGACCGCCTGGAAGGCACCGACCATGCCCAGGTTGAGCGAGCCGACGATGACGTCCACGCCCTGGTTGAGCAGCTGGCTGGTGATCTGCTGCGCCTTCGCCGGGTCGTTGAAGTCGCCGGTCCACACCGGGGTGAGCGTCGCGGAAGAACCGGAGTCCTTGAGCGCCTGGTTCATCGCGTGCACCTCGGAGTACGAGAACGGCAGGCTCAGACCACCGACGTAACCGATCTTGCCGGTCTTCGTCAGCGCCCCGGCGAGAACACCGATCGGGTAGAAGCCGGTGTGGAAGTTGCGGTCGACGACCCAGACGTTGCCGGGCGTGCCGGCCGGCGGCTGGTCGTCGAACTCTCCGATGAACGTGACCTTGGGGTTCTCCTTGGCCACCTTGGTCGTGGCCTCGAAGAACTGGCTGCCGTGGGTCCACACCACGTTGTAGCCGTCGGCGACGTACTCGCGGATGACCCGCTCGGCGTCGGGGACCTGGACGCTCTCGGAGAATGCGGTCTTGGCGGACAGGTTCGCCTTTGCATCGTCGAGGGCGAGCAGGCCGAGCGCGTTGTAGTCCGCATCGGTCGTCGACCCGGAGAACAGCGCGGCGACCTTCAGCTTGGCCGCGCCGGCGGGACTGCCGTCGGTCTTCCCCGTGTCGCTGTCCTTGCTACCGCCGCAGGCGGCCAGGAGCAGCGCGAGTCCGACGACAGGTGCGAGGACTTTGAGCGCTCTGCGTGTACGAGCCATGGGAACGCCTTTCGTGAACACGGAGTTGGGGGAACGCACGGGTCGGCACTCCTTGGGGGCGGTGGCGTCCGCGTTGCGGGAAGCCTGGCAGCGGCGGCGCGGGGTTACCTCGTCAGATGGCGACAGCACCTCAGCCGATCCTTCTGCGGAACTCGACAAAGCTTGACGATCGTTCCCATACCGCGTGTCGAAACGCTTCCGGTCCAGTAACAGGCAAATGTCGACGTTGCAGGCGAATCTGGGCCCATCACCGCGACACAACAACGGCCGCCCCTCCCCGAGAAGGGAAGGGGCGGCCGCTGTGTACGTGCTAGCCGTGCTGCGGCACCACCCAGTCGACGTCGGCGTGCGCCTTGCCGCCGGACAGCCGGGCATAGCCCGGGCCGCGGTCGAAGAACGGTGTCTCACCGCGCTCGGTACGCAGCCTGGCCCGCAGCGCCTCGGTGGCCGCTGCGTCGAGCTCAGGCGCCTCCTGCGGCCCGGCCAGCACCACGCCGTAGTCCTCCAGGGCGGCGCCAAAGGAGACCTTGCCCCAGACCACGTCTCGCACGACGAGGTCGACCTGGCGGTTCAGCGGGTCGCCCCAGCCACCACCACCGGTCGTGCGGATCCTGATGACCTCACCGGCCCTGACGAACTCGTCATCGACCAAGCCGTCCATCTCGCGCTCGTTCTCGCCGCCCGGATCGATCACGACCTGGAAGGACTTGCCGGCCTTGCCGCCCTTCACCCCCCAGCAGGCGAGGATCGAGCGGTCCGCGATCGACATGAAGTAGCCGTCGCGCAGCATCCTGATGTGCTTCTCGTATCCCAGCCCACCGCGGAACTCCCCCGCGCCGCCGGAGTCGGTGGCCAGGCCGAGCCGCTCCACCAGGAAGGGGAAACGCGACTCGGTGAACTCCGTCGGCAGGTTCCGCGAGTCGGGCACGACGTGGATCGTGTCCTCGCCATCGGCGTAGTAGCGACCGCCGGAGCCACCGCCGAGCACCTCACGCATCAGGTAGGACTCGCCGTTGAAGTCCTTGCCGTAGACCCCGGTGTAGCGGATCGTCTCCTGGTCGGCCGGCATCCGCCCATCCACCGCCTTGGCGAGAACGCCCGCGAGGACGCCGAGCAGCCGCAGGATGACGAAGGTCCGTGCGTTGACCGGAGCCGGGAAGATCGGGGTGAGCAGCGTCCCCTTCTCGGGGAACTTCATCTCGATCAGCGGCACCACGCCTTCGTTGACGTCGAGCTCCGCCATCCGCTCCGGCGTATCGGCGAGGTTGCGCAGGATCGGCGCCAGCCACTTCTTCAGGAAGTTGCCGTCGGCGTAGTCGCCGCAGTGGTTGATCGGGCCCTTCGCCTGCTTCGACGTCCCGGTGAAGTCGATGAGGATCTTGTCGGGCGTCTTGGTGAGCGTGATGCGCTGCGTGTGCAGCTGCGGTTCGTCGACGCCGTCGTGCTCGGCGTAGTCCTCCCAGACGTACTCCCCGTCGGGGATCTTGCTAAGAATCTCGCGGCGGTACGTCTCGGTGGTCTTGTCGATGATCGCGTCGAAGCACGCCTCGACGGTCTCGCGCCCATAGCGCTCGAACAGCTCGGTGAGCCGGCGCGACCCCATGAGACAGGCCGAGCACTCTGCGTCGAGGTCGGCGGCGAGCGAGTCCGGCATCCGCGAGTTGCGCGTCATGATCGTCAGAGCGGCCTTGTTGGGCACGCCCTGGTCCCACAGCTTGATCGGAGGAACCATGAGGCCCTCCTGGTAGATCTCGGTGGCCTTGCTCGGCATCGAGCCGGGGCAGGCGCCGCCGATGTCGTCGTGGTGGCCGAAGGCCTGCACGAACGCGACGACCTCACCGTCGAAGAACACCGGCACCGTGACGCACAGGTCGGGCAGGTGGCCGATGCCACCCTCGGAGAGGTAGACGTCGTTGTGGAAGAACACGTCACCCGGACGCATCGTCTCCAGCGGGAAGTCGCGCACCACCGGCTGCACCAGCGCGGAGTACGACCGCCCGGTGAGCTTGCGCATGCGCCGGTCGTGGATACCGGCCCGGAAGTCGTGCGCGTCGCGGATCATCGGCGAGCGCGAGGTGCGCCCGATCGCGGTCTCCACTTCCATCTCTACCGAGGCGAGGCTCCCCTCGACGATCTCCAGAACGACCGGGTCGACGCCCTTGATCGCGTTGATTGCGCCGCTCACTTGTCGTCCTCCGTCGTCGTCGTGCGGGTCACGATCACGTTGCCGAACGTGTCGAGGAGTGCCGTGAATCCGGGGTGCAGCGGGATGGTGGACCCGAACTCCTCGATGATGGCCGGGCCTTCGAGCACGTCACCGGGAGCCAGGTCGGCTCGCCAGTAGATCGGCGTGTCGCGGTAGTCCTCGAAGAACACCCGCCGGGTACCGGTGAGCGCCCGCTCGATGCCGCCGTCCCGTTCGGCGATCTGAGCCAGGACCGGCCGCTGAATCGGGCCGATCCCGGTGACCCGCAGGTTCACCCACTCGACCTGCTGACGCTCGTCGCCTCTGAAGCAGTAGCCGTACAGCTGCTCGTGCGCTGCATGGAAGGCCTCGGCGACGGCGTCGGCCAGTCGCCTGGTCGAACGGGCCGTCGGGGACTGGCACACGCACTTCGAATGCCTGGCCGAAGTACCGCAGGTCAGCGGTGCGCACGAACTTGTGCTCGGCGGCCGCAAAACCCTCGGTGTCCAGCGCGCCAGCGGCCCGCACCTGCAGCGCGTCGTACGCGGCACCGACCGCGCCGAGGTCCAGCGAACGGTGGCGGCTGACCGCCGTCTGCACGTAGTCGTTCTTCACGTCGACGGTGAGCAGGCCGAACGCCGACACGTTGCCCGGGTTCATCGGCACGATGACCCCCTGCAGCCCGAGGATGTCGATGAGGCGGCACAGCAGCAGCGAGCCGGAGCCACCGAACGTGGCCATGGAGAAGTCCCGCACGTCCAGCCCGCGCTTGACGGTGATCTGGCGCAGCGCGTTGGCCTGGTTCCAGGCCGAGATCTCCAAGATCCCGGTGGCGCATGCCTCCAGGTCGAGTCCGAGCGTCCCTGCCAGCTTCTCCAGACCGGCGCGGGCAGCGGCCACGTCGAGCGGGATCTCACCACCCAGCAGGTGCGGCGGGATCCGGCCGAGCAGGACGTGCGCGTCGGTGATGGTGGGCTCGGTGCCGCTCTTGCCGTAGCACAGCGGGCCGGGGTCGGCACCGGCCGAGCGTGGACCCACCTTGAGGGTGCCTTCGGGTGAGATCCAGGCGATCGAGCCACCACCCGCGCCGACCGTCACCACGTCGATCATCGGGATCTTCGACGGGAACGGACCGACATGGCCCTCGGTCGTGAGCGTCGGCTCACCGCCGCAGCACCACCGACACGTCGGTCGATGTGCCTCCGCCGTCGCAGGTGAGCACCTTGTCGAAGCCCGCGCGCATCGCGATGAGGGCGGCGCCCAGGGCACCGGCGGCCGGCCCGGACAGCACGGTCGTGATCGGCTGGTGGACCACCTCGTCAGCCGAGAGCACGCCGCCGTTCGACTTCATGATGTAGAACGGCACCTGGCGAGCGGCCTGCTCGCCAGTCGTCATGAACGCGTCGAGACGCTGCTTGATGCCCGAGACGTAGCGGGCCACCTTGGGCTTGACGGCCGCGTCGACGAGCGTGGTGACGCTGCGCTCGTACTCGCGGTACTCGCGCAGCACGTCGGAGGAGATCGACACCACCGCGTCCGGGTGCTCGCGCAGCAGGACGTCGCGCATCGCCAGCTCGTGCGCCGGGTTGGCATAGGCATGGAGGAAGCACACGCCGATCGTCGTGACGCCCTGGTCGCGGTACCAACGGGCGATCTGGACCGCGCGCGCCTCATCGAACGGCCGGACCTCGTTGCCGCGGAAGTCGAAGCGACCGTCGACGGTCTTGACCAGGTCCGCGGGCACGATCCGGTCGGGCTTCACCCAGAAGTAGGAGTTGCCGTACCCGTCGGGCACCGACTGCCGGGCGATCTCGAGCACGAACTCGTAGCCCTGGGTGGTGATGAATCCCATCCGGTCCAGGTTGCCCTCGAGCAGCTGGTTGGTCGCCACCGTCGTCCCGTGGCTGACGGCCGTGATGTCGGAGCCACCGGCGCCGAGGAGGCCGAGGACCTTGTCGATGCCGTTCATGAATCCGTCGGCCGGGTTTGCCGGCGTGGAGGGTGTCTTCGTCGTGACCAGCTCGCCGGTCTGCTCGTCGATCGCCACGACGTCGGTGAAAGTGCCGCCAGTGTCGATCCCGATCCGGATGCGACGGGAGGGCGCCAGGTTGGCCATCCTCGGACTCCTTGACTTGAGTTGGCTGAGGTGCGGGCTGGGCTTCGGGGTGTGCCTGCCCATTGAACCTGGCACATCTCGCCGTACGAACCGGCAACTCTTGCCAGCACCATGCGAAGGGGTTGGGCAAGGCGGGCCACCGGTGCCCCACCAGTCGGCCGACTCAGCCGTGCCGCTCGCCGAGGTGACCCAGGTGGAACGTCGTCGCGGCCGTGCTCTCGGCCACTATGCGACCGCTAGCCACCACGTAGCGCGGTGCGCTGTGACGGGTCAGCGCCTCGCGCAGCGAGGAGCCATCGAGCACGACAAGGTCCGCGTTGCCGCCCACTTCGAGCCGGTGGTCGGCGATGCCAAGGACGCGCGCCGCCATCGTGGTGACCGAGTCGAAGACTCGCTCCATCGCCGGCGCGGAGATCGCCTCCAGCGCGTGCGCGGCGAGGAAGGCGATCTCGAGCATGTTGTGCCGGCCGAACGGGTAGTACGCGTCCTCGATGTCGTCCTGACCGAGGGCGACCGGCACCCCGAGGTCCTGCATGAGAAAGACCGGTAGCCGCAGTGGACCGGTGTGCGGGTCGCTCACGAAGCCAAGACCCGCCTGGCGGGCCAGTCCGGCCAGGCGTCGGACGGACGGCTCGGCGTAGGTACCCACGGCCCGCGCGTGGTTGGCGATCCCCCGCCCGACCAAGCCGGTGCGCACCAGCTCGACGGCAAGCATCTCGGTCGTGCGCAGTGTCGGGTCACCCGCGTCGTCCACGAGCATCGCCACCTTGCGGCCGTGGGAGGCAGCGAGGGCGCACATGCGCCGGACGTGCTCGTGGGCGTCGGCGTCGCTGAGCTCGATCCACGGGATCCCGCCGACGACATCAGCCCCGAGCTCGACCGCCTCGCGGACCAGCTCCTCGGCGCCCGGGTCGCGCAGCAGGCCGTCCTGCGGGAACGCCACCACCTGCAGGTCGACCACGCCGCGGAACTCCTCCCGCAACCGCAGGAGCGGCTTGACCCCCTCCAGCCGCGCCTTGGTGTCGACGTCGGCGAACGCGAGCACGTGCCGCACCCCGTGGCGCACCGCCTCGAGCACGGCGCGCCGGGCGTTCGGCTCGATCCACTTCTCGTCGTAGGAGTCCTTGACCGCTGAGGCCAGCTCGATGGAGGTCATCGCGGCACCCATGCCGCTGCCGGTATACGCCTCGAGTGCCGCGTCACCCACGCGATCGAGGGTGTAGACCTTGCACAGGTGCATGTGCCCGTTGACGTACGACTCGGTGACGAGCGCCCCTTCGGCGTCGACCTCGACGCTCCCGCGGAGCGGGCGGTCCTCGACGGCCTCGATCCGGGCCCCGCGCATACCGATCCAGTACCGCCCGGTGCGACCGCGCAGGGTCGCGTTGGCGACGACGAGGTCGTAGCCGTCGGCCGCCGCGCTCACGCGCCGCCGTGCCGGAAGCCGGTGGTGGCCGGACGCTCCAAGTCCTCTCGATAGCGCCGGATGAGGTCCAGGTTGCGGTCCGCGAGGTGGTCGAAGATCTGCGGGATGTTCGAACCCGGCGTGAGCGAGGCGAGCGCGGTGTCAGGGTCGAGCCGCGCCGACACCCACCCCTCGTGGCTGGCCGCCCGCGCGACGACCTCCGCGACCGGTGTCACGATCATCGAGTTGCCGAACAGGATCACGCCGCCGGGATCGACGCCGGTGGCGTTGGAGGCGACGACGTAGACGTGGTTGTCATACGCCCGGGCCCGGGTCGTGAGCTCCCAGATGTCGGCGGAGCGCAGCAGTGCCGACGGCCGCGCGATGATCTCCGCTCCTTGCACCGCCTGGATCCGCGACAGCTCGGGGTAGTCGCCGTCGAAGCAGATGATCATGCCGATCCGGCCCAGCTCGGTGTCCACGACGCACACCTCGTCGCCCGGGGTGACCCAGCCACCGCGGGACGCCAGCTCCGTGCAGAACGGGTGCGTCTTGCGGTAGACGCCCAGTACGTCACCGCCCGGCCCGATCAGAACGGAGGAGTTGTACACCGCTCCTCGCTGCGGGCCACGCTCGTAGGTGCCCCACACCACGTGCACCCCGAGGCGCTGGGCCACCTCCTGCAGCGGTTCGGTAACCGGCCCGGGGATCTCACTGACGACGTCCCACAGCTCCTCGGCCGAACACCCGGGCGTGAAACCCGTCGAGGCGCTCTCCGGAAGGACCAGCAGCTCCGCACCCGTGGCCGCGACGCAGCGCTCGATCCACTCCACGGCCTTGGCGCAGTTCGCCTTCACCGACTCGGCGCTCAGCGGTCCCGGCACGGGTGCGATCTGCACAGCTGCAGCGGTAAAAGCCCTCATCGTCCTGCTCCTGCACACCTAGTTGCGACGCATGCGCTCAGGCACCCGTCGCTGATCCCAGCCAACCACTCCCATCACCTGCGCCCATCAGCGGCGCCGTGCGGCCCAGCCGCCGACCAGCGCGCCCAGCAGCGCCACCACGGCGCCGAAGACGGCACCCCTGACGAAGTCCTGCGACACCCCGGCCGAAGCCGTGGCCGCCGCCGGCGCCCGGAACACACCCGGCGCGACCTCGGTCGCCGCGTCAGCCGCCGGCTGCTGCCGGCTGCGCGGACAGCGCCGGCGCACGTCCGGCCAGCACGTCGTCCACCGCGTTGAAGAACTCACCGGCCGTCTTCTTCGCGACGCCGGCGAGGACACGCTGACCGACACCACCGATCGTGCCGCCGACCACCGCGTCCGCGTCGTAGGTCAACGACGTGCGGCCGTCGCCCGCGTCGGCCAGCGTCACCTGAACGTCAGCCTGGACGGTTCCGGGCCCGCCCTGGCCGGACGCCCGCAGCACGAACGACGTGGGCTCGACGTGGTCGGTGAGGCGCACGTTGCCCAGGTAGGTGCCCTTGATCGAAGCCACACCCGCGGAGACGGTCATCCGGTACTCGTCCTGCCCGACCGCCTCCAGCTGCTGGCAGCCCGGGATGGTGCGGACGAGCACGGCCGGGTCCTGCAGCGCGACCCACACCTTGTCCATGGGAGCGCAAAGAACAGCGGTGCCGGAAACTTTCATGGGCGCGGGCCTCCTGGTCAGGCGGTGGTGGCAGGTCGGTGGATCGGTGAGATCTCGCCGGCGTCAAAGCGCCGACGCAAGGTGAACAGGTCGTCCGGCGACACCGGCATCGCACTGATCTGGAAACCGAGCGCATCCTCGATAGCCGACGCGATGGCCGCGGAACCCGGGATCACCCCCGCCTCTCCCGCGCCCTTGATCCCTAGCGGGTTGAGCGGTGACGGCGTTTCCAGATGCGCCGTCTCGATATGCGGGATCTCGGTGGCGTAGGGCATGAGGAAGTCCATGAACGAGGCGTTGAGCAGCTGGCCGTTCTCGTCGTAGACCATCCGCTCGTACAGCGCGCCGCCGACTCCCTGCGCGACGCCGCCGTGGACCTGACCCTCCACGATGCGCGGGTTGATGAGATTGCCGCAGTCATGCACCACGCAGTAACGGAGGATCTTCACCTCATAGGTGTCCGGGTCGACCTCGACCACGACCGCATGCATGCCGGAGGCGAACGTGGAGCGGATCGGCGAGTAGTAGTCCGTGCCTTCCAGCCCGGGCTCGTCGTCGTCGCGGACCGGAGGATCGTCGTAGCTACCGGCCCGGGCGAACTGGGTGGCGCGCTTGGCCTCCTCGTCGAACGCGTAGCGCAGCGGGTTGGACAGCACCGCCACCGTCTTGAGCGGGATGGCGGACGAGGGGTCGCCCTTGACCCGCACGATGCCGTCGACGATCTCGAGGTCGCCGGGGTCGGCCTCCAGTGCCTCGCCGGCGATCCGCAACGCCTTGTTCTTGAGGTTGCGCGCCGCCAGGTGCACGGCGTTGCCGCTCATCACCGCGGCGCGCGAGGCGAACGTGCCGACCGCATAGCCGAAGCGCCGGGTGTCCCCCGTGGTCACGACGACGTCCTCGAACGGCACCCCGAGCTCGTCCGCGACGATCTGCGCGAACACCGTCTGGTGACCTTGGCCCTGGCTGGTCAGCCCGGTCGAGACCAGAACCCGGCCGGTGGTCTCGACCTGGACGTGGCCGCCTTCGTACGGGCCGACGCCGGTTCCTTCGACGTAGCAGGCGAGACCGATGCCGATGGTGCGGCCCTGCTCGGCCGCCTGCGCGCGCAGCGTCTCGAACTCGTCCCAGCCGACCAGCTTCTTGATCATGCCGAGCTGGGTCGGGTAGTCGCCGGAGTCGTAGATGAGCGGGCGGCCGTCCTGGAAGATCAGACCCTGGTCATACGGCATGTCTTCCGGCTGGATGAAGTTGTTGATCCGCGCCACGGTGCGGTCGACGCCCAGGTAGTCGGCGATGCGGTCCATCGTGCGCTCCATGGCGAAGACGCCCTGGGGGCGCCCCGCACCGCGGTACGGCGTCACGATGACTGTGTTGGTGTACATGCTGGAGAACTCGACCCGGTAGGCGCCGGGCTTGTAGGGCCCGAGCAGCTGGGTCGAGGTGATGATCGGCGTGATGATGCCGTACGGCGTGTAGGCACCGTGGTCGTGCAGGATCTCGACGTCCAGGCCGAGGATCCGCCCGTCGTCGTCGAAGCCGACCCGGATGTGCTGGACCTGGGCACGCTCGTGCGCCGACGAGATGAAATGCTCCCGCCGGTCCTCGACCCACTTCAGCTCCTGGCCCAGCTGGCGCGCGGCCCACGGGACGAGGACCTCCTCCGGCCACGGGTGCATGATCTTCACGCCGAAGCCGCCGCCGACGTCCGGCGCGATGACCTCGACCTTGGCCAGCGACAGGTTCAGCTTCGAGGCGACCGCGGCCCGCACCGACGTGGAGGCTTGCGTGGAGGTGTACACGCGCATGCTCTCGTCGTCGGCGTCCCAGCGGGCGTAGACCCCACGACCCTCCATCGGCATCGAGGCGGATCTCTCGATGTCGAGGCGAAACTCCAGGACGTGGGGGGCCTTCTCGATCGCGGCCCGGGCGTCACCGACCTCCTGCACCAGGTGCGCGCCGACGTTGCCCGGCACGTCCGGGTGGACCAGGTGCTTCGCCTCGGCGGAAGCCTCGAGGCCGACGACTACCGGAAGCGGCTCATAGGTGACGTCGATACGTCCGGCGATGTCCTCCGCGATGTAGCGGTCGGTGGCGACCACCATGACGATCGCCTCGCCGACGTGGTGGACGACGTCCTTGGCCAGCGCGTAGGTCGTGCGCGGGTGGGTGAGCGCCGGGTGCGGGATCAGCACCGGCATCGCCTCGGCGATGCGGCCAGGCAGGTCCTCGTAGGTGTAGATCGCGATGAGGCCCTCGGCTTCCAGCGCCGCGGTCACGTCGATGTCCACGACCCGGGCGTGCGCGTGCGGGCTGCGCACGAACGCCGCGGCGAGCGCCCCCTGGCCCAGGTCGTCGAGGTACCGGCCCTTGCCCGCGATCAGGCGGGGGTCTTCGCTGCGGGCGATGGGTGCGCCGAACATCCGGGTGGTCACGACGTCACCTGCTCGGAGTCCGACTGCTCGGCCTTCAGCTCGACCGCTCGATGGACCGCCTTGATGATGTTCTGGTAGCCGGTGCACCGGCACAGGTTGCCCGAGATCGCGTCGACGATCTCCGCTTCCGTCGGCGAAGGGTTCTCATCGAGGAACGCCGTCACCGTGGTGAGGAACCCCGGCGTGCAAAAACCGCACTGCAGTCCGTGGCAGTCCCAGAAGCCCTGCTGCACCGGGGACAGCGAGCCGTCGTCGTCGGCCAAGCCCTCGACCGTGGTGACCTCGTGCCCGCCTGCGCTGACCGCGAACATCAGGCAGGACCGCATCGGCTCGCCGTCCACGAGCACCGTGCAGGCGCCGCACACCCCGTGCTCGCACCCCACGTGCGTGCCGGTCAGCCGCAGGTCGTGGCGGAGGAAGTCCGACAGCAGCCGCCGCGCCGGGACGCGCGCGCCGCGCGGCACACCGTTGACCGAGACCTCGACGTCGAAGAGCTCTTCGGTGCTCACGCGGACTCCTTCATCGCATCGGTGGCCGCCTGATCGGCGGCCGCTCGCAATGCCCGCTGAGTGAGGATGGCGACCAGGTGCCGGCGATAGTCGGCGCTGGCGTGAATGTCGGCCTCCGGTTCGACCAGGCCCTCGGCCATCTGACCAGCCGCGGCGTAGTCGGCACCCGCCACGTCGGCGCCGATCAGGGCATCGGTGAGCGTGAGCACCAACGGGGTCGGCGAGACGCTGATGTACGCGCAGCGCGCGCTGGCGATGCGGCGGTTCGTCGTCCAAGGTCACGGCGGCGGCGACCCCGCAGACCGCGTAGTCACCGTGCCTGCGCGCTACCTCCAGGAAGGCGGTGCCCGAGCGCGGCGGCAGCGCCGGGAAGAAGGCGTG
This sequence comes from uncultured Actinomycetota bacterium, assembly GCA_963703505.1. Classification (GTDB taxonomy): domain Bacteria; phylum Actinomycetota; class Actinomycetes; order CAVPEL01; family CAVPEL01; genus CAVPEL01. The sequence goes on along the minus strand of CAVPEL010000005.1, from coordinate 99,841 downwards.
GGTCGCCAGCTCGCCCGGCTCGAGAGCGGACTCCAACGGCCCGACGAAGAAGTCCGCGGCGGCAACCGTGCGCGCCCCCCGGTTCGCCCGGGCCAGCTCCATCGATCCGCCGAGCAGCGCCAGGACCGCGGTCATCTCCCCCGACGGGTCGGCGTGAGCCAGGCTGCCGACCGTCGTGCCGCGGTTACGGATGACCGCGTGCGCGACGAGGTCGAGCCCTTGGCGCAGCAGCGGCAGCACGGCATGGGCCGCGGCGTCCCGCTGGACGCGGGCGTGGCGTGCGGTTGCCCCGATCCGGACGCCATCCGGGCTCGCCGTGACCGTGTCGAGCTCGGCGAGGGCGTTGATGTCGACGAGATGTCCCGGCGCGGCGAGGCGCATGTTGAGCATCGGGATGAGGCTCTGCCCGCCGGCGAGCACCTTGCCCTCGTCACCGACCTGCTCCAGCACGGCCATCGCCTGGGCGAGGTCTGCAGGCGCGTGATAGGCGAACGGTGCCGGCTTCATAAATCGATCCTGCCGTTCTTACTGGGGGAACACGATGTGCACTTCTGCCGAACGAAGGGGTCCAGGTTGTCACTGTGCCAGGTCCGGGACCACCCGTTCCGACAGAACGGGCACAGCGAACGCGAAAGACCGCGTGGACGTCCGTTCGGACGTCCACGCGGCCCTGTTGCGTCAGCGCGTGGGCGTCACGTCCCCAGCCGCGCCCCGCTCGTCGATGACCTCGCCCAGCGACAGCGCCGCACCGCCCTCGTAGGCGGTACTCCCGAGCTGTCGCTCCGGCCTCATGTGAGCCGGTGCCAGGGAGTTGAGCAGGTGGTACGCGACGATCGTGACGATCGTGCCGAGCGCGATGCCGGAGCAGCACGAAGGTGTCGGTGATCTTCATCGACACGTTGCCGATGCCGGCGATGATGCCGGCGGCGATCGGAACCAGGTTGATCGGGTTCGCGAAGTCGACACGGTTCTCGATCCAGATCTTGGCACCGAGCAGGCCGATCATGCCGTACAGGACCACCGTGATGCCGCCGAGCACACCGCCTGGTGTGGCGGAGATGAGCGCCCCGAACTTCGGGCACAGGCCGAACACGATCGCCACCAGTGCCGCGACGTAGTAGGCCGCGGTCGAGTAGACCCGCGTCGCCGCCATGACGCCGATGTTCTCGGCGTACGTCGTCGTCGGCGAACCACCGACCGACGAGGCCAGCGCGGTGCCGACACCGTCAGCGAACGAGCGCCCTGCCCATGCTGCCGTCGAGGTTGGTCTGGGTCATCGCCGCGACGGCCTTCACGTGCCCGGTGTTCTCCGCGATCAGCGCGATGACCGCGGGCAGCGTGACGAGGATCGCCGAGACCTTGAAGTCCGGGGTGATGTGGTGCGGCAGGCCGAACCAGTCGAGCGTGCCCTGAGATCGGTCGAAGTTGACCCGCCAGTGGGTGGTGACCTCCCCGGCACCGTGTGGCGGAGGTGATCTGGCCGAAGACGCGGTCGAAGACCCACGACAGTGCGTAACCGAAGACCAGGGCCAGGAAGATCGCGACGCGGCCCCAGAAGCCCTTGATGAGCACGGTCATCAGCAGCATCGCCAGCATCGTGATGATCGCGATCCACTGGTCCTGCGGCCAGTAGACGGTGGCGACGACCGGCGCCAGGTTGAAGCCGATCAGCATGACCACGGCGCCGGTGACCACCGGCGGCAGCACCCTGTGGATGACCTCGGCGCCCAGGTAGTGGATCAGCACGCCGACGGCCGCGAGGACGAGGCCGGCAACCAGGATGGCGCCCACCACGGTGCCGGATGAGCCGCCCTGTACCTCGCGAATGACGACGACCGCACCGACGAACGATGCGCTGGTGCCGAGGTAGCTGGGCACCTTGCCCTGCACGATGAGCAGGAACAGGATCGTACAGATGCCCGACATCATGATGGCCAGGTTCGGGTCGAGGCCCATGATCAGCGGGAAGACGAAGGTCGCTCCGAACATCGCGACGACGTGCTGTGCACCGAGGCCGACCGTCCTGCCCCACGACAACCGCTCGTCGGGCTTGACGACCTCACCTTGCGGCGGCGCACTGCCGTCGCCGTAGAGCTTCCAACCGAGTCCCAATGCCATGTTGCCCCTCCTAGGGCTCAAGGGCGCCGCGCGGTCTGGAGTGGCCGCACCGGTGATGTGATGTGAGATGTCGTGCGCCACCCACCAAGGCTTGTGGCGCCGTCCAACTCAGACAGATTGAGGGAACGTTAGGCCGCAGGTGTGGACGCAACACCGTGACGAACTGCCAGAACCATGGGTGCTGCCTTGGCACTTTCTGTCGAGGAATTCTGATACCCACGTCGAGGCAATCGGGCATAGTCTGCTCGGTTCAGCCGCCGACCCTCACAGCCCCCGCATCTGCAGCACGTGCAGAGCGAGCATGAGATTGAGTCGCAGGTTCGCGTCCGTCGTGAACGGACCGAGGATCCGCTCGAGCTTGGCGATCCGGTAGCGCAACGTGTTGTAGTGGAAGTGCAGCTGGCGCGCAGTCTCCGCGACGTTGAGGTTGGTCTCCAGCAGCACCTGGAGCGTCCGCCGCAGGTCGATCGTCTCGGCGTCCTCGCGCGCAGCCAGGTCGCCCAGGGTCTCGCCGACGAAGCCGCGCAGCTCGGCGCTGTCGGGGATGAGGCTCAGCAGCCGGAAGACGCCGAGCCCGTCGAAGTGCGCGACCGCGCCGGGCGCCGTGCATCTGGCGGCCCGACCTGGACCGCCTTTCGCGCCTGCTCGTACGCCTCCGGCAGCCCCGCGGCCGACGGCACCACCCGGCTCACACCGGTCGAGAACGAGCGGCGGCCGCCGCCGCCGTCGCCCGACACCTGGCCGACGACGTCGCTGACGAGCCGCTCCACGTCGCCGTTCGCGGGCACCCCGACGAGCGCGACGACCTCCTGGGCGAAGCCGACCACCGCGGCCTTGGGGTCGCGCGAGCGCACCACCGTGGCCCAGGCCGAGGCGAACCGCTCCTGCACCGGGCGCACGGCCTGCGCGCCTGGTGCTGGCCCTCGACCATCGGGTCGAGCTCGGCCACCAGGACCATCGAGGGGCCTGTCGATGTCCCAGCCGAAGCGACGCGCTGTGCGGCACGGTGTGCTCGACGCTGCCGGCCCGACCGCTGATGCAGGTCGCGCAGGAAGTCAGCCCTGGTACTTGCTCTCCACCGCGCTCACGGCGAGCTGCCTTGGTCACCGCCAGCGCGGCCACCGTCGCGGCGCGCTCCAGGATGTGCACGTCGCTGCCGTCGAGCACCCGCTCCGAGTACGCGACGATGCGCCCGTGGTGCACGCCGCCGGCGACGATCGGGACGACGGCGTAGCTGCCGGTCTCAGGTGGCGCCGCCGCTACCGGCCCGCTCCACCCGGAAGCGGTCGGTCTCGTCGAACTCCTCGCGCGCCAGCGCCTGTGCGATCCGCTCCGGCGCACCCGACACCGCCACCAGCCGACCGTCGGGCGTCGTCGCGAGCACGACCCCGCCGAGGATGCCGACGAGCTCGTCCACGACCTCCTGCAGGCCGCCGCCGGCCAGCACGATCTGCACCAGCGCCCGGTGCACCTCCTCCGAGCGGGCCAGCGTGGCGGCCTGCCGGTTGAGGATGTCGGTCAGGACCTGGTTGAGGATGTCGTCGAAGCCGACGTCGTCCGGCAGCTGGATCATCGGAAAGCCCGAGCCGGTCGGCCTTGGCGAGCATCTCGAGCCGGCAGGTCGTCGAGGTAGCGGCCGAGCTTGACGGCCAGCGCCGCCACCCCGCGCTCGTCCAGGTCGGCCGACGAGCCGTCCCAGCGACTGCGGCGTGTTGCGCAGCGGGTAGCCGGTGGTGAGCAGCAGCTCGTGCGGCTTCACCCAGCCGAGGATGTCCGGCACCTCCATGACGTTGAGCCGCTGGACGATGCGGTCCAGCCCCTTGGCTCCGGCCACCACCCGGGCACCCGCCAGCGCGGGCACTCCCAGCACCTCGCGCACCGGAAGCCCACGGGTCAGCGTGCCGGTTCTCGTCGCACGGCGCCGGTGGTGCGGTACCGGGTCAGCGTCGCCTGCGTCGCGGGCCGGACCGGCCGGATGAGTCCCGCGCAGCGGCACCGTCGAAGTCGGGCAGCTCGTCGACCACCTCGGCGCCCATAGCCGTGGCAGTCTCGATGAGGGGTTCGAGGCTCGGGTCCATCGCACTCCTGTGGGCTGCGCTGTCGAGATCTCGACACCGGCTGGCAAGTACGGCGAAGTATGTCCAACATCATTGGCAACTTTGACCGTTCGAGGAAGGGTAACAGCCTAATAAGTTGCCAGGAGTTGGCATTCAGGCAGCCACGAGTCGGACCCCGCGCGAACGACGAGAGGCTGGGAGGTGACGATCACGGACACCATCGGGCAGCCAGATCTGGGACAGGTCGTCACCGCAGTCCCCACGGCGGCCAGCGTGGCAGTGCTCCCGCAGCTCGCCGGCCCCGCGCGAGCAGCCCGCATCGTCGGCCTCTATCCGACTGCCCTCTATCTCGACGACGGACACATGACCATCGCCGTAGTCACCCGAGACGCGGTGCGCCTGCCCAATGCCCTCGTGCTGGCCGCCTCCCGGACCGAGCAGCCGTTCGCCGGCGTGCGTGCCGAGGCGACCGCTTCGATCGGCGACGGTGCCGTCACGGTCGGCGCGCTGCGGTTCGCGCCCGCGCGTACCTGGGAGGCGCGCCCCGTTCTGCAACCGGCCAGGCCGAGGGCCCTGGCGCACCAGATCCAAGCGCTCGCCCGGCTGCTGGCCGCCCATCCACCCGGCATCGCGGTCCACCCGCGGTTTGCTGCTGCGTGCGCACGCCGCGACACCGCGACGGCCGCAACGGCCGCCACCTCGATGGTGGGTCTCGGGCCCGGGCTGACGCCCAGCGGCGACGACATCCTGGCGGGCACCCTGGCCGCGCTCCGGCTGCTCGGCGGCGACGGCCCGCTCACCGACGCGCTGGCGACGGCCGCCCTGACCAACGCGCGGAGCCGGACCACCACGCTCGCCGCCGCCCTGCTCGGCTGCGCCGCCCACGGCCAGGTCAGCCTCCAGGTCGCCGACGTGCTGCGCGGGCTCACCGGCGAGCAGCCGCTGGCTCCCGCGGTCGCCCGCCTGCTGAGCGTGGGCCACACCTCGGGCGCGGACCTGGCGCACGGCCTGCTGGTCGGCGCAAGGGCGGCTGGCCGCCACCTCGATGCCGAAACGAGCACGTACGACCATGCAGTACGAGAACACCGAGACCGGAGGCTTAGCGCGTGACCAACTTGGTGGAGGTACGTCGCGGCACCTACCACGACTCCGTCAGCCTGATGCAGGTGAGCCGCACGGTGAGTGCGGTCGACGGAGTCGAGCTCCGCGTTGATCGCTATGGCGACGCCGCTGAACCTGGAGCTGCTGGCCCCCATGGGACTCGACGAGCCCGATGGCGCCGGTCCTAACGACCTGCTGGTGGCGGTGCGGGCCATCGACGACGCGGCGACCGAGCGCGCCCTCGCCGCGCTCGAAGCTGCGTTGGCAGCGCTGTCGGCGGTCCGCCCCAGCGGTTCGGCGACCGGCGGCGACGTGAGCCCGTCGCGCACGACTCGAGCAGCCGCGCGTCGCAGCGCGGCCAGCCTCGTGCTGATCTCTGTGCCCGGCGCGCACGCGATGGTCGAGGCGATGGACGCGCTGGATTCCGGGCTCGACGTCATGATCTTCAGCGACAACGTGCCGTTGGAGCACGAGCTCGCTCTCAAGCACGAAGCCGCACGCCGGGACCTGCTCGTCATGGGCCCGGACTGCGGCACTGCGGTCGTCGCCGGAGTCGCTCTCGGCTTCGCCAACGCGCTGCGCGCACCGTCCACCGGGATGAGCGTCGGGATCGTCGCCGCGTCCGGAACCGGCGCGCAGCAGCTGTCCTGCCTGCTCGACCACGCCGGCATCGCGGTGAGCCACATCCTCGGTGTCGGCGGGCGCGACCTGTCCGCAGAGGTCGGCGCCTTGTCGACCCTGCAGGCCCTGCGCCTGCTTGACACCGATCCGGCCACATCGCATGTCGTGGTGGTGTCCAAACCACCCGCGGCCGCCGTCGCGGACGCGGTCATGCGGGCCGGCGCCGAGCTGTCCAAGCCGACGTCGTACGCGTTCCTGGGGCGCGGCCGCGAAGACCTGACCGAGGCCGCCGAGCAGGTGATCACCGCGTTGGGCGGCACAGCGCCCGAGTGGCCGGTGTGGCCGGCGCCGGTGCCGCAGCTGCCGCGACACGGCGCGCTGCGCGGCCTGTTCGCGGGCGGCACGCTCGCCGACGAAGCCATGGTCATCGCGGCCGACGCTCTCGGGCCGATCAGCTCCAACATCCCGCTCGAGCCCGACTGGGCCCTGCCTGCCAACCTGCACGCCGTCGGCCACCTGGTCATCGACTTCGGTGACGACACGCTGACCCAGGGCCGGCCCCACCCGATGATCGACCCGACGCTCCGGCTGGAGCGCCTCGCCGCCGAGGCAAAGGACCCGGACTGCGCCGTCGTCCTGATGGACGTGGTGCTCGGCTTCGGCGCCGACGCCGATCCGGCGGGCAGCCTCGCTCCGGCCATCCGTGATGCGCGAGCGGTCGCGGCCGCCGACGGGCGCGACCTCGCGGTCGTGGTGTCGCTGTGCGGCGCTGCCGCCGACCACCAGGGCCTGAACGCCCAGGCCCAGGCGCTGGCCGCGGCTGGCGCCAGTGTCCATCTGTCCAACGCTGCCGCGGCACGGCACGCGGTCTCCCTCATCGAAGGGCAGTAAGCATGTCCGGTGCGCTGCTGAACCACGACCCGGTTGTTGTCACCGCAGGCGTGAGCCTGTTCGAGGAGGCGCTGGCCGCGCAGGCCGTGCCCGTCGAGCACGTGGACTGGCGCCCGCCCGTCGACGGCACGGCCGCCAACCTCGCCACCGTGCTGGCCGACCCGCGGCGCGCCGCAGCGAACGCGACGGCAGTCGGACGGCTCCTGTCCGCCAGCGCCCAGCTGGTCGACGTCCGCCCCGCGCACGAGGCGCTCGGCATGGAGCCGGGCACGTTCTTCCACGCCGGTCCGCCGATCACGTGGGAGCGCGCGTCCGGGCCGATGCGCGGTGCGCTGATCGGCGCCATGCTCTTCGAAGGTCTGGCGTCGACGCCCGAAGAGGCCGAGGGCCGCCTCGCATCCGGCGATGGAATCACGCTGGACCCGTGCCACCACCACCGCACGGTCGGCCCGATGGCCGGCTTGGTGAGCCCGTCCATGTGGATGTTCGAGCTGGAGGACACCGAGCACGGCGGCCGCGCCTGGTGCTCGCTCAACGAGGGGCTGGGCAAGGTGCTGCGCTACGGTGCCTACTCGCCCGAGGTGATCGAGCGGCTGCACTGGATGTCCGCCGTGCTCGGCCCGCTACTGCAGCAGGCCGTGCGCCGGCACGGCCCCGTCGACGTCAAGGCGATCATCTCCCAGATGCTGCAGATGGGCGACGAGGGCCACAACCGCAACCGGGCAGGCACCCTGATGTTCCTGCGCGAGATCATGGGTGACCTGGTCGAGCTGGACGCGCCACGCTCGGATGTCGCCGACGCGGTGCGGTTCGTCGCCGGCAACGACCACTTCTTCCTCAACCTGGTGATGCCCGCGTGCAAGCTGGCCACCGATGCCGCGCGGGACGTTCCCGGCTCCACCCTCGTCACCACGATGGCCCGCAACGGCACCGACTTCGGCATCCAGGTGTCCGGCACCGGCGACCGGTGGTTCACCGGCCCGGCCCAGGTACCGGACGGGCTGTACCTCGGCGCCTACGGTCCCGACGACGCCAACCCTGACATCGGCGACTCGGCCATCACCGAGACCGCAGGGATCGGCGGGTTCGCCATGGCCGCCGCACCGGCGATCGTGAAGTTCATCGGCGGAGACGTCGCGGACGCCCTGGCCGCGACCCGCCGGATGTACGAGATCACCCTGGCGGAGAACCCGGCGTACGCGGTGCCTGTGCTCGACTTCCGGGGCACGCCCACCGGCATCGACGTCACCTCAGTGGCCCGGACCGGCATCCTGCCGCAGATCAACACCGGAATGGCTGGCAAGGTCGCCGGCACCGGCCAGGTCGGCGCCGGCCTGGTCACACCGCCGCTGAACATCTTCGTGGACGCCCTGGAGGCGCTGGCGACGGAGGCCCGTGCAGGCTGAGACCATGACCTGGTGCCGATGACCTCCGCAACGCGCGTCAGTCAGTCGCGCGCGACGGGCTCCCCGACCCTGGTCCTGGTCGGGATCTTCCTCGTCGCCCTCAACCTGCGGGCAGCCATCGCGTCGCTGCCGCCACTGATCGAGTCGATCCGGAACGACCTCGCCTTGGGCGGTGTGGCCGCCGGCCTTCTCACCTCGCTGCCGGTCGTCTGCATGGGCGTGTTCGCCCCGGCCGCGCAGCGCATCGGCCACCGGCTGGGCAACGAGGCAACCACCGCCATGGCCGTTGCGGTGATCGGCCTCGGCACGCTGCTGCGCCTGCTCGGCGGGCAGCTGCCGCTGCTCTACCTCGGCACCTTCTTCGCCGGGGTCGGCATCGCCGTTGCCGGCACCCTGCTGCCCTCACTGGTCAAGGAGCATTTCGCCGGCCAGGCGGGGCGGGTGACCGGGATCTACACCTTCGCGCTCATGGGTGGCGCCGCGGCCGCGTCCGGCTTCAGCGTGCCGCTCGCTGACGTGCTCGGATCGTGGCAGCGGTCGCTGGCTTCCTGGACGGTGCTCGCCGTGGCCGCGCTCGCCCTCTGGCTGCCGGTCACCGCGCGGGTGCACACCGGTGGAGCCGACGACGAAGGGCCATCTCGGCCCGCACTCCCGTGGCACAGCGGCAAGGCCTGGCTGGTCACCAGCTACCTGGTGGCCAACTCGTTCGTCTTCTACAGCTTGCTCGCCTGGCTCGCCCCGACGTTCGAAGTAGACCACGGGTGGAGCGCCAGTCGCGCCGGCGTGTTGCTTGCCGCCTTCAGCCTCGTTCAGGCGCCGACCGCCTTGCTGGTGTCGTCACTTCGCGACCGCATGGACGACCGCCGCCCGCTGTACTACCTGATGGTCGGCGCCACCCTGGTCGGGCTGCTCGCGCTGATGGTGGCGCCGACAGCTCTGCCGTGGGTGTTCACCCTCCTGCTGGGCGCCGGCGCCGGTGGCGGCTTCGCTCTCGGGCTGGTCCTGCTGGTCGACCAGGCGGGCGACCCGGCCGAGTCGGCATCCCTGTCGGCGATGGCCTTTCTGATGTCCTACGGCGTCGCCGCGATCGGGCCTGTTCTGCTCGGCGGACTGCGCGATGCCACCGGCAGCTTCCGGTTGCCCTTCGCGATCCTCGCGGCGGTGACCGCCGCTCAGCTGCTGCTGACGACCCGCTTCCGGCCCGTGTCGCAGGTCACCAGGGCTAGCGGCCGGGCAGATGGCGAACGGCCTCAACCAAGGCGCTGCAGGTCATCAGGAGTGTCGACGTCGATGGCAGTGCCCGTGCCGTCGCACGGCACCTGGACCACCAGTTCCGGATGGGCTCGCATGAAAGACCGGGCGCCCGCATCTGCGGTGGCGAGGCGTGCCACCTCATCCCACTGGGTCCGCGCGATCAGCGACCGGGTGACCGCGCTCGCCCGCATACGTCGCCACCGCCACCTCCGCTCCACCGTCAACGGCCGCGCACACCCGCAGCACCGCGCCCGCACCCACCGCAGGTTGGTCGACGAGCAGGACCACCACCGCCTGAGCCTGCCCGGGCAGCGCAGCCAGACCAGCCCGCAGCGACGAGCCCATGCCGCTCGCCCAGTCCGGGTTGTCGACGACCAGCGCACCGGCGACCTCGAGCGGCGCCGCTCCGGCCACCACCACCACCGGGTCGCAACCACCGTCGCGCAGCACGCGCACCGCACGATCGACGAGCCGCTCCCCTTCGTGGACGACCAGCGCCTTGGGCCCGCCGAACCGCCGACCCGCCCCGGCTGCCAGCACCAGGCCCGCGACCGGCGTCCAACCTGTCTGGGTCACCCTTCGCCCGCCATCACTGGTGGATCGCCCCTTGCGTCTGCGTGAGGCGCGCACCGCTGCCGCCCCACCGGACCTGGATGATCTCGGCGGCGATGGAGACGGCCGTCTCCTGCGGCGTGCGGGCTCCGATGTCCAAGCCGATCGGGGACGAGAGCCGGGCGAGCTCTGCCTCGGTCAGTCCGACTTCGCGCAGCCGGGCGAGCCGGTCCTCGTGCGTACGCCGGCTGCCCATGGCGCCGATGTAGCCGGCCTCGGTGCGTAGCGCGACCTCCAACAGCGGGACGTCGAACTTCGGGTCGTGGGTGAGCACGCAGATCACCGTGCGGGCGTCGACGGGGGTCCGGGCGAGGTAGCGGTGCGGCCAGTCGACCACCACCTCGTCGGCGTCGGGCAGCCGCTTGGCGGTCGCGAACACCGGCCGGGCGTCGCACACGATGACGTGGTAGCCCAGCTGCTTGCCCATCCTTGCCATCGCGGCCGCGAAGTCGATGGCGCCGAACACCATCATGCGAGGCGGCGGCGCGTAGGACCGGATGAAGACGGTGAGCTCGTCACGGCGGCGCTCCCCCAGCTCGCCGTAGTGCCTCTCGCCGGTCAGCCCCTGAGTCAGCATGCCGCGTCCGTCGTCGGTGACCGCGGCGTCGAGCCGCTCACTGCCCAGCGAACCGCTCACCCGGTCGGGCCACAGGACCATGCGCGCGCCCAAGCGGCCCGGGCCGTCGATGAGGGTGGCCACCGCAACCGGCTCGTGCTCGGCAACTGACGCCGCCACATCGGCGAGCTCGGCGGTAGCGCTCAGCGTCCACCGGCTCGATGAACACGTGCAGGATCCCACCGCAGGTGAGCCCCACGGCGAAGGCGTCGTCGTCGCTCACCCCGTAGCGTTCGAGCACCGGCTGCCCGGTGCGCATCACCTCCTGCGCGCTCTCGTAGACCGCGCCCTCGACACAGCCGCCGGACACGCTGCCGACGACCTCTCCCGCGGCGGACACCGCCATCGACGCCCCCGGTGGCTGCGGCGCGCTGCGGAACGTGCTCACCACCGTGGCCATTGCGAACGACTCGCCGGCCACCTGCCACGGCAATACCGCCTTGAGCACCTCAGGCACTGCCCACCACCTCCGCCAGTCCCTCCAACGCCTCCACGCTGTGCCCGGAGACGAAATAATCCACATGCGGCAGCGCCGCGACCATGCCGGCGGTGAGCGGCTCGTAGCCAGGGTGCGCCCGGTGCGGGTTGACCCACACCACCTTGTGCGCCAGGCGGTGGAGCTGGGCCATCTGCTCACCAAGCAGCGTGGGGTCGCCGCGCTCCCAGCCGTCGGAGGCGATGACGACCACCGCCCCGCGGGCCAGGCCGCGCCGCCCCCACCGGTCAAGGAACTCGCCCAGCTGCTCACCAAGCCGGGTACCGCCGCTCCAGTCCGGCACTTCGGCCACCACTGCCGCCATCGCCTGGTCCGGGTCCCGGTGCCGGATCTGGCTGCTCACCCGGGTGAGCCGCGTGCCCAGGGTGAACACCTCGGTGCCTCCCGGCCCGGCGGCGCGCCGCCGCATGGGCGAACCGCAGGAGTGCGTCGGCGTACGGCGCCATCGACCCGCTCACATCGACGACGACGACGATCCTGCGCGGCCGCCTGCGGTGCCTGCGGTGACGCAGCCGCACCGGCTCGCCGCCGCGGCGCACCATCGTGCGCACCGTTCTCTCGACATCAAGCAATCCCCGCGGCGCCGGCCGGAAGCGTCGGGATCGCCGCATCGGCGGCCGCGCGTCCAGAGCCGCGAGCAACCGGCGGACGATCTCACGCTCCGTCGGTGTCAGCCGCGCGATGTCGCGAGCGCGCAGCACCTCAAGGTCGCTGGCCGTGGCGAGACCGCGCGGTACATCCAGCGGCTCCCCCTGCTCAGAGCTCACGTCCGGCACGGCGACGGTCCGGCTCATGGTGACCAACGGCCGTTGCCGGGCCGGCGTGGGGAGCGGCTCGGTCGAGAAGTACGCGCTGAACGCGCGGTCGTAGCGGTCGAGGTCATCAGGAGATCCGCACAGGGTGAGCCGTCCGGCCCAGTACACGTCCTGGGGGGCCAACAGGTCGAGGTGGCCGAGCGCAGCGAGCATCGACTGCACGCGATCCGGGCTCGCGTCGACGCCGACAGCGCGGGCGGTGCGCGCGAACCCGACGACGATCTCGGTCGCGTCTCGCACCATCACCGCCATGTCGCCGCCTGTCAGTCCCGATCGGCACCGATGAGGGCGGCCAGTCCGATGCCACGCACGCGCTCGATGTCCTCGCGGTACTTCAGGACACTACCGAGGGTGGCCGCGGCAAGGTCCGGGTCGATCTCGCGCGCCCCGAGGGTGTGCAGCGCCTGCGCCCAGTCGATGCTCTCGGCGACACCCGGCGGCTTGACCAGGTCCGCGGCGCGCATGCCCTGAACAGCCCTGGCCACATCACAGGCGAGCCGCTCGGTGACCTCGGGCAGCCGGCGGCGCAGGATGGCTACCTCGCGGTCGTACGACGGGTGCTCCAGCCAGTGGTACAGGCACCGCCGCTTCAGCGCGTCGTGGACCTCCCGGGTGCGGTTCGACGTGACGACGACCACCGGCGGGACCTGGGCGCGAATGGTGCCCAGCTCCGGGACGGTGATGGCGTAGTCCGAGAGCACCTCGAGCAGGAAAGCCTCGAACTCGTCGTCGGCTCGGTCCACCTCGTCGACCAGCAGAACGCTGGGTGACGTCTCCAGCGCCTGCAGCAGCGGCCGTGCGATGAGGAACCGACGGTCGTAGACCTGCGCCTCGAGCTTGTCCGCGTCGGTTCCCCCGGCCGCACCGGTCGCCTCCGCGGCGCGCAGGTGCAGCAGCTGGCGCGGGAAGTCCCAGTCGTACAGGGCCTGCGTGGCGTCGAGACCCTCATAGCACTGCAGCCGCACCAGCGGCGCGTCGATCAACCCCGCGAGTGCTGCGGCCAGCGAGGTCTTGCCCACGCCCGCGTCGCCCTCGAGGAACAGCGGACGACGCATCCGCAGCGCGAGGAAGCAGGCGGTGGTCAGCCCGTCGTCCGCCAGGTAGCCCTGCCCGTCCAGCAGCTTGCGCAGCATGGCGGGGGTGTCGACGGCGATCCCCCCAGGTACCTGATCGGTCCGCGTCATGAGCCCACGCTAGCCCGCCGCCTCAGCGTCGGCATCCGTCGATGTCCGTGACGATGATGACGAGCGCGGCCGGCTGTCGCGTTCACCGGGCACCGGGCGAGTCGGCGCCGGCTGCCGGGTCGTCCGGCAGGTCGCCAGCGCACGCCTTGGTGAAGGCCTGTGCGAACTGCTGCTGCGCCTCGGCAGTGCGCCGCTGGAAGATGGATTCGGCAATCCGTCCGACCAACCCTCCCATCGCCATCTCCATGGTGTAGGCAACCGTCGAGCCCTCATCCTCGGGTGAGACCCGGAGCGTGGCGTCGATCGTGAGTGAGCTCGCCAGCATCCTGTCCGTAGCCTTCAGCGCCGCCCGGACCTCGCGCGGAGGGTCGATGCCGATGATCTGCGCCGAGAACGCCGCGTTGAAGCGGAAGCGAGCGATCTCGGTGACGATGCGGCCGGTGTAGTGCGTCTCGTCGACGCGCACGAGCTCCTCGCAGCCCGGGATGCACGCCCGCATGGTGGGCGCGTCGAGGAAGAGGTCGAACACCCGCGCGCTGTCCGCGGGGACCCAGAACGTTGCCCCAACCTTCATGCGCTGACCATCCGCGGCTACACGCGACAGGCGAGGATGTCGGTGACGAGGACCCCCCGCGCACCGATCTCCCACAGGTCGTCCATCACTCGCTGCGCGTCGGAGCGCAGCACCATCGACCGCACCGCCACCCAACCCTCGCGGTGCAACGGCGAGACGGTCGGGGACTCGATGCCGGGCGTGAGCGCGCAGGCGTCATCGACCCGCTCAACTCGGATGTCGTAGTCCATCATCACGTAGCGGCGGGCGACCAGCACTCCCCGCAACCGTCGCACCAGCTGGTCCACCGCCGCCGACGCGGGGACGTCCTTGCGGCGGATGAGGACTGCCTCGGACTCCAGCAGCGGCTCGCCGATGACCGCCAGGCCGGCCTGCCGCAGGGTGGCGCCGGTGGCGACCACGTCGGCGATGGCATCGGCGACGCCGAGCCCCACCGAGCTCTCCACCGCACCGTCGAGGCGCACCACGTCTGCGGTGATGCCCGCCGCCGCGAGGTGCGCGGCGACCAGCCCCGGGTAGGAGGTCGCCACCCGCAGGCCCGCGAGCTGCGACAGGTCCGTCAACGCCCCCACCTTGGCGGCGTACCGGAACGTGGAGCGGCCGAAGCCCAGCGGCAGGATCTCCTGCGCCGACGCACCGCTGTCCAGCAGCAGGTCACGCCCGGTGATGCCGACGTCGAGGGTGCCCGCGCCGACGTAGACGGCGATGTCACGGGGGCGCAGGAAGTAGAACTCGGCGGCGTTGTCCGGGTCGGCGAGCACCAGCTCGCGGGCCTTGGAGCGCGGACGGTACCCCGCCTCGCGGAGCATCTCCGCGGCCGGCTCTGCGAGCGATCCCTTGTTCGGCACCGCGATCCGCAGGACGCCTGCCCCGTTGCGGGCGCCTGCGCCGTCGCGGCTGACGGCGCTCACAGGTGTGCGTACACGTCGTCGAGCACCAGGCCGCGGGCGAGCATCAGCACCTGGGCGTGGTACAGCAGCTGCGAGATCTCCAGCGCGAGATGGTCGGAGGACTCGTGCTCGGCGGCCATCCAGGTCTCGGCAGCCTCCTCGACCACCTTCTTGCCGATGGCATGCACGCCTGCGTCCAGCAGCGCGACGGTGCGCGAACCCGGGGTGCGTGCGGCGGCGGTCGTCGCCAGCTCGGCGAAAAGCGCGTCGAAGGTCTTCATGCGCTCCGGCTCTCCAGGTGCGGCACGCCGGTGCCGCTACGGGCAGGGATCGATGCGATCGTCCCACACCGCCAACGGCGGCAGCTCGGGCCAGCCGCTCAGGCCAGCCCGGCCTGGCCCACGGTCCCTGCCGCGAGCCGGAACCAGACCGTCTTGCCGTCAGCACGACGCACCGACCCGCAGGCATCTGCCAACAATCGGACCAGGGCTAGCCCTCGGCCGGCAGTCCTGGTCGTCGAGGGCGGTTGCGGTTCGAGGTCCACGTCGGCAGGCGCTCCGTCGGTGACCCCGACGTACAGCCTCAGCCCGTCCAGCTGCACCCGAAGGACCAACGGCGTTCCCGCGTGGATCACACCGTTGGTGACGACCTCGCTGGTGAGCAGCACCGCGATGTACCTGGTCTGCTCATCGAGGTTGTCGGTCCGTGAGGCGACGAAAGCACGTGCTAACGGGACCGCCCACGGCTCGGCAGGTAGCTCGAGGGACGCTGACCAGTTTGCTGTCCGCGGATCCGGCTCCCGCGAGTCACGGGCGGCCGTGCTGCACATCCGGGGTCCTCTCAGCGGACTACACCAGCGCTATTCCCCCTCCTCCATCGAGGAAACCGCTTCCCTACGACGATGATCCAGCCGGCGCAGCGCAAGCACGGTCTCCACTGCTGCGAGTGCCGCCTCACGGCCCTTGTTCTCGCTGCTACCGGGTAGCCCGCTGCGCTCGAAGGCCTGGGCGTCCGTGTCGCAGGTCAAGACGCCGAAACCGATCGGCACGCCCGTACGCACGGCAACGTCGGTGCACCCAGACGTGGCGGCCTGGCAGACATAGTCGAAGTGCGGGGTGCCGCCGCGCACCACCACGCCCAGACACACGACCGCGTCGTAACCGGCACCGGCGAGACGGGCCGCCGCGACCGGCAGCTCGAAGGCACCTGGCACCCGGACCACGGCCACCCGGTCGACCCCGCACTCCTCGAGAGCGGTCACGGCGTTCGCCAGCAGCGCATCGGTCACCTGGGCGTGCCAGCGGGCCGCCACCACCGCGACATTGAGCCCGGTGCCGTCCAGCTCCGCGGTGTCCGGCGCTCCTGCCCCGCTCATAGGTTCTCCTCGATCGGCTCCAGGTGCAGCGGGAGCACGAGGTCGTGCCCCATCCGGTCCCGCTTCGTCCGCAGGTACCGCAGGTTCTCCGGCGTAGCGTTCACCGGAAGGGCAACCCGCCCGGTGACCGTCAGCCCCCAACCTTCCAGACCGGCGCGCTTGGCCGGGTTGTTGGTCAGCAACCGCATCGACCTCACACCGAGGTCATTGAGGATCTCGGCCGCCGTTCCGTAGTCGCGGCTGTCCGCTGGCAGGCCGAGCTGAAGGTTGGCGTCAACCGTGTCCGATCCGCCGTCTTGCAGCTGGTAGGCCTTCAGCTTGTGCATCAGGCCGATCCCGCGGCCCTCGTGGCCCCGCATGTACAGCACGACACCGCGCCCTTCGGCGGCCACCGCGGTCATCGCCGCATCGAGCTGCGGGCCGCAGTCGCAGCGCAGCGAGCCGAGCACGTCGCCGGTGAGGCACTCGGAGTGCACGCGGACCAGCACGTCGCGGCCGTCGCCGATCTCCCCCATCACCAGGGCGACATGGTCGACCCCGTCGAAGGTGCTGACGTAGCCGACCGTTCGCCACTCGCCGTGCCGGGTGGGCAACCGCGTGGTGGCGACCGCTCGCACCGTCGACTCGTGCCGGCGCCGGTAGGCGATGAGGTCGGCGATCGACACGACCGCCAGCTGGTGCTCGGCGGCGAACACGCGCAGCTGGGGCAGGCGGGCCATCGAACCGTCGTCGTTGGTGATCTCGCAGATCACCCCTGCCGGGGCCAAGCCGGCCAGCCGAGCCAGGTCGACGGCCGCCTCGGTGTGCCCGGCGCGAACCAGCACCCCGCCCTCACGCGCCCGCAACGGGAACACGTGCCCCGGGCGGGCCAGGTCGCGAGCGGTGCTCGCCTCGTTGACCAGCACCTCGATGGTGCGGGCCCGGTCCGCCGCCGAGATGCCGGTGGTCACCCCGTCACGGGCGTCGATGGAGACGGTGAACGCGGTCGACATCCGCTCCGTGTTGTGGGCGACCATCTGGTGCAGCTGCAGCCGGTCCAGCGTGGATCCCTCGACGGCTACACAGATCAACCCCCGGCAGCGGTTCATCATGAAGGCGACCAGGTCGGGAGTCGTCTTCGACGCCGCGAAGACGAGGTCGCCCTCGTTCTCGCGGTCCTCGTCGTCGACCACCACGACCGGCCGGCCCGCCGCGATCTCAGCCACCGCGCGTTCGATCGGATCCAGCCCCTGATCGGCATCCGTGTGCGTCATGCCACCACGACCTTTCCTTCCAGCCGTCCGGCGAGAAGCTTCTCTGCGTACTTGGCCATCACGTCGACCTCCAGGTTCACCGCGTCACCGGCGGTCTTGGTGCCGAGCGTGGTTCGGGCGAGCGTGGTCGGGATGAGGCTGACGCTGAAGCTCGTCTCATCGACATCGGCCACGGTGAGCGAGACACCGTCCACGGCGATCGATCCCTTGATCACGACGTAGCGGCGCGAGCTCACCGGGCAGCGAGATCCGCAGCACGTCCCAGTGGTCGGTGCGGGTGCGGTCGAGAAGCTCGCCGGTGCCGTCCACATGGCCCTGCACGAGGTGCCCGCCGAGCCGCGTCGACAACGTGACCGCCCGCTCCAGGTTGACTGGTGAACCCGCGGTCGCGGTGCCCAGCGACGTGCGCACCAGCGTCTCGCGCATCACGTCCGCGGTGAACTCGCCGGCGGACGCCTCGACCACGGTGAGGCAGACGCCATTGACAGCGATCGAGTCGCCGGCGGCCACGTCGGTCGTCACCAGCGGCCCGCGGACCCGCAGCCGCACCGCCTCCGCGTCGCCGCCCGTCAGCCGCTCCAGGGCAACGACCTCGCCCAGCTCCTCGACGATCCCGGTGAACATCAGGTCCCCTCTCGTAACGGTCGAGCGATGATCCGCACGTCGTCGCCGACGCGGGTCACGTCGTCGATGCGCAACAAGGCCGCACCGGTGATCGTGGAGATGCCCGCCTCGCCGAGCACCGACGGCCCGGCGCCCAGCAGCTTGGGCGCGAGGTAGCCGACCACCTTGTCGATGCACCCGGCCCGCCAGAACGCGCCGGCCAGCGTCGGCCCGCCCTCGAGCAGGACCGACACCACGTCGCGCTCGTGCAGTCGCGCCAGCACCTCGCGCGGATCGTCCTCAGCGAGAACCAGGGTCGGCGCCGAGTCATCGAAGATCCGCGCATCGGCCGGCAGTGGGCGCCGGCCGACGACCACCCGCAGCGGCGCGGTGCTGCCACCTGCGTTGCCCGCGCGGACCGTCAGCGCGGGATCGTCCGCCAGCACCGTGCCGGTGCCGACCATGATCGCGTCGGATTCGGCGCGCAGCTGGTGTACCTGCTCGCGAGCTGTGGCTCCGGTGATCCACCGGCTCGAGGAGTCGGCTGCCGCGACCCGACCGTCGAGGGTGGCCGCGTACTTCCAGGTGACGAACGGACGGCGGGTGCGCGACACGTGCAGCCATGCCTCGTTGCCGAGTGCGGCTTCCTCGGCGAGCAGGCCCATCTCGACGTCGAGCCCAGCCGCTCGCAGCACGTTCCCGCCACCACCTGCGGCGGCGGTGGGGTCGGCGGTCGCGTACACCACACGACGCACCCCGGCCGACACCAAGGCCTGCGTGCAGGGGCCAGTCCGGCCGGTGTGGGCGCACGGCTCCAAAGTGACCACCATGGTCCCGCCGGCTGCCGCAGCTGCGGCCTCGTCGAGCGCGACCACCTCAGCGTGTGGTCCGCCGGCCCGAGCATGGAAGCCCTCGCCGACCACGGCCCCGCTCGCGTCGAGCACAACCGCGCCGACGATCGGATTGGGGCTGGTGGCGCCGAGACCGCGGGCCGCGAGCGCGAGGGCACGGCGCATCGCCTGCCGCTCGACCTCGCTGGCCATCGCACCGCTCCCCTGCTCGCCCAAACGCGGCGGCTCCGGGGGTCGTGCCAGCGGGGACGGCGTGGCGGCGCGCAAGGAGCGCACGCGCAGGCCGACCCGCCCGCGCGCTGCCTCCCATCCGGACTTTAACCGTCGGTCCCGGAATTCCACCGGGTCAACCGGAAGCCGGTGCGCCTAGCTGCAGGCACACCGTCGACCGGGTCGCGGACTGTCACCGCCGGTTCGGAGTTTCACCGACCCCGGAGCACGCGTACGTATCGATTGCCCCGCCAGTATCGCACGCCGTCACGCCAGGCGGATTGACCCTTCGGTCCACGGCTATCGTCGAGCCCGGCTCGCCCTTGGCGACCCGCTTCATCTCGTTGGCAATCGCGACGACCTCGCGGTGGTCCGCGTACGTGCGTCGTTCGTTGGTCGCGATGCCGATGGACACCGACGCCAGCGGCTGGCGGCGCGGGACGCCCTGTCGGTCGATGCCCTCGACGTAGCCACGGGCCGCGTCCTCGGCGTCGTAGAGCCCGGGGACGTCCTCGTCGAAGCGGTCCGCCACCGCCCGGCAGATCAACTCGATCTGCGGGGGCAGACACACCACGACGAAGTCGTCGCCGCCGACGTGGCCGATGAACGGCGCCGGACGCACTGGTGCGACCGCCTCCCGCAGGGCGGTGGCGAGCATGTGGATGACGTCATCGCCGCGCAGGAAGCCGTACGCGTCGTTGTAGGCCTTGAAGTTGTCGATGTCGAGGTAACCAACCGCGAACGGCTCGCCCTTGGCGACCCGCATCGCGATCTCCTCCTCGATCCGCACGTTGCCCGGCAGGTTGGTCAGTGGCGACATCGCCCGAGCCTCGGCATTGCGGCGCAGAGTCGAGTTGACGCGCGCCACCAGCTCGAGGGTGTCGAACGGTTTGACCATGTAGTCGTCTGCACCGGCCGAGAGCCCGAGCACCTTGTCTGACGTCACGCTCTTCGCGGTGAGCATGATGACCGGCAACGTCGAGGTTCGCGGGTCCGCCCGCAACCGCCGGGTCATCTCGATGCCGTCGATCTTGGGCATCATCACGTCGACCAGGACGAGGTCGGGCAGCTCGTCGGCGATCGCGGACAAGCCGGCCTCGCCGTCGTGGGCGACCCGGACCCGGTACCCCTCCAGTCGCAGGTTGAGCTGGACGAAGCGCGCGATGTCGATGTCGTCGTCGACGACCAGGATGCTGCCCCCTCGCTCGCTCATCCCGTGGCCTCCGCGCCCGTGTCCAGGGCGGACTCGGTGCGGGTACGCGCGGCGGCCTCGGCGAGTGCGCGCAGGGAGCGCACCGCCGCCGCCGGGTCGGCGGTGGCGTAGACGGCTGACCCGGCGACGAAGACGTCCGCGCCTGCCTCGGCGCACTGCTCGATGGTGTCGGCCGACACGCCACCGTCGACCTGGATCCACAGCTGGCCGCCGACCTCGGCCAAGTAGCGGCGGGCCTGCTTCACCTTGGGCAGCATGTCGGCCATGAACGACTGACCGCCGAAGCCGGGCTCCACGGTCATGACGAGCAACATGTCGAACTCTTCGAGCACACCTGCAACATCGGCGAATGATGTCGAAGGCTTGATCGCCAAGCCCGCCCTCGCCCCCGCTCCGCGGATCGACCGCGCGGTGGTGACCGCGTCGCGGACCGCCTCGGCGTGGACGGTCACGCTGCCCGCGCCAGCCTCGGCGTAGCCGGCTGCCCAGCGGTCCGGATCCTCGATCATCAGGTGGCAGTCCAGCGGCAGGGCCGCGACCTTGGCCAGGGCCTCGACGACCGGAAGACCCAGCGTGAGGTTGGGCACGAAATGGTTGTCCATCACGTCGACGTGCAGCCAGTCCGCGGCATCGGCCACTCGTGCCGCTTCGTCCGCGAGGCGGGTGAAGTCCGCCGCGAGCAGGCTCGGCGCGATCTGGGCGTTCATGCGGCACGTCCTTCGTCTGCGGTCACCCCTGGATCCGGCCGCCAGGGCCTGGCTCAGGGTTCAACGGCCGATCGTACGGCGTCCCTGCCGCGGGTCAGCTCTTGCGCAGCAGGGCGAGGAACATCGCGTCGGTGCCGTGCAGGTGCGGCCACAGCTGGACGTGCGGGCCAGCGCCCAGGTCGGGCACGCCGGGCAGCAGCTCGCGGGCGTCGACCTGGGTCACCTCGGGGTGGGCGCGCCGGGCGTCGCCGACCACCAGGTGCGTCTCGGCGAGGTGCGGTGAGCACGTCACGTAGGCGACGATCCCACCGGGCCGCACCGCCTGCAGCGCCGCCTCGAGCAGCCCTCGCTGGAGCGGACGCAGCGCCGGCACATCGCCAGGCTGACGGCGCCAACGGGACTCGGGGCGCCGGCGCAGCGAGCCGAGCCCGGAGCACGGCACATCCACGAGCACCCGGTCGAACGATCCCGCCCGCACCGGGAGCTGCGTGCCGTCGGCTGTGACGACCATCGCGGTCGACCGTGCGGCGTCGCGGACCAGCTTCGCCCGGTGCGGTTGCCGCTCGACCGCGAGCAGCCGGGCGCCGCGGGTCCTGGCGATCGCGCCGAGCAGCGCCGCCTTGCCGCCGGGACCAGCCGCGAGGTCCAGCCAGTTGAGGTCGTCGCCCTCCAGCGGCGCATTGGCGAGCGCGAGCGCGACCAGCTGGCTGCCTTCGTCCTGCACCCCGGCGCGCCCCTCGCGCACCGCGAGCACCCCGCCCGGGTCGCCGTCCGGCAGCACCGCCGCGTAGGGCGAGAACCGGCCGCGGACCGCGCCCGCGGCCTCCAGCTCGGCGAGCTCGCTTCTCCCCGGCCTGGCCACCAGGGTCACCGTCGGGCGCACATTGTCGGCCACCAGCAGCTCGGCGAGCTGGTCCACCTTCCCGCCGAGCGCATCGCGCAGCGCCGAGACGATCCACCGGGGGTGGCTGTGCGCGATCGCCAGGTAGCCGACCGGGTCGGCTACCTCGTCCGGGGCCACCTGGGCGATCCACGTGTCGAGGTCGTGCGTGCTCACCTTGCGCAGCACTGCATTGACGAACGTGCCCCGGCTGTCGCCGGCCACCGCGCGGGCGAGCTCGACGGTCGCGGACACCGCGGCGTGGACCGGGATGCGGGTCGCCAGCAGCTGGTGGGCACCGAGGCGCAGCAGCGTCAGCACGTTCGGGTCGACGTCCGCCAGCGGGCGGGAGACGCAGGTGGCGAGAATCGCGTCGTAGGTGCCCTGGCCGCGGAGCGTGCCGTAGACCAGCTCGGTGGCCAGCGCCGCGTCGCGGGTGCTGAGGTTCCGCTCGCGGAGCAGCGGCGGCAGGACGAGGTTGGCGTAGGCGTCACGCTCGACGACAGCCTTGAGCGCGTCGTAAGCAGTCAGCCGCGCCTTGTCCGGCCGGGGTTTGCGCTCCTGCGGGCGGGGCTTCCGAGGCTTGTTCGGGTTCGCACCGGTCGAATGGGTGGGACGGGACTCGCTCACGCGAAGCACTCTCCTGCAGCGGGACGTGCGCCACGGGCCCACGCGTCGGCGGCCATGGCGGACTTGCCTTCGGGCTGAACCGTGGAAAGGGCGACGTCGACCGTGCCGGTGCCGACCCGCACCGGCCACGGCGGACGAGTGCTCAACCACGAGCTCTCCGGGGCGAAGCGTCGAGTGCTCCAGCGCGCGCACCGGCCCGAGCTTGACCCGGCGGTCGCGGAAGGTGGTCCACGGACCCGGGGCCGGCGTGCAGGCCCGGATCAGCCGGTCCACCCGCAACGCCGTCGCCGCCCAGTCGAGGCGGGCGTCGGCCGCGGTGAGCTTGGGTGCGCGGCTCACGCCGTCGGCCGGCTGCGGCACCGCGGTCACCGAGCCGTCCTCCAGGCCGTCCAGCGTGGCGAGCAGCAGGCGGGCGCCGGAGTCGGCGAGCCTGCCGAGCAGCGCTCCGCTGGTGTCGGAGGTACGAACCTGCTCGGTCACCACGCCGAACACCGGTCCGGTGTCGAGCCCGGCCTCGATCCGGAAGGTGCTGGCTCCGGTGACCTCGTCACCGTGCAGGATCGCGTGCTGGACGGGCGCGGCACCACGCCAGGCGGGCAGCAGCGAGAAGTGCAGGTTGACCCAGCCGTGCCGCGGGATCTCCAGCGCGACCGGTGGGACCAGCGCGCCGTAGGCCACGACCGGTACGCAGTCCGGCGCGAGCTCGGTGAGCCGGGCCAGGAACTCGGGCTCATCGGGCTTGGCCGGGCGCAGCACCTCGATGCCGTCGCGTGCGGCCCGCTGGGCTACCGGGCTGGCGGCCAGAGCGCGGCCTCGGCCGGCGGGGGCGTCCGGGCGGGTCAGGACAGCCACGACCTCGTGATGAGAGGCGATCAGGGCCTCCAGGGCCGGCAGTGCGACCTCAGGCGTTCCGGCGAAGACGATGCGCACGCGGCTACAGCGCCCGGCCGCCGGTGGCGTGCGGGGAGGACTTCACCAGCACCGGCGCACCGGCCCACTCCGCTTCCCGGATCGCGCGCATCGCGAGCTTGCGCTGCGCGCGGTCGAGCCGGTCGATGAACAGCACGCCGTCCAGGTGGTCGGTCTCGTGCTGGACGCACCGAGCCAGCAGGTCGGTGCCCTGCAGGGTCACCGGCTCGCCGTGCATGTTCCAGCCCTTGGCGACCACGCCGATCGAGCGCCGGGTGGGGTAAGCGAGACCGGGGAACGACAGGCAGCCTTCGTCGTCTTCCTCGGTGTCCGCGGACAAGTCAAGGCTCGGGTTGATGAGGTGCCCGAGCTCGTCATCGACCCAGTAGGTGAATACCCGCAGGCCAACACCGATCTGGGGGGCGGCCAGGCCGACGCCCGGGGCGTCTTGCATGGTGTCGGTGAGGTCTTTGACGAGGGTCCGCAACTCCTTGTCGAAGGTGGTCACCGGCTCCGCCGGGGTACGCAGGACCGGGTCCCCGAACAGGCGGATCGGTTGGACGGCCACGCGCGGCTCCCTTGTGAACACGGTGTCAGAACACCCACCAGTCTAGGTGTCGGCCTCCATGCTCCACGCCACCACTAGATCGATCAAGGAGCCGCATTCTCCGAGCGGGGTGCTCTTCCGGGGGTCGTCGCCGGCTGGGCCGGCGACGATCACTCGATCTCCGCCGGGTCCATCACCACCCGGACCGCCCCGGCCGCCTTGCGTGCGCTGCGCACACCGAGCGCCGCGTGCAACGCCGCGGCCAGTGCCGCTCCCTCGCCGTGCGCCACTCGGATGAGCGCGCGCTCGTCGTCACCATCGGCGACCGGCCCGAGCACGCTGGCGCTCGGCGGCAAGCGCGCCACGTCGATCAGGTCCGCGACGGCGTCCGCGGGCCCGCTGACCGCGGCCATCCGCACCGCCGGCGGGAAGCCGAGTTCCGTCCGCTCGGCGAGCTCTCGCTCGGCCGCGGTGGCCGGGTCCCAGCGCAGCAGCGCCTGGACCGGACGCAGCCCCGACTCGGCGAGCACGACGACCCGACCGCCGTCTCGGGCTGGACGTACCAGCGCCGCCGCATTCAGCCAGCGGCGCAGCGCCTCCTCCCCGGCGCGCAGGTCGGCCCGGTGCAGCAGCGCCCACCCGTCCAGCAACACCGCAGCCGCGTAACCGCCTTCCGCAACCGGCTCTGCGCCCGGGGTGGCCACGACCAGTGCGGGCGTGGCCGGCACGAGGTCGAGGACCGCGCCGTGCCCCGATGTCTTCACCGGCACCGAAGGGAAAGCGCGGCCCAGCTCCTCAGCAGTGCGGCCCGCGCCGACGACCATCGCCCGCCATCTCTCACTCGAGCACTCGGGGCAGCGCCAACCGGTGGCCAGCCGGCCGCACCACCGGCAGCCGACCTGACCGGAACCGGTCGCTCCGAGGGTCCCGGCGCAGGCCGGACAACGGGCGGGTGCACGGCAGGTGTCGCAGGCCATCGCTGGCACGTAGCCGCGTCGCGGCACCTGCACCAGAACCGGACCACCCGCTGCTAGGCCTTCCTTCAGCGCTGACCACGCCGCGCTCGGCAGCCGCGCCGACCGGGCGGCAGGGTCTCGGGCGAGGTCGGCATCGCTTCCGGCCGCGACCATCGTTGGAGCCGCGCGGCGCACGGTCTCCCGGTCTGCCCGAAGTGGCCGCGCCCAGCCCGTCTCGAGCAACCGCTGCCCCTCGGCGGTACGGGCGAAGCCACCCACCAGCGCGGCCGCCCCCTCGGCGTGCGCGCGCAGCACCAGCACGTCACGGGCGTGCGGGTAGGGCGCACGGGGCTCGGCGTGCAGGTCGTCGCCGTCGTCCCAGACCGCGACGAGACCGAGGTCGGCGACCGGGGCGAAGGCCGCCGCGCGAGTGCCCACGACCACCCGGACCGCGCCTCGCCGCACCGCGAGCCAGCGCCGGTAGCGGACCTCCGGGCCCAGGTCCGCGGTGAGCACGACGTGTCGTCCCTGGCCCATGACCGACGTCAGCGCCGCATCGAGCCGGCGGACGTCGCGCACGTCGGGGGCCACGACCAGCGCGCCCCGGCCGGAGGCGAGCGTCGCCGCGACGGCGACGGCGATCTCGGTGGGCCAGTCGGCGCCCGGGTTGGCGGTCCACACCGCCCGGGGCGCGCCGCCCGAGGCCAGCGCGGCCAGGTACTCCGCACCGTTGACGTAGCCGGACCAGCTCGCCGGCTCGACGGCGCGAACGGTGTCCGCGCCGGAGCCGTCCTCAGGGGTTCCGGCCCGCCGCTGGTCGTCGGCGGCGCCGGCCCCATCGGCGACATCTGCACCACCGCCTGGAGCGGTCGCTGGCGGCTGCGGTGCCCGCTCGGCCCGGGCGTGGCGCGGCGGGATGGCCAACCGGACGACGTCCATGAAGGTGCCCGCGTAATGGTCTGCCACCTGACGGCACAGCCGGGCGACCTGCGGGCTCAGTACCGGCTCCGCCGAGACAGCGCGCGCTATGGGCTGCAGCCGGCCCACGTGGTCGGTGGCGTCGGAGCGACTCAGAACGAATCCGTCGACGAGCCGGCCGGCGAACCGCACGCGCACCCGGGAACCCGGTACGACGGTGGCGTCCATCGCTTCGGGAACCAGGTAGTCGAACGGCCGGTCCAGGTGCGCGAGCGGCACATCGACCGCGACGTGAGCCACCGCCAAGGCGGCAGCCGGCGTGACTGCGCCGCGGGCCTTGGCGCTGGCCGCGGCGCGCCGAGGCGGCACCAGGGCGAGCTGGACGTCGGGGTCACTCACGGCGCCAGTCCTACCACCGTCGACCACCGGTTCGCTGCCGCGGCTCCACAGGCGAGGCGCCAAGGCGCCCCGCTCCCGGGCCTGTGCGTGCGCAGCCGATCAGGCATTGGGCGCGCTGACACGCTGCAGGTGCCCCACGGTGTGGTTCACCGCCCAATGCCTGATCACATCGGCGGGCCGAGGGACGGGCGCCATCACATCGGCCGGCCGAGGGACGGGCGCCATCACACCGGCGGGGCCAGAACCTCAGACGCCGAGCTCGGAGCGCAGCGCATCGACCCGGTCGAGCGCCTCCCAGGTGAAGTCGAGCTCGGGACGCCCGAAGTGGCCGTACGCCGCGGTCTGCGCGTAGATCGGTCGGAGCAGGTCGAGGTCGCGGATGATGGCGGCCGGCCGCAGGTCGAACACCTGGGCGATGGCCTTCTGGATCCGCTCGACCGGCACCGTCTCGGTGCCGAAGCATCTCGACGAACAGCCCGACTGGCTGCGACTTGCCGATCGCGTAGGCGACCTGGACCTCGCAGCGCTGGGCCAGCCCCGCCGCGACGACGTTCTTGGCTACCCAGCGCATCGCGTACGCCGCCGAGCGGTCGACCTTCGACGGGTCCTTGCCCGAGAAGGCACCGCCACCGTGCCGCGCCATACCGCCATACGTGTCGACGATGATCTTGCGGCCGGTGAGGCCGGCATCGCCCATCGGGCCGCCGATCTCGAAGCGTCCGGTCGGGTTGACCAGCAGCCGGTAGCCGTCGGTCTCGATGCCCAGGGCTTCCAGCTCCGGCGCGACGACGTGCTCGGCGATGTCGGGGGCGAGCAGTGTCTCGATGTCGATGTCGGCCGCGTGCTGGCTGGAGACCACGACCGTGTCGAGCCGAACCGCACGGTCCCCGGCGTACTCGATGGTGACCTGGGTCTTGCCGTCCGGGCGCAGGTACGGCACGAGGCCCTGCTTGCGGACCGCGGACAGCCGCCGGGCCAGCCGGTGCGCGAGCGCGATCGGCAGCGGCATCAGCTCGGGGGTGTCGTCGCAGGCGTAGCCGAACATCAGGCCCTGGTCGCCGGCGCCCTGGCTGTCGAGGGCGTCCACGCCCTCGCCGAGGCGGCGCTCGTAGGCGTCGTCGACACCCTGCGCGATGTCGGGCGACTGCGAGCCGATCGAGACCTGGACGCCGCACGACGCGCCGTCGAAGCCCTTCTTCGACGAGTCGTACCCGATGCCGAGGATGACTTCCCGGACGATCGACGGGATGTCCGCGTACGCCTCGGTGGTGACCTCACCGGCCACGTGCACGAGACCCGTCGTCAGCAGGGTTTCCACCGCCACTCGGCTCTTCGGGTCGTCTTTGAGCAGCGCATCCAGGATCGAGTCGCTGATCTGGTCAGCAATCTTGTCCGGATGGCCCTCGGTGACCGACTCCGAGGTGAACAGGCGACGGGACATGGAACCCCCTGTGGAGTGCCGAGCAATGGGCGGAACAGTTCGTGCTGAGTCTAGCTGCGCGCGCGGGGTGCCCATCGTGCCGTGACCAGGTCCCACACGACGTCGGCCAAGGCGTCCTTGCTCCCGTGCGGGATCTCGGTCACCGAGCCATCGGCGCCGAGTACCACCGCCTCGTTGTCGGCGACCTCGAACCCCTTGCTCTCGCCCACCTCGTTGACCACGAGCAGGTCGCATCCCTTGCGGGCAAGCTTGGCCCGGCCGCCTGCGAGCACGTCGTCGGTCTCCGCCGCGAATCCGACGATGACCTGCTCGCCCCGATCGGGCCGGGCAGCCAGCTCGGCAAGGACGTCCGGGTTGCGCACCAGTGCGACCGGCGCCGGCTCCGCGTCAGTCTTCTTGATCTTGGCGCTGGCGTAGGCGGCGGGCCGGAAGTCCGCCACTGCTGCGGCCATCACCACGGCATCGGCGTCGCCGGCCGCGGCGAGCATCGCGGCCCGCAGCTCGGTCGGCCGAGGTGACCCGCACCACCTTGGCACCGGCGGGATCGGGCAGCGCGACGTTCGCGGACACCACGGTCACCTCGGCGCCGCGGGCCACCGCGGTCCGGACGAGCGCGTAGCCCTGCCGCCCGGAGGAGCGGTTGCCCAGGAAACGGACCGGGTCGAGGTATTCGCGGGTGCCACCGGCGGAGACCACCACGCGGCGACCGGTCAGGTCCGCAGCGCTCCCGGCTACCCCGCGGGCCAGCACCCGCTCGGCGACCGCGACGATCTCCGCCGGCTCCGGGCAGCCGGCCAACGCCGGAGTCCGCACCGGTGAGGCGGCCCACCGCGGGGTCGATCACGAGCGCGCCGCGCGAGCGCAGGGTCGCGACGTTGGCCCGGGTGGCCGCGTGCTCCCACATCTCGGTGTGCATCGCCGGAGCGAAGACGACCGGACAGCGGGCGGTGAGCAGGGTCGCTGGTCAGCAGGTCGTCCGCTCGACCCGCGCGCCGCGCGGGCCATCAGGTCGGCGGTGGCCGGCACGACGAGCACGAGGTCGGCCTGCTGGCCCAGGCGCACGTGCGGCACCTCGTGGACGTCGTCGAACACGTCGGTGGAGACCGGCTGGCCGGACAGCGCCGCCCAGGTCGCGGCGCCGACGAACTGCAGCGCCCCGGCGGTGGGGATGACGCGGACGCTGTGACCGGTTTCGACCAGGCGCCGCAGCACCTCGCACGCCTTGTACGCGGCGATGCCGCCGCTCACTCCCAGGACGATCCGGGCCCGTGCCGGCAGGCGTGTCCGCCATGGCAGCGACGGGCGCGGCTAGGAGGCTTCGAACGGCTCGGCGGTGAGCAGCCCTGCCGTTGATCTCGCGCAGCGCGATCGAGAGCGGCTTCTCGTGCACGTGGGTGTCGAGCAGCGGCCCGACGTACTCCAGCAGGCCCTCGCCGAGCTGCGAGTAGTAGGCGTTGATCTGGCGCGCGCGCTTGGCGGCGTAGATGACCAGGCTGTACTTGGAGTCGGTCGCCTCCAGCAGCTCGTCGATGGGCGGGTTGGTGATGCCCTCGGGAGCAGCGACGGTACCGGCCACGGTGGTGCCTTCCGATCGGGGGTGCGGACCTAGTCCGCAAATCCCATCAAGGTTACCAGTTTCGCCGCGACGTCCTCGACCACGTCGTTGACCAGGATGACGTCGAACTCTCCGCCGGCGGCCAGCTCGGTCGCGCGCGGTGGCCAGGCGCCGCTCGACCGCCTCCGCGGTCTCGGTCCCCGACCGGTCAACCGCTGGACCAGCACGTCCCACGACGGCGGCGCGAGGAAGACGAAGATCGCCTCCGGCATCGACGCGCGGATCTGCCGCGCGCCCTGCAGCTCGATCTCCAGCAGCACCGGCTCGCCGGCCGCGAGCTTGGCCAGCACCGGCTCACGCGGAGTCCCGTAGCGGTTGCCGGCGAAGCTCGCCCATTCCAGCAGCTCATCGCCGGCGACGAGGCGGTCGAACTCGGCGTCGTCCACGAAGCAGGTACTCGACGCCGTCGGTCTCGCCCGGCCGCGGCGAGCGGGTCGTCACCGACACCGACAGCCAGACCTGCGGATGATGGCGGCGCACCTCGGCGACGACGGTGCCCTTGCCGACCCCGGCCGGTCCGACGAGCACGGTCAGCCGGACTGCGCCGTCCGGCGCCCGCACGTTCGGTGACTCGAAGGCGTCGGACGCGTGGTCAGGAACCTGACGCTCCGAACTCGCGCTCCAAGGCGGCACGCTGGTTCGCGCCGAGCCCCCGCACCCGTCGGGTCGGTGCGATGCCGAGCCGTTCCATGATCTGCGCGGCGCGGATCTTGCCGATGCCGGGCATCGACTCGAGCACGGCGGCGACCTTCATCTTGCCGATGACCTCGTCGCTGTCCGCTCGGGTCAGCACGGCGCTGATGGACTCCCCCGAGTGCTTCAGCTTGGCCTTGAGCTCGGCACGAGCCTGCCGGGCCGCGGCAGCCTTGGCCAGCGCGTCGGCTCGCTGAGCGGGCGTGAGGGGCGGGAGAGCCACGCGGAGTCACCTCGGTGTGCGCAGAAGTAGAACAGGGGATGTCACGGCAACCTAGCGAGTCATCGCCCCAGCAAGCAACGCGGGCCACCAGCGAGTCCGCCTTGACGTGACGGTACCTGGCGTTCGGGGCTTGCGGAGGCCCGCGAGCTGAGCGGCCGGTGGTGGCTCAGCCGAGCTGGCGGGCGATCTCGGCAGCCGCCGCCGCAGGGTCGGCGGCGCCCGTGATGGGCCGTCCGATGACCAGCAGGTCGGCTCCGTCCGCGAGGGCCTGCTCGGGAGTCGCCACCCGCGCCTGGTCCCCCGTGTCGGCACCGGCGGGACGGACCCCCGGCGTGATCAGGCGGATCATCGGCCCGACCTCGGCGCGGACCGCCGCCACCTCGTGCGGCGAGCACACCAGCGCCCGCGCGCCAGCGCCCACCGCCAGCACGGCGAGCCGGCGTACCGCGTCGCTCGCCGGCCCTTGCAGGCCGATGGCGGCCAGGTCGTGCTCGGACAGGGAGGTGAGCACGGTGACAGCGGTGATGAGCACGTCCGGTGCCGCGTCGGCAGCCGCCCGGACCATGTCGGCGCCGCCTGCGGCGTGCACGGTGAGGTAGGTGGGTTGCAGCGCGGCGACCGAACGCGCGGCGCCGGCGACGGTGTTCGGGATGTCGTGCAGCTTCAGGTCGAGGAACACGTCACCGCGCTCGCTGTACCGCCTCCACCGCCTGCGCCGCCATAGCGCAGGAAAAGCTCCAGGCCGACCTTGAACGTGCTCACGCTCGGTGCCACCGCACTGGCCCAGCCGAGCGGCCGTAGCGAGGTCGGGGGCGTCGAGGGCGACGGCGATCGGCGGGCGGGACTGGCTCACTGCGGCGGCTCCTGGGTGGGATCGGACGTCGGGCCAGGCTCGACGGCGCGGCTCGACGGCTGGGGCACCCGCGGGTCGGTGCGCGATGCCGATGACGTCGCGCAGCCGGGAGAAGCCGCGCGCCGCGAGCTGCCGCGTCGGAGCTCGGTGGCGATGCGCGCCGGGGCGGAGGGATCGTGGAACACGATCGTGCCCGACCGAGACGGCGCTCGCCCCGGCGGCGAGGAACTCCAGGGCGTCCAGACCGGTACGGATGCCACCCATGCCGAGGATCGGCACCTCGGGCATCGCCTGCGTGCACCTGCCACACGCACCGCACCGCGACCGGGCGGACCGCCGGGCCGGACAGCCCGCCGGTGACGCCGGCCAGGGCGGGCCGCAGCGTGGTGGTGTCGATCACCATGCCGAGCAGGGTGTTGATCATCGACAGGCCGTCGGCACCGGCGTCCACGCAGGCCCGGGCGATCGCGACGATGTCGGTCACGTCCGGCGAGAGCTTGGCGAAGACCGGGATGCGAGGCCGGCACCGCCCGGCGAACCGCGTGCAGCACCGCTGCCGAGGCCCCCGGATCGCAGGCGAACACCTGGCCGCGGTCTCTCCACGTTGGGGCAGGAGATGTTGACCTCGATCATCCCCACGCCCGGTGCGTCCCGGAGCTTGTGCGCCAGCTTGACGTACTCCTCGACGCTGCCTCCGGCGATGGACACCACCGCACGCGCGCCGTGGTCGACCAGCCAGGGCAGGTCCTTGGCGCAGAAGGCATCGATGCCCGGGCCCTGCAGGCCGATCGAGTTCAGCATCCCGCTGGGCGTCTCGGCCATCCGCGGGGTCGGCCGACCGGAACGTGGATTCATCATGATCGACTTCGTGACGACGGCGCCGAGCTCGGCGACGTTCGACGAAGGCGTGCAGCTCCTGGCCGGCCGCGGCGCACCCTGACGCGGTGAGCACCGGGTTCGGCAGCTGGAAGCCGGCCAGGTCGCTCGACATGTCGACGGTGTGTTCGGCCGTGCGCGCCGCGTTGGTCAGCACGGTCATCGTGCGGCTCATCGGGCGCCGCCCTGGCCCGCAGCGGTCACCGGGGTCGCGACCGGTGCGCCGAGCGCGTCGGCGGGAACCGTCCCCACGTCGTCGAACCGCACCCGGTCGGCGAGGAACACCGGACCCTCGACGCATGAGCGGACCATCCGGGTAATGCCGTCGTCGCCGATGACCGGCAGCACGCAGGTCATGCAGACGCCGATCCCGCAAGCCATCGACTCCTCGACTGCGACCTGGGCGGTGATCCCGGCCTGGTCGGCGATCTTCGCCACCGCGTGCAGCATCCCCATCGGGCCGCAGGCGTAGACCACGTCGGACCCGGTTCGGGCGATCACGTCGGGGAGCACGTCGGACACCCGGCCGCGCTCCCCCACCGACCCGTCGTCGGTGGTCACGGTCAGCGTCGCCGAGGTGCGCTTGGCCTCGAGCGACCCGAACAGCCGGTCCTCGCTCGCGGCGCCCATGACGAAGTCGACCCGGCACCCTCGAGCCCGCAGCGCCTCGGCGAGCCAGAACAGCGGGGCGGTGCCGTAGCCGCCGCCGACCAGGGTGCACACCGCCGGGTCGCGCGGCAGCGCGAACGGCCGCCCGAGCGGGCCGACGACGTCGAGCGTGTCGTGCGGACGCCGCTCAGCGAGCCAGGCGGTACCGCGCCCGGCGACCGCGAAGACGAACTCGACGGTGCCGCCGTACACGCCGCGCTCGCGCACCTGGTAGATGGAGAACGCCCGGCGCAGCAGCATCGCGGAGTCCGGACCACCCACCGCCACGGCGATGAACTGGCCGGGCCGAGCCTGCTCGGGCAGCCCGGGGACGACGACGGTCATCGCGTGGTACGCGCCGACCTTCCGGATGGAGAGGACCTCCCCACGCACCTGCAGCGGCATCAGCGGTACACCTCTCGTTCCGTCATCCGGCAGTCCTATCACTTGGGGCACCTGGGGCGGCGCGCCTCATGGACGCGCCGTGCTCCTGCAGGGACCGCACGCTGAGCTCGCCGCGCAGCAGCGCCTCGATCCCCTGCACACCGGCGGAGAGCCCTTGCACGGTCGTCATGCACGGGATCGCGCGCGCCACTGCCGCGGTGCGGATCTCGTAGCCGTCCAGCCGCGGACCGACGCCGAACGGGGTGTTGACGACCAGGTCGACCTCGCCGTCCAGGATGCGCTGCACGATCGTGCGCTCACCGTTCGGGCCCGGGCCCTCGCTGTGCTTGCGCACCACCTCGGCCTGCACCCCGTTGCGGCGGAGCACCGCCGCGGTGCCCTCCGTGGCGAGCAGCTCGAACCCGAGGTCGGCGAGCCGCTTGAGCGGGAAGATCGCGGACCGCTTGTCCCGGTCCGCCAGCGAGACGAACGCCCGCCCCTTCGTCGGCAGCGAACCGTAGGCGGCGGCCTGCGACTTCGCGAACGCCGTCCCGAAGTCCTTGTCGATGCCCATGACCTCACCGGTCGACTTCATCTCCGGCCCGAGCACGGTGTCCACCCCGTGGAACCGGACGAACGGCAGGACGGCTTCCTTCACCGACACCGGCGCGTCCAACGGCATGTCGCTGCCGTCCCCGGTGGCCGGCAGCAGCCCCTCGGCCCGCAGCTCGGCGATGGTGGCGCCCAGCATCACCCGCGCCGCCGCCTTGGCCACCGGCACCGCGGTCGCCTTGGACACGAACGGCACGGTGCGCGAGGCCCGCGGGTTCGCCTCCAGCACGTGCAGCACGTCACCGGCGAGCGCGTACTGGACGTTGAGCAACCCGGACACCCCGACGCCGCGGGCGATCGCCTCGGTGGAGGTCACGGATCCGGGCGATCTCGGCGGCGCCGAGGGTGATCGGTGGCAATGCGCACGCGGAGTCGCCGGAGTGGATCCCGGCCTCCTCGATGTGCTCCATGATGCCGGCGAGGTACAGCTCCTCACCGTCGAACAGCGCGTCGACGTCGATCTCGACGGCGTCGTCGAGGAACCGGTCCACCAGCACCGGGTTGTCGTCGTTGATGAGAACGCCGACGGACTCCTTCGCCAGGTAGGTCGCGAGCATGGCGTCGTCGTAGACGATCTCCATGCCGCGCCCGCCCAGCACGTAGGACGGGCGGACCAACACCGGGTAGCCGATCTCGTCGGCGATCGCCTTCGCCTCGTCGTAGGAGGTGGCCGTGCCGTGCTTGGGCGAGGGCAGGTTCGCCTCCGCCAGGACGCGGCCGAACGCCCCGCGGTCCTCGGCGAGGTGGATCGCCTCCGGGCTGGTGCCCACGATCGGCACACCGGCGTCCTTGAGCGCTTGGGCGAGGCGCAGCGGGGTCTGCCCGCCGAGCTGGACGATGACGCCGACCACGGTGCCGGACGCCTGCTCGGCGTGCACCACCTCGAGCACGTCCTCACAGGTGAGCGGCTCGAAGTACAGGCGGTCGGAGGTGTCGTAGTCGGTGGAGACGGTCTCGGGGTTGCAGTTGACCATCACGGTCTCGTAGCCGGCCTCGCGCAGCGCGAAGCTGGCGTGCACGCAGGAGTAGTCGAACTCCACCCCCTGCCCGATCCGGTTCGGCCCGGAGCCCAGGATCAGCACCTTGCGCCGGTCGCTCGGCGTGACCTCCGTCTCGTCGTCGTAGGACGAGTAGTGGTACGGCGTGCTGGCCGCGAACTCAGCCGCGCAGGTGTCGACGGTCTTGTAGACCGGACGCAGCCCGAGGTCGTGGCGCAGTGCGCGCACCTCGTTCTCCGTCAGGCCGCGGATCTCACCGATCTGGATGTCGGAGAACCCGTGTCGCTTGGCCGACCGCAGCGTCTCGATATCGAGAGAGTCGGCGCTGGCCAGGTCTGCGGCGACCTCGTCGAGCAGCAGGATCTGGTCGAGGAACCACGGGTCGATCCCGGTTGCCTCGTGCAGCTCGGCGACGCTCGCCCCCGCTCGGATCGCCTGCTGCACCACGCGCAGCCGCCCGTCGGTGGGCCGGCGGGACTGCTCGATCAGGGCCGCCCTGTCCCCAGGTGGACCAGCCCAGCTGAACGATGCACCGTCGGCCTCCATCGACCGCAGCGCCTTCTGCAGCGCCTCGGTGAAGCTGCGGCCCAGCGACATCGCTTCACCCACGCTCTTCATGTGGGTGGTCAGCGTGGTGTCGGCGCCGGGGAACTTCTCGAACGCGAACCTCGGCACCTTGACCACGACGTAGTCCAGCGACGGCTCGAAGCACGCGGGCGTCTTCTGCGTGATGTCGTTGGGGATCTCGTCCAGGGTGTAGCCGAGCGCCAGCTTGGCCGCGATCTTCGCGATGGGGAACCCGGTCGCCTTCGACGCCAGTGCGGAGGACCGTGACACTCGCGGGTTCATCTCGATGACCACGACACGGCCGGTGTCGGGCTGCACCGCGAACTGGATGTTGCAGCCACCGGTGTCCACCCCGACCGCCCGGATGATGGCGATGCCGAGGTCCCGCAGGTGCTGGAACTCCCGGTCGGTGAGCGTCATCGCCGGCGCCACGGTGATCGAGTCACCGGTGTGCACACCCATCGGGTCGAGGTTCTCGATCGAGCAGACGACCACGACGTTGTCCGCGACGTCGCGCATCAGCTCGAGCTCGTACTCCTTCCAGCCCAGTACCGACTCCTCGAGCAGCACCTCGGTGGTCGGGCTGGCCTGCAGGCCTTCGCCGGCGATCCGGCGCAGGTCGGCCTCGTCGTAGGCGATGCCTGAGCCGGCGCCGCCCATGGTGAAGGACGGCCGGACCACGACCGGGTAGCCGAGCTCGCCAGCCGCGTCCAGACACTCGGGCAGCGAGTGACAGATGAGCGACTTGGCCGACTCGGCACCGACGGAGGCGACGATCTCCTTGAACAGCTGGCGGTCTTCGCCGCGCCGGATCGCGTCGATCGAGGCGCCGATCAGCTCCACGTTGTACTTGGCCAGCACGCCTGCTTCGTGCAGGGCGACCGCGGTGTTGAGGGCCGTCTGGCCGCCGAGGGTGGCGAGCAGTGCGTCAGGGCGCTCGGCCGCGATCACCTTCTCCACCATCTCGGGGGTGATCGGCTCGATGTAGGTGGCGTCGGCGAACTCAGGGTCGGTCATGATCGTCGCCGGGTTGGAGTTGACGAGACTGACCCGCAGGCCTTCCTCGCGCAGCACCCGGCACGCCTGGGTCCCGGAGTAGTCGAACTCGCAGGCCTGGCCGATGACGATCGGACCGGAGCCGATCACCAGCACGGACTTCAGGTCGTCGCGCTTGGGCATCAGGCGCCACTCTCCATCAGGTCGCAGAAGCGGTCGAACAGGTAGCCAGCGTCGTGCGGACCGGCGGCCGCCTCCGGGTGGTACTGGACCGAGAAGGCCGGAACGTCCAGGCAGCGCAGCCCTTCGACGACGTTGTCGTTGAGGCAGACGTGGCTCACCTCAACCCGGCCGTAGGGCGTATCGCTCACCGCGTCGAGCGGCGCATCGACCGCGAAGCCGTGGTTGTGTGTGGTGATCTCGACCTTGCCGGTCGAGCGGTCCTTCACCGGTTGGTTGGAGCCGCG
The DNA here is from genome assembly GCA_963703505.1 of uncultured Actinomycetota bacterium. Classification (GTDB taxonomy): domain Bacteria; phylum Actinomycetota; class Actinomycetes; order CAVPEL01; family CAVPEL01; genus CAVPEL01. The sequence continues at coordinate 63,382 of CAVPEL010000005.1, read as the reverse complement.
GTGGCCGTACTTCAGCTTGTAGGTCGACAGTCCCAGCGCCCGCCCGAGCAGCTGGTTGCCGAAGCAGATGCCGAAGAACGGCACCTTGGCGGCGAGCACGCCGCGTAGCGCGGCGACCGGGCCGTCGGCGGTGGCCGGGTCGCCGGGTCCGTTGGAGAAGAACACGCCGTCCGGCGAGATCGCCAGCAGGTCAGCGGCGCTAGCGGTCGCGGGCAGCACGTGCACCTCGCAGCCCCGGGCCGCCATGCGCTCCCAGGTCATCGCCTTCACGCCGAGGTCCAGTGCGGCGACCGTGAATCGCTTGGCGCCCACCGGCGCGACCACGTAGGGCTGGCTGGTGGTGACGTCGCCGACCAGGTCGGCGCCCTCCATCGGCGTGCTGGCGCGAACCCGGGCCAGCAGCTCGTCCGCGTCGGTTGTCGTGCTCGACACGCCGACCCGCATCGCGCCGCGCTCGCGCAGGTGCCGGGTGAGCGCTCGCGTGTCGACGCCGGTGATCCCGACGACGCCCTGGGCGGTCAGCTCGGCCTCCAGGGTGCGCTTCGAGCGCCAGGACGACGGCAGCCGGGCCGGCTCGCGAACCACGAAACCGGAGACCCAGATGCGGGAGGACTCGGGGTCTTCGTCGTTGACGCCGGTGTTGCCGATGTGCGGCGCGGTCATCACGACGACCTGCCGGTGGTAGCTCGGGTCGGTGAGCGTCTCCTGGTAGCCGGTCATCCCGGTGCAGAACACCGCTTCGCCGAACGTCTCGCCTAGCGCGCCGTACGCCTTGCCGGTGAACGTCCGTCCGTCTTCGAGGACGAGCAGAGCCGGTGGAGCTGAGGAGGTCACGCAGGCTTCCCTTCGAGAACGGTCGGACGGCCGCGCAGGAAGGTGGCCACGATCCGCGCGGGCAGCTCGTGTCCGGCGTACGGCGTGTTGCGGCTCTTGGAGGCGAGCCGGGTGGGATCGACGACGGCGGACGCCGCCGGGTCGATGAGCACGACGTTGGCCGGTGCGCCGATGCGCAGCGGCTGGCCTTGGCCGGCCAGGCGGCCGATGCGGGCCGGGCGGACCGACATCCGGTCGGCGACCCCGGCCCAGTCGAGCAGGCCGGTGTTGACCATGGACGCGACGACGACGGACAGCGCGGTCTCCAGTCCGAGCATGCCGAAGGCGGCCGCCGACCACTCGGTCTCCTTGTCCTCCAGGGCGTGCGGCGCGTGGTCGGTCGCGACCGCGTCGATGGTGCCGTCGGCGAGCGCGAGCCGCAGCGCCTCGACGTCGTCAGCGGTCCGCAGCGGCGGGTTGACCTTGTACAGCGGGTCGTAGCTGGTGGCGAGGTCGTCGGTGAGCAGCAGGTGGTGCGGCGTCACCTCGGCGGTGACGTCGCAGCCCCGGCTCTTCGCCCAGCGGATGATCTCCACCGAACCGGCGGTGGACACGTGGCAGATGTGCAGCCGTGACCCGACGTGCTCGGCGAGCAGCACGTCGCGGGCGATGATCGCCTCCTCGGCGACCGCCGGCCAGCCGCGCAAGCCCGAGCACGCCGGACAGGTCGCCCTCGTTCATCTGGGCGCCCTCGGTGAGCCGCGGCTCCTGCGCGTGCTGGGCGATCACGCCGTCGAACGCCTTCACGTACTCCAGCGCCCGGCGCATCAGCACCGGCGTCGGCGACGCACTTGCCGTCGTCGGAGAAGACGCGGACCCGCGCGCGGGAGTCGGCCATCGCGCCGAGCTCGGCGAGCTGGTCGCCCCTCGAGTCCGACGGTGACGGCGCCGACCGGGTGCACGTCGCAGTGGCCGGCGTCCCGGCCGAGCCGCCAGACCTGCTCGACGACGCCGGCGGTGTCGGCGACCGGCGACGGTGTTGGCCATCGCGTGGACCGCGGTGAACCCGCCGAGCGCCGCGGCCAGGGTGCCGGACTCGACGGTCTCCGCGTCCTCGCGGCCCGGCTCGCGCAGGTGGGTGTGCAGGTCGACCAGGCCGGGCAGCGCGATGAGCCCGGTGCCGTCGAGCACCTGCGCGCCGATCGGCGTCGGCCGCCGATCGGCGATGACGCCGTCGCGCAGCAGCAGGTCGGTCGGCTCGGCGCCGAGGACGCTGACCCCCTTGAGCAGCCAGCCACTCATACCGGCATCTCCTGTTCCAGGATCGACGTCACGTCGCGACGTTCGATGGTGTCGGCGTCCAGCGCGCTGCCGATCGCGGGCTCGCTGCCGCCGAGCAGCAGGTAGAGCACGGCCATCCGCACGCTGACGCCGTTGGCGACCTGCTCGACGATGGTCGAGCGCGGCTGAGTCGGCGACCTCGGCGGCGATCTCCATGCCGCGGTTCATCGGGCCGGGGTGCATGACGATCGCGTGGTCGGGCAGCGCGCCCATCCGCGCGCGCGTCGAGGCCGTAGCGGCGGCGAGTACTCGCGCGCGCTCGGGAAGTACGCGGCGTTCATCCGCTCGCGCTGCACCCGCAGCATCATCACCACGTCGGTCTTCGGCAGCACCGCGTCGAGGTCGTAGGAGTGTCGCGCACGGCCACGACTCGACGCCGACCGGCAGCAGCGTCGGCGGCGCGACCAGGGTGACCTCGGCGCCGAGCGTGTGCAGCAGCAGGACGTTGGAGCGGGCCACCCTGCTGTGCAGGACGTCGCCGACGATGGTGACCCGCCGGCCCTCGAGGTCGCCGAGGTGGCGGCGCATGGTGAACGCGTCGAGCAGAGCCTGGGTGGGGTGCTCGTGGGTGCCGTCGCCGGCGTTGACGACGCTGCCGTTGATCCACTGGGCAGAGCCGGTGCGGCGCGCCGGACGAGCCGTGCCGGATCACCACGCCGTCGGCGCCCATCGCCTCCAGCGTCAGCGCGGTGTCCTTCAGGCTCTCGCCCTTGGAGACGCTCGAGCCCTTCGCGCGAGAAGTTGATGACGTCGGCGGACAGCCGTTTGGCGGCCGCCTCGAACGAGATGCGGGTGCGGGTGGAGTCCTCGAAGAACAGGTTGACGACGGTGCGCCCGCGCAGCGTCGGCAGCTTCTTGACCTCGCGCAGCCCGATGGTGGCCATCTCCGCGGCGGTGTCGAGAACCAGCAGGGCGTCGTCGCGGCTCAGGTCGGCGGCCGACAGCAGGTGGCGCTTCATCGGCCCACCTGCGTTCCGTCCGCAGCCGCGCCTTCTGGTCTCGGCGAGCCGGCCGGGCCGAGCAGGACGGCGTCGCGGCCGTCGTGCTCCTCGAGCAGCACCTGGACCGTCTCGCGCACCGAGGTCGGCAGGTTCTTGCCGACGTAGTCGGCCCGGATCGGCAGCTCGCGGTGGCCGCGGTCGACCAGGACGGCGAGCTGGACGGCGCGCGGCCGGCCGAGTGTCGCCGAGCGCGTCGAGCGCGGCCCGCACGGTGCGGCCGGAGAACAGCACGTCGTCGACGAGCACGACCAGCTGGTCGTCGACGCCGTCGGGCGGGATCACCGGTGCGGCTCCAGCGCGCGGGCGGGTCGCAGCCGCAGGTCGTCGCGGTACATCGTGATGTCGAGGGAGCCGACCGGGACCTGGCGGCCCTCGACGTCGGCGATGCGTGTCGCCAGCCGGTGGGCCAGGGCGACGCCGCGGGTCGGGATGCCGAGCAGGACGACGTCGCTCGCGCCCTTGGTGCGTTCGAGGATCTCGTGCGCGATGCGGGTCAGCGCGCGGCCGATGTCGGGTGCTTCGAGCACCTCGCGCACGGTGGCCGATGTGGCGGCAGCCGTCATCGACGGGACCTCCTTCCCCGCCTCACAGGACGGGTCGTTAAAGGATGTCGAACAGCGGCCACGCTACCAGCGCGCCAGCGCCGCGGCGTCAACGCCCCGGCGCGTCGGCGATCACCGCGGTCCGCGCATTCTGACGCCGTCACGGTGTCGTGATTCCGACATCACTCGAGAATCACCCATGACCGGCACGTTCCGGTTCGAATCGTCGCAGAAGTCTTGACTCAGCAGTGACGAAGGTTCGACGGTCCGAGACGTGACCGACCCGGAACTACGCCAAGGCGCTCGGCGCGCGGCTGCGCGCGATCCGCACCCAGCAGGGACTGTCCCTGCACGGCGTCGAGGAGAAGTCGCGCGGCCGCTGGAAGGCCGTCGTCGTCGGCTCCTACGAGCGCGGCGACCGAGCCGTGACCGTGCAGCGGCTGGCCGAGCTGGCCGACTTCTACGGCGTCCCGGTCGCCGAGCTGCTGCCCGACGCCCCCGGCACGTCGCTGCCACCACGAGCCGGCGCCGCGGCTGGTCATCGACCTCGAGCGGCTGGCAGGCGTCCCGGAAGGCAGGGCGCCCGCTGGCCCGCTACGCGGCGACGATCCAAGCCCAGCGCGGCGACTACAACGGCCGGGTGCTGTCGATCCGCCAGGACGACCTGCGCTCGCTCGCGGTCATCTACGACGAGTCGCCGAGCCTGCTCGCCGAGGAGCTGATCTCGTGGGGCGTGCTGAACGCCGACGCCCGCCGCGCCATCGAGCCCGGCTACGGACCGCGACGCTCAGACGCCCTTGCCGGGGTTGAGGATCCCGAGCGGGTCGAACGTCGCCTTGACCGAGCGGTGCACGGCCATGCCGACCTCGCCGATCTCCTCGGCCAGCCACGGCCGTTTCAACGTGCCGATGCCGTGCTCGCCGGTGATCGTGCCGCCGAGCTCGAGCGCGGCGCGGAAGACGGCCTCCGCCGCCGGCCAGCCCTCCGCCCGCTCCCGGCGCCAGACGATGCTCGGATGCAGGTTGCCGTCGCCGGCATGACCGACGGTGGCGATGACGACGTCGTACTCGCGGGCGATCTCGCTCGATCGCTGCGAGCATCGGCGCGAGCTTCGAGATCGGGCACCCCGACGTCCTCGGTGAGAATCATCCCGAGCCGTTCGATCGCCCAGTGCGTCATTCGCCGGACGCCGAGCAGCTCGGCCGCCTCGCGCGCGTCGGTCGACACCGCGGTGGAGGTCGCACCCGCGGGCTCGAAGATCTTCGCCAGCTCGGCCGCCGGGCCGGCGGGTTCGGCGGCGTCGACCTGGGCGATCAGCATCGCGGCGGCGTCCGCGTCGAGGCCCACGTGCTTCCAGTCGTCGACGGCCCGAAGCGTCGTCGTTGTCCATGAGCTCGAGCAGGCTCGGTTGCAGCCCCGGGCCTGACCCGTCGTGACGGCGTCAGCCGGCCTCGGCGAAGCTCGCGAAGACGCCGACGACGGTGACCGGGTCGGTCGCCGGCCGCGGGCTCAGCCGCACCGTGGCCTGGGTGATGATGCCGAGAGTGCCCTCGGAGCCGACGAACAGGCTGGTCAGGTCGTAGCCCGCGACGCCCTTGACGGTGCGCCGACCGGTCTTCAGGACGCGGCCGTCGGCGAGCACCACCTCCAGGCCGAGCACCGACTCGCGGGTGACCCCGTACTTCACGCAGCGCAGGCCGCCGGCGTTGGTCGCGATGTTGCCGCCGATGGTCGAGCTCTCGAAGCTCGACGGGTCGGGTGCGAACATCAAGCCGTGGGCGGCGGCCGCCCGGTTCAGGTCGGCGTTGATGACGCCGGGCTCGACGACGGCGAGCTGGTCGCCGGCGTTGAGCTCGATGATCGCGTTCATCTTCGCCAGCGACAGCACGACGCAACCGTCGGTCGCGGTCGCGCCGCCGGCCAGCCCAGTGCCTGCGCCGCGCGGCACGACCGGCACCCGGTGGGCGGTCGCCCAGCCGCATGCGGCGACCACGTCGTCGCGGCTGTGGGCGAGGACGACGGCGAGCGGCGTGCCCGGTGACACGAGCTGGGCCTCGTCGCGCCGATAGGCGTCGAGCGACGCCGGAGTCGGTGACCAGGTTCCCGGTCGGCAGCGGGCGGCAGCTGCGGCCCGCAGCTCGATCGATGCGCGGTCACGAGAACCGAGGCTAGCGGCCGAGCCGCTCAGCACGGCGAGCGCGGGCTTGTTGTCGAGCAGCCGGGCGAGCACCCCGTTGACGAACGCGGGCGACTCGTCCGTCGACAGGTCGCGGGCCAGGTTGACCGCCTCCGTCAGCACGACGGCGTCGGGCACCTCGTCGGACCACAGCAGCTCGAAGACGCCGAGGCGCAGCACCTCCCGGTCGACCGCCGGCATGCGGTCGATGGTCCAGCCGACCGAGTACGTCGAGATCAGCTCGTCGATCCGCTCGCGGTGCGTGACCACGCCCTGGACGAGGAACGACGGTGTACTCGGGTACCGGCGGGTTGCCCGCCACGGTGCGCGCGCTCAGCGTGGGCAGCACATCGGCGCCACGCTGGTCGCACTCGAAGAGCATGTCGAGTGCCCGCTTGCGGGCCTTGCTACGTGCGGTCATGGTCGCGGTCGGCCTAGTTGTTGATCCGGCCGAGGTAGTCGCCCGGAACGGGTGTCGACCTTGACCTTCTCGCCGGTGGTGATGAACAGCGGGACGGCGATCTGGGCGCCGGTCTCGAGCGTGGCGGGCTTGGTGCCGCCGGTCGAGCGGTCGCCCTGCACGCCTGGCTCGGTGTAGGTGATGACCAGCTCGACGGACGCCGGCAGCTCGACGTAGAGCGGGGTGCCGTCGTGCAGCGCGACGGTCGCGTTGGTGTTCTCCAGCATGTAGTTGGCCGCATCGCCGACGACGGCGGCCGACACGTGGAACTGGTCGTAAGTGTCGACGTGTCCATGAAGACGAAGTCGGTGCCCTCCTTGTAGAGGTACTGCATCGCGCGCTTGTCGACGGTGGCGATTTCGACCTTCACACCGGCGTTGAACGTCTTGTCCACGTCTTGCCGGTCAGCACGTGCTTCAGCTTGGTGCGCACGAACGCGGGGCCCTTGCCCGGCTTGACGTGCTGGAACTCGACCACGTTCCACAGCTGACCGTCGAGGTCGAGGGTCATGCCGTTCTTGAGGTCGTTCGTCGTAGCCACGAAGGTATCCTTGACAGGAGGCGATGGAGGACGCGCGCCCAGCGCCACTCGTGCGCGGACAACGATCCAGTCTAGCGGTAGCGCCACCACCGCGGTGCTCACGCGCGGCTCGGACGTTGCCTCAGTTGATCAGGCTCGCGATCGCCCGCAGCGCCAACCGGTAGGAATCGGTGCCGAATCCCGCGATGGTGCCGGTCGCCACGGCCGCGACCACCGAGGTGTGTCGGAACTCCTCCCGCGCCGCGGGGTTGGACAGGTGGACCTCGACCAGCGGGGCGGTGCGCTGGGCGATCGCATCGCGCAGTGCGTAGGAGTAGTGGGTGAAGGCGGCCGGGTTGAGCACGACGGGGAGCTGTCCGTCGGCCGCCTCGTGCAGCCAGCCGACCAGCTCGGACTCGTCGTCGGTCTGCCGCACGTCGACCTCGAGACCGACCTCGGCCCCCCACGCCCGGCACGATGCCACCAGGTCGTCGTAGGACGCGGTGCCGTAGACCTCCGGCTCGCGCGAGCCGAGGCGGGACAGGTTCGGGCCGTTGAGAACCAGCACACGCGGTCATCGGGACACCTTCGCGTAGGCGGCTTCGAGAACGGCGGGATCAGGGTCGGTCACCATGATCGGGTGCGCGAGCCGCGTCCAGCACCACGAAACGCAGCTTCGCGCCCCGCGACTTCTTGTCGACGCCCATCGCCGCGTGCAGCTCGGGCCACGCGGCGCGGTGGTAGCTGGTCGGCAGCCCGAGCGACGCCAGGACACGGCGGTGCCGCTCGACGAGATCGGCGGGCACCAGGCCGAGCAGGTGCGCCAGCTCGGCGGCGAACACCATCCCGACCGAGACCGCGTCGCCGTGCCGCCAGCCGTACCTCTCGACCTTCTCGATGGCGTGGCCAAGGGTGTGGCCGTAGTTGAGCACCTCGCGCTGACCCGTGCTCGCGCAGGTCGGCGCTCACCACGGTGGCCTTGACCTGCACGGAGCGGGCGATCAGCTCGGTGGTGTGCGGTCCGCCGGGCGAGGCGGCCGCAGCCGGATCGGCCTCGATGAGGTCGAGCAGCACGGGGTCGGCGATGAAGCCCGCCTTCACGACCTCGGCGAGCCCGCTGGCGTAGTCCGCCGCGGGCAGCGTGGCGAGCGCGGCGAGGTCGCAGATCACCCCGGCCGGCGGGTGGAACGCGCCGACGAGGTTCTTCCCTGCGGCCGTGTTGATCCCCGTCTTGCCGCCGATCGCCGCGTCGACCATGCCGAGCAGCGTGGTGGGCAGGTGCACGACGGCCACGCCGCGCAGCCAGGTGGCGGCCACGAACCCGGCGAGGTCGGTGGTCGCTCCCCCGCCGACGCTGACGACGGCGTCGCTGCGGGTGAAGGCTCGCTCGCCCAGCACCGACCAGGCCCGCGCGGCCACGTCCAGCTCCTTGGCGGCTTCGCCGTCCGGCACCTCGACCGCGCGTCACCTGGTAGCCGGCCGCGCGCAGCAGCGCGGCGACCGCACCGCTCGCGTCCGTCAGCGGCGCACGGGTGGACGAGCGCAACCTGGCGGACGCCCGCGCCGAGCATCGCGGGCAGCTCGCCGAGCACGCTCGGTGCCGACGACCACGTCGTAGGGCTCGGCGCCGCCGACGGCGATCCGCGCCGCACGGTCACGGCAGAATTCCGGACGGATCCACGACGGCGAGCACCTCGGTGACCACCTCGTCCGGCGTCTTGCCGCTGGTGGCGACGGTCGCGATGGCGACCTCCTCGTACAGCGGGCGCCGTTCGTCCATCAGCCGGTGCAGCTGGGCCCGCGGGTTGCCCAGCAGCAGTGGCCGGTCGCGGTTGAGCCCGACGCGCGCGGCGGCGTCGGTGAGGTCGACGTCGAGAAACACCACGCGGTGCCCGGCGAGCGCCTCGCGGGTGCCGGCGTCGAGGATCGCGCCACCGCCGAGGGCGAGCACGCCGTCGTGGTCGGTCGAGCGCGGCGCGCACGGCGGCCTGCTCGAGCTCGCGGAAATGCTCCTCGCCCTGCTCGACGAAGATGTCGGCGACCGTCATGCCGGCACCGGCCTCGACGTCGGTGTCGGTGTCGCGAAAGCGCTCGTCGCAGCCGCTGCGCCACCAGGGTCCCGACCGTGGTCTTGCCGGCGCCGGGTGGGCCGACGAGCACGAGGGCGGGCATCAGCGGATCACCAGCGCGTCGAGGTAACCGCGCAGGTTGCGGCAGGTCTCCGCCGCCGAGTCGCCACCGAACTTCTCCAGAACGGCGTCGGCGAGCACCAGCGCGACCATCGCCTCGGCCACCACGCCGGCGGCCGGCACCGCGCACACATCAGAGCGCTGGTTGATCGCCTTGGCCGCCTCGCCGGTCGCGACGTCGACGGTGTCCAGCGCGCGGGGCACCGTGGAGATCGGCTTCATCGCCGCGCGCACCCGCAGCACCTCGCCGGTACTCATGCCGCCCTCGGTCCCACCGGAACGCCCGGTCCGGCGGTGAAGACCGTCGGCCGTCATCTCGATCTCGTCGTGCGCCTGTGAGCCGCGACGCCGCGCCGAAGCGAACCCGTCACCGACCTCGACCCCCTTGATCGCCTGGATGCCCATGAGCGCCCGCGGCGAGGCGCGCGTCGAGGCGCCGGTCGCCGTGGACGTGGCTGCCGAGACCTGGCGGCAGACCGTGCACCACCACCTCGACGACGCCGCCGAGGGTGTCGCCGTCTTTTCTGGCGGCGTCGATCTCGGCGACCATCGCGGCGCTGGCGCCGGTGTCGAAGCAGCGCACCGGATCGTCGTCGATCGCGGCGAAGTCCGCCGGCTCAGGAACGAGGCCGTCCGGCGCACTCGCCTGCCCGATCGCCACGACGTGGCTGCCGACCTCGACGCCGATCGCCTGGCGCAGGAACGCCCGGGCCACCTCGCCGAGCGCGACCCGGGCCGCGGTCTCCCGCGCGCTGGCGCGCTCGAGGACCGGCCGCGCGTCGGTGAGCGCGTACTTCTGCATGCCGACCAGGTCGGCATGGCCGGGCCGGGGCCGGGTCAGCGGCGGCGTTGCGAGCCTGTCCCGCCAGGACGTCGGGGTCGACGGGATCCGCCGCCATGACCGTCTCCCACTTGGGCCACTCGGTGTTGCCGATCCGGATCGCGATCGGGCTGCCCATGGTGAGGCCATGACGAACGCCGCCGAGGAACTCGACCTCGTCGCGTTCGAAGGACATCCGGGCGCCGCGGCCGTAGCCGGCCCGGCGCCGTGCCAGCGCGACAGCCACCTGTTCGGTCGAGGTGCGCACCCCAGCGGGCAGGCCCTCGAGCACGGCGACCAGGGCAGGGCCGTGCGACTCCCCAGCAGTCAGCCAACGCAGCATGGCGCCGAGTCTTTCATGTCGGCGTCCGCCCGACAGCGATCAACCCCGCACCGGTGAACGGGGCGGGGTTGATCGTGCGTTCTCCTACAGGTTGGCGGTTTCGCCGACCGCCAACCGGATCGTCGCATCGCCGTACAGGAAGGTGGCGTTGAGCGTGCCGCCGTTCCCGGTGAACGGGTACAGGAACTTGAAGTAGGCGTCGAAGTCGCTTCCCGCGGCAACCGTGGTGTCGGCCTTCCCGTCAACCGAGACGGTCACCGTCCGGGCGTCGAAGTCCACCGAGACCAGCTTGAGGGTGATCGGCGTCGGGCTGGTCGGCTTGGGACTCGGCGTCGGGGAGGTCGTCGGCGTCGCTGTCGGCGTCCGGGTCGGCGTTGCCGTCGGCGTCGGCGCGGTCGGCGTCCAGGCTGGCCAGTCGGCGGTTCGGCCAGGTCGACTGCGGGGCTGTCGGCACGAGTCGGCTCCGGTCGTCGAGGACGGAACCGCCGATACCGACGCCGCGGGCGCCACGACGTACGGCTTGAACGGGTTGGTCACGATGGTTCCCTCGAACGTCGCGGGAATCACCGGCAGCGCAGCGTCGGTCGGGGGTGTCGACGGCGTCGGGGAGGTGCGCGCGTGAGGCGCCGCGAACGACCCCTGATCCGTCCGAGCCACCGCCCGCGAAGAACAAGAACCACGCAGCGACGCCCACGGCCAGGACTCCGGCTGCTCCGACGAGCATCAGCACGCGACGGTCACGGCCACCCGCCACGGCGGCCTCGCCCCTGAGGCGCCGGAGGAACGAATTGCTCTACTCATGTCGGGTTTCCTAGCCCTTCGGCGTCGACGGCGCTGGTGATCCGGCGGTCGCGGCTGCGAGCCCGGCCGAGGAGAAGACACGGATGTCGAGGACCGCCGTCAAGACCTTCCACGTCGTCGGCGGTGCCGGATACGGCTCCAGTGGCGCCCGCGGCCAGCAGCGGCGCCCCCGGCTGCAGGGAGATGCCGTCGACGACCGTTGCGCGGGTGAGATCTTCGAGCCCGGCGAGGAACTGCTGGATGTTGGCGTAGTCGCCGTTGACGGTGAGAGTCAACGGGACCTGCTGGAGTCCGGTGCCGGCGACAGCGGGAGTCGCTTCCGGGGTGGACTCGTCGCCAGCGGCGGCGGCCGGAGCGACCGGAGCAGCTGACACCGGAAGCACGACGTCGTTCGCGGTCGCAGGCGCGATGGTCACCAGCTCGACACCGGCCGCACTCGCGGCAGCCGTCAGCGCGCGCACGAGCGCCGGCAGCGCCTCGTTGTCCGGCAGCCGCTGGCTGATCGCGGCGAGCCGTGCGGTGTTCGCCGGCTCGGCGGCCTGCTGGGCCTTGAGCGTGGCGACCTGCGTCTTCAGCCCCTCGTTGGCCTGCTGCTGCTCGCTCGCCTGGCCCCGCAGGTCCGCGGCGTGGGAGCGCTGCGGGGAAAGGAGCAAGAACCATCCCGCGATCAGCATCAGGACGACGAGGGTCGCGGTGAGCAACGACCATGTCTTGGTCTGGGACATCTCAGCACACCCCTGACTTGTCGCAACGACCGGACAGTGCGTCCGCGGTCAGGTCGACGGTTGATGTGAAGTCGGTGACCTTCTCGGGACCGAGGTACTTCTCGGTCGAGCTGGAGAAGTACGGGTGGCTGTAGCCGACCTGCGTGGCGAGCGAGTCGAGCCATGCCGCGACATCGTCGTGCGAGCGCGCGGTTCCGGTGAAGGAAACGTCGCCGATCCGACCGTCCGGCCGGGCAACGCCCGGCTGCACGACCTGCGTCGCTTGGCTGATCGTCAGGTTGGTCAGCCAGACGTTCTTCGGGATCGTCAGGCTCAAGTCGGTGAGGTAGCTCGACCACCGCACCTCACTGCCCTTGGCCAGCGACAGCATCGTCTCGCGCGTCGCCAGCGACTGCGCGAGAGTCTTGGTTGCCGCCAGGTCCGCCAGTTGACCGCGGAGCACGCCCTGTTGCGCGTTGGCCTCCACCAGGGTGTCGTTGGCCGCACTCACCGAGCCCTGCCCGTGCTGGTAAAGCAGCGCGACCGCACCGAGCGCCACGACGACGACGAGAGCGAGACCTGCCTTGATCTGGCTGAGCCTCTTGCGCTCAGCGATCTCAGGCGGCATCAGGTTCACGCGCGGCAGAGTGACGATCTGCGCCTTGATCTGGGTCTCGGTGCTCACGAGGCAACTCCGAGGGCGAGTCCCACCGGGACGGCTGAGTAGGGGCTGATCTGGATCAGCTGGTCGGGCGACAGGCCCGTCTTTCCGATGCGTAGGCCAGCGGTCGGCTCAGCGAGCTCGACGGGCAGCCGCGTCGCCGCGGACAGCCGCTCGACCAGGCCGGCCAGCTGCGAGCCACCACCGGAAACGAGGATGCGCTTGATGGGCGCGCGGGAGGACGACGACAGGTAGTAGTCCAGGGAGCCCCGCACCTCTTCGATGAACGCCGAGCCGCTGGTCTCCACGGCGCGGGCCGTCGGCTCGTTCTCGGCCTGTCCTCCGACAGCGGCCAGGGCGCTGCTCAGCTTGACCGATTCGGCTTCCTCGGCCGGCACACCAAGGCGCTCGGCGACGGCATCGGTGATGTCGCGCCCGCCCATCAGCAGTATGCGGACGAATCGCGGGACGCCGCCTTGGTGGACCGCGATGTTGGTCACCCGCGCCCCGATGTCGACCAGCGCCTCCGCGTCGCCGTCGAGGCCGAGCGTGTCGAGCTGGGCCAACGAGCGGATGACCGCGAAGGATGTCAGGTCGACCATGACTGGACGCAGACCGGCCTTCTCGGCTGCCGCCAGCCCGCCGAGCACCATCTCTCGGCCCGCGGCAACGAGCAGCACGCGGAGCATCCGGCCGCCGGCCTCGTTGGTGAACTCCTCAACGGGGTGGAAGTCAAGGATCGCTTCGCTCACCGGCATCGGGATGAAGTCCTGGACCTGGAAGGCGAGGGCTTGACGCAGCTCGTCCCGCTCCATCCAGGGCAGGTCGACCTGCCGGACCACGACCTTGCTGTTGGCGACCCCCAACACGACCTTCTTGCTGGAGAACTTCGCCTCGCTCCACAGCTTCTTGAGAGCGGCCGCGACCGCGTCCCGGTCAAGTACCTCGCCGTCGATGACCGCGCCCGGCGGTAGGGCTACCTGCCCGAAGCGCTCAAGCTTCGTGGGGCCCCTCCCGAGCGACAGCTCGGCGGCCCGTACCGCGGAGGTCCCGATGTCCAGACCCACGGCAGTTCGTCCAGCCACGTTGACTTCCCCTCGCACGGCGACCGCCAGGTCGCACTCAGACCGGCTTGGCCAGCCCCATCACCAGACCAGATCGGCTGCTGAGGCGAGATGCTTGAGCAAGATGGGCGAACTATGTTGGTCCGATCAGCCGAATGCGAGGCCGGTGTACGCCTTCGCTAGGTGCTCGCCGACAAAGATCGCGAGGAATGCCGCCGAAATCATGTAGGGGCCGAACGGGATCTTCGACTTGCGACCGGCCTTGCCCGCTGCCATGAGTGTGATACCGACGATGCCGCCGAGCAGGAATGCCCCGAATGCCCCCGACCACCAAGGCTCCCCAGCTGAGGTAGCCCAGATAAAGACCGATCACACCAGCGAGCTTGACGTCGCCGAAACCCATACCCGCGGGGTAGAGCAACACCAAGAGGAAGTACAGCGCATACAGCGCGACCATCCCGATCAGGGCGCGCACGATGCTCCATGGCTCGTGTCCGGCCAGCGCGGCGACGCCGAGCAGTGCGATGCCCGCCACATAGGACGGCAGCGTCAGCACATTGGGCAGCCGGTGCACATCGAGGTCGATGAGGGCCAGGGCGATGCCGATAGCGCCGAGGTAGAGGAAGGCCGGCAGTGCCCAGTCAAATCCGAACCGCCAGCCGAGCAGCGCGAACAGCGCGCCGGTCAGTGCCTCGACCACGGGATAACGCACGCTGATCGAGGTGGCACAGTCCCGGCAGCGCCCCCGCAGGAGCAGCCAGCTCAAGACAGGCACGTTGTCGTACGCCCTTATCCCGGCGCCACATCCTGGGCAACGGGAGGGTGGGCTGACGATCGACTCTCCCCGCGGAACCCGCCACACCACGACGTTCAGGAACGACCCGACGACGAGGCCGAGGACGGCGCAGGCAACGGTGATCACGATCGGTGAGCCTACGCGAGAATGCCGGACCGAGTGGGTGAAACGCTGGTTCTCAGCGCACCCGCTCCTGGGTGTTCTGCACGTCCGCGTCGATCAGGTTCGGCGGTGCGTTCCATTTCTGGTTGGTCGATCCGTCACAGGGGTCGGTGACCACGTAGCCCCACTGCTTCAGGTAGCTGGAGGCTTCCGTACGGCCCATCCGGTCGAAGCGTCAGGCACAGCCCGTTCACGTTGACGACGTTGTAGCTGGTCGCATAGACGCCCGTGTCCTTGGTGTTCGTCCATTTCTGTGACACGTCACCATTCACGCAGGTCTTGGTCAGCACCCGGGTGCCGGCGACCGCCGGACCGGACGTCGTGCCGGCCTGCAGGCACCTCTTGCCCGACGGCGAGTTGGTGAAGTACTGCCGCTGTGAGGTGTCGTACTGGAACCTTTGATTCCAGGTGATCTGATTCGGGTCGGGTGCCTGCTTGCAGCCATACCCGATGAGCCAGGCGTAGTTCACGTCCTGGTTCGTGACGTCCAGGCACCGGCCGAACATCTTGTAGTTCACCAGCTGCTGGGTGTACTCCCCCGCCGCGCCCGCACCGACCTTGGGCTCGGGAGAGAACGTGTGCTTCGTGTCGTATCCACTCCCGCAGCCATTCTCAACCCTGACCGCACTCCCGTTGACCTTGTCGTTCTGCACCGTGAAGCAGTAGCCATTGAGGGTGCCGTTCGTGTTCGACCCCTGGAACTTTCCGTTGTCGTCGAAGCTCCATTTCTGCAGACGCTCCGATACGTTGCACGCCGTCAGCACGATGTCCTGAGCCGACGACTTGAAATCCGACTGCAGGCACAGGCTGGTCCCCGCCAGCTGGAGCAGCAGCTTCTGGGTGTACGACCACATCTGTTTCGAACTGTTCTCGTCGCACGTCTTGACCTGAAGTTTCGCCCCTGCCAAGCCCGTTCCCGCATCCATGCACAAGCCGGTGTCCTCGTCGCCACGGTTGTGGATGAGGCCGCCGGCGATGTTCTGGTTGGTGGTGCGAAACTCGTAGACCGTCTCGAGCCGGCGGTTCCCGCTACCGGCAGCGGTGCGCGGCACGTCGGTACCCAGCGCCCGTCGACTCGAGCAGGGCGTACGCGGGAACGACGGCGGTACCGGACGCTCCGCACGCCATGGCCCGCCCGTTGCGCCAGGAATCCGTCTGTCCGGACGGATCATCGGTGTAGTACCGGATCCGCACGTTGTACGTCAGGGCGCCTTGGTTGGGGCTGACGCTGCCGGCCAGCGGACCGCAGGGGAGCTTGGACTTGTCTCCCTCGCCCGCGGAGTTTTTGGCCGCCCGGATGCGGTTCAGCGCCGCGTCGAGGCCGGCCTCCGCCGCGTGGACGGTGCGGGTGTACTTCTTCTCCACCTGGCTGGGCTTCACCTGTGCCAACGTGACACCGGCCACGCCCAGGCTCACCGTCGTGACGATGGCGATCACCATGAGGGCGAGCAGCATGGCAACACCGCTGTCGCCGCCGCCGTGCCTGACCCGTCGCATCAGCGCTGTCATCCCGCCCCCGCCTTCGCTGCTCACGATCGCCCAGCCTCGGTACAGACCTGGATGTCCGAGGCACCATCCCCGTTGGCGTCGTCGTTGGTCACGGTGCTCACGCCGGTGTTGCGCGCTACCAGCACGGTCTGGGTGGCCGCCTTGCCGGCGGCCTTGCCGCCGCGCTCCAGGAACAGCTGCAGCTGCACCTGCTGGCGCACCCTCGTGGTGCCCGCCGGAACGAAGGTGAATGGCCGCTGCGTGGCGGGGGCGTTCACCACGCCCGTCGCCACGGTTGTCCAGGCCGGCGCGGGCACAGGCGTGCCGGTCCAGCTCCGCTCCTGCAGCCTGTGCTGGGCGGCGACGAGCCGCCACTGGCGGCACGTCTTGACACCCTTGCTGTCGAACGTCCGGAACTCGATGTACCAGTTCTGGCCGACCTTGGTCTCCCGGTTCACCGCATCCGCGTAGCGGATCTGCCGATCCAGCCGGTCGAAGACGCGGCGCGCCTGGTCCGCGGAGTCCGCGATGCCCTGCGTCTTGCGCAGGCTGTTGGTCATGCCCCCGACGGCGGCGGTCATCACCGACAAGAAGATGCTGAAGATCCCCATGGCCACGATGAGCTCGATGAGGGTGAAGCCGCTGTCGGTGGCTCCGGCGGAGCGGTGACGGTTCCACAGTGCGCGCATCGCCGCCATCACCCGCTCGTGTTGAAGGTGGCGTTGGTGGACGGGTCGACCAACGTGCTGACGACGTAGTCGCAGCGCCCGCCGCTTCCGCCGCAGGTCTGCTGCGGGCCCGGGCTCCCAGCGGACGTCGACGGTCAGCCGGTACATCTGGGTCGCGCCCGCTGTCGCAGTGGGTCCACACGCCGCCGGCGGAGCCGAGATAGCAACCGTCGACGAAGGTGCGGATCGTGTACTGCACGTTGTTGACGCGGGCCGCGGACTCGAACGGGATGGCGGGGTTGGAGGACGCCCCCGCCAACGCGTCGTACACCTTGAAGCTCTGCGTGGTGACCACACTGCCCGCGGTGGCCCACTGCCCGTTGACACCGACCTGGCTGCGCCCGTTCACCATCAAAGAGGGCGGCACCGCACGGGCGAGCTCCATGGCCTGGTCGCCGAGCGCCACGGCCGCCTGACGCTGCTGGTGCAGGCCGGTGCCCTTCATGGAGCGGGTGAAGAAGACGCCGGCCGCGAGCATCACGGCCACGACGAGGGTGAGTGCGACCAGCACCTCGACGAGGGTGAAACCGCCTTCGGGCGAGCCCGAGTCGCGCGTCGCGCGTCGTGGTGTGACGACGATCGGCATCTGCGGACCCTTCCGTGAGGCGGGCTGTCGTATCACTGGGGCTTCGGCTGACTCCGAGCCCGGCTTAACCGAACGGGCCCAGGCCCTGTGAGACCTGGGCCCGTTCGGTTAGAGTGCGAGCTGACTAGCTGACCGGGCAGGCAGCCGATGGTGAGGCCGCCACCGGTACTGACGTAGTACCAGACCTTTGTGGTCTTGGTGTTGGTGGCCTGAATGCAGTAGGCCTCGTCGTTGGCGGCCACCGACGGTGTTGTACGTGACGATCGTCAATGGGTCCGAGATCTTGACCAAGGCGGCGTCGGTAGCCGTGCCGATCTTCAAGGTACCGCCACCGGTAGACCCGGTAGCAAACGTCTGAACAACCGCAGCCGTTGCCGGGTAGAGCCTGGGCATCCGTGTAGAAGGACTCCACCTCGTTCGCGACGCTGCGCAGGTCCGACTTCATGCCGGTCTCGGTGGCCTTCTTGCGCTGGTTGAGGAAGACCGGGATGGCGATCGCGGCGAGGATGCCGATGATGATCATGACGACGAGGAGCTCGATCAGGGTGAAGCCCTGGTCCTTCTCCTCCATGCGCCTTGCGGATGCGAGCGAGCATCTGGCTGTCCTTTCGTAGGGCGATGACTTGTGGAGACCCGTCACCCGAGCAGGTGCGGCGCCACTCGATGACAGTGATTCGATCGGACGCGTTCAGCGGGATCTTGAGCACTCCGAGCCGCTACAGCGCGTAGATACCCGGACGGAGTAACGAGTGTTACTTCATGAGGTCGAAGACCTTGAAGATCGGCATGTACAGAGCGATGATCATCGACCCGATGATGCCGCCGAGGAACGCGATCATCAGCGGCTCGATCAGCGCGGTCAGCGCCTCGGTCGTCGCCTCGACCTCCTGGTCGTAGAACTCCGCGATCTTGTGCAGCATCGTGTCGAGCGCGCCGGTGTCCTCACCGACGGCCATCATCTGCACGACCATCGGCGGGAAGACCGGGTGCTGCGCCAGCGGGCCGGTGAGCGACTCACCGCTGCGCACGCTCTCCTGGACGTCGCGGACCGCGTTGCCGAGCACGATGTTGCCGGTGGTGTCGGCGACGATGTCGAGGCTCTGCAGGATCGGCACACCGGACTGCATCATCGTGCCGAGGTTGCGGGCGAAGCGGCTCAGCGCGATCTTCTGGAACAGCTTGCCGAAGACCGGGATCTTCAGCTTCATCGGGTCGACGACCGTGCGGACCTGCTCCTTGTGCTTGATCCTGCTGCCAGACGATCGAAGCCGACGATCGAGCCGACGATGACGAGCGGGAAGCACGAACTTCAGCGACGTCGCGACAGGACGACCAGGACCTGGGTCGGCGCCGGCAGCTTGCCGCCGAGGTCGTTGAACATCTTCGCGAAGACCGGGACGATGAACAGCAGCATGCCGATGACGGCGAGGATCGCGATGCACGAAGACGACGACCGGGTAGGTCATCGCCGACTTGACCTTGCCGCGCAGCTTGACCTCGGCCTCGTAGTTCTCCGCGATCTGCAGCATGCACGGAGTCGAGGAAGCCGCCGACCTCGCCGGCCCGGGTCATGTTGACCATCAGCGGCGGGAAGACCTGCGGGTGCTTGGCGAGCGCGGCCGACAGCGCGGTGCCGGTCTCGACGTCGTTGCGGACCTCGCCGAGGACCCGGCCGAGCTCCTTGTTCTCGGTCTGCTCGGACGAGGATGGTCAGCGCGCGCAGCAGCGACAGACCGGAGTTGATCATCGTCGCGAACTGCCGCGACATGATCGCCAGGTCCTTGAGCTTGACCTTCGTCGCCGAAGCCGGGGATGCTTGATCTCCTTCTTCATGCCCGGCGTTGGCCTGCGGTGATGCTGACCGGCGCGTAGCCCATGCCTTCAGCCGCTGGACCACCGCGGCCTGGGTGTCGCGCGTCGATCGTGCCGGTGACCAGCTTGCCGGCGCGGTCGCGGACCGAGTACTGGAACGTCGTGTCGCCATGGTGCTCGCCCTCTCAGCCCCGGCCGGTGAGCCGGTTGAAGTCCTCGACGTGGTGGCACTTCTCGAGGCCGGTCTCGTACGTGATCCGGCCGCGCTTGACCAGCTCGGCGAGGTGCTGGTCCATCGTGTGCATGCCGTGCTGGGCGCCGGCCTGCATGCGCCGAGTAGATCTGGTGCGTCTTGCCCTCGCGGATCAGGTTGCGGATCGCGGGCGTGGCGACGAGCACCTCGGTGGCGACGACGCGGCCCTTGCCGTCGGCGGTCTTGCACAGCGTCTGGCAGACGACGCCCTGCAGCGCGCCGGCGAGCTGGACGCGCACCTGCTGCTGCTGGTGCGGCGGGAAGACGTCGATGACGCGGTCGATGGTCTGCGCGGCGTCCTGGGTGTGCAGCGTGGCGAAGACGAGGTGGCCGGTCTCGGCGGCGGTCAGCGCGACCGAGATCGTCTCCAGGTCACGCATCTCGCCGACCAGGATGATGTCGGGGTCCTGGCGCAGCACGTGCTTGAGCGCGTTGGCGAAGGAGTGGGTGTCCTCCCCCACCTCGCGCTGGTTGACCAGGCAGGACTTGTGGCGGTGCAGGAACTCGATCGGGTCCTCGACGGTCATGATGTGGTCGCGGCGGTTGCGGTTGGCCAGGTCGACGAGCGACGCGAGCGTCGTCGACTTGCCGGAGCCGGTCGGGCCGGTGACCAGCACGAAGCCACGCGGCAGCATCGCGAAGTTGGCGACGGACGGCGGGATGCCGAGCGTCCTCGAGCGTCTTGATCTCGTACGGGATGAGCCGGAAGGCCGCGCCGAGCGCGTCGCGCTGGCGGTAGATGTTGACGCGGAAGCGGGCCTTGCCGGGCACCGCGTAGGCGAAGTCGAGCTCGAGGTCCTCCTCGAACTTCTCCCGCTGCTTCTGGGTGAGGATCGCGTAGAGCATGCGCTGGATCACCGGCGGCGTCAGCTCCGGGCGCTCGTCCAGCGGCTCGAGCGCGCCGTTGCAGCCGGAGCGGCGGGCGGGCGCCCGGCGGTCAGGTGCAGGTCGGAGGCGCCGCGCTCGAGCACCTCGATCAGCAGGTCGGTGCAGGTCGAGCGCTCGGCCGATGTCCTCGGTCGCGCGCGGCGTCGCGTGCGTCGGACGCGGCGCCGTACGCCGATGCCGGCCGCGGTGCGGCGTCGGCGCACGCTCGACCGCGGCGGCCGCGGCCGCGCGGCTGCGGCGACGGGTGCAGCGGCGGCCGGGGCGCGGCCGACGCGCGAGCCGGCGCAGCGACGGCGCGGACGCCGGAGTCGTCGGCGGCAGCCGGTGCCGGCACGCGGAGCGACTGCGTCGCGGCCGGAGCTGTCGGCGCCGGTGCGGAGCACGCCTCGCGGCGGCGCTGCCGGCGTCGGCGCGACGCCTGCGTCCGGCTACGTGACGGCCATCGCTCCGACGAGGACGCACCGTCGCTGCTGCCGGGTCACGCGCATGGCTCGCACCTCGACATCGGCCAGTGCGGCGCATGCTCGAGCCGGTCAGCCGAATCGGTGCACGCCGACTGGCAGCGGCCATCGAGCCGTCGAGCGTCAGACGACGACGCGGAGGATCTCCTCGAGCGAGGTGACGCCCGGCCAGCACCTTGCGCCATGCCGTCGTCGCGCAGCGTCGTCATGCCCTCGCTCGCGGGCGACCTCGCCGATCGTCGCGGCCGAGGCGCGCTCGACGGCGAGCCGCTCGATCTCCTCGGTCACCGGCATGACCTCGTGCAGCGCGAGCCGGCCCTTGTAGCCGGTCTTCGAGCAGGCGGAGCAGCCGACCGGCGCGGTACAGCGTCGGCAGCGGCTCGTCCGTCGTGCCACGGGAAGCGCGCCGCGACCAGCGCCTCCGCGCGTCGGCGTGTACGCCTCCTTGCACTTCGTGCACAGCCGGCGGGCGAGCCGCTGGGCCAGGACGCAGTCGAGCGCCGAGCCGACGAGGAAGGGCTCGATGCCCATCTCGATGAGCCGGGTGATCGCGCTCGGCGCGTCGTTGGTGTGCAGGGTGGAGAGCACGAGGTGACCGGTGAGCGCGGCCTCGATGGCGATCTGCGCCGTCTCGTGGTCGCGGATCTCACCGATGCAGCACGATGTCGGGGTCGGACCGCAGGATCGAGCGCAGCGCCGAGGCGAAGGTCAGGCCGGCCTTGGCGTTGGCCTGCACCTGGTTGATGCCGGGCAGCCGGTACTCGACCGGGTCCTCGACGGTGATGATGTTGACCTCGGGCTTGTTGACGATGTTCAGCGTCGCGTAGAGCGTCGTCGACTTGCCGGAACCGGTCGGGCCGGTGACCAGGATCATCCCGTAGGGCTTGGTGAAGCTCTGCGAGAAGCGCGTCGTAGTTGCCGTCGCGAGAAGCCCGAGGTCGGACAGGTTCAGCATGCGCGGTCGAGTTGTCCAGGATTCGCATGACGACCTTCTCGCCCCACACCGTCGGCAGGGTCGCGACGCGGAGGTCGATCTTCTTGCCGTCGGCGGTGACCGAGAGCCGGCCGTCCTGCGGGATCCGGCGCTCGGCGATGTTGATGTCGGCCATGATCTTCAGCCGGCTGATGACGCCGGACTGGATCGTCTTCGGCGAGCGCATGACCTCGTGCAGCACGCCGTCGATGCGGAAGCGGACCCGCAGGTCGCGCTCGGTCGGCTCGATGTGGATGTCCGAGGCGCGGTCCTGGATCGCCTGGGTGATCAGCAGGTTGACGAACTTGACGATCGGCGCGTCCTCGACGACCTCCTTGACGTTGCGAGAGGTCGTCGTCGTCGTCGTCGGCGTCGAGCGCCATCGATCAGGTCGTCGAGGTCGGCGTCGGCGCGGTAGTAGCGGTCGATCGCCGCGAGCACGTCGGCCCGGGTCGCGACGACGGGCTTGACCTCGAGCCCGGTCAGCGAGCGGATGTCGTCGATGGCGAAGACGTTGGCCGGGTCGGCCATGGCGACGAGCAGCCGGCCGTCCTCGAAGCCGATCGGCAGCGCGGTGTGGCGGCGGCAGACGGCGCCGGGCACGCGGCCGACGGCCGAGCCGTCGACCGGGAAGTCGGTCAGGTCGACGAAGCGCAGGCCGATCTGCTGCGGCGAGCGCGGCGACGAGCTGGCACTCGGTGAGCACGCCCTGGTCGACGAGCACCCGGCCGAGGCTGCGGCCGAGCCGCTGGTGCTCCTCGAAGGCGGCGGCGAGCTGCTCGCGGCGTGACGAGGCCGCCCTCGAGCAGGATGTCGCCGAGCTGCTTCACCGGGGACCTCTGCTAACCCTGACCTACGGCGACGTCGAGCGTTCCGACGACCGCGTAGAGCAGTGCGAGCAGCACGGCCTTGACCGACTCCCTGTCGGTGGCGTCGCACGGCACGACGGGAACGTCCGGGTCGAGCTCGAGGTCGTCGCGGATGCTGCTCCTCGGTCGCCGCGTCCATGCCTTCGGCCCGGTTCAGCGCCACGACGAACGGCACCCGGGCCATCCTGCGGAACGCGGCGAGGATGCCGACCGCCTCGTCGAGCGAGTCCGGCCGCTCGGCGTCGACGCAGCAGCACGTAGCCGAGCATGCCCTCGCCGAGGATCTCCCACATGAAGTCGAACCGCTCCTGGCCGGGCGTGCCGAACAGGTAGAGCACGAGGTCGTGGTCGATCGTGATCCGGCCGAAGTCCATCGCGACCGTGGTCTCGGCCTTGCGCGAGCTGGTCTCGTCGGTGATGTCCTTCTCGGTGGACAGCACGGTGATCTCGCTGATCGTGCGGATCAGCGTCGTCTTGCCGGCCGCGAACGGGCCGGTGACGACGATCTTGACTGCCTGTCCGCCAGCGACGCGCTCGTCTGGTCGCCATCACAATCCCCGCACGCCGGCGATGAGACGCAGCAGCAGGCTCTTGTTGACGCTCGGGTCGCGCTCGACCAGAACGGCCGGGTCAGCAAGCGACTCATGGGCCAGCTCTTCCTTGCGCAGCGCATTGCCGACCGCGGCCAGCCGCGTGCCGTTCGGCACGACGCGCATACCGGCGACCGCTGGAACGCGCACCGAGTCCGGGTGATCCGGCTCCCGCTCCGGCGTAAACGGCTCGGGGCGGGCCGGTACCACCGGGCGAGCAGGGGCAGGGGCAGGAGTCCACCACGTCGGAGCTGTTCGCCTCCGCGGCAGCCTCGTCAGCTTCCGCGTCCGGGTCGGGCTCCAGCGCGACGGGCTGCGGTTCCTGCACCACCACGGGCACCGGAGTGTCCGCGGCGGCCGGGTCGGTGGGTGCCAGCTCCGATGCGGGCTCGTCGGCCGCGTGGCTCCTCGGCCGACTCCTCGGCCGTTGACTCCTCGACAGCGGCCGGTGCAGCGCTGGATACCTGGTCGTCGACCGACGTCAGCACCGCCTTCGCGTCGACTTCGACCACCGCGGTCGGCTCGACCAGCGAGGTAGCCAGTGCTTCAGACACGGCGGCGACAGTCGCAACCGCCGCCGGCCGAGCCGGCCCGCCTTCGAGTCGTTCGAGCAGCGCACTGCGGGCCGCGATGGCCGCCGAGCCCGACCCTTGGTCGTCAAGACTGCTCTGGCTGACCAGCAGGCCGCGCTCCACCAGCTCGGCGAGCTGTGAGACGACCACGTATTCACTGCCACCTGTCAGCTCGACGACCGCGGCAACCGGCCGCGTCCCGTCGACGCGGGCAAGCAGCGCCCACTCGTCACTACGGATCACCGGGTCGGCACCGACAGCCGGCGCAAGGGCCAGGACGGTCCCCGCATCGGGCAGGTGCGGCGCGATCGACTCCCAATGCGCGAGCCGCTCCCGTGCCTGGCTCACCACCGTGTCGGCCTCGAGCAGCAGGCCGACGTCGTCAGGGTTGTTCTCGTCGGCTGCGAAGGAGAAGTTGCCGTCGGGCCAGCGGAGCACGTCGAAGAGCGTGTCGACGACCTGCTCGTGCGCCGCCCCCTGCAGCACGTCGGGGTCGATGACACCGAGCTCAGCCAGCGCACGCACGACCCCGGTCCCGGGTTCGACGGCCGCCCGGTCTACCGCAGCGCCCAGCGCCTCGTCGCTCACCGCGCACGTGGACACCAACCGGCGTGCCAGCACTTGGCGTCGGACGTCCGAGGTCGCCCCGCACAGGGCGCCGCTCGAGAAGTACACGACCCCGTGGGCGTCGGCGCGCCGCACATGCAGCCCGCCGGTCTTCCGGGTCGACATCAACAGCTGAAAGACGTCGGGCAGGCTGAAGGCGTCAAGAGAGCCTTCGAGTTTCACGTCAACTACCGCCTCAGACCCAGAATGGAATACCGCCAGGGGGCAGTTGACCGTTGAGCTGACTGACTCCGCTCTCCGAATCGTCGAGGGATTCCACCGCGGGCACCTCGACCGTTGCCGCAATCGCTGCTGGCACCGACGCCACGTCGTAGCTGGGCCAGACGTGGGTGGGCTCGTCGAGGAGGTGGGCCTCCACGGCGTGGTCGTCTGCGGGCTCAGATTCAGGCGCCGGCTCGAACGACTCGAACGGCTCGAACACCGGCTCGGACTCCTCGAACACCGGCTCGGACGGCTCGTCGAAAGGTTGCTCGAAGGACGGCTCGGACTGCTCGTCGAAAGGTTGCTCGAAGGACGGCTCGGGCTGCCGGCGGATTCCTCGAACGACGCCTCGGGCTGGCCGAAGGATTCCTCGAACGACGCCTCGGGCTGGCCGATGGGCTCGTCCGACGAAGGCGCGGTCGACTCATCGAAGGTCTGGTCGAAAGCGGCGTCGAACCCGGCATCGAAGCCGAGGTCCTGAACGGGGCTCGCGCTAGCCAGTACCTCGCCGGCCTGATCGGCCGCCTGCCGGACCTCGTAGCGCATCATGCCGACCTTGGAGCCAGCCGTGGAGACCGCCATCAAGACCGCCTCGTCACGCGCGGACACCAGGAACACGGTGCCGTACTCACCTTCGATGTAGATCTGGTTCAGTGCACCGCGACCCAGACCTTGCGCCGCCCGCTCGCCGAGGGAAAGCAGGGCGGCGCTCATCGCGGCCACCCGGTCCTCGTCCAACGCAGGCGGCATCGCCGACGCCATAGGCAGACCGTCGAAGGACATCACGGCGGCTGCCTCGACCTCAGGGGTCCGCGCCAGCAGATCGTTGAGCACCCGGTCGAGACGAGCGGCGCGGCTGCGTGTCTCGGGTGACGACAAGTAGGACATAGGGCACCTTCTCCTAGGGCGGCACGGACGCAACCGACGCTTGCATTCCCCATCGGCGCCAATGCCAGGTTCCTTGAACCCGATAAGCCACCCTTGATTAACGTTCCGCTGAGCCACCTGGCTGCGCTCGTTCGGCGAGCGCTGCTCGCGCCGCCGCCTGCATCTGTGCCAGCGGTGCCGGTTGACCGGTCATCAGCTCGACCTGCAGGGCGCCTTGGTGCACGAGCAGGTCCAGGCCGCCGACGACGATCGCACCAGCGGCGGCCGCCGCGCTGGCCAGCGGCGTCGGCCACGGGTCGTAGACGACGTCGAACAGGACCTGACCGGCGCGTAGCCGCAGGGACGCGGCGATGACGCTGGTCGCGCCGGTCGGCACCGTGGAGACGACGAGGTCCGCGTCGATACCCCGGCAGTCCGCCCAGCCGACCAGCTCCGGCCGCGAGCCGATCCGCTGCGCGGCTTCCAGCAGCTCGCCGGTGCGGGACAGGTCGCGCACGGCGACCAACGGAGCGTCGACGCCCAGCTCCGCGAGGGCCGCGAGCGCCGAGGCCGCGGTGGCCCCGCCGCCGAGGACCAGCGCGCTCCGCCAGTCCACGTCCGCCGCCTCGCGCAGCGCGGCCACCATGCCGGGAACGTCGGTGTTGTCGCCGAGCAGCCGGTCCCGGCGCCCGTGGCGAACCAGCACCGTGTTGGCGGCGCCGACCGCGCGGGCGAGCGGGGTCACCTCGGCGAGCAACGGCAGGACGGCCCGCTTCAGCGGCATGGTGAGCGACAGCCCGGCCCAGGAGTCATCGAGCCCGCCGAGCAGCCCGGCCAACTGGTCCTCACCAACGTCCAGCGCCTCGTAGGTCCAGTCCAGCCCCAGCGCCGAGTAGGCCGCTCGGTGCAGCACCGGTGACAACGAGTGGACGATCGGCGAGCCGGCGACAGCGGCTCGCCTGGCGGTCATCCGGACGATCCTTGCGTGGTCAAGAACAGCGCCTTGAGCCGGGCGAACTCCGCCGGGTCCGCGGTGAACTGAGTCTCACCGGTCTCCGGGTCGACGGTGACGAAGTACACCCAGTTCCCGTCGACCGGCGCGAGTGCGGCTTCGATCGCATCCGCGTCCGGGGAGTTGATCGGCCTCGGCGGTAGCCCTGCGTATCGGTAGGTGTTGTACGGCGAGTCCACCGCCAGCTCGGCGCTCGACAACCGCAGCTTGGACGTCTTCAGCGCGTAGTTGACGGTGGAGTCCAGCTGCAGCTTCATCTTCTTGGCGAGGCGGTTGCGGATGACCCGGGAGACCTTGGCCTGGTCGTCCGGCAGCTTCACCTCGGCCTCGATGAGGCTCGCGATCGTCAGCACCTGGTACGGCTTGAGGCCAGCCGCCTTGGCCCGCGCCTCGAGGTTGAGCCTCGTCGCGTGCTCGTTGAACCGCGCCACCATCATGGTGAGCAGCTCGGTCGCCGTGGTGTCCTCGTTGACGTCGTAGGTCGACGGGTACAGGAAGCCCTCGACGTGGCCGCCCGCCCAGGCGGGCAGGCCCAGCGCCTCCGGGTTCGCCAGCGCGGCCTCGACGTCGGCGGAGGTCAGCTTGGTGTTCTTGGTGATGATCGACAGGATCTTCGCCTCGGTCGCGCCTTCGGGCACCGTCACGCGCCCACCGACCAGTGCGGTCGGGTCCAGCAGCAAGGCCAGCGCCTCGACCGCTGGCATGTGCACCTTCAGCTGGTAGATCCCAGGCTGGATCCGCCTCGAGCGGTCGTCCATCGCCGCGGCGCTGACGAAGGCCGACACGCTCTTGACCACGTCGGCCTTCTGCAAGGTGATGCCGATCGCCCGGGTGGAGTCGCCCGAGTGCACCTGGATCTGCACGGCACCAGCGGCTGGTCCGGCGTAGTCGGCGGCCGGTTTGGTCGCGAAGGCCTTGCCGACCTGACCGACGGCCACCGCACCCAGCCCGACGACGACGGCCAACGCCAGGCCCAGCGCCAACCCGGCGTGCCACCGCCGGCGCGCCGTGTCGTCGCGAACCGGCTCGTCGAACCACTCGTCCAGCAGGTCGGTCATGTCCTCACATCGATCAGCTCACGACCATCGTCTCGCCGGGCGGCCGCCCGGAGAGGCGCTCGGTGTCCAACGCGCTTTGCAAGATGATGACAGCAGCCGCCTGGTCCACGACCGACCGCCGCGCCTTTGCGCGGCGCCCGCTCTCCCGCAGGCCGCGCTCCGCGGTCACCGTCGACAGCCGTTCGTCGACCAGCCGGACCGGCACCGGCGCGATCCGCTGAGCCAACGCTCTGGCGAACTCCGCCGCGAGCTCGGCCGCGGCGCCCCGCTCGCCTCGCAGCGACAACGGCAGGCCGACGACGATCTCGACCGCCTCGTGCTCGGCGGCGAGCGCCACCAGTCGGTCGACGTCCGTGCCGCCGCGTTGGTCGCGCGGCACCGTCTCGACCGGCGTCGCCAGCATCGCGGCGGGATCGGACAAGGCGACCCCGACGCGCACGCTGCCGACGTCGACGCCGAGCCGGGCGCCCTGCCTCACGCGCGGCCCTGCCTCAGGGCGTCCGGCCTCAGTGGCCGCCGCCGTGCCTCACGCGCCGCCCGACAGCTCGCGAGCGACGGCCTCGGCGAGGTTGGCCAACGCGGCGTCCAGACCGCCCGCGTCGCTGCCACCGGCCTGCGCGACGTCGTCGCCGCCGCCACCGCCGCCACCCATGGCAGCCGCGGCGCCGCCGACGAGTCGGCCGGCCGCGAGCCCGCGGGCGCGTGCCGCGTCGTTGACGGCGACCACCACGACCGGGCGGCCCTTCGCCACGGCGCCGACCGCGACCACCGCCGGGCGGTCCGCGGCGAGCCGGCCGCGGACGTCGAGCGCGAGCTTGCGCAGGTCGCCGCCGCCCGTCTCGTCCGGCGCCCGGTGGGTGACCAGAGCCACACCGGCGACTGTCGGTCGCCCCGGCGGCGAGCCCGGCGGCCGCCGCGAGCACCTGGCCGGCGCGCAGCGTCTCGAGCTCCTTCTCGGCCTCGCTTGAGCCTGGTCGACCAGGTGCGCGATGCGCTCGGGCAGCTCCTCGCGCCGCGCCTTGAGCGGGTCGGTGAGCCCGGAGACGAGCACCGGCTCGCGGGCGAGGAAGCGGAACGCGTCGGTGCCGACGAGCGCCTCGACGCGGCGCACGCCGGACGCCGATCGAGGACTCGCCGAGCAGCTTGACGACGCCGAGCTGGCCGGAGCGCTGCGGCGTGCGTGCCGCCGCACAGCTCGCGGGCGCAGTCGCCGACCGAGACGACCCGGACCTGGTCGCCGTACTTCTCGCCGAACAGCGCCATCGCGCCGGCCTTGCGGGCGGCGTCGATCCTGCTCATGATCTCGGCGTGCACCGCGAGGTCGTCGATGAGCACCGCGTTGACCCGCTGCTCGACGTCGGCCAGCACCGACGGCGGCACCGCCGCGGGCGCGGCGAAGTCGAAGCGGAACCGGCCGGGGGCGTTCTCCGAGCCGGCCTGGGTCGCGGTCTCCCCCAGCGCCTCGCGGAACGCCTTGTGCACCAGGTGGGTCGCGGTGTGCGCGCGGGAGATCGCCTGGCGGCGCTCGAGGTCGACCTCGGCGTGCGCGCCCAGCGCCGAGGGTGACCTCGCCGCGACGCACCCGCCTGGTGCACGATCAGGCCGGGGACCGGGCTCTGCACGTCGTAGACCTCGACCACGGCGCCGTTCGCCAGCGCGATGACGCCGGGGTCGGCGAGCTGGCCGCCGCCCTCGGCGTAGAACGGCGTGCGGTCGAGCACGAGCTCGACCTCGTGCCCGCGCCGGCCGCCGACGCGACGTCGCCGTCGACCAGCAGGCCGCGCACGGTCGCCTCGCGAGACGACCTCGTCGTAGCCGGTGAACTCGGTGGCCGCCCGCGCCGTCGAGCAGCGACGCGGTAGGCGGAGACGTCGACGTGGCCGTCTTCTTGCGCGCTTCGCGTCGGCCTTGCGCCCGGTCGCCGCTGCTCGTGTCATGAGCCGGCGGAAGCCGTCCTCGTCGACGGAGAGGCCCTGCTCGGCCGCCATCTCGAGGGTGAGGTCGATCGGGAAGCCGTAGGTGTCGTGCAGCGCGAACGCCTGGTCGCCGGGCACCGTCGTAGCGCCCGCCGTCTTGCGCCTCGGCGGCGACCTGCTCGAACAGCGTCGGTGCCGGTCGCAGCGTCGGGAGGAACGACGTCCTCCTCGCCGTCGGCGACCGCGTGGATGCGCGTCGGCGTCGGCGACCAGCTCCGGGTACTGCGGCGCCCATCGCCTCGATCGACGGCGGCGACCAGCTCGTGCATGACCGCGTCCGTGCGCGCCGAGCAGCCGCATGTTGCGGACGACGCGGCGCAGCATCCGGCGCAGCACGTAGCCGCGGCCCTCGTTGCCGGGCGTGACGCCGTCGCCGATGAGCATCGTCGCGGTGCGCGAGTGGTCGGCGACGACGCGCAGCCGCACGTCGCTGCGCTCGTCTGGCGCCGTAGCGCGACGCCGGTGAGCTCGGCCGCGCGGTCGAGGATCGGGCGGGTGGTGTCGATCTCGTAGAGGTTGTCGACGCCCTGCAGGATCGTCGCCATGCGCTCGAGGCCCATGCCGGTGTCGATGTTCTTCGCCGGCAGCTCGCCGAGGATCGGGAAGTCGTCCTTGGTGCCGCCCGCGCCGCGCTCGTACTGCATGAAGACGAGGTTCCAGACCTCGAGGTAGCGCTCCTCGTCGGCGACCGGGCCGCCCTCGCGCGCCGTACTCCGGGCCGCGGTCGTAGTAGATCTCGCTGCACGGGCCGCACGGGCCGGGCACGCCCATCGACCAGTAGTTGTCGGCCATGCCGCGGCGCTGGATGCGCTCGGTCGGGCACGCCGACCTTGTCGTGCCAGATCTCGGCGGCCTCGTCGTCGTCGAGGTAGACGGTGACCCACAGCCGGCTCTGGGTCGAAGCCGTAGCCGCCGTCGGCGACCGGCGTGGTCAGCAGCTCCCACGCCAGCGGGATGGCGCCTTCTTTGAAGTAGTCGCCGAAGCGAGAAGTTGCCGCACATCTGGAAGAACGACGCGTGCCGGGTGGTCTTGCCGACCTCGTCGATGTCGAGGGTGCGCACGCACTTCTGCACGCTGGTCGCGCGCGGCGTACGGCGGCGGCAGCTCGCCGAGGAAGTACGGCTTGAACGGCACCATGCCGGCGTTGACGAGCAGCAGCGTCGGGTCGTCGGCGATCAGCGAGGCGCCGACGGCACGACGGTGTGGCCGCGCTCCTCGAAGAAGCGCAGCCAGCGGCGGCGGATCTCGGCGGACTCCATCGACGCCGACCTGCCGGACGCGTCTCGCTGCGTCCGTCGACGTCGCCGAGCGCGTCGCGCAGCTCGTCCTCGCGCTCGGCCATGCCGACGCGCACGTCGTCGACGAAGCCGCGGATCGCGTCGTCGCCCACGCCGCCCGCCGGAGCCGGCCAGGCCGGCCGGCGTCAACTTCTCGGCCGTCCGCGGTCACCCGGCGAACGACGAGCACGCCGACGGTGGCGCCGAGCGCGACGTAGAAGAGCCGCCTTCATGCCGCCGAGTCCCTTCGCCCGTTCCGCGCCGCCCGCTTGACTGCGCGCCGGCTCTTCCGCTCGGCCTTCAGCTCAGCCTTGACCGCGACGCGCGTCGCGCTGCGGCTGCGATCGGCCAGCGCCCGGCGCACCCCGTAGGTGAACGCGGCCACCTTGATGACCGGGCTGCCGAGCGTCGCGGCGAACAGCGAGGTCAGCGCCGAGACGTTGGTCGTCACCTGCTGGACGTTGGTGGTGATCGCGTCGACCCGCTCGAGCTGCGGCGTTGGTGTGGCCGACGCGTGGTGGTCACCTCGCGACAGCAGCGGCACGGTCTCGTCGGTGACCCCGCCGACCAGCTTGGCGCGTCTCGTCGAGCACCTTGCCGAGCTTGAGCAGCGGGACCGCGAGCAGCGCCGACGAGCAGCACGAAGGCGATGGCGGCGATGAGCCCTGCGACTGCTCCGACGGACATCGCGACCATGCTCCTTCGATCCGATGCGCTACCGTGACCTGCGGCGACCTTATCGCGGTCGCCGCGCTCTGACGCCCAGAGCGGTCGTCGCCGGGCGTACGCGGCTCAGCCGCGCAGCGCGGTCGCGGATGCGGGCGAGCAGCTCGGCGTATCGCGCGCTCGGCGCCGGTGGCCGTTCGGCTCGTAGTAGTCGCGGCCGGCGACGACGTCCGGCGCGTACTGCTGGGCGACGACGCCGCCCGGGTAGTCGTGCGGGTAGCGGTAGCCCTTGCCGTGCTCGAGCTTCGCCGCGCCCGGGTAGTGCGCGTCGCGCAGGTGCGCCGGCACCGGGCCGACCAGCCCGCGCCGGACGTCGGCGATGGCCGCGTCGATCGCGATGATCACCGCGTTGGACTTGGGCGCCAGCGCGCAGCGCGATGACGGCCTGCGCCAGGGTGAGCCGCGCCTCGGGCAAGCCGATCAGCGCGACCGCCTGCGGCGCGGCGACCGCGGTCGGCAGCGCGGTCGGGTCGGCCAGGCCGATGTCCTCGCTCGCCAGGATGACGAGGCGCCGGGCGATGAACCGCGGGTCCTCGCCCGCCTCGATCATCCGGGCCAGGTAGTGCAGCGCGGCGTCGACGTCGCTGCCGCGGATCGACTTGATGAACGCGCTGGTGACGTCGTAGTGCTGGTCGCCGTCGCGGTCGTAGCGGACCGCGGCCCGGTCGACCGCCGCGCTCCAGCACGTCGACCGTGATCGTCGTCGGCCCGGCCTCGGCCGCGCCGCGCCGCCTCGAGCGCGGTGAGCGCCCGGCGGGCGTCGCCGCCGGCGATGCGCACGCAGGTGGTCCTGCGCGTCGTCGGTCGAGCGTCAGCCGCGCCGCCGAGCCCGCGCTCGTCGGTCAGCGCGCGGTCGACCACCTCGCGGATGTCGTCGTCGGTCAGCGGCTCGCAGGGTGAGCAGCAGCGAGCGCGACAGCAGCGGCGAGATCACCGAGAAGAACGGGTTCTCGGTGGTCGCGGCGATCGAGCGTGACCAGCCGGTTCTCGACCGCGGGCAGCAGCGCGTCCTGCTGGGTCTTGGAGAAGCGGTGCACCTCGTCGATGAACAGCACCGTCTGCGTGCCGCTCATGCCGAGGCGCCGGCGTGGCCTCCTCGATGACCGCGCGGACCTCCTTGACGCCGGCGTTGACCGCCGACAGCTCGACGAACCGGCGCCGGGTCGCCTGGCTGACCACGTAGCGCGAGCGTCGTCTTGCCGGTGCCGGGCGGGCCCCACAGGAACAGCGACATCGCACGCGTCGCCCTCGACCAGCCGGCGCAGCGGCGTGCCCGGGCCGAGCAGGTGCTGCTGGCCGACCACCTCGTCGAGCGTGCGCGGTCGCATCCGGACGGCGAGCGGGGCCGTCGCCCGCTGGGCGTCGGCCGCCGCGTCGTCGAACAGGCTGTCGGGGTCCACGTTCGTGACAGTACCGGCGAGCGCCCGCCGACCGCGGTGCCGTCGGCGGCGAGAGGCCCGCGGCGGAGAAGCCGCCCGACGCACCTAACCCTTAAAAGCCCATATCGGTAATATGTCCTGGTTCGCCCGGCTCGTGTCTCCACGCGTCGCACGCCGGCGGGGAGAACCATCCGCCGTCCCCTCGGTGTGGAAGGGCGTCAGGGTGTTCGCAGCCCTCGGCCGGGTCAGTTATCGACACCGGCGCATCGTGGTGGTGCTGTGGCTCGCCCTGTTCGTCTGCGGAGCGGTCTTCGGCACCTCGGTGTTCACGCGCTCCACCGCGACCACCATCGACACCAGCTCCGAATCCGCGACAGGCGCGAGCCTGCTCACCCGGGCGTCCCCCTATGGCGAATCGCTGATCGCCCTGGTGGCCCACGCACCGGCCGACGGAGCGTCGGTCAACACTGCCCTCACCGCCGCAGGTGTCGACGTCGCCCGGCTGCCCGGCGTGGCCAACGTCGCGCAGCCAGGCACTGCCGAGACCGCGGACCTGCGCTCCGTCAACGGACAGTCCTCCCTGATCGTCGTCAACCTCGCCAAAGACCTCTCCTCCGCCCAGACCTCGTCGACCGTCACCAGCGCTGAGGCCCGACTGACGCAGCTCACCACCCAGCTCCCCGGTTCCACCGTGAAGTTCGGCGGCACCCTGCTC
The DNA here is from genome assembly GCA_963703505.1 of uncultured Actinomycetota bacterium. GTDB lineage: Bacteria > Actinomycetota > Actinomycetes > CAVPEL01 > CAVPEL01 > CAVPEL01. The sequence goes on along the minus strand of CAVPEL010000005.1, from coordinate 29,931 downwards.
GTCGACCGCGAGATCGGCCGCCAGGTCCAGAAGGACACCCTGCTCGGCGAGCTCATCGCGCTGCCCATCACCCTCGTCGTCCTCGTGGTGATCTTCGGCGGGTTCGTCGCCGCGTCGATCCCGCTGCTGGGCGCGCTCGGCTCGGTCGCCGGCGCGCTGCTGGCCCTGCTCGGCTTCTCCCACCTCACGTCGCTGGACTCCAACATCGTCTCCGTGACGACCGTCCTCGGCCTAGGCCTGTCCATCGACTACGCGCTTCTCATGGTCAGCCGCTACCGCGAGGAGCGTTGCGCTGGCCTCGATCCCGACGCGGCGATCGAACGCACCGTCGCCACGGCCGGTCGCACCATCGCGTTCTCCGCCCTGACCGTGGCCACGTCCCTCGCCGGGCTGCTCGTGTTCGACGCCCCCATCTTTCGCGCGGTCGGAGCTGCCGGGCTCAGCGTCGTCGTCATCGCGCTGCTCGCCGCGATGACGCTGTGCCCGGCACTGCTCGCGATGTTCGGCCGCAAGATCAAGGTGCCCGACAAACCGGACCCCGACGACGGGTTCTACGCGCGCGTGACCCGCCAGGTCCAGCGCTTCGCGATCCCGGTCACCATCGTGGTGGCGGCGGGGCTCCTTCTGGCCGGGTCCCCGTTCCTGGGGGTCAAGTACCAGAACGGCTCCGCCGACCTGCTGCCCGCGTCCTTCCAGAGCCGCCAGGTCGCCGACGCGATCAACACCCAGTTCCCCGCCGGCGCCACCGACCCCGTCACCGTCGTCGCCAAGGTGCCCGCCGCCCAGCTGCAGGCCTACGCCGACGCCCTGAGCACGCTGCCGGGTGTCGCCGGTGTGCAGCCCGCCGTGAACCTGGGCGACGTCAGCTACATCAACGTGCTCACCGACGGCACCTCGCAGAGCGCGTCGGCGCAGCACGTGGTGAACGCGCTGCGTGCGGACCGGCCCGACTTCACGACCTGGGTCACCGGGGACGCGGCCAGCTTGGTCGACTTCACCGACTCGATGGCGGCTCAAGCTCCGTTGGCGCTCGGGCTGGTCGTGCTCGCCACGTTCGTCCTGCTGTTCCTCATGACCGGATCGGTCCTCGTGCCGATCAAGGCGCTGGCGATGAACGTGCTGTCCCTCGGGGCCTCGCTGGGGGCGCTCGTGCTGATCTTCCAGAACGGCTGGCTGTCCAGCGTGCTCGGGTTCACGCCCACCGGTGGGCTCCAGACCTGGATCCCGGTCATCGTCTTCGCCTTCGCCTTCGGTCTGTCGATGGACTACGAGGTGTTCCTGCTCGCCCGGATCAAGGAGCTGCACGACGCCGGTGTGCCGCACGACAAGGCCGTCGAGCTCGGCATCCAACGCAGCGCCCAGATCATCACCTCCGCCGCGCTGCTCATGGTCATCGTGTTCGCAGGCTTCGCGAGTGGTCAGATGCTGGCCATCAAGCAGATGGGCATCGCGCTGGCATTGGCGGTGGCTGTCGACGCCACCTTGGTCCGCGGCTTCCTCGTGCCCGCCACCATGACCATTCTCGGCGAGGCCAACTGGTGGGCGCCGCACCCGATGCGCCGGTTCCACCGCTGGTTCAACGCCCGGATCGGCCACGTGCACTGATCGGCCGTAACCTGTTCGGCGTGACGCCGGTTGCCTGCTCCCCCGCCGCGGCGCTGCAAGTCTGCGGGGGCGACCCGTTCCTGCGCAGCCAGCTGCGCTCTGATCGAACAGCTCGGGCCTGGCTCGGTGACGGGGCCGTCCTCCTCGCCTCCGACGACGCGCCGCACGCCATCGGCTGGTTGTCCTGCCTTGGCGAGCCGGCGGCTGCGGCCCAGCTGGTTGCCGCGCTGGCCCCCGCATTGTTGCGGGACGCGCCGCACCCGCTGCGGCTTTCGTTGCCGCGCGGCGCGGAGGCGCTGCTCGGTGACGCCGATCGCGCTCACCGACGTCAGCCAGATGGGACTTCCGCTGGACCGCCCGCCCGCCGGCGCTTCAGCCAGGAGAGGACCGCGTCCGCTGGCTTGAACCCACGCAGCACCCGGAGGTAGCGGCGCTGCTCGAGACGGCCAGCCCGACCGCTTCGACCTCCCCGAGCGATGGTCGCGCCCGCCGCTGGGCGGGGATCGTTGACAGCGGTCGCCTCGTCGCCTGCCTCGCCGACACCAGCGGCGGCGTGGGGGTCGGTCATCTCTCCTCGATCGCCACCGCGCCTTCACACCGTCAGCAGGGCCTCGGTGCCGCGATCACCGGATGGGTGACCCGCCAGATGCTCGATGTCGAGAAATGCGACATGGTGACGCTCGGCATGTACGCCGACAACACGGCGGGGCGCGCACTGTACGACCGGCTCGGCTTCGCCGACGACCACCGGTTCACCAGCGGCGTGCTCACGATGGTGTGAGGTTCCCAGCTGACGGCCGGCACGTCGCACCCGATGGACCGCGTTAGTGCCCCACCAGGACCAGGCTCACGACACCTGCGAGGACCCCGGCGATCAACGCGAAGACGAGCACGAGAGCAATCCAGCGCTGCACGACGTTGCCTGCCTCTCGCCTACGACGCGGATTCGGCCTTCGCCGCCCCGGCCGCCTTCGGCACCGCGTCGATCCCGGCCTCGCGGCGCTGCACCGGCGTGATCGGCGTCGGCGCGCCGGTCAGCGGGTCGCCGCCGGAGGCCGTCTTCGGGAAGGCGATGACGTCGCGGATCGACTCGACCCCGGCGAGCATCGCGGTGAGCCGGTCCCAGCCGAGCGCGATGCCGCCGTGCGGCGGCGGGCCGAATGCGAACGCCTCGAGCAGGAAGCCGAACTTGGACTCGGCGTCCTCCTTCGACAACCCGATGACCTCGAACAGCCGGCGCTGCATCTCGGCCCGGTGGATACGGATCGAACCGCCACCGAGCTCCGAGCCGTTGAGCACGATGTCGTAGGCCTGCGCGATGGCGCTGCCGGGGTCGGCCGCGAAGCGTCTCGGCCCACTCGTGGGTCGGCGCGGTGAACGGGTGGTGCACCGCCGTCCAGCCGCCCTCGTCGTCCGGCTCGAACATCGGGAAGTCGGTGACCCAGACGAACTCCCAGCGGTCCGCGGGGATCAGCCCGCACCGCTCACCGACCTCCAGGCGCGCCGCGCCGAGCAGGCCCAGCGCGTCGGTGCGCTTGCCTGCGGCGAAGAAGATGCAGTCGCCGGGCGCGGCGCCGACGTGCGCGGCGAGCCCGTCGCGCTCGGCGTCGGTGAGGTTCTTGGCGACCGGCCCGCCCAGCGTCGCCGTCCGCCCCGACCAGGACGTACGCCAGACCCCGCGCGCCGCGCGACTTCGCCCAGTCCTGCCAGCCGTCGAGCTCCTTGCGGGTCTGCGAGCCACCGCCGGGCATGACGACGGCACCGACGTGCCAGTCAGCGCCTGCGGCCTGGAACACCTTGAACTGCGTGTCGGCGAAGTACGCCGTGCAGTCGACCAGCTCGGCAGCGAAGCGCAGGTCGGGCCGGTCGGACACCGAAGCGCCGCATCGACTCCTCGTAGCTCATCCGCCGGAACGGGAGCGCGACCTCGTGGCCCGCGAGCTCGCTCCACAGCCGGGCGATGACCTCCTCGGCGAGGTTCATGATGTCGTCCTGCGTCGACGAACGACATCTCGATGTCGAGCTGGGTGAACTCCGGCTGCCGGTCGGCCCGGAAGTCCTCGTCGCGGAAGCAGCGCGCGATCTGGAAGTAGCGCTCCATCCCGGCGACCATGAGCAGCTGCTTGAACAGCTGCGGCGACTGCGGCAGCGCGTACCAGTGGCCCGGCTGCAGCCGCACCGGCACCAGGAAGTCGCGGGCGCCTTCAGGCGTGGAGCGGGTCAGGTTCGGCGTCTCGATGTCGACGAAGCCGGTGGTCGTCCATCACCTGGCGGGCGATCCGGTTGACCTCCGAGCGCATCCGCAGCGCGTCGCGCCGGGCCCTCGCGGCGCAGGTCGAGGTAGCGCCACTTGCAGCCGCGCTTCCTCGTTGATCTCGCCGCTGCCCTCGATCGGGAACGGCAGCGGCGCGGACTCCGACAGCACCTCGCAGCTCGGCGGCGACCACCTCGATCGGAGCCGGTCGGCAGGTCCGGGTTCTCGTTGCCCGCCGGCCGCGGCGCGACGGTGCCGATCACGCGGATGCAGAACTCGCTGCGCAGGTCGGCGGCGAACCCCTCGTCACGGAACACCACCTGCACCACCCCGGAGGCGTCGCGCAGGTCGATGAAGATGACCCCGCCGTGGTCGCGACGGCGCGCCACCCAGCCAGCGAGGGTGACGGTCGAGCCGCCGTCCTCGGCGCGCAGCGTGCCGGCCTCGCGAGTGCGGATCACTGAAGCTTCTCCTTGATGGTGGTGACGAGATCGGCGAACGGTACGGCGACCTGCTCGCCGGTGGACAGATCCTTCAGCTGGGCGACGCCCTGCTTCGATGTCGCGCTCGCCGACGACGACGGCGTACTGCGCGCCGGAGCGGTCCGCGGCCTTCATGGCGCCCTTGAGCCCCTTGCCGCCGTAGGCGAGGTCGGCGGCCACCCCGGCGCGCGCAGCGCGGTGACCAGCCCGAACAGCTCGGTCTTGGCGCCCTCGCCGAGTGGCACGGCGAACACGTCGCACGCGCGAGCGGGAGCGACCTCGATACCTTCGGCTTCCAGCGCGAGCACGGTGCGGTCGACGCCGAGCGCCCAGCCGACGCTGGGCAGCGGCGGGCCGCCGATCGACTCGGACAGCCCGTCGTAGCGACCACCGCCACCGATGCTGGACTGCGCGCCGAGCCCGTCGTGGACGAACTCGAAGGTGGTGCGGGTGTAGTAGTCCAGGCCGCGGACCAGCCGCGGGTCGTCGGTCGAAGTCGACGCCCGCGGCCAGCGAGCAGCCGGCGAACCTCGTCGTGGTGCTCCTTGCACGCGGCGCACAGGTGGTCGACAGCGAGCGGCGCGTCGGCCAGCTGCGCCTGGACCTCGGGACGCTTGTCGTCGAGCACCCGCAGCGGGTTGATCTCGACGCGGCGCCGGGTGTCCTCGTCGAGGTCGAGGCCGCGCAGGAACTCCTGCAGCGTGGCCCGGTAGGCCGGTCGGCACGCCTCGTCAGCCGAGGGAGTTGAGCAGCAGTGCGGAAGCTGCCGCAGGCCGAGGGAGTGGAACGCGTCGACCGCGAGGATGACGCACTCGGCGTCGACCGCCGGGTCTTCGGTGCCGAGCGCCTCGACGCCGACCTGGGAGAAGTGCCGGTAACGCCCGGCCTGCGGCCGCTCGTAGCGGTAGTAGGAGCCGGAGTACCAGAGCTTCACCGGCAGCTCACCGGTGTGCAGCCCGTGCTCGAGCGCGGCACGCAGCACCGGCGGCCGTGCCCTCCGGGCGCAGCGTGAGCGAGCGGCCGCCCTTGTCGTCGAAGGTGTACATCTCCTTCGACACGATGTCGGTGGACTCCCCGACGCCCGCGGTCGAACAGCGCGGTGTCCTCGAACGCCGGCGTCTCGATGTAGCCGTAACCGGCCCGGCGCGGCCTGCTCGGCAATCACGTCACGGACCCGCAGGAACGTCGCCGAGCGCGGCGGCACCAGGTCGAAGGTGCCCTTGGGTGCCCGGAACGTCGTCATCGCGCCACCAGCTCACGCAGATAGGGGTTGGTCGCCCGCTCCCGCCCGATCGTCGTCGCCGGCCCGTGCCCGGACAGCACCACCGTCTCGTCAGCACGACGGCAAGCACCGCTTCGATTTCGTTGAAAAGTTTCATCGCTTCGACGATGCATACAACGGATTCCGGCTTCACTTTATCGCCAGTTTGCACATATGCAGGGATATCAGGTGATGATGCGGCGTAGAACGTCCCTACCATTGGAGATGTGATAGTACTCAAGGACGGGTCTGCTGCTTGTGGTTCTACTACCTGCACCGCTGGAGCTTCAGCTAGAGGGGTAGGTTGTTGTGCTACCTCCACTACTGTCGGCTGCGCTACTGCAGATTCCTGATGAACGACAGGTGCCGTTACTGCAATTGGAGTTACACCAACTTGCTGTCCATTCCCTTTTTTCAATTCAATTTTCACGCCTTCTGATTGAAGACTGAATTTTTCGATTGAAGATTGATCAATGAGTTTAATTATTTCACGGATTTCTTGAATTTTTAACATGATCGATTCTCCTGACTTATTTATGATTAGACTCTAATTCATTTTAGACGTTTTCATCCCATAATGAAATAGATAATCATAATTTGTGTGAAAAACCATCATTAAAAAAGAAAAAGACCCATTAAGGGCCTTCGATTTAGAGGTTTGAATTCAATTTGTTGCTTATTCTGTACCGCCTGTGAAATCGACATTTACAACTTGCGCGTCTTCCCAATTCATCTTGACATAATGTGCAATTTCATCTGCCAATTCCCTCGAATGGCCTTCCGTTGCTAACACGGTCACTTTTACGGTCCCATCCTCCGTCCGTACGAAGGCCTCTGGATACCCCAATGCTTTTATCTGCAATTCCATAAGTGCTTCGGCCGAATCGAGTTTTGTCAAACGCTCCATTTCATCGAATGCCGTGTTCTTTTCTTCAGCAGTGTGGTCGGCCGAATACATTTTTGATGTGAGTTGCTCTTTCAGCTGACTCCGCTCGTTTCGGACTTGCATGCGCATTTCCTCAAAAAGAATTGATTCTGCAAAAACAGGTTTTGTGTTATCGGTCTCCCCCACTTTTTCTGTCAACTGTATGGACTCCGGCGAGTCCTTGAAAATATTGATACCATCAAAGTTCATGGGTGCTTTTTCCTTCATGTAATAGATGGAGATGACTGCAACGAGGCTGAGTAATGTTAAAAACCAGACTGTACGCTTATTCGTTTTCATCTGTATTCCCCCTATTCTTTATTTCAACGACGATACGATGTTCGGGCAACTGGAGAACAGTTGACAGAATTCTTGATAGTTTACTTTTAATCTCAAGATTTTCCGCGCTCTCAGCAATGACAAGAACGCCTTGCAGTTCATTTCCTTTCTTTGCTGAAGAAGTGGACAATGAAAAGTAATCGGACAGCGGATTGGATGCTTCTCCGTTTTCGTAGTGGAAGTATAACGTAACTTCCCCGATTCCCTCGATTTTCATCAGTGCTTCTTCCAGTGCTACAAACTCACCGTTCTCCTCCTTCTCCCCCTTCTCTCCTGCGATTCCGCCAAGACTGGAATTGATGAAAATGATGACCATAATGGTAATTGTCCCGAGAAGGATCATATGAATTTTCCTTTTTGGCTTTTGCATATCATCACCATTTCCGTTCATTGAACCGGTTATATGACCTGTCTTCAATGATTCATATTATGCAATTTCAAAAGAGTGTATGACCAAAAAGTTCGTAAATGGACTTGATGATCCAAATTCCAATTGCAAGCTTTATTAGAGGCAACAAATGACCCTCTGATGCATCGGGAAAAAGCAACAACATCGTGGATGCCAACAGAACGATGAGCACGATCCCTATTAAAAAGATTCCATACGCAACCCTCATTTCATCGTCGAAATCAGCTTTATGATTATGATTGAAAACAGTGCTGTATAGATAAATGCAAAAGCGATTAAAAACGAAACCGCACATAGGACGAAGAGTGTTTTACCGATATCGTCCATGATTCCCGTAATATCATCATTTGCGAACGGTTCGATTAGAGCGGCTGTCCATCTATAGAAGAAGGCTGTAAGTAACGTATTAAGGGAAGGGACGAGCGCAACCGTCCAAATGGTCGAGATGAGCCAACCACCCGCAAAAATACTGACGCCGGACGAATAACGCCCAAATGTGCCCATACTATCCGTCATAAATGAGCCAATCATGGGTACATTTTGACGGATCAATTCTTTGATTGGCTCACTTGCAAAGCCGGAAAGGGCCCAAGACATCGTGCCACCTACTGTGATGAAAATGGAATAGGCGGCAACGACCGCGGAGATTGTCCCGAGAAGGCCCGTCCTAATCAAGTCCGCCATTTTTGTAAACGGAACAGAAGGAAGAATCCGTGTCACCAAATCAAAAACGATTGCGGCCGATAAAAGCGGAATCAGAAAGCGTTCCGCCAAAACGATGGCTCCGTTTGCGAAAAGCAACATGGCTGGCTGAAAGTTCAACATACTGAATGCACCGCCCGCTGCAATCATACTCGCAGTCAAAATCGGATAGATGGAGATGAACATCATTGAAATATTGTGTGCAATATCTCGAATCAGTGTTAAATGTGCAAAAGCGGGTTGTAAGACGACCGTGATGACAATGAAAATTAACATCATCCTCGTCCATTTTGAAAAAGAAGGGAAAAGGAAATCGATTAGCAATGCCAAAAAAGTCGCGATGATGACAACGACAAAACTGGATAATACCGTTCCGAGAATGGTTTCAATAAAAGAGAGCATAGGTGTTCCATCCGATCATTTTGTAATGAGTGAGGATAAAATTTCAATCAATACGGCCGTTTGTTGGAGCCACAATGTCAGAATGGCAATCTTCACTGCGAAATGGGACATTGCAGCCAGCGATGCATAACCTGCCTCCTCGATGTGCTTAGCAATCAATTCAGATACATAAAAAAGAATAGCACTGCCGATCAATAGTTTTGCAAATGGATCCGGCAACGGTTCGAATAGTTTGGCGATCCGTTTTCCGAATGGAAACACGATTACGCTTAGCAGTTGGAATAATACCATGAAAAAAATGCTTGCATACAAAAGTGGCTGCAATTTCGGAACCGCAAATGTAATGATGAGGAGGATGAGAAAAACGACAATAATTTGAAGTAACGTAGACATTAGACCGTCATCGACAACCATTGAAAAAATTCAGCGATTTCCGTGAAGAAAATCTTAAGGAATCGGAGCATTTCGGCAGTGATATAAATATAAGCGATAAAAAACAGGAAAAACGAAAACTCCTTTTTGCCTGTCTGTTCGAAGAATACATGTAGCAAACCGATAACAAGCCCGATACCGGCTATGCGCAGTAAATCAGTCAATTCCATCAGGTACTCCCCCCATTGCAATATCCTATGTACAATACTCCTCATGTAGAACGAAACAAAGGGTGAGTTCTATGGCATAAAAAAACACCTTACCAACCGATTTCCGGTGGTAAGGTGTTTTTATAACTCAAGATGATAAATGGTAAAAGGTATGATACGACGGAAAAAGCCCGTCAATTCGCACTCTCCGTTTCGGGTTATGCCCTTGAAACGTATTCGCCTTCATCAGTATTGATAATCAGTTTATCACCCGTGTTGACAAAGAATGGTACCTGTACAACGAGGCCTGTTTCCATTTTAGCAGGTTTAGATCCGCCGCTTGCCGTGTCGCCTTTGATGCCCGGCTCCGTTTCTGCAACTTCGAGCGTAACCGTCACTGGCAATTCCACGCCTAGCACTTCCTCGCCGTATTTCATGATATGGACTTCCATATTTTCTTTCAGATACATCAATTCCTCTTCAATCTGTTTTGCTGAAAGTTCAATCTGTTCATAGGATTCATTATCCATGAATACATGATCGTCCCCATTTGCATATAGGTATTGCATACGGCGGTTGTCAATTTGCGCTTTTGCGACTTTCTCTCCTGCACGGAACGTTTTTTCGTTTACGTTTCCTGAACGTAGGTTACGTAGTTTCGAACGGACAAACGCTGCACCTTTACCCGGTTTGACATGTTGGAAATCCATGACACGCCATATGTCACCGTCCACTTCGATTGTTAGGCCTGTTTTAAATTCGTTTACTGAAATCATGATGATTCCTCCAATTAATAGTAGATTATAAAATGATAAGTTCCTTTGGTGAATGCGTCAGACGCTCATTGCCAGTTTCAGTCATGATGATATCGTCCTCAATTCGCACACCGCCGACTCCCGGAAGATAGATCCCGGGTTCGACCGTGACGACCATGTTTGGCTCAAGTACAGTTTCTGAGCGAAATGAAAGTGCCGGTCCTTCATGGACTTCCAGCCCGATTCCATGTCCCGTGGAATGCCCAAAAGCCTCGCCATAGCCCTTGGAAGTGATGTAATCACGGGCAATGGCATCTGCTTCTTTTCCTGTCATACCCGGTTTGATCTCACTTAAAGCAAGTTCTTGAGCTGCCAGTGTCACGTTGTAAATTTCTTTTAGCTTAGCCGATGGTCTTCCGACAGCGACTGTGCGGGTAATATCGGAGATATATCCCTTGTACAATGCACCAAAATCGAGTGTGACAAGATCACCCGTTTCGATCACCTTATCGGACGCAACGCCGTGTGGAAGGGCTCCGCGTATACCCGATGCGACGATGCTGGAGAATGAAGAAGACGTTGCACCTTGGCTACGCATGAACAGCTCAAGTTCGTTCGAGACTGCCAATTCAGTGATGCCGGGTTTGATGAATGTGCAAATATGCGCGAATGCATCATCTGCAATTTTAGCCGCCTGTTTCAAAACAGCCAACTCTGCTCCCGTTTTCACTAAGCGTAATTTCTCCACAATACCAGATACCGGCTTCAGTTCCGCTATCAATTTTGCTTGATAAAGTTCATACTGACCATAAGTCATGTCGTCTTTTTCGAAGCCGATTGTTTTGAGTTTCATGCTTTTCGCCTGTTCAGCAACTTCCTCTATGATTGTTTTCGTATGTTTAACGATACGGAACCCATCAATTTCTTTTTCCGCCTGTTCTGTATAGCGAAAATCCGTGATGAATACGGCATCATCGGATGATATGAGCGCTAGGCCTGCCGTACCTGTAAACCCTGTCATATAACGACGGTTGAACGGGTTTGTGACAAGGAGTGCATCGATTTCTTGTTCCGTCAACAATCTACGCAATTTTTCCAGTTTCATATTTTCATACCCCTTCTCCGCGGAAAAGGAAAGCTTGGAGGGCTAGTGCATAGCCATCTGTTCCGAATCCGGACAACTGACCGATGCAAACCGGTGCGATGACGGACGTCTGTCTGAAGGCTTCCCTGCTATGTATGTTTGAAATATGGACTTCTATGACAGGGATGTCCACAGATGCGACCGCATCGCGCAATGCAATACTGTAATGCGTAAATGCCCCCGGATTGAAGATGATCCCATCAAGTCCGTCATCTCCCGCTTCATGGATCTTGTCGATCAACGCGCCTTCTAGATTGGATTGAAAAAAAGTAAGTTCCGCACTATGCTGCAACGCAAAATCATCCAGTTTCCGTTCAAGATCCTCCAACGTTTCAGCGCCATAAATTCCCGGTTCCCTTTTGCCCAGTCTGTTTAAATTAGGGCCGTTCAAAATAAGTAACTTCACCGCCGCACCCTTCCCCTCACCGTTTTCTTTCCTATTTTATCATATCAGACCATTGTCGCAACTCATTTCGTGTTTTCGTCCGAAAGTTTCTTCATGTAAACAGCCGTCCCAGTGATAAATCGAAAGACTATCGCTATCATAGCAAAAAAAGGTATTGACACGGATTTGATGGCGGCAGTCGGTGTTTCCGGTGAACTGATCGTCCACTCAATCGCAAAAACAACTATGATTCCGATGAGGAGCGCTGTGACAGATGGCGGGATGGATGATGTAAATGAAACGGCAATATAAAGAATCGCGAATAGCAACGCCAGTACAATAAAAAAAAGCACCCATTTGAATGTAAAATGCACCGTAGCGAATAATTGCCATTTGTCCGCCCAACCGACAGGTGACCATTTAATGAAATTGAACATATGAAAAAACTTTAGCGTTAGTATTGAGAATAGTGCGCTATAAAACGTGGTCCAAAATAAAGTTTTGTTGTACATAGTGATCCCTCCTTCACAAAGTGTCGGGAGGATCTAAACATTTTAAACATCATAGTGGAGTGGATTGCTGTTTTTTAGTACAATAAGATATAGGCTTTAGCTGATATGAAAGAAAGTGTGGGTAAATTATATGGGAAAAGGACAACATCCTCCCACTTATGGAGGGCAAGCGCTTGTCGAAGGGGTCATGTTCGGCGGAAAAGAACATACCGTCACAGCGATTAGACGGAAAGATGATTCAATCGATTATTTTCATCTTCCAAAAGAAAAGAATCCAACAATGATGAAATTGAAAAAGATTCCCTTCGTCCGAGGGATCGTCGCTTTAATCGAGTCGGCGGGTATTGGATCGCGTCATTTAACATTCTCAAGCGAACGCTATGATGTGGAGCCGGGGGAAGAAGCGAAGCAGGAGGCTGAAGAACCGTCCAAGCTGGCTATGGTACTGGGAGTCGCCGCGGTCGGTGTCCTTTCTTTCCTATTCGGTAAGTTCGTTTTCACCCTTGTTCCTGTTTTCCTCGCGGGAGCACTGCATCCCGTCGCTCCTGGAAAAACGGCACAAATTTTACTCGAAAGCCTATTCAAACTGATTTTGTTACTAACCTATATTTCGCTTATATCAATGACTCCGCTCATTAAAAGGGTCTTTCAATATCACGGGGCCGAGCATAAGGTCATCAATGCATACGAAAACGGGTTGCCGATGACTGTTGAAAACGTTCAAGCACAGTCTAGACTTCACTACCGCTGCGGTAGCAGTTTCATCCTGTTCACGGTCATCGTCGGCATGTTCATCTATTTCCTGGTGCCGACAGATCCATTCTGGTTGCGGATTGTAAACCGGATTCTACTCATCCCTGTCGTACTGGGTGTTTCGTTCGAAGTGTTGCAACTGACTAACTCCCTCAGGAATGTCCCTGTGCTGAAATACTTGGGCTATCCCGGACTATGGCTCCAGCTTATCACAACAAAGGAACCTGATGATAAGCAAGTGGAAGTGGCAATTGCGTCATTTGAAAAACTGTTGGAAGTTGAGATACATGGCGCCGAAGCATTGGATGTTGTAAAGGATACGGAAACAGCGACCGAAACGGTTCCTGTGAATTAATAAAAACGGAAGGCGCCGATAAGGCGCCTTCCGTTTTGCGTTTGTTTATAATCCACATTTCAATTGCGCGTTGCAATTCGTGCATGTATTGCAGCCGCCCATTTCTTCGACTGTTCCCTGTCTACAAACCGGGCATGTATCTCCGACTTCCGAACCAATTGTGACGTTGGTTGACCGTAAGTCGTGAACAGTATTCACAAGTACGATTTTGGGCTGTTCTGTAACCACTTCTTCGGCTATGTCCGCATCCATGCTGTTCTCTTCCGCTTTCAGCGTCAATACTTGCGAATCACGGCTGCCATCGACATAGACCGTGCCACCCTTTGCTCCGCCTTTGTACAGACGCTCATAGACGCTTTCAACCTGCTCGACCGAATAACCACGCGGTGCGTTGACCGTCTTCGAAATCGAACTGTCAATCCAGCGCTGGATGATACATTGTACATCCGCATGCGCTTCAGGTGCCAGACTCATCGAAGAGATAAACCATTCCGGCAGATTGTCCGGATCTGCTTCAGGATGCCGCTCCAAATACTCCTCAACGATGCCCGCTTTCACCTCGATGAATTTCCCGAGACGTCCGCTCCGGTAATAAGTAAAGGAGAAATATGGTTCTAAACCAGTGGAAACCCCTACCATTGTTCCTGTGGATCCCGTTGGAGCAACAGTTAGTAGGTGTGAATTTCGGATACCGTATTCCAAAATGGATTGACGGATATCTTCCGGCATTTTTTTCATAAAGCCTGTATTAACGAACGCATTACGTAGTGCTTCTGTTTCTTCATCCGTTTTGCCGATAAGGAATGGGAAGCTCCCTTTCTCTTTTGCAAGCTCGACGGATTCACGGTACGCAGACGTTGCAATCGTCTCGAACACTTTATCGACAAGTGCGTTGCCTTCTTCTGAGCCATATTCTTTTTCACAATAGATCAACAGGTCGGCAAGACCCATGACACCAAGTCCGACACGGCGTTCTCCGAGTGCTTGTACTTTGTTTTCTTCGAGGAAATAAGGTGTCGCATCGATGACGTTATCCTGCATGCGGACACCGATACGAACGGTTTCTTTCAATTTTTCGTAGTTCACCGTTTTCGTTTCCTTGTCGGCAAATTCAGCAAGGTTGACGGCAGCTAAATTACAGACACTGTAAGGAGCAAGAGGCTGTTCCCCACACGGGTTAGTCGCTACGACTTGCTGTCCATAAGCTTTGGCGTTCGTTTCATTGTTTGCATTGTCAATAAAGAAAATTCCTGGTTCCGCGGAATAGGTTGCACAAATGTTAATAAGATCCCATAGTGCACGGGCTTTGATTGTCCGATAGACGCGTACATCATACCCAAGTCTTTCCCATTCGCGGACATCGCCGACTTTATGCCATTCTGCATTGTACGTCGCCATTTCTTCCGGTGAATATTTTTCAACTGCCGGGAAACGGAGTTCATAGTCTGCATTCTGTTCAACGGCTTTCATGAAATCATCCGTTAGTGTCACGGAAATATTGGCGCCTGTGAGGAATTCCGGATTATGTACCGAATAAGTCCCACCATCGCGCAATTTCGTTTCAGCGTCTCTCATGATCGCTTCGTTGAATCCGCCCATACCCGGGATTGTCCGATAATTGAGAATCCCTTGGTACATCGCTTCCTCTTGTGGAGTGAGCGCTTTGAATTTCAGTTTATCATTTGCGAGCTTCTTGATTGTCTCGTCTTCCGTATGTTCAAGAAGATATCGGAGAATCCGTGGATTCTGCATTTTTGAGATGATGAATTCGCAAATATCAGGGTGCCAGTCCGCTAACATAATCATCTGGGCTCCACGTCTTGATCCACCTTGTTCGACAAGATGTGTCAATTTCGCAATGTCGTCAAGCCATGATACCGAGCCGGACGATTTGCCGTTGACGCCTCGTGCGAGTGTATTACGTGGGCGTAGCGTGGAACCGTTCGTTCCTACACCGCCGCCGCGACTCATAATCTCCATCACTTGTTTGCGGTGATCGGAAATACCTTCACGGGAATCCGCCACGAATGGCATGACGTAACAGTTGAAGAAAGTCACTTCTGTGTCTGATCCGGCGCCGTACAGTACCCGCCCCGCCGGTATGAAGTTCAAATTCGACAGCTGACCATAGAACTTGTCGAACGATGTTTTCTGCTGTTCCTCAGTCGTTTCGACGGATGCAAGTCCAGTCGCATTCCGTTTCGCGATTTGCTCGTAAAAGACTTCAAGCGGCTTCTCAATGACATCAATCGGTCTTGTGATAATGCCTTTCTCCTGAGCTTCCGGGCTGTCGATGGCGGAGCGGAACTCTTTTTCAATCCAAATATCCGCTTTGCCGTTCTTTTCATCCAACGCAGTGATAAACCCGAGTCCACGTGCTGGAAACTTCGGATCTTCTTTCACCGTCAAAACGACAAAATCCCCGACCTTTAATGTTTTCTTTTCTGTATCCTTGAACGAATACCGATCAATCATAACGAGTCTGGATACTCCGCTATGCTCGATTTTCATCTCTTCTGTAATTGGATGCACTTGTGGAAATTTTGCGATATCCGCATTCAATTGTGCCTTGTCCAGAATTGGTTCCTGATGCTTGGAAACAATCACCATTCACGCATCTCTCCTTCTGGGAATTTTTAATCTAACACAACATGTTGTGTTAGTCATATTCCCTAATCTACTACATATTGAAACTTGGTTCAATAAAATGTTTTTCACATATTTAACCAAATGTAATATCCACGCCGTTTAAGGTCAGGTTATTTCTAAAATCGGGACCAAAGTAATAGCAATCATTTTCTAAAAGTCCACTCGTCATTAGCGTATTTTACCCGCTCGATTTCCTTGACCATTTCGAGTTGCTGTTCTGTCAATTCCAACGGCTCCAGTTGTATATCGAGCGCTTTTTCAAAACCTTTCGCAAATGCCTCGGCACACTCATCGACAGATACTGCCCGATTGGCTAACCTGTCAATCGCCACCGCTTTTTGCGGTAAGGATAACCGCACCCGCTCACGCAACTTTTCCGATTTGAATTTGAATAAAGAAACAAGCTTATCCTCATCAAGACTCAAAAGGATTGCTCCATGTTGTAATATCACACCTTTTTGCCTGGTTTGCGCACTGCCCGCGATTTTCTTCCCTTCGACGACAAGTTCATACCAGCTTGGTGCGTCAAAACAGACACCACTCTTCGGTGTTCTCAGTTCGGCGTTCTGCTCCCGCGTTTCTGGAACCGAAAAACGGGCATCGAGTCCGAGATTGCGGAACCCCTCGAGCACCCCGCCTGAAATCACCCGATACGCTTCCGTCACCGTTTCCGGCATATCTGGGTATTCTTCACTGACAATTACGCTATATGTAAGTTCGTGCTCATGGAGAACACCTCTGCCTCCCGTCGGACGTCTTACGAAACCAAGTCCGTGACGATTGACCGCATCCATATCGATTTCTCTTTCGACACTTTGGAAATAGCCGATCGACAGCGTCGCCGGCTCCCATTCGTAAAAACGTAGGACGGGACCGATTTCTCCTTTACTATGCCACTCGAGCAATGCCTCATCGAGCGCCATATTGAACGAAGCACTACATTTTCCTGAATTGATGAAATGCCAAACCGTTTTATCCATTTGAGCTCCCCCTTTACAACGCTATTCATTTTATCATTGTCGAGAGTAACTTTGCTAGATATTACTTCGGAATTCTTTAAATGCTATACGGTAAAGTTGTCAAAAAAATTAACTTGAGATTAGCGATAGATAATGTCACATCTCGTTGATCTCTTATTACTAGTCTATCAGAGGACTAAAAGTTAAGGTGATTCCATACATTTAGCCATGATTGTCAAAATCCTCCACCATATGCACCGTCGACAATTTGATGATCGAATGTCATACTGAATGGAATTTATTTCGGAAAGTGCCAAGGCTGGTGATTGTGAAGGTCAAACCAGACAACTGGTCACTATTCACGTGCCACTTCTAGTTTTTACTGTTAAATCCGCCAAATCTTTCTTCAGACTTCGAAACCGGTTGTGTATCAGGCAAAACAAAAGCTAACAGAATGGTTCCATTTAAAAAGCTTCAAATCCTCCCATGAAGGGAGTTTTCAATTTCCGCATTAAGCTTGCCGACTATTTAGAATAACGTGCTGCAACTCATTGATTTGTTCTTCCTAAATCCCTTTACAGTTTTTTCAACCCATACAGCTATCATTTAAGTACGCCACCATTGAACATATGGAGACAAATCTTTATAATAGGGAAGTATAGAGAAAGGGGAAAGTCGTTGTGGATTATTATCTATTAGGGGCCATCGTCCTCATCCTGATTGTTTACTTCGTAGTTACGATGTCACGTCTACGAAAAGCGGTCACAAATTTGACACAAGAAGAATTTATCGAGGGGTACCGGAAAGCGCAACTCATCGATGTCCGTGAACCAAAGGATTATGAAGCTGGCCATATTCTGGGCGCACGGAATATTCCTTATTCCCAGTTCCGCCAACGGTCCAAAGAGATCCGACCGGACAAGCCCGTATACCTGTATGACCAAAATGGAGGCAAAAGTGCCCGCGCCGCTCTGTTTCTGAAGAAAAAAGGTTATGCACAGCTTTTCCATTTACAAGGCGGCTTCCGTCTTTGGACTGGCAAAGTAAAAAGTAAGTGATTCATGAAGTTCTTCCCTTCCGGAGGAACTTTTTTCTAATAAATTCATAACAGAAATGGAGTTCCTTATGAAAAATGATGTTTTATTGCCAATTACAACAAATTCACGGGAATTGCTACCAAATTACGAGGATTACGCAACTGTTAACCGCCACGTCTTCAATCGGTTGAATGAACGCCGTACGCAAGATTGGAAAATCATTCATGCCGAAGAGCTGATCGCCCATGCTGAATCCGTCATCGATGAGCTGATGAAAAAAGGGCTGTTGCGCTATGAGTCACTCGGGCACGTTTACGGTGTACGACCGACAGGTAAAGTGGAGCGTTCCGATTCTGGTAATGGATTTAAATTGCGCGTTTCCGAAACAATCGAAAATCAGCTGATTTACTTTCCTGATTTCGATGTCGCCTTTACTCAATTGCTGTACTTCGTCGGAAATGGCTCCACTTGGCCGGAGTACCAACTCTTCGCCCCTTCTGCTGAAAAAGTGAAAGTTTTCATAGAGGAAGTGAACCATTTACAGCGGGAGATGATGAAAACGACCGTTACATATCTCGTCGATACGGAAAGCGGTGTTGAAAAGAAAAGTTTCGAGCATGGTGAAAAAGTCGAACGGGACGATGTTTTTCTTGAAAACTCGATGAAAACCGATATTTTTCGTGCGATTGATGAATTCTTCATAGATGGCGGATCGTTTTACAAAGAATACGGTCTTCCTTATAAGCGTGGAATTCTGTTGTACGGGGCTCCTGGTAACGGCAAGACAACACTTGTCCGGTCTATCACCGGTTCGACATCAGCTCCGGTCATTTATTGGCAAATCACAGAACATACGGGTAGCTATTCCGTTCAGGAAGTGTTTAACACTGTCGCAAGAATGGCTCCTGCGATTCTTGTCATCGAAGATATTGATTCTATGCCGGAACATACACGCAGTTCTTTTCTGAATACGTTGGACGGCGCTCGCGTTCGAGCAGGCTTGTTTATTATCGGAACGACAAACTATCCCGAAAAGATTGACCCCGCACTCATCAATCGTGCTGGCCGCTTTGATAGCACATATGAAATCCCCTCCCCTTCTTCTGAAGTTCGTCGCTGTTATATGAAGAAAGTCGACAGAAAGGGCTTACTCAATAACGAACAACTGGAAGATGTCGCTAAAAAAACGGCTGGTCTATCCATCTCACAGTTGAACGAACTATACATGTCCGTCGCAATCGGCTTTCATTATGATGGAAAGATTGAATACGATCGACGGATCCGTGATTTGCAGAAACAGCATAAGCGCTCGACAAAAGGTGATTGGGAACAAGACAGTTCAATTGGATTTTAAAAAAGAGTAGGTGTACATGCTTAAAGCATGTACACCTACTCTTTTTATAATTATTTTGTATATCGCAAAATTGGTTGACGTGCCGCTTTCGTTTCATCTAAACGATTGATGACTGTCGTATGCGGTGCGTTTTGTACTATTTCTGGATTTTCTTCTACTTCTTTAGCAATTGCAATGAGTGCATCACAGAATGCATCGAGTGTTTCTTTCGACTCGGTTTCCGTCGGCTCGATCATCATACCTTCCTCAACGTTAAGTGGGAAGTAGATTGTCGGCGGATGATAGCCGAAATCGAGCAGTCGTTTCGCCATATCAAGTGTACGGACACCCAATTTCTTTTGACGACGACCCGAAAGAACAAATTCATGTTTACAATGACGGTTATATGGTAAATCGAAATAAGGTTCCAATCTGCGCATCATATAGTTCGCATTCAATACCGCATTCTCGGAAATAGACTTCAATCCATCCGGCCCCATCGAGCGGATATACGTGTACGCACGGACGTTGATCCCGAAGTTACCATAAAACGGTTTAACGCGACCGATTGATTGCGGACGGTCATATTCAAATGTATAGACATCGTCTTTTTTCACTAAAACCGGTTTCGGTAGGAATTTAGCAAGGTCTGCCTTCACCCCGATTGGGCCAGAACCTGGACCTCCACCACCATGTGGGCCTGTAAACGTTTTATGCAAGTTCAAGTGAACTGCATCAAAGCCCATGTCGCCAGGGCGTACTTTTGACATGATTGCGTTCAGATTGGCTCCGTCATAGTATAATTTTCCGCCAGCGCCGTGAACGATTTCAGCCATTTCAAGAATTTGCTTCTTCGAAAAGACCAAGCGTGTTCGGATTCGTCAGCATAAGTGCAGCTGTATCGTCACCAACATGCTTTTTCAGGTCCTCAAGATCGACCAGTCCATTCTCATTCGATTTCACAGTCACCGAATCGAAGCCGGCAACTGCTGCAGAAGCAGGGTTCGTTCCATGAGCGGAGTCCGGAACGAGTACTTTCGTACGTTTGAAGTCGCCATTCGCTTCGTGGAATGCACGGATCATCATTAGTGCTGTCCATTCCCCTTGAGCACCCGCTGCGGGTTGTAATGTCACTTCATCCATACCCGTAATTTCGACAAGATGCTCTTGCAGGTCGTACATCAATTCCATCGCACCTTGTACAGTTGACTCATCTTGCAATGGATGGATGTTCGCGAATCCAGGATAACGGGCAACGGATTCATTGATTTTCGGATTATATTTCATCGTACAAGAACCGAGCGGATAAAAGCCCGAGTCGATTCCATGGTTACGATTTGAAAGTGCCGTGTAATGGCGCATAATATCAAGTTCGGAAACTTCCGGAAGTTCCGCAGCTTCTTCACGGATAAAACCTTCTGGCAACAAGCCGGAAAGGTCTAATTCAGGCACATCAAGTTCAGGAAGGCTGTAGCCTACCCGTCCTTCTCTTGTCAGTTCAAATATTAACGGCTGGTTATCTTTATGCATGAAGGGCCTCCATTTCCTGCACAAGTGCATCGATTTCTTCTTTCGTACGTTGTTCCGTCACAGCGATCAATGCATGATTCGCAAATTCCGGATAAGTTAGACCTAGATCATATCCACCAATGATACCTTTTGTGAATAATTTTGCATTCAGTTCTTTTACCGGTTGTTTGCAGTCTACAACGATTTCATTGAAATGAGCGCCTTCGAAAGCAATGTCAAATCCTGCTTTTTGGAATGCTTCTTTCGCATAATGTGTTTTTACGATATTCTGATAAGCGATTTCTTTTGCGCCTACTTTTCCAAGTGCCGTCATGGCAACAGAAGCCGCAAGAGCGTTTAATGCTTGGTTCGAACAGATGTTGGATGTCGCTTTATCGCGTCGGATATGCTGTTCACGTGCTTGCAGTGTCAGTACATAGCCGCGACGGCCTTCGTCGTCTGTCGTTTCGCCTACAAGTCGACCCGGAACTTTCCGCATCAATTTTTTCGTTACTGCGAAGTAACCGCAGTGTGGTCCGCCGAACGCTTCAGGAATACCGAATGGTTGAGCATCGCCGACTGTGATGTCCGCACCCAGTTTACCTGGAGGTGTCAATATGCCAAGTGAAAGCGGGTTGGATGAAACTACAAACAGTCCGCCTTTTTCATGTGCAATTTCACCTATTTTTTGAATGTCTTCAACCTGACCGAAGAAGTTCGGATATTGTACAAGAACCGCAGCTGTATCTTCATCCATCAATTCTTCAAGTTTTGCAATGTCGGTAATGCCGTCTTTTTGTGGAATCGTAACGACTTCAATCGATTGTCCAGTTGCATAAGAAAGGACTACATCACGTGATTCCGGATGAACCGTTTCAGAAACAAGTAGTTTCTTACGACGTGTGTGACCCGCGGAAAGTGTACCCGCTTCTGCAAGGGCTGTACCGCCATCATACATAGATGAGTTTGCGAGATCCATGCCCGTCAATTCGCAGATCATTGTCTGGAATTCGAAAATGGCTTGCAATTCACCTTGTGAGATTTCCGGCTGGTATGGTGTGTAAGCTGTATAAAACTCTGAACGTGAAATGACATGGTCAACGATTATCGGCTTGTAATGATCATACACACCCGCACCTAGGAAAGATGCGTATTCATTTGTACTCGCATTTTTAGCCGCCAGTTGTGAAAGTTCTTTGGTAAGTGACGATTCAGACTTCGCCTTTTTTATATTGTATTCGCCTTTAAATCGAACTTTTTCAGGAATATCTGCAAAAAGTTCATCTACGGAAGAAATTCCGATCTTTTCCATCATTTCAGCGCGATCGGCTTCAGTCATTGGAATGTAACGATGCTGCATATCCTTATCCCCTTTTCATAATATCATTCATGCTTTTTTATAGAACGGTGTCGCGATAATTTCGGCTTTCAAGCGCTTATTTCGGACTTCGATTTCAACTGCAGTTCCGATGTCAGTGTGTTCGCTTTTCAATAATGCAAAGCCGATATTCTTTTTAAGTGTCGGTGATTGTGTACCAGTTGTTACTTCACCGATCTCTTCATCGCCAATAAACACTTTATAGCCTGTACGCGGAATTCCTTTATCGATCATCTCAAGACCGACAAGTTTACGCGGTACACCGTTTTCCTTTTGGGAAGCGAGTGCTTCTTTTCCAAGGAAATCCTCTTCTTTTTTCAACTTCACAACGAAGCCAAGTCCTGCTTCAAGCGGTGAAATGTCTTGGGACAATTCCTGGCCATATAGAGGCAATCCTGATTCGAACCGAAGTGTATCACGTGCTCCAAGTCCTGCTGGAACAACGCCTTCTTCCTCACCCGCTTTTAGAATCGCAGGCCATAGTGCAACAAGCGCTTCAGGTGAACCGTAAATTTCAAATCCGTCTTCACCGGTATAGCCCGTACGGGAAACTAGCACTTCATGTCCGTTAATGTTGACATTTTCCTTGAAACGGAAAAATCTGATTTCTTCAAGAGGTTCATCTGTCAGTTTTTGCAAAACTTCCTGCGCAACTGGTCCTTGCAAAGCTAGAAGCGCATATTCAGAAGATTTATCTTCAATTGTGACATCAGTTGTCACATGGCGATTCATCCACTCAAGGTCCTTGTCGAGATTTGACGCATTGACAACGAGTAAATAGTTGTCGTCGCCGCGTTTATAGATGAGCAAGTCATCAACGGTTCCGCCATCTTCATAACACATAGCAGTGTATTGGGCTTGTCCATCTTTTAACTTGGAAACATCATTCGTCACTAGCTTTTGCAAATAGGCCAATGCGCCTTTCCCTGTAACAAGCACCTCGCCCATGTGTGAAACATCAAACAAGCCAGCTTTTGTACGAACTGCCTCATGTTCCGCTTTAATGCTTGAAAATTGGACTGGTAAATCCCATCCGCCAAAATCGATTGTTTTTCCGCCATATTCTGCATAGCTGTCAAAAAGCGCGGTACGTTTTAATTCGTTTGTCACAAGCCTACTCCCCCTCGGATTTTTGATACAAAAAAGACAGAGGTCCCCTTAAAAGAGAACCCCTGTCCTTGTACCTGAAAGTTTCACCTTGCGGCTTTCCTCGTTGGTGGCCGGCTAATTCCGGCACTCTCCAGAGATGCGTCATGTATGAGTCTTTTTACCTGAGAGATTCATAACTTCTGTTACTTGCTCCTTCGGCGACGTCTTCACGCGCTCTCCTCATACAATCATTCGCGCTATTCAGTTGAAATGAAAGTGTTTAAGATTCGGACAACTAATGCCCTTTCGTCTTATATCTTAACATTTCATTTATGGAAGCGCAATACTTTTTAATCACTTACCCTTTTCACGAACGATTATTTAAATTCAACCAGAATAGTTCGCCTTTGGGTGAATTAATTCATTTTTCTTCAAATAAAAATGAAAAATAACGAAAATTTACTTAATCCTATCCTATTTGCTCTGTTTCCCCTTCAATCGACCAATCTGGAAAGCGATGTAATCTGTGATATCACGCAACGATCGCCGTTCCGTCTCCACTTTAAAATGCGCCGCATGCAAGTAATGGGGTTTGCGTTTGGTAAATAGGCTTTCCAGCTCGGAACGCGTTGACCGTTGTACGACAGGACGGTTCCGATCGGAAGAAATCCTTCGCCAAATATCCCGAAATGGTGCGTTCAAAAAAAAGACAAGGCCTGTCCTCCTCATAATTTCCCTGTTTTCCTGACGCATCGCTACACCCCCGCCTGTCGCAATAATGCAATGTTCGTCGCGGAACGTGCGAAGAAATTCCGTTTCCATATCACGGAAGTATTCCTCGCCGTACGTTTCGAATATCTGCGGAATCGTCATGCCGGTCATTCTAACAATTTCCGTGTCCATGTCATAAAAAGGCATTCTAGTCGCATAACTGAGCCGCTTGCCGATTGCACTCTTTCCACATCCCATATAACCGATCAAATACACTTTCTTCATGTCATCACCCATCTGACACAGAACAAATAATCCTATCCGTCCCGTTTCATTATTCTCACCGTTTCTTTCTCATAGTACGTTTCAAGCGAATCGTAAGTTCTTTGTAGACTATCTTACACTCTTGTTCGAATATTATCTATACCGTTCTGCATGACCTTTATTTTCAGCCTTTGCGTTACTTATTATCATTTCTTTTTCTTGGGGTTTCAGCATCGTTCTATGACTTTTGTTAGTTCCGTGTGAGTTTTTGTTATTTATTTTAGATAACATGAAAATGCAAAACGGCCATCATCTCATTTAGAGTTGATGACCGTTTTTACGTTCATTTTTTATTCTTCAACTTCTCCAACAAGCTAGTTACTTTTTCTTTCATGTCTACGGTTTCTTCTATTAATGGTTCGATTTCATATCCAGATACCGATTGGCTAATTAATACGATATCACCACCCGAAGTTTCTCCAGTGACTTGAATCGCGGAGATATGTAATTTCCCTAATTGAGTCTAAATTATAAAATCGTCACCTTCTCAATCGATCGTTGACTGTTTATTTACTGTAAGAGTTGTTCATTAACACGTTCGATATTGATGTGTTTGCCAAATTTCTGTTACAACTAATTGGTATAGTTAATGAAATCCATCCGTAAAACATTGATTTAATAACTGAACGAGCTTGATTACTTAACAAGATAAGGCTGCCCTGTAAAAAGGCAGCCGATTGTTCAACTAACCTGTTAGTTCAATAAGCTATTTACCTTGTTTCTCATCATTCTTTTTATAGTTATCAGTTTCGACATAACAAAGTGAACGACTGCAATAGTTATTAGTAAATCTCTATACGGTTCATTTGTTGTTCCTGTCAACAAAGAAGTAATAATATAAAAAAATCCAAAAGAAATTAAGAGTAAGATTGTAACATAATGTTCAATGTATAACTTCATTTCATTTCTCCCTCCCCAATTTAGCCACTTTACGTTGAATCATTTTAGCATTCTTATTGAACTAACCTACTGCTTAGTTCAATAAGATGTCCGCTAACTCCCTTGATTTTTTTCCTTCTTAATGTTTGAAGGGATGTAATAAAGGTTATAAAAGACTATAGCGAAATATTAAACTACAAAATAGGAGATGGACAGTATGAGTTTCATTTGGTTTTTAATAATTGGCGGGATTATCGGTTGGCTTGCAGGTATGATTTTGGGAAAAGATATTCCAGGTGGAATTATTGGTAATATTATCGCAGGTATTATCGGTGCATGGATTGGTGGTATGCTTCTTGGAAGTTGGGGGCCTAAAATTTCTGATTTCTACATCTTCCCTGCTTTCATTGGAGCAATTATACTTGTGTTCATTGTGAGCTTAATTATGAGATCAATGCGTAAAGCTTCAGTAATGGTAAATAGATCTTTTAGTTTATTTCTATACGGTTAAGTAATCATATGTAAGCAACAATAAATGGTGACTTTGTATATAATAAAAAAGCGGCCTTCCACGATCTAATCTGTGGAGGGACCGCTTTTTATTTTGTTCTTATTTACTTAACAATCCTCGGCTAACAGCTGGCTTTTCGGATTATAAAAGCAGAAAAGTGAAAGAGGATAAAGATATCTTTGCTGGAATTCATTTACGGATAATAATCTTTAGCTCTGAATTAAAGTCATCTACTTCTCGATAAACAATTACTCGTATGGCTGAACAAAGAGGTCGGAGCCGATGTCGGGAACCAATTTCCAAGCTCTTCCCTCCTATGTTCCTGGGCAGGATTAGTACCTGGACATAACGAAAGTGCTGGCAAAAGGAAATCGTCAAATATGAAAAAAGGGAACAAATATCTACAGTCAGCTTTAATAGAGGCCGCTCACTCAATTAGAGGGTCAAAAACCTATCTTCCATGCGGGAAGGCGTTCAGCGGGCCATTTTACCAATCCTTGAACGCCTAAGTACCGTACAGTAAAGACCGATTTCATATTGTTTATTGTGGCAGGGACGTTCCATATGTCAAAACCCTCCGATATTATTCCGGAACTTCAAGGACGCTTTCCAATTCGCTATCGTATGAAGCGGCTGATATCGGATTGACAACAATCAAAATATCACCGGAGGAATGAAAAGCTACATTTAGAGTGTTATTAAGGTTGAACTTGAAAAATTGACAAAGAATGATTTTGAAGGTATTTTAAAAAAGACTGATTTTTTTCTCATACACCACAAAAAATTGTTCAATTCGGAAGAGGAGGAAAAAACAATTGAATTTATTATTAAAAACACGTGAAATTAATGCAATGCTACAAGAATCGGCGGGGAAAACAGTGAATTTTAAGGAAATGGCTGAGAAGCTTAGTTCTGTTATCAACTGTAATGCTTACATCGTCAGCAGAAAAGGGAAATTACTTGGTCTAGAAATACATCACCAAATTGAAAATGAACGCATGAAGCAAATGCTCGTAAATCGCAAATTCTCTGAAGCATATACAAACCGCTTGTTTGAAGTCAGAGAGACTTCTTCTAACTTGGATGTGTACAGCAAGCATACTGTCTTCCCGATTGAAAATCGTGAATTATTAAATGAGGGCTTGACGACGGTTGTTCCAATCATCGGCGGCGGTGAGCGTCTTGGTACGCTAATCTTGGCAAGACTTAAAGATTATTTCCAGGACGATGATTTAATCCTTGCGGAATATGGTGCGACTGTTGTTGGAATGGAAATTTTACGTGAGAAATTAGAGAAAATTGAAATCGAAGCACGTAGTAAAGCAGTTGTTCAACTGGCTATCAATTCACTTTCATATAGTGAACACGAAGCGATTGAGCACATTTTCCATGAGCTTGATGGCAATGAAGGTCTACTAGTAGCATCTAAAATTGCTGACCGTGTAGGTATTACACGTTCTGTAATCGTAAATGCGCTTCGTAAACTAGAAAGTGCTGGCGTCATCGAATCTCGTTCCCTAGGAATGAAAGGGACATATATCAAGGTCCTTAATAATAAATTCCTTGAAGAACTTGAAAAACAAAAGTCATAAGTATGTAATAGATATGTTGAACAAATGAATTCCTATATAAACTAAGCGAAGGCGCCTTATAAGGGGGAGCCGAAGCCCTAAGTCTGTGGCGGCGAAGCGAGTATGTGGCAGCTTCAAAACTTATACTTTCTAATTATCTTTTAAAAAAGAGCAGTTGAAAGCGTGCTGAGCCCCTATCGTTTCAGTAAGAGGGGTCTGCAGATTCTTTCATACTCCCTTTGATAATCTGAAAGTGATTTCTTAGCCATCATTATCTGCCCCCTTTAGCTACTTCTCTTTTGGCACGGATTAGTGTGCTTTTAGAAATCCCTGTTATTTCTTCTACTTGAGTATAGGAATTCAATTTTCGCGATCTACCATCACGGAAATCAGGATTCTGCTTCTTCCCCTCTATTAATCGTTCAACTGTCAAATTCCGCAATGGCTGATAACATTCTTAAAATTAATCTACACATTGATGTATCCTCTACAATTCCCATATTTAATATGTAGTTCAACAAAGTTACTTACTTTTATTATTCAGTTCAAATGACTCTTCAAAGTCATTCCATTTTACATTTACTTTTATAACTGCGTCTTCACTTACCTTTGCCCCACCTTTTGAAGCACCTGAAGTCGAAAACATTACCGTTTGCGGGGGTTCTGTGAAATGTTCAGTTTTTTTCCCACCACTATGATTTGTATTTGTTTCATAAGAGTATTCAAGATTTTGTAATGAAGACAACTCTTCTAAGGAACCTTTGTATTTCAATACAAACTTATGTCTGTCCTCGTTCGAATAAGTTTTTATTCCATTTTTCTCTTTCCATATTTCTGTTCCATTATAGGAAAATTCAGCTTCCCAGTGTTCACTTTCTCCACTAAATATATAATCATTGTTCCGTAGTTTCTGAACAAGCTGCTAAAAGCACTAATGGAAATAGTAAAGTGATTATTTTCTTCAACCTAACTCCCCCCAAAGTTTGAATCGAATTATTAATTATTATTCGACACAGTTTCTAAAAATACCTCGTTATTCAACTAACCTCTTTAGTTTAATAAGGAAATGGATCAGCTCCGCGAAATCAATACACAAAACAGATTGCTGAACAACTTTGTATGCTCCATAAGTAAACAAATAAAAACAGCCACTTCTCATTTTGAGTTGTAGCTGTTTTATGATCACTTTTTTATTCTTAAGTTTTTCGAGCAAGTTACTTACTTTTTCTTTCATGTCTTCGGATTCTTCTATTAATGCTTCTATTTCATATCCAGATTCCAAACGGCTAATTAATACGATATCACCTTCGGAAATTTCTCCTGTGACTTCATACGAGGGAACCAGTAATTGATTTTCTTCGTCAGGATGTTTCAGAAAAACATATTGACCTTCTTCAATCCGATCGAGTGTGTACTTAACTTTATTCACACGCATAACCGTCACCATCCCGATCGTGCTTCTTGGCATAAGCTGGATGTCCTCTCCTTACACCACCCGGATACACTTTTCTAAGTTCGGTACAGTTTTTAAATTGGGATTGAACTGGTGCAGGTTTAGCAGCTGGTTTTGGTGCTGCTTTTGGTAAAGGCACTGCCGGTTTAGCAGCAGGTGCCGTTACTTTCTTTCCGTTCTTACAAGCATTCGAAACAGAGTGTTTTACGCCATTCGTTGCGACGGTAATATCACAATCAAGTGGTGTTTTGTAAGTCTTAGCGCCAACATTTTTCAAACGGGCTTCGATTGCCAAATGAGGATGTCCATAAGAATTATTTTTACCGTAGCTCAATATCGCGACTGATGGCTTAACGTTACTGATAAAAGCTGCCGAACTACTTGTATTAGATCCGTGGTGTCCGTTTTTTAGTACGGTTGCTTTGACATCGTATTTTGCTCTTATCTTGTCTTCGATTGCCGTACTAGCGTCAGCCATCAGTAAAAATGACACTTTATTATAAGTTGCTTTAAGAACAATCGATGCATCATTGGAGTCGGATGCCTTTTCATCCGCATGAAGTACACGAATAATCATGTTTGGATCCAGTGCGAGCTTATCCAATTCTTTAGGGACCGTGAACTTAATGTTTTTCTTGTCAACTAAAGACAATAAATCGTAATAGGTCTGTGATGTATGGACATGGCCTGAATCGATAAAATTAGTGACCGGGAATGCATTGAGCACGGCGATTAGTCCTCCGATGTGGTCTGCATCTGGGTGCGTTGCGACAACATAGTCGAGATGCTTAACGCCTTTTGATTTAAGGAAAGAAACAACTTTTGCTCCCTGTCCTTTGGTTCCGCCGTCCACCAACATGTTTTTCCCGCCCGGTGCTTGGATCAAAATCGAATCCCCTTGTCCTACGTCGAGAAAATGCACCTTTAGTTCTTTGGTAGTCGCGTTACCTTGTGCCGGTAATAAGCCAATCGCTAGAATCATTGCCATGAATATTGTTAGATATTTCTTCATTTTATCCTACCTCTCTTAACTACGGATAGTTTCTACAATTTTCCCTTGACCAATTTCAACAACTTCCATCTTTTCTACTAGTGCTAAGTTGATGCCGTATTGTTCCTCCGTCATGATCATTTTTGCGCCATTAATATGTACTGGCTGCAGCAGTAGTATATTTGTATCCGTCTCAAACTGAAAATCCTCTCCGTTCACAAATAACACATACACTGAATAGCGTTTCAATATTATCCCTCCCTCTACACTTACTCATTTCGTCACGCAGTTCTAAAGTCCTTTTTAAATATATCGACAAAAAACGACAATGCTGTTGGGATAACAGCAAAAAGAGGTGGCTAAATAGCCCCCTCTTTTTATTCCAGTTGATATCTGTGCCAGCATCAGTTAATGACACGGCACGCAATACTACAGTTGATCCGTATTTATCAAGCAAGGCATAAATCGTCGTATCAAGCTTTCGTACTTGCCATTTTGGGGTGTCAAAAAGACTGAGTTGCACGAGTGTTCATCAATATCATGAAGAATACTTCTGAATCAAGTTCTTGCATTCTTCATGAATTCATTTCATACCTTTTTTATTAACTTCATAATGATACTTATGATGACTGATAATATTGTTAAATTTATCACCCAGATTAAAAAGGTTTCA
>CAVPEL010000004.1:0-126439 GCA_963703505.1 uncultured Actinomycetota bacterium | reverse complement strand
GCGGTGCGCAGGTGGTTCCCGTCGCTGTCCGGACTGGGGTCGCGCGATCACATAGCGCTGACCTTCGACGACGGTCCCCACCCGTTGGCAACCCCGATGGTTCTGGAGGTGCTCGACGTCCTCGGGGTCAAGGCGACCTTCTTCGTGGTCGGCGAGAGGGTCGCCCAGTACCCGGACGTGGTGCGGCGCTGCATCGCCGAGGGCCACGAGGTCGCCGTCCACGGCTGGTACCACCGCTACGGGCTGTGGGGGGCGCCGGGGGTGGCCCGCGCCGCCGCGCTGGTCGCGGGCATCACGGGCGTGCCGCCGACCTGGTTCGACCACCGTACGGCGTGCTCTCACTGACCAGCCTGCTCGCGGCGCGCGCGGCCGGCCTCGAACCGGTGCTGTGGACTGCCTGGGGCCGCGACTGGACAGCGTCGGCGAGCTCGGCGTCAGTGCTCGACACGTTGGGGCCGGGGCTCGTCGGTGGCGCGACCGTGCTGTTCCACGACTGTGACGCGTTCGCCGCGCCCGGGTGCTGGCGGGCGGCCGTTTCGGCGCTGCCGACCGTCGTCGAGCGGTGCCGAGCGCTCGGGTTCACCCCGGGCCGCTGCGCGATCACGGGGTCGGCGACTGACCGCTGGCTCAGCCGCGGACGACGGGCGTCCCGACCAGCTCGACCCCGGCGTCTCGCATCGCGCCGAGCGCCTGATCGGCACTGTGGCGCGCCACAGCGGCGGTGAGGTCGAGCAGTACCCGGGTCGCGAAGCCGGCCCGGACGGCGTCCAGCGCGGTGGCCCGGACGCAGTGGTCGGTGGCGATACCGACGATGTCGACGGAGTCGACGGAGCGGGCGCCGAGCCATTCGCGCAGGCTGTGCCCGCTGGCATCGAGCCCTTCGAAGCCTGAGTACGCCGCGGCGTGCTCGCCCTTGTCGAACACCGCCTGCACCCGCGTGGGGTCGAACTTGGGGTGCAGCTTGACGCCCGGCGTGCCGACGACGCAGTGCGGCGGCCAGCTGTCGACGTAGTCCGGGGTATCGGAGAAATGGGCCCCCGGGTCCACGTGGTGGTCGCGGGTGGCGACCACGTGGGCGTAGTCGGCGCCCGGGTCGGCGAGGTAGGCGGTGATCGCAGCCGCCACGTCGGCGCCCCCGGCGACCGCGAGGCTCCCGCCCTCGCAGAAGTCGTTCTGCACGTCGACGATGACCAACGCCCGGTTGCATGGTGTGCTCCGCCGAGCTGCTCACGGCGTCCCCTCCACGTAGACGGTGCCCACCGCCGGCTCGCCCGGTCCCAGCTTGTGCGCCTCCAGCGGCAGCTCGGCCATCGCGGCGGTGTGTCGGGCCCGGGCGGCGGCCAGCGGCTCGCGCCCCACGACGGCGCCGCCGCGGACGAGTGGCACCAGCAAGGACCGGTCGTCCTGCTCGCCGGGCGGTTGCTGGCCGGAGCCGATCACCTCGACCACGGCGGTGCCCATCTCGTCGTGCCGGCGCACCGCCCACTTGCGACCGCCGTGGCTGATCTTCCCCGGCGACGCCTTGGTGACCGGCTGCAACGGCGCCTCGGGGTCGTCGGAGGTGGCCCGGGCGACCAGCTTGTAGACCAGGTTCGCGGTGGGCGCGCCGCTGCCGGTGACCACCGAGGTGCCCACCCCGTAGCCGTCGACCGGTGCCGCGGCCAGTGCGGCGATGGCGTGCTCGTCGAGGTCGCTGGTGACGATGATCTGCGTCCCGGTGGCGCCGAGGTCGTCGAGCTGGGCGCGTACCTGGTGGGCGAGCGCCGGCAGGTCGCCGGAGTCGATGCGGACGGCGCCGAGCTGCGGGCCGGCGACCTCGACTGCCGTGCGCACCGCGGTGCGCAGGTCGTAGGTGTCGACCAGCAACGTCGTGCCCTTGCCAAGTGCGCTCACCTGCGCGGTGAACGCGTCCCGCTCGCTGTCGTGGACGAGCGTGAACGCGTGCGCGCTCGTCCCCGTTGTCGCGATCCCGTACCGGCGGCCCGCCTCCAGGTTGGAGGTGGCGGCGAAGCCGGCGAGGTAGGCCGCCCGCGCGGCGGCCACTCCGGCCTGTTCGTGAGTGCGACGCGATCCCATCTCGATGCACGGCCGACCGCCCGCGGCCAGCGTCATCCGGGAGGCCGCCGACGCGATGGCCGTGTCGTGGTTGAGCACCGACAGGACGAGCGTCTCCAGCAGGACAGCCTCGCCGAACGGTGCCTCGACCACCAGGATCGGGCTGCCCGGGACGTAGGTGTCGCCCTCGGCGTAGCCGTCGATGGAGCCGGAGAAGCGGTACGCCGCGAGCCACTGGGCCGTCGCGGCGTCGACGACGTCGTGGCTGGTGAGGAACGCCAGCGCCTCGGCGTCGAACCGGAACTGCTCGAGAGCGTCGAGCAGGCGTCCGGTGCCAGCAGACCACGCCGTACCGGCGGCCCGGCGGCAGCCGGCGGGCGAACACCTCGAACACCGAGCGCCGGTAGGCGACCCCGCTTCGCAGGGCGGCCTGCAGCATGGTGAGCTCGTAGCTGGTCGGTCAGCAGCGCGGTGCTGGTCACGAAGCGGACCCTACGACGGCGGACCCTACGATGAGGGGATGAGCACCGCTCCCGCCGAGGTCGAGCGGCCGGAGGAGTTGACCTCGACGTCCTCCCAGCTCGACCGACCCTGGGTGACGATCGTGTGGAACGACCCGGTCAACCTGATGTCCTACGTCGCCTACGTGTTCCCCAAGCTCTTCGGCTACTCCAAGGAGAAGGCGAACCGCCTCATGCTGCAGGTCCACCACGAGGGCCGGGCCGCGGTGTCCACCGGCACCCGCGAGGAGATGGAGCGCGACGTCGCGAGGCTGCACGGCTACGGCCTGTGGGCGACGCTGCAGCAGGACGACTGAGCGGCGTCGATGGGTAGGTTCAGGCGCAAGGGCCAGCACGTGCGGCTGTCCCTGTCCGGGTTCGAGCCGCAGATCCTGCACCAGCTGGTCGGCGAGCTGGTCGAGCTGCTCGGTGACCAGGTCGGAACCGGCCGACGCCGGCGGCTCGGGAGCGGGCACCTCGGACGCCTCGACGAGCTGGTGGCCTCGGCCGACATCGGCACCGCGACATCGCTGCCCGAGGACGCGGCGCTCGCCCGGCTGCTGCCGGACGCCTACCACGACGACCCGGAGGCGGCGGGGGAGTTCCGGCGCTACACCGAGCAGTCGCTGCGGCGCGGCAAGATCGCCGCGGCGCGGAGCGTGCTGGCCACCCTGGACGCGGAGCGTCGGCGGCCGCGCTGGACGACGAGCAGTGCCAGGCCTGGCTGGGCGTGCTCAACGACCTGCGCCTCGCCCTCGGCGTCCGGCTCGGCGTGCGAACCGAGGACGACTACGAGGTGCTCGACGCGATGGGTGACGACGACCCGCGCCGCGGCGCCTGGGACGTCTACCAGTGGCTGGGCTACCTGCAGGAGACGCTGCTGGACGCGCTCACCTGAGCCGCTAGCCTTCGGCGCATGCTGATCATCGACCAGGCGACCTACGACGCGATCGTCGAGCACGCCCGCCGGGACCACCCGGACGAGGCGTGCGGCGTCGTCGCCGGCCCGGCCGGCTCCGACCGCCCGGAGCGCTTCATCCCGATGGTCAACGCGGCCCGGTCGCCCACGTTCTACGAGTTCGACTCCGCTCGACCTGCTGCGGCTCTACCGGGAGATGGACGACCGCGACGAGGAGCCGGTGGTCGTCTACCACTCGCACACCGCCACCGAGGCGTACCCGTCGCGCACCGACATCGCGCTACGCCTCCGAGCCCGGCGCCCACTACGTGCTCGTCTCGACCCGCGACCCCGAGACCGCCGAGTTCCGGTCCTACCGGATCGTCGACGGCGAGGTGACCGAGGAAGAGGTTCGGGTCGTCCCGGCGTTGGGGGAGTAGAGCGCCGGTAGGAGACACTGGTGTCGACCGTGCTTCGCCCGAATGTGCTTGTCCGAACGCCCAGATCCGGCTCGCGAGGAGAACTACCGCATGGCCATCGAGGTCCGCATCCCGACGATCCTGCGCACCTACACCGGCGGCGAGAAGGCGGTCGAGGGCGAGGGTGACACCGTGGCGGACCTGATCGCCGACCTCGAGGCTCGCCACCCCGGCCTGCGCGAGCGGCTGGTCGACGACGACGGGGCTGCGCCGGTTCGTCAACGTCTACCTCAACGACGAGGACGTCCGCTTCCTCGGCGGCCTCGCAGGCGTCGCTGAGCGACGGCGACACGGTGACGGTGCTGCCCGCCGTCGCCGGCGGCTGAGCCCGGGTCTCGCCGCGATGCGCTTCGACTCCCTCCTCGACTCCGTCGGCGGCACCCCGCTGGTCGGGCTGCCGCGGCTGTCGCCGTCGGCTGACGTGCGGCTGTGGGCCAAGCTCGAGGACCGCAACCCCACCGGGTCGGTCAAGGACCGCGCCGCGCTGTACATGATCCAGGCCGCCGAGAAGGACGGCCTGCTCACCCCGGGCGCGACCATCCTCGAGCCGACGTCGGGCAACACCGGCATCTCGCTGGCCATGGTCGCCCAGCAGCGCGGCTACCAGCTGATCTGCGTGATGCCGGAGAACACCTCGATCGAGCGCCGCCAGCTGCTGCAGATGTGGGGCGCCGAGGTCGTGTCCTCGCCGGCCGCCGGCGGCTCCAACGAGGCGGTGCGGGTGGCGAAGGTCGATGGCGGCCGAGCACCCCGACTGGGTGATGCTCTACCAGTACGGCAACCCGGCGAACGCGCTCGCGCACTACGAGACCACCGGCCCGGAGATCCTCGCCGACCTGCCGACCATCACGCACTTCGTCGCCGGTCTCGGCACCACCGGCACGCTGATGGGCATCGGCCGGTACCTGCGCGAGCACGTGCCCGGCGTCGAGATCGTCGCCGCCGAGCCGCGGTACGGCGAGCTGGTCTACGGCCTGCGCAACATCGACGAGGGGTTCGTCCCCGAGCTGTACGACGCGTCGGTGCTCACCACCCGCTTCTCCGTCGGCCCGGCCGACGCGGTCCGCCGCACCCGGGAGCTGGTCGAGCAGGAGGGCATCTTCGCCGGCATCTCGACCGGCGCGATCCTGCACGCGGCGCTGGGGATCGCCGCGCGGTGCGTTCGCGGCCGGCGAGCGGGCCGACATCGCGTTCGTCGTCGCCGACGGCGGCTGGAAGTACCTGTCGACCGGCGCCTACGGCGGCACCCTCGACGAGGCCGAGGACGCGCTCGACGGCCAGCTCTGGGCCTGACCGCCCCGCCCGCCCCACGCCCCAGCCCGCTCCCGCCCCACCCCCGCCCCCATTTTTCGCGATCTTGAGGCAACACGGTCACGCTGACGACCGCGTTCGCCTCAAGATCGCCGAACCTCTTCCCAATCTCCGCCGGATCTTGAGGCGAGCTGGTCGTGGGCGCAGCCGTGCGGCCTCAAGATCACGAGGCGGTGTGCGCGATCGGCGTGCGCTCGGCTGGTGTGCCCGGGGCGCGGGACGTCTAACGGAGGGCTTCAGCCCCGCCAGCCACCGGCTCTTAGCGCGCTCTCGATGAGCTTGGCGACATGCTCTGGCCGATACCGCACGCTGTGCGACGTCACGTGGAGGAGACGGCGTCCGCCAGCGGTGATCTCGTTGTGCCGGTCAAGGTCGGCATCCCATTGGATGACCCCGTTGTGATGTGAGCCCTGTACCTCGACGGCGAGGTTGTACTCGGCCCACTCGGCGTCGAGGTAGTAGCAGCCGTTCGCTCGGCGCCGGAGTACCTGGCGGGTGGGGCGCGGCAGCCCACTTCTGACGACAATGAGGCTGAACTCACGCTCGGGCACAGAGTGGATCCCACCGTCGATGTCGATCAGCGTTTCCGTCATGAGCCCGTGCCGCAGGCAGTGGCCGCGCCGTTGCAAGGCGTCCCGGAGTTGACTGGTGGTGAGGAGTCGCTGCTGGACGCCTGCGATGAGGATCGCGCGGGCCCATCCGTCGCTTCTGGCCCACGAAGCGCTGTCGAGGAGCGACCGGGCCAGCCGTGTTCGGCGGGGTCTTCGAGCGGGGTGGACGTCGGTGACCTCAAGCTTGCTCGACCAGCGAAAGCGCGCGCCTTCCAACTGCGCGGTCCGCTGGCCTTGCGGCACGAGGACGTCGATGACCTCACTGGTGAAGCCGACAAGTCCGTCCAGCGCCGCTGCCGTGAGGCCGCCGAGCGCTGACCCCATAGGCGCTGCGAACAGAGCGACCCACAGGCGCTGCAGGTCTGTGAGAGGCCCGTTGTGCAGCACGACGACCGATGGGGCCGGCCGAGCCCACCGCCCCGATGTCACCGCCCATCGGACGCGGGCGCGCGTCGTGGCGTTGACCGCTTGGCGCCACCGGAGCACACCATCCTGGAGGGCGGCGAGTTCCTCGATCGACGGGGGCGGGACCTCTACGGACTGGACGTCTGTGGGTGCTGCGCTCACCCGCTGACGATGGCGCACCGCTTGGGGCGGCCGCCCCCGTTAGTGCCGCACCTGTGGATGGCAGACGCTGGTTGGCGAGCTGTGGGCAGGCGCCGCTCGCGGAGAAGGCGGCACTCGCGAGGCGGACGCTCTCGCGATCTTGAGGCGTACCGGTCGTCTGGACGCCCACGTTGCCTCAAGATCGCCGTGTCCCCGTTCGGATCTTGAGGCGGGCTGGTCATGTGCGCCGCCGCTTTGTCTCAAGATCGCAGAAAGCGATGGGCGCGGTAGGGCGGCCTCACGAGGGTCGGGGCGAGGACGTGCGAGGCAGGTGCCCGTAGGCTGACGAGTCATGGCGGACGCACCGATCGGCATCTTCGACAGCGGCGTCGGCGGGCTCACCGTCGCCCGGGCGATCTTGGACCTGCTGCCGCACGAGCCGCTGCTCTACATCGGCGACACCGCGCGCACGCCGTACGGCCCGCGCCCCATCGCCGAGGTCCGCGGCTTCGCGCTCGAGGTGATGGACCGCCTCGTCGACGAGGGCGTCAAGATGCTGGTCATCGCGTGCAACACGGCGAGCGCGGCCATGCTGCGCGACGCCCGGGAGCGCTACGACGTCCCGGTCGTCGAGGTGATCCAGCCGGCCGTGCGGCGCGCCGTGGGCGCCACCCGCAACGGCCACGTCGGAGTGATCGGCACCCGGGCCACGATCACGAGCATGGCGTACGACGACGCCTTCGCGGCGGCCCCGCACCTGAAGCTCACGACCGCCGCGTGCCCGCGGTTCGTGGAGTTCGCCGAGCAGGGCATCACCATGGGCCCGGAGCTGATCGAGGTGGCCCACGAGTACCTCGACCCGCTCGTCGAGGCCGGTGTCGACACCCTGGTGCTCGGCTGCACGCACTACCCGCTGCTGATCGGCGCGATCTCGTACGTGGTCGGCGAGGACGTCGTGCTGGTGAGCAGCGCGGACGAGACCGCTCTGGACGTGTACCGCATCCTGGTGCGCGACGGGCTGAGCCGCACCGGAAGGCCTCCCCGAGCCCGAGCACCGTTTCCTGGTGACCGGCGACTCGCACGCCGTTCGCCGCCCTCGGCCGCCGGTTCCTCGGGCCTGAGATCGGCACCGTCGAAGAGATGGCCAACGGCTAGCCTGCGCGCCGCCGGTAGGGTCCTCCGCATGCCTCGCCTCGACGGTCGTGCCAACGACGCCCTGCGCCCCGTCACCATCACCCGCAACTGGCTCGACCACGCCGAGGGCTCGGTGCTCGTCGAGTTCGGCCGCGACCCGCGTGCTGGTCGCCGCCAGCGTCACCGAGGGCGTGCCGCGCTGGCGCAAGGGCAGCGGCCTGGGCTGGGTGACCGCCGAGTACGCGATGCTGCCGCGCGCGACCAACACCCGCAACGACCGCGAGTCGGTCAAGGGTCGACTCGGCGGCCGCACCCAGGAGATCTCCCGGCTGGTCGGCCGCGCGCTGCGCTCGTGCGTCGACTACAAGCCGCTCGGCGAGAACACGATCGTGCTCGACTGCGACGTGCTCGAGGCCGACGGCGGCACCCGCACCGCGGCGATCACCGGCGCGTACGTCGCGCTCGCCGACGCCGTGAGCTGGCTGCGGGAGCGGGGCTCGCTCAAGGGCGAGCCGCTGGTGCGTTCGGTCGCCGCGGTGTGCGTCGGCGTCATCGACGGCGAGCCGCGCCTCGACCTTTGCTACGAGGAAGACGTGCGCGCCGAGACCGACATGAACGTGGTCATCACCGGCGACGGCGACTTCGTCGAGGTGCAGGGCACCGCCGAGGGTGAGCCGTTCGACCGGCGTCTGCTCGACGGCGCTGCTCGACCTCGCCGTCGGCGGCTGCGCCGACCTGACCCGTCGCGCAAGAGCTGGCCCTGCTCGGATGACCCGGATCGTCCTCGCCACCCGCAACGCGCACAAGGTCGCCGAGCTGCGGCGGATCCTGATCGACGCGGGACTCGACGTCGAGCTCGTCGGCATCGACGCCTTCCCGGACGTCCCGGACGTCGCGGAGACCGAGTCCACCTTCGCCGGCAACGCGCTGCTCAAGGCCCGCGCGGTCGCGGCGGCCACCGGGCTTGCCGCGGTGGCCGACGACTCCGGGCTCGCCGTCGACGCGCTGAACGGGATGCCCGGGGTGCTCTCCGCGCGCTGGGCCGGGCGGCACGGCGACGACGCGGCCAACCTGCGGCTCGTCCTCGCCCAGCTCGCCGACGTGCCGGACGACCAGGCTCGGCGCGCAGTTCGTCTGCGCGGCGGCGTTCGCGCTGCCCGACGGGCGGGACGGGTGGTCGAGGGCCGGCTCGACGGGTCGCTGGTGCGGACGCCGCGGGGGTCGAACGGCTTCGGCTACGACCCGATCTTCGTGCCGGAGGGCGAGACGCGCACCACCGCGGAGATGACCGGGCCGGAGAAGGACGCGATCAGCCACCGCGGTCGTGCCCTCCGCGCCCTGGTCCCGGTGATCGCCGAGATGCTCGACGGCTCCTGACTGGTCTGCGCATACTGCTCAGAGGCTCAAGCGAGGGGCGCCGGAGATGCAGGCATCGGCTCGTCACGTGCTCGGACCCGATGAGGGCGAGCTCGTGCACCTCTTCGCCCTCGGTGTTCGTTTCATGATCGACGGGGAGTCGACAGGTGGCGCCTTCAGCCTCGTAGAGCACCCGCTCCCGCCGCGTGCGCTCGGTGCACCGCTACACACGCATCGCGCCGAGGACGAGTACTCGTACGTGCTCGAGGGCCGGGTTGGCATGCAGCTGGGCGACGAGGTGCTTGAGGCAACGCCTGGCGACCTCGTCTTCAAACCGCGTGGTGTCGCGCACACCTTCTGGAACGCAGGCGACGCCCCGGCACGCATGCTCGAGTTGATCTCGCCGGCTGGCTTTGAGAACTACTTCCGCGAGATGGCACCGTTGCTGGCGGCCGTCGATCGGGACGACACCGCGATCGGCGAAGTCGTAGCCCGTTACGAGCTCGACATCGCCTTCGACACGATCCCCGAGCTGGCCGAGCGGCACGGGCTGCGACTCGGTTAGCGGTGCTGGCGCCCGTGGCCGACGTCAGACGGCGCGTTGGGCAGGTCGGCGTCAGGCCGCCTGTTCGGCGATCTCCGCGACGCCGGCGATGAGCCGGTCCACGTCGGAGGCGTCCGTGTAGGGCGCCATCCCGGCCCGCACCGCACCGGTGTCGCCGAGCCCGAGCCAGCGCGAGCACTCGATCGCGTAGAAGTTGCCGGCCGGCGCGTTCACGCCGACCTTGCCGAGCTCGGCGTACACGTTGGCCGAGTCGACGCCGGTCACCGAGAAGAGCACCTGAGCCGAACGGTGCGCGGCCCGGGAGTGGATGACGACGCCGGGGATCCGGGACAGGCCTTCCTCCATCCGGTCGCGCATCGCCCGCTCGTGCGCCTCCAGCGCGGCCATCGAGGTCCGCAGCCGCTCGCGCCGGGAGCCGTCGCCGGGCGCCAGGTGCGCCAGGAAGTCGATCGCGGCCGTGGTGCCGGCGAGCAGCTCGTACGGCAACGTGCCCAGCTCGAATCGCTCGGGCACCGAGTTGGTCGACGGCAGCAGCTTGTCCGGGTGCAGCGTCTCCAGCAGCGCCGGGCTCGCAGCGACGATGCCGTGGTGCGGCCCAAGGAACTTGTACGGCGAGCAGGCGAAGAAGTCGGCACCGATCGCCTCGATGTCGATGAAGGCGTGCGGGGTGAGGTGGACGCCGTCGACGTAGAACAGCGCGTCGACAGCGTGCACGGCCGCCCCGATCGACGCGAGGTCCGGCTTGGTCCCGACCAGGTTCGACGAGCCGGTCACGGCGACCAGTCGGGTGCGCGGCGACAGCAGCGAGGTGACCTCGTCGGTGGCCAGCTCGGCGGTGGCGGGGTCGAAGGCAGCCCACCGGACGGTGGCGCCGACCGCCTCGGCGGCCTGCACCCACGGGCGGATGTTGGCGTCGTGGTCGAGCCGGGTGACGACGACCTCGTCGCCCGGGCCCCAGCTCTTGGCCAGCGTCCGCGAGATGTCGTAGGTGAGCTGGGTCATGCTGCGCCCGTGGATCACGCCGCCGGGCTGAGCGCCGAGCAGGTCGGCGACCGCCTGACGGAAGTCGGTGACGATGGAGTCGGCCCGACGCTCGGCGGCCGTGACGGTTCCGCGGTTGGCGACAGCGGCGCGCAGTGTCTCGGCGACCGCGTCGGCGACGACGTCAACGGTCTGGGAGCCGCCTGGGCTGTCGAAGTGCGCCGCTCCCTCGGCCAGTGCCGGGAAGTGGGCGCGAACCGCGCGGACGTCGTACGTCATCGAAGCCTCCTTCGGGGACCACCGAGTGCGAGAGAGGGGACTTGAACCCCTACGCCCGAAGGCACGGGAACCTAAATCCCGCGCGTCTGCCAATTCCGCCACTCTCGCCTGAATGGAGCCATGCTGTCACACCCGCTTCTGACCTGTTCTTCCGTGCTCAGATCGGACGTGCCGACGGCGCGGTTCAGCGATACCTGGGCAACGCCAGATGCGTCGCCGTTGTCGACGCCCACCTGCGAGCCCCTCGTGTCGACGTCGACCACCGACTACGTTCCGCCGGGTCCACCGGTACGCGTTCCTACTACCGACTAGTTCGCCCGCGCGCCTAGTCGAGGTGCCGGCGGAGCAGTTCGGTGGCTTCGCTTCCCGCGCACGGGGCCGACCCGCTGGACGCATCGCCACGTCAGCCTTGAGGCTTCGGCGTCGTGCGCCATTCGGCGTCCGCACGCGCCGCAGCGGCCCGCTGCCGCCGCCGGCGTCGTGGTCATTCCGTGACGGCCGCTGCAAGATCGCCGTGACCTGGTCACCGACGGCGACAAGAGCACGACGGCGAACCTAGCGCCGGAGTCCCGTCAGCCTCAGCGCCTTGCCGTCGACCCGAGCGCCTGGGCCGCGTACCGCTGGACTGCGGACCTTGCCATTCTGGAAATCTCGACTCGTCCGAGGGCGTGTCGGGTCGACGGCCTGCCCCTGCGGGCGGTGGACGGCGGGCTCAGGCGGTCTGACGGCTGCTCGTCGGCGCCGGGGTCGAACGTGTGCCGCGACTCGGACGTCATGGCTCGCCGAGACGCGCAGGGCCGAGTTCCGATCCCGACAGCGATCGCGCGACACGCGTCGTGGAAGAACGCCGAGATCGTCGGCTGCGGATGGCAGGGTACGTTCGCTGTCGATCCTGCTGCTCGCTGGAGCGCTCGAGTGATGTCCGACTCGGACCTTGTCTGGGCGCCGCTCGGCTTGCTCGGTCTTGGCTGGGCTCGGTGTGGCTGCGTCCGGAACGCTCGCAAGCGCTCGGCGTGGCCAGGGACGAATGGCCGCTAGCGACCGCCGGGCCGGTCTCCGAGTGACGAAGTCGTGGCGACCCTCAGGTTGGACGCGCCATCGCCGACACCGCCGCGGCGACGGCCGACAGTCCGGCCAGGGTCAGCGCCGCGACGACGAATCCGTGGGTGACGGCCGCGGGTGTGCCCGCCCCACCGAGCGCCGGCGGCCGCGGCGAAGACCGCGCCGGTGAGGGCGACGCCGAGGGAGGTGCCGAGCCCGCGCGTCATGTTGAGCAGGCCGCTGGCCATCCCGACCTGGCGCAGCGGCGCGGAGCCCATGATGGCCGCGTTGTTGGCCGGGGTGAACGCCCCGAGCGCCACGCCGAGGACGGCGAGCTCGACGGCCAACGCCCAGGTCGGTGCGTGCCAGCGGGCCGCGCCAGCCAGGGCGGCGGCAGCGAGGCACATGCCGCCGACGGTGAGCCTGCGGCCGTCGACGCGGTCGGCGAGCCGTCCGGCGATCGGGGCTGTGACGCCGATCCCGACCGGCAGCGCGGTGAGGATCAACCCCGCTTGCCCGGGCGAGAGCCCCTCGGCGCGCTCCAGGTAGAACGGCACGATGAACAGCACCCCGAACGTCACCAGGTAGGCGAGCAGCCCGCTCGCGATGCCGACGCTGAAGGGCGGGCGGCGGAACAGGCCGATGTCCACGAGCGGGTAGCTCGTTCGTCGCTCGCGCCGGACAAAGGCGGCGCTGAGCGCGGCGGCCACCAGCAGCGGCCACAGCAGGCGCAGCGACGCGGCCACCAGCAGCGCGCACGCGGCCGGGTGCGAACAGGGCGAGCCCCCACCAGTCGAGCGGACGGCGCGGCGCCAGGTTGCGGCTGCGGGGCAGCAGGAACCAGCCGAGCGTGATCCCGACGACGCCGACCGGGACGTTCACCAGGAACACCAGCTGCCAGCCGCCGAGCCCGACGAGGAACCCGCCTGCGGCCGGACCTAGCGCCAGGCCGACAGCCTGCGCCGCGCCTTGGACGCCGAGCCCGCGACCCAGGGACCCGGCTGGCATCGCCGCCGCGATGATCGCCACGCTGTTGGCCTGCAGCATCGCTGCACCCACTGCCTGCAGCACGCGCAGCGCGATGAGCACGCCCAGCGTCGGCGCCACCGCGCACAGCCCCGAAGCGAGGGAGAACAGCGCGAAGCCGTAGAGGTAGAGCAGCTTGCGGCCGGCCATGTCGGCGAGGCGTCCGATCGCGGCCACGCAGGCGACGAGGGTGAGCAGGTAGGCGAGTCCGACCCATTCGACCGCGCCGAGGCTGGCGCCGAAGTCGTGCTGCAGGGTCGGCAGCGCGAGCGTGACGATGCTCGCGTCGAGCTGGCCCATGAACGCCCCGACGCACACAGTGGCGACGACGAGCCAGTGCGCGTCAGGTCGGCGCGCGATCGATCGGGGGCGCGCCGGCTCGACGATGAGGTCGCGCCAACGCAGCATCGTTAGCGCCGGTAGTGGCTAAGACGCGGCGGCGAGGCCCAGGTCGCGGCGAAGCTTCGCCACGTGGCCGGTCGCCTTGACGCCGTACATCGCGTGTTCGATCTGCCCCTGGGCGTCGATGACGAACGTGGAGCGGATGACGCCGACGACCGTCTTGCCGTAGAGCTTCTTCTCGCCGTACGCGCCGTAGGCCGTCAGTACCGACTTGTCGGGGTCGGACAGCAGCGGGAACGTGAGGCCCTCGATCTCGCGGAACTTCGCCAACTTGCCCGGGGTGTCGGGGGAGATCGCCAGCACGTCCACGCCCGCG
Organism: uncultured Actinomycetota bacterium; assembly: GCA_963703505.1. Taxonomy (GTDB): domain Bacteria; phylum Actinomycetota; class Actinomycetes; order CAVPEL01; family CAVPEL01; genus CAVPEL01. Next base: position 112,939 of record CAVPEL010000004.1, on the reverse strand, counting down.
GTGGACAGCTCGGCGAGGTTGTCCCGGAAGTCGCACGCCTGCGTCGTGCAGCCGGGCGTCATCGCTGCCGGGTAGAAGTACACGATCACCCGTCGGCCGCGGTAGTCGCGCAGCGAAACCGGTGTGCCGTCGGCGTCGGGCAGCGTGAAGTCAGGGGCGGGCTGGCCCGCCTCCAGGCGTGACGTCGTGGTGATGGCGAGCTCCCCAGGTCGATGGTCGAACGTCCTCGAGTGGACCACGGATGACAGTGCCCAACCGTAGCGCGTCACTATTGCGAATTAGTTGCATTAGGGTTGATCGCCGCACTAGCCTGCGACTCGCAAAGCCAGCACCTGGAGGAGTCCCATGCACGTCCCTGACGGGTTCATCGACGCGCCCGTGTCGCTCGCCGCCGGCGCCATCGCCGTCGCCGGGCTGACCGTCGCGGTGAAGGGCGCGCGGCGCGAGCTCGACGAGCGCACCGCCCCGATGGCCGGCCTGGTCGCCGCCTTTGTCTTCGCGCTGCAGATGCTCAACTTCCCGGTGGCCGCCGGGACAAGCGGGCACCTGTTGGGTGGGGTGGTCGCCGCGATCCTCGTCGGCCCCTTTACCGGGGCACTGTGCATAGCGGTCGTGCTCGGGGTGCAAGGGCTGTTCTTCGCCGATGGAGGTCTGACCGCCTACGGCGTCAATGTCACCGTCATGTCGCTGACCACCGTGACGGTCGGCTACCTGGTGTTCTCGGCCGCACGCACGCTGCTGCCGGGCACCCGTGCCGGCGTGGTCGCGTCGTCGTTCGTCGCGGCGCTCGTGTCGGTGCCCGCGGCCTCGCTCGCCTTCGTCGCCTTCTACGTCGTGGGCGGCACGACGCACGTGCCGATCGGGACGGTCCTCACGGCGATGGTCGGCGTGCACGTTCTCATCGGTATCGGTGAGGCGGTGCTGACGGCGCTGACCGTCGCGAGCGTGCTCGCCACCCGGCCGGACCTCGTGCACGGAGCGCGATCCATCGTCGCTCCGCTGACGCTGCGGGAAGCGGTGGCGGCATGACGACGACCGTGCGCACGAAGGGCTTCCTGCTCGGCGGGCTGCTCCTGGCCTTCCTGCTCGCCGCCGTGGTGAGCCACTACGCGAGCAGCAAGCCCGACGGCCTGGAGAAGGTCGCCGCGGACAAGGGCATCGCCGCGAGTGAGAAGGAGCACGCGATGGCGTCGTCGCCGCTGGCGGACTACGCAGCCAAGGGCGTCGACAACGAGTGGCTGTCCGGTGGTCTCGCCGGCATCGCGGGTGTCACGGTGACCTTCGCCCTGGGTGGTGCGCTGGTCTGGGTCGTGCGACGCAGGACCGCCGCGGCGTGAGCGCAGGTCACGCCGGGCGGCTGTACCGACCAGGCGCGAGCGTCGTCCACCGGCTGCCACCGCACTGCAAGCTCGTCGCCATGGTGACCTTCGCGATGGTCGTGGTGGCCACACCCGCCGGGCAGTTCTGGGCGTTCGCCGTCTACGCGGTGCTCCTGGCCGGGGTCGCTGCGGCGGCGCGGGTGCCGGCGCCGTTCGTCGCGCGCCGGTTGCTGGTCGAGCTCCCGTTCGTGGCGTTCGCCCTGGCGCTGCCGTTCGTTGCCACCGGGGAACGCGTCGAGGTGCTCGGGGTTCACGTCAGTGCGGACGGTCTTCTGGGGGCGTGGAACATCCTCGCCAAGGGCACGCTGGGTGTCGCGGCATCGGTGCTGCTTGCCGCGACGACCGAGCCCCGCGCGGTGCTGCTCGGGCTGGAGCGGTTGCGCCTGCCGCGGGTGGTCACCCAGATCGCGACCTTCATGCTGCGGTACGTGGACGTCATCCTGGAGGAGATGCACCGGATGAAGATCGCCCGACAGTCGCGCGGCTTCGAGGCCCGGTCGGTGCGCCAGATGAAGGTGGTGGCGCAGTCCGCCGGCGCGCTGTTCATCCGGTCCTACGAGCGCGGCGAGCGGGTGTATCTCGCCATGGTGAGCCGCGGCTACACGGGCACCATGCCGCAGACGGCGCAGGCGCCGGCATCGGTCGCCCAGTGGGGTGTCGCGGCGTGCTTGCCGGCACTGGCCATGGTCGCCGCCGTCGGTGCCGTGGTCGTCGCCCGATGAGCCCCGTTCAGGCCCCGTCGCTGCAGGTCTGTGGCCTTGCCTACGCCTACCCGGACGGCCACCAGGCGCTGTACGGCGTCGACCTCACCGTGGGTCGCGGTGAGCGGGTGGCGCTGCTCGGACCCAACGGAGCGGGCAAGACGACGCTCGTCCTGCACCTCAACGGGATCTTGTCCGGTGGGCTCGGCGAGGTGCTCGTCGGCGGGCTGAAGGTGGAGAAGGCCGAGCCTGAAAGAGGTGCGCCGCCGGGTCGGCATCGTCTTCCAGGACCCCGACGACCAACTCTTCCTGCCGACGGTCGCCGAGGACGTGGCGTTCGGTCCAGCCAACCTCGGACTGCGCGGCGAGGCGCTCGCCGGCGGGTGCGCGCCGCGCTGGACCAGGTCGGCATGGGCGGCTTTCGCCGACCGGGCTCCGCACCACCTGAGCTACGGGCAACGGCGGCGGGTGGCTGTCGCCACCGTGCTCGCCATGGAGCCGGAGATCCTGGTGCTCGACGAGCCGTCGTCCAACCTCGACCCGGCGAGCCGCCGCGAGCTGGCCGACGTCCTACGGGGGTTGGACGTCACGATCTTGATGGTCACCCACGACCTGCCCTACGCCCTCGAGCTGTGCCCGCGGTCGGTGGTGCTGTCCGGCGGCGTGATCGTCGCCGATGCGCCGACTGGCGAGCTGCTCGCCGACGCCGAGCTGATGAGCGCGCACCGGCTGGAGCTGCCGTTCGGGTTCCACCCGGCCAACGTCTGATTCGACGGCACTCCTCAGCCAGGGTCCGCTGTCGCCAGAAGGCGCCAGCCAAGACCGTTTCTGGAACGTGTCAAGAAACGACGATCCCTGAAATGGGCAGCGGATCCGGCAGGTACCTTCGGGGCGTGACCCAGCGCAACCAGCCCGCAACCGCCGGCGGCAACTCCGTCCGCGCGTCCCTCGCGAAATCGCCTGCCGGCCCGACCAGGGACAGCCAAGGCCTGCCGATTCGGCTGCTGCACGACAGGGTCATGGTGCGCCTGGACGGTGCAGAGGGTGAGCGCCGCTCCGGCGGCGGCATCGTCATCCCCGCCACCGCGCAGGTCGGTCGGCGGCTGGTGTGGGCCGGCGTCGTCGGGGTGGGCGCGAACGTCAGGACGATCGAGAACGGCGACCGGGTGCTCTTCGAGCCTGAGGACCGGGCCGAGGTCGAGCTGAACGGGCTCACCTACGTGGTGCTTCGTGAACGCGACGTGCATGCCGTTGCCGCCCTCCGGCTCCAAGACGGATCGACCGGGTTGTACCTTTAGCGCCCCGCACCTTCTCCCGCAGGAGTGGCATGAGCTCACGCGCCCGTCGGCCCAGGATCGCGATCCCCGGCCGGTTCTCCACCACGGCATCCGCGCTGCGCTTCGAGGGTGTCGTGGTTTCCCGGCTGATCAGCGACGCTGTCTGGCGGGCCGGTGCGGAGCCGCTGATGCTGTACCCGTCGGCCACCGACGGGACTGTCGACGAGGCTGAGATCGCGGCGCGCCTGGCGATTGCCGACGGGGTGCTGGTGCCCGGAGGAGGTGACGTCGCCCCCGCCGCCTATGGCGAGACGGTCGTCTCGGACAAGGTCGACGGGGTCGAGGTCGACCACGACGCGTTCGACCTCGCCGTCACCCGGATCGCGTGGCGCGAGCGGATCCCGCTGCTGGCGATCTGCCGCGGCCTGCAGGTGGCCAACGTCGCTGCGGGCGGCACCTTGATCCAGCACCTGGGCGAACCCTTCGCCGACCACCAGGCGTTGGAGCACGAGGTGTCCTGGGTGCCGGGCAGCCGTGGGGCGGCGATCGTGGACGGTCGGCCGACGAAGACCAGGTGTTCGCACCATCAGGCGGTGAAGGACCTCGGCGAGGGGCTCGTGGTGACCGCACGGGCAGCGGACGGAACCGCCGAGGCGCTGGAGTTCGCCGAGCCCGCCGGGTGGTTCGTTGCTGTGCAGTTCCACCCCGAGGACACCAGCGAGACTGACCCGGTTCAGCGGGCGTTTTTCGACGCTTTCGTCCATGCTGCCCGGCTGCGGATAGCCCTGCAAGAGCTCCTAGATCACGATTTAGGTGCGGAGCATGGCGTTCATGTGGCAAGCGTGCTAGCGTTCTACTTGGTCGCAGTTCCCTGATCGTGTTTGCACGCCCGTGGAACGTCATCGCGGGCGTTTGTTCTTTCCGGTGAATTCCGGACAGATGCAAGCGCCCCGACGGCCCGGCAGCCGCACAGTGCGGGTGTCGACACTGTACGTAGGGAGTGCACATGGCACAGGGCACCGTTAAGTGGTTCAACAGCGAGAAGGGCTTCGGCTTCCTCGCAGTCGACGGCGGCGGCGCGGACGTTTTCGTCCACTACTCCGCGATCGTGGCTGACGGGTACCGCAGCCTCGAGGAGAACCAGCGGGTCGAGTTCGAGATCACGCAGGGCCAGAAGGGCCCGCAGGCCGAGCAGGTCCGCCCGATCTAGGTTTCACAGCTCGCTGAAGCTGCCCGGTCCCGTCGTTAGCGACGGGACCGGGCAGTTTCTTTTTTCGCGGTGGGTGCCTCGCGCGCGATGATGAGTCGATGACGACGTGGCAGCAGTTCGTCGATCAGGCGCCTGAGCTCGCACCGGCGGTCCGGGGTCGATTTGAGGCGACCAAGCACCACGTGCTGGCGACCTTGCGCCTGGACGGGTCGCCTCGGGTCAGCGGTACCGAGGTGGAGTTCTTTGGCGGCGAGCTGACGCTGGGGTCGATGTGGGGCTCGCTGAAGGCGCGCGACCTGCAGCGCGACGGCCGCCTCGCCCTGCACGCGAACCCGGGCGACGGTTCGATGGCTGACGGTGACGCCAAGGTGTCGGGCCACGCTGTGGAGGTCGTCGACCAAGCCGAGCTCGAAGCCTATGTCGAGGCGATAAGGCCTCCGCCGCCGTTCCACCTGTTCCGCATCGACCTCACCGAGGTCGTGCTGACGTGCGTAAGCCCCGACCAGGACTGCCTGCTGATCCACAGCTGGCACCCCGGCCAGGCGCCGCGGGTCATCGAGCGGCGCTGATCGCCGTTTACGCTCTCGGCGCTCACCCGGCCAGCTGTGCGCCCCACGCGGTGGTCACCGACTGGCCCGGCTCCAGGCGCAGCAGGCCTTCGCCGGATCGGAATGCGTTGGGCGGGCAGGTCATCGGCTCCGCTGCCAGGCCGCGGCGCGCTCGGGCGGGCGCCAGGGTGTCACCGGTGTAGATCTCGAGCACGGGAAACGTCTCGTCGGCCCACAGCTCGGTGCGGCTCCCGTCGGGAGCAGTGAGCCGGACCCACGCCCTACCGGCCGCATCGCGGGCGAGGTCGGTGAAAGCGAAGTCGACCGCGACGTCGCCGATTCGTCGGCCGGCGCGGAAGTCGTACGGCGAGCCGGCCACCGATTCGGTTCCGGTGGGGAGCTGGCGCACGGGGTCGGTGGTGATCCAGGTGGCCGCGTCCAGCTCCAGTACGCAGTCGTCGACCAGACCGTCGCCGGGGGACAGGTAGGGGTGGTGGCCGCAGCCGTAGGGGCAGGCACGGTCGCCGATGTTGGTCGCCGTTGTCCGCACCGTGAGGCCGGTCTCGGCCAGCGTGTACTCCACTCGCACATCGAGGGTGAACGGGTAGCCGGGCATCGGGTGCAACCGCGTGCCCATCACTACACGGTCGGGCTCGCGCGCGACGGGCGTCCACGACCGCCAGCGCAACAGCCCGTGGGTCGCGTTGTTCTTGTCCGGCTCCGTCAAGGCAAGCTGGTGAGGGACGCCGTCGAAGTCGTACCTGCCGTCGGCCAGCCGGTTGGGCCACGGGGCCAGCACGGCGCCGTGCCCGCCGTCGGACATCTGACTCACCGGGTAGGACTCGAGCACGGCCCGCCCGTCGACCGCGTACTCGCGGATGCCGCCGCCCACCTCAACCACCGTCGCGTGGTGCGAGCCCGACCTGATCTCGTACTGCGCGCCAGAGGGCGGGACCACGAACCGACCTCCTTTGGTTGCGATCTGTTTCTACCGCCGTGCCGCCCGGTTTGAACACCCTTCGATCAGGCGTGGTGGTGACCGGGCAGCGCCCCGCAAGCGTCGGATCAGGTTGCGCGAACCAAGGACGGGGTAGCAAAAAACGGACACGACGGGATGGAGGAGCGCGGGCATGAGCCGGCTGCCGACCTCCTACTTCGACGAGATGTATGCGGCGGCCGACGACCCGTGGGAGGTCAAGAACCGTTGGTACGAGCAACGCAAGCGGGACATGCTCGTCGCCGCCCTGCCCGACCAGCAGTACGCCTTCGCGTTCGAGCCCGGGTGCTCGATCGGTGCGCTCACCCAGCAGCTGGCGGCACGGTCCAACCGGTTGCTCGCGTGCGACGCCAGCAAACGTGCCGTCGCAACCGCGAGCAGGCGCCTCGCCGACAAGCCCTGGGTCGACGTCCGGCACGCGGTCGTGCCGGAAGACTGGCCCTGTGATCGCACGTTCGACCTGGTGGTGCTCTCCGAGCTCCTCTACTACCTCGACGAGCACGCCCTGTCGGAGCTGCTCGATCGCGCTGTCGTGTCGCTGTCAGAACGGGGAACCCTGGTGGTGGCGCACTGGCGGCCCGCGGTCGCGGACCACCTGCTCACCGGTGACGCGGTGCATGAGGCCGTCCTCGAGCGGAGCGAGCTGTGCTTGGTGAGCCGGACCGTCGAGGAGGACTTCCGGCTTGATGTGCTCCTGCGCGCACCGACCGGAACCCCCGGCCTGTCGGTCGCGGCCCGCACCGGTGTGCCCGGAGCGGGGTCAGGTCACCGCAGCGCCGATGGTCCAACCTAGGGCGGCTGCTCCCAGACCGGCGCCGATGCTCAGGGCGACGTTCGCGACGGCGAAGAGCCGTGCGCCGTCCTCGACGAGGCGCAGCGTCTCGTAGCCGAACGTGCTGTAGGTGGTCAGCGCCCCGCAGAACCCGGTGCCCACGACGGCGACGACGCTGCTGTCGAGGTGGCCCGCGACCGCGGCTGCCGTCACCAGGCCGAACACGAAGGAGCCGATGACGTTGACGACGAACGTGCCCCAGGGGAAAACGGTGTCGTGTCGGGCCTGCACGAAGCGGTCGGTGAGGTAGCGGGCGGGGGCGCCCATCGCGGCTCCGATGGCGATCAGCAGGACCGTCACGTCGGTTCCGCCGCGCGCCCGCCGGCGCGCCCCACGTAGCGGACGACCTCGACATCGTCGAGCACCACGAGCCCGTCGATGATCAGCTCGTCGAGCTGGGGGAGGAATGCCTCGATCGCCTGCAGGATCGTCGACGATGACGATGGCGACCGGCAGGTCCTCGGACAGGCTCAGAATCCGGGTGGTGTGGATATGACTCGTCGCGCCGTATCCCTCGATTCCGTGGAACACGCTCGCGCCTGCGAGTCCTGCCGCGTGGGCCCGGTGGACGATCTCGTTGTAGAGCGGCTTGTGGCGCCAGACATCGTCCGCGCCGATGATGATCGTGAGCCTGCGCGCGCTTTCGCGTGGGCTCATGCGGCCTCTCCTTCCTCCGGGCGAGCGGCTCCGATGGCCCTACGGGCTCTGCTTTCGGCGCGGCTTGACGCATGGCGGGTGGAGACCCTGGTGAGGGCGACACCGGCCCACACCGCTGCCAGAGCCACGACCGCGGTGCCTGCCAGATAGCCGACGGCGACGGCCGGTCTGCCGGCGGTCAGCAGGTGCTGGATGTCGACCGTGTAGGTGGAGAAGGTGGTGTAGCCGCCGAGGATGCCGACGCCGACGAAAGGGCGCAGCAGCCGGTGCGGCGGGGCCGCATCGACGATGAGGGTCATGAGCACGCCGATGAGAAGACAGCCGGAGGCGTTGACGACCAGCGTCGCCCACGGGAAGCCGGCGACGTCGTGGGGGAGGAGCGTGCTCACGCCGAAACGGGCCTCGGCGCCCAGGACGCCGCCGACGGCGATCACGGCCAGCACCTGTCGCCGTGCGGTGGAAAGCGGAGCCATGCCACCTACCTCTCGTCGCCGAGGTAGGGACCGTTGGCGATCCTCAGCGCGCCGCGCGAGGTTGTGTCAATCCTGACCGGAGCCTCGGACAGCGTGTGCCACGGAGAGTGTAAGCAGGGTGAGCACAGCCAGCGGGAGGAACCACCACGCGGGGACGTGCTTCGCCGCGAGGAAGGCGGTGACAGCCAGCGCTGCCACGACGCCGGCCGCGACCCGCCAGTCGTCACCGACGATGAACTCCCACCAGAACGCGGCGAAGCCACGCAGCGCGCGACCGATGGCGCTCACCGGTTCGCCTCAGCGGCGGGGGCCAGGGCTGCGCCGGAACGGGCAGTGTGGAGGCGCCGCAGCGTGGCGGTGAGGACCAGCGCTGTGGCCGCGACCACGACCGAGCACGGCGAGCAGTGCGGCATCACCGCCCGGCCAGTGCGCCCCCGCGCCCTCGGCCCCCCAGAAGGTGCCGAACGATGTGAGGAGGACCCCGACGGCGAACTTGAGGGTGTTCTCCGGCACCCGCGCGAGCGGGGCACGGGCCGCGATCCCTGCCGCGGTGACCGCGACGACCGCCGCTGCCGCGCCCAGCACGGCCAAGCGGGATGCTGCCCTGGTTCGAGCCGAACGTCAGCACGATGAACGCCACTTCCAGGCCTTCCAGCACCACGCCCTTGAACGACAGGGTGAACGCGTACCAGTCGTCGACCACGGCTCGACGGGTATGGCCGGCAGCGGTGGCGGCAGTCATCTGACGGGCGTAGATCGCGTCCTCGTCGTGCAGCGCCTTGTAGCCCGACGCGCGCAAGATCGCCTTGCGCAGCCACGCCAGCCCGAAGATCAGCAGCAGGCCGCCGACGAACAGCCGAAGCGCGTTCAGCGGGATCAACATCAGGGCCGGACCCAGCGCGGCGACGACGATGGCCAGCACAAGCAGGCCGGCGGCGACGCCTTGCAGCGCCGAGCGCCAGCCCCGGGTGACGCCCGACAGCCAGGACGATCGTCAGCGCCTCGACCGCTTCCACGGCGCAGGCGAGGAACACAGCGAGGACCAGCAGCACGTCACGCAACTGTGCCTCACCCTCGGCTGGAGGAGACCGGCCCTAACCGTGTTCCAATCCGAGAGTAACGACGTTTGCCGCGACGGGTCTCGGGCCGCTCTCGGCGTCCTCAGCGAAGCGCGGCGAAGCGGTTGATCGCGTCGGTGGGACCGGCGACGATCAGCACGTCACCCTCGGACACTTGCGTCTCGGCCTGGGCCGGGATGAAGTCCGCGCCGCGACGCTGCACGCCCACGACGGTGACGCCACGCGTGCGCCGCAGGGCGGACTCGCCCAGGGACCGTCCCCACGACTCGGCGGGTGCCGTGGTCTTCACGATCGCGAAGTTCTTGTCGATCTCGATGAAGTCCATGACCCGGTCGGTGAGCATGTGGGCGACCCGCTGCGCCCATCGACGCCTCCGGGAAGACGACATGCTGGGCACCGATCCGTTCGAGGATCTTCGCGTGGGCGGTGCTGACCGCCTTCGCCCAGATCTCCGTCACGCCTAGGTCGACGAGGGCTGCGGTGGTCAGCAGGCTGGCTTCGATGTCGGTTCCGATGGCGACGACCGCGAGGCGGAACTCGCCCGCCCCGAGCTGGGCGAGTGTCGTCGCATCGGTCGTGTCGGCCTGGACGACGTGGGTCAGCCGACCGGACCAGGCCTGGACAAGGCGGGCGTCGGCGTCGACGGCGAGGACGTCATGACCGAGCTTGGTCAGCGAATCTGCGGCGGCGCTGCCGAATCGGCCGAGCCCGATGACCAGCACAGCGTCCTCACGCAGGCGGGCGCTCCTAGCCAACGATGGGTCGCTCCTCCGGTAGGCGGAACAGCCGCGGGCTGTTACGCAATGCGAGGGCCGAGGCAACCGTAACGGTGCCGACGCGGCCGATGAACATGAATGCGACCAGTAGGAGCTTGGCCGGGGTAGCCAGGGTCGGTGTGATCCCCGTCGACAGTCCGGTGGTCGCGAAGGCGGAGGTGGTCTCGAAGAAGGCGTGGTCCAGGTCGACGTGACCGAGCTCCATGAGTAGGAGAGTACCGAGGAAGACGATCGCGACCGCCAGCAGCGCGACGCTCAACGCCTGGCGCACGACCGAGGTGGGGATGGCTCGACCGAAGGCTTGGACCTGATCACGGCCACGGGCCTCGGCCACGATAGCGAGCAGGAGCACGACGAACGTGGTGACCTTGATACCGCCGGACGTGCCGGCGCTGCCGGCCCCGAGGAACATGAGCGCGTCGGTCACCACCAGCGTGGTGTCCCTCATGTTCTCGTAGGGCACGGTGCTGAAGCCGACGCTACGCGGGGTGATGCCCTGGAACGTCCCGGCGAGCACGTGCCCCGGTGTGTTCAGGGCGCCGAGGGTGCCCGGGTTGGTCCATTCCAGTGCGGTGACGACGATCGCGCCGATGACGAACAGCGCGCCAGAGGTGACGATGGTCAGTTTCGCGTGCAGCGACCACCGCGACCAATGGAGGCGGTCGCGGATCAGCTCGACCAGCACAGGGAACCCGAGGCCACCGATGACCACGGCTACCGAGGATCGGGACGCACACCCACCAGTCGCTGACGAATCGGATGAGGCTGTCCGGAAACAATGCGAATCCGGCGTTGTTGAACGCCGACACGGCGTGGAACGTCCCGTTCCAGATGGCCTCGCCCGCTGGGAAGCCGTACCGCTGGGAGAAGCGCAGCGACAGGACCACCGCGGTGACGGCCTCGACGACCAGGCTGATCAGCACGACGCTGCGGATGAGGCGACGGACTTCGCCCAGGTCGGTCGCGCCCACTTCTTCCTGCGCCCGCAGCCGGCTCCGTAGACCCAGCCGTCGCGAGACAGTCAGCCCGAGCAGCGACGCCATCACCATGATCCCGATTCCGCCGACCTGGACGAGCGCCAGGATCACCACGTGGCCGAAGGTCGACCAGTAGGTGCCGGTGTCCACCACGGTCAGGCCGGTGACGCACAGCGCCGACGTCGCCGTGAACAACGCAGTGACTACCGGCGGAGCGGCGCCGGTGGCCCGGGCGAGGGGGAGCAGCAACAAGGCGGTGCCCACCATGGTCGCTGTGCCGTAGACGAGGACCGCAAGGACCGCCGGGTGGTTCGTCGCGGCCAGGCGGGGCCCGTGGCCCAGTCGGCGCATGGTGCGGTCCCCTCTGCTGGTCAGCCATGTTCACGATCAGCGCGCTGGTGCGGCGCCGCACCAGATGCTGTCACGTGCGGCGGTGAACAGTAGGCCCAAAGCGGGTAGTTCCAGACGGTGTCTGGGCTGTCCAGTTTCGGGCTGCCATTCGCCGACCGCCGCGAGGCTGGTCGCGCGCTCGGGGCGCGGTTGGCAGCGAGCCGTCCGGTGAACCCGGTCATCGTGGTCGGCCTGCCGCGGGGTGGTGTCGCGGTGGCCTCCGAGGTGGCCGCCGCGATGGATGCTCCGCTCGATGTGCTGGTGGTTCGCAAGCTGGGCGCACCTGGCCATCGGGAACTCGCCATCGGGGCGATCGCTCACGGCGGCAGCCGGGTGTTCAACGATTTCGCGCTCTCCGTGCCGGAGGCGCTGCTCGAGGCGATAGCGAAGCGGGAGACTGTCGAGCTGGACCGCCAGGATGCGCTCTATCGGCGTGGCAGGGCCGCGCTCGACGTGGGCGGCCGGGACGTTGTCGTGGTGGACGACGGGCTCGCGACCGGGACGACCATGGCGGCCGCGGTGGGTGCGCTGCGCGAGCAGCAGCCAGCGGCGATCGTGGTCGCGGTGCCCGTCGGATCGGCTGTGGCGTGTCGGGAGCTGAAGCGTCTGGTCAACGAGTTGGTCTGTCTGTACGCACCACCCGGATTCGAAGCTGTCGGTGACTACTACATCGACTTCGCTCCGACCACCGACGAGGAGGTGATGCGGGCGCTGCACATACCTCATCCATGATTGGAGGTGGTGTAGCCGGCGGCTGCGTTGCGACGGGACCGTTGGCGGCGGGTGGCCCGGCGGGTGGCCCTGAACAACCAGAGGCCGAGGGTGAAGATCAAAGCCAGCGCTACGCCCGAACAAAAGATCGCCAGCGAGTTCATCGTCGCCAGCGTGTGCCCGAACATGTGCACCGTGTACTCCGGGCCGCCACCTCGGTTGTCGGCGATGGCCAGGCCGACGAAGGCAGCACTGCCCGCCATGAGCAAGAGGCCGAGGAGGACCATGGGGAGCCACCGCCCGCTGTCTGACGCTTCCCTTCCGGTGAGGGCTTCCCCCGTTGCCGGAGTGCTACCCGGGATCGTCCTGTCCGGCTAGACGGACCTCCACTGCCGTCCACGATGCGGGCCGTGCTCACCATCGGTACCAGCGGCCACGCGTTCCACCCTCGCCCGCTGCGCCGCGCATCAAGAACCCGAGGAGCCAGATCACCAGAACGGCTATGGCAATCCACCACAGGATCTTCACGGCGAACCCCGCTCCGAAAAGGATCAGAGCCAGCAGCAGCACGAGCAGCATCGCAACCATGGTTGCTCCCTTTCCGACGACCGTCAGTTCCGACTTTCTTCAGTACCCCCAACAAGGTCAACTCATGCATGCGGGCGACGGACCAGCTGAGCCGGCACTACCCTCAGGGTGGTTGCCTTCCATCGCTCTGGCCCTAGCGTTGTGGTGCGGGACCTAGATACTGGGGCGTGCGCGCAAATGGACGTCCGGCAGCCGGTGGCGGTCGATGGGTCGTCGTCGATCCCGAACGCCTGAGCGGCTGGCTCAGCCGCTTCAGTGAGGGCCACGGAGGCGCATCGTGCGCCGTGGGGCCCACCACCGTCACCCTCACCGGAGCCGACGGAGCGGTGGCCGAGTGTCATGTGCCCTTTCCGCCCCTTTCGGCCAGCTTGGATCCGGCCGGCGCTCTCGTCGCTCACGCCCTCGAGCGCCGGCGGGTCGGCGCACTCCTCGTCCGCATGGGTGGCTACGCCGCAGGGATCTTCGACGGTTCGACGCTTGTCGCGTCGAAGGTCGGATCACGCCAGGTGCACGGCCGCAGCGCCGCCGGTGGCTGGTCGCAGCAACGGTTCGCCCGGCGTCGGGAAGGACAGGTCCAGGTGGCGCTGAGCGCAGCGGTCGACACCGCGGCGGCCCTTCTCGTCCCGGCGGTCGACGGGCTTGACGCGGTGGTCCTCGGGGGCGACCGGCGGGCTGCCGGGGCCGTGCTCGCTGACGCCCGTCTGGCGGTCCTGCGGCCGCTCGTGGTCGAGCCCCACCTCGATGTCCCCGACCCACGGCTGCGCGTGCTCCTCCAGGTGCATCGCCAGTTCCGCGGTGTGCGGATCCGACTCACTGATCCGCAAAGCGACCCCACCTCGGGGTAGCTGACCGCGAGGTTGCCGAAATGACACTGGGCGCCCTCCCCGAAGGGAGAACGCCCAGGTCATGGGTGGTGCGCCGCCAGGGACTCGAACCCCGAACCCGCGGATTAAGAGTCCGCTGCTCTGCCAGTTGAGCTAGCGGCGCGAGCGGGGGAAATGTTAGCAGTCAGGCCAGGGCGGACGCGAACTCGGGGACGTCCAAGACGATGGTCCGCACACCGCGCTCCTGCTCGAGCATCTCGCGGGAGGGCGGACCCGCAGGATCGGCGAGATCGAGCAGCAGGCTGAGCGGGACTCCTTGACCGAGCAACGCCATGACGGGATGGTTCACGGTTGCCTCCCTGAAGTCGAAGCGGAATCACACGCTTGTAACTTCGGCACTGTGGTTCGAGACCTTGAGCCACCGATGTCGGCGATCTGAGGCCTCAGGACGCCGGTGCCTGCACGACCGCGTCGTAGTGCACTGGATCAGATGCCCCCTCGGTCGCCACCACGAGCACGCGACTGGCTGGCCCGAGCTTGAGCGCCTCGCGCAATGCGGCGCACGCCTCATCGGCCATCAGCGCCCGCAGTGCGGCCAGTGGCGCTGCCCCGCAGTCACCGACGACGAGACCACCACGCGCGAGGTCCCTCATCACGTCGTACGACTCGGCATCGGCGATCGTCACACAGCCCCGCAGGTGGCCCCGGAGCAGCGGCCAGACTGCGACGGACGGCTGCGCGCAGTCCAGCCCAGCCATCGTCGTGCCAGCGGTGTCGATGCGCAGCGGCACGCCACCGGGCAGCGAGGCGGTGACACACGCCGCACCGGCGGGCTCGACCCCGAGCACCAGCGCCGGTGGCGTCTGACCGGCGGCGAAACGGATCGCGGCGGCCGCGAACGAACCGACCCCGATCTGGGCGATCACCACGTCGTAGGGCACGGCGTCGACCTCGGCGACCTCGGCGAAGATCGTGGAGTAGCCGTCGACGATCCACCCGGGCACCTGCGCGCGTGTGTCGTACGCGACGTCCGCGATGACCGCGACACCGTGCTCCGCGCCGGCCGCCGCAGCGCGGGCGACGGCGTCCTCGTAGCTTCCATCCACCCGGACGACCGTTGCGCCCTCGCTGGCGATGAGTGCGGCCCTCTCAGCGCTGGTCCGCTCCGGCAGGAAGATCCGCGAGTTGAGGCCACGCGTCGCCGCTGCCCGCGCCACCGCACGACCGTGGTTGCCGGCGCTCGCAGCGACAAGCTCGCGAACCTCCGGCCGCATGCGCAGCGTCCGCTCCACTGCCCACGACGCACCCAGGATCTTGAAGGCCGGAAGGCCCCACCGGCGGGACTCGTCCTTGAGCCGGACGGTGCCCAGGCCCAGCCGGTCGGCCTCGGCCGACAGGTCGTGCAGCGGGGTGACCTCATAGCCGGGGAGTGATCGGTGGAAGGCGAGGATCTCCGCCACCTCGGCGGGGAGGGGACGCGGGTCCCAATGGGGGTTCACCAAAGCGCGGGGTGGGACGGTCACAGGGCAGCCCTCTCGGGTCGGGTCGGTACGGGTTCTCAGCCGCAGAACTCGGTGGCCGTGCTCAGCAGGATGCGGGTGCAGGCGAGCGTGTCGGGGATGCTCACCCACTCGATGGCGGCGTGGGCGCCGTCACCACCCGGGCCGATGAGCAAGGTCGGGATGCCGGCCGCGGCCAGGAAGCCGGAGTCCGCCCAGTAGCTCATGCCGGTCGTCTCAGGCTCGCCGCCAAGAGCCTTGGCGGCGGCAGTGCGCACAACGGTGACGATCTCGGCGTCCGCGGCGACTTCGAGCGGCTCACGCATCATCGTCGTCCGGTGGCTCGCCACCAGCTGGGGGTCGGCCGTCCGGCACCGGTCCAGCAGCTCGTCGAGGTCGCGCTCGACCTCTGCCAGCGTCTCGCCGGGGATGGTGCGACGCTCGATCCCGATGGAGCAGTGCTGCGGGATGCTCGCCATCTCCTGTCCGCCACTGATCAGTGAGGCGTGCACGGATCCCCGGCCGAGCAACGGATGCTCGACCGAGTGCAGCGACTCGTCGAGCTCCCCGAGGGCGACCAGAACCGGGCCGGCCTTGACGATCGCGTCGACCCCGAGGTGTGGCCGCGAGCCGTGCGCAGCGACACCGGTGACCTCGATCTCGGACCAGACGAAGCCCTTGTGCGCGACCGCCAGGGTCATCTCGGTGGGTTCGGTGACGATCGCGGCGTCGGCGCGCAGCGAGGCGAGCACCTCCTGGACACCGGTGCTCGCGCACTCCTCGTCGGCCACGGCCGCGACCACGACGTCGCCCGCCAGACCTAGCCGGGCCGCCTCGCGGCAGGCGATGAGGGAAGCGGCGAGCCCGGCCTTCATGTCGTAGGCGCCGCGGCCGTACAGCCGGTCGCCGTCGATCCGCGCGGTGAGCGGGTCGGTCACCCCTTCCAGGGTGACGGTGTCCAGGTGGCCGCAGAGCAGCAACGTGCGGCCACCGCCGGTACCGCGGGCTCGCAGCACCACGCTGGGACGCCCCGGTGTGGGTTCGACGACCTCCACCTCGAGGCCAGCGTCGTGTCCCCAGTCGGCGACGAAGGCGGCGATCGCACTTTCCCCGGCGCCTCCGGGGACCAGGGTCGGATTGACGGAGTCGATCGCGACGAGGCGGGCAAGCAGGTCGATGACGTCGGTGTCCATGCGGTGATGCTGCCCGACGACGCGCGGTCCGTCGCGTCCGGGGTGTGCGGTCGGTGAGGTTGGCGAGCGTGCGCGGCCATGGCCCGCGCAGACGAGAGGCCCGCAGGATCTCCTGCGGGCCTCTCGTCGTATCGGTGTTGCGCCTAGACAGGAACAGGTGGAGCTGGAGCTGTCTCGTCGCCGTCCATGTCGGCGCTCCCGACGTCAGCGCCGACACCGGTGGTGTCCTGCCCGTCGTCGTTACCGCCGTCATCGAGCCCGGCTGCCTCCGCGGCTCGCTGGGCCTGCGCCTCTTCGAAGCCGGACTTCATCCGCAGCGGAACTTCCTTGAGGAAGAGCACCAGGGCGAGCGCGAGCACCCCGATGACCGCCGCCAGGACGTAGACCAGGTGCGTGGACTCGGTGAAGCCGACCAGGAACGGTCGAGCGAGCCGGGGGTCGAGGTGCGACAGGAACGACGAGTCGCTCTGCAGCGCACTGCCGGGGTTGCCCAGCTTCTCCAGCGCTGCCTGGTTCGCCGGGTCGGCGAGCGCCTCCTTGAAGGACGGCGTCGCCTGAGCGGCGGTGAAGGCCGACGAGACCTTGTCCGGTAGCGAGTTGAACAACAAGGACAAGAACACGGCGGTGCCGAGGGTGGCGCCGATCTGCCGGAAGAACGTGGCCGCGGCGGTCGCCACGCCCATGTCGCTCGGCGGGCTGGCGTTCTGGATGGCCAGCACCAGGGTCTGCATGAGGCAGCCCAGTCCCACACCGATGACGACCATGACGAGGTCGGTCTTCCACAGGGCGGTGTCGACCCCGATGAAGTAGAGCAGCAGGAAGCCGGCGGTTATCAGCGCGGTGCCGGCGATGGGGAAGATCTTGTAGCGGCCGGTCTTGGAGATGATGATGCCGGACATCGCCGATGCCACCATCAGCCCGCCCATGAGCGGCAGCAGCAGCAGGCCCGCCTTCGTCGGCGAGGCGCCCTTGACGATCTGCAGGTACAGCGGCAGCGCGGCGATGGCACCGAACATCGCCATGCCGACCAGGGCGCTCACCATCGAGCCCAGCGAGAACACCCCGTTGCGGAACAGGCGCAGCGGCAGCAGGGCCTCGTCCTTCATGGCCCGTTCGATGAGGATGAACGCGACGACGCCGATCACGCCGAGCGCGTACATGCCGACAGAGCGGCCAGAACCCCACCCCCACTCACGACCCTGCTCGGCAACGATGAGCAGCGGCACGAGGCCCACCACGAGCGCGGTCGCCCCCCACCAGTCGATGCGGTGGTCGCTCTTGTGGTGGGGCAGGTGCAGGACTCGGGACACCACGACCAGCGCGAGGATGCCGATCGGGACGTTGACGAGGAAGACCCAGCGCCAACCGGTGATCCCCAAGATGTGGGACTGGCCGGCGAAGAAGCCGCCGATCACCGGACCGAGGACGCTGGAGATGCCGAACACGGCCAGGAAGTAGCCCTGGTACTTGGCGCGGTCACGCGGCGAGACGATGTCGGCGATGATCGCGAGCGCGAGGGAGAACAGACCACCGGCACCGAGACCCTGGAACGCCCGGAATGCGGCGAGCTGGTACATCGAGTGGGCGAACCCGCTGGCCAGCGAGCCGATGATGAACAGGCTGATCGCGGTGAGGAACAGCGGGCGCCGCCCGTAGATGTCCGACAGCTTGCCGTACAACGGCGTGGCGATCGTCGACGTGATGAGGTAGGCGGTCGTCACCCACGCCTGGATGGACAGCCCCTTCAGGTCGTCGGCGACCGTGCGGATCGCCGACGCAACGATCGTCTGGTCGAGCGCTGCGAGGAACATGCCCAACAGCAGTCCGGACAGGATCGTCAGGATCTGGCGGTGGGTGAAGCCGGCTTGCGGTGCTGCGGGCTGGGCTACCGTGGCGGTAGCGGACATCAGTTCTCCCCTCGGTGCGGTGCCCTGCTGGCATCCGCGAGCATGGTGGTGCGGGCGCCCTCGAGCGCTTCGGTGAACATTCCGAGCAGCCTGACGAAGGTGTCACGGTCGTCGGCGGTCCAGTCGTCGACGAGCGGGGCGAGCATCCGGCCCCGCCACCGCGCGAACTGTCCGAAGACCGCGCGACCGGCGTCGGTGGGGACGAGCAGGCTGGCGCGCCCGTCCTCGGGGTCGGCCTGTCGCTCGATCAGGCCGACCTTGACCAGGTGCGCGACCTGCCGAGACACGGTGGAGGGATCGGCGCAGGTCATCTCGGCCAGGACGCTGGCTCGTTGAGGTCCGTCCTGGATGAGCCGGAACAGCAGCGTCATGGCCCCGATGTCGACCGTCTCGGGGGCGGAGGCCGCCAGCTGGGTCCGCAGCCGGGTGAAGCTGCGCATCAGCGCCATGAGGTGCTGGCCCAGGTCGGTGGCGTAGTCGACCAGGGGCGAGTCGATCGGATCCGCTGCGGGCGGCGGTTGCCCGACCGGGTCGACGGGTGGGGTAGTCATGGACGTGGTCCTCGGGGTGCTGCTTCTAAAGTTGCTTGCGTCATGCATCTAGTTGAACCGCGCAAGCATACGCAGAGATCGGCACCGCCGCAAAGGAATTGTCGCCGTGACGGCCCAGGACCGCCGACCCTACGCGCTGCCGTTGGCCGGTGCGTCAGTGAAGGAGTAACGCGCACCTGGCAACCGTGCTGCGCGCTCGGAACCCAGCGGGGCCGAAACGCACAGGGCCCCCGCTACAAACGGGGGCCCGCGAGTGCTTGGGGTGAGTGACGGGACTTGAACCCGCGACACCCGGGATCACAACCCGGTGCTCTACCAGCTGAGCTACACCCACCAAGCGCTGCCGAAGCAGCAGGCAGCAGTGTAGCCGGAAGGTCGGCACTACCGCCCAGGGTGGTCAGCCGCTCGGGGATCGGCTTCAGTCGAGGCAGCGATCGCCTTGGCCGTTGCCGAGTCGGGGCCGGGCTGCGGCACGAAGACCGCCGCCCGGTAGTAGCGCAGCTCCTCGATGCTCTCCTGGATGTCCGCGAGTGCCCGGTGCCCGCCGTTCTTCACCGGGCTGGCGAAGTAGGCCCGCGGGTACCAGCGCCGGGCCAGTTCCTTGATGCTGGACACGTCGATCATCCGGTAGTGCAGGTGGGTGTCGAGCGCCGGCATGTCCCGGGCCAGGAAGCCGCGGTCGGTGGCGATCGAGTTGCCGCACAGCGGTGCCTTGTTCGGCTCGGGCACCCACTGCTTCACGTACTCCAGGACCAGCCGTTCCGCCTCGGCCAGCGTGGTGCCGCCGTCCAGCGCATCGAGCAGTCCCGACGTGGTGTGCATCGTCCGCACGATGTCGGGCATGGTCTCGAGCGCCTCCGCGGGCGGCTTGATCACCACGTCGACGCCGTCGCCGAGGACGTTCAGCTCGCTGTCGGTGACCAGCAGCGGCGACCTCGATGAGGGCATCGTGACCCAGCTCGAGGCCGGTCATCTCACAGTCGATCCAGACGAGGTAGTCGCTCATGACGCGTCAGCCTAGGGCTCGACGCGTCACCCGCCGATGTACGACATCTCCACCTTGCCCTCGTCGGAGGGCGGCGGGGCCGTGTTCGCCGTGCGTTCAGCGGAGTATCGGTCGGTACGTACGGACCACAGGCGGTGGACGGTGTCGTCGAGCTCGGCGTCGCTCGCGCCGCCTCGGATCAGGCCGCGCAGGTCGTGTCCGTGAGTGGCGAACAGGCACGTGTAGACCTCGCCGATCGCGCTGAGCCTCGCCCGGGTGCAGGTGGCGCAGAACGGGTTGGTGATCGAGGTGATGGCGCCGATCTCGCCGGCCCCGTCGACGTAGCGGTAGCGGGTGGCCACCTCGCCGACGTAGCGTCGGGCTCCACCGGCTCCAGCGGCCAGACCTCGCTGACGCGGCGCAGGATCTCGGCCGCGGGCACGACGTCGTCCAGCCGCCAACCGTTGGACGTGCCGACGTCCATGTACTCGATGAACCGCACCGGGTGCCCGTGCTCGCGCCCGAACCGTGCCAGCTCCACGATGGAGTCCTCGTTGACGCCCCGTTGCACCACCGTATTGATCTTGACGGGGTGCAGGCCCGCCTCGGCGGCGGCTCGGATGCCCGCCAGCACCGTCGCGAGGGGCACCTTCGGTGTCGGCGAGCCGGGCGAAGACCGCCGGGTCGAGCGAGTCCAGGCTGACCGTGATCCGGTGCAGGCCCGCTGCCTTCAGCGCGGCGGCCTGCTGCTCGAGCAGGGAGCCATTGGTCGTCAGCGCGATGTCAGTGATCCCGGGGACTGCGACGAGCATCGCGATCAAGCGGTGGAGATCGTGCCGCAGGAGCGGCTCGCCACCGGTCAGACGCACCTTGCTCACGCCGGCACGCGCGAACGAGGCGACGACCCGGGTGATCTCCTCGAAGCTCAGCAGCTCGCTACGCGGCAGGAACGCGTGGTCGGCGCCGAACACCTCGCGCGGCATGCAGTACAGGCAGCGGAAGTTGCAGCGGTCGGTCACGGACACGCGGAGGTCGTGCAGCCCCCGCCCGAACGCGTCCGCAACCATGGCCATGCCTTGACTCTATGCCGGTGCGAGATCCGCTTCAGCGGTGTCAGCGGGTCGGGGGTACTCGAGGCGCCACGCGTCGCGGACCGCGGCGGCCACGTTCTCGTGGACATGGGGCTGGAACATCGACGGGACGATGACCCCCAGACCGAGCTGCTTGTCGGTCACGCTGTCCGCGATCGCCCGGGTGGCCGCCTGCTTCATCGCCAAGCGTGACCCGGGTGGCCCGGGCGTCGAGGGCGCCGCGGAAGAACCCCGGGAAGCACAGCGAGTTGTTGAGCTGGTTGGGCATGTCGCTGCGGCCGGTGGCGAGGATCGACGTCGTCGCGGACCTCTTCGACATAGACCTCGGGCTCAGGGTTGGACAGCGCGAACACCACCGCACGCGGCGCCATGGTCCGCAACCAGTCCGGGTGCACTGAGCCGCGGCGGGCGGTACCGATGAACACGTCGGCGCCGATGAGGGCCTGCTCCAGGTCGGTGACGCCGCGGGGATTCGACCGCGCCGCCACCTCGGCGTGATGCACCGGGACGTCCGCGCCGGCGCCCAGCACCCCGTCCCGGTCGAAGGCGACAAGGTCGGTGATGCCCGCATCGAGCAGTGCGTTGGCGATCGCGGTGCCCGCCGCGCCCATCCCCACCTGGACGACGCGCACGTCGGTGAACGTGCGGCCGGTGAGTCGGCAGGCGTTGATCAGCGCTGCCGAGACGACGATCGCGGTGCCGTGCTGGTCGTCGTGGAACACCGGGATGTCCAGCGCCGCCTGCAAGGTGCGTTCGACCTCGAAGCAGCCGGGCGCGGCGATGTCCTCCAGGTTGATGCCGCCGAAGCCCGGCGCCAGGGCCAGGGTCGCCTGGATCAGCTCGGCGGTGGAGTGGGTGTCGAGGCACAGCGGGTAGGCGTTGACCCCGGCGAACTCCTTGAAGATCATCGACTTGCCTTCCATCACCGGCAGGGCGCCGAGCGGGCCGAGGTTGCCCAAGGCCCAGGACGGCGGTGCCGTCGGTGACGATGGCCACGGCATTGCCCTTGGTGGTGAGCTTCCACGCCGTCTCCGGGCGGGCAGCGATGGACGCAGCCACTCGGCCGACGCCCGGGGTGTAGGCCATGCTGAGGTCTTGCCGGGTGCGCAGCGGCGTTCGCGGTGCAACCTGGATCTTGCCGCCCAGGTGGTACAGGAACGTCGGGTCGGAGGTGTGCCGGACCCGGCAGCCGCCCTTCTTCTCCAGCGCCTCGCTCACCTCGCCGACGTGCGCCTCGTCCCGGGCGAGCATCGTGAGGTCGACGGTGGTGCCGGCGGTCATGACCTCCACCAGGTCCATCCCGGTGACGACACCACCTGCCGCGCTCACCACCTGAGCGAGGCGGGGGAGCAGCGTGGGATCCGACGCCGCCTCGACGCGAATCGTGACGGTGTAGCCGGCACCGGAGGGCTGGGCGGGGCGGGGTTCGTCAGTCATGGAGCCCATTGTTCCGCTCGGCGGGCTCCCGCCGGGCTCCGGGTGTGTCACTGCCGTCAACCGGCCAGCCAGGTTGCGGGCCGGTTGACGGCAGCGGGTCGGCGCAGGTCACGCCGCGGCAGGGACCGTGTCGTGCTTGGCCAGGGAGTGCTTGGTCGCGTTGATGGCGACGTACGCGACGATCGCCGCGAAGGCGAGGATGCCCGCGGACCACGCGAACGCCACGCTGAAGCCGTGCACGTCGGCGACGCTCTGCGCGGCGCCGGTGTGCGCCAGCGCGTAACTGCCGGTCGCCGTCGCCGCGATCGTGTTGAGCAGTGCGGTGCCGAGCGAGCCGCCGATCTGCTGGGTGGTGTTGAGCACCGCCGTGGCGACGCCGGCGTCGTGGTTGCCCACCCCGAACAGCGCGGTCGCGGACAACGGGACGAACGCGACGCCGAGGCCGACGCTCAGCAGGATCTCCGACGGCAGCACGTGGGTGACGTAGCTCGCGTCCACCGTGATCTGAGTGAGCCAGAGCATGCCGACCGTGGCGGTGACCAGACCGGTGAGGATCAGCGGGCGGGGCCCGACGCGAGGCAGCAGCTGGCTCGCGCTGCCCGCGGCGACGATGATGCCGGCGGAGAACGGCAGGAAGGCGAAGCCGGACTTCAGCGCCGAGTAGCCGAGGATGCCCTGGAAGTAGTAGGTGAGGAACAGGAACATCCCGAACAGCCCGGCGCCGACGAGCAGCGTCGTGAGGTAGGAGCCGCCGCGGTTGCGGTCGAGGATGACCCGCATCGGCAGCAGCGGGTGCTTGGTCCGCAGCTCGATGACGACGAAGGCGCCGAGGAGCACGGCGGCCGCGGCGAACAGCGTCAGCGGTGTCGCCGAGGACCAGCCGTCGGTGGCGGCCTTGGTGAAGCCGTAGACCAGCGCGACGAGGCCGAGCGTGGCGGTGACCGCACCCGGGATGTCGTACCGGGTGTCGCCGTGCGCCTTGCTCTCGCGGACGAGCGGGACGGCGAAGAGCACCACGACGAGGGCGATCGGCACGTTGACGCCGAGGCACCAGCGCCAGGACGCGTACTCGGTGAGGACGCCGCCGAGGATGAGGCCGATCGCGGCGCCACCGCCGGCGATCGCGCCGTAGACGCCGAACGCCTTGGCCCGCTCCTTGGACTCGGTGAAGGTCACCGTGATCAGCGACAGCGCGGCCGGCGCCAGGAGCGCGGCGAACACGCCCTGCAGCGCGCGGGCGGCGAACAGCATGCCGGCGTTCGGCGCGATCCCGCCGAGCGCGGAGGCGGCGGCGAAGCCGATCAGCCCGATGATGAAGACGCGCTTGCGGCCGGCGTAGTCGGCGATGCGACCGCCGAGCAGCAGCAGACCGCCGAAGGCGAGCGTGTAGGCGGTGACGACCCACTGCCGGTCGCTGTCGGAGATGCCGAGGTCGGCTTGCGCATGGGGCAGCGCGATGTTCACGATGGAGGCGTCGAGCACGACCATCAGCTGGGCGACGGCGATGACCGCCAGGGCGAGCCAGCGCTTCGGGTCAGGCCCGGCGGTCTCGCTGGCTGGGCGTGCGAGGGCAGCGGGAGAGGGCACCCTGGGCTCCTGGATATCGATGACGGTCATGATCGGCGGTAGGGGACTTCGCCCGAGATGGTCGAGCGCACCGCGCCGGCACTGCTGATCCTTATCCGCCGCAACAGCGGGCGGCCCGACACGATTCCCGCATGCCGAAGCAGTTTTCGCTACCGGAGGGGGACCTTGCCGACGGGCGATGATACGCCGCAGCGAGGACAGGGACGAACCGATTTTCTGGCGGAGGGAGCCTGAGGTCGCTTGTCTCGACGTGTGCGCGATGCACGCGGGGAGCATGGGTGGCTTGGCGCGCCCGGCAGGACTCGAACCTGCGGCCGACTGCTTAGAAGGCAGTTGCTCTATCCAACTGAGCTACGGGCGCGGGACGGGTCGACGGTCGCTAGACCCAGGGTGAACACCTCGCGGCGGGCGTCGGTTGTCCCAGCGGAAGGGTACCGGTGGACCCCTGCGTCGCGCTGGTGCACGCCGCGTGTCCGAGCCTGTCCACAACACCCGGCGTCACGTCCCGTTGTCCACACTTGCCGCATCATGCCCTGCGCGTCGACCGGCCTCCGGCCATCGTGCCTTCCACAGGCGGCAGCGAGCCGCACCACAAGGAGGGCAGCAGCGGATGAACGACACGCAGATCACCGTGGTGGGCAACCTGGTGACGGACCCGAAGATCAACGCCACGAAAGACGGCATCGTGGTGACCACCTTCCGGCTCGCCTCCACGCCGAGGCGGTACGACCGGGCGGCGGAGCAGTGGCGGGACGGCGACACGCTGTACGTCAACGTGACCTGCTGGCGCACTCTCGCCGAGAACGCGTCGGCGTCCCTGCGCAAGGGCCAGCAGGTTCTGCTGATCGGTCGGCTCTCGGTGCGGCCGTATGAGACCAAGGACGGCGAGAAGAGGCAGTCGGTAGACGTCGACGCCATCGCGATCGGCCACGACCTGGCGCGGGGCATCACCCAGCTGCGTCGGATGGAGCGGGTGGTCTCGTCGGAGTCCGCTGCGTCGGAGGACACCGCAGAGGGGGCCGACGGGGAGGGCCCGGAGGGTGAGGACTCGGAGGCTCCGACGGGCGAAAGCTTCCTGGGCCTCGGAGACGTATCGGCCTTCGACGAGGCGGACGACCGCGAGCTCGTCGGGGCAGACGCCGGCTGACAGGCGGTTCAGCTAGCGGCGGGCGAGCGGGGGCGCCCGCCGCTTGCCCGGCTGGCCGTCGTCGGGGACACGGTGGAACGCGGCGCCGTCACCATGATCGATCGGAGCCGGGCCGGCGGTTCGTGGCGACGCGGGTATCCCCCTAGGCTTGGGGCATGGCGGAGTTCATCTACACGATGCGCAAGGCGCGCAAGGCGCACGGCGACAAGGTCATCCTCGACGACGTCACCCTGTCGTTCCTGCCCGGCGCGAAGATCGGCGTCGTCGGGCCCAACGGCGCCGGCAAGTCGACCGTGCTGCAGATCATGGCCGGCCTCGACCACGCCGTCCAACGGCGACGCGATGCTCTCGCCCGGGCTACACCGTCGGCATCCTCGAGCAGGAGCCGCAGCTCGACGAGACCAAGACCGTGCTCGAGCAACGTCGCAGGACGGCGTCGCCGAGACGCTAGGCGCTGCTCGACCGGTTCAACGAGATCACCGAGGAGCTGGCCGACCCCGACGCCGACTACGACACGCTGCTCGCCGAGATGGGCAAGCTGCAGGAGCAGCTCGACCACCGCAGCGCGCTGGGACCTCGACGCCCAGCTCGAGCAGGCCATGGACGCGCTGCGCTGCCCGCCGCCGGACGCCGACGTCACCGTGCTCTCCGGTGGTGAGCGCCGCCGCGTCGCGCTGTGCAAGCTGCTGCTCGAGGCGCCCGACCTGCTGCTGCTCGACGAGCCGACCAACCACCTCGACGCCGAGAGTCGGTGCAGTGGCTCGAGCAGCACCTGGAGAAGTACGCCGGCACCGTCGTCGCCGTCACCCACGACCGGTACTTCCTCGACAACGTCGCCCAGTGGATCCTCGAGCTCGACCGCGGTCGCGCCTACCCGTACGAGGGCAACTACTCGACCTACCTCGAGACCAAGGCCGCCCGCCTCAAGGTCGAGGGCGCCGAAGGACGTCAAGCGCCAGAAGCGCCTCGAGGACGAGCTGGAGTGGGTGCGCTCCAACGCCAAGGGCCGCCAGGCCAAGAGCAAGGCCCGCCTCGCCCGCTACGAGGAGATGGCCGCCGAGGCCGACAAGTACCGCAAGCTCGACTTCGAGGAGATCCAGATCCCGCCGGGCCCGCGCCTGGGCAACGTCGTCGTCGAGGCCGAGCAGCTGACCAAGGGCTTCGGCGACCGGCTGCTCATCGACGACCTGTCGTTCACGCTGCCGCGCAACGGCATCGTCGGCGTCATCGGCCCGAACGGCGCCGGCAAGACCACGCTGTTCAAGATGATCATCGGCGAGGAGAAGCCCGACGCCGGCGAGCATCAAGGTCGGCGAGACCGTCAAGATCTCCTACGTCGACCAGAGCCGCGGCGGCATCGACCCGAAGAAGACGCTGTGGGAGGTCGTCTCCGACGGGCTCGACTACATCAAGGTCGGCCACGTCGAGATGCCCTGCCGCGGCGTACGTCTCCGCGTTCGGCTTCAAGGGCCCGGACCAGCAGAAGCCGGCCGGCGTCCTGTCCGGTGGTGAGCGCAACCGGCTCAACCTGGCGCTGACCCTCAAGCAGGGCGGCAACCTGCTGCTGCTCGACGAGCCGACCAACGACCTCGACGTCGAGACGCTGGCCTCGCTGGAGAACGCGCTGCTGGAGTTCCCCGGCTGCGCGGTGGTCACGTCCCACGACCGGTGGTTCCTCGACCGCGTGGCGACGCACATCCTCGCCTACGAGGGCGACTCGCAGTGGTTCTGGTTCGAGGGCAACTTCGAGTCCTACGAGAAGAACAAGGTCGAGCGGCTCGGCGCCGAGGCGGCCCGCCCGCACCGCGCGACCTACCGCAAGCTCACCCGCGACTGAGCCGGGGCGCGGGCGTGGCACGGTTCGTCTTCCCGCTGCCCGATGCGGTGGTCCGACATGGACGCGTTCGGGCACGTCAACAACGTCGCCTTCCTCCGCTACCTGCGAGGAGGCGCGGACGGCGATGCTGTTCGCCGGTCCGGCGGCCGAGCGCGATCCCGCGAGCTCGACGACGGGTCGTGGTCGTCGCCCGGCACGAGATCGACTACCGGCGCCCGCTGGACTGGCGGACCGATCCGATCGACATCCACGTGTGGGTGAGCGAGATGCGCGCCGCGTCGTTCACGCTGTCTTACGAGCTGTTCGACGGCGGAGCGCTGATCGCCGACGCGCTCACCGTGCTGCGTGCCGTTCGAGCTGGCCGAAGGCCGCCCCAGGCGGCTGGACGCGGCCGAGACCGAGTTCCTCGGTCACTTCGTCGACGGAGCTCCGCCGGCCGCTGGCTAGGCCTCGTCCCTCGGAGGCTGGGCTCCGTCGGCCGCTACGGGGTGGGGCCGGTGGTGACGCCCTCGTCGAACCTGTTGACCAGGCTGCCGGCGGCCATCACGAGGTAGCGCCACAGAGCGCGTCCTGCTCCTCGGTCAGCTCGATGGCGTCGAGGGCGCTGCGCATGTGAGTCAGCCAGGCGATCCGCTCGGGCTCGCCGATGGAGAACCCCGCGTGGCGCATCCGCAGTCGCGGATGGCCGCGCTGCTCGTTGTAGGTGTGCGGCCCGCCCCAGTACTGGACGAGGAACATCCGCAGCCGGTCCTCGGCGCCGGCGAGGTCCTGCTCGGGGTACATCGGCCGAAGGATCGGGTCGGCCGCCACACCGGCGTAGAACAGGTGCACGAGGCGGCGGAAGGTGTCCTCGCCGCCGACTGCGTCGTAAAAGGTCTCGGCCTCAGGCTGCAGCTGACTCACAGGCGTAGTGTCCCAGACGTCACTGGACCCACGACCGCGATGTGAGGAAGCAGACATGAGCGCCACGCGTACGGCGAACGCCCACTGGGAAGGCAGCTTGTTCGAGGGCAAGGGTTCGGTCTCGCTGGACTCCTCCGCTTCGGGGAGCTTCGACGTCACCTGGGCCTCGCGCGCGGAGGAGCCGGGCGGCCTGACCAGCCCCGAGGAACTGATCGCGGCGGCTCATTCGTCGTGCTACTCGATGGCCCTGTCCAACGGCTTGTCCCAGGCCGGGCACGCCCCGCAGTCGATCAACACCCGGGCCGACGTCACGTTCCAGCCCGGTAAGGGCATCACGGGCAGCCACCTCACCGTGCGGGCCGTGGTACCGGGGATCACCGCCGAGGACTTCGCCGCGGCCGCTGAGCA
This sequence comes from uncultured Actinomycetota bacterium, assembly GCA_963703505.1. Classification (GTDB taxonomy): domain Bacteria; phylum Actinomycetota; class Actinomycetes; order CAVPEL01; family CAVPEL01; genus CAVPEL01. Next base: position 84,975 of record CAVPEL010000004.1, on the reverse strand, counting down.
GGCGAAGACCGGCTGCCCGGTGAGCCAGGCGCTGACCGGAACGACGATCACGCTGGACGCCACCCTGGACGCCTAGCCGCCGTTAGCCGACCTCGATCCGCTCGGGCCCGAACGCCGCACGCAGCCGAGCCTCCGCGTCCGCCCCTGCCGCCACCCGGTCGAGTCCGAGCAGCGCCGCACCAGCGATCGGCGGCACTGTCACGACCCTGACCGTGGCGGCGGGAGCCTGGGTGGCGAAGCCTGCGGTGATGCGGTCGAGCAGCCGGGGGTCGCGGGCGGTCAGCACGCCACCGCCAAGCACGATGTCGGTGTCGGCGGCTAACAGGTCCAGGCGACGCAGGGCGACAACACCCAGCGCCAGGACCTCGTCGGCCATCCGGTCGACGATCTGCTGGGCGATCGGGTCGCCATCGGCGCTGACGGCGAACAGCACGGGAGTCAGGGTTTGCAGGCGGACCGGTGCGATCTGACCCAGGTGCGCGGCCACCGCCACGTCGTGGACGGTCGGCCGGGCGAAGTGGGCGCAGACGGCGCGTTGCAACGCAGTGTGCGGGCCTCGTCCGTCCTCGCTGCGGGTCGCCCACCACATCACCTCGCCGCTCAGCGCTGCACCGCCTCCCCAGTCCCCGGTCAGCTGTCCGAGGGACGGGAAGCGCGCGATGCGGCCGTCCGGCGAGACTCCTACGCAGTTGATCCCGGCACCACAGACGACCGCCACCCCCCACGTGCGACTGGTGCCAGCGCGCAGCACGGCGAACGTGTCGTTGGCGACGTGGGTGGTCACGCTCCACCCGCGGGCGCGGACCTCGCGGTCGAGTGCAGCCTCCTCGACTGCAAGGTCGGCCCCGGCCAGGAAGGCGGCCGTGTGTTGGGCAAGCGGACCGTTGCGGCGAGGGCCGAGGCCCGCGCGCTCGGCTGCCAGCGTGACGAGCCGGTCGAGCACCACGAACGACGGTGCCATCCCGACTATCTGAGCAGGGGCGCCCGGGCCCCGGGCCGTGCCGAGCACGGTGCCGTCGGCGGCGACGAGCGCCACGTCGGTCTTGCTGTTGCCGCCGTCGATGGCCAGGACGGCGACGGGAGGCTGACCGCCGGTGCCGTCGCTCATGCGCGCGCCCACGGTAGGTAGTCGGAGTTCGCGGCAAGCAGCCGGTCGGTCAGCTGCTCGGCCACATCGATCTGTCCGACGAGAGGATGCGCGAGCAGTGCATCGACGATGCGCCTGCGACCGCCGTGCAGAGCCGCGTCCAAGGCGAGGTCCTCGTAGGCGCTGACGTGTGCGATCAGCCCGGCATACAGCGGCTCGACCGGAGCCACCGGCAGCGGGTTGGCTCCTGCCGCGCTGATCCACGCCGGTACCTCGATCACGGAGTCGTCGGGCAGGAAGGGCAGCGTGCCGCCGTTGCGGACGTTGGCCACCTGCACGTCGCCGACGTCCCGGAGCAGCGAGGCCACGAGGTGGACGGCGGCCTCGGAGTAGTAGGCGCCGCCGCGCTGCGACAGCAGCTCGGGATTCGTGACGAGCGAGGTGTCGGCGTACATCTGGAGCAGCTGGCGCTCCATCGCGGCGACCTCGACGGCGCGGGGCTCGGTGTGGCGCTGCTCGGCGACGACGGCGTCATGGGCGTAGAAGTAGCGCAGGTAATAGGAGGGGATGGCGCCCAGATGCCGGATGAGCCCGGCGGGAAGCGAGATCCGTGCGGCGATCGCCTCGCCGTGGCGCTCGAGCAGCTCGGGTAGGACGTCCACCCCGTCGACGCGGACGGCCCGCTCCCAGGTGAGATGGTTGAGCCCGACGTGGTCGAGTGATACCTGCCCTGGCTTCACGCCGCACAGCTCGGCGAACCAGCGCTGGAAGCCGATCGCGACGTTGCACAGACCGACCGCTCGGTGCCCCTCGTCGAGCAGGGCGCGGGTCACGATGCCGACCGGATTGGTGAAGTCGACGATCCAGGCGTCGCGGGCGGATCGCGCCTGGACCCGCCGTGCGATGTCGAGCACGACAGGGACCGTGCGCAGCGCCTTCGCCAACCCGCCTGCACCGGTCGTCTCCTGGCCCACGCAGCCGCATTCGCCCGGCCAGGTCTCGTCTCGAAGCCGAGCGGCCTGGCCGCCCACCCGCAGCTGGAGGAGCACCGCGTCCGCGCCGTCGATCCCGTCATCGAGGTCGGTGGTCGTCCGCACCAGCCCGGGATGGCCCTGGTGGAGGAAGATGCGCTGGGCGAGCGGTCCGACGAGCGCGAGGCGGCCCTCGTCGGGGTCGACCAGGACGAGCTCATCGACAGGCAGCTGGTCGCGCAGCCGCGCGAACCCGTCGGCCAACTCGGGTGTGTAGGTCGAGCCACCGCCAACCACAGCGAGCTTCATGCGGTCCTCATCCCTTGACCCCGGTGAGCGTGACACCTTCGACGAATGCGCGCTGGGCGAAGAAGAACAGCGCGATAACCGGCAGCATGACCAGCAGGGTCGCGGCCATCACCAGGTTCCACTCCACGTGCCGCAGCGCTCGGAAAGAGGCCAGCCCGAGCGACAGCGTCCAGTTGCCCGGGTGCTCGCTGGTGTAGAGCAGCGGGCCGAAGTAGTCGTTCCACGAGTAGAAGAAGCTGAACAGCCCGACGGCCGCGACCCCGGGCTTGACCATCGGAAGGATCACCCGGGTCAACACCTTGAACTCGCTGCAGCCGTCGATCCTTGCCGCGTCCGCGTACTCCTGCGGGATCGAGACCAAGAACTGGCGCAGCAGGAAGATGGAGAACGCGTCGCCGAACAAATTCGGGATGATCAGCGGCCAGAGCGACCCGGTCAGGTGCAGCTTGGCCCAGATCACGTACATCGGCACCACCGTCACCTGGGGCGGCAGCATCATCATCGTGATGACGAGCAGGAACGCCAAGCGCCGGCCGCGGAAGCGCATCCGGGCCAGTGCGTAGGCCACCGGGATGCTCGACGCCAGCATGAGCGCGGTGGACAGCGTCGCGTAGAGCATGGTGTTGCGCAGCCAGAGCAGGAACGGCGCCTTGTGGAAGACCGTGGCGAAGTTCGACCAGACCCACTGGTGCGGCCAGTAGTCGGAGGTGAAGGACTGGCTGTTGGTCATCACCGCGGTGAGGAACACGAACATTACCGGTGCGACGAACACGATAGACAGCGCGATCGCGACGCAGTGGGTCGCCACCCAGCGCAGGCTGCGCCGGCTGCGTCGCCGGCGCCGGTCCGCGATGAAGGCGGGGGAGCTGGTGCGGGATGCGCTGGTGATGGTCATGACGCCGCGTCTTCGGTGTAGAAGCTCTTCGACCGGCGCAGCAACAGCACGGTGAACACCAGCGCAACCGCCAGCAGCAGCAGGGCAAGCGCGCACGCGTAACCCATGTTGAACTGCTGGAAGCCTTCGGAATACAGCCATGCGGGGAAGGTCAGGGTGGAGTTCTGCGGGTAGCCCAAGACCTTGCTGCTGCCCGCCGGGTCGGCGGTCCCGGCAGCCACGCCTCCGGCGACCACCGCTTGGGTGAAGTACTGCAGGGTCTCGATGACCCCGGTGACGAGTGCGAAGAGCATCACTGGGGAGATCGTCGGCAGCGTGATGTTGCGGAACTGCTGCCACGGCCCGCGCCGTCCAGCTCGGCTGCCTCGTACAGCGACGCCGGAACGTCGAGCAGGGCCGCCAGAAAGATGATCATCAGGTCGCCGATGCCCCACAGGGCGAGCAGGGCGAGCCCCGGCTTGGCCCAGGCCGGGTCGTTGAACCACAGCGGGCCTTTGATCCCGAGGTGACCGAGCACCTTGTTGACCGGTCCGCTGGCCGGGTTGAACAGGAACACGAAAGCGATGGTGGCGGCGACGGGTGGGGCGAGCGCCGGAAGGTAGAACAGCGTGCGGAACAGGCTGGCCCCGCTCTTGAGCTTCGTCAGCAGGCTCGCCGTACCCAGTGCGAACAGGATGCGGGTCGGCACCAGTACGGCGACAAGCCAGGCCGTGTTGCGGACGGCAGTCCATACCAGCGGATCGCTGTGCAGGAGGTAGCTGTAGTTGCGCAGGCCCACCCAGTGCGGCGCCGAGATGAGGTCGAAGCGGGTGAAGGAGTAGTACACCGTGGCGAGCAGCGGGTAGGCGAAGAACAAGGTAAACCCGGCAAGCCATGGGGACAGGAAGAGCAGAACCTGGACTCGATGGCGGCGCTGCTCGGTGCCACCGGCCCGTCGGCGCCATGTGGCGGCCGCCGACGGTTCGGCATGCGCGTCGGTCAGGGTCGACACAGCTGCGCTACGGCTTCTCGCCGAGCTTGACCGCATCGTCGATCTGCTTGTCGGTGGCCTTAAGCCCGGCCGCCAAGTCCGTCGTTTTCCCCGTCTGCCACTTGTCGATGAAGTCCTCGAACAGGTTCTGGTACTGGCCACCGTTCGGGCTCACGGGGGACGACTCCGTGGGTGCTCGCGGACGACGTCGAGCACGTCTTGAGTGCGGCTCGCCCTTGAGCCGGGAAGCACTGCCGGGGTGCTCATCTGGGAGAACCTGTGGGCCGCGCCCTTCGCATCAGCGGTGCGGCGTTCGGTGTGGCCAGCTGATCGCCGACGGGCGGATCCCCATTCAGGCGATCATCGCCTCGATCGAGGCGGATGAAGCAGCTGCGACGTCGGCGGCTGCGTGCCGCTCGGCGAGCACTTGTTGTAAGGGTGCGTCATCAGGGCGCCGGTTGCTGAACGGGTCCCAGGTATCCACTGGCCTTCGGTGGGTCCATCGTCTTGCCGGCGGTGGCACCCGGCCCGGCAGAACATGAGGTGGCCAGCAGGGCCGCCAGGGTTGCGGTGGTGACGGCGGTGGCCAGTCGGCGCCGCGTGATGCCTCGTCTCACGACTGTTCTCCTTCGTGGGGGCGCGGGACCGACGGACCGGCCAGTCGGTCATCAGGACGAGTGGTTCCAAAGACGGCGCGACGTGCCACGGTCAGGGCGGCGTGGATGGCTCCCACGCGCACCGGTTGATTGGTGACCGCACCGAGCACGAGCCGAGGGTGGGGGATCGCCAAGGTGCGCAGTTCGCGGTCGACGAGGTCGCGTAACGTCTCGCCTCCTGCTAGCAGGACCTCGCCCGACAGGGCGACGAGATCAGGGTCGAGGACGGCGACGATGGCTGCGAGCCCCGTGGCCAGCCGAGCCGCCAGCTCGCCGAGGAATGCCTGCGTCGCGTCACCGGCGCTCACCGATTTGCGCAGCACCGTCACCGGGGAGTCTCCGCGGATGCCGTGCGTCCTAGCCAGTGCGAGCACGGCGGCTCCGCCGGTCAGGGCTTGGAACCCGCCGGTGCCACCGCGGCTCACGGCACGGGACAGGGGTACGCCGGGCACTGGCATGTAACCGACCTCGCCGGCGCCGCCGGTCGCGCCCCGGTGAAGCACGCCGTCGAGGACGATGGCCAGACCGATTCCCTCGCCGACCCACAGCAGGGCGAAGTCCGCCGAGCTGGTGGCGACGCCCTCCCACAGTTCGGCGACGGCGGCCAGGTTCACGTCGTTCTCGATGTCGACCCCCACGCCCAGGTCAGCCCTGATGGACTCCAAGATCCCGGGGGAGTGCCAGCCAGGCAGGTGTCGGGCGTACCCGAGCTGACCGGTGACGGGATGCACCGCGCCCGGTGTCCCGATGACGACGTGCGTGAGGTCGGCGATGCTGAGCCCGGCATCCTTGACCGCGGCATCAAGGGCGGTCCGCACGCTGCGGACGGGATCGATTGCGACCCTTCCAGGCGTGTGAAGCAGCTGCGACCGTAGGAGACTGAAGTGCCACTCAGGCCAGCACGTGTCGGAAGGGTTGGTGTCATCAGGGCGCCGGTTGCGAAGACTGCGGTGGTGGCCGCGGCCGTCACCCCTGGGCGGGACGCGCCGGTTGCGAAGACTGCGGTGGTGGCCGCGGCCGTCACACCTCGGGTTGGTCGTCGGCGAATCTAGCCTGTGTCGGTCGCCGAAGCACCGAGACCGTTAGCCCGGCGACGCAGGCGAGCTAGCTGCGGGCGGCTCGCCCGAAGCGACCCATACGGACCGCTGCGGCAACGGCACGGCGATGCCCTCGCGCTCGAGCGTGGCCTTCGCCCGCTCGCGAAGCTCGCGGGCGACCGCCGCACGGGTCGACGGCGTGGTCTTGATCGCGATACGCACGACGACGGCGTCACTGGACAGCGTCTCGACACCCCAGACCTCGGGCTCGGCGATCACCGAATCCGACCACTGCGGGTCATGCCAGAGCTCGTCGGCGGTCGCCTTGAGCGCCGCACGGACCCGCGGGATGTCCTCGCCGTAGGCGACGGACACATCGACCAGGGCACGCGACCACCCCTGGGAGTAGTTGCCGATCCGCATGATCTCGCCGTTGCGCACGTGCCACACCACGCCGTTGACATCGCGCAGCCGCGTGGTCCGCAGGGACACGGCCTCGACGACGCCGGTGGCCTCCTTGACGTCGATGACGTCGCCGACACCGAACTGGTCTTCAAGGATCATGAACGTGCCGGACAGGAAGTCCTTGACCAGGTTCTGCGCGCCGAAGCCCAGGGCGACACCGAGGATGCCCGCGCTGGCGATGACCGGCGCGAGGTCGAGCCCGAGCTCGCCGAGCGCCATGACGAACGCGACCGAGAAGATGGCGAACGACGCCAGGTTCCGAAATACCGAGCCCATGGTCTCGGCGCGCTGCCGGCGCCGCTCGGCGACCAAGGGGGAGGTGGTGTCCAAGCCCAGCCGCTCGGTAAGCCGGTCCGGCAGCCCGCCGACCGCGGTGTGCCGCACCAGCCGGGTGATCGTGCGGTGGGCGAGTGCCCGAATGACGAGCGCGAGCACGATGATGAGGATGATCGTCGCCGGCTTGGCGAGGAAGTAGTCCGCCCCCTCGGCCAGCGTGCCGTTGTGGAACGTGTCCCAGCTCAGCCGGCACAGCACGCCGGGCGAGGCTCCGCAATGACCGATCAAGGTGTCCGGTGTCGAGTCCGCCGCCTGCGGCACCGCCATGAAGGGCAACAGCTGCACGGATCCTCCTGCGGTCACGGTTCTCTGTTCGGCTCGGACGGCTCGACCGTGTTGCCGTCGTCCGTGCTGCCGACGGGCAGCACGAGGCCGGTGTGCGTCGCCAGGAACGCGATCGAGTCGGCGGACAGCGCGACGCTCCGGCTGACCGCGCGTGCCCCGTGGCCGACGTCGCCCTCGCGGCGGACGAGCACGGGGCGGGAGCCGGAGGTGGCGGCCTGCAGCGCGGCGGCCAGCTTGCGGGCGTGCAGCGGGTCGACCCGGGTGTCGGAGTCGAACACCGTGAAGAGCACCGCCGGGTAGTCGACGCCGTCGCGCACGTGGTGGTACGGCGAGTAGCCGAGCAGCCAGCCGAGCTGCTCGGGGTCCGCGGCGCTGCCGTACTCCTCACTCCACAGCTGGCCCAGCCCGAACTGCTCGTAGCGCACCATGTCCAGCAGCGGCGCCGAGCACAGCACCGCCGCGTACTTCTCCGGGGCCTGGGTCAGTGCTGCGCCGACGAGCAGCCCGCCGTTGCTGCCACCGGAGATGCCCAGCTGTGCGGGCGTGGTCCAGCCCTGCGCCACCAGGTAGTCGGCGGCGGCGTGGAAGTCGTCGAAGACGTTCTGCTTGTTCTCCAGCATCCCGTCGCGGTGCCAGTCCTCACCCTCCTCGGACGCCGCCGCGGATGTTCGCGACGGCGTAGACGCCGCCGGCCTCCACCCAGGCCAAGGTGCCGGCCGCGTAGCCAGGCGTCAGCGGCACCCCGAAACCGCCGTAGCCGTAAAGGATCGTCGGCCGCGGCTCGTCCGGCGCGGCGGTGGGGGAGATGACGAACATCCGGACAGGTGTGCCGTCCTTGGACAGGTAGACGACCTGCTCGCGTGTGTACCGCCGGCACCTCGACGGTGCCCGGTGCGCTCGCCCACAGCGAGGTCTCACCGGTTGCTCCGTCGTAGCGGTAGCACGCTGGAGGGCGTGGTGTGGTCGGTGTAGCCGAACCAGCACTGCGAGCCACCCTCGGGCCGCTCGGACAGGCCGCCGATCGACCCGATGCCCGGCATCGGCACCTCGCCGATCCGCTCGCCGGTCGCCAGGTCGTGCACGGTGACCTCGCTGACCGCGTGCCGCGTCCACCCCGCGAGCAGCACCGGCTTGGGCGAGCTCGGGTCCGTCGAGGATCGCGAAATCCTCCAGGACCGCCTCGGGGTCCTGCGGCAGCAGGTCGCGTCCAGTGCTCCGCTGACGGCTCCTGCGGGTCGACGACGGCCAGCCGACCACGCGGCGCACCGCGAGTCGGTGTAGACGTAGGCCCGCCCGTCGCGGCCGATGTGCAGCGACGTCTGCGCGTCGACGCCCACCTGCACCTCGACGAGGGTGGGTGCTTCCAGCGAGGACGCCGGAAGGTCGGCGAGCCACAGGTCGTTCCGCGGAGCGGTGCCCGGGCTCGCGCTGACCACCAGCCAGCGGCCGTCCATGGAGACGGACACGCCGAAGAAGGTGGTGAGGTCGAAGTCGTCGCCGAAGATCAGCGTGTCGTCGGCCGGATTGGTGCCGACCCGGTGCAGCCAGACCCGGCGGTGGTACTGCTGCTCGTCGGCGGGCACCGCGTCGCGCGGTAGCTGGCGGACGTAGTAGAACTGCTCGCCGCCGGGCAGCCAGCCACGGGGGAGTACCGGCAGCGATCGATCGGGCCGTCGACGATCTGCGCCGGTAGCCACGTCCATGACCTGCAGCATCGACTCCTCGTCGCCGCCGACCGACACCTGGTAGGCGAGCAGGTGGCCTTCCTTCGAGGGCTGCCAGGCATCGAGAGTGGTCGTGCCGGTCGGGTCGAGCGCGATCGGGTCGACGAGCGCGCGCTCGGTGCCGTCAGGATCGATCGTGTAGAGCACCGCATGCTCCTGCTCCGCGGTGCGACGCATGAAGAACTGACGTTCACCGCGCCAGGCGGGCGCGGTGACGACGCCTGCCGACAGCAGCTCGGTCAGCCGGTTGCGCAGCTGCGGTAGCCCGGCGATCGCGCCCAGGTGCGCCACGACCAGCTCGTCCTGAGCCTTCGACCAGGCCTGCGTCTCGTCGGCTGCTGGGTCCTCGAGCCACCGGTAGGGGTCGGCGACGGCGTACGTCGGTTGGCCTGCCGGCAGTTGCTCGACGAGGTCCTGGCGGCGTGCAGGCGGATACGGTGCGGTGGGTGGCAACGTCATGGGGCAAACCCTATGGGCCTCACGGTGCTCAGCGCCTGGAGGTGGGCCGCGGTGAGTAAGAACTTCTTGCTGGCGCCTGGGCGGCGGACGCAGGGACACTGATCCCAGGAATGCCCGCAAGTCAGGAGGGCGTTTGGCGAACGCGCTGGTCCTCAACGCGACGTACGAGCCACTCGGCGTCGTGCCGGGCCGCCGCGCGCTGGTGCTGGTGCTGGCCGACAAGGCCGTGCCGGTCACCGACGGTGACGTGATCGTGCACAGCGCCAGGCGGTCCGACGTGCTGCCGGTGGTGGTGCGCCTCACCCGCTTCGTCCGGGTCCCGTACCGGACAGCTGTGCCGCTCACCCGGCGCGGGGTGTTCCTGCGCGACGGCGGTCGCTGCGTGTACTGCAGCGCGCCGGCCACCAGCCTGGATCACGTGGTGCCGCGCAGCCGAGGTGGTGCGCACGTGTGGGAGAACGTCGTCTCGTGCTGCCGCCGGTGCAACCACGTCAAGGCCGACCGGAGCATCAGCGAGCTGGGTTGGCGGCTGCGGCGCGCGCCGCACCAGCCGAGCGGGTCGACCTGGCGGATCCTCGGCAGTGGACGCAGCGACCCCCGATGGATCCCGTTCCTGGAGGGTGTGGAGCTCATCGAGGACTTCGCCACCGCGTGAACCGCAACGGCACGACAGGTGGCCCCGTCCTTGCCTGAGCGCCCGCGGCGCCAGCGTAGTCTCCGGTCATGGCTGAGCTCCACGACCTGACCGCGCTGGAGCAGGCCGGCGCATTGCGCCGCCACGAGGTGACGGCGACCGAGCTCGTCGAGCACTACCTGCAGCGCATCGTTGACCGATCGGCCACCCTCGGTGCCTACGTCACGGTGACCGCCGAGCTGGCCCGCGAGCAGGCCGCGCAGGTGGACCGCGTGCTCGCCGAGGCCTCCGATGCCGCGCTGCTGCCGCCGCTGTTCGGCGTGCCCGTCGCCGTCAAGGACCTGAACAACGTGGCCGGGGTGCGCACCACGTTCGGCTCGGTCGCCTACTCGGACTTCGTCGCGCCCGTCGACGACTTCGTGGTGGCCCTGATGAAGCGCGCCGGGATGCCCATCCTCGGCAAGACGACCGCGCCGGAGTTCGGCACGCCCTGCTACACCGAGCCCGAGGGGGTGCCGCCGGCCCGCACCCCTGGGACCTGGAGCGGTCGGCCGGTGGTTCCAGCGGCGGCGCGGCCGCCGCGGTGGCCGGCGGGCTGGCGCCGCTGGCCCAGGGCAGCGACGGTGGCGGCTCGATCAGGATCCCGGCCAGCGTGTGCGGCCTGGTCGGTCTCAAACCGTCCCGCGGCCGGGTCAGCGCCGGGCCGCTCGCCGGGGACGTCAGCGGGCTGGCCGGCAACGGCCCGATCGCCCGCACGGTGGCCGACGCGGCCGCGCTGCTCGACGTCATGGCCGTCCCGATGCCCGGTGACCCGCACTGGGCGCCCCCGCTGCCGGTTGGTGAGACGTTCGCCGGCCACGCCAGCCGGGACCCGGGGCGGCTGCGCATCGGCAGGTACCGCCAACCGGTCATCACCGACGTCGACGTGCATCCTGACTGCATCGCGGCATACGAGGCGACCACCGCGCTGCTCGTCGAGCTCGGCCACGAAGTCGAGGACATCGCGCTGCCGGTGAGCGCGGACCTGGTGCCCGCGTTCGAGGCGGTGTGGGCGGTGCTCGCGCTGCTGACACCGGTCGACCCCGACGAGGAGGGCACGCTGCGCCCGCTCACGCAGTGGCTGCGCAAACGGGGACGCGCCGTCAGCGGGCACGGGTACACCGCCGCGCTCGCCCACCTGCAGAGCGCCGCTCGCCAGGTGGTCGCCGCCACCGCGGGCTTCGACGCGGTGCTCACCCCGACCCTGGCCGCGCCGCCCGCTTACATCGGCGCGCTTCGCGACGACGCCGACCCGGCCCGCGACTTCGAGAACCAGAAGCGGTTCACCCCCTTCACCTCGTTGACGAACATGACCGGCCAACCGTCGGTGAGCCTGCCCCTGCACTGGACCGACACAGGGCTGCCGATCGGAGTCATGCTCGCCGGGCGACCAGCAGATGAGGCGACCCTGATCCGCCTGGCAGCCCAGCTGGAGGCCGCCCGGCCCTGGGCGCACCGGCATCCCGAGCTCTGGTGAGCGCACGCGTGATGAGCGCTCACGACCCGGTCCTCGTCCGCCTCGCCGAGGCCCACGGCGTGATGACTAGCTACACCGGGTGGCGCGGCGACCATGTGGAGGTGCCGACGTCCAGCCTGCTCGCGGTGCTCGCCGCGCTCGGCGTGGACACCGCCGACCCGGCAGGTGGACTGGAGAAGCTGCGGCTCGCGCCCTGGCGCCGGATGCTCGCGCCGTACATCGTGGCGCGAGAAGGCCGACCAGCGACGGTGACCGTGCATGCGCGAAACGCCTCGGTACCCGAGGCGTACTTGATCCTCGAGGACGGCACCCGCGTCGACCTGACCGCGGCCGCGGACGACGGCCCGACGATGCTCGTCGACGGCGCACCGGTGCGGGCGTTCAGCTTCGACGTGCCGGCCGGGACGCCGCTGGGCTGGCACGTCGTGCACGCCGAGGCGGACCAGGTGCGGGCGAGCGCGCCGCTGGTGCTCACCCCCGACCGGCTGGTGCTTCCCGAGCGGCGCGAGTGGGGCTTCATGCCGCAGCTGTACTCGGTGCGCTCGACGGGTTCGTGGGGGCTGGGCGACCTGCACGACCTCGCCGACCTCGCCCGGTGGAGCGCTGCGGACCTCGGCGCCGGCTTCATCCTGGTCAACCCGCTGCACGCCACCTCACCGGTGGCGCCGATGCAGCCGTCGCCCTACTTCCCGTCCAGCAGGCGGTTCCGCAACCCGGTGTACCTGCGGGTGGAGGACGTGCCGGAGGTCGCCGCGCTGCCCGCCGGCGAGGTCCAGGAGGTGGCCGCGCCGCTGCGGGCGAGGTCGAGCAGCGACGACCTGCTGGACCGCGACGCCGTCTGGGCCGGCAAGCGAGCCGTGCTGCAGCGCGCCTTCGACGCGGGCCTGAGCCCGGATCGCGCGCGTGCCTTCAACGCCTGGCGGATCGGGCCAGGGCCCGGGCGTGGACGACTTCGCCACCTGGTGCGCGCTCGTGGAGGTGCACGGCGCGCGGTGGCGCGGCTGGCCGGGCGGCCTTCGAGCGGCGCACTCGGCCGACGTCGCCGCGTTTCGCGGCGCCCATCGCGAGCGGGTGGACTTCCACGCCTGGTTGCAGTGGCTGGTGGACGACCAGCTCGAGGTCGTGCAGCGGATGGCGCGGGACGCGGGCATGGCGGTGGGAGTGGTGGGCGATCTCGCCGTCGGGGTGGATCCCAACGGTGCCGACGCATGGCTGCTCGGCGACGTGCTGGCACGCGGTGTGGGTGTGGGCGCGCCACCAGATGCGTTCAACCAGCAGGGACAGGACTGGGGGCAACCTCCGTGGCATCCCGCGCGGCTTGCCGAGGCCGGCCTGCGTGCCGTACCGCGACCTGGTGCGGTCCGCCTTCCGGCACACCGGAGGGCTGCGCCTGGACCATGTGCTCGGCCTGTTCCGGCAGTGGTGGGTTCCCGAGGGTGCCTCGGCGGCGGCCGGTACCTACGTGCGGTTCGACCACGAGGCGCTCATCGGGGTGCTGGCGTTGGAGGCGCACCGGGCAGGTGCGTTGGCGATCGGTGAGGACATCGGGACCGTGGAGCCCTGGGTCCACGACTACCTGCACGAGCGCGGCATCCTCGGCACCTCGATCCTGTGGTTCGAGCGTGACGCGCAGGGTCAGCCGCTGCGCCCCGAGTACTGGCGCGGGGCGGTCCTGGCCAGCGTCACCACGCACGACCTACCGCCGACCGCGGGGTACCTGGCCGGTGACCACGTGGCGCTACGGGACTGCCCTCGGTCTGCTCACCCGCCCCGTCGACGTCGAAAGGACGGTGGACGCCCGCGACCGACAGGCCTGGCTCGACCTGCTCGTCGCGCTCGGCCTGTTGGCGCCAGGCGAGCGCGACGTCGGCGCGCAGGTCGTTGCGCTGCATCGCCTTCTCCGGGCCAGCCCTGCCCTGCTGCTGGGCGTGGTGCTGCCGGACGTGACCGGTGAACGGCGGCCGCAGAACCAGCCGGGGACCCGGGATGAATACCCGAACTGGCGGCTGCCGCTGGGCGACGCCCACGGTCATTCCGTGCTGCTGGAGGACGTCATGGCCTCGCCGAACGCCCAGGTGCTGGCCCGGGCGGTATCGGGTCAACCTGTATCCGTTACCGTGGCCCTGTCCGAGATACGCACCGTCGATCCGAGGGAACCGTGACCGCTCGTAGCATGCTGCGCCAGGCCGTGCGGCCCACCGCAGTTGTCGGTGCCGCCCTGGTTCCGATCATCCTGGTGGCTGGGCCGGCCTTCGCCGCCGATGACGGGGAGGTCTCCGGCAGCGGACTGTCCGCCCTGCAGACCCTCGGCATCTTCGTCGGCATCCCGCTCGCGGCGTATCTGCTTATCGTGTTCCTGGTGCTGCTGCCGTCGTTGGTGCGCGGTCCGCGCTACCGTCCGGGCCGCGCGTGGACGGCCCAGCCGGTGTGGTTCTCCGGCCCGGACGAGCCGACGGCCGCCCTCGCCGCTGTTGACACCGATGCGGCCAAGTCCGTCGTTGGAGGTGGGGCAAGTGCAAGCTGGTGACGCTTTCAGCGACCATCAGGTCGAGATGATCGCGCGCATCGTGCGCCAGGCCCACGAGGCGACCGACCTGCAGTTCTCGGTCGTCGTCGGCGCGGCTGACACTGCGCCACGGGTCTTCGCCGGGCGGCTGCTCGCCGCTCTGGGTGCGGACGCCAAGGTGGGCGTGCTCGTCTTCGTCGACCCGGCCGCGCGCCAGGTGGAGATCGTCACCGGCGCCGAGGCCCACAACCGGATCGACGATCGGGCGTGTGCGCTCGCGGCGATCTCGATGAGTACGTCGTTCGCTGTGGGCGACCTGACGGGCGGCCTGACCGACGGCTTGCGGATGTTGGCTCAGGCTGGCACCCGGCCGCGGACGCTGCACGTCGAACACGCTGACTGAACGACGTCACAACCCCGCCGGCATCTTCGCAGGCCAAAGGTCAGGACGTGGCGCGGTCCCTGGCCTGGGCCCGCAGGCACCGTGCGATCCCGTCCCGGCCTTCCACCAGCAGTCGTCGAAGCGCCGGCACCGGATGCTCGCGCTCGATGAACTCGTCGACGAGGTCAACCGTGCGCTGCTCCACGACGAGCATCGGGAACAGGCTCTCCACGACGGCGGCGGCCATCTCCATCGTGCGCTCATGCCACAGCCGGGTGACTGACGCCAGGTACCGCTCGACGTAGGGCTGGAGCAGCTCGACCTGGTCGCTCTGCTGGAAGCCCGCCATCACCGCCGACTGCTCGGCGTTGGGCAGCGCGTCGGTGTCGACCACCACCGTCCAGGCCCATTCCTTCGCCTCCGCCGTGGGGCGGGCCGCGCGGCACGCGGCCGCGTGCCGGCGGCCGGCGGCGGTGTCGTCGCGGGCCAGCTCGGCGTCGATCGCGTCGTCGCCGCGGCGGCCGGTGGCCACCAGGCGGCGCAGCAATGTCCAGCGCAGCTCGGTGTCGACCGACAGGCCGGGCAGCGTGGTCTCGCCGTCGAGCAGCTCGGCGAGCAGGGTCAGGTCCTCGTCGGAGCGGGCGCAGGCGGCGAACGCCCGGGTGAACGCGAGCTGCCGGTCGCCGGCTCCGGCGGCGCCGGTCATCAGGTCGCGGCAGGCCGCGTGCGAGCCGGTGCAGCTCGGCCTCGCGCCGGTCCGGGTTGCCGAAGCGTTCGACGGCGAGCTGGGCCTGGCGCAGCAGCGACTGCACCACGCCGATGTCGGTCTCGCTGGCCAGCCCGGCGAGCACCAGGCGGAGGTAGTCGCGGGCCGCCATCTCGGCGTCGCGGGTCATGTCCCAGGCGGCGGTCCAGCACAGCGCGCGGGGCAGCGACTCGGTGAACGCGCCGATCGACGTGGTCGACGGTGGCCAGCGAGCGCTCGTCGAGCCGGATCTTGGCGTAGGTCAGGTCGTCGTCGTTGACCAGGACCAGGTCGGGCTGGCGCGCGCCGACGAGCTCGGGCACCTCGGTCGAGGCGCCGGACGACGTCGAGCTCGACCCGCTGGCGGCGGGTCGAGCCCCGTCGGGGCCGAGGTCGTAGAGGCCGATGGCGAGCCGGTGCGAGCGCAGCGTCGGGTGGTCGGGCGTGCGCCTCCTGGATGACCGCGAACGAGGTGAACAGCCCGTCGGCGTCGATCTCGAACGCCGGGCGCAGCGTGTTGACGCCGGCGGTCTCGAGCCACTCCTTCGACCAGGCCGACAGGTCGCGGCCGCGAGGCAGTCCTCGAGCACCGTCGAGCAGGTCGCGCAGCGTGGTGTTGCCCCACGCGTGGCGCTTGAAGTAGCCGCGCAGGCCGGCGAGGAACTCGTCGCGGCCGACCCAGGCGACGAGCTGCTTGAGCACCGAGGCGCCCTTGGCGTAGGTGATGCCGTCGAAGTTGACCTTGCACGGCCTCGATGTCGACGATGTCGGCCGACGATCGGGTGCGTCGAGGGCAGCTGGTCCTGGCGGTAGGCCCAGGTCTTCTCGGCGTTGGCGAACGTCGTCCAGGCGTCGGTCCAGCGGGTGGCCTCGGTCTGGCACAGGACGCCATGTAGGTGGCGAACGACTCGTTGAGCCACAGGTCGTCCCACCAGCGCATGGTGACGAGGTCGCCGAACCACATGTGCGCCATCTCGTGCAGGATCGTCTCGGCGCGACGCTCGTAGGCGGCGTCGGTGACCTTCGACCGGAAGACGTAGTCCTCGAGGAAGGTGACCGCGCCGGCGTTCTCCATCGCGCCGGCGTTGAACTCGGGCACGAAGAGCTGGTCGTACTTGCCGAACGGGTAGGGGTAGTCGAAGATCCGGTGGAAGAAGTCGAAGCCCTGCTTGGTGACCTCGAAGATCGCGTCGGCGTCGAGGAACTGGGCCAGCGAGGTGCGGCAGAACAGCCCGAGCGGGATCTCGCCGTCGTGACCGGCGTAGCTGTCGCGGACCACGTGGTACGGGCCCGGCGATCAGCGCGGTGATGTAGGTCGACATGCGGGGGCTGGCCGGGAAGTGCCACGCGGCTGACGCCGTCGGTGACCGTCGGACGGCTCGCCAGCGGCGGCCATGTTGGAGACCACCTGCCAGTGCGGCGGGCGCGGTGACGGTGCAGCGTGAACGTCGGCCTTGAGGTCGGGCTGGTCGAAGCAGGCGTACATCCGGTGCGCGTCGGAGGTCTCGAACTGGGTGTAGAGGTAGACCTCGCCGTCGACCGGGTCGACGAAGCGGTGCAGGCCCTCGCCGGTGCGCATGTAGGCGCAGTCGGCGACGATCCGCAGCTCGTTGTCGGCGGCCAGGCCGGGCAGCGCGATGTGGTAGCCGTCGAAGACCTCGGAGACGTCGAGCGACCTGCCGTTGAGCACGACCTCGTGGACCGCTCGGGGCGATCAGGTCGAGGAAGGTGCTCGCGCCGGGCCGGGCGCAGGTGAACCGGATGACCGACGTCGAGGCGAACGTCTCGGCCGACACGGTGAGATCGAGCGTCACCTCGGTGGAGTCCACGGCCAGCAGACCGGCCCGCTCGCGGGCGTCCTCGCGGGTCAGGTTGTTGCCGGCCACGGTCTCGCTCCTCGTGTTCTGGGGGTCCTCGTCAGTCTCCCACGAAGCATTCTTCGCGTTCCGGGGAAGTGATCCGACCCGTCCGAGTTGTTGAACGTGCAAGAACATTTCACCGCTCGGAAGGATGACTGTGACTGTGCGCCGGACCCCTGTGGACTTCTGGTTCGACCCCCTGTGCCCGTGGGCGTGGATGACCTCGCGGTGGATGCTCGAGGTGGAGCAGGTGCGGCCGGTGCAGGTGCAGCTGGCACGTGATGAGCCTCGCCGTGCTGAACGAGGGTCGCGAGCTGCCCGAGGAGTACCGCTCGATCCTTGAGCAGGCGTGGGGGCCGGTGCGGGTGCTGATCGCCGCCCAGCAGGAGTTCGGCGACGAGGTGCTGCTGCCGCTCTACACCGCGCTCGGCACCCGGTTCCACCACGAGAAGCTGCCCAACGAGCGGGCCACCTGGCTGGAGGCGCTCGAGGAGGTCGGGCTGCCGACCCGGCTGGCCGACGCCGCTGACTCCGCCGACTTCGACGAGGCGCTGCGCGCGTCGCACGACGACGGGATCAGCCGGGTCGGCATGGATGTCGGCACCCCGGTGATCGCAGTCGACGGCGTGGCGTTCTTCGGGCCGGTGGTCTCGCCGACCCCGCGCGGCGAGGCGGCCGGCAAGCTGTGGGACGGTGTCGTGCTCGTCGCCGGCACCGACGGCTTCTTCGAGCTCAAGCGCACCCGGGACCGCGAACCCATCTTCAGCTGAGTTCGGCAGCAAGATGAGTTGGTGGGGATAGAAGTCGGCCCGTCACTACGCGCTCTGGTCCTTGCCTGCTCCCAACCGCTTGGCGACGAACGCGGCGAGCTGCTCACGCGAAGGGTGACCCCAGCCGATGCAGAACGGGTGCCCGGCCGGGTCGGCGTAGACCTGATGGCCCTCGTCGCTGCCCAGATCAGGGGCTGATTGGAGCAGCTTGGCACCGAGGGCGATCGCTTCGTTGTGCGCAGAGCGCGGTTCCTCGACGTGAAGGTCGAGGTGCACCTGCTGCGGGTTGCCGTACGGCCAGTCCGGCGGCACGTGGTTCGGCGCAAGCTGCACGCCGATCCGCCATTCCCCGTTGGCGTCGATGACGCTGTGCCAGGTGTCGTCCTCGAAAACGTGGCCACCGAGAATGCCGGCCCAGAAGGCGCTCTCGGCGTGCAAGTCGGCCGCGTCGAACACGATCACATTACGCACCGTTCTCATGCTTCTTCCTCGGTAGCGCTATGGCGGTCGTGTTCGACGGTCTGGTCGGACTGCTTGCGGACGCGGAAGCGGAGGATGGTGGCGTCGCCCGACCGCGTGCTGCTGACCGGTTCCAGGTCTGTCCTCGCAAGGCCCGGGGACGAGAAGCGGATGCCGTCGCCGAGCAGCACCGGCAGTACATACACCAGGATCTCGTCGACGAGCCCCCGCTGCAGGCACTGGCCGGCCACGTCGGCGCCGAGGATTTCGAGGTTCTTGCCGCCCGCAGCGTCCAGTGCCGTGGCGACCGCTTCGCCGATGTCGCCGGAGAGGATCGTGACCTTCGGGTTCGGCGGCTCCAGCGGCCGATGGGTGAGGAGGAACATCGGTCCGGAGAAGGGGTAGTCGGCGCTGCCCGGCTCCTCGGCCTCCATCCGGGCGCCCACCTCCCAGGTCCGCCGGCCGACGAGCATGGCGCCGGTGGCCGCGGCGATCTCCGCGAAATCGTCCGGTGCCACGAAGTCGGCGAGAGCGCGACCACCGCCCCAGTCCATCGAGTGGCCGGGACCCGCGATGAAGCCGTCAAGCGACATACACCTGTTCACGACTACCTTGCCGCTCATTTCACGACCGCCTTCCTGTGGGTCGTCACCGCAGGTCTGCCTCGCTGAGCTGACATCTGCCGGGTCTCAGCGCGCGCCGCCTCGGGTTCAGATCTTCTCGCCGATCGGGGCGTACGTGAAGTGCCGTTTTGTGTGATCACTCGGCGGTTCGCTCGGGGCCCTGCGATGATCCCGGTGCCCGGACCGTACTCATCGCCTGAAGCAGCTGCCCGGGTCATCACCCGGGCACCCCTCCGTGGCGGTCGAGGGTCTGGCAGACTCCCGGGCATGCGCGTCTACCTGGGCTCCGACCATGCCGGCTTCGAGTTGAAGGCTCACCTCATCACCTGGTTGGGGGAGCAGGGTCACGAGGCCGTGGACTGCGGTCCGTTCGAGCTGGATCCGGTCGACGACTACCCGCCGTTCGTCCTGCGGGCGGCCCTGCGCACGGCGGCCGACCCGGACTCGCTCGGCATCGTGCTGGGCGGGTCGGGCAACGGCGAGCAGATCGCCGCGAACAAGGTGAAGGGCGTGCGTGCTGCCCTGGCCTGGAGCGAGGAGACCGCCCAGCTGGCCCGCGAGCACAACGACGCCAATGTGGTGAGCCTCGGCGCCCGGATGCATTCGGTCGGCGAGGCGACACGGTTCGTCGAGGCGTTCCTCACGACGCCCTATTCCGGTGAAGCGCGACACAGCCGTCGGATCGCGATGCTCAGTGCTTACGAGGAGCGCGGCGAGCTTCCGGCACTGCCCGAGGCCGTCGAAGGGTTCTGAGGCCGGGCCAACGGCGGTGGCGCCGCCGATGCCCGGGCGTAGTCGCCGGCGCGAGGCCGCGAGATGTCGCGAGCGCGCATCGACCCGTCGGTTCCCACCTGGGAAGACCCCGAGCCCACCAGGTTGCGCAACGCACCGCCGCCGTCATCGCCACGTGCTGGTCGGACTGTCATGGGTGCAGGCTAGACCAGTTCGCTGGCCACGCGAATCAGAACTGCACCGTGCACCAGGGCGCCAGGTCGCTGGCCATCGCCGTCGACAGTGCCAGCACCGCACCCGGCCGGTGCTCGTCGACCCGCCCGGCGGCAGCGAGCGCGGACAGGTGCGTGCCGCCGAGGTAGGCGGCGCCGAGCTCCGCGGCGGTGAGCCGCAGGTCGACCGGCGCGGACGTCCGCTCGACGCTCGCCCCCGCGGGGCCGCCCGCGAGTCGCCAACGCCCCGCGTTCCACGGGCACAGGTCGTCGGCCACCTCCACGACGACATCGACCTCGCGGGCGTACGTCCTGGCGGCCAGAGCCCGGTCCACGTCGACCAGCCGCACCCACAGCCCGTCCTTGAGGCCCACCCGAGCCGAGCGGGTGTCCGCGAGCAGATGCAGCAGCGGATCGTCGGGTGGTCGGCCCGCCACGCGAACCGAGGCGACAAGGTCGATGTCGAGCAGGTACCGCCACAGCGCGGCGTAGGCGGTGGGGTCGGTGGCGACCACGTCACGGACTTTCAGCTCGCTGTCACCGGAGGCGTCCGTCACCGAGTAGAGGGCGTAGCCGCGCACCCCGTCTGCGTCCCGAGCGAGCACGCCCAGGAGGGCCGTCCCACCCCCTCGGCGGTGCTCGGGGTCGAAGAGGGCCGCGGCCCAGCCGGCCTCGGTTCGTGCGACCCATCCGGGCCGTGCGCCGGCCGACGCGTCGTACGCCGCCCGCAGGTGCTCCATCGCCTCGTGGGGCTTGATGACCTGCAGCCACAAGCCGGCCTCGGCCGTGCCAGCCGATGGACGCCCGAACGCGTTGCCGGCACGGGGGATCACCAGCTCGATGCGCTGGGTGCCGCAGCCGTAGCCAAACCGGGGATAGATGGCGGGTTCGGAGGCCCAGAGCGCCGCCACCGCCTCACGCCCCTCATCGTGGTAGCTCGTGAGCTGATGCGTCATCAGCGCGGTGAGGATGCCGCGGCGGCGGTGCGTCGGGAGTACCCCTACCCACGTCACACCGGCGACCGGGAGCGAACCCCCGGGCACGGTCATCGTCAGCGAGTACGTGCTGGCGAGGCCGACGGCCGTCGGGCCTTCGAACGCACCGAGCATCCGGTCGACCTCGAGCAGCCGCTCGGCAAGCTCGACCTCGCTGGGGTGGGCGACGTAGTGGAAGGCGATCTCGTCGACGGCATGCAGGGCGGGCATGTCGTCCGTGCTCGCCTGGCGAATCTCGACCGGTGACCGCATGGCCCTAGTCCTACCAGCGCGCGCCGCGGCTCACCACCGAGTTTGAGCACTGGCCACCTGGTTGCCGCCCGCGATCACCCGCGCGGATGGTCGTGCGTTGACAGTTTGGTCGTTACGCTGCCCGAACAATGGCAACCCCTTCGGAGCTCGACATGCCAGTGGGCCTGCGGCCAGGTGCGGTCCGGCTGCGTTCGGCCGCCCGGCCGCGTTCAGGCATGTTCTCGACCGACCCGGTCGTGTGCGGGCTGCTAGTCCTGCTCGTTGCGGTGATGGCGGTCCTGAGCCTCATCGTGGGGACGGACGTCCTGCCGCCGGGCGCCTTGATCCTTCCGATGCTCGCCGGTGCGATGCTGCTCACGGTACGCAGCCTTCGGGTGCTGATCGGCGCGGTCGCGCTGGCCGTGGCCTACGAGACGGCCTGGCCGGGCAACGTCGCGATCCAGCCCGGGTACATCGGTGTGATCGTGGTGACCTGCCTGTTCGCGGACTGGCTAGCGCGGATCCGTCAGCGGATCGGCGTGCAGGGCCTCCGGGGTGAGGAGATGCTGGTCGACCTGCGAGACCGGCTCCGGGCCCAGGGTGAGATGCCGGTGCTGCCGCCCGGGTGGCAGGCCGAGGTCGTGCTGCGCTCCGCCGGCGGTGCTTCGTTCGGCGGCGACTTCCTGGTCGCGGCGAGAACGCTCGAGGACACCCTGGTCGAGGTGGCGCTGGTCGACGTTTCGGGACGAGGGATCGATGCCGGTACCCGCGCGCTGCTGCTGTCAGGGGCGCTCGGCGGGCTGCTCGGTGCGGTACCGCCCGACGAGTTCCTTCCGGCGGCGAACGAGTACCTGCTCCGCCAGGAATGGGGCGACGGCTTCGCCACAGCGGTCCACCTGTCGATCGAGCTGGCCAGCGGGAGGTTCGTCGTGCAGTCGGCCGGTCATCTGCCAGTCGCCCAGTTCGCGGCGGGCAGCGGCATCTGGAGCCTGGCCGAGCCGGTCGGTATGGCGCTCGGGCTGTACCCCGAGCAGAAGTACGTGGGCACCCGCGGTGTGTTGGAGCCCGGTGACGCGCTCCTGCTCTACACCGACGGGCTGGTCGAGGTCCCTGGGCGGGATCTCGATGTCGGCATCGACAAGCTGCTCGGTGAGGCGGAGCGCCTGGTCACCCTGGGCTTTCGGCACGGGGCGCGCAAGCTGATCGATGCGGTCGCGCCGACCGCCAATGACGACCGGGCCCTGCTCCTCATCTGGCGCGAATGAGCCCCGGCGTCGTGGTCGGGGTTGCCGAGGTCGGGTGCCACCGGCGCAGGGCCAGTCCGGCAATCACCCCGATGACCAGCGACGCGGCGTGCCCGACGTCCGTGAAGGTCTGGTCGATGGCGGCGGCCCCGGCCCCGAGCCCGAGCAGAAGCCAGATCGCCACGGTGCGTACCCGACCCGGGATGTAGGTGACGAGCGCGCCGAGGGTGGCGGCCATGCCGTAGCTGCTGCCGACATCGGGTGCGAAGGCGACCTTGAGGGGGACGATGTCGTTGTCGATCGCTGTCCTCACCATCACGTAGACGATCAGGCTGGCGAGGACGTTGCCGGCGAGGAACACGCCGATGGCGCGCAGCTGGCCCCACAGGAGCTCGGCCAGGCCCAGCAGGAACATCTCCGCGGCCAGCCAGCTGATGAGGGGTCGGGGCGAGACGACGCAGCTGGTCAACAGCACCCACCAGCGGCCGTGCGAGAGGTTGTAGGCGTTGGTCGAGGCGTGGAAGATCACGCGGTGGCGGTCGGCCGGGCTGAGCTCGTGCAGCCACAGCGCGATGCCGTACACCAGCGCCGCGTACGCGGGCGCGACGCGCAAGCGGTGCAGGTTCACCCACCACAGGTGGGCGGCTGCCCGCCATCCGGCCGGATGGCGGGCAGCGGGACGTGCCCGGGATACCGTGCGCACCATCGAATGCTCCGTGTCGTCGACACGCGTCGCTCCCAGGTGGGCCACGCCCCGCGCGTCGGGGAAGGTGTTCCCGCAGCATCGGCCGCTGACGCGAAGAGGACGACGACGGTCGTCGTGAGGGTTCGACGCGTGCGAACGTGAGGGCATGGGTGCGTCGGTCCAGCCGGTCAGGGGGCGGGCGCGGGGCGTGCTCGAGGCGGCGTGGGACGACGCGGGCGGCTACTGCGTGCCGAACCGTCGCACCTACCCCCACCTGTGGATGTGGGACTCCTGCTTCCACGCGATCGCCTGGCTCTCGCTGCGGGATCCACGCGGGCTGCGCGAGCTCCAGGCGGTCTTCGCCGGCCAGCTGAACAACGGCTTCGTGCCGCACATGCGCTACCGGGGTCGTACCTATCGTCGGGGTCCGCTGGCTGACGTTTCCTCCTTCACCCAGCCGCCGGTGTACGCCCATGCGCTGAGTGTCGCGGCCCAGGTCGGGATGCCGGCCGACCATGCTCTGGTGAGCCGGGCGGTGCGCGGGATGGAGGCTCTGTGGCGGGATCGGTTGCGAGACGGGCTCCTGGTCGTCGTCCACCCGTGGGAGTCCGGTGCTGACGACTCGCCCCGCTGGGACGGCTGGGTGGGGGAGTCGGCGTGGAACCGGCGTCGATGGACCCGCTTCGACCGTCGGTTGCTGCGCTCGACAGTCTTCGGCGAGTTCGGCGAGGCTGTCGGGAGCCCTGAGTTCGTCGCGGCGCCGGCGGCGTTCAACGCGATCAGCGCGCACGGCGCCGAGGCGCTCGGCCAGCTGCTCGGCGAGGAGAGGTGGATGCGCAAGGCAGCGGAGCTGGCGGAGGCCATCGACGGCTCGTGGTGCGAGTCCGAGGGGTTGTGGTCGGACGTGGCCGTCACCGGAGGCGGGCCGAGCGTGCACATGCCGACCGTGGACGGTGTCCTGCCGGCTCTGTGCACACCGGATCCGCGCAAGGCCGCCCGAGCCTTGGAGCAGCTGGTCGACCCGGAGCGTTTCGGAGCGCCGTTCGGGCCGACCTATGTCGCCCGCACGCACCCCACCTACGACCCGGACGCCTACTGGCGGGGCCCGGCCTGGCCGCAGTTGGCTTACCTCGCGGTGTTGGCAGCACGCCGGTGGGGAAGGACCGAGATTGCCGATCGGTTGTCCACGGCGGCTCGGCAGGCGTGCCTGACGAACGGCTTCTCGGAATACTGGAATCCCGAGACGGGCGCGGGGCGCGGCGCCCGGCCGCAGACCTGGGCGGCCGTCGTCTGCGCACTGTGAGCGAGGGAATCGCGAGGGCAGATGATCGTCGGACAGCGGGTGCGGCGCTCGGTGCGGGCGTTCGTGCGCCTGGCGGCCGACCATGCGTGGGTCGTCACGGCCGGCCTGTGCGTGATCGTGCTCGCGCTCGGTGTGCACGGATTCGACCTGCCGGCCCAGGAGTACCGAGTCTGGCTGTTCCGCACCCACGGGATCGTGCTGTGGGACAGCAACTGGTTCGGTGGCCAGAGCGACATCGGCTACAGCGCGCTGTTCTCACCCGTGGCATCGGTGCTCGGCGCGAGCATTACCGGGGCACTGGCCTGCGTGGCATCCACGATGATCTTCGATCGGCTGGTGCCTGCGCGGGTGGGGCCGCGCTATCGACTGACCCGGTTGTGGTTCGCCGTCGCCGTGGTCGCCGACCTCGTCGTCGGCCGGTCAGCATTCGCGTGCGGGCTGGCACTAGGACTCGGCGCCGTGCTCGCAGTGCGCCGACAGCAGTCGTGGCTCGCGCTGGCCTGCGCCGCCGGCTGCTCGTTGTTCAGCCCGCTGGCTGGGTTCTTCCTGCTCCTCGCCGCTGCCGCCTGGGCGCCCTCCCTCGGATGGCGCCGGACCACCCCGCTGGCCGGAGCCGCGGCTGGCCTCGTGGTCGCCGCGGCGTTCGGGGGAGGCGGACTGTTCCCGATCACCTGGCCGCTGCTGCTGGGCCAGGTGGTCATCGTGGCCCTGGCGCTGCTGTTCACGCCGCGGGCGGAGCCGGTGATCCGTCGAGCCGCGGTCATCTACGGAGCCGTGTGCGTCGCGTTGTTCGTCGTCCCCAACCCCGTGGGTGCCAACGTCGCCCGCATGGCCGGCATCGTGGTGGGGCCGCTCGCCGCCTACGTGCTGCTCGGCGCCAACAGGCGGCGGGTGCTGCTCGCCCTGGCCGGCCCGTTGATCATCTGGCAGCTCGCGCCGGTCACCGGCTCTATGGCATCCGCCGCTGGAGACCCGTCGTCCACGCCCTCGTACTTCGCCGGCATGCTCCGCTACCTCGACAGCCATGGTGCCCAGCTGGCACGGACCGAGATTCCCCTTACCCGCAACCACTGGGAGACCGTCTACGTCGCGGAGGACGTTCCGCTCGCCCGAGGTTGGGACCGCCAGCTCGACCGCGCCAGGAATGCGGTGCTCTACCAGCCGTTGACGCCGGCCGGGTACCACGCATGGTTGGAGGACAACGCCGTTCGCTTCGTGGCGCTGCCCAACGTCCCGCTCGACCCGGGCGGGGTCAACGAAACGGTCGTCCTCCATGAGCCGCTGCCTTGGCTGCGCGTCGTCTACCGCGACCCGAACTGGACAGTCTGGGAGCTGACCGATCCGACCCCGATCGCGAGCGGAGTCGCTCACCTGACCCAGATGGCTCCCGGCTCCTTCACTCTGCGGGCTTCCGAGCCCGGGATGACCCAGGTGCGGGTTCGTTGGTCGGCCTTCTGGCACGTCGACTCCGGGGCCGCCTGCCTGAGCGCCTCGCCGGACGGCTGGACCAACGTCGGCGTGCAGGCCGCGGGCGTGGTGCGCATCAGCACCGCGATCAGCTTCGATCTCGACTTCGGCGGCGCACCGTCGGTGTGCACGGGCGGGGGGTAGGTGCGCCCGGGCGTTGCGAGGTGGACCGTGCGGTTGGATGAGTCGCATGAGCCTGCCGTACGTCGTCCCGTCCGATGGTCCCGTGGTGGTCGCTCGCGCCTTGGCGCGGAGCTTCGGCGACGTGGCGGTTCTCGAGCCCATCGACCTGGAGCTGGCCGCGGGGGAGTGCCTGGCGGTGCTGGGGGAGAACGGGTCGGGGAAGACGGTCCTGCTGCGGGCCGTCACTGGGGCCGACAGCGGTGCGGCCGGCACCGTCTGGATCGGTGGGCACCCCGTGGTCGGCAAAGACCCGTTCGTGCACGCGTTCGTGCCGAGGGTCGGCCCGGACAGCGAGTACACCGAGACGATGACCGTCGCCGAGAATCTCGAGCTGGTGGCACGTGAACATGGCGCCGCCGGCGCAGAGGCCAGGGCGATGGTGGCCGAGGTTCTCGAGGAGTTCGCGCTCACCGAACGTGCGAGGCACCTTCCGGACACCCTGTCCACCGGTGAGCTCCAGGCGATGCTGCTGTGCACGGCATTCGTGCGCCCACGGCTCCTGGTGGTGCTCGACGAGCCGGAGCGCGCCCTGGATGCCGTGGCGCGCGACCGGCTCGTCGCGCGGCTCCGTGTGGAGAAGGCGGCGGGTGTCGGCGTCTTGATGTCCACCCATCTGGCCAGCCTGGCTCGCCGGGTCGCGGACCACGTCGTAGTCCTCGATGAGGGAAAGGTCACCGCGCAGGGCGCCATGACGGAGGTACTTGGCTCACCGTCGTGACACCAGCGCCGCCGGCGGGAGGACTACCGTTGGCGCATGGATCTCGACGAGGCGCGCGCCTACATCCGCGAGCACTCCCAAGCCGTGCTCGCCACGATGAGGCGCGACGGCACGCCCCAGCTCTCCCCGCTCAACGCCACAGTTGACGCCGAGGGTCGGGTGATCATCAGCAGTCGGGAGACTGCCTACAAGACGAAGAACCTGCGGCGTGACCCGCGCGCATGGCTGTGCGTCCTCCCCGACGGCTTCTATGGCAGGTGGGTGCAGGTCGAGGGCGCCGTCGAAGTGGTGTCCCTGCCCGAGGCCATGGAACCGCTGATCGACTACTACCGGCGGGCCGCGGGCGAGCACCCCGACTGGGACGAGTACCGGGAAGCGATGCGACGGGAGCAGCGCTGCCTGATCCGTGTCTCGCTCACGCGTGCCGGTCCAGACCGTTCCGGTTGACCCGTTTGGTCCCTAGGATGCGGGTGTGATCCTCTGCGCGCGGTGCGGAACGGACAACCCCGACGGCCACCGGTTCTGCCGCGGCTGCGGCGTTGCCTTGGTCCAGGGTTGCCCGTCGTGCGGTGCCGAGTTCCTTCCTGGCAGTCGTTTCTGTGGTCGGTGTGGCACGGGCCTCACCGACGTCACGATGGGCGGTCGGGTCGCTCACACCGGCCCGGCGAATCAGCCGCCGGTCGCGGAGCGTCGGGTGTGCTCGGTGCTGTTCGTGGACCTGGTGGGCTTCACCACGTTGTCGGAGTCGCGGGACCCGGAAGAGGTTCGGGAGCTGCTGTCGCGGTACTTCGCGCTGGCTCGCACGGTGATCGGGCGGTACGGCGGCATCGTGGAAAAGTTCATCGGCGACGCGGTGATGGCGGTGTGGGGCACGCCGGTCGCCCTCGAGGGGGACCGCGAGCGGGCGGTGCGAGCCGGGCTCGACCTGGTCGCGGAGGTCGTCGCGCTGGGGGAGGCCGCGGGTGCGACCGGGCTCGACCGCGCGGGCGGGCGTGGTGACCGGCGAGGTCGCGGTCGACCATCGGCGCGACCGGTGAGGGGATGGTCGCCGGGGACGCGGTGAACACCGCGGCCCGGGTGCAGTCCGCGGCCGCCGCAGGTTCGCTGCTGGTGGACGGCACGACGCGGCGGTTGACGGCCTCGGCGATCGAGTTCGACGACGCCGGCGAACACCTCTTGAAGGGCAAGGCCGCGCCGGAGCAGCTGTGGCGGGCGGTGCGGGTGCTGTCCGGGGTCGGCGGGGCGCAGCGCGTCGACGGGCTGGAGGCGCCGTTCACCGGGCGCGACGCTGAGCTGCGGCTGGTGAAGGAGCTCTTCCACTCCGCGGCCGACCGTCGCACGCCCCGGCTGGTGGTGGTCTCGGGACCGGCGGGCATCGGCAAGTCCCGGTTGGGTTGGGAGTTCGAGAAGTACATCGACGGGTTGGCTGACACCGTTCTGTGGCATCGCGGGCGTTGCCTGTCCTACGGGGAGGGCGTGGCGTTCTGGGCGCTGGCGGAGATCGTGCGTCAGCGGCTCGGCATCGCCGACGACGACCCCGTCGACGTGGCGGCCGCCCGGCTCGCCGAGGGGCTGCAGCGTTTCGTCCCCGACACTGCCGAGCGCAGCTATGTGGGTGTTCGATTGGGGCGCCTGCTGGGCGTGCCGGCGCCTGGCGGACACCGGAGTGGTCCTCGGTCGCGACGAGCTGTTCGCCGGTTGGCGGTTGTTCTTCGAACGGCTCGCCGCGGACCAACCTGTGGTGCTGCTGGTGGAGGATGCCCAGCACGCGGACGAGGGCTTGTTGGACTTCCTGGACCACCTGGTGGACTGGGCCCGCGGGGTGCCGCTGTTCGTCCTCGTGTTCACCCGTCCCGAGCTGGACCTGAGCCGTCCCGGCTTCGGTGCCGGCCGCAACCGGACCGCGCTCACGTTGGACCCGATGGACACGGCGTCGATGGAACGTGTGGTCGACGCGCTGGTGCCGGGCATGCCCCCGGCAGCGCGAACCGCTATCACGGAGCGGTCGCAGGGGATCCCGTTGTTCGCGGTGGAGACGGTGCGGTCGTTGATCGACCGCGACGTCGTGGTCCCGCAGGACGGGCGCTACCGGTTGGTCGGCGATGTCGGCGAGCTGGTCGTGCCGGACTCCCTGCACGCGCTGCTCGCCGCCCGGCTCGACGCACTCGACCCGGAGCTGCGCATGCTGGCGGCGGACGCCGCGGTGCTCGGGTCGACCTTCCCGGCTGAGGCGTTGGTCGCGGTCGCCGCGCTCGGGGAGGAAGCGGTACGAGCCGGCCTCGCCGAGCTGCTGCGCCGGGAGGTGCTCGAGGTCAGCGCCGATCCATTGTCCCCGCAGCGCGGGACGTACCGGTTCTCCCAGGAGATGCTCCGCCAGGTCGCCCACGGCACCTTGTCGCGGCGTGACCGCAAGGCTCGCCACCTCAAGGTCGCCGCGCACCTGAGGGCCACGTTCCCCGGCGACGGTGACGAGGTGATCGACGCCATCGCCCGGCACTACCTCGACGCCCTCGCCGCCGTGCCGGAGGACCCCGATTCCGCCGGTGTGCGATCCGAAGCGATCAACGCGTTGGTGCCGGTCCGCCGAACGGGCCGGCCGCACCGGGGCGCAAGGCCGGGCCGCCGATAGCTTCGCCGCGGCCGCAGAGCTCGCCGCGCAGGCAGGCGGGCCTGAGGCGGCCATGGCGGCAGCAAGCCTGTGGGAACGCGCTGCGCAGGCCGCCCGGGACCGCGACGACTGGGACGGTGCGGTCGAGCACGCGGGTCGCGCCCGCGAGCTGTACGCGGCACTCGGTGAGGATCGAGCCGTCGCCCGCGCGAACGCACTCGCCGGAAACGCGCTGCGCCGGGCAGGTCGGCTCACGGAGGCCCGCGCTCTGCTGACCGAAGCGCTGCGGGTGCTGCGCACCGACCTGGACGCCGACACAGTCTTCGCAGTGGGTCAGTTGGCGAGCCTCGAGCTGTTCGCCGGTAGCAGCGCCGAGGCTGAGCAGCTCAGCACGGAGGCCGTGATCCTTGCCCAGGCGGTCGGCGTCGGGCCAGGTCTGCTGGCCGGTCAGTTCGTCGGGCTCGGCTTCGCCCGCGACGTTCGCCAACAGACCCGCCGAGGCAATCTGCTACTTCGAGTACGCGCTGCGCCTCGCCGAACGAGCCGGTGACAGTGACCAGGCGTCGAGCGCCGCCCTGAACCTTGCCGATGTGCTCGTCCGGACCGACCCGCTAGCGGCGATCGAGGTCGCACGGGTCGCGGTCGGACACGCACGTCGCACCGGAAACCCCGGCTTCCTGGGGACGGCACTGGGTAACGGGGCCATCGCGCTCCTCGCCATCGGCGACTGGGACCAGGCCGAAATGGAACTCGCTGAAGCGCTCGACGTCGACGGGCTGGACAACGACGACATCAGGTCCATTCGGGCGTTGCTGACAGCGCTTCGCGGCGATGGTGCCGCCGCTGCGGACCTTGCACGTCTCCCCACCTTCCGGAGCAGCGAGGTGATCCAGGACCGCGTCGTCATCGCCATGGTCGAGGCATTCATCGCGGAGGCGGCCGGGGAGACTGAAGCGATCCTTCGCCATGCCTGCCTCGTGCTCGAGCACACCGACACGATGCGGGATAGGGAGTGACGCCATGCGCTGGGTGTGGCCGCTGGCCTCCCGGGCCGCCCACCAGATCCATGACAAGGCGACCACCAGCGAGCTCCTCGCCCTCCTTGATGCCCACCCTGCCGGGCACCTGCCGCCGATCCTGCGCGCGGAGCGCGAGCTGACTCGTGCTCGCGTGCTCGTCGACATCGATGACCCCGCTGGTGGTCCCGCCGATGGATGCAGCTCTCGCGGCGCTCCGCGAGGTCGCGAGCCCGTACCACCTGCCCACGCACTCGCTCGACCGCGCCGAGCAGCTCGTCGCTTGCCGGCGACTCGGCGGGAGCGGGCGTGCTGATCGCCGAAGCCGACAGCATCGGCTACGAAGCTGGAAGCCGAGCCGCTGCTCGCCCGGGCCGCCGCGGTCAGGGCTGCCGCCAGCCGGCATGAGCCGCACTTAGCCGCCATTGAATTTACACGACGTTGGTAGTAAAAAAGAGTGAGAAACCACCAACGACTGTGGGAGACAGGCATGGCCATCGCGGAGCGGACGGCGCAGACCGTGTGGGAGGGCGCTCTCGCGAGCGGCAAGGGGACGCTGAGCGCGGCGAGCGGGGCCTTCGACGGCTTGCCGGTGACCTGGGCGGCCCGCACGGAGCGGCCGGGCGGCCTGACCAGTCCGGAGGAGCTGGCTGCCGCAGCGCACTCCTCATGCTTCTCCATGGCGCTCGCACTGCGGCTCGGTGAGCACAAGGTGGTCCCTGACCGGCTGACGGTTGACGCCACGGTGACACTCGACGCAGTCGACGGCGTGCCCACCATCGTCTCCTCGGCTGTTCACGTGCGCGCCAGCGTTCGGGGGTTGGACGCTGCGGGTTTTCAGGCCGTGGTCGACGAGGCAGCCGAGCTGTGCCCGGTGTCCCGGCTTTTCGCGGGCGCCCAGATCACCGTCAGCGCCGAACTCGAGCGGGCCTGAGGCGATGGCTCACGCGGCACACTCGGCGCTTCTTGGTGTCCTCGTCGTTGCCACAGCCGTCTGGGTAGGCGGTTTCGTCGCGATCGCCGTGGTGGCACGGGTCGCGAGAAGCACCCTGCAGCCCGCCGAACAGGTCGCCTTCTTCAGGGGGTTGGGCCGGACCTATGGAACTGTCGCGACACTCGCTCTCGCGGTCGCGCTGGGGACGGGCGGCGGTACTGGTCTCGGGCCGCCGGTGGGACGGCACGCTCTCGGCCACGTCGCTCGTGGCAGCCGCCCTGGTGGTGACCACCGTGATCGGTGTGGTCCAGGCGCGCAGGATGACGCGGCTGCGCCGCAGTGCCCTGCACGACCGCGACGACGCCCAGCTCGCTGCTCGGGTGCTCCGAGGTGCGCGCAGCGCCTGGGTCCTGCGCGCGCTGATCGGGGCTCTCAGTCTCGCGCTCGTCGCATTCGGTGTCGTGCTGGCGTCGTAGCGACGTGACCGGCCGCGGGCCCCAAGGACCGGCAAGAGCAAGTGAAGGAGTCGAGATGTCGGACAAGGAACGGCTGGCGATCCAGGAGGTAGACCCCGCGGCGACCGCGGCGGTCCTCGGGCTGGAGCGCTACGTGCGCGCGGGCAGCCTCGAGCCGCGCATGCTTGAGCTGGTCAAGATCCGTGCGTCGCAGATCAACGGGTGCGCGTACTGCCTCGACATGCACCACCATGACGCCCGGGCCGCGGGCGAGGAGCCGCGCCGGCTCGACGTGCTCTCGGCCTGGCAGGAGGCTGCGTACCTGTACACGGCGCGGGAGCGGGCGGCCTTGGCGTTGACCGAGGCGGTGACGCGCATCGGGGACGCCGGCGTACCCGACTCGGTGTGGGCAGAGGTCACCCGATGCTTCGACGAGTCCGAGGTTGTCCGCCTGCTGATGGCCATCGCCGCCATCAACGTGTGGAACCGGCTGGCCGTGAGCACCCACCAGCAGCTTCCCGACCGGCGGCCGTAACCCACGCCTGCCGAATCCTCACGATCGTGACGCCGTTAGGTACGCCATCGCGTACCTAACGGCGCCACGATCACGGAGCGGTGGTGCGGCCGATGCGCACCCGCCAGGTCGCGGGCCCCTCCTCCAGGTAGTTCCAGCTGAACGCGCCCGCGTGCTCGGCCGCGAATTGGTAGTACAGCGGCTTGGGGTCGTGGTCGTTGACGAGGATGAACGCCTCCGCGGAGCCGAGCGCGTCGTATGTCTCGAAGATCAGCTGATGGCGACGGGCGGGTGGTTCGTCACGGACGTCGAGCAGGCGGTCTTCGGTGGCCATCGGTTCTCCTTAGTATTTCCAATCCGGCTTGTATATACTAAACGTAGTAGTGCAAACTCGCCAGAGAAGCAAGACGTACCTCCTGGGAGGCCGCCGTGACCTACGTGATCGGTGAACCGTGCATCGACGTCATGGACCGTGCCTGCGTGGAGGAATGTCCGGTCGACTGCATCTACGAAGGCGAACGCTCGCTCTACATCCACCCGGACGAGTGCGTGGACTGCGGCGCGTGCGAGCCGGTATGCCCGGTCGAGGCCATCTACTACGAGGACGACCTGCCTGCGTTGCTGCTGCCCTACCGGGAGGACAACGCGCGGTTCTTCTCTGAGACCTTGGTCGGGCGCACCGAACCGCTCGGGTCACCGGGCGGCGCGGCAAAGCTCGGCCACCTCGGTGTCGACACCGAGCTGGTCGAGACCCATCCGCGGCTCGAAGAGGCGCAACAGTGAGACCGGTCGGGTCGCGCCGACACCGGCACAGCCGGGTTTCCCTCGCGATCACGACCAATCGGATCGTGGTGTCAGCCCTGTTGCAGGCAGAAGCGACGCTTGAGGACGCGCGGATCTCGTTCGCGCAAGCGCAGAGCGCGTTCAGGCCGTTGCCTGAGATCCGGGAGGTCTACCACGCGCTGGCTGCGGCCTACCGCGAGGCGATCATCGCCGGGGAGGCGGTCGACAGACTCCTTCCGGGCGTGATGGTGCGACAGCTGGATCACCTGCGCACCAGCGAGCAGCAACATCTGCTGGAGGTCCCGGCCGGGGTGCGGCTACCCATGTGCGCGCGGCCAAACTCCCATGCGGCCTTCGGCCCGCACTACGCGGGCATGGATGGCGATCTTGCTTCCCCGCTCGGTCCACCCACCCGGCGCGCGTGGGGTGTTGACCTGGTCGCTGTCATTGA
Source organism: uncultured Actinomycetota bacterium (assembly GCA_963703505.1). Classification (GTDB taxonomy): domain Bacteria; phylum Actinomycetota; class Actinomycetes; order CAVPEL01; family CAVPEL01; genus CAVPEL01. The sequence goes on along the minus strand of CAVPEL010000004.1, from coordinate 51,756 downwards.
CGAAGCAGCGAGGTTCGGCCGTGACGCGACCGGTTCTGCCGGTCCGGTCGGTCCGCGACGTCAGGCCGCACTGCCTGCGGGCTCACTCGGGTCCGACGTAGGCCCGGCACTCTGACGGGGTGACGAAGGGCTCCAACCTTGCGGTGGCCTCCTCGACCCCCAGCTCGGTGAGCGCGCCCTGGATCAGGCCGAGGTGGATCGCGCACACCACGTCCGGATGGGACTGGGCGACGTCGTGGAACGGGCAGGCGTGAAGGGTGATGCCGTTGCCCGTGGGATCCGCCTCGGGGGCGAAGCCGAGCTCGTCGAACAGCTCGGTCACTCGTCCCCTGGCCTGGTCGGCATCGAGCCGGGCGAACGGCGCTGGCGAATCGATGAGATAGCCGCCCCAGGCGCGACCCGCCTGGGTCGCCGCGGTGGCCGGATCCGGGTCCGTCTGAGCGAGGTAACCGGCCAAGATGTCGGCGAGCAGCCGGTACCCGTGCCCGGGTCGGTCGTCGTCTGCCGAACCGGGCGGACCGGCGAGCGCCGCGTACAGCAGGCGCGGTCGACCTGGGCGGGCGCGGGTCTCGGTCTCGCAGGACACCCACCCTGCTTCGACGAGCTGGTCGAGGTGCCAGCGGACGGTGTTGGGATGGAGGTCGACGCGGCTGGCCAGCTCGGCGATCGGCAGTGGGGTCTCCGCGGCGCGCAGCGCCTCCAACACGGCGCTGCGGCTGACCCCAGCCAGCACTACGCCGCGCCCGCTGCGGGAGGTCGGCGCCGCTCATTCGGCCCGGCGGCTGAGAAACGCGCACACTTACAATTTACTTGAATCAGTAGTAAAAACAAATGAGGAGACCTGCATAGGGGAAGAGGACCGATGGTTGAGACCGTCTACCACCCGACCACGCCCGAGCTGGCAGCACGCCGCAAGGAGCTCGCGCCCGGCATCCACGAGGCGTTCGAGAGCTTCAGCCGCGCCGTCTTCGCGGACGGCGCCCTCCCGGAGAAGACCAAGCAGCTGATCGCTGTGGCGGTCGCGCACGTCACGCAGTGCCCCTACTGCATCAACGGACACACCCGGCTGGCTCGCCGCAAAGGGGCAAGTCCAGAGGAAATCATGGAGGCGATCTGGGTGGCGGCGGAGATGCGCGCTGGTGGCGCCTACGCGCATTCCACGCTGGCGCTGCATGCCATGGGCGAAGCGTCAGGCCGTGCCTGATCGTCGGGCTCCCCGAGTCGGCGAGTCGGTCGCACGGCCTGAGCGTGCGCGGTGAGCGCGTTCGACCGCGCGGCTGACCACGCGGGCCGACTACGGGCACTGCACGTACCTGGTCGGCCACTGGTGCTCCCCAACATCTGGGACGCCGCCAGCGCCACGAGCGTGGTGGCGGCGGGGTTCGGCGTCGTGGCCACCAGCAGCGGAGCCGTCGCGGCGACCCTCGGCTACGCCGACCACGAGGGGGCGCCGGCCGACGAGATGTTCGCAGCGCTGGCCCGGATCTGCCGGGTGGTCGACGTCCCGGTCACCGCCGACCTCGAGGCCGGATACCACCTCGCCGCAGATGAGCTCGTCGCCCGCCTGCTCGAGGCGGGTGCGGTCGGCTGCAACATCGAGGACACCGATCACCGCGCGGGCGCACGGGTCGACCCCCAAGCGCAGGCCGAACGGCTCGCGGCAATCCGGGGTGCCGCCCAGGTCGCTGGCGTCGACGTGGTGCTCAATGCCCGCATCGACTCCTGGCTGCATCCGGGGGAGGAGCGGGACCGGCTGCACGATGCGCGACAGCGGGCCGACCTGTACCGCGCCGCCGGTGCCGACTGCGTGTACCCGATCGGCTTGGCCGACCACGACACGATCGCGCAGTTCGTCGGGGAGACGGACGCGCCGGTCAACGTCTTGTGGCCGTTGGGCGGGGCGCCGCTCGACGCGGCCGCCGCCTTGGGCGTGGCGCGGGTCAGCTACGGCACCCGCCTGTTCGGCCAGCAGATGGCGGCGTTGCGCCAGCTGGCGATCGGGCTGGCCGCCCAGGTCGGGTGAGGTGCGTCGACGGCTCTGGCGGGTAGGTGTTGCTTGATGACCCGACGAGCTCGACGTAGACCCGCGGACAACTGAGGCGTGCCCGCTCGCGAGCCCGCGTGCCTCGGTGGAAGCTCATCCACCTGAAGGTCACGCAGGATCGAGGGTTGTTCGTGGCAGCGATCGATTCGAGGCAGCACCCACACTTCTTGGTCGGACTCGACGGGATCCGAGCGCTGGCGGTGATCGCCGTCCTGGCCTACCACTGCGGGTTCGGCTGGGCCCAGGGTGGGTTCTTCGGGGTCGAGATCTTCTTCGTCCTCAGCGGTTTCCTCATCACCACGCTGCTGGCGCGAGAGTACGACCTGCGAGGGCGGGTCCGGTTGCGAGCCTTTTGGATGCGCCGGGCGCGCCGGCTGCTGCCCGCGTTGTTCGCCGTGCTCATGGTCACCCTCGCCGTCTGGGTGATCTTTCTGCCGGGTGCTGTCACCGAGGTCCGGGGCGATGCGGCGGCCGCCGCCGGCTACGTCACCAACTGGTGGTTCATCGTCCAGAACCAGTCGTACTTCCAGGTGCTCGGCCGGCCTTCGCCGTTCGGTCACCTGTGGTCGCTGGCCATCGAGGAGCAGTTCTACCTTCTCTGGCCGCTGCTGCTCGTCGGCGGGCTGAGGGTCCTCCGGCGTCGCTGGGTCGGCGCGGTCGCGGTGGCCGGCGCGGCGGCCTCCCTCGCGCTCATGGCGGTGCTCTACCAGCCAGCGTCGGACCCCTCGCTTGTCTACTACGGCACCGATACCCGCGCCTCAGGATTGCTCATCGGCGCGGGGCTCGCACTCCTCGTCGGCCCGGTCGGCGCGCGAGCGGCCGCAGCCCGCCCGGCAGGCGGCGCGCTGGTGGCCTGGCGTGGGATCCGTCAGCTCATCGGCGTGGTCGGGCTTCTCGTCCTCATCTACGCCTTCGCCCGGTGGGGACAGTCCGCCACCTTCACCTACCGCGGCGGCTTCGGCGTCGTCGATATCGCCACCGCGGCCCTCATCGTGGCCGCTGTCGCGGAGCCTGTCGGTCTTCTCGGTCACCTGCTCGAGGCGCCACCGCTGCGCTGGGTCGGTGTGCGGTCCTACGGCATCTACCTCTGGCACTGGCCGATCTTCACCCTCACCAGACCCGGTATCGACCTGCCCGGAGGTCAATGGGTCGCGTTTCCCCTCCGCGTGATCGTCACCTTGGCCGTGGCGGAGGTGTCCTACCGGTACCTGGAGGTTCCGGTCCGCGCCGGGGCTCTCGGGCGAACGTGGCGTGCGGTGAAGAACGCCGGTAGCCGGCCGCGGACGGCCCTGCTGAGGAGAGAGTGGATCGGCGGGGCGGCCCTGACGCTGCCGACGGTCGTACTCATCGCCGCCCTCGTGGCAGCTGCGCCCGGCGCGCCACCCGGCTATCTCGCGAACCTGCACGACATCCACGGCCCGGTGACCTCGGCATCGAGCCGGCCGCTGACGGCCCCGCCCCAGGGCACGCCGACTCCTGCGGCCAGCCAGCATCCGGGCGCGGGTCCCCCGGTGATGCCACCGGTGAGTTCGCCTCCGAGTACGCCATCGGTACGACCGGAATCCATCGGGTGCACCGCCCACCGCCTCGGCACCTGTCGGCCCCCAGCAGGCGGCCACGCCCACCAGCGGCGAGGCTGAGTGCGCCACTGTCAGTGCCGTCGGGGACTCGGTGCTGCTCGCAGCCCTTCCGGCGCTGCGACGGGCGGTTCCCCAGCTCGCCTACGTTGACGCGGACGTCGGGATGCAGGTCAAGGGTGGGATCGCTGCGCTGCGGGATGAGGTCGGTGCCCACCAGGTCGGCTGTGTCGTCGTCGTCGCACTCGGCACCAACGGCCTGTTCAAAGCCGCCCAGTTCGACCAGATCATGCAGACGTTGTCCCAGGCCCGCACGGTCGTGTTCGTCAACCTTCACGTGGCACGCAGCTGGGAGGAGTTCGACAACGCCGTGATCGCTACGGGAGTCAGCCGTTACCGCAACGCGGTTGAGGTCGACTGGCAGTCGGCGAGTGCTGGCAGACCGGGCTTGTTCTACCCGGACGGCATCCATCCGGGTCCCAGTGGCCAGCAGCTCTATGCCCAGCTGATTGCCGGCGCCGTGGACCCCTACCTCGACCATGCGAACGGGTTGATGGCGAGGTGTTCGTGCCTCCAGTGACGGGCAAGATCCCGATGCCGGCGTCGGCTGTTCGAAGCCGGCGGCGGGGTGGGTGATGCACCGGGCCCATTCGTGGGGGACAGTAGCGGGTAGCGGCCTTGCGATCAGGGAGGACTCATGGCCGAATTCTCACCTGAGCGGGAGGGCGGCGACCCGGTCTGCTGGCTGAACCGGGTTTGCCCCGAGTGCGGCCGGCTCGCCGACGAGGAGCCGCCGACCCACTGCTCGGCCTGCGGGGCGTTGATCACTGACGACTGAGGCCTGATCAGCTCACCGAGTGCGCCAGCCCGACCGACAAGACGGATGCCTGATGCAGACCTTCCTGGAGACCGATCGCCTGGTGCTGCGCCGGTTCACCATTGCCGACGTCGACGACCTCGTCGGCCTGGACAGCGACCCGGACGTCATGCGCTTCCTCAACGGTGGAACGGCGACCCCAGGTCATCGAAGGTTCGGCGCACGGTGACGTCGAGTACGAGCGGCGCCGCGAGGAGTGGGAACGCAGACAGCCCGCGATCTAATGAAGAGGAGCTCAGGAGGCGGACGATGGCGAGCAAGGTCGATGTGCGGGTGGCTCGGGTCTATGAGCAGCCGGGACCGCAGGACGGCGCCCGGGTCTTGGTGGACCGGATCTGGCCGCGCGGGATGACCAAGGAGGCGGCCCACCTCGATGAGTGGTGCAAGGACGTGGCGCCATCGACGGAGTTGCGCAAGTGGTACGGCCACGATCCGGAGCGGTTCGCAGAATTCGACCGTCGCTATCGGGCCGAACTCGAAGAACCCGAACGCTCGAAGGCCTTGCAGCACCTGCGGGAGTTGGCAACGGAGCGGACGGTGACGTTGCTGACCGCCACCAAGCGCGCGGATATCAGCGAGGCCGTGGTCATTGCCGAAATGATTCGAGGCTGACAGCGGCTCTAGAGGTGCGGCATCAAAGGTCCGATCTCCACTGGATGACCTGGGAGAGTACGACGATGGAACTTGGGCCGGAGAATGACTTGTCGAGCGGGGAGCTGTTCGCCCTGGCGCGTGAGGAGATCGTCCGCGACGAGGACACCGTCCCGGTGTGTTTGGTGGCGCTCCATTGCCGGCCGACTCGCTACGTCTTTGATACCGCAGCGAGCCTTCTCGGCAGCGGCGACCCCATTGACCGCCAGCTCGGCGCCCGCGTCCTACGTGAATTAGGACCTGCGCCGGGGGACGAGTCAGCGGACCGGACGTACAAGGCCGAGGCGACCCCACTCCTGCTGGACCTGCTCGATGCGGAGAATGATCCGGTGGTAGTCGCGTGGGCGATCTCCGCGCTTGGTTACCAGCCCGCGCCGCAGGCCATTCCGAAGATCGCGTCTTTTGTTCGTCACCCCGATGTCTTCGTGCGATTCCACGTTGCCGCCGCTCTGCCGAGTTTGACTAGTGGACCCGACGGCGATGCCACCGTTCGGCACGCACTAGAGCATCTGACCGCCGACGACGATGCCGATGTTCGGTACTACGCGCTATCCGGGCTCACCGAAGACCTTCATGTGGCGGCGGACACGATTGACGCCACTCTTCGTGCCCGCCTCGTCGACCCCGACGACCAAGTCCGCTCCATGGCACGCGCGTACCTTGGTGGCGAACCGACCACAGCATGATCGAAAGTGACGCCTGACTGCGCGGCGGATCGCTGCCCGGAAGGCCGGACTCTCAGACGACGATCCGCAACGGCGTCTCGATCGACGCTCTTGAGGTCGCGCAGGAACGCGGCGGCGGTGGCGCCGTCGAGGACGCGGTGGTCGACCGTCAAGGTGAGTTTGATCGTCGTACGCACGACCACCTGCCCGTCGCGGACGACCGGCTCCTTGATGCCGGCCCCGACGGCGAGGATGGCCGCTTCTGGTGGGTTGATGACCGCGGTGAAGTTGTCGATGCCGAACATGCCCAGGTTGCTGAGGGTGAAGGTGCCACCGGTGAACTCGTCCGGGGTAAGCCGGCCTGCGCGGGCGCGCTGTGCCAGCTCGCGGGCCTCGGTGGCGATCTCGCCGAGGCGCTTGCGGTCGGCGTCGCGGACGACCGGGACGATCAGCCCGTCGTCGATCGCGACCGCGATGCCGACGTGGATTCGACGGTGCCGCACGATCTTGTCCCCACCCCAGGAGGAGTTGACCTGCGGGTGCGCCTGCAACGTCGACCGCGCACGCCCGGACCAGCAGGTCGGTCACGCTGACCTTGGTGCCATCCGGGTGCCAGCTGCTCGTTGACCTCGGTGCGAAACGCGAGCAGCCCGTCGGCGTCGACGACGCTGGTGAGGAAGAAGTGCGGTACGGCGGCGCTCTCGGTGAGCCGGCGCGCTGTGACGCGGCGGATCGTGGTGAGTGGGACTTCCTCGACGTCGGCCTGAAGGCCCGCTGGTGCCGCAGCGAGGGGCGCGCCCGGCTGGGGGAGCAGCGCCAGCTATTGGCTGGCTCGGCGGCGTCGGCGGCTGAGCCTCGGCGGCTGTGATGGCCGCCTCGACATCGGCGCGGACGATCCGGCCACCGGGCCCCGTGCCGACGACAGTGGCCAGGTCGATGTCGTGGTCGCGGGCGATCGCGCGGGCGAGGGGCGAGGTCCGGAGCCGCGCGTCTGCGGCCGGCGGGCGGGCCGGACGGGGGTGAGGAGACGGGTGGGGGAGCGACCGGCTGCGCGGATGGGGGTTCGGGTGCAGTGGTGGCAGCGGCAGGGGCCGATTCGGCCGAGGCAGTGGGTGGCGGGGGAGCGGCGGGTGCAGTCCCGCTGCCGTCGCCGATGACCGCAATGGGTTGGCCGATGGGGACGGTCGCGCCCTCGGGCACCAGCAAGCGTTCCAGCACGCCGTTGTCGTAGGCCTCCAGCTCCATCGTGGCCTTGTCGGTCTCGATCTCGGCGAGCACGTCACCCTTGTGGACCGGCCTCGCCCTCCTTCTTCAACCACAGGCTGAGCACGCCCTCGGCCATCGTGTCGGACAGGCGGGGCATGAGGACCTCAGGCATGGCGTCTCCTACCGGGTGAACCGGGTCGCGTCGAGGACCTCGCGGATGACCTTGGTCAGGGTGCTGGCGTCCGGCAGGGCGGCGAGCTCGAGCGGCTTGGCATACGGCAGCGGGATCTCGGCGGCCGCGACCCGGCGGACCGGTGCGTCGAGGTAGTCGAAGGCGCCCTCGCCGATGGTGGCGGCGATCTCCGCGCCGATGCCGTAGGTGAGCCAGTCATCCTCCAGCACGACGGCCCGGCTGGTCTTGCGCACCGACGCGCAGATCGTCTCGCGGTCGAGCGGGCGCAGGCTGCGCAGGTCGACCACCTCGACGGACACGCCCTCCTCGTCGAGCTGCCGGGCGACATCAAGGGCGATCACCGTCGAGCGAGAGTAGGAGACGACGGTCAGGTCGGTTCCGGGCTTGACCACTCCAGCCCTGCCGATCTCGGCCACCTGCTCGCCGTCGGGAACCTCGCCCTTGGTGTTGTACAGAGCCAGGTTCTCCAGCACGATGACCGGGTCGTCGTCGCGGATCGCCGCGGTGAGCAGAGCCTTGGCATCGGCTGGCGTGGCCGGCGCGACCACCTTCAGGCCGGGGACGTGTGCGTACCAGACCTCGAGGTTCTGCGAGTGCGTGGCGGCCAGCTGCTGACCGCCGCCGCCCGGGGTGCGGATCACCATGGGCACCGAGGACTGGCCGCCGAACATGGAGTGGATCTTGGCCGCGTGGTTGACGATCTGGTCGATCGCCAGCAGGGAGAAGTTGATCGTCATGATCTCCACGACCGGGCGCAGGCCGAGCATCGCGGCGCCCACCGCCGCGCCGACGAAGCCCTCCTCGGCGATGGGCGTGTCCAGCACCCGGGTGGGGCCGAACTCGGCGAGCAGCCCGGCGGTGATCTTGTAGGAGCCTTCGAAAACCCCGATCTCTTCGCCGATCAGCACCACGGCTGGAGTCGCGGGCCAGCTCGGCGCGCAAGGTGTCGTTCAGCGCCTGCCGGTAGCTGATCACCGCCATGGACCGACCTCCTTCCTCCGGCTAGAGCGCATGAGCCGCAACGACGGGTTCGCCCGGCAGCTGGTGGGGGGCGTTGGCCACCGGCGTGGCATACGCGTGGGCGAAGAGCTGGTCGGGCGTCGGGTCGGGGCTGGCGTCGGCGAACGCGACGGCGGCGTCGACCTGCTCGTCGGCTTCGGTGTCGATGCGCAGCGCAGCCGCCTCGTCGAGGATCCCGGCTGCCAGCAGCTCGGCTCGGAAGTTCGGCAGCGGGTCGAGGTCGCGCAGCCGCTCGGTCTCCTCCTTCGACCGGTAGCGGGCCGGGTCGACCACCGAGTGGCCTCGCAGTCGGTAGCTCACCGCCTCGAGCAGGCTCGGCTGCCTGCTCGGTCCGAGCGCGGTGCAGGGCGTCGCGGGCGGCATCGCGCACCGCCAGCACGTCGTCGCCGTCGACCCGGACCCCGGGCATCCGGTAGGAGCAGCCCCGCTTGTACAGGTCGGGCTCGGCGGCGGCCCGCTCCACCGGCGTGCCCATGCCCAGCCGGTTGTTGATGATCACGTACACGATCGGCAGCTGCCACAAGCGCGGCCAGGTTCAGCGACTCGTGGAACGCGCCGATGTTCGTCGTGCCGTCGCCGAGCAGGCACATCACGGCTTCCGCGTCGGGTCCGGGCTCACCGCGGTAGGTCAGTGCCAGCGCAGCGCCGGTGGCCGGCGGGATCTGCCCGCCGACGATGCCGTAGCCGCCGAGCATCCGGACCTTGGTGTCGAACAGGTGCATCGAGCCGCCCCACCCGCCGGAGACCCCGGTCGTCTTGCCGAACAGCTCGGCCATGACCGGGCCCGCACCCATTCCCCGAGCGAGGGCGTAGCCGTGATCGCGGTAGGTCGTGAACAGGTAGTCGCGGGCTTCCAGCGCGGCCATGAGCCCGACGACGGTGGCTTCCTCACCGAGGTTGAGGTGGCAGTAGCCGCCGATCTTGGCCCGGGTGTACATCTCGCCGGCGCGCAGCTCGAACGAGCGGATCAGCGCCATCTGGCGGTAGTAGTCGCGCAGCACGTCCGGTGGCTCGTCGCCCAGCGATGGCTGGCCGACTTCGCTGGCCGTCATCGTCGCCTTTGCCGCGCGGGCTTTTCCGGCCATCTCAGTCCTCCCCTCGAGGTGCACGCGTTCCGCTCACGCAGCGTCGACGTCCGATGCGGTCAGGTCCCCGGCGGTTGTTCCTGCAGGACGAACCGCTCGCCGCTTCCCTTGCATTTCGGGCAGACCTCGGGCGGGCGCTCACCGCGGACCGGTTCGCCGCACACCTCGCACACCCATTCGGTAGCCATCAGCGCGACGACGTCGCCGCGGCTGACGATCCCCACGAGCCGTCCGCCAGCCAGCACCGGAACGCGGCGGATCCGTCGCTCCACCAGCAGGTGCCGTACGTCGTCGATGGCGGTGTCCTCGGTGACGCTGACCACTGACGTGGTCATCACCTCGCGTGCGGTGTGGCCGTCCTTGGCGAGCAGGTCGTACTCGCTCACCAACCCGACGACCGCACCAGCATCGTCGAGGACGGGCACCCCGCTGACGTGGTGCCGGCGCAACTGTTGGGCGATCTCGGTGGTAAGGGTGTCCGGGAGCACGGAGACGACCGGCGTCGTCATGATCTCTCCGACCCGCGACGCTGCCACCGCTCCCGCGGCTGCGGGCGATGCCCTGCCTGCCATGGCGGCAGTCTACGACCGGTGGCAAGCGTCCCGTCTTTGTCGCGCCCAACACGTGATTTACCGTGCTTCAGCCTAGTAGGTGCAGTTGACGGGTTTGGCCGTTCTGCCCTCGCGCTCACCTACCGGCTACTAAAATTCTTGGTATGGCTGGGGGGACAGGGTCCGCCGACGGTGGAGACGGCTCGGAGACCTTTGGCTTCGACGAGTCTTTCGTGCGAGCTGCGCCGTACACCGAGTTGTCCGCCGCGGAGCGGGTCGCCCGCGCGCAACAGGCCTGGGCAAGCTCCCACTACTACGCGCCGCAACTTCCTGAGCGTCGTCATCAAACCGGTCCACGTCGCTCACAACGGATGGGGACTGCTCTGGTTGTGCTTGTCGCGTTGGTGGGGATCCTGACCTTTCGTGAGCGAGCCAGCGACATGCTTGGTGGACCGAGCGTGGCTGCTCCGCGCTCGGCGCTCCGACCATTTCTCGACGCTGCATACAAGGAGTCGAGGTTTCTCCATACCGCCGGTGCCCGCCGATGCGTCGGACCGACCGCTCGGCATTCCTGCTCCAGCACCTGCGGGCACCGGCGGCTATCAGTTCATGCATGTGCTGGCGAAGTCCGGCCGGCCGGTGGCTTTCGACCCATGTCGTCCCATCCATTACGTCGTTCGGCCTAATGGTGAGATCGCGGGTGGCCAAGCGGAGATCGTGGCGGCGATCGCCGCGGTCAGCGAGGCGACCGGTCTGGCGTTCGTTGACGACGGGGCGACCGACGAGGCTCCTTCGGCGGACCGCGCGCCGGTCCAGGTCGACCGGTACGGCAACCGCTGGGCGCCGGTGCTCATCGCCTGGTCCAACGAAGTCGAGACGCCGCGACTGGCGGGACACGTGGTCGGCTTGGGCGGCCCACAGATGTTCGGTTCCGATAGCGACGGGTCATTGCGCTTCGTGACGGGGTCGATCTGGCTGGATGCCCCTGACTTGGGCGCCCTCAAGTGGCAGCTCAGTACTGGCTACATTCGGACGGTCGTCATGCACGAGCTGGGCCACGTGCTGGGGCTGGACCACGTCGACGACTCCGCGCAGCTGATGTATGCGGGTGGAACGGGTCTCGTGCAGTTCGGCGCCGGCGACCTGCGCGGGCTGCACGAGCTCGGTCTCGGCAGCTGCCATCGCGACGGCTGAATCGGGCGCGCACCGCTGCGGTGACCTCGATGAGACTTGTGGTTCAGTCGCCGCTCGGGCGACGTGGGCTGGCGGCCAGGACGGGACGGCCATACCCGAAACGGAGAACCACCTGTGCGGCACCGACAACTCCGGGGGCTCTGACCAGCGGGCGGAACCAGGGGACCTCCAAGGGCTGTGTGATGAACGAGGCATCGACTCCGCGCGCGGTGGCGGTGAGCAGAACGCGTTGCAGGGCTTGCCCGGCTCGTAACCATTCGCTCTTGCTGTCGCCCAGCGTCATGAGAGTGGCAATGCACGGCGCTGCCTCGAATTGCATTGTCGGACGCACCAGTTCACCAAGACCGAAGTCCCGGACCGGCAGCCCGTCGCCAACGGGACGAGGGCCGAACGCCTGGCGTGGGACGCCATCGCCTTGCGACGGATCGCGGCTCGTCCAGGCCAGGAGCTCGGCGCGGTACGCGGCGTCGTCCCGCTGCGTGTGGTCGGCGGCGGCCGCGATGCTGAGAAACTGAGCGGCGGCCTCGTGGTCGAGCACGTGAAGCGAGGACCCCTCCACGTGCGCGGCCGCGACCATCTCAGCCAGCACGGGGATGGGCACGGCGGTGGAGCTGAACGGTTGACGGTTGGTCCGCCTTCGCCAGATGGCGTCCACGAGGTCGAGATCGTCCCGGTGCGGCCGGCACGGTCCGTGCATGTCGATCGTCGCAAGGTGGGACGGCACGTCTGGATGCGGGAGCAGGTGCACCCGGGCGTGCCAACCGGAACCGCTGGCGGCGACGCGCAGGTTGAAGATGGCCGCACCGCAGCTGATCGTCAGTTCGCGGCCGTGCGGGTCGATGGTGGGCAGGCCTCGCTCCGGATTGGCGTGGACCTCGATCGCCTCGTGCCTGACGACGAACCGCCAGGGCTGGGTGTTGTGGACTGAAGGCGCCTGGCTCGCTGCGGTGACCAGCTCCTCGTAGTCATGGCGGTTTCTCGCCAACAGGGTCGTTGGCATGGTGCTCACCCACTCGGTGTGTTGGTTGTCTCCTCCACCGTGCGCCGCAGGTACACCCGCGGGCAGGGTCGAAGGTCCTGATCCCGGGGTTGGCGCTGTCCACGTCCGTCAGGTCGTGTCAGCCCAACGGCTCGAACCGGGCGGTGAAATGACGCAGCTGGTTGGGCTCGGAGACGATGCGGTAACCCGGAAGACTCCCCGCCTTGGCCGCCACCTGTTGGCACACCTCGATGACATAGTCGAGATGGCTTTGGGTGTACGTGCGGCGCGGGATGGCGAGCCGGACCAGGTCGAGCGCGGCTGGCAGCTCACTGCCGTCCGGGTGCCTGCCGAACATCACCGTGCCGATCTCGCAGCCCCGGACACCGCCAACCTCGTACAGGGCAACCGCGAGGGCTTGGCCCGGGTACTGCAGGGGCGGCAGATGGGGCAGCAGGGCGCGGGCATCGAGATAGACGGCGTGCCCGCCGATCGGTTGCACCACCGCGATGCCGGACGCCACGAGCGCCTCGCCGAGGTAGGCCGTGGAGCGGATCCGGTACCGGAGGTAGTCGTGGTCGACCGCCTCCTTGATGCCCTGCGCGATTGCCTCGAGGTCGCGACCGGCGAGGCCCCCATAGGTGGGGAAGCCTTCGGTGAGGATGAGCAGGGTGCGGCACGCTTCGGCCAAGGCGTCGTCATTCACCGCCAGCCAACCTCCGATGTTGCCCATCGGGTCCTTCTTCGCGCTCATCGTCATGCCGTCGGCGAGCGACGCCATCTCTCGGACGATGTCGGCCACCTCCCGGTCGCACTGTCCCGGCTCACGCTCCCGGATGAACCAGGCGTTCTCGGCGAACCGGCAGGCGTCCAAGAACAGCGGGACTCCGTGGCGGTCGCACACCTCCCGCGTTGCGTGCAGGTTGGCCAGGCTCACCGGTTGGCCGCCACCGGAGTTGTTCGTCACGGTCACCAGCACTACCGGCACCTGGTCGGCGTGCGTGGTGAGGAAGGCATCCAGCGCGGCGATGTCCATGTTTCCCTTGAACGGGTGCCGGTTTGCTGGATCACGTGCCTCGGGGATCACCAGGTCGACGGCTACCGCACCGGAGTACTCGACGTTGGCCCGGGTGGTGTCGAAATGGGTGTTGTTAGGAACGAACTTTCCAGCGCCGCCCAGGACGGTGAAAAGAATCTTCTCCGCCGCTCGGCCCTGGTGGGTCGGTATCACGTGGGTGAAAGGAAAAAGTTCCTGCACGGCGTCTCGGAAGATGTCGTAGGACGGGCTTCCTGCGTAGGACTCATCACCGTGCTGGATGGCGGCCCACTGGTCGCGGCTCATCGCCCCGGTGCCGGAGTCGGTAAGCAGGTCGATCAGCACATCGCCCGAATGAAGGTTGAACAGGTTGTAACCAGCGGCGACAACAGCGTCGTGTCGATCCTGCGGTGTGGTCATCCGCATGGGGGCGACAGACTGGATGCGGAACGGCTCGATGATCGTTTGGAAGGTCATGATGGGAGTGCCTCCGATGGGTCTTGGGTGCCCGCGGGGTAGCGCGCGACGATCTCGGCCGACACCTCTTCGAGCACGCGCGCAGCCTGCTCAGGGTCGAAGTCGGTGTGGAGCCTTTTCTTGATTCCTTGATTACCCAGCTGCCAGTAGACGTCCGGCATGATGCGGTGCCTGGCGAGGCTGTTGCGAACGCAGGCAAGGTGGCAGCCGTCGAGGGCGATGATCGGCCGCCCAGAGGTGGACTTCTTGACCAGCTGGGGGACGTCGCCGCCGACCCCGGCGATGCAGGACATCTCGGCGAGCTCACGCCGGTCGACTTGGACGGCCACCCAGTTGGTCAGCTGGGCGACGCTGGAAGCGCCCGAGCAGGAGTAGATCAGCGGCATGGTCTCGCGGTTCGATGCCATGGTCAGTCCGTCCCCAAGAGGTAGTCGATGACGTCCTGTGCGGTGTAGTCGGCGACTCCGTCACAGTCCGGCTTCACCAGGTACCGAAGGAAGTCGACGTCTTGCCCGAGGGTGACCAGGGGCGGCTCGGCATAGCCGTCAGCGCGGTGCTGGCCCAGGCCGATCGTGGCGACCAGTCCGTTGCACAGGCACCGGCGTCCTTCGGTAGCGGCGAGGTCCCCGCCCTTGCGCACATAGGTGTCCACCGGCTCGGCCTGGCAGTGGTAGCCGATCGAGCCGTTGGCCTTGCGGTATGGGGTGCGGAGGTAGCCGATGTCGCACAACCGCGGCCGCTCGGCGTACACCCGTTCGTCGCTGACTGTGTCGGGCAGCTGGGCGACCTTGAAGGGAAACCCGGTTGGGGAGGCGAACGGCTCGTTCCGGACGATGAGAGCGTCACTCACCGCCTGGTCGATCAGCTGGCGTCGCAACGGGTCGTCAAGACCCGACTCCTGGCACAACGCGAAGGCCGATCCAATCTGAACACCGGCGGCCCCGGCGGATCGGGCGTCGCGCAGCTGCTGCGGGCCGGTGCAGCCACCGGCGAGCCAGAAGGGAAGCCCGATCGCCGCGACCTTGTCGGTGTCGATGTCATCGCGCGGGCCGTACACCGGCTCGCCGACCTCGTCGAGAATGAGCTTGCCGCGGGGTGGCGCGCTGTGTCCCCCGGCCATCGGCCTTTCCAGGACGAAGCCGTCCGGGCGTGACGCTGGGTCGCGAGCCAGGTAGAGCGCGAGAACTGCGGACGACACGATCGCCAGAAACGTCGGCCGGGCCAGAGCCGCACCCGGTGCCGCCCCGCCGGCGACCCAGCTGGCGGCGGGGTCCAGCTGCGTCGTGTAGCGCTCACCGGGCAGGGCCCCGTCGACGGTCACGGTGAGCTCGACCGGCGAGTGCGTGGCGAGCAGGTCGAGCAGGTGGGGGATCTCCGCGGGGATACCTGCCCCCATCAGGACGTAGTCGACGCCGGCGAGCATCGCGCCGTACGCGGCGGCCGGGGTTGCCAGCTGGACCTTCTCGAGGAAGTTCACGCCAATACGGCCGGAATGGCCTTCCTTGGCGAGAAACACCTCGACGAAGGTTCCAGCGACAGCCAGGTCGGTGGCGGCTTGCGTCTGCCGCAGCGCCAGCCGAGGGACCGGTCGAAATGGTCGGTCGGCGGGGATGCCGCCCGAGATGAAATAGCGGTCGAGTACGCGCTTGGCCACACCGGGTACCGGCAGATGCTCCAGAGCACGGCGCACGGCGCCGTCCGGGTCGCCGCGCTGCAATCGCCGTGCAACCAGCGTGTCCAGCGCGACCCCGGACACGACGCCGAGCTCACCGGCTCGCGCCACCGCTGCGGCAAGCCGCCAACCGGACACGCCCACGCCCATGCCGCCCTGGATGATCTGTGGCGCTGCCTGCACCGGTCAGCCTCTCCTCGGCGGAGCACGTTGCTGACCAAGGTAGGTGTGGTGGCGCCACCGCCCGTAGGGCCGAAGGTCACATGATGCAGATCACACTGGCCAGTTTCACGGCGCGGCGAGCAGGGTGACCGCAATGAGCGCGAGCGAGTTGACGATCTCGATGATCCCTACCCGTTTGGGCGCCATCCTTCGGCGTGGCAGGAGGACGGAACGGACGAGGAACCACCCAAAGAGTGCCGCCAACGGCCACGCGATCACAGCAACGACGAAGGCGGCGAGTGCGTGGTACGCGACCGACGCGTGCAGGTAGGTCGCGTTGCGCCGCTCTCGGATCATCGTTTTGACGTAGAGGACGGTGCCGACGAAATACAGCAGCACCACCAGGAACGGAATGAGTGCCGACGCGGCGGTGCCTCCCGCGGCGACCGTGCACACGGGCACCAAGAGGCAGCCCTGCAGCACTGACGACAGGTCATTGAGCAACGCCCGCTGGGCGCGCCGCGACGCGAACCACGCATTGACCGTGAGAAGTGCGCCGTACGCCGGTGCGAAGACCAGCAGCTCGGGTCGCACGACGAGCACGGTCGACTGCGGCCGGCGCCGTCACGGCCGCGTAGAGCCGAATCTGCGGCCGCACCCGGGCCAGGTTCCGGGTCTTGACTGCCAGAAACACGTAGAAGGACAGCAGGTAGCCGCCGATCGCCGCGACCAGCAGCGGCACGTGCACCCAACTTGGCCCGCCGATGGCGACGCCGACGAGGTAGGGCACGAGCAGCATGGCCCACGCGCCGTGTTCGGACGGCAGGTACCGCGTCCGTCGCCGGCGGCCGAGGTGGTCGCCGGTGAGGGTCATGTTCAGTTTGATATCGCTTCGGAAGCTGTGTCCGTCAGGGCCGAAGGTCCCGTCGCTACGCCGCCCGCCGCGCCGCTACGACGTCAGCTCGTCGACCGCACGCATGATGCGCTGCTCGGAGACCGGATAGGCGGTGCCGAGGGTCTGGGCGAAATAGCTGACCCGCAGCTCCTCGACCATCCACCGGATTCGCCGGGCGCCCTCGCCAGGAGGGAGGGCCTCGACGACCTGGAGCACCCGGGCGATATCGCGCATCCGCGCCGCATCCCGGTGCGGATCCTCTGGCAGCTTGTCCAGCCGTCGTTCGATCGCCTTCAGGTAGCGCACGACGTCGGGCAGCCGGCGCCATCCGGTGGCGGTCACGAACCCCGGGTAGATCAAGGCGGACAGCTGAGCTCGGATGTCGGTCAGGGCGGGAAGGAACGGGAGCGCCGTCACGGTGCGCACCTTCTTGTCGGCCGCGTGGGCGGCGGCCAAGATGCGGGCAACGTTGGTGACGACGTCAGCGACCCCCGTCGGCAGGGCGGGCCGGGTGGCGTCGACCAGGGCGCGGAAGCCGTCCTCGTCCCAGGCGGGCCCGCCCGCTTCTTCCATGATCTTGTCGACGGCACAGGCGACGCAGTCGTCGAGGAGGGCGGCTGCGCTGCCGTGCGGGTTGTTGGCGAGGGACAGCTTCGTTTCGTTGCTCAGCGACGCCAGCAGGGGCTTGACTCCGGTCGGCACGGCGAGCTGCAGGAGCCGGCGGGTGCCCTGCCACATCGCCTGCTGCTGCTCGGCGGCAGTGGCGAGCACCCGGACCGCGACGCTGTCCTGGGTATCCACGAGCGCGGGGTATCCCTGCACGGACTGGCCGGCCAAGGGCTGCTCGAAGGTGCGGGGCAGGGTGCCGAGGGTCCAGTCGCGCAAGCCTTGCCGTTCGAGCGTGCCCGCCACCTCGGCCATCGTGGCACGCACCTCGCCGGCGAGCTGCCGCTTCAGCACCGCGAGGTCCTTGCCCTCGCCGAGCGTGCTGCCGTTGTCATCGAGCACGCGGAACGTCATCTTCAGGTGGGCGGGTATCTGGTCCGGCTGCCAGGCGTCAGGCGGGACGTCGATGTCACGCAGGTTGTACAGCTCGCGGGACAGGGCGTCCAGCAGCGGCTCTTCGTGCGGTTGCAGCCGTGCGAGCACGGCGCGGGCGCAGTCGGGGGCGGGTACGAGATGGCGACGCAGCGGTTTCGGCAGCGACTTGATGAGCCTGGTCACCAGCTCTTCGCGTAGCCCCGGAACCTGCCAGTCGAATCCGTGCTCGCTCACCCGGTTGAGTACGGGCAGCGGGATGTGCACGGTGACGCCGTCGGTGTCGGTGCCCGGGGAGAACTGGTAGGTGACGGCAAAGCCCAGATCGCCTTGGCGCCAGACGTCCGGGTAGTCGAGCGCGTTGATGCGGTCCGCACCGTCGTTGACCAGCAGCGAGGTGGAGTAGCTCAGCAGGTCCGGGGTCGCTGTGCGGGCCTTCTTCCACCAGCTGTCGAAATGGCGTCCGGAGACGACGCCTTCGGGGATCCGCTCGTCATAGAAGGCGTACAGCGTCTCGTCGTCGACGACGATGTCTCGGCGCCGTACTCGGTGCTCGAGCTCGGTGACCTCCTCGAGCAGGGCGCGGTTGGCGTGGAAGAAGCGGTGGTGCGTCCGCCAGTCGCCCTCGACCAGGGCGTTGCGGATGAAAAGGTCGCGGCACAGCTCAGGATCGATCTGGCCGTAGGCCACTTTTCGTGACGCGATGAGAGGGATGCCGTAGAGCGTCACCTTCTCGAAGGCCACCACCGAGCCGCGCTTGGCCTCCCAGTGCGGTTCGCTGTACGTCCGCTTCACCAGGTGCGGGGCGAGCCGCTCGGCCCATTCCGGGTCGATGCGGGCGCCCACCCGGCCCCACAGCCGGGACGTCTCCACCAGCTCGGCCACCATCACCCACGCGGGCGGCTTCTTGAACAGCACCGACCCAGGCGCGAGCGCGAACTTCACGCCACGCGCCCCGGCGTACTCGTGCTTCTGGCCGTCCTTCAGCCCGACGTGCGAGAGGAGCCCGGCCAGCAGGGCGCGGTGGATGTTGTCGGGATCGGCGGTGGTGGCGTTGACCGAGAAACCGAGGCTGCGGGCGACCTGGCGGAGCTGGCCGGCGAGGTCCTGCCACTCGCGGACGCGCAGGTAGTTGAGGAACTCGGTCCGGCACATCTTGCGGAACTGGCTGGACGACAGTTCCTGCTGCTGCTCGCGGACGTGCTGCCAGAGGTTCAGGTAGGCAAGGAAGTCCGAGTGAGGATCGGCGAAGCGCGCGTGCTTCTCGTCGGCAGCCTGTTGCTTGTCGGCGGGTCGCTCGCGGGGGTCCTGAATCGACAGGGCGGCGGCGATGATGACGACCTCCGCGAGGCAGCCGCCCTGGTCGGCCTCGATGACCATGCGCGCGAGCCGTGGGTCCAGCGGCAGCTGCGCCAGCTGGCGACCGAGCGGGCTCAGCCGCCGCTGCGGAGCCGTGCCGGCCGCGGCGAACGCACCCAGCTCCTCCAGCAGCTGGACGCCGGCACTGACCGAACGGCGGTCCGGCGGGTCGAGGAAGGGGAAGGCGCCGAGATCGCCCAGGCCCAGCGCGGTCATCTGCAAGATGACCGACGCGAGGTTGGTGCGCAGGATCTCCGGATCGGTGAACTCCGGCCGGGCGTCGAAGTCCTCCTCGGAGTACAGACGGATGCAGATGCCCTCGGAGACCCGGCCGCAGCGGCCGGTGCGCTGGCGGGCGGACGCCTTCGAGATGGCCTCGATGGGGAGCCGCTGCACCTTGAGCCGGTGGCTGTAGCGGGAGATCCGGGCGGTGCCGGGGTCGATGACGTACCGGATGCCCGGCACGGTGAGCGAGGTCTCCGCGACGTTGGTCGCCAGCACGACCCGGCGGGCGCTGTGCGGTTGGAAGACCCGGTGCTGCTCGGCGACCGACAACCGGGCGTACAGCGGCACGATCTCGGTGTCGCGCAGCTGTAGCCCGCGGAGCGCGTCGGCTGTGTCGCGGATCTCACGCTCACCGCTGAGGAAGACCAGGATGTCGCCTCGGCCGGCGGCGTCCAGCTCGACCACGGCGTCGCAGATGGCCTGGGTCTGGTCCCGGTCGCCATCCCCGCCTTCCTCGGCGATCGGCCGGTACCGGACCTCGACGGGATACGTGCGGCCGGAGACCTCGACCACCGGCGCGCCGTCGAAATGGCGGGCGAAACGGTCCGTGTCGATGGTCGCGGAGGTGATGATCACCTTCAGGTCGGGCCGCTTCACCAGCAGCTGCTTGAGGTAGCCGAGGATGAAGTCGATGTTCAGGCTGCGCTCGTGCGCCTCGTCGATGATCAGCGTGTCGTACTGCGTGAGCAGCCGGTCGCCGGAGAGTCTCGGCGAGCAGGATGCCGTCGGTCATCACCTTGACGTAGGTGCCGTCGCCGACCCGGTCGGTGAAGCGCACCTTGTAGCCGACGGTTTCGCCCAGCGGGGTGCCTACCTCCTCGGCGATCCGCTCGGCCACGGTGCGCGCCGCGATGCGCCGCGGCTGGGTGTGCCCGATCAGTCCGCGGACCCCGCGACCCAGCTCCAGGCAGATCTTTGGCAGCTGGGTGGTCTTGCCCGAGCCGGTCTCCCCGGCGACGATGACGACCTGGTGGTCGCGGATCGCGGCAAGCAGGTCGTCCTTCTTCTGGCTGACCGGCAAGGTCGGGGGATAGCTGACCTTGGGCACCCTGGCGCGGCGCTGCTCGATGCGCTCGCGGGCCCGGGCGATCTGGGCGGCTACCTCGTCGAGCTGTGCCTGCCGGAGTTCGGGCTTGCGCATCGCGTGCGCGCGGTCGAGACGGCGCCGAAGGCGCTGCTGATCGTGGGGCGTGAGGTCACCGAGCTGGCTCCGTAGGTCGCCAAGCTCGGCTGGCGCAGGTGACGTCCCCATAGGAGAGCCAGGATAGGCATTCGGACGTGATCACTCCTGAGGTCGTCCGTCCGGGCCGGATGGTGAGTGGGTCAGAACGGGTACTGCGGGGGCTCGCCACGGACGGTGACCCACTGCGGTGTCGGTGAAGGCGTCGACGTTGGCGGCCGGCCCGCCGAAGCGGGAGCCGGTGCCGGAGACGCCGACCCCTCCGAAGGGGATGTTCGCCTCGTCGCTCACGGTCTGGTCGTTGATGTGGACGATGCCGGTCGGCATGCGGTCGGCCAGGGCCAGACCGCTCATCACGTCACGCGTGACGATGCCGACGGAGAGCCCGTAGTCGGTCTTGGTGGCTATCGCGACCGCCTCGTCGAGCGATGAGAAGCTCACGACTGGGGCCACCGGTCCGAAGATCTCCTCGGCAAACGCGGGGGACTCGACGGGCACATCGGCGAGCACCGTGGCGCGGTAGAAGAGCTGGTCGTACTCCGCGCCCGCGGCAACGCGGGCGCCGGCCGCCACGCTGGCAGACACGAGATCGTGGATCTTGTCCCGCTGCCCCGCGTCGATCACCGGACCCAGCGCGACCTGCTCCGTTGCGGGATTCCCCACGGTGAGGTGGTTGGCCTTTGCCGCGAGCCGCTCCACGAAGTCGTCGTAGAGCCGTTCGTACACGAGGTGCCGTCCGGTGGTCATGCACACCTGACCCTGATGGAAGAACGACCCGAACGCAGCGAGGGTGACGGCTTGGTCGACGTCCGCATCCGCAAGGACGACCAGCGCCGAGTTGCCGCCGAGCTCGAGGTGCGCCCGCTTCAGATTGCGGCCGGCCAGTTCTCCGACCCGGCGGCCGGCGGCGGTGGAGCCGGTGAACGAGATGACCGGGATGAGCGGGTGGGTGACCATCGCTTCGCCCACCTCGACGCCGCCGGGAAGCATCTGAAGAACCCCTGGCGGAAGGCCAGCCTCCTCGAAGATGCGGGCTATCGCGACGCCTCCCGTGACCACGGTCCGCGGGTCGGGCTTGAGGATCACCGCATTGCCGAGCGCGAGTGCCGGAGCGACCGATCGAATGCCCAGGATGATCGGAACGTTGAAAGGGGAGATCACGCCGACCACGCCCACCGGCTTGCGCCGGGCCAGGGACAGCCGCGGTTCCTCGCTGGGCATGAGTTCGCCGTAGGTGCGGCTCGGCAGCCCCGAGGCCTCGTAGCACTCCTGGGCCGCCACGTGCAGCGCGAAGGAAGCCATCGGCGGGATCGCCCCTACCTCCCGCACGTTCCACACCGAGATCTCCTCGGCGTGCTCGCTCCACAGGTCGCCGGCCCGACGCAGTACCGCGGCGCGTTCCGGGTAGGGCACCGTCGCCCACGCGCGTTGGGCGCTCGACGCGAGCTCGGCGGCCTTCGCGACGTCTGCGGCAGTAGCCCTACCCGTCTGGCCGAGCGTCGAGCCGGTGGCAGGTTCGATGATCGGGTCGGATTCGCCGGAACCGGCGGTCCATGTGCCCCCCAAGAAGATCTTGCTGTGCCAGGTCGACGTGTCCAGCAGCCCCATGACGTCTCCTCGGTCACGAGCACGGCTTCCGGCTGTACGTCAGACGCACGTGCGTGCTGAGGCCGAACCTAGACCGCGATGACCGATTCCTTCCACCGCTCGACGACGATCGCCTCAGCCCAGGTCGAGGTCGACCACCACCGGCGCGTGGTCGGACGGCCCCTTTCCCTTTCGCGCCTCGCGGTCGACGTACGCGTCGGTCACCCGGCTCGCCGCCGTGCTCGCTCGCGTAGACGAGGTCGATCCGCATGCCCTGGTTCTTGTAGAACATCCCGGCCCGGTAGTCCCAGTAGGTGTAGGGCGTGTCGTATTTCAGCGCGCGGGTGCGCACGTCGTGCAGGCCAAGCGCGCGAAGGTCCGCAAGCGCCTGTCGTTCGGCGTCCGTCACGTGGGTTGAGCCCACGAAGACCGAGGGATCCCAGACGTCGAGATCGGTAGGAGCGATGTTGAAGTCGCCGGTCACGACGAACGGACCCCCGGTGGCGATCTCCGGTGCCAGGGCATCGCGCAGCGCCGCTAGCCACTCCAGCTTGTAGGCGTAGTGCGGGCTGGTGAGTGTCCGACCGTTGGGCACGTAGACCGACCACACCCGCAGCGGGCCGCACGTCGCACCCACGGCCCGCGCCTCGACCGCGGCAGCGCGCGGCAGGTCGAGGAGCGCCGATTCATCCTCGTCAGGTGGCGGTGCGTAGCCGGGTTGCCCGTCGAAACCGAATGCCACATCGTGCAGGCCGATGCGGGAGAGGATCGCCACGCCGTTCCACCGTCCGTCACCGTGGGCGGCGACCTCGTAGCCGCGCTGCGTCGGCGCCCTCGCCCGGGAAGGCGTCGCCCGCGACCTTGGTTTCCTGCAGGCACAGCACGTCGGGTTGCACGAGATCGAGCCACTCGTGCAGGCGCGGCAGCCGCGCGTTGACGGAGTTGACGTTCCAGGTGGCTACCCTCACGGGTCAGTTGTACCGTGAGACGACGATGCGCGCATGGGTGGTGGCCCAGCCTGGCCCGATCGACACCGGACCGCTGCGACTGACCGATCGGCCCCTGCCGGTTCCCGGACCAGGGCAGGTGCGGCTCCGCGTGCTCTGCTGCGGCGTCTGTCGCACCGACCTCCACCTGGCCGAGGGCGATCTGCCGCCCCACCACCCGGCTACGACGCCGGGCCATGAGGTCGTCGGTGTGGTCGAGGATCGTGGACCCGGAGCCGACCGGTTTTCGCTGGGGGAACGGGTAGGAGCGGCGTGGCTCGGTGGTACCGACGGAACCTGCCGCTTCTGCCGCGCCGGCCGGGAGAACCTGTGCCTGAGCCCGGTGTTCACCGGCTGGGACATCCACGGTGGCTACGCCGACGCCTGCGTGGTCGACGAGCGGTACGCCTACTCCCTTCCGCCGGGGCTTTCCGACGAGCAGGCTGCACCGCTGCTGTGCGCTGGAATCATCGGCTATCGCGCGTTGCGGTTGGCGAACGTGCCACCCGGCGGTCGACTCGGCATCTACGGCTTCGGGGCGTCGGCTCACCTGGCCGCACAGGTAGCCCTGCACCAGGGGATGCGCGTGCACGTGCTCACCCGGGGTGCGCAGAACCGGGAGCTGGCCGTCAAGCTCGGGGCGGACTCGGTCGGGTCGGCAAGCGATGAGCCGCCTGAGCCGGTCGACGGGGCCATCCTCTTCGCGCCGGCTGGTGCGCTCGTGCCGGTGGCATTGCGGGCGCTGGAGCGCGGCGGCACGCTCGCCGTCGCCGGCATCTGGCTGTCCGACATACCTGCGCTCGACTACGCCAGCACGCTCTTCCAGGAAAAGGTGCTGCGGAGCGTTACCGCGAACACGCGGGCGGACGGCGAAGAGTTCCTCACCCTCGCCGCGCGGATGGGCCTTGAGGTGACCTGCGTCCCGTATCCGATGGCCCGCGCAGATCAGGCGTTGAACGACCTCGCGCACGGACGCTACAGCGGGGCGGCGGTGCTGCACGCCGGGTGAACGGTCATGCCGTCGGCTCGAGGCGGATCACGATCGACTTCGACGTGGGGGTGTTCGACTCGGCCGCCGTGGAGTCCAACGGCACCAGCACGTTCACCTCGGGGAAGTAGGCAGCCGCCGACCCGCGCGGCGTCGGGTAGGCCACGACCCGGAACCCGGGCGCCCGCCGTTCGCCGTCGGGCCAGACGCTGACCAGGTCGACGATGTCCCCGTCGTGGAAGCCCAGCGCGGCGATGTCGTCGGCGTTGACGAAGACCACCTTCCGGCCACCCTTGATGCCGCGGTAGCGGTCGTCGAACCCGTAGACGGTGGTGTTGAACTGGTCGTGGCTGCGCACGCTCTGCAGCAGCAGGTGTCCGGCGGGCACCTCCCAAGGCCGCAATGGCGTCGTCCGGAAATTCGCCTTTCCGGTTGCCGTGTTGAACCGGCGGGCATCGCGTGGCGCGTTGGGCAATGCGAAACCGCCCGGCCTGGTGGCCTTGACGTTGTAGTCGGTGCAGCCGGGCACGACCCGGGCGATGCGGTCGCGGATGAGCGAGTAGTCCTCGGCGAAGGCCGCCCACGGGATGTGGTCGTCGGCGCCGAAGGTGGCCTGCGCGAGGCCACAGATGATCGCCACCTCGCTGAGCTGATGCGCCGAGCTGGGTTCGACCCTGCCGCGGCTGGCCTGCACCATGCCCATCGAGTCCTCGACCGTCACTTCCTGCGGGCCCGCTGCCGCGCACATCGGCGTCGGTGCGGCCCAGGCACGGCAGGATCAGCGACTGCTGGCCGTGCACCAGGTGGGAGCGGTTCAGCTTGGTCGACACGTGCGCGGTCAGTCCGACGCTGCGCAACGGCTTGGTGGGTGAGGCGGGTGTCGGGGGTGGCCATCGCGAAGTTGCCGCCCAGGCCGAGAAAGACATCGATCGTGCCGTCGCGCATGGCCCGGATCGCGCCGACCGCGTCCACCCCGTGCTCGCGCGGCGAGGTGATGGAGAACTCGGCGTCCAGCGCGGCCAGGAACGCCTCCGGCATCTTCTCGAAGATGCCCATCGTCCGGTCACCCTGCACGTTCGAGTGCCCCCGAACCGGGCACGCGCCCGCACCCAGCCGGCCGACATTGCCGCGCAGCAGCAGGTAGTTGACGAACTCCTCGATGGTGGCGACCGCATTGCGGTGCTGGGTGATGCCCATCGCCCAGCACACGATGATGGACTTCGCCTTGAGGGTCTCCTCGACGAGCAGCTCGGCGTCGGCGCGGGTGACGCCGGCTTGGGCGAGCGTCTCGTCGGTGTCGAGCCCACGCCAGAACGCGACAGCCTCGTCGAGCCCATGGGTGTACTGGTTGATAAACGTTCGGTCCAGCACGGTGCCCGGCGCCGCCTCCTCCCGCTCGATGAGCAACCGATTCACCGCGGCGAACAGCGCTTGGTCGCCGCCGACGGACACCGGCAGATGGAGGTCGGCAAGCTTCGTGCCGTGGCCGACGATGCCCCTGGGGAGCTGGGGGTTCTTGAACCGGCTCAGGCCGGCCTCGGGCAGCGGGTTGACCGCCACGATCCGTGCACCGCGGCGCTTGGCCTTCTCGAGCGCGGTGAGCATGCGTGGGTGGTTCGTTCCGGGGTTCTGCCCGACGATGACGATCAGCTCGGCATGGTCGTTGATGTCGGTCAGCGAGACGGTCGCCTTGCCGAGGCCAAGTGCGCGACCAAGCGCGACGCCGGACGACTCGTGGCACATGTTCGAGCAGTCCGGGAGGTTGTTGGTGCCGAGCCGGCGGGCGAACAGCTGGTACAGGAACGCGGCCTCGTTCGACGTGCGGCCAGAGGTGTAGAAGATCGCCCGGTTCTTGTCCGGCAGGGCGCGCAGCGTGCTGCCGAGCAGCTCGAACACATCCCGCCAGCTCATCGGCTCGTAGTGGGTCGCGCCGGCGGCGAGGTGCATCGGCGTGGTCAGCCGACCCTGGGCCTCGAGCCAGTGATCCGACTGCTGCTCCAGCTCGGCCACTGAATATCGTGCGAAGAACCTCGGGCCGACCGTCTTGGTGGTCGCCTCCCAGGACGACGCCCGCGCACCGGTCTCGCAGAACTCGGCGGGGCCGCGGTGGTCGGGGTCGGGCCACGCGCAGCTCGGGCAGTCGAATCCCTTCTTGTGATTGAGGTGGCCGAGCACCTGTGGGGTGCGCACCGCCCCCATCTCGTGCAGCGCGGTGGCCATGGTGTTCTCGACGGCGGGGAGCCCCACCGCCCAGTCTTTGGGCGGGCTGACCTTGATCTCGGTGGGCTCGGTATCGGGTCGGTGTGCCGACTTCCGGTGGGATCGGGTGGTAGCCATCGGTGGCTCGCCTCGCTGTGGACCTTTTCGGGAACTCCTTGTGGACGTGCCCCCGCCGTGCCGCCGTCATGCGAGGGGAGCGTGAGAACCGTTGACCACCTCGGTCCGCACGGGCAGCCTTATCTTGACTCATTCCAGAAAACGTGCTGAAGTGGCGCCGTGATCGCAGACATCGAGCCCGCCCAGCTCCTTCGCGGCGCCGCGTTGCGGGTGACCGCGCCGCGGGTGGCCGTGCTGGCCGAGGTGCGGAGCCAGCCGCATGCCGACGTCGAAGGGATCGCCGCCGGGGTTCGGCGGCGGCTCGGCTCGGTGTCGACGCAGGCGGTCTACGACGTGCTGCGAGCCCTGACCGACGCCGGACTGATCCGCCGGATCGAACCTGCCGGGTCGTCCGCGCGCTTCGAAGCGCGGGTGGGCGACAACCACCACCACGTCGTCTGCCGCCGCTGCGGCTCCGTCGGTGACGTCGACTGCGCAGTCGGTTCCGCCCCCTGCCTGGAGGCCAGCAGCTCCCAGGGCTTCGTCATCGACGAGGCCGAGGTGACCTACTGGGGCCTGTGCCCCAACTGCCAGCACAGCCCACCTGACGGCCGCACCCCGTAGGTCTTAGATCGTCCTACCGCCCAACCACACCACCGAAGGAAGCGGAGCCACTATGGCCGACGAGAAGCTCACCACCGCAGCGGGCGCACCCGTGCCCGACAACCAGAACGTCGTGACGGCCGGGCCCGCGCGGCCCGATGCTGCTGCAGGACGTCTGGTTCCTCGAGAAGCTCGCGCACTTCGACCGCGAAGTCATCCCCGAGCGACGCATGCACGCCAAGGGCTCCGGCGCGTACGGCACCTTCACGGTGACCAATGACATCACCCAGTACACGCAAGGCGAAGATCTTCTCCGAGGTCGGCAAGAAGACCGAGCTGTTCGCGCGCTTCTCGACCGTCGCCGGCGAGCGCGGCGCGGCCGACGCCGAGCGCGACATCCGCGGCTTCGCGGTGAAGTTCTACACCGAGGAAGGCAACTGGGACCTGGTCGGCAACAACACCCCGGTCTTCTTCTTCCGCGACCCGCTGAAGTTCCCCGACCTCAACCACGCCGTCAAGCGCGACCCGCGCACCAACCTGCGCAGCGCGAAGAACAACTGGGACTTCTGGTCCTCGCTGCCCGAGGCGCTGCACCAGGTCACGATCGTCATGAGCGACCGCGGCATCCCGGCGTCCTACCGCCACATGCACGGCTTCGGCTCGCACACCTTCAGCTTCATCAACGCTGCGGGCGAGCGCTTCTGGGTCAAGTTCCACCTCCGCACCCAGCAGGGCATCAAGAACCTCACCGACGCCGAGGCCGCCGAGGTCGTCGGCAGGCGACCGCGAGAGCAGCCAGCGCGACCTGTACGAGGCCATCGAGCGTGGCGACTTCCCGAAGTGGAAGCTGTTCGTGCAGATCATGCCCGAGGCGGACGCCGCGACGGTGCCGTACCACCCGTTCGACCTGACGAAGGTGTGGCCGAAGGGCGACTACCCGCTGATCGAGGTCGGCGAGTGGGAGCTCAACCGCAACCCGGACAACTACTTCGCCGACGTCGAGCAGGTCGCGTTCACCCCGGCCAACGTCGTGCCGGGCATCGGCTTCTCGCCCGACAAGATGCTGCAGGGCCGGCTGTTCTCCTACGGCGACGCGCAGCGCTACCGGCTCGGCGTCAACCACCACCAGATCCCGGTCAACGCGCCGAAGTGCCCGGTCACCAGCTACCACCGCGACGGCGCGATGCGGGTCGACGGCAACCACGGCAGCACGATCGGCTACGAGCCGAACAGCTACGGCGCGTGGCAGGAGCAGCCCGCCTACCGCGAGCCGCCGCTGGCGGTCGGTGACTCCGCGGACCGCTGGAACTTCCGCGAGGACGACGACGACTACTTCTCGCAGCCGCGCCGGCTGTTCCAGAACATGAACGCGGAGCAGCAGCAGGCGCTGTTCGACAACACGGCGCGCGCGATCCAGGGCGTGCCGTCCGAGATCGTTGCAGCGGCACATCGACAACTGCACGAAGTGCGACCCGGCCTACGGCGCGGGCGTCGCGAAGGCGATCGCCGACCTGGGCTGAGCTAGCCCGAACGTTCGTCGCCCGGGCCGGGGAAACCCCCGGCCCGGGCCGATCTCGACCAGATCAGGTCGCCGAGGAGAGGGCCCATCACGTCGCCGTGGCCATTACTGACGGCTGTCAGCGGTGCTTACGATGTTGGGTGGGTAGGTCGACTGTCGGGCGGGCATCTGCCCTGACCGGCGGATCGGCCACCGGAGGTGATGGCGGTGTTCGAGGCGGAGAACATTCGGGACTGGCGTGACCATGACGTGGTCGACACCGGCGGTTCCAAGATCGGCACCATGGAAGCGGTCTACTTCGACACGGCCACCGACCAACCAACCTTCGCGACCGTGAAGATCGGAATGGTCGGACGGCACCGGTTGGTCTTCGTTCCCCTGGGCGGAGCCGTCGTCGCGCCCCGCTACATCAAGGTGACCTACCCCAAGGGGCAGGTCAAAGGTGCGCCGGCGATCGGCACCGATGGCGAGCTCACTGCCGCGACGGAACCAGCCGTCTTCGAGCATTACGAAATCCCCTACCAACCGGGCGCCACTGGCGAACGGCGCCTCGCGCGCCGCTGACCGCTAGGGGTGCAACCGTTCATCTGTCAGGAGGCACGGGACGTGCTGACATTCCTGCTGGTACTTCTGATCATCTGGATCGTCGCCGGCATCATCGGTTTCGTTGTGCATGGCCTGCTCTGGCTGTTTGCGATCGCCTGCGTGCTTTTCGTGCTCACCCTCGTGGCCGGCGCAGTTCATCGAGGTCGTAGCTCTGCCCGTCCGCAGCGCTGACCAGCTTCCCGCTGCGGCGTCTGACGTTGATCCGGTCAGCGGCGAAGATCACACTGCACAGGTGTCGTCGTCGCAGACCTCTGCGGCCTCCGGCGCCACCATGGTGAGCGCGGGACGTTCGCCCCACGCAGTGCGCATCGCGTCGAGCAGTACCTCTGCTGGCTGAGCGCCGGACACCCCGTAGGTGCGGTCGAGCACGAAGAACGGCACCCCGCGGATCCCTAGCGCCGAGGCCTCTTGCTCGTCCGTGCGAACGGCTTCGGCGTAGGCGTCGCCGTCCACCACGCGTCGCGCCTTCTCGGCGTCAAGACCGACCTCACAGGCCAGCCGGACCAGAGTCTCGGCGTCACTGATTGCCTCGCCCTCAGTGAAGTAGGCGGCCATCAGCCGCTCCTTGAGATCGCCGGACAGACCGGCGCTCGCGGCGAAGTGGATGAGCCGGTGCGCCGTGAAGGTGTTGCCGGTGCGCGCGATGTCGAACCGGAAGGCGAGGCCTGCCCCGGCGGCGGTCTCGGTGATCTGCGCCTGCATCTGGCGCGCCTGCTCGACCGGGATGCCGTACTTGTTCGCGAGCCTGGCGTCCAGGTCGCCGTGCGCCTCGTGTGGGGCCTGCGGGTCGAGCTCGAAGCTGCGCCAGATGATCTCGACCTCGTCGCGGTGCTCGAAGCCGGCCAACGCTTCCTCGAACCGGCGCTTGCCGATGTAGCACCAGGGACAGACGATGTCGGACCAGATCTCGATCTTCACGCAGGCTCCTTGTTCGGGGGTGTCCACCTGGAGCAACGCCACGGGGGCGCGGCGCCATTCCATCCGGACGCGCGACACGGCGATGGACTCCCGGACGCTGTTGCGGTGAGCTGGCCGGTGCCAGGCAGAGTCTGTCGAGCCCCGCCTCCGGCTCGCAGATTTGATCCGGACCCGAATCTTCTGGTGTAGTTAGCCTCACCTAATAAGGACAGCCTGTCCTTTCACAATTCGGGGAGCTTCGGAGATGCTGGCCAACTACCTCATCGGCCTGCGGGAAGGCCTCGAAGCCTCCCTTGTCGTGAGCATCCTGGTGGCGTACCTGGTCCGGTCCGGTCGCAAGGCGAGCCTGCCGCCGGTGTGGCTCGGCGTTGGGATCGCCATCGCGCTGAGCGTCGCCTTCGGCGCCGCCCTGACGTTCACCTCGGCCAGCATGTCGTTCGAGGCCCAGGAGCTCTTCGGAGGGACCCTGTCGATCATCGCGGTGGGCTTCGTCACCTGGATGATCTTCTGGATGCGTCGCACCGCCCGATCGATGAGGGGTGAGCTGCAGTCGCGGGTGGACAGCGCGCTGGCGCTGGGCACGACAGCCCTGGTCATCACGGCCTTCATCGCGGTGGGGCGCGAAGGGCTGGAGACCTCGCTGTTCCTGTGGACCGCGATCCAGGCGACCAACGAGACGGCCGTGCCGGTGACCGGCGCCGCGCTAGGACTCGCCACCGCGGTGGCGCTGGCCTACCTGCTGTACCGGCGCGCCGTCGCCATCAACCTGAGCCGCTTCTTCACCTGGACCGGCGGCGCTCTCATCTTCGTCGCGGCCGGCGTGCTGGCCTATGGCGTGCACGATCTGCAGGAGGCCGGTGCGCTGCCGGGCCTGCGCTCGCTCGCCTACGACGTCAGCGCGCAGGTTCCACCGGACAGCTGGTACGGAACGCTGCTCAAAGGCACGCTCAACTTCAGCGCGGCGTCGACGTGGCTCCAGGTCATGACCTGGCTGCTCTACGTGATCCCGGTGCTGGTGCTGTTCCTGCTCCCCGGCCGAGTTCGTGCCAAGGCGCCCGCCGACGCGGTATCGGCCCGTGCCTGACCGGCTGCCACCCCACTCGCGCGTCCCCGCCTGTCTGCCCGCCGACCCAGGAGCCACCTCCGCCGTGACCCGACACCGACTCGTCGCGACCGCCACACCGTTGACCGCAGCCATCGTCTCCGCCGCTTTCGTACTGACCGCGTGCGGCGCCTCGTCGAAGGCTGCCAAGGGCGACACCATCGCCGTCACCGCGACCGACTCGACGTGCGACGTCGGTGCTTCCACCTTGCCGGCGGGCGCGCACACGTTTGCGATCAGCAACAAGGGTGGCCGGGTCACCGAGGTCTACCTCTACGCTCCGGGCGACAAGATCGTCGCGGAGAAGGAGAACATCGGGCCGGGCACGTCCTACAACCTGACCGTCGACCTCAAGGTCGGCTCGTACGAGCTCGCCTGCAAGCCGGGGATGGTGGGCGACGGGATCCGCAGCGCGTTGACGGTGACCGAGGTCGCCGGCGCCGCGGCGGCGATCCGCGCCTGCAGCAGGCGGTCGACAGCTACCGGGCGTACGTCCAGGAGCAGGCCGACGCCCTCGTGCCCCTGGCTGAGGGGTTCGCCGCCGCCATCAAGGCCGGCGACGTCGAGGGCGCCAAGGCGCTGTACGCCGAGTCCCGGGTGCCGTGGGAGAGCATCGAGCCGGTCGCCGAGAGCTTCGGCGACCTCGACCCTCGGCTGGACCTGCGTGAGGCCGACCTCGAAGCCGGCCAGGAGTGGACCGGTTGGCACCGCATCGAGAAGGCGCTGTGGGTGGACGGCTCGGTCGCCGGGCTCGACGCGGTCGCCGACCAGCTCGTCGCCGACGTGAAGGACCTCCAGTCGCGGGTGGCCGACGCCGAGATCACGGCCGCCAGCATGGGCAACGGTGCCAAGGAGCTGCTCGACGAGGTCGCCACCGGCAAGGTCACCGGCGAGGAGGAGGCCTTCTCGCACACCGACCTGTGGGACTTCGCGGCGAACGTCGACGGCGCCAAGAAGGCCTACGAGCTGCTGCGACCGATCGTCGCCGACCGGGATGCCGCGCTGGTCGCCACGCTCGACAGCTCGTTCAGCACGGTCGAGGCCGAGCTCGCCAAGCTGCGCAGCGGCGACGGATTCGTGTCCTACGACACCGTGGACGCGGCCCACCGCAAGCTGCTCGCGGGCCATGTCGACGCACTCGGTGAGCCGCTGTCGAAGCTGACCGCCACGGTCCTCGGAAAGGCTTGAGGCAATGGCACCTGGGCTGAGCCGGCGGTCGCTGCTCGGGCTCATGGGCGCGGGCGCCGTCGGAGCCGCCGCCGCGACGGGCGGCACGCTGGCGCTCACCGGCACCTCGCGTGCCGCGGCGCATCCGGCCCTGACGGCCATCGACTTCCATGGCGCGCACCAGGCGGGCATCGTGACGCCGGTGCAGGACCGGCTCCACTTTGCGGCGTTCGACGTGGTGACCCGCGACCGCGCGGCCCTGGTGGCGATGCTGCGGGAGTGGACCGCGGCGGCGGCGAAGATGACCGCCGGCCAGCAGGTGGGCACTACGGGCGCCGCCGGCGGACCGGTCGAGGCACCGCCGGACGACACCGGGGAGGCCGTGGGGCTGCCGCCATCGCGGCTCACCCTGACCATCGGCTTCGGACCGTCGCTGTTCGACGGCCGCTTCGGGCTCGGCGCCTCCCGCCCGCCCGCGCTGGTCGACCTTCCGCCCTTCCGTGGTGACACCCTGGACCCGGCGCGTTGCGGAGGCGACATCGTGGTCCAGGCGTGCGCCGACGACCCGCAGGTCGCTGTTCACGCGATACGCAACCTCGCCCGGCTCGGGTTCGGTGCCGCGGTCGTCCGGTGGTCGCAGCTGGGCTTCGGCAAGACCTCCACCACCACCCGCGACGAGGGCACCCCGCGTAACCTCTTCGGCTTCAAGGACGGCACGGCCAACATGACCACCACCGACACGTCCCGCCAGGACGAGCATGTGTGGGTGGACAGCGGCGACGGCCCAGCGTGGATGGCCGGTGGGTCCTACCTGGTCGCGCGGCGGATCCGCATGATCATCGAGACCTGGGACCGCACCTCGCTCGCCGAGCAGCAGCAGATTTTCGGTCGGGACAAGGGCGAGGGCGCGCCGCTGGGCCATGCCCGAGAGTTCGACGACTTCAACCCTGCTGACCTGCCCGCCAACTCGCACGTCCGGTTGGCGCACCCGGCGACCAACGACGGCGCCGAGCTGCTGCGGCGCGGCTACTCCTTCACCGACGGCAGCGACGGCCTCGGGCACCTCGACGCTGGGTTGTTCTTCCTCGCCTACCAACGCGACCCGCGCCGGCAGTTCATCCCGATGCAGGAGCGGCTCGCCCGGTCGGACACGCTCAACGAGTACATCCGGCACACCGGATCTGGGATCTGGGCCTGCCCACCGGGTGTGCGGCCCGGTGGCTACTGGGGCGACACGCTGTTCGAGGCGTAGGCCGATCCTGCAATCGGAGACGATCTCGCCGGGCAGACTTGCGCTACGCATGCTTCAGCAGGCGTATACGACCTCACAGGAGGCACGCGTGACGGATGGTGAGAAGGGCCCGGCGTCGTACTTTCCCTCCATTGAGAAGAAGTACGGCCGCCCGATCAGCGAATGGAAGGCGCTGATTCGGTCGTCGGCGCTGACCAAGCACATGGAGCTCGTCGCCTGGCTCAAGGCCGAGTACGGGCTCGGGCACGGTCACGCCAATGCCCTTGTCGGGCACACCCTCCACGAGGATGAGGGGCCCACGGCCACGTAGGACCGCGGTGCGGCAGCGGACTCGGCGGTCACGGGGGGCTCCTTCCGATCCCCTTCATGTTCCCGAGGACGCACCGACGCGGCCAGGGTCCAACGTCCTGATGTGGGATTACCCAGCGCCAACCTGCAGAGCGCGTCAACGACGCGTCGGCGCGGGAGGGCGGATGTCCAGCACAGTGACGCGGACCTGACCCCGCGGGGTGGGGTAGGTCACGCTGTCGCCGATCTCACGTCCCACCAGGGCGAGCCCGAGCGGGCTGTCGGCGGTCAGCTGGGCACCTTCCGCGGCCGCAGTCGGCTCCTCGGTGAGCCTGGCGACGACCAACAGGGTGCGCGCGCTGCCATCGGGGAGCTCTACGGTGACCATGGTGCCGTCCGTGAGGCGGCCGGTCGAGGCCGCCGGGGTCACCTCTGGCGGGTCGCGGAGCTGGTCGGTGATCTCAGCTATGCGGGTATCGAGTGTGACGAGCGCGTCGCCGCGTTCAAGGCGGTCGGCTTGGTCGCCGCTGTCCCCACCCGGATCGTCGGCGCCCAGCGACTCGGCGAAGTCCTGGCGCTGATCACGCAGCTCGGCCAGCTGCTGCTCGAGGCGCCGGCGGTCGGCGGTGGCCGGCTCGGGCGGCTGCCGGCCGCCGGGTCCGCGCGCTGGCGTCATCGTCAGGGCCGGTCGTAGCGGCTCGGCGGGAACGGATGCCGCTCGGTGAGCGGGTCCAGCTCGCCTTCCTCGACCTCGCGTTGGACCTCGGCACGTTCTTCCTCGTAGACCTCGGTCTGCGTGATGTCGACAGCCGGGGGTTCGTCGGTGGCCGCCGGCACCTCGTCCGGGTCGAAGGCATCGAGGCCCGCATCGACCCGCTCCCGTTCGGTGCGCTCAGCCAGCGCGTCGTCATCGGGGTGAGCCGGGGCGCCGCCGTGCTCGTGCCGGTCGCGCTGGGCCGAGGTGTCAGGTAGGTCGGAACTGGGTGGCAACATCGCGTGCCTGCCGAAGGTTGGGAACCAGCGGGAATCACCCGCTGAACTGACCTACTTCACGTTAGCCCTCAGCCAGTCGACGCGGCAGAGGGCTCACGCCCCCACCTTCGACCCCGCCGATCGCATGCTCGACGGAGCGCCAATATCCGGGGAGACTGCGCTCAGGGGCAAATCACCCAGCGTAGGAGTCCGCATGAGCACCGAGACCATTCCCGGGACCATGCCGGCCGCGTTCATCGGCCATGGCAACCCGATGAACGCGCTCGAGGTCAACCGCTACACCCAGGCGTGGCGCGCCTTCGGTGCCTCCGTGCCCAAGCCGCGCGCGATCCTCGTCGTGTCGGCGCACTGGTACATCAACGCGACCGCCGTGACCGCCATGCGGCAGCCGCGCACGATCCATGACTTCTATGGGTTCCCGAGGCCTCTCTTCGACGTCGACTATCCGGCCCCTGGCCTGCCCGAGCTCGCCGAGGAGATCAGCGACGCCGTCCAGCCGACCTGGGTCGGTGCCGATCTCGACTCGTGGGGCATCGACCACGGGACGTGGTCGGTGCTGCTGCATGCATTCCCGCTCGCTGACATCCCCGTCGTGCAGTTGAGCATCAACGCCGACAAGGGATTCGACCATCACCTCGAGCTCGGGGCGAAGCTCGCCCCGCTGCGCGAGCACGGGGTACTCGTCATCGGCAGCGGCAACATCGTGCACAACCTTCGTGGGATGAACCCGTCGCTTGCCGACGAGGGGTACGACTGGGCCCAGCGCTTCGACGAGGACGCCAAGAACCAGATGCTCGACAATCCGACCGAGGTGGTGCGCATGGATGCCCACCGCGACTTCGACCGCGCTGTGCCAACCCCCGATCACTTCCTGCCGCTGCTCTACCTCGCCGGCATGGCAGGTGCGAGTGGCCGCGGAGCCGAGGTCCTCATCGACGGCTACGCCTACGGGTCGCTGTCGATGACCGCATACACGCTGGACATGACCTGCCCGGAAGCGGGCACAGGTAGTGGGGCAGCCGCCAAGTTCCCCGGCTCGGTGCCCCCGGACGAATCCAACATCTGACCGACCGACGCCGGTCCTGGCTCGAGAGGGGCTCACCATGCCCGCAGTGACCGTGGATGATCTGACGACCCTGCCCCGGATCGCCGATCTTGATCCGGCACGGGTGACCGAGCGCCCGGTGCTGTCGGTGACCACCGCACCGACTGGCCTCGAGGGAGAGGGCTTTCCTGTGCACCGGGCTTTCGCCGGGGTGAGCATGGCCGACCTCGACCCGTTCGTGCACATGGACCAGATGGGGGAGGTCGACTACGCGCCCGGTGAGCCGAAGGGCACCCCATGGCACCCGCACCGCGGGTTCGAGACCGTCACCTACATGATTGATGGAACATTCGCCCACCAGGACTCGCACGGTGGCGGGGGCCTCATCATGGACGGCGCCACGCAATGGATGACCGCTGGCGGTGGCATCCTGCACATCGAGACGCCCCCTGAGGAGCTCGTCGTCTCCGGCGGCCTCTTCCACGGCATCCAGCTATGGGTGAACCTTCCGGCGAAGGACAAGATGATCCCCCCCGCCTACCAGGGGCTCGAAGCGGGCCAGGTGACCTTGCTGTCGTCGGCGGATGGTGGCGCCCTGGTGCGGGTGATCGCAGGCGAGGTCGGCGATCACGCCGGGCCCGGGTCGACCCACACGCCGATGGCGCTCATGCACGCGACCGTCTCACCGGGGGCGCGGCTGCAGCTGCCGTGGAATCCGGCGTTCAACGCGCTGGTCTACGTGCTTGCCGGTTCGGGCCGGGTCGGTGCCGAGGGGCGACCGGTGAGCAGCGGCCAGCTCGTCGTGCTCGGCGCCGGAGATTCGCTGACCGTTCGCGCCGACGATCAGCAGGGCTCCCGCACCGCCGACCTGGAGGTCCTCGTACTCGGCGGTGAGCCGATCGGCGAACCAGTCGCGGCGTACGGGCCGTTCGTGATGAACACCCGAGCTGAGCTGGCGCAGGCGATGGACGACTTCCGAGCGGGTCGTCTCGGCAGCATCCCGGCCAACGCCCTGATGCCGCACGTGCCCGATCCGAACCCTGTCCGCGTCGAACACACCGGGATCTGATCCGGCGCCTAGGACCTTCGACTCTTCATCGCCACTCATCGTCGTGTAAGGCTGAGCGGGTGTTGCAGGGTCATGATCGAGGCATCCACGATGAGCGTCCTGATCGGCTATGCAAGCGCCCTCGGGTCCACCCGAGAGGTCGCAGAGCGAATCGCGAGTCGCATCCGCGAGGATGGCCACCCATGCGAGGCAGTGCCTCTCGGCCAGGTGCGAGAGGTGAATCGTTACGACGCGGTCGTAATTGGAAGTGCAATCCACAACCAGGCCTGGCTGCCCGAGGCCACTCGGTTCATCCGCGACAACTCGGTCGCGCTCGCCAACCGACCGTCGTGGCTGTTCGGAGTTGGCATGCCAGCGGCCCTGCCTCGGCCCTTCAGGAAACGGGCCGCCGCGCATGAGAGGGCGAAGACGGTTGCCGATTTCTACGCATCAATCCACCCGCGCGGAGATGAACTCTTTTCCGGGGTGTTCCGCAGCGATCAGATGCCGCCCGTCACACGCCTGATCTTCCGGCTGCTCGGCGGGCGTTTCGGTGACTTCCGCAACTGGTCTGACATCGACACCTGGGCGGACGGCATCGCCCGCCAGCTGAACGCCAGTACCGAGACGGTGCCTGACGGTAAGAGCCGCTAGGTGAACGAGGCGCCGGTGATCCGGGCTCGGAAGAACTCGCCCTGCACCTTGTCGCTCGGTGCCCCACCACCAGCCAGCGCGAAACTCGCCGGCGATGGTGAGGTCGCCGTAGGTCGCCTCCCTATCGATCGACACGCCAAACGGGTACCGCCCGTAGGGCGCACCGTTCGGATTGCCCCATCGCTGGACCAGGACCGCCAAGAGTCTGCCGCCGGGGCCCACATGCAGCTGGGCGGTTTCGGTGTCTTCGCCGAACCGCCAGGTAGCGGTCACCCTGTCGTCATCGTCGGTGGCGGCCCAGGTGGCCCGATGGAACGTCGTCGGCAGCAAGGCAATTTCACCGGCAAGACGCCCGGCTGCGCTGCGTCTGATGTCGACGCCCTCGGCGGTCATGACGGGGATCAGGCCGAGCATGCGCCAGCGCATTTCTGCCGTTCCCGCGCTCATCCGGTCGTAGCCGCTCACCGGCAGCCCGACGACGCGCGCGCTGGCCGCCCAGATGTAGCCGGCCGGCGGGGCCAGCACCTGCCGTGCGGTGAAGGGTCGCCATCGTCCGAGTCGGATCTCACCGCGCATCTCCAGCTCCGCC
The DNA here is from genome assembly GCA_963703505.1 of uncultured Actinomycetota bacterium. Lineage (GTDB taxonomy): Bacteria > Actinomycetota > Actinomycetes > CAVPEL01 > CAVPEL01 > CAVPEL01. The sequence goes on along the minus strand of CAVPEL010000004.1, from coordinate 13,949 downwards.
ACCTGCCACATGGGAGTTCCTACGGGGATCGCGTGAATCAGCCAGCGGCGTGCGGCCTCCGGCAGGTTCGCGACCATTGCCTGGTCAAAGACCGAAGGCGCCGTCGTCGCGGCAGCGAGCCTGCACCAGTCCTCTCGGACCGGCTGCGCGGCGCGCGGCACTCGGCTCATCGACGTGGCCCGCCCACCCGCCAAGCGAGCCCGACAACAGCCGCGCCAACGATGGCGAACACGGCCCCCGCTGCCCTACCCATGGGTCCAGGTTCTTACCTGGAGCGCCATTTGAGCGAGGGGCGAAGGTCCTTGGAGCAAGCGGTAGATCGCCTTCCACTCGTAGATCGGCGCGAGGGGGTGGGTACGCTGGCGCCGCCGATGACTCGGCCGAACCCTGGTGGTGAGCTATCCGGCGCGCACCGTGGGTGTTCGTGCGTCCACAACGGACGCTCTCACACGAGAGGAAGAACTGCCCATGGTGGGAGTAATTTGCGCCGTCATCTTGGGACTGGTCGCCCTGGTTGCGGTCGTGGTCGGTAGGCGTTTTGACTCGGGAAACGCGAATGCGCGCACCGGTGCTTACGTTGCCGGCACGGTGCTGATCGTTATCTCGCTGGGCATTGTGGTGAGCGGCAGCCTGTACAAGCAGGACGTCGGTGAAGCGATGGTGCTGCGGTCGCCAGGCGGGGTGGTTGTCGGTGTGCACACCACCGCTGGGTTTTCGGTGAAGCCCCCGTGGAACTCGGCGGTGAAGTTCGACGTCCGCAATCAGACCATCACGATGGCGGACGATGGGAGCGGGAAGGGTGTCGACGGACCCGCGTTGAACACCCAGACGTCTGACTCGGCCACGGCCACGATCGATCTGACCGTCCGGTACTCGATCATCCCGTCCGCGGTCGGCAAGATCTACGCCGAGTACCTGAACCAGACCAACCTGGTGGAGCGTGCTCTGAAGAACGACATCCGTTCAGTGGTGCGTAACGTGCCGGTGACGTACTCAGCGGCGACCCTGCGTCAGCAGCGGGAGAAGGTCACGGACGACATCGCCAAGGCGCTGCAGGCACGCTGGGACGACCTTGGCGTCATCGTGGACTCCGTCGACCTGCGGGACATCCGGTACAACGATGCGATCGAGGCGTCGCTCGCGGGCATCCAGACCTCGGCGGCCAAGGTCGCCGAGGCAGAGCAGCAGCTGCAGGCGGCCCGGATCGACGCCGAGAAGGTGAAGACGGAGGCGCAGGCCCAGTCGGACGCGGACCAGATCATCAGGTGCGGGGCGACGAGCAAGCTGGTGGACTCGGCCGACATCTCGGGCCGCAAGATCCAGGTGACGGTGGTCACCCCGATTCCTATCGACCAGTGCCAGAACCGGCTGAACGAGCAGGTGCTGACGAGCAAGTACATCGACATGTTGCGCCTGGCGGCACAGGGAGGCAGTTCGGTCTTCGTGGTGCCTCCGGGGTCCAACAACCTGCTGAACCTGCAGGCACCGACCACAGTAGGCGGTCCGTCCGTTGTGTGCTCCGGCGGCGGGCTTTGCAGGCGCGTCGTCGGCACAACGCCAGTCTATCCCCAGGTGATCCGAGCCTTGGCCTTCCACAAGTCGAGCACCGCGACCTCGCCGCTGATCTCGAGCCGCTCGCGGCGCGCAGCGGTTCCACAGGAACAGGTAGAGATCCGCTGAGCGGCCGGCGACCAGGCAGTCGGGGGCTTCGAAGCCCCGGCTCACCACGCGCCGGTCCGCCTCGATGCGCATCGTCCACGCGTGCCCGGTGTCGGTCGCCTGCACGCCTAGGGTCAAGGGAGGGTCGGCGAGGAGAAGGCCGCCAGTCCGGGCGAGGAAGCCGGAGAGCAGCTCGTCGATCCCGTCAGCTGCGAGTGGTGCGGCGACAGGTGTGGGCAAGTCCGCGGCCGACTCCGCGTCGAGGCGGTGGATGGTGGTCTCGTGCGGCCTGCCGACGTGCCCAGAACGCGAGGGGCGATGGCGCCGGCAGAAAGCTCCAGCACTGAAGCTCTGGGTCGGCGCTCGCCATCGCCTTCACCAGCTCGTGGTGGCCGCTCCGAAACCAGCCGATGAGCTCGCCGTCCGGCGGTGTGACGAAAAACGCCGCAGCCTCCTCATCGGTGGAGGGACACTGTGCTGCCGACCGGTGATGAACGATGCCGCCCAGCGATGCACCCCGCCCAGTTGGCTGACCAGGTCGCGGATCCGTGCCAGCCCGGGCAGGTCGGTACGGGTGCGTCCAAGGTGCGTGCTCAACCGCGTTCGCGAACGCCGTGCCGGCGTCGTCCAGGGCGGCGAGGTGATCGGCGATCTCCACGCCCACCATCCTGGCACTGGAAGCCGGTCGCCAGGCGCTGCCCGTTCAACTCGAACTGACACGGTCATGACGGTGCGCGATGAATTTCCGGTCGGTCGGTCGTCCTGTTGGTCGTGGCGGACGTCCAGATGTGGTGTCGGGTCACGCTGTGGGGCCCGGGTGGCGATTGCGCTGGCCACCTGGGCGATGGAGGGGTCGGGTGCTGCCGGACCTGGCGGTGGTGGAACAGCCTGGCGCGGTGGCAGCTGGCCGCCCGTCGCTCGGGTTGCAGGCTTTCAGTGCGTGAGGCATCTACGGAGCTGGCGGCCTTGCTCGACTTCGTCGGGCTACGCCGGGAGGTGGGCGGGCAGGTCGAATGCGGGGAACAGGCGGTCGGTGTCGAGGAAGGCGTGGAACCCGCTGATCCGTCCGCCTGAGATCTCCAGGACCTGCAGCGCCCACGGGCGGTGGCCACCGGCCGGGTCGATGCGGTACTGCCCGAAGGCGGGGCACCCGTTGGCGGTGGTGGCGAGGAGGCGCGAGCCGCGACAGCCGTTGCCGGGCCCGAGCAGCCAGGCGCCGATGTTGGCGGCGCCTTGGATCCACATGGCGAACGGCGGCATCGACTGGATCGCGTCGTCATGGAGCAGGGCGACGAGCGGCTCGACGTCGTAGCGCTCGAAGGCGTCGACGTAACGGGCCAACAGCTGTGCCTGGTCGCCGCCCACGGCGGATGGTCGATCGTCGGACGGAAGCACAGCGAGAGTGGCGCGAGCCCGCTGCAGTGCGCTGTTGACGGCCGCCACTGTCGTGTTCAACAGCTCGGCGGTCTCGGTCGCCTGCCAGCGCAGGACGTCGCAGAGGATCAAGGCGGCTCGCTGTCGTCCCGGCAGGTGCTGGAGCGCGGTGACGAACGCCAGCCGGATCGTGTCACGGGTCACCGCGATCTCGGCGGGATCGGCATCTTCCGGCAAGACCCGGGAGTCGGCGATCGGGGAGACCCAGGCGTGCTCGGGCAACATCGGCCCGAGGAACGACAGCTCGGGCGGCGACGAGGGGCCGAGCTCCATGGGACGGGCCCGCCGCTGGACGCCGCGCCGCATGTCGAGGCAGACGTTGGTGGCGATCCGGTAGAGCCAGGACCGGACGCTCGACCGCCCCTCGAAGGTGCTCGCCGATCGCCACGCGCGCAACAAGGTCTCTTGCACGGCGTCCTCGGCCTCGGAACCCGAGCCGAGCATCCGGTAGCAGTAGGCGGTCAGCTCGTGGCGGTGCCGGTCGAGGGCCTCCGGCGCCAGTTCGGCCTCATCGAGGGTCACGTCTTGCATCGTACCGACGGTGCAGCACGAGGGGCCCGTGGTTCGCGCTTCTCACCCTCACGCCTGCTTCCTCGGCGGCCCGCGTCAGCTCGGCGATGTCAAGCTTCTTCATGCCGAGCATGGCCGCCATCGCCTGCTGTGACTTCTTAGGGTCCGGGTCGCCGAGCAGCTTGGGCAGGGCGGTGGGCACGATCTGCCAGGACACGCCGTACTTGTCCTTCAACCAGCCGCACGGCCCCTCCTCGCCGCCGTCGGAGAGCTTGCTCCAGAAATAGTCGACCTCGTCCTGCGTCTCGCAGCTGACCTGGAAGGAGATCGCTTCGTTGAATCGGAAGTCCGGACCGCCGTTGAGCGCGACGAACTGGTTGCCGTCCAGCTCGAACGACACGGTCATGACCGTTCCGGCCGGTCGCGGCCCGGCGTCGCCATAGCGGGTGGTGTCCAGAATCTTCGAGTCCTTGAAGATGGACGTGTAGAAGGCGGCGGCCTCTTCGCCCTCGGTGTCGAACCACAGACACGTGGTGATCGTGCTCTTCATGAGGTGCCTTTCCGCGGTCTCTCAGGCTGCGTGGCGGGCGGTCAGTTCGGCGTGTTCGCGGGCATGGAGGCGTTGGGGGCGACGAGCTTGAACTGGGCGCCGGTGGGGTCGGCGGCCGTGGCGAGCCGGCCGTAGGGCGTGTCCTCGGCGGGCGTCACGATCGAGCCACCGAGCTCGACGACCTTGGCGAGTGTGGCGTCGGCGTCGGCGGCTCCGAAGTAGATCGACCAGTGGGCGGGGACGCCTTCGGGGAGGAAGCCTGTGGCGTCCATGATCCCGGCGAGCTGTTGCTCGCCGTGCTTGAGCACGGTGTAGCGGAACTCTGGGGTGTCGCTGACCGCCTCGGTGTCCCAGCCGAACACGGTGCGGTAGTAGTCGACGGCGCGGGAATAGTCACGGGTGTGCAGCTCGAACCAGCTGGGCGTGCCCGGCTCGCCGAGGACGGTCAATCCCTGGAAGCTGTCCGCCTGCCACATGCCGATCCCGGCGCCGGCGGGGTCGCCGACGACGGCCATGGTGCCCAGGTCGGCGACCGCCATGGGTTCGACGTAGACCCGGCCGCCGGCCGCCGAGGTGTCGGCTACGGTCTTCGCGGCATCACCTGTGGCCAGGTACACCGACCACAGGTCCGGCATGTCGGCGCTTTGGCTCGCCATGCAGCCGGCGACCTCGACGCCGTCCTTGGTGAAGGTGAAGTAGCCGCCGAACTCCTCGGCGGGTTCCCCGGCCGCTCCAGCCGAACAACGCGGTGTAGAACTCCCGGCTGCGCTGGGTGTCGGACGTCATGAGGTCTATCCAGCAGGGCGCCCCGATCGGCGCGGTGTCTCGAGCGGGCATCGCTGGCTCCATTCGTGAGGCTCCCACCATGTCACCACCTTCGACGCAGGAGCGGAAGCAAACTCATCGGCCATGCGCGATGAACTTCACGCACCGCGACGACGACTGGAACGGCCGTCATGAGCGAATGCGACTTGACGCCTTACACTCTCTCTTGAATCCGACCCGCCAGCAGGCCATCGAACGGCGACGTTCCGAGGAGACCCGTGACCGACCGCCGCGAGGCCGTGACCCCTACCTCGGCCCGCCGTCACCTCGGGACGGGCTTGTGGCTCGCGCTCGTCTCCGCGGCCTCCTTCAGCACATCCGGGGCATTCGCGCGGTCGATGCTCGAGAGCGGCTGGTCCACCGGCGCCGCGGTGACGACGCGGATCGCGGGCGCGGCCGTCGTGCTGGCCATCCCCGCCATCATCACCCTGCATCGCCGCTGGTACCTGCTGTGGCGCAACCTCGGCCTCATCACGGCCTACGGCCTTATCGCCATGGCCGCCTGTCAGCTCTTCTACTTCAACGCCGTCTCCACCCTGTCCGTCGGGGTGGCCCTCCTGCTGGAGTACCTCGGCGTCGTCCTCGTCGTGCTGTGGCTGTGGGTGCGGCACGGACAGCGGCCGCGCCGGTGGACGGTGCTGGGCATCGTCTTGTCCATCGGCGGGCTGCTGCTCGTCCTCGACGTGGTCGGGGGCGTGCGCATCGACCTCGGGGGTGTGCTGTGGGGCCTGGGGGCCGCAGTCGGGCTTGCGGCCTATTTCGTGCTGTCCGCCAAGGCCAGCACGGGCCTCCCGCCGCTGGTGCTTGCCGCGGGCGGGATGACCGTCGCCGCCGTCGCCCTCGGCCTGGCGGGTCTAGTCGGCCTGATGCCGATGACCTTCGCGACCACCGATGTCGTCCTCGCCGGCGCCCGGCTGCCGTGGTTCGTCCCCGTGCTGGAGCTGTGCCTGGTCGCAGCCGTTCTCGCTTACGTCACCGGCATCGCGGCCACCCGCCGTCTCGGTGCGAAGGTCGCCTCGTTCGTGGGGTTGACCGAGGTGATGTTCGCCGTGCTGTTCGCCTGGTTGCTGATCGGCGAGCTGCCGCTGCCCGTCCAGCTGGCCGGTGGCGTGCTGATCGTCGCGGGCGTGGCGGCGGTCCGCTACGACGAGCTGACCTCGGCAGATGCACGGGGTCCAGCGAACTCGCCGCACGCAGCCCAGGACGGAAGCACAGCAGGCGAACCCTTGGTGCCGACGTCCGGCTGAGCACTCCGGTGGTCAGCGAATGACCGGGTCGCGCTCTGTATTGCAACCATGAGGTTGCATGTGGTGGATCAGAAGTGCAACTCTAGAGTTGCACTCATTCATCGGAGGAGGAGTCGGCATGCAGGACAGCATCGAACGCAGCGTCGTCATCGCCGCACCCATCGAGCGGGTCTGGCAACTCGTCACGGAGCCGGGCTGGTGGGTGCCGACCGACGTCCCTGTCGAACCCGACCGCACGCCCGGCCACGTCGTGGTGCGCGAGTCGGAGAAGTGGGGCCGCTTTCCCGTCGAAGTCGTGGAGCTGCGGCCCATGTCGTACGCGGCCTTCCGGTGGGCCAGCACGTTTCCGGGCGAGGACCTGGCCCCCGGGCGCACCACCCTGATCGAATTCACGGTGACCCCGACCGATGACGGGGTCCGCGTCTCGGTGACCGAGAGCGGTTTCTCGCAGCTGGACGCGGCCGACGAGGTGAAGACCCAGGGCTTCGAATCGAACTCTGGCGGCTGGACCGAGGAGCTGTCCTCGCTCCGCACTCAGGCGGAGGCCTGAGCCGCACGCCGCGCATGAACGTCGAGACGGTTTTCGGCGCGCTCGCCGACCCCACCCGGCGGCAGGTGCTCGAGGCGTTGGCCGCGCAGCCGGAGGCCAGCGCCTCGGCCCTGGCGCGCGAGTTGCCGATCAGCCGTCAGATGGTGCTCAAACACCTTGCTGTGCTTAAAGAATGCGGCCTGGTCAGCTCGACTCGGGTTGGCCGCGAAGTGCTGTTCCAGGTGCGCAGCGCGCCACTGGCCGAGACCGCCGAGTGGCTCTCGTCGCGCGCGGCACAGTGGGATTCTCGCCTGGCAGCGACTGAAGGCCCGCGCCGAACAACACGAATGAACGCCCGTGCGAGCGATGTCCTCACGGCGGCCTGGGCCGTGCTCACGAGGTGGCCGACGGCTCCTCGATGGCGGGTTGCCAGGCCCGGGAGGCGACACTGAGCGCGTTCCACGCATTGATCGTGACGATGAGCGCCAGCAGCGCGCCGATCTCGTCCGGCTTGAACTGTGCCGCGACGGCTTCATAGGCCTCGTCCGGGACGTGGGTGTTGGCGACGAGGGTGACCGTCTCGGTGAAGGCGATGGCCGCCCGCTCGCGATCGGTGAAGAACTCCGATTCGCGCCACACAGGCAAGGCGTAGATCCGCTGCTCGGTCTCGCCGGTGGCGCGGGCGTCCTTGGTGTGCACGTCGACGCAGTAGGAGCAGCCGTTGAGCTGGGACGCGCGGATGCGGACGAGCTCGCGTAGCCGCGGGTCGAAGTCGACCCTGTCGAGCTCCTTGATCGAGGCGTTGTCGAGGTGGCTCATCGCCTTGCTGAAGGTCGCGGCGTGAGCGTCGAGGTCAAGACGGACGGGGATCGTGTGGGTGGTCTGCATGCGATCCACGCTAGGCGTTCACCGGCCCACGCCTATAGTCCAATTCCATGCCAGATGATTGGGCCAATTCGGGCATCGACCTACACATCGAGCTTGGCGGAACCCGCGTGCGGGAGTCGCTCGAACGCGCGCTGCGCGACGCGGTGCAGAGCGGGCGGCTCACGCCCGACATGCTGCTGCCGCCGTCTCGCACGCTGGCTGGCGACCTCGGGATCGCCCGCAACACCGTGGCCGACGCCTACGCCCAGCTCGTCGCCGAAGGCTGGCTGACCGCCCGGCAGGGGTCTGGGACGCGGGTCGCTGCCCAGGCCGTCAAGGCGCCGCCCGCGCGCACCGTGCCCTCCGGGTCGGCGCAGCCCATCAGGTATGACCTGCGGCCCGGCTACCCGGACGTCGCCAGCTTCCCGCGCACCGAATGGCTCGCCGCGGCCCGCGCGGCTCTGATTCAGGCTCCGGCCGAGGCGTTCGGCTACGGCGACCCGCGTGGGCGCGCGGAGCTGCGCGCTGCGTTGGCCGGCTACCTGGCGCGTGCCCGCGGCGTTCGGGTCACGCCCGAGGCAGTCGTGGTGTGCTCCGGGTTCACCCAGGCCCTCTGGCTGCTGGGCAGGGTGCTGCGCAAGCAGGGCGCTACCGCGGTCGGCGTCGAATCGCACGGCCACCGACACCACCGCGATCTGCTCGCCGACGCCGGCCTGCGTATCGTCGGCCTTCCGGTTGACGGCCATGGCGCTGAGCCGGCCGATCTTCATCGTCTCGACGCCGTGCTCCTGACACCTGCTCACCAGTTCCCCCTCGGCGTCGCCCTGGAGCCGCAGCGGCGCTCCAGTTTCGTCCGGTGGGCAGCCGACGGTGGGGGAGTCGTGATCGAAGACGACTACGACGGAGAGTTCCGCTACGACCGTCGCCCCGTTGGTGCGATGCAGGCTCTCGCGCCGAACCATGTCGTCTATGCCGGCACCGCAAGCAAGACGCTCGCCCCCGGCTTGCGGGTGGCATGGCTGGTGCTGCCCGCCCACCTGCTGTCCAGCGTCATCGAAGAGCTCTCACTCGTCGCCTCTCATCCGCCGGCGGTCGACCAGCTCACCCTGGCTGAGTTCATCAGCTCCGGGCGCTACGACCGGCACGTCCGGCGTTCGCGCCTGGCCTACCGGCGCCGGCGCGATCGGCTCGTCGCTACCCTCGCGCGTCGCTTCCACGACCTCTCGGTGCACGGTCTGCCGGCCGGCCTGCATGCCGTGCTCGACCTGCCTGCCGGCGCCACAGAGGCCGACGTCCTCGCGCGGGCGGCCGCGCGGGGCCTGGCGGTCGACGCGCTGAGCGACTACGCGATCGAACCGGGCTCACGACGACCCGCTCTCGTCGTCGGCTACGCGACCCCTCCGGCGCACGCGTACACCAGCGCGTTGGCCCGACTGTGCGCCACCCTCGTCGAACACCGCTGACCGAGCCATCACGGTGTCCGCGCGCGCACCAGCGCTGGAACGCTCACCGTCGCCGCTCCTTCGGCCCGCCTGCCTCGATTGTCGGCGTGTGAGTTGCGTCCACGCTACGGGCCAAAGGTCACCAGATGGGGCGCGTCGGCCGTCGATCGCTCCGAGCGGGTGTGAGTGGAGCTGGCAGCAGCAGGGTAGGAGGGGGCCATGGTCGTCGTGGCTGATCTCTTCGCGTCCCGGATCGATGCCGCGCCGGTCAATCTGAAGCACACGCCGGAGTTCATCCACTGGGGCGTCATCCAGATCTCGGTCGCCAACCTGATCGTGATCGCCCTCATGATCGTGCTCTTCGTGCTCGCGATCTTCGTGCCCTTCCCGAAAGGCCGGGGCAAGCCGTGACGGACGGCGGGGGGCGGCCGTGGACCGCGCTGTTGCGCACCCGGGCCGTGCGGGCGCTACCTCCAGACAAGTTGTTGCCCGACACCCAGCCGGCCTACGTGTCGTCGTGGATCTACGTATTCGGCGTGCTCTCGCTGGCCTCGCTCATCGTCGTGCTCGCCACAGGCGGCGTGATCGCCCTCAAAGGCCCGCAGTGGTGGCACGGATCCAACATCGGCCACGCCTTCAACAGCCTCCACCTGTGGAGCGTCGAGTTCTTCATGGCCTTCATGGTCATCCACCTATGGGGGAAGTTCTTCATGGCCGCCTGGCGCGGGCGGCGCTGGCTCACCTGGATGACCGGCGTGGTGGCATTTCTCGCCTCGATCGGCACGGCCTTCACCGGTTACCTGGTGCAGACGAACTTCGACTCGCAGTGGATCTCCACCCAGGCCAAGGATGGGCTCAACTCGGTGGGGATCGGCGCGTGGTTCAACGTGCTGAACTTCGGCCAGATGCTGCTGTGGCACGTCGTCGTACTGCCGTTCGTGCTGGGGCTCATCATCGTCTGGCACGTGTTGCTCGTCCGGCGCCGCGGTGTCGTCCCGCCTTTTGGCGCGGCCGAACAGAACCTGACCACCGAGCCTGACGTCAGCGCCGAGGCGCCAGGGGAGGCCCGATGACCGCGACCACGCACCACGCGACCGCCCCTCGGGCGCCGGATCCCGACTCCGTCGCCTGGACCGGGCCCACGCGCAACTACGACATCGTCAAGGAGTTCGTCGTCGCGCTCGTCGTGGTGACCCTCCTGACGGTGCTGATGGCAGGACTCTTCTCCTCGCCCGACGACACCTCCGTCACGGCCAAGGCATGGGTCGCCGCGGACCGGACGGACTTCGTCACCACGGCACTGTCGGAGCTTGACGGGACCAGCGGTGTGGCCACCTACGGCCAGCCGTACAACAACACTCCCGGTGCGGCCCAGAAGATCGGCCCGATCAGCCTGCAGCGCGCGATGGGCGTGCAGATCCCGATCGACACCGCCCAGGACTTCGTCCTCGGCCCGCTGAGTCAGATTCCCAATGCACCGTTGCTGACCGATGCGCTCGCAGCCTGGAACGCGGCAACACCGGCGCAGCAGTCGGCCTGGACCACCGCCTACTCCGACGCGCTGACCAAGGCCATGGACGTCACCAAGGTGCCACCGGGGCCCTACGGCCCGGTGCCGTTCATGATGGCCAGCCTCGCGACGCTTCGCGGCAAGCGGTGGTCTGGACTCGGTGCTGACGGCCGGTGGTTCCTATTACCAGACCGACTACACCAAGCCGCTGCTCTTCCTCGCCGACGGCAGCTACCTGGAGAGCGCGGCCACGAACCAGCACCTGCTGGGTGACCAGTGGGGAATGATGAACGAGACCGGGAACTGGCCCGGGCAGCCCTGGCTGTGGCTCTACACCTTCTGGTACCAGATCAAGCCGTTTTCCACATCAGGCAACGCGGACGCACTGGTGTGGGCGTTGATGATGGTGCTCTCGCTGCTGCTCATCCTGGTGCCCTTCCTCCCGGGCATCCGCTCCATTCCTCGAGTTCTGCCGGTGTACCGCCTCATCTGGCGCGACTGGTATCGCGACCACCCGCAGGTGCGCCCACCGCCGGGTCGCTGAGTCGACCCTGCGGCCGTTGCTCGACTGCCCACCGCAGTCGCAGCTCCTCCTCGCGCTCCAGCTCGTCCAGCTGCATCTGTACGCGGCTCAGGGCGTTTTCGAGCGCGGGGATCCACCGACGTTCGATCGCGCGCTGGCGTGTGCGCGTGATCGCCAGTTCGCGCAGAGACTGGTCTCACGTTGAGGGTGGGAGGAACCCCGCAAGCCCCGGCGAGAGTGCGGGTCGTGCGGCCACATCGTCACCTGCGGCGCCGCGCCGCCCACTTCACCACGGCGAAGCGTCCGGAGTGATCACTCTTCGTGTGTGTGCACGCGGACGACCCCGGGCACCGTCCGCGCGAGCACCTTCACGATCGTCTCCTCGCGCGGGCTGTCGAAAGGGCCGCGGACGGTGACCACGCCGCCCTCGACCTGGACCCGCCATGGGTGCTCTTCGCCGGAGTATTCGGCAAGGCGCCAGGTCACCTCGCGCACGATCGCGCTGTCGTCGCGGAGCAGTGTGTGCAGCAGGTCGCGTCGACTGACGATGCCCACCAGGCGCTCAGCGTCAACGATCGGGATGGCGCGAATGTTGCTCTCAAGCAACAGTGCGGCGATGTCAGCGGTATCCGCATACTTGCCCAGGCACACGACATCTGCCGTCATGATCTCGCCCACTAGGCGCGGTGGATCCGGCTGCTCGCCGGACGTGCGACGAAGGTGGCTCCTTGGGTCGTGCGGCATCCGGCCGCGGATCAGGTCGCCCTCGCTGACGATGCCGACGACGTGAGCGTCTTCATCGAGGACGGGAAGGGAGGTGACGCCGTTCTCGGAGAGCAGCGCGGCCGCACGCTCGACCGGCGTGGCGGGCTCTACCGACACGACCGACGTGGTCATGATCTCGTGTGCCCTCATAGCGGCAACCTCCCGACTGTTCGATGAGCGCAGGTCCAGGAGCTGGGGTCGTCAGCTCAGTTGTTCAAGGCTCGTCGCGGCGGGTGCCATCGCGGCCGGTGGCTCGTCGCCGTGGACGACGAGAACCGGGCAGGGCGCGTGCTCGGCGCACTTGGCGCTCACCGAACCGAGGAGCAGGCCGGTGAACCCGCCGTGTCCTCGGCTTCCAAGGACGAGCATCGTCGCTCCCTTACTCTCGTCGAGGAGCACCTGAGCGGGGTCACCTTCGCGCACGACCAGTCGCAGGCGTGACGGTCGCACGTCCCCGAAGACCGCGTGGACAACCTCGTTGAGACAGTTCTCCGCATCCGTCTCCGGACTCCAGCCGTCCGCGGTGTAGCCGACATAGCCCCAGCCGTAGCTGGCGGGAAAGCGCCATGCGACCACAGGTTCGAGAAAGTCTCCTGTGGCGCTGGCAATGCTGGCTGCCCACCGCAAGGCGAGCTTGGACTGCTCTGATCCGTCGATACCGACGACGATGCGTCGGCGGGCCGGGGGATTCGGTGCTCATGGTGGCTCCTTCCGTCGCGTTACAGGTACCCGACCGGGGCGCGACCTCGACCGACGGCCACTGCCTCTCCGGGTCACCCCGCCTCGGTGAGCACATCTGCGAGCCGCCGACGCCGGGTGGCTGGCGTCTGGGGCGCGCGCCCGACCCGCAGCAGAACGTGCGGGTACATCCGTAGCCGGAGCTCGTTGTGTAGCAATTCGTTGGTGTGGGCGAGCTCTATCACTTGGGTGAATGGGCTGACGGCGTAACCGCGTTGGGCGATCTCGAGCAGTACCCGCTCGAGCGCCTCTCCTGCGCGCTGCCAGGCCATACGGCTGTCCTCGATCATGCCGAGCAGCAGCAGGCACTGGTTCAGGCCGGACCGCGTGCGTACGGGCAGCGCACCCTTTCCGCGTGTGTCGAAATCGCGGATCGGCAGGTCGTCGTCCGCGCCGGCGTCCACGTGAGGCACGACGGCAGCCTGCACGCCGTCGGGGCGGGACGGGTCGTCGCTGGTCCACGCGCGCACCTCGGCGCGGTAGGCCGGGTCCGTGTTCTCATACTCGTCTGCCATCTTGCTCAGCCGCGCCACAGCGAGCCTGTCGTCAGGGCGCGTGATCGCCACCATCTCGGCGCCTTCGCGCTGTGCGGCATCGATGAGGACGTCGACGATCTCGTCGGGCACGATCTCGTCGGAGAACCGACGGCGGTTGGTCCGCCGCAGATCGATCGCCGGGTCGAGCTGCGCTAGATCGGGTTCCGGCGGGAGCGAGTCGTCGATGACGATCCGGGCCAGAAGGTCCGGGTGGATGGGGTCGGGGAATCGTTGGATCTTGGCACCGTAGCCTGCCCCAGCCACCGCTACACGCGCGTTGAACAAGGCGCACCCGCAGCTCAGGGTCAGCTGACGGCCGCGTGGATCGATCACGTGGAGGCGGCGGTTCGGGTCGATGTGGATCTCCAGCGCATCCCGGCGCAGGACGAACCGCCATGGCTGAGTGTTGTGGATCGAAGGTGCACGCGTTGCCCCCACCGCTGCCCGGCGCAGTGCCGTGGTCAGTTTTGGATCGGTCACGGTGGTCATGGTGTTCACCTAGCCTTGCTCGTCGGCACGTGTACAGACACATCGAATGTCTCGCCTGGTGTCCGCTGTGGGTAGAGGCGAAGGTCCCAGTCGCGACGGCAGGCAGCCAGCGAGCTGGGTGCGACGGTGCTGGTGGACAGCGCGGCGGAGGCTCTCCGGGTCACCAACGACCGACATGATCATGCTGGTCCTGCTGCGGATGCTCGCGGGTGGACAGCTGAATGCGGGTGAGCTGATCACCCATCGGCTGGGGCTGGACGAGATGCCCGATGCCTACGACGTGTTGTCGCGGAGTCCTTCGTTGTTGCATCTCTGCGCGCTTCAG
>CAVPEL010000003.1:0-522932 GCA_963703505.1 uncultured Actinomycetota bacterium | reverse complement strand
CACTTCACCGAACCATTCCATTCCATTCCGTTCCATTCCATTCCATTAAACGAACCCGCCGATAAATTGAACGAATATGGAGTTCAGCGAATCCGAACGAACGGACGAACGATGAACGTCGAACGACGAACGATGATTCCATTCGAATCGAATCGAGTCCAATGAACGAATCCATTGAATGTTGAAATACGAATCGTTATGGCGAATCGAAACGACGAATCGAATCAAATTCATCTACGCCGCCGCCGCCGCCGACCGCCGCTGACTGCGCGAAACGGAACTTTAGTGAATCATCGAACCATACCAATCGAATCATTCGAACCATCATGACGACGACGACGACGACGACGTCGACCAATGGATGTCGAGTGGGCAGCCGGCCCGCGCGATGACAACTGCAGAGGGCGAGATCGGGATCGGCAGCACTTCACCCGTTCGGGGGCACGTAGCATTGCACCCGCGCGGGGCTCGTCGCAACTCCACATCTCTTGAGCGGAGCGGATACCGCACCAGTGCTAGCGGTGCTGGTGACATGATCCGTTGGAGTTGAGAATCTGATGAAGAAGATCGCTGTGGCAGTCGAGAAGTTCCTGACCGGCGCAAGCGTTAGCTGGGCATAACGAAGGGCTGCCGGTCCCCGTCTCGCTCTCCGTCCGTGCAGGCGAGGAGTCGTCATGCGCTCGCTTCCCCGAGCCGCGCAGGTGTACGTCGGTGCGGTCGTGCTGGCGGCGTTGCGGCGCACTGGGGTATGCCGCAATCGACTGACGCTGCCCTGGGGGTACGTCGGCCTGCTGGCCGTGCTGTTCTTGCGCCTGCGAGTCGACCGTCATCGTCGCTCTCGGCCCGGGCAGCCTCGCGGTGTCCGTCAGCTTCCCGGTCGGGCTTGGCGGCGGTGCTCCTGTTCGGACCCTGGGGCGCGGCTGTGGTGTGCGCGGCGGCTGCGCTCAAATGGCCGTTCCGCGGCTCGTTGCCACCGGTTAAGCGAGCGTTCAACGGAGCACAGTTCGCCGTCAGCGCGGTCGCTGCCGGATTCGCCTACAACCTCGTACCGGGTCACGCCGAGCCCGGGTTCGCCGAGCGCTAGCATTTCCGGCCGTGCTTGTTGCCACGACGATCGCGACCTTGGCGTACACGGTCGTCAACATGTTCCTCTTGGCAGCGGTGATCCGACTGTCCTCGGGTGTGCCGATGGCCGCTGTCTGGTGGCGCGACCTCGCGAAGATCGTCGATCCCGCACGTCGGCTACGGCATCATCGGTGTGCTCATGGCGGTGCTCTGGGCGGGTCGGTGTGGGGCCGATCGCCGCCGCATCTTGGTCCTGCTGCCGCTGGTCATCGCCCGCTGGGCCTTTGCGCAGTACCGCGAGCAGCAGGACGCCTATGACGCCACGGTCCGCGCCCTCGTCCAGGCCGTGGAGACCAAGGACTTCTACACCCGCGGCCACAGCGAGCGGGTGGCCGCGGCCTCGGTCATGATGGGTCACGAGATCGGGATGCGCGAGGACCGGGTCGCCAGCCTGCAGTACGCGGGCATCCTGCACGACGTCGGCAAGCTGGGCGTGCCCACCGGCGTGCTGCGCAAGAGCGGCTCGCTGACCGACGAGGAGTTCGCCGCGATCCGGGTGCACCCGGTGCGCGGCCTGGAGATGGTGCGGGAGATCGCCTTCCTGGCCGAGGCGCACGACGGCATCCTGCACCACCACGAGCGGATGGATGGCGCGCGGCTACCCTCTCGGATTGACCGGCGACAAGATCCCGGAGTTCGCCCGCGTCATCGCGGTGGCGGACGCCTTCGATGCGATGACGTCGACCCGTTCCTACCGTGGCGCGCGGACCGTCGACGAGGCGATCGTCGAGCTGCGCAAGTGGGCGGGCACCCAGTTCGACCCCCCGATGGTGGAGGCGCTCATCACGGCGGTCGGCAAGCACGGATGGGTGCCCACCAACTACCCCGGCGAGCAGCCTGCGGAGGCACTGGCAGCGGCCCCGGCGCCCGGCACGCTCGCCGTCGATCACGACGACCCCACCGTGGAGGCCGGCCTCCAGGTGACTCCGCGTCAGGCCGGAGCAACCGTGAGCTTCTCCGCCGAGCGCCTCGCATCAGCCCGCCCCCACTCGCACGCGGGTGGGGTGGTCTTCGTTGCGCTCATGGGCCTCGTTGCCGCCGCGGCGACGACGGCAACCATCCAGGAAGGGGTTCGGTATCCCACTGCGGCCCTGGCATTCGGCGCGCTGATCGTCATCGGCGAGGTGCTGCGGATCCGGCTTCCCGGTGAACGCGACGCCGCGCCGATCGGCACCGCGGCTGCGCTCGCGTACGCCCTCCTGTTCGACATCAGCGGGTCCGCCGCAGCCCAGCCGGTCCACCAGGTGGTGGCGGTCGTCGCCTGCGCGATGCTCGTGGGTGCGGTGGCTCGCGCCGCGGTGGGGCGGGCACCGAGCCTGGTGGACCTGGCCCGTCAGCTGCTGCTCGTCGGCGTGGTCGCCATCGTGTTCCGGGTCGCCATGCCGCAGCGGGTGTTCCACCTGCCGCTGGCGGACTACCGCAACGACTTGCGGTGGATGTCGCTCGTGATGGTGGCCGTCGTGATGGGGCTCTACTTCGTGGATGCGCTGGTGGCGGCGGCGGTCCGCGCCGGCCGGAACCATTCGCCGCTCGGGGCGATGATTCGCGACGAGCTCAAGGCCACGCTGGGAATGGGCACTGCGATGGGTGCGACGGGCGTGCTGATCGCGCTGGCCACTCCAACCATGCGCTTTTGGGCGCTACCCATCTTCTGCATCCCGTTGGTGCTCACCCAGTTCGCATTCCGGCGGTACGCAGCGATCCGGACCACGTACAACCAGACGATCCGATCGCTGTCCCGCGTCACCGAGGTGGCCGGGTACGTCGCCGAGGGGCACTCCCACCGGGTGGCCGCGCTGGCCGTGCGGCTGGGTCGCGAGCTCGGGCTCGCCGAGCACCAGGTGCGCGACCTCGAATACGCCGCTCTCATGCACGACATCGGACAGATCTCGCTCGTGGACCCGATCAACGGCGGCTCGACCCTGGTCGTCGCTCCCGCGGAGCGCCGTCGGATCGCGGGTCTGGGCGCGGACATCATCCGGACCACCGGTGTGATGGATCGGGTCGCGATGCTGGTGGGTCGGCAGGCCGACGTGTACCGCCGGCACCGCGAGCCGCCGGACGACACGTTGCCGCTGGAGTGCCGGATCATCAAGGTGGCCAGCGCGTACGACGACCTGGTCGGTACCAATCCGACCCCGACTGTCAGCGCGGACGCGCTCGAGCGCCTTCGCCTCGGCATGGTCTTCGACTACGACCCCAGGGTCATCGAAGTGCTGTCCCGATTGGTGGACCGCGCCGCTAGCCGTTCCTACCAATTCTCGGTGTAACTCTTTGTTCGGGTCCTCTTCGGCCAGCAGGGCACTGGGCCGGTAAGTTCGGGGCACTCGTCCGACGCCTGAGTCGGCCCATAGGAAGTAGGGGCCTCTGTGACCACGATCAGCCTTGCCGCTCACCGCCCGGTTCTCGCTGAGCGCATTCCCGCCAGCCTCGTTCGCGACGCTTCTCTCGTCGTCGGCGTAGCTGCGTTGACCTCGGCCGCAGCGCAGATCTCGGTGCCGATCCACGGCTCGCCGGCGCCGCTGAGCGGTCAGACCTTCGCGGTCCTGCTCGCCGCCGCAGCGGTCGGCCCGCTGCGCGGCATGCTCGGCCAGGCTCTCTACCTGATCTTCGGGCTGGTCGGCCTTCCGGTGTACGCCCAGGGCAAGCACGGCTACGAGGTCTTCTCGGGCGCGACGTTCGGCTACTTCGTGGGCTTCGTCGCGGCGAGCGCCGTCGTCGGCTACCTGGCGCGGGCAGGCCTGGACCGCAAGGTGTGGGGGATGGCGCTCGCCTTCGCGGTCGGTAGCGCGGTCATCTACCTGCCCGGAGCGCTGTGGCTGGCCCACGCCACCGGGTGGTCGTCGGCCATGACGTGGCACTACGGTGTCGAGATCTTCCTCATTGGCGACCTCATCAAGGCACTCGCTGCTGGCGCCCTTCTCCCCACCGCCTGGCGTCTGCTGCGCTAGCCAGTCGCGCGCGCCCGGCGAACACGCGGCCCGACCATAGGCTGGTCATGTCAACAGCAGGCACCTCGGAAGGACGTCGCACGTGTTCGAGTCGGTTCTTGTCGCCAACCGGGGCGAGATCGCCCGCCGGGTGATCCGCACGGTCCAGCGGATGGGCTTGCGGGCGATCGCGGTCCACTCCGAGGCGGACGCGGGGCTGCCCTTCGTCCAGGAGGCCGACGTGGCGGTGCTGCTCGGTGGCTCGGCGCCGAGCGAGAGCTACCTGGACGTGGTCAAGGTCATCGAGGCGGCGCGTCAGGCCGGCGCCGAGGCGATCCACCCGGGCTACGGGTTCCTGGCGGAGAGCTCGGCGTTCGCCCGCGCGGTCATCGACGCCGGCCTGGTCTGGATCGGCCCGTCACCGGAGTCCATGGACGCGATGGGCGACAAGGTCAGCGCGCGCAACCTGATGGAGGCGGCCGGCGTTCCGGTGGCGCCCGGAACGCGGGAGCCGGTCCACGACGTCGAGGAGGCGGTCGCCGCCGCCGAGCGGCTCGGCTACCCGCTGATGGTCAAGGCCGCCGGTGGCGGCGGCGGCATCGGCATGGGCATCGCGGACGACGAGGAGACCTTGCGCTCCGCGTTCGAGACCGCCCGCAGCCGGGCCGAGCGGTTCTTCGCGACGCCGGCGATCCTGCTGGAGCGCTTCATCCCGGCCGCCCGCCACGTCGAGGTGCAGATCCTCGGCCTGGCCGACGGTCGCGTCGTGGCGCTGGGCGAGCGGGACTGCTCGGTGCAGCGGCGGCACCAGAAGGTCGCCGAGGAGACCCCGTCGCCGGGGATCACCCCGGAGCTGCGGGCGCGGATGCTGGCCGCCGGCGCCAGGGCCGGGCAGGCCGTGGACTACCGCGGCGCCGGGACCGTCGAGTGCCTGGTCGACCCGGTCGCCCAGGACTTCGTCTTCCTGGAGATGAACACCCGCCTGCAGGTCGAGCACCCGGTCACCGAGCTGGTCACCGGCATCGACCTGGTCGAGCAGCAGCTGCTGATCGCGGGCGGCCAGCCGGTCACCTTCGACCCCGACGCCGTGACCGTCACCGGTCACGCGATCGAGTTGCGGGTCTACGCCGAGGACCCCAAGCGCTTCCTGCCGGGCCCGGGCACGCTCACCGCCTGGGTCGAGCCGACCGGGCCAGGGGTCCGCGTCGACTGCGGGTACGCGGTCGGTGACACGGTGACCCCGTTCTACGACCCGCTGATGGCCAAGCTGTGCGTCCACGGCGCCGACCGGGCGCAGGCGCTGGAGCGGGCCCGCGAGGCGGTCGCGGCGTTCGAGGTCGCCGGCCCGAAGAACAACCTGCCGTTCTTCACCGAGCTGCTGGAGAACGCCGAGTTCGTCTCCGGCGACTACGACACCGGCCTGGTCGACCGGATGCGCGCCAAGAAGTAGCGCTCGTCGGCACGTGAGCACCACCGATGACATCATCAGCAGACAACGAGAGGAGCCCTCGGTGGCCGAGGAAGTCCGCGCCGAGATGGTCGCGAACGTCTGGAAGGTCGTCGTGGCCGAGGGCGACGCGGTCGAGGACGGCGACACGCTCGTCATCCTCGAGTCCATGAAGATGGAGATCCCGGTCGCTCGCCGAGTCCGCCGGCACGGTCACCGCAGCTCGGACGTGGCCGAGGGCGACGTCGTCCAGGAGGGCGACGTCATCGCCGTCATCGGCTGAGCCGTCCCGTTCGGGGTCAAGAATCGGCGCGTCGGTCAGCCGACGTCGAATCTGTGTGACTGATGCTCCGTTGATCGATCGAGCCGTTCCTGCGTGCGCTGTCGGAGTGCGGCGGCTCCGACCTGCACTGCAAGGTCGGCTCGCCGCCGCGCGTCCGCATCGACGGCCGGCTGCGCAAGCTGCAGGCCGCGGCCCTGACGCCGGCGGACACCGAGGCCATGGTCACCGAGGTGCTGCGCGACGACCTCGTCGAGGAGTTCCACGACACCAACGAGGCCGACTTCGCCTACTCGCTGCCCGGCGTCGGCCGGTTCCGCGTCAACGCCTTCCGCTCCCGCGGCTCGGCCGGCCTGGTCTTCCGGCGGGTCAGCGTCGGCGCGATCCCGCTCGAGCGACCTCGGCCTGCCCGCCGTGCTCGCCGCGCTCGCGCTGGAGCCGCGCGGCCTGGTGCTGGTCACCGGCCCGACCGGCTCCGGCAAGACCACGACGCTCGCCGGCATGATCGACCACATCAACAGCAACCGCGAGGTCCACATCGTCACCATCGAGGACCCGATCGAGGTCCTGCACTTCGACAAGCTCGCGATGGTCAACCAGCGCGAGGTCCGCGTCGACACCGAGGACTTCTCGGTCGCGCTGCGCGCCGCGATGCGCCAGGACCCCGACGTCATCCTCGTCGGTGAGATGCGCGACGCCGAGACGGTCAAGGCCGCGCTCGCCGCGGCCGAGACCGGTCACTTCGTCATGTCGACGCTGCACACCACCGACGCGGAGGAGACGATCAACCGCGATCATCGACTTCTTCCCGCCGCACGAGCAGAAGCAGGTGCGGCTCGTCGCTCGCCGGCGTCGCTGCGCGGCATCATCTGCCAGCGGCTCGTGCCGCGCGCCGACGGCCAGGGCCGTTGCGTCGCGATGGAGATCTGCGTCAACACCGGTCGCGTCGCCGACGCGATCACCGACCCGGACAAGACCTCGACGATCACCGAGCTGATCGCCGAGGGCGGCTACTACGGCATGCAGACCTTCGACCAGCACCTGGTCGCGCTCATCCGCGACGGCGTCATCACGCTCGAGGCCGCGATGCTCGCCTCGACCAGCCCGCACGACCTCACGGTCGAGCTGCGCCGCCTCGGCCTCGTCGCCTAGCTCGCAAACGCCTAGCTGACGGCAGACCCATCGGCTGCGGCCGGCCGGCTCAACCGGGCGACGAACTTGTACCGGTCGCCTCGGTACAGCGAGTGCACGTACTCCACCGGCGAGCCGTCCTGGGCCCAGCTGTGCCGGGACAACAGCAGCAGTGGGAGTCCGACGTCGGTCCCCAGCAGCGCTGCCTCGCGAGGTGGCGCCGGGACGGTCTCGATGGTCTCCTCGGCCTCAGTCAGCCGAACCCCGTAGCGCTCCTCCAGGGCCGCGTACAGCGACGTGTACTTGGCGAGCTCGTCCCGTAGCCCCGGGAAGCGACGGCTCGCCAGGTGGGTGACCTCGATGGCCATCGGCTCTCCGTTGGCCATGCGCAGCCGTTCGACCCGCAGGACCTTGGTGCCCGCTCTGATCTCCAGCCGTGCGGCCAGCTCGGCGTCAGCCAGAAGGTCGTCGACACCGAGCAGCCGGGAGGTCGGTTCCAGACCCTGGGCCCGCATGTCCTCGGTGTAGCTGGTGAGCCGAAGTGCCTGGGCCACCTTGGGCTTGGCCACAAACGTGCCCTTGCCCTGGATCCGCTCGAGGCGACCCTCGACCACCAGCTCCTGGAGGGCTTGGCGCACCGTCGTCCGTGAGGTCCCGAACTCCGCGGACAGCGTGCGCTCGGGTGGCACGGGGCTGCCTGGTGGCAGGGTCTTCGTCATCTCGAGCAGGTGACCCTTGAGCCGGTAGTACTTGGGGATTCTCGGCTCCGCGGTTGCCGACCACGATGCGCCGTCGTGGTCGCCAGGGCTGTCACTGGACAGTGTCACGTCGTGCTCCTGTCGGTCGGGCGCACCCGGCTCGTCGTGTCAGGTCATGCGCCCGAGGCTATTGACACTCTAAGTGGTCTATGCCAATCTCCGAAATGGTCTAAACCAATCTACCAGGCGGCTGGGTTGCTGGCCGGCTGCACTCGAGGAGGACGCGCGTGAAAGCTCGATTCGCCACCGCAGCGGGGCTCGCCGCGGCGCTCGTCATTGCCGGGTGCGGCTCCGGCAACAAGGGCACCCCACAGGCCGGCGACACCACCTCGCCTACTGCCACCACGTCGGCACCGACCGAGGAGAAGCCGGTCACGCTCAACGTGTCGCTCATGAAGGACAGCGTGCCGGATGCGATTGTCGAGGCGGCCAAGGACGTCATGAAGGCCGCTCACCCGAACGTCACTGTCGAGGTCCAGATCATGGACTGGACAGGTCGCGGGGACAAATGGACGGCGGCTCTCGGCGCCAGCCCGTCGTCGATCGACGTGATGGAGATGGGCAACACCGACATCCTCACGTACGCAACCGATGGCGCACTCGCCGAACTGGACGGCTACACCTTCGAGAACCAGGACACCTGGGTGCAGAGCCTGAAGGACGCCGGAACTCTTGACGGCAAGCTCTACGGCGTCCCGTACTACGCCGGTGCCCGAGTCGTCTGGTACAACACGGACATGTGGAGCAAGGCGGGTCTCACCACCGCGCCGACCACCCTGGCCGAGTTCACCGACGCTGCGTCAAAGCTCGCGACGTCCGTCGGTAAGAAGGACTTCTCGCCGCTCTATTTCCCAGGCAAGAACTGGTATGTGGCGACCGGCTTTGTCTATGACACCGGTGGCTCCATCGCCAAGCAGGACGGCGGCAAGTGGGTCGGCAACTTGTCCAGCCCTGAGTCGGTCGCGGGCTTGAACAACCTGAAGAGCTTCGTCAAGGCGGTCTCGAAGGCACCAGCTGATGTGGACGAGACCAACGACGGGAAGGTCTTCGCCCAGGGTGGTACGGCGATGGTCATCGACCCGGGCTGGTACGCGGGGTCCATCACCAAGGAGGGCTTCGCGCAGGACAAGCTCGGTGCGTTCGTGATGCCCGGCGCGAAGGGCTCGCTGCCCATGTTCCTCGGCGGATCCAACTTCGCCGTGGCGGCCAACAGCGCCAACAAGGACCTGGCAGCCGAATTCATCAAGGCGTTCACCAGCACTGCGGTGATGACGAAGATCGCCGAGAACGGTGCGATCCCCAACACCACCACGCTGGCGAGCTCGGTGCCCGAGGGTCCGGCGCGGACGGCGGCCCAGGCTGCGGCCCGAAGCTGGTTCACTCCCACGTCGACCGCGTGGGCGACGGTGGAGAACGGCAACGTGATGCAGGACTGTACGTGGCTATCATCTCGGGCAGCAAATCGGTCGAGCAGGCGGCCAAGGATGCTGACGCGAAGATTGGCCAGCTCCTGAATCCCTAGTTCCAGGCTCGACGAGACCGTTGGTGGGAGGTAGGTGCAGGTGAGCGCCGCCGAGACGATGACATCTGAGTCGTCTCGGCGGCGCGACACGTCTGGGGCGCCAGGGCCAGCCGGGCGCCGCAGTCGTCGGCAACCAGGTGGCCTGGCGCCCTACCTTCTGGTGCTGCCAGCACTTCTCGCGGTCGTGGTGACGATCGGGTGGCCAATCGTTCGACTGGTCGCACTGTCATTCCAACGGGCCACGAAGAAGGACGTGATCTTCGCTCACGACACCAGCTGGGTCGGGTTCGAGAACTACCGCAAGACGCTGAAGGACCCAGCCTTCTGGCAGATGGCGCAGCGCAGCACGATGTTCGCGATCGGCTGCGTCGCTGCGACCATGCTTCTCGGGGTGGTCGTCGCGCTGGTGATGACGCGCATGAGCACCTGGGTACGAATCTTGGTGTCCATCGGGCTGATCCTGGCGTGGGCAACGCCCAACTTCATCGCCGCAACCCTGTGGCGGTGGATGTTCGACCCGGAGTTCGGTGTCATCAACTACGCGCTCACCCGGACGGGGTTGTGCGAGTGTCAGCACCACTCGTGGACCGCCATCGAATGGCAGGCCTTCCTCTATATCGGCGTCATCATCGTCTGGCAGGCGGTGCCCTTCATCGCGATCGCCGTTTATGGTGCCCTGCTCACCGTGCCGGCTGAGCTCGGCGAATCGGCCCGTATGGACGGCGCGTCAGGGTGGACGGTCTTCTGGCGCATCACCGCCCCGATGATCCGTCCGGTGCTCGCGCTGCTGACCGTGCTGTCGGTCATCTGGGATTTCAGGGTGTTCCCGCAGGTGTGGTTCAGCACGCGCGGCGACCCAGGCGGCAAGACGTTGATGTTGGGTCCCTATATCTTCCAGAAGGCGACCGGCTCCGGGCAGTACGGGCTGGCATCGGCGATCGCCGTCATCACGACGATCCTGTTGCTAGGCCTTTCGTACACCTACATGCGCACGATGCGGCGGGAGGCCACGTGAGGCACCGCAGGCTGGCCCGGTTCGCGGCGAATGGCTTCGGCCTCATCGTCTTCCTGGTTGCGGTGTTCCCCGTCTACTGGATGGTCGCGACATCGCTGAAGCCGGCGCCTGATGTGCTGCGCTACACGCCCAAGGTCTTCCCGAGTCCCCTGGTGTGGAGCAACTACAGCCAGGTCTGGCACATGAAGACGTTCTGGAGCGGCATGCGCATGTCGCTCAGCCTCACGCTGATCGCCGTCGGCGTGGGGCTGGTCGTCGCATTCCTGGGGGCCGTAGCGATAGCCCGGTTCAAATTCCGCGGCCGGACGTCGTTCATCCTGCTGCTCATCGTCATCCAGATGATCCCGGGTGAAGCGTTGTTCATCCCGTTCTACCTGATCCTGCGTGACCTCGGGGCGCTGAACCAGTTGTGGGCGGTGGCCGCGGTCTACATGTCCTTCGTGATCCCGCTGAGCACATGGCTGCTCCGCGGCTTCGTCGTGGCCGTGCCGCCGGACCTGGAGCAGGCGGCGCTCGTCGACGGGTGCAGTCGGTGGCAGGCGTTCTGGAGGATTCTGTTCCCGCTCGTCGCCCCAGGAATCGTGGCGACCTCGATCTTCGGCTTCATCGCCGCGTGGAACGAGTTCACCTACGCCTACGTGCTGCTCAACAAGCCCGAGGACTACACGATGCCTGTCTGGATCCAGTCGTTCGTCGGCGCGCGGACCACCGACTTCGGCCCCATGATGGCCATGGCGACGCTGTTCATGGTTCCGGTCGTCATCTTCTTCCTCGTCATGCAACGTCGGGCTGTCGCCGGCCTGACCGCGGGGGCCGTGAAGGGATGACGGATCTGCCGATCCTCGGGGTCGACGCCGGCGGGACCGGCACCCGCGCCGTGCTGGTGCGCAGCGGCGTTGTCACCGAGCGCTTCAGCGAGGGTCCGCTCAACGTCCTGCTGCACCCGGATGCTGTCGATCGACTGGTGCGCCTCATCGCCCGTTCGGGCGCCGCGCTGGCGGGCCTCGGGCTACCGGGGGTCAACGGAGTCGCGGAGGCCGAGCGGCTCCAGTCGCTGCTGCGCGCGCGCACCGGCGTCGCGGTCGTCGTGAGCGATGACGTCGAAGTGGCGCTCCTTGGCGCGTTCAATGGCGGCCCGGGCATCGTGGTCTCGGCTGGTACCGGCTCGAACGCGATAGGCCGCGACGCCCGCGGCGTGACTGCCCGGGTGGGCGGTCACGGTTTCCTGCTCGGCGACGAGGGCAGCGGCTACTGGATCGGGGCGCAGGCGTTGCGTGCGGCGCTGCGGTCCGCCGATGGGACCGGCCCGCGCTCACGGGCCCTTGAGGCCGCGGTCACCGGCGCCTATCAGGAGTCGCTGGCAGCTATCGTCAGGCGGGTGCACTCCGCGCCCACCGACCGGCACCTCGTCGCCCGCATCACCTCGGTGATCGCACCTATGGACGATCCCGTGGTGGACCGGATCCTTACGCGGGCCGCACGGCATCTGGCGAGGCTCGCGGATGCGTTGCGCGAGCGGTTGGGGCCGCTGCCGGTGGCGATGGCGGGCGGAGTGTTCGGTGCCCCGCCGGTTCGGGAGCGGTTCGTCGCCGCCACGGGGGCGGTCGACGGCCTTGCAACCACCGGAGCTGGGGGCTGTGCTCCTGGCGTCGGGGGCCTCGGTCTCTCGCGACCTGGGGTGGCCACAGTGAGCCTTCCTGGCAGCCTGATGGCCGCTGAGATCGCCGAGCAGCCGACGGTTCTGGCAGGGATCCTCGACGACGGAGGCCCGGAGATCCGGCGGGTCGCCACGGTGATCCGTGCCGCCGCCCCACGATTCGTGCTGTTTGCGGCGCGGGGCACGAGCGCACACGCTGCGCTCTATGCGAAGTACCTCGTGGAAGTCGCCCTGGGTCTACCGGTCGGGTTTGCCTCGCCGGCGACGGTGACCGCCTACGCGGCTCGGCCGGACCTTCGCGACGTGTTGTTCGTCGCGGTGAGCCAGTCCGGCGGCTCGCCCGACCTGATCGAGGCGCTGACGAATGCGCGGCGGTGCGGCGCGCTGACCCTCGCCGTCACCAACGCCCCGGGGTCGGCGTTGGCTCAGGCTGCGGAGCTGGCGCTTGACGTGCGGGCCGGCGCCGAGCGCGCGGTGGCGGCCACCAAGACCTACACCGCCGAGCTGCTCACCCTCTATCTGCTCATCGACGCCTTGCGCGGCGGGGACGGGCGGTCGGCGGCCGGGCTGCCGGAGGCCGTCCGCGCCGTGGTGGCGACGTCGGAGGCAGGTCGAGGCGCTGGTGGCGCCGCTGAAGGACACCGATCGGCTGGTGGTCACGGCGCGCGGATACGCCTTCCCCACGGCGCGTGAGGCGGCGCTGAAGCTCATGGAGACCAGCTACCTCGCCGCCCAGGCGTTCTCCGGTGCCGACCTCCTGCACGGCCCGATGGCCATGGTGGAGCGGGGCAGCGCGGTCATCGCGGTGATGCCGCACGGTATCGGCAGCCGGGCGATGGTTCCCGTTCTGGCTCGCTTGCGTGAGCTCGAGGCCGACCTCATGGTGGTCGGCGGGAGCAAGGAGCTGGCCGATGCGGGAGGGCGCGGGTACATGCTGCCGGCCGGCGTGCCCGAGGAGGTGAGTCCCATCATCGAGATAGTCCCGCTGCAGATGCTCGCCGGGCGCCTCGCCGTGCTACGGGGCAACGACCCCGACCGACCCCGGGGCCTACGCAAGGTCACCCAGACCTGGTAGCGCTCAGCGCCGCATCGCGGGTGTAGACCGCTTCTCCGCCGATCCAGGTGCACAGCGGCTGCAGGTCGTCGCTCCACCACGCGAGGTCGGCGTGCGCGCCGGCGGCGAGCCTGCCGATGTCGGTGCGACGCAGCGCGTCGGCCGGCACCCGCGTCGCGGCGTCGAGCACCTGAGCGGTGTCGCAGCCGATCTGCACGAGGTTGCGCACAGCGCGGTCCAGCGACAGCGACGACCCGGCAATCGTGCCGTCGACGCGCCTGGCTAGCCCCTCCGATATCGGCACCTCGACCTGCTGGCCACCGAGCTGGTAGATGCCCGGCGGCATACCGGCCGCCGCGACGGCATCGGTGACCAGCGCGACCCGCCCGCGGGCTGCCTGCATGACGATCGTGCAGGCCTGGCGGGCCACATGGCGCAGGTCGGCGATGAGGCCGATGGTGAGTCGAGGCTCGGTCAACGCCTCACCAGGCACGCCCGGTTCGCGGTGGCCGAACCCGCGTTGAGCGTTGAAGATGTGGGTGACCATCCGGGCACCCGCCTCTACCGCGGCGTGGACCTCGGCCGCAGTGGCGTTGGTGTGGCCGATCGAGACGATGATGCCGGCGTGGACGAGCCGCTCGATCGCCTCGATCGCACCGGGAAGTTCCGGTGCCAGCGTGACCATGGTGAGGATGTCGTCGCCCGGATCGACACCCAGGAGGCGGTCGAGAAGCGCAGCGGATGGGTGCACCATCCACGTGGTGTCGTGGACGCCAGCCTGGAGGGGGGACAGGAACGGGCCCTCGACGTGGACGCCGAGCATCCTGGCGCCACCGGCTGCGTCGAGTCGCGGTCGGACTGCGCTCGCTCGGTTCAGCCCGGCGACGAGCGCCTCCATCGGGGCGGTGATGTAGGTCGGCTGGAATGCGGTGACCCCGCTGCGCGGCAACGCATGGGCGACCAGCTCCCACTCGTCGTCGCTGGCATCGATGAAGTCGACCCCGAAGCTGCCGTTGATCTGCACGTCGACCAGGCCAGCAGTCAGCGTTCCTTCCGGCAGCGCAAGGTGATCCGGGCTCGGACGTGGCGGGGTGTCGAGCACATCGACGATGATCCCGTTCTCGATCACGACGGCGCCGTTGGTCAGTTCACCGTCAACCAGAAGGCGGGGCGCCGAGATGATGGCCACGGGCTCTCCTCGTGCGGTGCGTCGATGTGGGCCGCAACGGGTGGAACGGCCATCCCGATTGTGGACTAGACCAATCCTGGTGTCCATGCTTGACGGGATAATTGGTCCAGACCACACTGGCGATGCGGCGCACAACGGCGAGGAGGGGTCGTGGACCACGAGCTGGACGCGTTGACGACTGAGCAAGCGCGAGACGACGTGGCCGATCTCGACCTGCTGCCGGCCGAAGAGCTGGTTCGGCTGCTGCTGGCCCAGGACGCCACCGTGCCCGCCGTTGTCGCCGCCGCAGCCGACGAGATCACGGCTGCGGTCGACCTGGTCGCGGAACGGATGGAACGGGGCGGGCGCCTGATCTATCTCGGTGCCGGCACGCCTGGGCGCCTCGGTTTCGGCGACGCAGTCGAGTGCGTGCCTACCTTCGGCCTGGCGGCTGACCAGGTGAGCGCGGTCATCGCCGGTGGTACCGCCGCGCTGACCGGGGCCTACGAGGGAGACGAGGATGACGCCGAAGCCGGAGCAAGGGACTTGCTGGCGAAGGGGATCGGCTCGCTCGACACAGTGGTCGCGATCAGCGCCAGCGGCCGTACCCCCTACGTGCTCGCCGGGGTCGCTCAGGCTCGAGCTAGCGGTGCCGCAACAGTCGGCGTGGTCTGTGTGGCGGCCAGCCCGTTGGCCAGCGCCGTCGACATCGCCATCGAAGTCGTCACCGGACCTGAGGTCATCGCCGGCTCCACCCGGCTCAAGGCCGCTTCAGCGCAGAAGCTGGTGCTGCACACCCTGTCGACATCGGTGATGATCCGGCTCGGTCGCGTCTTCGGCACGTTCATGGTCGACGTCTGCGCCGACAACGACAAGCTGCGTCGACGCCAGCGGCGCATCGTCGCCCAGGCCACCGGCGCGAGCGAAGCCGCGGTCGAAGCGGCGTTGACCGCGGCTGGCGGCCGGGGCCGGGTGGCTGTCGTCGCGCTGCTGACCGGCGGCGACCCCGAGCGTGCACGGCACCTGCTCGCCGCCGGGGGTGGGCGGATACGGACTGCACTTGCACTATCCGAAGGCACGAACGGTGGGGCACACTAGGGCTGCGCCGCCTATCGATCATCACGCTCGTGGAGAGTGTTCATGGCCCAGGTTGAGTACCGCCAAGCGACGCGCGTCTACCCCGGCGCGGCAGGGCCGGCTGTCTCCAGCCTGGACCTTCAGATCAACGACGGTGAGTTCATGGTGCTGGTCGGCCCGTCCGGGTGCGGGAAGTCGACCGCGCTACGGATGCTGGCCGGCCTCGAGCCCGTCGACGAAGGCTCGATCCAGATCGGCGACAAAGACGTCACCAACGCGCAGCCCAAGGACCGCGACATCGCGATGGTCTTCCAGAACTACGCGCTGTACCCGCACATGACGGTCGCAGAGAACATCGGCTTCCACCTGAAGATCAAGAGGCGGCCGAAGGCGGAGATCAGGGAGCGCGTGGCGCAGGCCGCCAAGCTTCTCGATCTCGAGGCATATCTCGACCGCAAGCCGGCGAAGCTGTCCGGTGGACAGCGGCAGCGCGTGGCGATGGGCCGCGCGATCGTCCGCGAGCCCCGGGTGTTCCTCATGGACGAACCGCTGTCCAACCTCGACGCCAAGCTACGGGTCGCGACACGGACCCAGATCGCCTCGCTCACCCGGCGGCTCGGCGTCACCACGGTCTACGTGACCCACGATCAGGTCGAGGCGATGACCATGGGGGACCGGGTGGCGGTCCTCAAGGACGGCGTCCTCCAGCAGTGCGACACTCCGCGGGCCCTGTTCGACCACCCGATGAACGTGTTCGTCGCAGGTTTCATCGGATCACCGTCGATGAACCTGTTCGAGCTGCCGCTGATCGGCGAGCGCGTCGACGCTCGGTGCCGGAACGACGATTCCGGTCACTCCGGGTCAGCGGGCAGCGCTGACCGGCGATGGCAAGGTCACCGTCGGCGTGCGCCCCGAAGGCATCGAGCTGGTGGGGTCGCAGGAGGGATTCGGCGCGGTCGTCGAGGTGGTCGAGGAGCTGGGTTCGGACGCCTTCATCTATGTGTCCACGTCGATCGTGGGCGCCGCACCTGTCGTCGTTCGCTGTCCCGCAGAGAACCCGCCGCCCCGCGGCGCCGCCGTGTCGCTGCGCGTCAAGCCTGGCGCGTTCCACCTGTTCGATACGGCCTCGGGGCAACGGCTGCCCGCTGCCTGACCCGCCGTGCCGCACGCAGGCGTGGCCGCGGCCACGCGAGTGCCACAAGGCTGGCTAGGCTGCACGTCGTGCCCACCTTGGCCGACCTGGTGCGTCGGCACACCGACCTGTCCGCCGAGGACCTCGACTGGCTGCACCTGCTGGTCGGCGACTGGCAGCTCCTTGCCGACATGTCCTTCGCGGACCTCATCCTGTGGGCGCCGCTGGCGGACGGCACCGGATTCCTTGCCATCGCTCAGGTGCGCCCCGTCACGGCGCAGACGGCCTTCATCGACGACAAGGTCGGCCTGGTGCTGGTCAAGGGCAAGCGGCCGCTGGTCGACCGGGCCTGGCGCGAAGGTCGCATCTGCCGGGATGGCGATCCCGGCTGGGGGAGCGCCGTACCGGTCCGTGAGGAGACGATCCCGGTGGTGCGGGACGGGCAGGTGCTCGCCGTCATCGCCCGCAGCACCAACCTCGCTACCGCCCGCACGCCCAGCCGACTCGAGCTCAGCTACCTGCAGTCGGCCGGTGACCTGGCGGAGATGGTGGCGAACGGGCGGTTCCCGCTGCTCGGCGGTGACGGCGACTCAGGAAACTCGCCCCGGGTGGGGGACGGGTTCGTCCGCCTCGACGCTGACGGCCGGGTGGTCTACGCCAGCCCCAACGCGGTGTCGGCCTACCGTCGGTTCGGCATGGTTGGTGACCTCGTCGGCGAGCACCTCGGTGAGCTCACGGCGTCGCTCGTCCCGACCGAACGTCCCGTCGACGCCTCGCTCGGCACGGTCGTACGAGGCCGGGCCCCGCGCGAGGCTGAGGCCGAGGCGAACAGTGCCGTCATCCGGCTGCGCGCAATCCCGCTGCGCCCGCACGGCACCCACATCGGTGCTTTGGTCTTGCTGCGGGAGATGACCGAGCTGCGGCGCCGGGATCGTGAGCTGGTGACGAAGGACGCGACGATCCGCGAGATGCACCACCGGGTGAAGAACAACCTGCAGACCGTGGCAGCGTTGCTCCGCTTGCAGAGCCGGCGCATCGCGTCCGCGGAGGGTCGGGCCGCCCTTGACGAGGCCGTGCGCCGGGTCAGCTCGATCGCCGTGGTGCACGAGACGCTGTCGCAGACGTTGGATGGCGATGTCGAGTTCGACGAGATCGCCGACCGGGTGCTGGCGATGGCTGGTGAGATGTCGGTGGGGTCCTCGCCGGTCCGGCCGCTGCGGACGGGGACGTTCGGTGAGATCCCGGCGGCGGTCGCGACAGCGCTGGCCATGGTGCTCAGCGAATTGGCGCACAACGCGGTCGAGCACGGGCTGCGGGGAGTGACCGGACACCTTGAGGTCACGGTGCGGCGGCAGCCCGGGGAGCTGGAGATCGTTGTTGCGGACGATGGGGTTGGGCTGCCTGCCGGCTTCAGCCTGGAGGCATCCTCGGGGCTGGGCCTGCAGATCGTCCGCACGCTCGTCGAGGGCGAGCTGGGCGGGACGCTGCGGGTGGGAGCCGAACC
The DNA here is from genome assembly GCA_963703505.1 of uncultured Actinomycetota bacterium. GTDB lineage: Bacteria > Actinomycetota > Actinomycetes > CAVPEL01 > CAVPEL01 > CAVPEL01. The sequence goes on along the minus strand of CAVPEL010000003.1, from coordinate 505,132 downwards.
ATCCGCTGCCGGTCAACGGGCGGGTGGCACCGAAGTGGCGGTGGCGGTGTCGTTGCGGGGTTGAGCCCTGCCGGCCGTGCTACCGGCAGGGCGCCGTAGCCGTCAGCCGGTCTGGGCGCGCAGGCGTGCCCCGCGACGCTTGAGCGCGCGGCGCTCGTCCTCGGACAGCCCGCCCCACACGCCGGAGTCCTGGCCGGACTCCAGAGCCCAGCTCAAGCACTCCTCGATCACGGGGCAGCGCTTGCAGACCTCTTTGGCCTCTTCGATCTGAAGGAGTGCGGGACCAGTGTTACCGATCGGAAAGAACAGTTCTGGGTCCTCGTCACGGCAGGCCGCGCGGTGCCGCCAATCCATGCGGTGTGGCTCCCTCGTCATAGCGTCAGGGGCTTCTGCCCTGCGCATCGTCACTTCGGATGGCCCTAGGGCCCGTTCTGTGGCAACTACGTTGTCAACTACTACTTTGTGAAGCCTTTCACGAACCTTGTCAAACGTCACGGGACCGAAGATCCGGTCCCGTTGGTCGGAGTGAAGTCGAACTGAGGCTGCCGGTCAGAACACCCGTGGTGGATGCCCCCATTCGCTCTCCACACATTGTCAGCAGCGCGGGGCGGATGCAAGGCCGCCCCGCGGATTTCCGCTCATCGATCATGTGGGGTTTGCCACACTGCGAGTCGGGACGGCGCTAGCCGACGACAGTCAGGGCCCGTGGCACGGAGCGGAACTCTAGCGCGAGGTGCTCGCCCAGGTAGTCGCCGTCGGCCTGTACCGCCAGCGGTGTGGTGGCCCGCATCGTGAAGATCGCGTGGTCGTGCAGGGTGAGGACGCTGCGTCCGGTCATCGGCCGGCCACGGCTGTTGAGGAGGCGGCGGATCGTCCTCATCGTCGCCAGCGATCCAAGGCTCCGGACGGCGAACAGGTCGAGCCCGGACTCGAAGGACGCGGCTGGGGTCGGCTCGACCGGCAGGGCACCGAGGTAGGTCCAGGGGTTGGTGTTGGACACGATCCCGACGAACACGCCTGACACCGGGTCGATGCCGGGTCGCTCCAAGGTGATCGCCGGGCGTCGCCGGTCGGTGTGGGAGTAGAACTGGCGCACACCGGAGCGCACGTAGAGCCAGGCGGTGGAACGCTCGCCGCGCTCGCGGCGCTCCTCGACGTCGCGCACCACCTGGGCGTCCAGCCCGAAGCCGGCGCAGAACGTGAACCAGCGCAGCCCAGAACCCATCGAGACGTTCCCAAGCCCCACCTCGCGTCGCCGACCCACCCGGAGCCCGTCGAGGATGACGCTGGTGGCGTCGACCGGATCCCTCGGCAGGCCGAGTGCGCGAGCGAAGACGTTGGCGCCGCCGCCCGGGACCACGGCCAACGTGGGCAGCTGCCCGGGACCGTCGAGTGAGCAGGCCGTTGACGATCTCGTTGACCGTGCCGTCCCCACCGAGAGAGACGACCACGTCGAACCCCTCGGCGCGTGCGCTGCGGGCCATGGCCGTCGCGTGGCCTCGGTGCGTCGTCTCGACAACGTCGAGCTTGAGGTCGCTCGCGAGTGCGCGGACGAGGATGTCACGCGTTCGGGCGGTCGTTGCCGTGGCCTTGGGGTTGACCACGAGGAGCGCCCGCATGCACGCCAGGGTACCGCCGGGGCGGCGCTGGCGGTTGTCGCTCGCGGCCGGCGCTCGCCGAGGGCTGAGCCGGGAGGGTAAGTTCACCTTCCGTGCCTGTCACCCCGCCGCCATCAGATCGCCCGGCCCTGACGCTGCGCGCGGCGGCCTGGGTCGTCGTCGCCGAGGGAGTGGCGCTCATCGCGGTCGGCCTCGGCTACGTCGGTTACTACCTGGCCGGTCACCGCCCCGTCGATGCAGTCCATCCTGTGGTGGGTCGTCGGCTTCGCCCTGGTCGCCGGCGCCGTCTTGGTGCTCGTCGGGCGCGGGCTGGCCCACCGGGGTCGGTGGGCCAGATCGCCTGCCGTGCTCACGCAGGTCTTCTGCCTTCCTGTGACGTGGAGCCTGCTCACCAGCCACCACGTGCCCGGCGGGATCGCGCTCGGCGCGGTCGCGGTGGGGGCGCTGGTGCTGCTGCTCGCGCCGTCGACCGGTGCGGAACTGGACCGCTAGCAGGGGAGTTCAATCCTCGCGCAGCAGGTCCTCGCGCAGCTGGGCGAGGGTGCGTGCCAACAACCGGGACACATGCATCTGTGAGATGCCGAGCTCGTCGGCGATCTTCGACTGCGTCATGTTCCCGAAGAAGCGCAGCACCAGGATGCGCCGTTCACGCGGCGGGCAGCTTCTCCAGCAGCGGCTTGAGCGACTCGCGGTACTCGACACCCTCGAGAGCCTCGTCGATGACGCCAAGGGTGTCGGCGACGGCCTGGCCGTCGCTGTCGCCACCGTCGGGCGCGTCGAGCGACACGGTCGAGTAGGCGTTGGCTGACTCCAGCCCCTCCAGCACCTCCTCCTCGCTCAGCCCGAGATGGCGGCTGAGCTCGGCCACCGTCGGCGAGCGGCCGTTGGACTGCGACAGCGCGGCCGTCGCCTTGGTGAGCGCGAGCTTGAGCTCCTGCAGCCGGCGAGGTACTCGGATCGCCCAGCCCTTGTCGCGGAAGTGTCGCTTGATCTCGCCGACGATCGTCGGGGTGGCGTACGTCGAGAACTCCAACCCGCGCTCGGGCTCGAAGCGTTCGACCGACTTGATGAGGCCGATCGTCGCGACCTGGACGAGGTCGTCGTGCTGCTCGCCTCTGCCGGCGAACCGTCGGGCGAGGTACTCCACCAGGGGCAGGTGCAGCTCGACCAGCTCGTTGCGCACTTCCTGTCGCTCCGGGGAGCCCGGTGGCAAGCGGTCCAGCTTGGCGAACAGCGCCCTTGCCCGCATCCGGTCCTGGGCTCGTGCCGCACCCGGGGCGGGAGACGGGAGCCGGCTCGCTGCCCGGCTCGAAGGTGGTCGCGGCGTCGGCTCCGACGATCGCCGTCCGCTGAACCTCGGTCATGTCGATGTCGACTCGCCGCGTCGTTTCCGGAGCACGACGCTGACCAGTGAGTCGTCCGACGTCGCCTGGACCGAGTCGGTCAGCGCGGACAGCACCATCCAGGCGAACGAGTCGTGAGCCGGCACCTCGCCGCCGTTGGTCGTGGTCGACACGGCTACCCGCATGCCTGTGGCGGACAGCTCGAAGTCGCAGGTCATCTGCGCGTCGGCCACGGCGTCGGGCAGCACAGCCGCGCACGCCTCGTCGATCGCCATCTTGAGATCTTCGATCTCGTCGACGGTGAAGTCCGTCCGGGCGGCAAGGCCTGCAGTCATGGTGCGCAGCACCGACAGGTAGGCGCTGTGCGCAGGGAGCTCCACGGTGATCACATCGACGGGCAAACTGGCGGTCTCGCTGCGCGCCGTTGCCTCCTGCGCACCGTCGATCGTCACGTGAGGGACTCCCTTCGTCGGGCTCGACCGTCTCGCGATCAGGTGCCCAGGCCGGGCACCTTCGTCACGGTACCTCGGTGCGGGCGCATCGAGGCGGCCGTTGCCGAAGCCTTACCAGATCTTGCGCCTGGCAGCGTGCCTCCGTCTAGCGGCGCGCACCGGGCCGCCTGCCGCTCAGGCACGTACCGATGCCAGCGACCGCAGGGGCTCGCCGGTCAGCCGATGCACCGTCCACTCGTCCATCGGCTGCGCTCCGATCGAGCGGTAGAAACCGATCGCCGGGCGCGTTCCAGTCCAGCACCCACCACTCCAACCTGGCGTACCCGCGGGCGACGCAGGTTGCCGCCAGCTCGGCCAGCAGCGCCTTGCCGTACCCGTGGCCCCGCGACGTCGGGGCGCACGTACAGGTCCTCCAGGTAGATGCCGTGGCAGCCGCGCCAGGTGGAGAAGTTCAGGAACCACAGGGCGAACCCCACCACCTGGCCATCATGCTCGGCGACGTGCGCGAACACCGCTGGCTGCTCGCCGAAGAGCGCGGCCTCAAGCTGCTCTGCTGTCGCCTCGACCTGGTCGAGCGCGCGCTCGTACTCCGCGAGATCGCGGACCAGCCCCGAGATTGCCGGAACGTCGTCGCGGGTCGCCTGCCGGATCACGCCCTAGGCCTTCTTGGTCTCCCAGAAGATGGCGGCGATCTCATCGATCTTGTCGAGGAGCTGCTGGCCGACCTCCGGGTCGATGCTGCCCTTGCCGCCGCCGGCACCGGCCAGCTTGGTGGCCTCGTTGAACAGGGTGTGCAGCTGCGGGTAGGCCTCGAAGTGGTTGGGCTTGAAGTAGTCGGTCCACAGCACCCACAGGTGGTGCTTGACCAGCTCGGCACGCTGCTCCTTGATGATCAGCGCGCGGGTGCGGAACGCCGGGTCCTCGTTGGCCTGGTACTTCTCCATGATGGCCTTCACCGACTGCGCCTCGATGCGTGCCTGAGCCGGGTCGTAGACGCCGCACGGAAGGTCGCAGTGGGCGAACGCGGTGACGGTGGGCGCGAAGAGCCGGGCAAGTGCGCGCATGGTGATGACCTTCCTCGAGGGCGTGACGTTCTGCGGATCATTGCTTCTGAGCGGGACACTACCCCTGGTGGGTCGTGGTCATGCGAGGCGGAGGTCAGATGGGCGGGCAGATGGACGACGCCGGTAAGGCCGTGGCCGGTAGCCGGGGCACCACGCCGGTCGTGGGGTTCGGCCGCCGCCTTGGCGTGGCCGTGGTGTCAGGACCGTCGATGGTGCCGCACCTGCGCCACGGGGACCGCGTGCTCGTTCGCTACGGCGCCCGGGTGCGTCCCGGCGACGTGGTCCTGGTGTGGCTCCCCGAGGAGGTCGGCCAACCGGCGGGGCGGCTCAGTGTGAAGCGTGCGCTGCGGCGCCAGGGCGCCGGCTGGTGGGTCGAGGGCGACAACCCCTTCGCTAGCCGTGACAGCCGCAGCCTCGGCCCGATCGACGACCGGGACGTGGTGGCCCGGGTCCTGCTGCGCTACTCGCCGCTGCGCAGGCGCTCGTAGAGCTCGGTGCAGTCGGCGTAGGACGGGAGCGCGCCCGCCTCCCGGGCCTGCGCCAGCGTCGGCGCCGCGACGTCCTTCGGTGACAGCAGCGGCGGGATGTCGGCGGGCCAGGGCAGCGCGAGGTCGGGGTCGAGCGGGTTGATCCCGTGCTCACGGCCCGGTGAGTAGCCGGTGGAGCACAGGTAGGTGACGACGGCATCGTCGGTGAGCGCGATGAAGGCGTGACCGAGGCCTTCGGCGAGGTAGACCGCGCGGCGGTCCACGTCGTCCAGCCGGACGCTGTCGACCACGCCGAACGTGGGGGAGCCCACCCGGATGTCGACGATCACGTCGAGCACCGCCCCGGACGGGCAGTAGACGTACTTGGCCTGGCTGGGCGGCACGTCCGCGTAATGGACCCCGCGCACCGTGCCCCGGCGCGACACCGAGTGGTTGGCCTGGGCCAGGTGCAGCGGGTGGCCGACCGCAGCCGCGACGACATCTTCCTTGAACCACTCGAGGAACAGGCCCCGGTCGTCGGGAAAGACCCGCGGGGTGAAGGCGAAGGCGTCGAGCACGGCGAGGGGGCGTACATCCATGGTGCGTGAGCCTAACGGGCCTCGTCGTCGACGATGTGCCCGTCCCGCAGCTCGAGCACCCGGTCGGCAAGCCCGATGAGCACCGGGTCGTGCGTCGTGACGATCGCCGTCACCCCCTCGCTCCGCACCACGTGCTGGATCAGCTCCATGATCGTGCGGCCGGTCTGGGAGTCGAGCTGGCCGGTGGGCTCGTCGGCCAGCAGCAGCCGCGGCTCGCTCACCAGCGCCCGGGCCAGGGCCACCCGCTGCTGCTGCCCGCCGGACAGCTCGTCGGGCCGCTGGTGGACGTGGGCGCCCAGGCCCACGATGTCGAGCATGGCGGCGACCCGCTCCTCGCGCCTGGCAGCGTCCACCCCGCGAAGCCGCAGCGGTACGCCGACGTTCTCCGCCGCCGACAGGACGGGGATCAACCCGAATGTCTGGAAGACGTACGAGACACCGTGCCGGCGGAGCTCCAGGAGCTCGGCCTCGCTCATTGCCGTCACGTCCGCGGCCTCGATGCTGACTCGGCCGCTACTGGCCCGGTCCAGCCCGCCGATGAGGTTGAGCAAGGTGGTCTTGCCCGAGCCCGACCGACCTCGGACGGCGAGCAGCTCGCCTGTCCCGACGGAGAAGGAGACGTCGCGGAGCGCGTGAACCGCGGTCGGGCCGCTGCCGTAGGTTCGGGACAGCTCGTCGACCTCCACCATGGACTCGGTCACCGCTGCGCCTCCTTGTCCGCCTTGTCGGCATGGCCCGGCCAGACACCGATGTGATCGGTCTCGAGGTCGAGGCGGACCCGTCGTTCCATCCGCAGCGCCGAGGTGAATTCCCGCGGCAGCTGGAGGCGCCCCGCCCGGTCGAGCACGGCGTACTCCTCGGCAATCACCTCTTGGGCGCCGTGCTCGTCCGTCTCGGTGCGGCGCAGCACCTCCGAGCTGGTCCGGCCGTCCCGGATGCCGACGGTCCTCTGCACCTGGGTGGAGACCAGCGGGTCGTGCGTCACCACGACGATGGTCACGCCCAGCTCGGTGCTGGCGCCGCGCAGGGCAGCGAAGACTTCGTCGGAGGTGGCGGAGTCGAGCTCGCCGGTGGGTTCGTCGGCGAACACCACCTCGGGGGAGTTGGCCAGGGCGACGGCGATGGAGACCCGCTGCTGCTCACCACCCGACAGCTGTCCCGGTACCCGGTCGCGGCAGTGCCCGATCGCCAGCAGCTCGAGGAGCTCGTCGACGCGCTGGCGCCGTGCGGCAGGGCGCGCACCCGCGAAGGTCATCGGCAGCTCGATGTTCTCGACGGCGTTCAGGTAGGGCAGCAGGTTGCGGGCGGTCTGCTGCCAGATGAACCCGACGACCTTGCGCCGGTAGTGGAGCCGGTCGGCCCGGCTCATCGTCAGCAGGTCGTGGTTGGCCACGCGGGCGAGCCCGGCGGTCGGCAGGTCGAGGCCGGACAGGATGTTCAGCAGCGTCGACTTCCCGCTGCCGGATGCGCCCACCACGGCGACCAGCTCGCCGCGGTCGACAGTGAGGTCCAGCCCCTGAAGTGCGACGACCTCGACCTTGTCGGCCTTGAAGATGCGCACGAGGTTGTCGCACAAGACGGCGGGTGTGCTCATGGTCCATCTCCTAGACGAATGGCGGAACCCAGGCGAAGGTGTCGGTTGACGGTGGTGGCACCCACGACTGCCAGAGCGGTGACCACGACGAACGCGCCGACCAGGGCCAGCGCCCCCACCGGGTCGACGGCGAGGGCCGCGCTGCCGGATCCGCCCGCGAAAGGGGTGAGGTCGACGGCATCGCCCATCAATCGGGGTAGGGCCATGCCGAGGGCCGCGCCTGCTGCCAGGGCCGTGGCGGCGACTGGCGCGAGCTCCAGCGCGACGACACGCCGGGCTTCACCCGGCGACAGGCCGAGCGTGCGCAGCAGCGAGAGCACCCGATTGCGCGTGGCGGCGGTCACCGCCAGCCAGAGCACGATCGACAGCACCGAGAGCGCAACCGACACGCCCACCGCGGTCGTGAAGGCGACTCGGATCAGCGTGCTCAGCGGCGCGTCGGCGATCTGCGCGCGCACCTGACCCACGGTGAGGACGCGTGCCTGACCGTCCGGCACGGCCGAGGCCAGCGCCGCGGCCCGGACGCCGGATCCGAAGACGAGCGCCGTATTGGGCTCTGCGGGTGCTCCCGGAACGGCGAGCAGCGCCTCGTGCGGTACCAGGACGATCGTCGAGGATGCCGAGGAGTCCAGCAGTCCCTCCACGACCGCGGCCTGCGTCACCCGCACGGTCGTGCCGGCGAACGCCAGGTCAATGGTCGGGTGGTTCGGTGTGGTGGTGGGCAGCCGGCGGGAGGCCAGGGCGGGATAGAAGTCGCCGGGTTCAGCGGGCGGGGCCATGTCGTCGGGGCGCCGTGAAGCGTGCCGGCGTTGCGCTGAGCAGCTGCGCGTAGCGAACCGGGTCGACCGCCACCACGGTGACGGGCTCGCTGTTCCTGCCGCCGACGACGACCCGTGCCGCCGTGTCGACGTAGCCGGGCAGCACGGCCTTCACGCCCCGGACGTGGCTGAGCGCTTCGACCACGTCGGGGGTCAGCCCAGATCCGGTGACGGTGGCGTCGGCGCCGAGCGTTCGCCAGGCCGACTCGCTCTGGCCGCGGGCCAGGGACGACTGCACCGCACCGGCGAAGACCGACAGCGCCAACGACAGCAGCAGGACGACCAGTGGGAGCGCGCTGGCGATCCGGGCTCGCGCGGCGGTCGCCAGGGCGACGAAGGCCACCACGCCCCGGCGGCGTCGACCCGCCAGCGCAGCCAGGCGTAGCGGGTAGCGGTACACGCGTAGGGCGACGACCGCTGCAGCGAGACCGAGCAGCGCGGGGGAGGCGACGAGAATGAGGTCCAGGTGATCGGTGCGGACGTCACGGCGCCCCGCCAGCACGACGCTGCCGACTGCCAGCACGACGAGGAGCGCTTCCCCGGTCAGGCGCCGCGGTCCGGGCGCACCCCGTTCGCCGGCTGTCCCGACAAAGCTCGGCGCGCGGTGGTCACGGAAGGTGGCCACCGCCACCAGCAGGAGTGGGAGGGCGGCAACAGCCAGCGCTAGCTGCCAGGACAGCGGCGACGACCGGCCCGCGATCCCACGTGATACCGAGGCGACCCCGCCAGCGCGCACGGCACCGTGACCTGCGCCGTCTGCCAGGTGAGGAGCGTGACGAGTTGAAGCGTCGAGGCACCGCGGGCGCGGGCGAGGGTGAGCGCGGCCCAGCGGCGGCTCACCAGGGCGCGTGTGGTCATGGCCACCGCTGCCACCGCGACGGCGAGCATCGTCGCGATTCCTACCGCCACGACGTTCTGAGTGACTACCCGCTGGTTCTGGTACTCGCCGAGCAGGCCGCTGAGCCCGGTGCGGGTGGACAGCACGAAGTAGCCGGTTGCTCGCGGAGTCTGCAGGTGCTCGAGGCGGTGAAGGTCGGCGAGGAGCGGGGTGATCCGGTCGGCGCGCAGTCCTTTCGTGTCGAGGCTGTAGCGCCAGGAGTAGGACAGCGACTCGAACATGGTGTGCGAGATCAGATCTGCGTGCTCGGCCCGTCCCACCAGACCGACGGCGGACAGGCCCACTCCGCCGTCGGGGGTGGGCACGGGCGCCGCGCCCACCATGCGACGCTCTGCGGACCAGAACGAGCCCTGCGGGTCCGTCGGGGTAAAGACGCCGGTAATGCGTACCGCGAGGGGGAACGCGGCGCGGCTGGAGAGCGTAGGCAGCAGGAGCAGCTCGCGACCGACCTCCAGCCCGAGGAGGTCTGCCGTCTGCCTCGAGATCGAGATGTCGAGCAGCGGGAGCGTCCCGACGTCGACGCTCTCCGGCATGCTCAACACGTCCCGAACCGGCGCCGGCACGGCCACCGCATCGGCGCGGGTGGGAGCGGTGCCTGCCACGTAGTCGACGTTCGCCTCGTAGCCCTCCTGGATCCGTAGCGCCAGGAGGGTTGGCACGTCGCTCATCACCCGCGCGCTGGCGAGGTCGCGAACCTCGTACTCCTTGGACTGCGCAGCCGCCCAGGAGCTGGTGGCCACCGCGGTGAGGTCAGGGCCCATCGCCGCGGCGACCGCGGTGGGCACGACATCGTTGAACATGGCGAGCTCGCCTTCGATGTCGCCTCGGTACGTGCGTGGCCGTGGCGCTGACCACGAGGTCGCGCTGCGCATCCGGTGCGTCGCGAAGCGTGGCGGTCAGCGCCGGGTCGTAGGCACGGTTCAGGGCCCGTGGCGTGGCGGCGGCAAGGAACGACATGGCGCCGACGACGATCCCGAGGAGGGCGAGGACGGAGGCAGAACCGCGGAGCTGACGGCGGAGCAGCAGCCGGCCCCTCACCTGTCTGTCTCCAGTGCCTCGCCGGCCATCCGGCGCGTCGAGCGAAGCACGGCGCCGATGACGACGCCGAACGCCGCAACGGTCCCCGCGACCAACAGCGCCAAGGGAGCCCACGGCACGGTGACCGCGATGTCCGGGACCGCCCGCTCGGCGTCGGCACTCACGATCACCAGCGGCAGGACCCCTCGAGCGGCGACGGCACCGAGCGCGAGGCCAGCCAGTGCCGCCAGGCCGACGACGGTCGCCTGTTCGATGGCGATCATCCCGCCGAGCTGGCGAGGTGAGGCGCCGAGGGCGCGAAGCAGGGCGAACTCGGGTCGGCGTTCGCGGGCGGTGATCGCCGCGTTGACAGCGAACCCGACGGCCGCGAAGACGGCGGCAGCGGCGAAGCCCATCACGAGGGCGCCGCGCGCCCCAGCGGCGAACGGGTCGTGGCGCGAAGTGTCGGTCAGCGCATGCCGGTCTTGCAGGTGGGCGCCGAGCGTCGGATCGCCCGCCAGCGCCTGATGCGCTGCGTCGGCGCCCTGCGAACCCGTCGCCAGCCACCACTCGCTGGCGCTCGGTGATGACCCGCTGGCGGCGAATGCGGCGGTGGCCACGGACTGAAGGTCGACCAGGACCCCGTCGCTCCGCGCCGGCACGGTCGGCAGCGCGTCGACGACATCGACGATGCGCACCGGCAGCTGCCCGCCGTGGAACGGCACCGCGATGGTGTCGCCGACCGCCGACTGGCCGGCGGTGAGGAGTCCGCGGGTGACGATGCCGGCCACCGGTGCGAGCTGACGGCCGCCGGCGACGACCGCGCCTGCTGCCGGGAGCGGCATACCGAGGCTCAGCACGAGCCGGTTCCGGGAGGTCTGGAGTGCGGCGCTCGCGGAGCCGCTGTCCGCGCGGGCCGCCACCCACGCGCCCGGCATCGGTGCGACGTCCAGCAGCGACGGCGGGTGCGCGCCGGGCGCCTCCGCTGTCGCTGCACCGGACCAGTGCAGACCCGCCGGTACCGCGACCTCGATGCGCGCGGGCGCGCCGGCGCTCTCGGCCACGCGCACGGCAGCTATGCGCAGGGCCAGCACCGGCGGCTGATCATCGCCCAGCGGCTCGTAGCTGAGGGCGAACCCGGTGATGGACAACGGCCAGCTCGGCGGATGGGCGGGACCGCCGGCAAGCTCGGACAGGTCCGCGGCCAGGGTGAGCGCCGCTCCGTCCGCTGGCAGCGCCCCCAGGTCGACCACGTGCAGCAGGCCCGCATTGTCGGTGAGGATCATGGACAGGCGTGCGTTCCAGAAGTCGGTACCAGCCGGACCGATCTCCTGGGCGGCGCTGGCAGCGAGCTGGGCGCTGACCTCGACTCTCTCGGGGCTGCCGGGCAGCGGCACGCCGGGTACCGACGGTCGACCCTGCGCGAGCGGGGCCATCAGATCCCGAACCGATGCGGGCCGCAGGTCACCACGCCACACCATGACATCGGGTGCGACCACCGCATCGACGCCCAGCAGCACGACCGGCCTGGCCTTGTCGGCGTCGCTGACCTCGCGCAGCACGGGCAGTACGGCCTGTACCCCGGGGAGCCCCTGATAGGCCGCGGCCTGGCCGAGCGGGAGCACCGCTCCCCGCACCAGTGCGTTCTCCACCCTCAGGTCCGCGCCGACCTGGTAGTCCGCCTGGTCCTGTTGCGCTACGCGCCACGTGGCGCCGTAAACCGTCGAGAGCGTGCCGGCAGCGAGTGCGAGCGTGACGAGCAGGACAACACCGCTGTACCGGCCGGCCCGCCTGGCCACCTGCGCGGCGCCGACCACAGCGGCCAGCCCCGAGCCCCGCAAGGCGATGCGCTCGCCCAGGTGGGCTACGAGCGGCAGCAGCCGTACGGCGAGCGCCGCGCCGGCGAGCACGAGGAGTGCGGGTGCGACGACCAGCAACGGGTCGCTGGCGTGCTGGCCCGCCGCCGACGCCATGACCAGCAGCTGCCAGTAGGCGAGCCCGGCGAGTGCGGCCAGGGCCAGGTCGAGGCCGGCCCGCTGAATGCCGGCCTGGCCCGCTGCGCGACCCTGCGCGGGCAGGGAGGTCAGGGAGGAGTCGGCGCCCCGCAGCCACGGCAGGATGAAGGTGGCGATGCAGCCCACCGAGCCGAGGGCCAGTGCGACCCAGGTGGCTGCCTGAGGGGTGGTCCGCAGGTGCACGCCGACCGAAGTGAAGAGAGCGGCGCCGGCGATCAGCCGGATGGCCACCGCGGCCGCGGCCGTCGCCACCACCGCGGCCGGGACGACGAGCAGGAGACCCTCGCGCATCGCGTGACCGACGAGCTGCGCCTGGGACGCACCGCGGGCGCGCATCAGCGCGGTCTCGCGGCGGCGGTACTCGGCGACCATCCGGGTGGCCAGCAGCAGGGCGCAGGTGGCGAGGATCACCAGCAGGGCGAGGGGAATCATCAATGCCGACCGGGCGACAAGTGCCGCCCGCTCCTGGCCCGCGACGACCTGCTCCAGCGTGCTGGTGAACGTCACCGACGAACCGAAGCCGGCCGCCTGACTCACCGCGGACCGCATCGCGGGGAGGCGATGGGCCGCCATGGCGACCTGGTCGGTGGTGGCGGCGGCGAAGTCGGGGAGGATCTGCCAGCTCACGGTGGCCGAGTCGGCGAAATGCTCGGTGAACGCGGCCCGGCTGACCAGCAGCGGCCCGTAGGTCGTGAACGTGAGCTCGCGGACACCGGTGTTGTGGAACGGCTCGGCGAGCCAGAACGACGCGGCAGGATCGCGCGCCCGGTAGACGCCGGTGACCACGACGTCAACCGGGATCTCGGTGAGCCGGCTGGTCAGTTGGGTCGTCGTCCCGACCGTGACGTCCAGGGCGGTCGCCACGGACTGGGGCACGGCGATCTCGATCGGAGAGTCGATGGGCGCCGGGGTGTCGGCGGGCCACCGCCCGTCGAGGAGGTCGGCGTGGTTCGCGACTCCGTCGAGGTAGACCAGCTCGGCGATGGCCGGCGTCGGGTGTCCGGGGTGGGCTGCGACGTCGTAGCCGATCGACTGTGCGGTCAGGTGCACACCGACGGGCAGCTCGCCGAAGGTGGCGGCGGTGGCGCCCTTGACGACCCCGTCGAGGGCGTCCAGGCCCTGCGTGCCGAAGGCGGTCGAGACGGTGACGCTGGTCGTGGTGGGCGGCTCCGCCAGCAGGGCTGCCCGCCGCCCGGCATCCGGTGCGGCCACCGTGTAGGTCGCCAGCGAGGCGAGCACGGTGAGCGCGACCAGGGCGGTGGCCGCGGTGGTGGCCAGGATGAGGCGCTGATGGCGCGCGCGACGGATGACGAGTCGCCTGTGCACCCCTCGCACGCTGGCGTACCACCTTCGAGGTTGACGCAGCGCCGGGAACCGGTGTCAGCGGTGCGTGGCCGTCAGGGTGTGCCTACCTTACGGCGCGCGCGCAGCGCTGCCACGTTGGCGCGCGTGGCGCATCGCTGCGAGCAGTAGCGACGGGACCGGTTGGTCGAGGTGTCGACGAAGACGCCTGAGCAGCCGGATGCCTGGCACTCGCCGAGGCGGTCGACGCCGAGCCCGGTGACGATCATCGCCAGTCCCATGGCGGCGCCTGCGATGTAGCGCTCGGCCACGCCGCCGGTGTCGGTGAGGTGCAGGTGCCAGTCGTTGCCGTCGTGCCCGGAGACCTGAGGCCTTACCGGGTACTCGGCGAGCAGGTGGTTGAGGCGGTTGACGGCTGCCGGGCTGTCGCCGCCGGCGGCAGCGGTGAAGACGGCGCGCAATGGCGCGCGTGACTTCACGAGGTCGATGAGGTCGGTGCGGGTCAGGTGCAGACCGAAATGCTCGCTGTCGGCGAAGAAGGCGCGTAGGTCGTCGAGCTCGGCCAGCCGGTCGTCGTCAGGACGTGCCGGGTCCACGGTGTTGACGAGTTGCACGGCCCACTCGCTGTAAGCGCCGAGGTCCATTTGCACTCCTTACGAACACGATCTACGATGTAACCGCCAAGTTACACTTTCGAGTATTACATGGAGGGTTGTCTCATGGACTGGCTACTCGCCGAGGCCCATGCCCGGCAGGAGTCGCTTCGGATGCTGGCCACGCGTACCCGTGACGTTCCCCGGCCGGGCCCGGTGCGCAGGGGTGCTGGACTCGCCCTGATCGCGATCGGTCACCGCCTGGTCGCGCACGGCCACGTAGGCGACAACGCGGGGATCTCCGCGCGGCGCTGAGGCACGACGCAGATCGAACCGGCTCCCTCACGCAGGCGAGCCGGTCGCCTGCCCCTAGCGGACCATCGACAAGAACGACTGGGTCCGCGGGTGCTGCGGGTTGTCGAAGACGGCCGACGGAGAACCGGACTCCACCACCACGCCGTCGTCCATGAACACCACCGTGTCGGCGACCTCGCGGGCGAAGCCCATCTCGTGGGTCACCACGACCATCGTCATGCCGGCCTTCGCCAGGTCGCGCATGACGGTCAGCACCTCGCCCACCAGCTCCGGGTCCAGCGCCGACGTCGGCTCGTCGAACAGCATCAGCTTGGGCTCCATCGCCAGCGCGCGGGCGATCGCCACCCGCTGCTGCTGACCGCCGGACAGCTGTCGGGGATAGGCGTGGGTCTTGTCGCCGAGCCCCACCTGCGCGAGCAGGCGCATGCGCCCGCTCGCGGACGACGGACTTGGACTCCCGCTTCACCCGGATCGGCGCCTCGACGACGTTGCCGAGCGCGGTCATGTGCGGGAAGAGGTTGAAGTGCTGGAAGACCATGCCGATCTGGGTGCGGTGCGCGCAGACCTCGCGGTCGCGCAGCTCGTGCAGCCGGTCGCCGTGCTCCCGGTAGCCGACCAGCTCGCCGTCGACCGACAGCCGGCCGGCGTCGATCTTCTCCAGGTGGTTGATGCAGCGCAGGAACGTGCTCTTGCCGGAGCCCGACGGCCCGAGCAGGCACATCACCTCGCCGGGCTGGACCGACAGGTCGATGCCCTTGAGCACTTCCAGCTTGCCGAAGGACTTGTGGACGGCCTCGGCGTTGACCATGGGCGTCATGTGAGCTCCTGCCGAACGAGGCTCTCGCGCTGAATCGCACGGCGCCCGCCGAACAAGTTGGCACGCAGCCGCTGGATCGGGGTCGGCGGCAGCGTGCGCACCGAACCCTTGGCGAAGTGGCGCTCGACGTAGAACTGGACCGAGGTCAGCACGGTGGTCATGATGATGTACCACAGGCTCGCGACGATGAGCAGCGCGATCGTCTGGAAATTGCGGTTGTAGATGATCTGCGACGACCGGAGCAGCTCGGCCACGCTGATGGTGCTGACCAGCGAGCTGGTCTTCAGCATCGAGATGGTCTCGTTGCCGGTCGGCGGGATGATGATGCGCATCGCCTGGGGGAGCACCACGCGGCGCATGGTGAGCAGCCGGCTCATGCCCAGCGCGCTCGCCGCCTCGGTCTGGCCCTCGTCCACCGCCAGGATGCCGGCCCGGACGATCTCGGCCATGTAGGCGGCCTCGTTGAGGCCGAGCGCGAGGATGCCAGCCACCACGGGGGTGACCAGGCTGCCCGTCTCCCAGGACGCGAACGACGGCCCGAACGGGATGCCGATCGAGATCGTCTTGATGAACACGGCGATGAAGTACCAGAAGAGGATCTGGACGAGGACCGGGGTGCCGCGGAAGAACCAGATGTACAGCCAGGCCACCCCGGACACCACCGGGTTGGGCGACAGCCGCATGACGGCGAGCAGCACGCCGCCCGCAAGGCCGATCAGCATCGAGATCACGGTGATCTGGATGGTCAGCACGATGCCGCGGCGGATGATCGGGCTGAAGAAGTACTGCCGGGTGATGTCCCAGTGCAGGTTCGGGTTGGTGAACAGCATGTGCACGAACATCGCCGCCAGCACCAGCACGACGCCGACTGCCACCCAGCGCCCAGGATGCCGCACCGGGACGGCCCGAATGAGCTCGGGCCGTCCCGTCGCCGCTTTGTCGTCTATAGCCATCGGTGGTTAGCTCGTCGCCCCGTTGATCACCGGGTTCGTGATCGCGCCGTCACCGATCTCCCACTTGTCCAGGATCTTCTGGTAGCTGCCGTCCGCGATGAGCTCCTTGATCGCGGCAAGGATGGCGTCCTTGAGCGTGCCGACGTCCTTGGGGATGGCGATGCCGTACGGCGCGTCGTCGTAGGACTTGCCGGCCACCTCGAACTGGGCGCCCGGCTGCTTGGCCTCGTACTCACCAACGGGGGAGTCGGCGAGGGTGGCGTCGGCGCGGCCGCTGGTCACTGCCAGCTGGGCGGCGTTCTGGTCCGGAAGCGCGACCGGGATGACGGCCTTCTTGCCCGCGGCCTCGCACGCCTTCGTCTTGGCCGGGATGTCGTTGAGCTCCTGCGTGGTGCCGGTCTCGATCGCCACCTTGCGCCCGCACAGGTCGTCAGGGCCGGTGATGCCCTGCGGGTTGCCCTTGGCCACCATCACCGACGTGCCGGCGTTGAAGTAGGTGACGAAGTCGACGGTGCCTTCGCGCTCCTTCGTGTCGGTGAAGGAGGACATGCCGAGGTCGTACTTACCGCCGGCCAGACCGGCCAGGATGCTGTCGAAGCCGACGTTCTCGAACTTCACCTTCAGGCCGAGCTTCTCGGCGATCGCGTTGCCGAGGTCGACGTCCATGCCGATGATGGTCGTGCCGTCGGCGTCGAAGAACTCGTTCGGCGCGTACGAGGCGTCCGTGGCGACGGTGAGCGTGCCCTTGCTCTTGAGCGCCGCTGGGACCATGTCGGCCGCCGTCCCGGTGCCCGACTCCGAGGCGCCCGGCGTGGGCGTGTTCGTCGTGTCGGTCTTCGAGGACTTACCGCAGCCGGTGAGCGCGAGGGTCACCGCGAGCGTGACTGCGCTGGCGGCGAACAACTTTCCACGAATCGATCGGGTCTTCACAAAACCTCCTGCATCGGCGGTCAACTAAGTGATCGTCGACCACCAATGTGATCACCGATCAGCGACATGAACCTACCCTGCCAAGGGCGAGCGCCATTCGCGCCCTCTGGAATGTCACAATCGTGCTACGGGTGAACCCCGGACGTCTGCGGGCCTTGCCCCCATCCCACCCCAGGTCGGTGGCGGTGCCGCTATTCCGCGAATGCCTACGTGCATGTCGTCCGTCGATTCTCTGGAGCCACTGTGGCAGCCGACCCACTGACCCGCGACCCTCTGTTCGAGCTGCATCTCGGCGGCAAGATCGAAGTCGTCTCGACCGTCCCGCTGCGTGACCGCATCGACCTGTCGGCCGCGTACACGCCCGGCGTAGCCGAGGTCTGCCTGGCGATCGCGGCCCAGCCGGACCTGGTTCATGACTACACGTGGAAGGACGGCGTCGTCGCGATCGTCACCGACGGCACCGCGGTGCTCGGGCTTGGGGACATCGGTCCGGAGGCGTCGCTTCCGGTGATGGAAGGCAAGGCGCTGCTGTTCAAGGAGTTCGGCGGCGTCAACGCGGTCCCGATCTGCCTGGCCTGCACCGACGTGGACGAGATCGTCGAGACCGTGGTCCGCCTTGCTCCCTCGTTCGGTGGGATCAACCTGGAGGACATCAGCGCCCCCAGGTGCTTCGAGATCGAGCGAGGCGCTCATCGAGCGGCTCGACATCCCGGTCTTCCACGACGACCAGCACGGCACCGCCATCGTCGTCACCGCGGCGCTGCGCAGCGCCGCGCGCGTCGTCGGACGGGAGCTGGCCTCGTTGCGGGTCGTGGTGTCGGGTGCAGGTGCCGCCGGCGTGGCGGTCACCCAGATGCTGCTCGAGGCGGGCATCGGCGACATCGCCGTCGGCGACAGCCGGGGGATGATCCACGCCGGCCGGTTGCGACCTGACCCAGTCCAAGGAGCGGCTCGCCGGGTCCACGAACCGCTCGGGGCTGACCGGCACCATCGCCGACGCGCTGGCAGGCGCGGACGTGTTCATCGGCGTGTCGGCGGGCCAGGTCCCGGAGGCCGCGATCGCCTCCATGAGCGCTGGTGCGATCGTCTTCGCCCTCGCCAACCCGACGCCAGAGGTCGATCCCGAGGTGGCCCGCCGGCATGCCACGGTCGTCGCCACCGGGCGGAGTGACTACCCCAACCAGATCAACAACGTGCTCGCCTTCCCGGGCATCTTCGCTGGGGCGCTGTCCGTCCGGGCAGCCGCGATCACCCCCGGCATGAAGCTCGCGGCAGCCGACGCGATCACCGGGGTCGTGGGCGCAGCGGCGCGACCGGACTACGTGATCCCGAGCGTCTTCGACGAGCGGGTCGCTCCTGCCGTCGCAGCGGCCGTCGCCGCCGCGGCCAGGGCGGACGGCGTCGCCAGGCGGTGACGACCGCGGGCGGTACGCGTCGGGCGCATGCTCGCCGCCGCCGCTGTCCGTTTCGACGCCGACGACCCGCTGTCCGGCCTGGAGGTCGGCGAGCGGCCTGAGCCGGTCGTGCCGGACGGCTGGACGACGGTGACGGTCCGGGCGGCCGCGCTCAACCAGCACGACCTGTGGAGCCTGCGCGGCGTCGGGCTGAGTGCCAGGCGAGCTGCCGCGGATCCTGGGCTGCGACGCGGCGGGCGTCGACGCCGACGGCAACGAGGTCGTCGTGCACGCGCGTCATCGGCGACCCTGCCGCCGGCGGCGGCGACGAGACGCTCGACCCGCACCGCTCGCTGCTGTCCGAGCGGTTCGACGGCACGCTCGCCGAGCGGCTCGTCGTGCCGAGGCGCAACCTGGTGCCCAAGCCGCCCGAGCTGTCCTTCGAGGCTGCCGCCTGCCTGCCCACGGCGTGGCTGACCGCCTACCGGATGCTCGCGAAGAAGTCGGGCGTGGCACCCGGCGGCACGGTGCTCGTGCAGGGCGCCGGTGGTGGCGTCTCCACCGCGCTCATCGCGCTCGGTCGCGCGCTCGGCTACCGGGTGTGGGTCACCAGCCGCTCGCCGGAGCGCCGCGAGCGCGCGGTCGCGCTCGGCGCTGCGGCGGCGTTCGAGCCGGGCGCCCGGCTGCCGGAGCGGGTCGACGCGGTGATGGAGAGCGTCGGCGAGGCGACCTGGGACCACTCGCTCAAGTCGCTGCGGCCGGGCGGGCGGATCGTGGTGTGCGGGGCGACCAGCGGGATGAACCCGCCGGCCGAGCTCAATCGCGTCTTCTTCCTTCAGCTGTCCGTCGTCGGCTCGACGATGGGCACGCGGGCCGAGCTCGAGGAGCTTCTCGAGGTCTGCGTCGACACCGGTGTCCGTCCGCTGATCGACCGCGTCCTCCCGCTCGCCTCGACGGCCGACGGGCTTGCCGCGATGTGGGCCGGCGAGGTGTTCGGCAAGGTCGTCATCCAGCCTAGCGGCGGTCAGTCGTCCTCGTCGTCGAGGCGGGCGAGCCAGGTGGCGAGCCGCTCGACCGGCGTCTCGAACTCCGGGTTGAGGTCGACGAACGTGCGCAGCCGCTCGGCGACCCAGGCGAGCGTGACGTTCTCCTCGCCGCGACGCGTCTCGAGCTCCTCGATGCCGCGGTCGGTGAAGTACACGACTGGCCTCAGGCGGGGAACGCGATGTCGAGCAGGGCCACGAGCTCCGCGTCGCTGCGCGTGGGCGAGCCGGCGGCAGGCGAGGAGCTGGCCGGGCGCGAGACCCGGGTCAGCGACCGGCCGCCGAGGTGCTCGGGCAGGTTGAGCGCCATGAACGGCCAGGCGCCCTGGTTCGCCGGCTCCTCCTGCACCCACACCAGCTCGGCGTCGGCCGGGTAGGCGGCCAGGGCCTCGACGATCTCGTCGCCGGCCAGCGGGGAGAGCTGCTCGACGCGCACGATCGCGGTGTCAGTGCGCGCCGCGCGCCTCGCGGGCGTGGTCGAGGTCGTAGTAGACCTTGCCGGAGCACAGCAGGACGCGGCGCACCGCCGTCGGATCGTGCGGTGCCGTGTCGGCGATCACCGGGCGCCACGTGGCGTCGGTGAAGTCCGCCGCGGCGAGGCTCGCCGCCTTGTGGCGCAGCATCGACTTCGGCGTGAACACGATGAGCGGCCGCGCGTGCTGCTCATGGCGCTGCCAGCGCAGCAGGTGGAAGTAGCTCGCCGGCGTCGACGGCATCGCGACCGTCATGTTGTCCTGCGCGCACAGCGTGAGGAAGCGCTCGATGCGGGCGGAGGAGTGGTCCGGGCCCTGGCCCTCGTAGCCGTGCGGCAGCAGCAGGACGACGCCGGAGCGCTGGCCCCACTTCTGCTCGCCGGACGAGATGAACTCGTCGACGATCGTCTGCGCGCCGTTGGCGAAGTCGCCGAACTGCGCCTCCCACAGCACGAGCGCCTCCGGCCGGGCGACCGAGTAGCCGTACTCGAAGCCCATCGCGGCGTACTCGGTCAGCAGCGAGTCGTAGACGTAGAAGGTGCCCTGGTCGGCGTCGAGGTTGGCCAGCGGCGTGTAGCTCGTGCCGGTGAGGCGGTCGACGAGGACCGCGTGGCGCTGGCCGAACGTGCCGCGCCGGGAGTCCTGGCCGGCGAGGCGGACCGGGCGGCCCTCCAGCAGCAGCGAGCCGAAGGCGAGCATCTCGCCCATCGCCCAGTCGATGGTGCCGTCGGTGATCATCGCGCCCGGCGCTGGAGCTGCGGCAGCAGCCGCGGGTGCACGGTGAAGCCCTCGGGCAGGTTGATCTGGGAGTCGACGATCCGCTTGACCACCTCGGCGGAGATCGCGGTGCCGACGGCGTCAGGCGAGTTGTCGCCGGAGGTGGGCTCGTGTGGCGTGGCCGCGGAGTCGCGGGTCTCCGCGAACGCCTTCTCCAGCTGCTCGCGGTAGTCGCGCAGCGCCTCCTCGGCCTCCTCGACCGTGATGTCGCCGCGGCCGATGAGCGCCTCGGTGTAGAGCTTGCGGACGCTGCGCTTGGCGTCGATCAGGTTGTACATCAGCGGCTGGGTCAGCGACGGGTCGTCGACCTCGTTGTGGCCGCGACGGCGGTAGCAGACCATGTCGATGACGACGTCCTTCTTGAACGCCTGCCGGAACTCGAACGCCAGCCGGGCGACCCGCACGCACGCCTCGGGGTCGTCGCCGTTCACGTGGAAGATCGGCGCCTGGATCATCCGCGCGACGTCGGTGGAGTAGACGCAGGACCGCGACGGCGGTCGGGGTGGTCGTGAAGCCGACCTGGTTGTTGACGACGACGTGCACGGTGCCGCCGGTGCGGTAGCCGCGCAGCTGCGACAGGTTGAGCGTCTCGGCGACCACGCCCTGGCCGGCGAACGCGGCGTCGCCGTGCAGCAGGAGCGGCAGCACGGTGAAGCCGGCCTCGCCCTTGTTGATGACGTCCTGCTTGGCCCGGACGATGCCCTCGAGCACCGGGTCGACGGCCTCGAGGTGCGACGGGTTGGACGGCGAGGGAGACGTTGACGGTGGCCGCCGTCGGGCGCGTGGTAGACGCCCTCGGCGCC
The DNA here is from genome assembly GCA_963703505.1 of uncultured Actinomycetota bacterium. Lineage (GTDB taxonomy): Bacteria > Actinomycetota > Actinomycetes > CAVPEL01 > CAVPEL01 > CAVPEL01. The sequence continues at coordinate 483,846 of CAVPEL010000003.1, read as the reverse complement.
GAGGTGGTACTTCACGTCGCCGGAGCCGTGCGTCGACTTGCGGGTCGATGTTGCCCTCGAACTCGCGGAAGATCTGGCCGTAGGTCTTGCCGACGATGTTGGCGAGCACGTTGAGCCGGCCGCGGTGCGGCATGCCGATGACGACCTCGTCGAGGCCGCTGCGTCGCCGCCGACGCGAGGATCGCGTCGAGCAGCGGGATGACCGACTCGCCGCCCTCGAGCGAGAACCGCTTCTGGCCGACGTACTTGGTCTGCAGGAACGTCTCGAACGCCTCGGCCGGCGTTGAGGCGTGCCGAGGATGCGCAGCTGCTCGTCGCGGTCGGGGCCGGTGTGGCGACGCTCGACCCGGTCCTGGATCCACTTGCGCTGCTCGGGGTCCTGGATGTGCATGTACTCGATGCCGACGGTGCGGCAGTAGGAGTCGCGCAGCACGCCGAGGATCTCGCGCAGCTTCATCGTCGTCTTGCCGCCGAACCCGCCGGTCGGCGAACTCGCGGTCGAGGTCCCACAGCGTCAGGCCGTGGTTGACGACGTCGAGGTCGGGGTGGCGGCGCATCTCGAACTCGAGCGGGTTGGTGTCGGCCATCAGGTGGCCGCGCACGCGGTAGGCGTGGATCAGCTCGACGACGCGGGCCGGCTTGCCGATCTCGTCCTCGTGGGAGGACCGCGATGTCCTGCGCCCAGCGGACCGGCTCGTACGGGATGCGCAGCGAGCGGAAGACGCTCGTCGTAGAAGTCGTCCTCGCCGAGCAGCAGCTGGTGCATCCGGCGCAGGAAGTCGCCGGACTGCGCGCCCTGGATGATGCGGTGGTCGTAGGTCGACGTCAGCGTCATGACCTTGCTGACCGCGAGGTTCGGCGAGGGTCTCGGCGGACGCGCCCTGGAACTCGGCGGGGTACTCCATCGCGCCGACGCCGACGATGCTGCCCTGGCCGGACATCAGGCGCGGCACCGAGTGGACGGTGCCGATGGTGCCCGGGTTGGTGAGGCTGATCGTCGTGCCGGCGAAGTCGTCGGCGGTCGAGCTTGTTGCCGCGCGCCTTGCGGACGATGTCCTCGTAGGCGGCCCAGAACTGGGCGAAGTCCATCGTGTCGGCGTCCTTGATGCTCGGCGACGAGCAGCTGGCGGGTGCCGTCGGCCTTGGCGCAGGTCGATCGCGAGGCCGAGGTTGACGTGCTCGGGTTCTTCACCAGGACGGGCTTGCCGTCGACCTCGGCGTACGCGTGGTTCATCTCCGGCATCGCCGCGAGCGGCCTTGACGACCGCGTAGCCGATGAGGTGCGTGAACGACACCTTGCCGCCGCGGCCGCGGCGCAGGTGGTTGTTGATGACGATCGCGGTTGTCGATGAGCAGCTTGGCCGGGACCGCGCGGACGCTGGTCGCGGTCGGGACGGCGAGGCTCGCCTCCATGTTGGCGACGACGCGGGCGGCGGCGCCCTTCAGCGGCACGTTCACCGCGGCGCGCCGGGGCGGTCGCGCCGGTGCCGGTGCCGTGGGCGGCGCGGCGGCTGCGGGCACGGCGGGCGCGGGCGCCTGAGCTGCCGCTGGTGCGGCGCTGCGGGTGCAGGCGCGGCCGCCGTCGGACGGGCGCTGCGGTCGCCGCCGGCCGCCGGCGGCCGCCGGCGGCGCGGGTGCCGGTGCGGCTGGCGCCGTTGGCGGCGATCGCTGCCGGGGGAGTAGTCGGCGAAGAAGTCCCACCACGCCTTGTCGACTGACTCTGGGTCTGCCAGGTACTGCTGGTAGATCTCGTCAACCAGCCACTCGTTGGGACCGAACGCAGACAACGGCCCGGACTGTGACGACACGGCGGGGATCGCCCTCTTCCACTACGGGGGGAGTCGGTTCTGAACTGCGCCCCTAGGCTACCCGGCGCCGTGATCGCGCGGGCGGTTGGCTACGCGGAGAGGTCCGTCAGGATGCGGTTCGCCGCGTTGTGGCCGGCGGCGCCGATGACCGAGCCGGCCGGGATGGCAGCCCGCGCTGCCCGGCGTACAGGCCGGCGAACGCCCGTCGCGTACGGCATCCGGTCGGCGAAGGCGACCGCGTTGTCGACGTGGTGGATGTGTCCGGCCGGTGATCCCGAAGTGCCGCTCGATCCCGGGCGGCGGCAAGCGGGAAGGTGTCCGCGACGAGGTCGGACGTGCCGGGTGCGAAGCGGTCGCAGATCGACAGCAGGTGGTCGACGTACGCGGGAGATCTCCGCGTCCCAGCTCGACCCGGCGATCTCGTAGGGCACCGACTGGACGAACAGCGCGGTGGAGTGATGCCCGGCGCTGTCCTGCAGCGACGGGTCGACCGTGGTGTGGACGTACCACTCGATCGTCGGCTCGGCCGGCAGCCGTCCGGCCTGGACGTCGGCCCACATCGCGCGCAGCGCTGTCCATCGGCTGCGTCCTGGGGCAGCAGGTGGATGGTCGACCCGAACGGGCTGACGGCGCCCCTGGCGGCAGGCAGGAGAACGTCGGCAGGCCGCGACAGCGCCAGGTTCACCTTGAGCGTCGTGCCGGGGCGCCGGATACGGTCCAGCCGCTCGGCAAGGGTGGCGGGCAGTGGTCGGGCCCACGAGGTCGGCCAGCGGAACGGGTCGCAAGCGCCGAGCACGACGGACGCTCGGACCTGCTCCCCGCGAGCCGTCCGCACGCCCGAGACCACGCCGCCGTCGAAGGTGATCGCGTCCACCGGAGTGTGGGTGACGATCCGCGCCGCCGGCGGCCACCGCCGCGTCGGCGAGTCGGCCCGAGACCGTGCCCATGCCGCCGCGGACGATCATCCAGGTGCCGTCAGAGCCGGGGAGCCGGCACATGTTGTGGACGAGGAAGTTGTGGCCCGCTGCCGGGCGTGTCCGGTCCGGCGGTCAGGCCCGACAGGCCGTCGGTGACGGCGTACATCGCCGTCAACAGCTCGCCCTCGAAGCCGAACCGGTCGAGGTAGTCCGCGACCGAGCCCGTCACCAGGTCGACGAAGGTCGTGCGCAGCGCGGGCCGGATGTAGCGCTCGGCGGTGTCGGCTCGACGGACATCGGTTCGGCGAGCCAGGCCGGAGCCAGGTCGTCGCGCAATGCGCCGATCTCGGCGGCAAGCCGCTCGCTCGGCGGCGACGTCGTGGGGGACTTCGTTGCTGCCGAGCGACGGGCTGCGACCCATAGAGCAGGTAGCGCCCGTCGGTGGTCGGGAGGAAGTAGTGCGGATCGCGCCGCAGCGACGGGCAGGTCGACGCCGAGCAGCTCGATCGAGCTCGGGCGGCATCAGCCCGAGCAGGTAGGAACCGGTCGACTGGCTGAGCTCCGGGACCTTGCCGAACGGCTGTTCGGTGCGGGCGGCTCCGCCGAGCACGTCCGCCTCCACGACCAGGACATCGAGGCCGGCCCGAGCCAGCAGCATTGCCGCGACAAGGCCGTTGTGGCCGGCGCCGATCACCACGACGTCAGCGTGGGCGGGAAGCGAAGAATCGGCGTCGGCCGATGCGAGACGAAGAGCCATGCTGCAGCGTATCGATGAGCCAGCCCGAGCCGGCGGAGGTTCTTCAAGGTCCTGGACAAGTGACCATGGTCGGCTAGCATCTCGACCTGTTTGTCGCGGTTAGTCCGACCTGATTCCCACAGGAGTGCGGCCCTTTGCTTGTTCGTGCCCGTCAACGACGGCTGCTCGCGCTCGTCGTTGCGCTTGCGGTCGCTCTTGGGTGTGTCACCGCGGTCCGCGCTCAGGCGGCGACGCCCGACGACAAGGCGCTGTCCGCGCTACGGGCGCGCGCGGACAAGGCCCAGGCGTCGCTCGCTGCGGGGACCAAGGCTCTCGAACAGGGCCAGAGCAGGCTTGACGCCGTTACCCACAAGGCCGACGAGGCTTTGGTGCAGGCCGACCGGGCGGCGATGCGGCTGCGGGGCAGCCAGGAGCAGGTCAGCGCGTTCGCGGCGGCGGTGTATCGCCGCGCGATGCCCGACCCGCTGGTCGTCCTGCTGAGCGGCGATTCGACGGACGGTGCCCACGCCTTGAAGGCCATGGGATACCTGCAGATGCTGAGCGGTGGACACGCCGAGGTTCTCCGCGAGGTTCGCCTCGACCAGCAGCAGGCTGAGCAGCTACGCGCCACGGCCGACGACCTGCTGGCCCAGGCGACCCAGGAGAGGGCCGACCTGGAGCGGCAGGTCGTCAGCCTTCAGGACCGAGCTGCCCGCTCGGCGACCGAGCTCCAGCAAGCCGTCAAGGAGTACGAGGAAGCCAAGGCGCGGGAGGCCGCGCGCCGGGCACTAGAAGCGGCCAAGAAGGCGGAGGCCAAGCGCAAGGCGCAGGCACTCGCCAAGGCGCAGGCTCTGGCTCGACCCCGCGCGACATCGGTGTCCGGATCGGGTTGCTCGGGCTCGACAGGCTCCTATCCCAACGGGCTGCTCCCGTCCTCGGCGCTGTGCGGCCTGGCGAGCTCGTCGGGTCACCAGCTCCGCGGCGATGCGGCGGCCGCCTTCGACGCGATGTCAGCCGCCTACGCGCAGCGGTTCGGGTCGCCGATCTGCATCACCGACTCCTACCGGAGCTACTCAGAGCAGGCAGCGGTCTACCGCAGCAAGCCGTCGCTGGCGGCGTTGCCGGGCAGGAGCAACCACGGGTGGGGACTGGCCGTCGACCTGTGCGGCGGCATCCAGCAGTTCGGGTCGGCCCAACACCAGTGGATGAAGGCCAACGCCAGCCGCTTTGGCTGGTTCCATCCCGCCTGGGCGGGGCCGCGCGGCAGCAAGCCCGAGCCATGGCACTGGGAGTTCGGCCGTATCTCCTGACCTCGTTCGGCACCCGCCGGAGCGAGGTGCCAGCGCGCAGCGGCGCGAAGATGAACGTGCTGAGGCGATGTGGCACTGTGGGCGCATGGCAGCCACCGTTCGACCGGCAGAGGGCCCGGCCCAGGGCTACCCGCTGGAGCGGCCCCGTCGCCAGACTCGGCAGGGCAGCCTGGTTGGTGAGCTGCTGGCCCGCACCGATGAGTTCCGCAGCGCTCAGGAGCTGCACGCCGACCTGCGCAACAGCGGCGAGAACGTCGGCCTGGCAACGGTCTACCGCCACCTGCAGGACTTCGCGGACCGCGGTGAGGTCGACGTGCTTCGCCTGGCCGACGGTGAGGCCATGTACCGCCGGTGCGCGACCGAGTCCCACCACCACCACCTTGTCTGCAAGACCTGCGGCATCACCGTCGAGGTCGAGGGCCCCCAGGTCGAGGCATGGGCCGAGCAGGTGGCGCTGGAGGCCGGCTTCACGGGAGTGACCCACACCGTCGAGCTGTTCGGCCACTGCCGTGAGTGCGGCCCGCCAAGCCCGACCAGCCGCCGGTAGGGTGCCCGCGACGGGCTGACCGGGGTGGCGACAGCTGCGAGGTGGGAACGAGCGTGGTCGACCAACGGCTGGAGATCGATGCGGTCTCCAAGCGGTACGGCGATGTGGTGGCCCTGAACGACATGACGTTCGACGTGCGCGCCGGCGAGCTGTTCGGCTTCGTCGGAAGCAACGGAGCCGGCAAGACCACGACCATGCGGATCGCGGTCGGTGTGCTGTCCGCAGACGCCGGAGAAGTCCGATGGCGGGGCGAACGGCTGACCTTGGACACCCGCCGGCGCATCGGCTACATGCCAGAAGAGCGTGGGCTGTATCCGCGGATGAAAGTCGGCGAGCAGCTTGTCTACCTGGCCCGGCTGCACGGCCTCTCGCCCGCTGCGGCCGGCCGCGCCGTGGCGGAGTGGACCGAGCGGCTCGGCGTCGCCCCACGCCGCGACGACGAGGTGCAGAAGCTGAGCCTGGGCAATCAGCAGCGGGTCCAGCTCGCCGCCGCCCTCATCCACGAGCCAGAGATCCTCATCCTCGACGAGCCGTTCTCTGGACTGGACCCGGTCGCTGTGGACGTGATGAGCCAGGTGCTGAAGGAGAAATGCCGGGCGGGAGTGCCGGTGGTGTTCTCCAGCCATCAGCTGGATCTGGTCGAACGGTTGTGCGACCGGGTGGGGATCGTCCGCAGCGGCACGATGGTGGCGTGCGGGCCAGTGGACGAGCTGCGCAAGGGGGGAGTGGCCCAGCTGGTGGTGGTCGCGCCCGCAGCACGCGACGGCTGGGCGCACGGACTGCCCGGAGTCACGGTGCGTGGACGCGAAGGAGCCCGTACCGTGCTCGAGCTGGCCGCGGGCGCGGACGACCAAGTGGTGCTGGCGGCGGCGCTGTCGACCGGCCCGGTGCATGAGTTCGCCCGCAGGCTGCAGCCCCTGGCCGAGTTGTTCCGGCACGTGGTGAGCGAGGAGGGGGCGGCATGAGCGACCGCGCACCGGAGGGCGGGCTCGGGGCCAGGCAGGTGATCGGGCTGGTCACGCGCCGGGAGTTCCGCACGCGCATCCGGTCCAAGGTCTTTGCGATCAGCACGATCCTGATGGTGGCGTCGGTTGTCGCGCTCGCCGTCATCCTCGACGTGGCGGGCGGCAGCTCATCGAGCACGACGGTAGGGCTCACTAGTCAGAACGCCGCCCTGGCCGCACCTCTGCAGTCCGCAGGGCAGGCGGTGGGCATGAAGGTGGTCACCACGGTGGTGGCCGACGAGACGATCGGCGAGCAACAGCTGCGCAACGGGTCGTTGAAGGCGCTGCTGGTGGGGGCGCCGGATGCTGTGACGGTCGTGGTGAAGAAGGACCTCAAGGACACCCTGCAGACCGCGATCACCGTGGTGGCCCGCCAGCAAGCCCTCAATGCACAGATCGTGAAGCTGGGCGGTGACCCGGCCCAGATCAACGCCGCGGTGGCAGGCGCCCATCTGGACGTGCGCGCGCTCGAGCCGGGTGCGAAATACCAGACCCAGCGCATCGTGCTCGGTGTCATCGCGGGCATCCTGGTGTACCTCACCCTGATGATCTACGGCCAGAGCGTCGCGCAAGGTGTGGTGGAGGAGAAGACCAGCCGGGTCGTCGAGCTGTTGCTGACGACCTTGCGACCGTGGCAGCTCATGGTGGGCAAGGTCGTGGGCATCGGCGCGGTCGGCCTGATCCAGGTGGCGCTGGTGGTCGGATCCGGTATCGCGACCGGCTTGGTGACCGGGGTGCTGAGCCTGCCCGCGTCGGTGGCGGTGGGCGCGGCGCTCTGGGCACTGGTGTGGTTCCTGCTCGGCTTCACGATGTACGCGCTGTTGTTCGCGGCGGCGGGTGCGATGGTCTCCCGCCAGGAGGACGTCGGTGGCGTGACCAGCCCCCTGCTCATGATGATCATCATCCCGTACGTGATCGGCATCAGCCTCCTGCCGACGAGTCCGGACAACTCCCTGGCCGAGAGGCTCTCGTTGTTCCCGCTCTTCTCGCCGACCCTGATGCCGATGCGCATCGCGCTCGGAGTCGCGCCGCCCTGGCAGATCGCCCTGTCGGCAACGCTGGCCGTGCTGCTCATCGTCGCGCTGGTTGGTCTGGCCGGGCGCATCTACCGCAACTCGGTCTTGCGCACGGGCGCGCGCGTTCGTCTGGCCGACGCGTTCCGGGCCGCCTGAGGGGTGTGTCTCTAGGGGCTCGCGTGCGACGGGTAGGCGATGCCCGCCGGGCCGGCACCGAAGGCACGCAGGATGTTCGCGGTGATCGCCTGGACCTGGCCCGATGGGCACCGTGTAGTGCCTGCCGGGCAGGGCGCGAGCGAGGCGATCCATGCGTTGGTGCCGGTTGCGATGACGCCGGCCCGGCTGGTGGGGTCGGTGTAGTACGTCATGTCGGAGTAGGCATATCCGCCGAGGGGCGCGTTCACCGGTGAGCGGGCGAGGACCTGCACGCGCGGGCCAGGCTGGCCGGGGACGACATGGTCGTAGTCGTAGCGCACCACGTGCGGCAGCTGCGCTCCGGCAGCCAGGTGGGTGCCGGCGAAGGGCCAGGCCGTCGGGTCGGTGACCACCAGCGGTGCGTCGATGCCGTACCCGCCGTACGTATCGCCGGTGATCTCGCTTGCCGGCGCGTTGGCAGGCGGCTGCGCCCAGGTGTTGCCGGTGGCGTCGCCCGGATCGGTGGCGTAGATCGGATCCGCGGTGGGGTCACGATAGTCGACCATCTCCCGGTCCGCGCCCAGCGCGCTCGGCTGCAGCCGGACGTGCCGCAGGATCGGGCTCGCACCGAAGAACACCGCATTGACGCCGTGGGCCAGGGCGGCGGTTATCCCGTTCCGCTGGGCGAGCGTCCAGCACTCGTCGTGGCCGAGGCTCAAGAACACCTTGTGGTTCAGCAGCAGTGCGGGATCTTCGGCGACGCCGATGTCGCTGACGTAGGAGACGTCGAGTCCGTGCCGCTCGACGAACTCCACCAGGGGCAGCTCGTTGCCGAGGAAGTCCCCTGCGCCTGAGCCGTAGGCGTACGGGCGGTCGTACGACAGGACCCTCGCGCGGTTGGCGTAGGTCGGTGTGGTGCCCGGGCGTCCGCCGCCGTACAGGTCGTAGCCGCCGTAGGTGTTCCAGGCCTGCCAGGTGAGGTCGCTGTTCTGCACCACGTAGGTGGCGTGGCTGGCCGGATCCGCCACCGTGAGCGGCACGTAGCTCTGCTGGCCGCCGCTGGCAATGAGCTTCAGCAGGTAGTCCCCTGGTGGCCACGACGAGGCGATGCGCACGGTCATCGACGGCGTCCACGCACAGCTCACCATGTTCACGCCCTTGGTGAGCGGACACGTCGCCTGCTGACCACCGGGTTCGGGAGGCGAGGTCCAGATGAGCCGGGCGTCCGTCCCTGCCGTAGTACCCCATCCGGTACGCCCGCACCTGGAAGCTCGGCGCCGCCGTGGACACGTACAAGGTGACCGTGTCACCCACGCTGGCCTGTGTCGTGCCGGCAAACCCGGCGATCGACGGGCCGGTCAGGCCGGCCGGAATCGTCCAGTCGGTGGTGCCCGGCTTGGCGTTCTCTGCCACGACCCATGCCGCCTGGGTGCCGGCCGAACCTTTCGTGGTGGCCGTTGCCGTCGCGGATTGCGTGGGACCGACCGGGCTCGTCGTCGCGGACGAGGCGGTGCTCGGGGTCGGTGCGGATGGAGATGAGGGTGTCGAGGTGCAGCCGGCAAGCACGACGGCGGCGGTCATCACGCCGATCACCATCGCCGCCGACCGATTGACCAAGCTGCGGCGCCGACACGGGCGGATCACGGACGCTTTCCTACCCGCGGCGCGGCGCATGAACCGGGCTGTCGTAGCCACGAGGTTCCTCGAGGAGCCTGGTGACCCGTTGACGGGCGGGTCAGCGAGGACTTGACGTGGCAGGTCAGCTGGGACAACTATTTATCTAGTTACCTAGATGAATCGAGCCAGCGTGATCGAGTTCCACCTGGATACCCGCTCGGGCGTATCGCCGTACCTGCAGCTGGTCCACCAGGTGCGACAAGCCCTTCGCCTCGGCATGCTCCGCGAGGGCGAGCAGCTCCCGACGGTCAAGGACGTGGTGGCACACCTGGCGATCAATCCCGAACACCGTGCTCAAGGCCTACCGCGAGCTCGAGCACCAGGGACTCGTGGCCGGTCGGCCCGGCGTCGGCACGTTCGTGACCGGGACGCTGAGCGACGCCTCACTCGCGGCGCACGGGCCGCTGCGCAAGGACCTGCAGCGTTGGTTCACCAAAGCGCGCCTGGCCGGGCTCGACGACGAGAGCATCGAGGCCCTGTTCCGTGACACCTTTCGGTCCGCCACTGCACAGGACGTAGCGTGAACGCCGTCCTGGAGGCGAAGGGCCTCGGCAAGCGGTACGGCCGCCGCTGGGCGCTGACCGACTGCGCGCTGCAGATCCCCGGTGGGCGCGTCGCCGGTCTCGTCGGCCCCAACGGAGCCGGGAAGACGACCCTGCTGAACCTGGCGGTCGGCCTCCTGGCGCCGACGTCGGGCACGGTCGAGGTTCTCGGCGGTCACCACGTAGGCGACCCGGCGCTGCTCGGCCGCGTCGGTTTCGTCGCCCAGGAGACACCCACCTACGCCGGGCTCAGCGTCGCCGATCACCTCCAGCTCGGGGCCAGGCTCAACCCGGGCTGGGATGGCCACCTGGCGAAGAGCCGGATCGACCAGCTGGGCTTGGACCCTCGGCAGCGGGCCGGCCGACTCTCGGGCGGCCAACGCGCCCAGCTTGCGCTGACCCTCGCGATCGCCAAGCGGCCTGAGCTGCTGCTGCTCGATGAGCCGGTGGCCAGCCTGGATCCGCTCGCCCGGCGCGAGTTCCTGAGCAGCCTCATGGAGGTTGTCGCTGAGCAAGGCGTCAGCGTCCTGCTCTCCTCACATCTGGTCGCCGACCTCGAGCGGGTCTGCGACTACCTGGTCGTCCTCGTCGCCTCACGGGTGCAGCTGGCCGGTGAGGTCGACGATCTGCTGGCCTCGCACCACCGGCTGATCGGACCCCGCCGCGAACCCACGTCCCTTCCGGCGGACCAGCAGGTCATCGAGGCCCGTCACACCGACCGGCAGAGCACGCTCATCGTCCGCACCGACGCCCCGATCCACGACCCCGCGTGGACCGTCGAGCCGATCAACATGGAGGACCTGGTGCTCGCCTACATGGGCCAAGCCGCTGGCGCCGAGCGCGGCGCAGTCCTGCGGGTCCAGCGATGACCTGGCTGACCTGGCGCCAGTTCCGCGCCCAGGCGGGGGTGGCGTTCGCAGTACTGGCGGTGATCGCGGTCATCCTGGTGGTGACCGGCACACGCCTGGCGCACCTTTACGCCACGAGCGGGATTGCCGGCTGCACCGCCGCAGGCGGCAACTGCGGGAACCTCGTCGATGAGTTCCTCCGCAACTACCACCTCCTGCAGAACATCGGGAACCTTCTCGTCGCCGCGCCCGTGCTCGTCGGCATCTTCTGGGGTGCGCCGCTCGTCGCCCGCGAGCTGGAGGCCGGCACCTACCGGCTGGCGTGGACTCAGAGCATCACCCGGACCCGCTGGCTGGCCGTCAAGCTCGCAGTCGTCGGCCTGGCCAGCATGGTGGTCGTCGGGCTCTTCAGCCTCATGGTGACCTGGTGGTCGAGCCCGCTCGACAAGGTGCACATGGACCGGCTCTCGGCCGGGGCGTTCGGCCAACGCGGCATCGTGCCGATCGCCTACGCCGCCTTCGCCTTCGCGCTCGGCGTCACGCTCGGATTGCTCATCCGCCGCACCCTGCCCGCCATCGCGGCCACCCTCGTCACCTTCACCGCCGTCCGGATCGTCGTGACCCTGTGGGTGCGTGGCCACCTCATCGCCCCGCTGACGCTCACCGAGAAGCTGGCTGTCTAGCCCGGTCGATCGCGGTCAGATCGTCATCGGCGGCTCCGGCGCGTCGCCCCACCCCGGCGACTGGGTGCTCTCCACCAAGACGGTCGGCGGTGTCCAAAGGTTGGTGTACCAGCCGGCCGACCGCTTCTGGGCCCTGCAGTGGTACGAGTCGGCGCTCTTCCTGGCCGCTGCGCTGGCCCTCGCCGCGTTCTGCTTCTGGTGGATCCGCCGTCGATCCTCCTGATGGCGGGCGGGCCACACTATTCCGCCAAACCGCCGGCACCCCTATGATGCGTGATCATTTACGTGCCGGCGCGGCTGGTGGGACAGGGGCGGACGAATGAGTGACCAGGTTCCACCCGCACGATCCAACGCCGCCGTCCTCGCCTTGTCGGTCGTCGGCGGCCTCTTGCTCATCGCCGTCGCGGTGCTCGTGACCCTGCTGGCTTCCGGTCGCACCAGCTCCCACACCCCCGGTGCTGCCCCCGCACAAGAGCCGAGCGGCTCGGTGATCCCGTCGGCATCGGCCAGCGATGGCGCGGCGCCCACCACGTCGCCAGCGCCGAGCGAGTCGCAGACCACCCCGCCCTCTCCGGCGACACCGCGTCCGCCAGCATCGCCGCCGGCTGCGTCACAGACACCGCCACGATCGCCATCCACGACGCCCAAGCCGTCTGCGGCACCAACGGAGGACAGACCGACCTTCGCCCTCTTCCAGGCACCCAAGGCAGCTTCTTGCACGAGCGCGAACCCGACCAGCCAGATCACGTTGTCGTGGGCCAGTGCGGACGCGGTCAAGGCCTGGTTCGGCGTCCACACCACCGACGCGAAAGCGGAGCCCTACGAAGAAGTTCCCACGACGTCGACCTACACGTTCAACTACCAGTGCGGCAACGACAGCGAGTTCTACACGGTCACCCTGGCGGACGCGGCGGGGAAGCTGACGCACAAGACGGTCACCATCAAGAAGAGCTGATGGCGACCCGAGCTCGTGGGTGTCGAGCCGGCCGCGCATGATCGGGCGGTCACGATGGTTCGATCAGCCGCGTCTCGTAGGCGAAGATCACCGCCTGGACGCGATCGCGCAGCCCGAGCTTGCCGAGGATCCGGCTGACGTGACTCTTCACTGTCGCTTCGGACAGGCACAGCGAGGCGGCGATCTCCTGGTTGCTCTGGCCGAGTGCGATCGCCTGCAGCACGTCGCGCTCGCGGTCGGTGAGCTGAGCCAGCCGCTGGTCGCGTGACGCCTGTGTCGCGGTGGGCATGTGCTGCGCGAAGGTGTCCAGCAGCCGGCGGGTCACCCGCGGAGCCACGACAGCATCACCCGCGGCCACGGTGCGGATCGCGGCGACCAGCTCGTCCGGCGGTGCGTTCTTGAGCAGGAAGCCGCTGGCACCGGCGCGCAGCCCGGCGAAGGCGTACTCGTCCAGGTCGAAGGTGGTGAGGATCAGGACCCGGACCTCGGGCTGTTCGCGGGTGATGGCCTCGGTCGCGCGCGATGCCGTCCAGCTCGGGCATCCGCACGTCCATCACGATCACGTCGGGGCGGTGGGCGGCGGCGGCCGCGATCGCCTCGCGTCCGTTCGCGGCCTCGGCGACCACCTCGAAGTCGCCGTGCGCATCGAGGATCATGCGGAAGCCGACACGTAGCAGCTGTTCGTCGTCGGCGAGGACGACCCGGATCGTCATGCCCGCGGTTTTCCGTCTGCTTGTTCGTGCAGCGGCAGCCACGCGCTGACCCGCCAGCCGCTGCTGGTCGGCCCGGCGAAGAGCCGGCCGTCGTGCAGCGCGACGCGTTCGCGCATGCCGATCAGCCCGTGCCCGAACGCGGCGGGAGTGCAACCCGCCGCCGCCGTTGTCGTCGACGACCACGCGAAGATCCTCCTGACCGCGGCGGATGGAGACCTGTAGTCGCGTGGCCCGCGGCGCGTGTTTGAGGGTGTTGGTGATGCCTTCTTGCACCAGCCGGAACAGCGCCAGCTGCAGACTCGTCGACAGTCCCTCCGTGGAGCCGCTGATCTGGTAGGTGACCTGCAGGCCGGTGCTGCGCGCGGTCTCCAGCAAGGTGTCCAGGTCGGCGAGACTCGGCTCTGGGTTCAGCTTCGGGTCGGTGTCCTCCGGCTCGGACCGCAGCAGGCGAGGGTGTTGCGCATCTCGGCGAGCGCCGCACGTCCGGTCGCGGCTGCCTGATGGATCGCCTCGCGGGCGCGTGCCGGGTCACGGTCGATCGTCAGTGCGGCGCCGTCGGTGAGCGCGATCATCACCGAGAGGTTGTGGGCCACGATGTCGTGCATCTCCCGAGCGATGCGGTTGCGCTCGGCGGTCACCGCGAGCTGGGTGAGCCGCTCACGGTGCTGCTCGGTGAGCTGCTCACCACCACGGCTGCGCCGCTTACCGAGCTCGGAAGACCGGCGCACCCACGACATGGGTTCAGTGTCGCGCGTATCGCTCACGCATCGCGACGTCGCAGCACGTACAGCCCGATGCCGAGTGCCGCCACCACGTAGAGCGCGAAGACGCCGAGGCCGGCCCACGGGGCCAGCTGGTCCGTGCCGTGCTGCGTGTTCATGCCCGCCGTACCGGCCAGCAGCGGCAGGTACTTGCTCACGTGCTGCGCCAGCGAACTCGGTAGGGCCTGGGCCAGCAGCGGCAGCACCAGCAGCAGGCCGAACAGTGCCGCGATCGCGGCGCCGGTGTTGCGGAGGATGAAGCCGCACCCCAGGCCGAGCAGACCGACGCCCACCATGTAGAACGCGGCACCGAAGATCGCACGGACCGCGCCGGGATGGCTGATCGACACACCGAGGGTGTGCGAGGCGCCGACCGTGTCAGGCGAGAAGCCGATGTTGCCCTGAGGTCCGGACAGGAAGAAGCCGTGGACGTGATAGCCACCCAGCACGGCCTGACCGCCCAGGAAGGCGACGAACGCGGCGACCAGGGTGACCAGGAAGATCACCGTGGCGAAGACCGCGATCTTCGCCACCCACACCGGCACCCGCTTGGGCACGGCGGAGAGCGTCGCGCGGATCATGCCGGTGCTGTACTCGCCGGTGATGAACAGCACCCCGAGCACGCCGACGGCGAGCTGCGCCAGGTAGAACCCGCGCAGGCTCAGCGCGGTCGTGATCGTGTTCGAAGCCGCCGTGTGCCGCTATGTCGTTGCCGCGCAGGCCTGAGAACAGGATGCCCAGCCCGACCGAGATCAGCAGAGCGATGCCGATGCTCCACCAGGTGGAGCGCAGCGAGCGGAACTTGATCCATTCCGAGACCACGGTTCGGGACTGGGTCACCCCGAGGCGCGCATCGGGCTGCATGGCGATCGACGGTCATCGGGCCACCTCTTCCATCGGTGTGCCGAATTCGACGGCATCGCGGGTAAGTTCCATGAACGCCTCTTCCAGCGAGGCCTGCTGCGGTGTCAACTCGATCAGCGCGATGCGCGCCTCGGCGGCGACCTTGCCGATCTCAGCACTGGACAGGCCGGTCACCGTGAGCAGATCGCGCTCGGTGCTGGTGACGCTCACGCCGTCGGCGGCGAGCAGATCGCGCAGCCGCGGCGCCTCCTCGGTCCGCACCCGTACCACCGATCCTCCCGCGGCCGCGGTCAGCTCCGCCACGCTGGCGTCGGCGATCAGCCGACCCTGGCCGACCACGATGAGGTGGGTCGCGGTCAGCGACATCTCACTCATCAGATGCGAGGAGACGAAGATCGTGCGTCCCTCGGCGGCCAGCGCCCGCAGCAGCGTGCGGATCCAGAGGATGCCTTCCGGGTCCAATCCGTTCACCGGCTCGTCGAGAATCAGCGTGTGCGGGTCGCCGAGCAGCGCCGAGGCGATGCCGAGGCGTTGTCCCATGCCGAGGGAGAAGCCGCCGGCGCGCTTGGCGGCCACCTGCGTCAGGCCGACGACGTCGAGCACCTCGTCCACCCGCCGCCGGCCGATGCCGTGCGTCGCGGCCAGCGCGAGCAGGTGGTTGCGAGCGGAGCGGCCGGTGTGGATGGCTCGCGCCTCCAGCAGGGCGCCCACCTCGCACAGCGGTGCCTTCAGCTGGTCGTACGGACGGCCGTTGATGCTCGCCGTTCCCGAGGTCGGACGGTCCAGCCCCACCAGCATGCGCATCGTGGTGGACTTGCCCGCCCCGTTCGGGCCGAGGAAGCCGGTCACCACGCCGGGCTGCACCGTGAACGAGAGCCCGTCCACGGCGACCTTGTCGCCATAGCGCTTGGTCAAGCCGAAAGCTTCGATCATGACCACCACGCTAGGCAGCAACCACGGGCGCCACATCCATCGCGGGGATGAACTTCCAGCTCCACCCTTTGACGGGTCACCGCCACGATCCTCAGCAGGCCCGTCGGGCAAACCGCGAACCAGCCCGCGTCGGTGGCGGGTCAACACATGTCGAGGATCGACCCAGGGCTGGTTCGGTCGGTCGGGTGACGGGGGAGGTCGAAATTCTCTTCGGCCGCGACGACCCACCGGGATCGGGCGCCGGGCCACTTCGCCCGACCACAGGACAGATGGAGACCCAGATGTCGAAAGTGACCGTCGGTCAGGAGAACGACGCCGACATCAAGATCTACTACGAGGACCATGGCAGCGGACAGCCGGTCGTGCTCATCCACGGCTACCCGCTGAACGGTCACTCCTGGGAGAAGCAGGAGCGGGTCCTGCTGCAGGCCGGCTACCGCGTGATCACCTACGACCGGCGCGGTTTCGGCCGGTCCAGCCAGCCCACCGTCGGCTACGACTACGACACGTTCACCGCTGACCTGAACGTGCTGATCGAGCACCTCGACCTGCGCGAAGTGGTGCTTGTCGGGTTCTCCATGGGAACCGGCGAGGTCACCCGCTACCTGGGCACCCACGGATCAGCCCGGATCAGCAAGGCGGTGCTCATGGGTGCGATCCCGCCGTTCCTGCTCAAGACCGACGACAATCCCGACGGCGTTCCGCAGGCGGTCTTCGACGGCATCAAGGAAGCGGTCGCCGCCGACCGTCCGGCCTACTTCAAGACCTTTCTCGACAACTTCTACAACGTCGATGTCCTTGGCGGGACCCGGATCAGCGAACAGGCCTGGCAGAACAGCTTCATCGTCGCGGTGGGCGCTTCCGCCTATGCCGCGTCTGCCTGCGTCGACACCTGGCTGACCGACTTTCGCGCCGACCTGCCCAAGATCGATGTCCCGACCCTGTTGGTGCACGGCGACGCCGACCGGATCCTGCCCTATCCGAATACGGCCGCGCGGCTGCCCGGTCTGATCAAGGACCTCACCGTCGTCACCATCGAAGGTGGACCGCACAACATCGCTTGGACCCACTCGGAGGAAGTCAACCGCGCGCTGCTCGCGTTCCTCGCGGGCTGAACATCGGCGAGGCCGGCCGCGGCGCCCTGCGACTGCGAAGCCGGGCTCGCCAGGGGCGGCATGCCCGCGCCTTCTGTGTGCCCCCGGCAGGATTCGAACCTGCGCCCCCGCCTCCGGAGGGCGGTGCTCTATCCCCTGAGCTACGGGGGCCCAGGAGGACCGAGACTATCAGTCGGCATCGGTCAACTCGGGGGCGAGGTCACTGCGATAACCTCGCCCGGGTGACCCCCGACCAAGTGAGTTGTGCCGTTATCGAGGCCGTGCGTGCGGCGACGTCGACCGGCGGGCTCACCGCGGAGGTGCCGGAGGCGGTCGTCGTCGAGCGGCCCCGGAACCGCGAGCACGGCGACTACGCCACCAACGTCGCGCTGCGGCTGGCCAAGCCGGCCGGCCGGCCGCCGCGCGAGGTCGCCGAGGTGGTCGCCGCCCGGCTGCGCGCAGGCACCCGGGATCGCCGCGGTCGACGTCGCCGGCCCGGGCTTCCTCAACATCACCCTCGACGCCGGCGCCCAGGGCGAGCTGGCCCGCACGCATCGTCGACAGCCGGCGCGAGCTACGGCCGCAGCGAGGCGATCGCCGGGCAGCGGATCAACCTCGAGTTCGTCTCGGCCAACCCGACCGGCCCGGTGCACCTCGGCGGCACCCGCTGGGCCGCGGTCGGCGACGCGCTCGCGCCGGCTGCTCGCAGGCCGCCGGCGCCGAGGTCACCCGCGAGTACTACTTCAACGACGCCGGCGCGCAGATCGACCGGTTCGCCCGCTCGCTGCTGGCCGCGGCGCGCGGCCGGCCGGCGCCCGAGGACGGCTACGGCGGCGCCTACATCGACGAGATCGCCGAGCAGGTCGTCGCCAGCAGAGCCCGGCCTGCTCGAGCTGCCCGACGACGAGCGCGCAGGAGGTGTTCCGCGACGAGGGCGTCGACGCTCATGTTCGCCGAGATCAAGACGAGCCTCGCACGACTTCGGCGTCGCACTTCGACGTCTGTTCTCCGAGCGAGCGCTGCACGACCGGCGGCGCGCGTCGACGCACGCGATCGCGCGGCTGCGCGAGCAGGGCCACGTCTACGAGGCCGACGGCGCGGTCTGGCTGCGCACCACCGACTTCGGCGACGACAAGGACCGGGTGCTGGTCAAGAGCGACGGCGAGCCGACCTACTTCGCCGCCGACTGCGCCTACTACCTCGACAAGCGCGAGCCGCGGCTTCGACCGGTCTGCATCTACATGCTCGGCGCCGACCACCACGGCTACGTCGGCCGGCTGCAAGGCGATGCGCCGCGTGCGCCGGCGACGACCCGGACGCAGACCTCGAGATCCTCATCGGCCAGCTGGTCAACCTGGTGCGCGACGGCGAGCCGGTGCGGATGAGCAAGCGGGCCGGCACCGTCGTCACGCTCGACGACCTCGTCGACGCGGTCGGCGTCGACGCGGCGCGCTACGCGCTGGCCCGGTCCTCGGCCGACCCGACGCATCGACCTCGACCTCGACCTGCTGAGCCAGCCGGACCAACGACAACCCGGTCTTCTACGTGCAGTACGCGCACGCCCGGATCTGCGTCGCTGCTGCGCAACGCGCGCCGAGCTCGGCATCGACGCTCGGCGAGCTGCGACCCCGAGCTGCTCGCCCACGAGCGCGAGGGCGACCTGCTGCGGCGCGCTCGGCGAGTTCCCGCGGGTCGTCGCCGGCGCCGCCGAGCTGCGCGAGCCGCACCGGGTCGCGCGCTACCTCGAGGACGCTGGCCGGCACCTACCACCGCTTCTACGACGCCTGCCGGGTGCTGCCGCAGGGCGACGAGGAGCCGACCGACGCTGACCCGCGCCCGGCTGTGGCTGTGCGAGGCCACCCGCGTCGTGCTGGCGAACGGCCTCGGCCTGCTCGGCGTCTCCGCGCCGGAGCGGATGTGAGCGGCGCACGCACCGGCCGGGCCGCGGCACGCCGACGTCACTGCCCGAGCCGCTGCCGTGCTCGCGCCGCCGGCCGACCTGAACGCGCTCGACCCGCAGGTCTGGCCGCCGGCGTCGAGCGCGGAGCCGACGGCGTGCTGACCGTCGGCGGCGTCGACGTCCGCGAGCTCGCCGCGCGAGTACGGCACCCCGGCGTACGTGCTCGACGAGGCCGACTTCCGCGGCGCGGGCCGCGCGCCTGGCGCGACGCCTTCGCCGGCGGCGACGTCTACTACGCGGGCAAGGCGTTCCTCTGCACGGCGGTCGCCCGCTGGGTCGCCGAGGAGGGCCTCGGCCTCGACGTCTGCACCGGCGGCGAGCTCGCCGTCGCGCTGCGCGGCCGGGCTTCCCGGCCGAGCGGATCGCCTTGCACGGCAACAACAAGTCGGTCGCCGAGCTGCGCCGCGGCGGTCGACGCCGGGGTCGGGCGCGTCGTCGTCGACTCCTTCGACGAGATCGACCGGCTGGCCGCGCTCGCCGCCGAGCGCGGGCGTGCGCGCAGCGGGTGCTGGTCCGGGTCACCGTCGGCGTCGAGGCGCACACCCACGAGTTCATCGCCACCGCGCACGAGGACCAGAAGTTCGGCTTCTCGCTGCGCGACGGCGACGCGGCCGAGGCCGTCGCGCGCGGTGCTCGGCCAGCCGACGCTGCGAGCTGGCCGGGCTGCACTCGCACATCGGCTCGCAGATCTTCGACACCGCCGGCTTCGAGGTCGCCGCGCACCGCGTCGTCGGCCTGCTCGCGCGAGATCCGCGACGACGCACGGCGTCGAGCTGCCCGAGCTCGACCTCGGCGGCGGCCTCGGCATCGCCTACGCCGCCGGCGACGACCCGAGCCGCCGTAGCCGACGTCGCAGCGCAGCTGCGCGCGATCGTCGAGCGCGAGTGCGCCGCGGCCGGGCTCGCCGTGCCGCGGCTGGCGGTCGAGCCGGGCCGGGCGATCGTCGGGCCGAGCGACGATCACGCTCTACGAGGTCGGCACGGTCAAGCCGGTCGACGTCGGCGCGCGGCGCGGTGCGCACCTACGTCTCCGTCGACGGCGGCATGAGCGACAACATCCGCACCGCGCTCTACGACGCCGACTACACCTGCGTGCTGGCCTCGCGGGCCTCGAGGCGCGCCGCCGATGCTGTGCCCGGGTGGTCGGCAAGCACTGCGAGAGCGGCGACATCGTCGTGCGCGACGCGTGGCTGCCGGCCGACGTCGCGCCGGGTGACCTGCTCGCCGTCGCCGGCCACCGGCGCCTACTGCCGCTCGATGGCCAGCAACTACAACCACGTGCCCCGGCCGCCGGTCGTCGCGGTGCGCGACGGCGCGGCGCGACGGTCGATCGTCCGCCGCGAGACCGATGGACGACCTGCTGCGCGCTGGACGCTCGGCGAGTGAGCGACGTGAGCGACGCCGCTGAGGGTCGCGCTGCTCGGCTGCGGCGTCGTCGGCAGCGAGGTGCGTCCGGCTGCTCGACGGAGCAGGCCGACGACCTCGCCGCGCGGGTCGGCGCGCCGCTCGAGCTCGCCGGCATCGCCGTGCGCCGGCCGGACCGCCAGCGCGACCTCGGCGTCGACCCGGCGCTGTTCACCACCGACGCCGACGGCGCTGGTCGACCCGCGACGACGTCGACGTCGTCGTCGAGGTGATCGGCGGCATCGAGCCGGCCCGCGTCGCTGATGCTGGCCGCGCTGAGCCGCGGCGCGACGCGTGGTCACCGCCAACAAGGCGCTGCTCGCCGAGGACGGCGCGACGCTGCACGACGCGGCCGCCGCAGGCCGGCGTCGACCTCTACTACGAGGCGAGCGTCGCCGGCGCGATCCCGCTGCTGCGCCCGCTGCGCGAGTCGCTGGCCGGCGACCGGGTGCACCGGGTGCTCGGCATCGTCAACGGCACCACCAACTTCATCCTCTCCCGGATGGACGAGACCGGCGCCGGCTTCGCCGAGGCGCTGGACGAGGCGACCGCGCTCGGCTACGCCGAGGCCGACCCGACCGCCGACGTCGACGGCTTCGACGCCGCGGCCAAGGCGGCGATCCTCGCCGGGCTGGCCTTCCACACCCGGGTCACCGCCGCCGACGTCCACCGCGAGGGCATCGGCGAGGTCACGCGCGGCCGACGTCGCGAGCGCCAAGGCGATGGGCTGCGCCGTCAAGCTGCTCGCGATCTGCGAGCGCACCGCCGACGGCGAGCGGCGATCGGCGTGCGGGTGCACCCGGCGATGATCCCGCGCAGCCACCCGCTGGCCGGCGTCCGCGACGCCTACAACGCGGTCTTCGTCGAGGCCGAGGCGGCCGGGCAGCTGATGTTCTACGGCCGCGGCGCCGGCGGCGCGCCGACCGCGAGCGCGGTGCTCGGCGACCTCGTCGCGGTCGCGCGCAACCGGGTCAGCGGCGCGCGCGGCGCGGGCGAGTCGGCGTACGCCGACCTGCGCGGTGCGGCCGATGGGCGAGACCGTCGACCCGCTACCACGTCAGCCTCGACGTGGCCGACAAGCCGGGCGTGCTCGCCGCGGTCGCCGGCGCGTTCGCCGACGCACGACGTGTCGCATCCAGACCGTGCGGCAGGAGGGGCGCGGCGACGACGCCGACGCTGGTCGCTCGTCACGCACACGCGCCACCGACGCGGCGCTGGCGGCGACCGTCGCAGGCGCTGCGGCGACCTCGACATCGTCCGCGCGGTGGCCAGCGTGATGCGGGTCGAGGGCAGAGGCCGACGATGGCGACTCGATGACCGGCGTCGCGCGCACCGTGGCGCGGGCTCATCGAGGAGTACCGCGACCGGCTGCCGGTCACGCGCCGCGACGCCGGTCGTCACGCTGCGCGAGGGCGGCACGCCGCTGCTGCCCGCGCCGGTGCTCTCCGAGCGCACCGGCTGCGAGGTGCTACCTCAAGGTCGAGGGCGCCAACCCGACCGGGTCGTTCAAGGACCGCGGCATGACGATGGCGATCACCAAGGCGGTCGAGGAGGGCGCGAAGGCGGTCATCTGCGCCTCGACCGGCAACACCAGCGCGTCGCGCCGCCGCCTACGCGGCGCGCGCCGGGCTGACCTGCGCCGTGCTCGTGCCGCAGCGGCAAGATCGCGCTCGGCAAGATGGCGCAGGCGCTCGTGCACGGCGCGAAGCTGCTGCAGGTCGACGGCAACTTCGACGACTGCCTGGCGCTGGCCAGCAAGCTCGCCGATCGACTACCCGGTCACGCTTGGTCAACTCGGTCAACCCGGACCGCATCGAGGGGCAGAAGACGGCGGCGTTCGAGATCTGTCGACGCGCTCGGCGACGCGCCGGACGTGCACTGCCTGCCGGTCGGCAACGCCGGCAACATCACCGCGTACTGGAAGGGCTACGGCGAGTACGCCGCCGACGGCATCGACGACCCGCCGGCCGGCGATGTGCGGCTTCCAGGCCGCCGGCGCGGCGCCGATCGTGCGCGGGCACGTCGGTCGACGCAGCCGACGACGATCGCCACCGCGATCCGGATCGGCAACCCGGCGTCGCTGGACGCAGGCGCTCGCCGCCCGCGACGAGTCCGGCGGCGCGATCGACGCGGTCACCGACCGGCAGATCCTCGCGGCCTACCGGCTGCTCGCGCCCGCGAGGCGGTGTTCGTCGAGCCGGCGTCGGCCGCGAGCGTCGCCGGCCTGCTGCAGGCCGCCGAGCGACGGCACGCTCGCCGCCCGGTCAGCGCGTCGTCTGCACGGTCACCGGCAACGGCCTCAAGGACCCGGAGTGGGCGATCTCCGGCGCGCCGGCGCCGATCACCGATCGCCGGCGGACGCGCCGCCGCGGCGGCCGCGCTGGGGCTGGCGCTGATGGCCCGGCCAGCGTTCCGGGCGGCGCCCGTGCGGGTCCGGGTGCCGGCGACCAGCGCCAACCTCGGGCCCGGCTTCGACGCGCTCGGGCTCGCCCTCGCGCTCTACGACGACGTCGCCGCTGCGGGTCGCCGACACCGGGCCTGCGGATCGACGTCGCGGGCGAGGGCGCCGACGAGCGTGCGGACGCGACGAGCGGCACCTGGTCGTGCGCGCGTGCGCGCGCAGCTTTCGACGTGCTCGGTGGCCAGCCGCGGGGCCTGGAGCTGGTCTGCGCCAACCGCATCCCGCACGGGCGCGGCCTCGGCTCGTCGGCCGCCGCGATCGTCGCCGGCGTCGCTCGCCGCGCGCGAGCTGGTCGCTCTGGGCGGGGCCGAGCGGTTGGACGACGACGCGGTGCTCGCGCTCGCCAGCCAGATCGAGGGTCATCCGGACAACGTCGCCGCCTGCCTGCTCGGCGGCCTCACCATCGCCTGGACCGAGTCGAACGACGGCGAGAAACCGGTCGTCGATCCCGGTCCGCAGGCGCTCCGGCTCGAGCCGCAT
Organism: uncultured Actinomycetota bacterium; assembly: GCA_963703505.1. Taxonomy (GTDB): domain Bacteria; phylum Actinomycetota; class Actinomycetes; order CAVPEL01; family CAVPEL01; genus CAVPEL01. The sequence continues at coordinate 460,999 of CAVPEL010000003.1, read as the reverse complement.
CCAGACCTCGCGCCGGTGGTGTTCGTGCCCGAGTCGCAGGTCGTCGACGACGAAGGCCCGCGAGCTGCTGCCCGAGCACGGTGCCGCACGCCGACGCGGCGGCCAACGCGGCCCGGGCCGCGCTGCTGGTCGCGGCGCTGACCGGGCGCGCCGGACCTGCTGCTGGCGGCCACCGAGGACCGGCTGCACCAGGACTACCGGGCGCCGGCGATGGGCCGCACGGCCGCGCTGGTCGCGCGGCTGCGGGCGGCCGGGCTGCCCGCGGTGCTCTCCGGGGCCGGGCCGACCGTGCTGGCTCTTGACGACGACGCGACCAGGTGGACGATGCGCTGACCTCGACGGGTCGCTGGTTCACCGCGATGCCGGTGGCACCGGACCTGCTGGGCGCGCAGGATCGTGGACATCGGCGACTGACAGCGGGTCCGTCGAGCCTGTCGGCCGCAAGAAGGCAACACGCACGGTGATTGGTGCTACAGTCGTAGCGCACCAGTAGCCCTTTGGGCTTCGAGTGCGCGCACTAACGTCGCGCCGATCGGCACACACCCACGGCAACGCTGAGTTACTCTCTGTGCGTGGGCACCCCCCGACTGCAGTGCCTGCGTCTGCCGGGCTCCCCTTCAGGCGCATGGCCGATGTCGTGGAGGACCGCTGCTCCCGGGCCGCGACGCCAACGGCGCACCATTACCCCGCCTCTGTGATCCACAAGGCGGAGCAACACCCGGCACGCCGCCGGTTCGAGCACTGACGACGACCGTGCCCTTCGTACGGCGCCGGGCTCCCTTGGAAGGACCCCTGAGTGACCGACAGCATCGACGTTCTGCACGATGGCAGCTCCATCGAGCGTTCGGCCGACACATCCGCTGCCTCGCAGGCGCCCGCAGCAGCGGCCGCAGCCTCGCCGCGGCGACGAGCAACAGGCGGGCTCGCCGGGATGGTGCTCCCCGAGCTCCAAGCCGCTCGCGACCGGGCTGGGCATCACCGGCACCGGCCGGATGCGCAAGGGCGACCTGATCGCCGCGATCCAGGCCAAGCAGTCGACCTCGGCGGCTGCTGCCCCGGCAGCGTCCGACGCACCGGCGACCACCGCCCGGTCAGGTGCCGCGCGCGGCGCCGACCGTTCGCGCTCCGCGAGCCGCGCCGACGCCGCGGCGACTGGCGCTGCCGACGGCGCCGCGCCGGATACCTCCGGTTCGCCGGCCGCCTCGACGGACGCCCGCGAGGGCAACCAGTCCGGTCAGCGCGACGGCCAGCAGCGGCGGCGACCGGCGAGCCGGGCCAGCGCGAGCGGCAACCAGCGCGGCGACCGTCGAGGGCGACCAGCGCGGCGACCGTGAGGGCGGCCAGACCGGCGCACCGTGACGGCGCACCGGTCCGGCCAGCGCGACGGCCAGCAGCGGGCGACCGGAGCCGGCCAGCGCGAACGGCAACCAGCGCGGCGACCGCGCAGGGCAACCAGCGCGGCGACCGCGAGCGGCAACCAGCGGGCAGCCGCGAGGGCAGCGGCCAGTCTGGTCAGCGCGAGGGCCAGCAGGGCCGTCAGCGCCAGCCCCGTGAGGGCGGCCAGCAGCGCGGCGACCGCGACCGCCAGCAGCAGTCCCAGCAGCAGGGTCAGTCCCAGCGGCGGCGACGGCCAGCGGGGCGACCGCGGCGGCGACGACGAGTTCGGCGGCGGCAGCCGCCGGCGCCGGGGCCGGTTCCGCGAGCGCAACCGCAGCCGCCGGCACCGGCAGCGGTGGCCCGGGATGGGCCGCGAGCGCTTCGGCAACGAGCCCGAGCCGGTCATCAGCGAGGACGACGTCCTGGTCCCGTCGCCGGCATCCTCGACATCCTCGACAACTACGCGTTCGTCCGCACCTCCGGCTACCTGCCCGGGCCCGAACGACGTCTACGTCTCGCTCGCCCAGGTGCGCCGCTACGGCCTGCGCAGGGGTGACGCGGTCACCGGCGCCGTCCGCCAGCCGCGGAGGGCGAGCGGCGCGACAAGTTCAACGCGCTGGTCCGCCTCGACACGGTCAACGGCGTGGACCCGGAGAAGGCGCAAGGCCCGCGCCGGAGTTCGCCAAGCTGACGCCGCTCTACCCGCAGGAGCGGCTGCGCCTGGAGACCGAGCCGAACGTCGCTGACCACCCGGGTCATCGACCTGGTCGCGCCGATCGGCAAGGGCCAGCGCGGCCTGATCGTCTCGCCCGCCGAAGGCCGGCAAGACGATGGTGCTGCAGGCGATCGCCAACGCGATCACCACGAACAACCCCGAGTGCCACCTCATGGTCGTCCTCGTCGACGAGCGGCCCGAAGAGGTCACCGACATGCAGCGGTCGGTGAAGGGCGAGGTCATCGCCTCGACCTTCGACCGGCCGGCCGAGGACCACACCACGGTCGCCGAGCTGGCGATCGAGCGGGCCAAGCGGCTGGTCGAGCTGGGCCACGACGTCGTCGTGCTGCTCGACTCGATCACCCGCCTGGGCCGCGCCTACAACCTGGCGGCCCCGGCCTCCGGCCGCATCCTGTCCGGTGGTGTCGACTCGACCGCGCTCTACCCGCCGAAGCGGTTCTTCGGCGCCGCCCGCAACATCGAGAACGGCGGCTCGCTGACGATCCTCGCCACCGCGCTGGTCGAGACCGGCTCGCGCGATGGACGAGGTCATCTTCGAGGAGTTCAAGGGCACCGGCAACGTGGAGCTCAAGCTCGACCGCAAGCTCGCCGACAAGCGGATCTTCCCGGCGGTCGACGTCGACGCGTCCGGCACCCGCAAGGAGGAGATCCTCATGGCGCCGGAGGAGCTGCAGATCGTCTGGAAGCTGCGCCGGGTGCTGCACGCGCTCGACCCGCAGCAGGCGCTCGAGCTGCTGCTCGACAAGCTGAAGGAGACGAAGACCAACGCCGAGTTCCTGATGCAGATCCAGAAGACCACCTCGATGCCCCAGGACTAGCCCGGGAATCTCACCGCCGCCGCTGGCGTTGGCTCTCGTGCCGGCGCTTCTGGCACACTGGTCCGCACTGGTTCCGGTTCACGCCGTCTCGCACTGCGAGGACCAGCGACCCGGCGACCGCCATGACGAAGGAGACACCATGAAGCCCGACATCCACCCCGAGTACGTCGAGACCACCGTGACCTGCTCGTGCGGCAACACGTTCACCACGCGCAGCACCGCGAAGAGCGGCGTCGATCCACGCCGACGTCTGCTCGCAGTGCCACCCGTTCTACACCGGCAAGCAGAAGATCCTGGACATCGGTGGCCGCGTCGAGCGGTTCGAGAAGCGCTTCGGCAAGCGCAGCCGGCAACGCCTACGGCTAGCTCCGACCGGCGCCGGATCTCCCCGGTCGTGGCGCCGGCGCCGTTTCCGTGTTCGCCCGGTCCACTGCCGGCGCCAGAAGCATGGCACGCTGCATGATCGAGTCGGCTCGAGCGATGCCCATGCTCGCCGAGCACGCCGAGCTCGAGACGTGAGCTCGCCGACCCCGCCGTGCACGCCGACCAGGCGCGGGCCCGCACGCTCGGCCGCCGCTACGCCGCAGCTCGACCCCGATCGTCGAGACCTACCGCGAGCTGGCGCCGGCCGTCGACGACCTCGCCGCCGCCCGCGAGCTGGCCGCCGAGGACGACGTCGTTCGCGCGCCGAGGCCGAGGCGCTCGAGGCGCGGCGCACGGAGCTGGAGGACCGGCTGCGCGAGCTGCTGCTGCCGCACGACCCCAACGACGACAAGGACGTCATCCTCGAGATCAAGGCGGGGGAGGGCGGCGAGGAGTCGGCCCTGTTCGCCGGCGACCTGCTGCGGATGTACCTGCGCTACGCCGAGCGGCAGGGCTGGAAGACCGAGGTGCTCGACGCCACCGAGCTCCGACCTCGGCGGCTACAAGGACGTCACGATCGCGGTCCGGTCCAACGGCGCGACGACCGGCGTCTGGAGCCGGCTGAAGTACGAGGGCGGCGTGCACCGGGTGCAGCGGGTGCCGGTCACCGAGTCGCAGGGCCGGATCCACACCTCCGCGGCCGGCGTGCTGGTCCTGCCCGAGGCCGAGGACGTCGACGTCGACGATCGACCCGAACGACCTGCGCATCGACGTCTTCCGCTCGTCCGGCCCGGGCGGGCAGAGCGTCAACACCACCGACTCGGCGGTGCGCATCACGCACCTCCCGACCGGCACCGTCGTCTCCTGCCAGAACGAGAAGAGCCAGCTGCAGAACAAGGAGTCGGCGCTGCGGATCCTGCGCGCCCGCCTGCTCGCCGCGGCTCAGGAGAGCGCGGACGCGGCCGCGAGCGCGGAGCGCCGCAGCCAGGTCCGCACCGTCGACCGCTCCGAGCGGGTGCGCACCTACAACTTCCCGGAGAACCGGATCTCCGACCACCGGGTCGGCTTCAAGGCCTACAACCTCGACCAGGTGCTCGACGGCGACCTCGACGCCGTCATCGAGGCCCTCGCCGACGCCGACATGGCGGACCGGCTGGCCGGCGGGGCCTGAGCGTGGCAGTGGGGGCGCGTCACCCGGGCAGCCCGTCAGCTGGCCGAGGCCGGGGTGGCCTCGCCGCGGCACGACGCCGAGGCGCTTGCCGCGTTCGTGCTCGGCGTTGACCGCGCCGACCTGATCCGACCCGGCGTGCTTGGCCGGCTCGACGAGCAGGAGTGCGCGCAGGGCTATGCCGCCCTCGTCGCCCGCCGCGCCGCCCGCGAGCCGCTGCAGCACCTCACCGGCCACGCGTCCTTCCGCCACCTCGACCTCGCGGTCGGGCCCGGGGTGTTCGTGCCGCGGCCGGAGACCGAGGTGATGGTCGACGCGTGTCTGCAGGCGCTGACGGGCGTGCCCGAGCCGCTGGTCGTCGACCTGTGCACCGGCTCGGGGGCGATCGCGCTGTCGATCGCCACCGAGCTGCCCGGTGCGCGGGTGCACGCCGTCGAGCTGGACCCGGGCGCCCACGCCTGGGCGGAGCGCAACCTGGCCGCCTCGGCGGTCGAGCTGCACCTGGCCGACGCCGCCGCTGCGCTGGCCGAGCTCGACGGCACCGTCGACCTGGTCGTCAGCAACCCGCCCTACATCCCGCTCACCGCCTGGGAGCACGTCGAGACCGAGGCGCGCGACCACGATCCCTCGCTCGCGTTGTGGGGTGGCCAGGACGGTCTCGACGTGGTGCGGGTCATCGAGCGGTCGGCGGCCCGGCTGCTGCGCCGCGGCGGGACTGTTGCCATGGAGCACTCCGACCGGCAGGGGGAGACGGTGCCGGAGGTCTTCCGCAAGACTGGCGCCTGGGTCGCGGTGAAGGACATGCGTGACCTGGCGGGCCGCGACCGGTTCGTGACAGCACGGCGGGAGGACACACGGTGAGGTTTGACTGCGCAGACCCCGACGAGCGGGCCAAGGGCCTGCGGGAGGCGGCGTACGCGGTGCGCCGCGGCGACCTCGTGGTCCTGCCCACCGACACCGTCTACGGCCTGGGCGCCGACGCCTTCACCCCGTCCGCGGTGGCCGCCCTGCTCGAGGCCAAGGGGCGCGGCCGGTCGATGCCGGTGCCGGTGCTCGTCGGCAGCGCGGCCGTCCTGGATGCGCTCGTGACGGCGATGCCGCCGGTCGGCCGCGCGCTGATCGAGGCGTTCTGGCCGGGCGGTCTCACCCTGATCTGCCAGCACAGCCCGTCGCTCGCCTGGGACCTCGGGGACTCCCGCGGCACGGTGGCGGTCCGGATGCCTGACCACCAGGTCGCGCTCGACCTGCTGAAGGAGACCGGGCCGATGGCGGTGAGCAGCGCCAACCGCACCGGTCTGCCCCCGGCGGCGACGTGTGCCAATGCCAGCGCCCAGCTGGGCGATGCCGTGGCCGTCTACCTGGACGGCGGGCCGGCCACGGAGCTGGTTGCCTCCTCGATCGTCGACCTCACCGGCCCGGTGCCGGTGCTTGTCCGCAATGGGGCGATCTCGGCGGAGCGCTTGCGCGAGGTGACCCCCGACCTCGTCGTAGAGTGACCTCGGCGAACAGTCGCCGGCAACCCGAGGAGCTGAGCTGACGTGAGCCCACGGCGGTTCACGGTGGCGCGGGTAGGGGAGTAGGTGCGCGAGTATCTGCTCACCCTGCTGGTTGCGGCCGCGGTGACCTACCTGCTGACGCCGGTCGCGCGGCGGGTGGCTGTTGCCACCGGTGCGATGACCGAGATCAGGGACCGAGACGTCCATGCCATCCCCACACCGCGCCTCGGTGGAGTCGCGATGTTCGCTGGGATGGCGGCAGCATTGCTGATCGCGGCCCGCCTGCCGAGGCTGCAGGCCGTGCACCAGGAGTTCTCCGATCCCAAGGCGCTGCTGCTCGGCGGTGGCGTCATCTGCCTGCTCGGCGTGCTGGACGACCGCTTCGGTCTCGACGCCCTGACCAAGCTGGCCGGGCAGATCCTGGCCGCGGGCGTCATGGTGCTTCAGGGTGTTCAGCTCTTGTGGCTGCCGATCCCGCACTACGGCACGCTGGTGCTCGGCCAGGACACGTCGGTGATCCTCACCGTCTTCCTTGTCGTCCTCATGATCAACGCGGTCAACTTCGTCGACGGTCTCGACGGCCTGGCCGCCGGCATCGTCGCGATCGCGGCGCTGTCGTTCTTCATGTACTCCTACCAGCTGTCCGTCCACCAGCACCTGGACCTGGCACTGGCCCCCACGCTCATCGCGGCTGTGCTGGCCGGCATGTGCCTGGGCTTCCTGCCCCACAACTTCCACCCGGCCAGGATCTTCATGGGCGACTCCGGGTCGATGCTCATCGGCCTGCTCCTCGCCGCCTCGATGATCTCGCTGACGGGCCAGGTCAACCCCGCCGACGTCTACCAGTCCTACCCGGCGTTGCTGCCGCTGGTGCTGCCGCTCGTCGTGCTCGCCGTTCCCTTCGTGGACCTGCTGCTCGCGGTCGTGCGGCGCACCAGGGCCGGGCGTGCGCCGTGGGCGCCGGACAAGGAGCACCTGCACCACCGGCTGCTGGAGATCGGGCACTCGCAGTCGAGGGCCGTGCTGATCATGTACATGTGGACGGCGCTGCTGGGCTTCGGAGCGGTAGCGCTCTCCATCGCGCCTGGGCGCGTGATGGTGCTGGCGGTCACCGGGTTGCTCGCGGTTGTCGCGCTGGTGCTGGTGGCGCTGCCGCGGCTGCGATCGGCTGGGCGGCGCGGCAGGTCTAAGGAGAGCCCGCAGGCGGTCCCCGACGCCGGCTCGGAGTCGCAGACCAGTCCCGGGGCGGGCGCGAGTTCGGAGGTTGAGCCCCGCTTGTGATAGATTTCACGAGCGCTCGCAAGCCGAGCAGCAGCCCTCCGCCAAAGCCTCAAAACCCTTACGACGGAGTCTCATCTTGCATGTGGCCGATCTCCGGATAATCCGCGGCGCCGCATGGCCGACCGCTCTGGCCGCCGTGATTCTCGTCACCGTTTCCGCGCTCGTCGTCGGCTCCAAGGGCGCCATCGGTGCCGGGTTGGGCGCGGTCATCGTCGGGGTGTTCTTCACGATCGGCATGGTCGCGATCGCCTCCGCCTCGCGGGTCTCTCCGCAGGCGATGATGCAGGTCGCCCTGTTCACCTATCTGATCAAGATCCTCGCGCTCTTCGGCCTCATCGTGGCGTTCAAGGACGCCGCGTGGTTCAACCCGAAGGCGTTCGCCGTCGCCATCGTGATCTTGACGTTGGTATGGATCAGCGGGCAGATTCGGGCCTTCTCCAAGGAGCCGATGCTCTACGTCGACCCGACGCCGGGCGAGGACTGAGAGGCTGCTATGGTCCACCACGACTTAGCAAAAAAGGAAGACCAGCGGCCCGAGAGCGACCGCACCACCCCGGACGCCGCCTGGTCGATCACGAGCTACCTGCTGGGCGGGATGGCTGTCTGGGGCGGGGCCGGCTGGCTGCTCGACCGCTGGACTGGTCACGACGCACTCTTCCTGCCCATCGGGGTGATCGTGGGAATCTCCGCCGCGATCTACCTCGTCTACATCCGGTACGGCCGATGAGCCGCACGACGAACACGGAAGGGAGTCACGGTGAGCTTTGACGCCGCCAGGCTCGCCGCCGATTCCTGCCACCTGAACTCAGGCTGCGGGTTTCCCGCGCCGAGTGCGGACATCTTCCAGTTCACGCCGCTGGTGAAGTTCCACTTCCTCGGCGTCACCTGGTCGATCGACAAGCCGATCATCCTGATGGCCATCGGCGTGGTGGCGATCCTCGGTTTCTTCTTCGCCGCCTTCACCCGGCCGAAGCTGGTGCCGCGTGGGGTGCAGAACCTCGCCGAGCTGGGCTACCTGTTCGTCCGCGACCAGATCGCCCGCGACGTCATCGGCAAGAAGGCGGACAAGTTCGTCCCCTTCCTGGTGTCGCTGTTCTTCTTCGTCTGGATCATGAACTTCATGTCGATCGTGCCCGGGGCGCAGTTCCCGGTCACGTCCAAGCTCGCCTTCCCGGTCGGCTTGGCGCTGATCGTGTGGGTCATGTTCAACTACATCGGCATCAAGAACCAGGGCGTCGGCGGCTACTTCAAGAACATGGTGTTCCCGCCGGGCGTGCCCGAGGCGATGTACGTCATCCTCACGCCGATCGAGCTGTTCTCGACGATCCTCGTCCGGCCGTTCACGCTGGCGATCCGTCTGTTCGCCAACATGTTCGCCGGCCACCTGCTGATCGCCACGTTCAGCATCGGCGGCCTGGTACCTGCTCTCACCGAGCCTCGGTGCGCTCGTTCGCCGGGGCGTCGCTCGTCATGACGATCGTGCTGACCGGCTTCGAGCTCCTCATCCAGGTCCTGCAGGCCTACATCTTCACGCTGCTCGCCGCGGTCTACATCGCCGGTGCTCTCGAAGCAGAGCACTAACCACCACACCAGTCAGACCGTGCGCGGTGGACCGTCCACCGGCCTCGTACAGAAGGACTAGAGACCATGGTTGACCTCGCCGCAGGCGTCACCGGCAGCATCGGCTCGATCGGCTACGGCCTCGCCGCCATCGGCCCCGGTATCGGTGTCGGCCTCATCTTCGGCATGGGCGTCCAGGCCATCGCCCGCCAGCCCGAGGCCTACGGCTGATCCGCCAGAACATGCTCCTCGGCTTCGCCCTCGCCGAGGCGCTCGCGCTCATCGGCTTCGTCGTGCCGTTCGTCTTCGGCAAGTAGTCGACCGTTACCGACGGCACCAAGGATCTAAGGACCTACCGTGCTGATCTTGGCCAATGAGGGGAGCAGCCCCAACGTCTTGGGGCTGCCCTTGGACGAGCTGATCATCGGGCTCATCGCGTTCGCCGTCGTCTTCTTCCTGCTCGCGAAGTTCGCCTTCCCGAACATCAAGAAGACGCTGGACGAGCGCACCGAGGCCATCGAGGGCGGCATCGAGCGCGCCGAGGAGGCGCAGGCCGAGGCCAGCGGACGCTGGAGGCAGTACCAGGCGCCCAGCTCGCCGAGGCCCGCCACGAGGCTCGCGCGCTCCGCGAGGAGGCCCGCGAGCAGGGTGTCGCGATCATCGAGGAGATGCGCGAGCAGGCGCAGGCCGAGGCGGCGCGGATCACCGCGGCCGCGCAAGGCGCAGATCGAGGCCGACCGCGCCGCAGGCGCTGGTCCAGCTGCGCGCGCGAGGTCGGCCGGATCGCGGTCGACCTGGCCGGCCGCGTCGTCGGCGAGTCCCTGGAGGACGACGCGCGCCAGCGCCGCACCGTCGACCGGTTCCTCGACGAGCTCGAGGCGGACGCACCGCCGGGGAGCAGGTGCGCTGATGCAGGGAGCGAGCCGGGCGTCTCTCGCTCGCGGCGCGGGAGCGTCTCGACGCGCTCGTCGAGTCGCCGGACGTCGACGCGCGAGCGTTGGCGGAGGAGCTCTTCGGCGTCGTCGGCCTGCTCGACCGTGAGCTCGGGCTGCGCCGGCTGCTGTCCGACCCGTCGCTCGACGGCGGCCGCAAGGCCGACCTGGTCGGCGTCGCTGCTGGGCAGCACCGATGGCGCCGCGACCGTCGACCTGCTCGGCGGCCTCGTCCGCTCGCGCTGGTCGCGGGTCGGGCGACCTCGTCGACGCGGTCGAGATCCTGCGGTCGCCGCCGAGGTCGTCGTCGCCGAGCGCAGCGGGCACCTCGACGACGTCGAGGACGAGCTGTTCCGGTTCGGCCGCATCGTCGACGGTCAGCCGGCGCTGCGTGCGGCGCTGACCGGACCCGGCGCTCGCCCTCGGAGCGCAAGCGCGACCTGGTCGGCGCGCTGCTCGAGGGCAAGGCCACGCCGTCGGCGATCCGGCTGCTGTCCAGGATCGTCGCGGATCCGCGTGGCCGCCGCCTGGAGGCCGGCGTCGAGGCGCTACGCCCAGATCGCCGCCGAGCGCCGTCGGCGCCTGGTGGCCGTGGTCCGTGCGGCCGCGCCGCTGACCGACGCAGCAGCGAACCCGGCTGGCCGCGGCGCTCGCCCGCATCTACGGCCGGCAACGTGCACCTGAACATCGAGCTCGACCCCGACCGTCCTCGGCGGGCTGTCCGTCCGCGTCGGCGACGAGGTCATCGACGGCACCATCGCGGCACCGCCTCGAGCGAGGCGCGCCGGCGCCTCGCCGGCTGAGCACCACCACGACGCTCTACCCCGACTAGTTAGTTCATGAGCGACCGACAGGAGAGCAGGGACCAAGGCATGACGGAGCTGACGATCCGCCCGGAGGAGATCCGGGACGCGATCGAGCGCTTCGTCTCCGTCCTACACGCCGGAGACCGCCGCGCGCGAAGAGGTCGGCCGCGTCACCGAGACCGGTGACGGCATCGCGCGCGTCGAGGGTCTGCCCTCGGCCATGACCAACGAGCTGCTCGAGTTCGAGGGCGGCACTGCTCGGCCTCGCGCTGAACCTCGACGTCCGCGAGATCGGCTGCCGTCATCCTCGGCGACGTTCGCCACATCGAGGAGGGCCAGGAGGTCCGCCGCACCGGCGAGATCCTCTCCGTCCCGGTCGGCGACGGCTTCCTCGGCCGCGTCGTCGACCCGCTCGGCAACCCGATCGACGGCAAGGGCGACGATCGAGGCCGAGGCCGCCGCGCCCTCGAGCTGCAGGCGCCCTCCGTCGTCCAGCGCCAGCCGGTGCAGGAGCCGATGCAGACCGGCATCAAGGCCGTCGACGCCATGACCGCCATCGGCCGCGGCCAGCGCCAGCTGATCATCGGTGACCGCCAGACCGGCAAGACCGCGGTCGCGATCGACACGATCATCAACCAGAAGGACAACTGGGCGACCGGCGACCCGAAGAAGCAGGTCAAGTGCATCTACGTCGCCATCGGCCAGAAGGGCTCGACCATCGCCGCCGGTGCGCGGCGCGCTCGAAGAGGCCGGCGCGATGGAGTACACGACCATCGTCGCCGCGCCCGCGTCCGACCCGGCCGGCTTCAAGTACCTCGCCCCCTACACCGGCTCGGCCATCGGCCAGCACTGGATGTACGAGGGCCAGCACGTCCTCATCGTCTTCGACGACCTGTCCAAGCAGGCCGAGGCCTACCGCGCCGTCTCGCTGCTGCTGCGTCGTCCGCCGGGCCGCGAGGCCTACCCCGGTGACGTCTTCTACCTGCACTCGCGTCTGCTCGAGCGCTGCGCGAAGCTCTCCGACGAGCTCGGCGGCGGCTCGATGACCGGTCTGCCGATCATCGAGACCAAGGGCAACGACGTCTCGGCCTACATCCCGACCAACGTCATCTCGATCACCGACGGCCAGATCTTCCTCGAGACCGACCTGTTCAACTCCGGTGTCCGTCCGGCCATCAACGTCGGTATCTCGGTCTCCCGCGTCGGTGGCTCGGCGCAGATCAAGGCGATGAAGTCGGTCGCCGGCCGCCTGCGCCTCGACCTCGCCCAGTACCGCGAGCTCGAGGCGTTCGCGGCCTTCGGCTCCGACCTCGACGCGGCGTCGAAGGCGCAGCTGGACCGCGGTGCGCGGCTGGTCGAGCTGCTCAAGCAGCCGCAGTACGCGCCGTTCCCGGTCGAGCGCCAGGTCGTCTCGCTCTGGGCCGGCACCACCGGCCAGCTCGACGACGTCCCGGTCGAGGACATCCGCCGCTTCGAGACCGAGTTCCTCGACTACGTCGCACCGCGAGCACGCCGGCGATCCTACGACGCGATCGCCGAGACCAAGCAAGCTCGACGGACGACACCGTCAGCCTCGCTCGAGGAGGCGATCGACGACTTCAAGAAGACCTTCGCCACCAGCGAGCGGCGAGCTGCTCGTCAAGGACGAGCCGGTCGAGGCCCTCGAGAGCTCGCAGGACGGTCAGGAGCAGGTCACCGTCACGTCGCGCAAGCGCCGCCGACGAAGCGCTAGACGGGAGAGGCCGGACCGGTATGGGAGCCCAGCTCCGGGTCTACCGCCGGCGGATCCGGTCGGTGCAGGCGACGAAGAAGATCACCCGGGCGATGGAGCTCATCGCCGCGTCGCGCATCGTCAAGGCGCAGCAGCGGGTCGCGGCGTCGACGCCGTACGCCGACGAGCTCACCCGCGCGGTGTCCGGCGGTCGCGAGCCAGTCGACCGCGTCGACCACCCGCTGCTCGACGCGAGGCGAGACACCCGACGCGCGCGGCCGTGCTGCTCGTCATCACGAGCGACCGCGGCTCTGGCCGGCGCGCTACACGCTCCAACGCGCATCAAGGAGGCCGAGGCGCTCTCGGCAGCTGCTGCGCGAGGAGGGCAAGGAGGTCGCAGCCGTACGTCGTCGGCCGCAAGGGCGTCGAGCTACTACCGCTTCCGCGACCGCGCGATCGCGGGCGAGTGGACCGGGTTCTCCGAGAGCCCGACGTACGCCGACGCGAAGGAGATCGCGGACGCGCTGATCGAGGCGTTCCGCACGCCGACCGAGGAGGGCGGCGTCGACGAGATCCACGTCGTCTACACCGAGTTCGTCTCGATGCTCACGCAGACGGCCGGTCGCCGCGCGGATCCTGCCGCTGGAGGTCGAGGAGACGACGGAGGAGCCGGACGGCGGGGCGTTCCCGCTGTACGAGTTCGAGCCGTCGGCCGAGGGCGTGCTCGACGCGCTGCTGCCGCGCTACGTCGAGAGCCGGATCTACACCGCGCTGCTGCAGTCGCGCGGCGTCCGAGCAGGCGGCGCGTCGGCGCGCGATGAAGTCGGCGACCGACAACGCCGAGGAGCTCATCAAGACGCTCACCCGGCAGGCCAACGCGGCCCGTCAGGCCGAGATCACCCAGGAAATCAGCGAGATCGTCGGCGGCGCCGACGCGCTGGCTCGGCGACCGCGGGGAGTGAGTGAGAGACGATGACCGCGACTGCAGACACGGCCACCACAGTGGACGCCACCACCGCGATCGGCCGCGTCGCCCGGGTCATCGGCCCGGTCGTCGACGTCGAGTTCCCCGCCGACGCGATGCCCGAGATCTACAACGCGCTGCACGTCGACGTCGACGTTCGGCGGCGAGACCAGCGACGCTGACCCTCGAGGTCGCCCAGCACATCGGCGACAACATGGTCCGCGCCATCTCGATGCAGCCGACCGACGGTCTCGTCCGCGGCGCCGAGGTGAGCGACACCGGCGCGCCGATCTCCGTGCCGGTCGGCGACGTCACCAAGGGCCACGTCTTCAACGCCCTCGGCGAGTCGCTCGACGTCGCCGACCGCGTCGCTGGACATCACGGAGCGCTGGCCGATCCACCGCCAGGCGCCCGCCGTTCGACCAGCTCGAGTCGCAAGACCGAGATGTTCGAGACCGGCATCAAGGTCATCGACCTGCTCACCCCGTACGTCCAGGGCGGCAAGATCGGCCTGTTCGGTGGTGCCGGTGTCGGCAAGACCGTCCTCATCCAGGAGATGATCTACCGCGTCGCCGAGAACTTCGGTGGTGTCTCGGTGTTCGCCGGTGTCGGCGAGCGCACCCGTGAGGGCAACGACCTCTTCGCTGAGATGACCGAGTCGGGCGTCATCGACAAGACCGCGCTGGTCTTCGGCCAGATGGACGAGCCGCCGGGCACCCGTCTTCGCGTCGCGCTCTCCGCGCTGACGATGGCGGAGTACTTCCGCGACGTGCAGAAGCAGGACGTGCTGCTCTTCATCGACAACATCTTCCGCTTCACCCAGGCCGGTTCCGAGGTCTCGACGCTGCTCGGCCGCATGCCGTCCGCCGTGGGTTACCAGCCGACGCTGGCCGACGAGATGGGTGTGCTCCAGGAGCGCATCACCTCGACGCGTGGTCACTCGATCACCTCGCTGCAGGCGATCTACGTCCCCGCCGACGACATCACCGACCCGGCGCCGCACACCACGTTCGCCCACCTCGACGCGACGACGGTGCTCTCCCGGCCGATCTCGGAGAAGGGCATCTACCCGGCCGTCGACCCGCTCGACTCGACCTCGCGCATCCTCGACCCGCGGTACATCGGCGAGGAGCACTACGCGGTCGCGCAGCGGGTCAAGGAGATCCTGCAGCGCTACAAGGACCTGCAGGACATCATCGCGATCCTCGGTATCGACGAGCTCGCGAGGAGGACAAGATCCTCGTCGGCCGGGCCCGTCGCATCGAGCGCTTCCTGTCGCAGAACATGTTCGTCGCCGAGGCGTTCACCGGCCAGAAGGGCTCGTTCGTCCCGCTGGCCGAGACGATCGCAGTCGTTCAAGGCGCTGTGCCGACGGCGAGTACGACCACCTGCCCGAGCAGGCGTTCTTCATGTGCGGTGGCATCGAGGACGTCGAGGCGAACGCCAAGCAGCTCGCCGGCGAGTAAGACGCTGTACCCGGTGCCGCCTCCGCGCGGGGCGGCACCGGTCCGCACCACCCGTTGTTGTCGCACCAACTCCTCCGGAGGAGACCCCCGTGGCCAAGTTGCAGGTCGCCCTCGTGTCAGCCGAGCGAACGGTCTGGACCGGAGAGGCCGACATGGTCGTCGCCAAGACGGTGGACGGTGAGGTCGGCATCCTGCCCAGCCACGCACCGTTGCTCGGGCATCCTGGTGGAGGGCGGCGTCGTCAAGGCAACCGGCACCGACTCCGGCGACGTCGTCGCTGCCGTGCATGGCGGCTTCGTCTCGGTGAGCGACAACGTGGTCTCCGTGCTTGCCGAGATCGCCGAGCTGGGCGAGGAGGTCGACGTCGAGCGCGCCAAGAGCGCTCTCGACCGCGCGGTCGCGACCATCGACATGGATGCCGAGACGGCCGCATCGGCCGATCGAGCGCGGGCGCGCCTCCGGGCCGCCGGCATGCTCTCCTGATCATCGGCAGCTGACGACAACAGGCTAGCGCGATGGTCATCGGAATTCTCGACACCATCGTCGTCTGCTTGCTGCTCGTCCTGGTGGCCTTTGCCGCCATCGTGGTTCGCCGACTCGTGCTGCAGCGCGACGGTGGCACCATTCAGTGCGCGCTCCGGCTGCATTCCACCCGACGTGGACACGCGTGGGCGTTGGGCCTCGGCCGTTACTCCGCCGACGGGCTGCAGTGGTTCCGACTGTTCAGCCTGTCGCACCGGCCACGGCGGACCTTCGCGCGTGAGCGACTCACCATCGCTTCTCGCCGCGCCCCGCACGCTGCCGAAGCGATCGTGCTGCCGCCGGGCGCCATCGTGCTGGAGTGTCGCCTGAGGACGTTCAGCGGACGCATTCGTGAGGTGGAGATCGCGATGTCCGAGAGCGCCGTCACCGGTTTCTTGGCCTGGCTGGAGTCGGTCCCCCCGGGCACGCACCGCTTCCCTGGTGGCCGTCCGCTCGTCTAGCAGGTCGCGCGTCCAGCCCTTGCTGGTCCAGCCGTCCGCACTAGCGGCTGGAGCCCGGCTGCCAGAGCACGTCGCCGGGACCACCGGCCGCCTCGGTGTTCGCCACTCTGGCCAGGATGAACAGCAGGTCGGAGAGCCGGTTGAGGTACTTCGCCGTCAACGCGTTCATCGAGTCCGCGTGCAGCTTCCAGCGCCGCCCAGGTGGACCGCTCGGCGCGGCGAACCACGGTGCGTGCGACGTGCAGCAGCGCGGCACCCGGCGTGCCGCTCGGAAGCACGAAGCTGCGGAGCTTGGTCAGCGTCTCGTTGTAGGCGTCGCAGGCTGCCTCGAGCCGTTCCACGTCCTCGGCGACAACCCGAAGCGGCGGGTAGGCCGGGTCGGGCACAACGGGCGTGCACAGGTCCGCACCGACGTCGAACAGGTCGTTCTGGATGCGGATCAGCAGGGTCACGACGTCGCCGGGAAGCTGGCCGAGGGCGATGGTGACGCCGATGGCCGAGTTCGCCTCGTCACAGTCGGCGTAGGCCACCAGGCGCGGGTCCGTCTTCCGGGTCCGGCTCATGTCACCGAGAGCGGTGGTCCCGTCGTCGCCGGTCTTGGTGTAGATGCGGGTGAGGTTGATGGCCATTCCCCGAGCCTAGGGCCCGTTGACGCATGGGCAGCCGATGGGGCCGAGGTAGGCGATGGCGCTCGGGTTACCAGCGGTGACGCGCACGAGGACCGTGGAGGCGGTGGCTCGCTCGCTGTCGCTGGAGGGGGCCAGCGTCGGTTCGGCCGGTGCGATGGTCGGTGCGCTGACCCTGAAGACCGCGACGCCACGCCGGTTCGGCTCCACGCGGAAGGTCAGGCCGTCCACGCTGGCGGCGATCTGCGTCGTGCCGGGCGCGCCAAGGACCACCGCGTAGCTTCCTTGCCCGGTGGTCAGCGCGGCCGAGACCAGCGGCACCCGGTGGGACGAGGCGTCCGAAGCGGAGAGCGCCGTGGGTACATCCGTGTCGATCACGCCAGGTCCACCGGTCCGTGGGCCGAGGGCGAAGACCGTCCAGACCGGCGCCGCGGAGCCTAGCCGCGCATCCCAGGCCTGGAACGCGTAGACCCACTCGCCGTCGGACAGCTGGTCGGACCACAGCGGCGCGACGAGGACGTCGTCGTCGTCCACGGCGTGCACGGCGGCCCAGTCGCTCCGTGCCTGGGCCGCGAGCTGGGTCGGCGGGTTGGCGCCCCGGTGCGACCAGCCGAGGTAGCCGTCCGGCAGCTGGCTGGCGTCCTGTGCGGAGCTGAGCGTGGTGAACTGGGGCGGCTCGACGCTCGGTCGGTCACCGACGCGGTGCAGGAGGGTGGGGGTGAGCACGCCCACCGCCACGAGGACCAAGGCCGGACCGGTGAGGGCGGAGACCATCCGGCGCCGCTGCAGCGACCGGGCCCGGGCGGCGACGCCCGCCAGCGGAGCCGCCTGGGGTTCGACCATCTGAGCGCGCTGGTGCAACGCGTGGCGGAGCTTCTCGTCCAGCTCGTCGTTGCTGGGTCCCAGGCGAGTCATGGCCTTCTTCTGTCGTCCAGGTGGTGCGTTCGGTGGCGTGGTCGGTGCTCGGCGGGCAAACGTTGGCGCGGGGCTACCGAGTGCTCCCAGTGCCCCGCTACCTGTGATGGACGCAGCCGTGGTCGCGATGGTTGCCTGCGGTCCCCGTACGATTCGCGCGTGGAACGTTTCCGAGTGGCAGGCGCCGCACGGCTGGCCGGCGAGGTCGCCGTCACCGGTGCGAAGAACAGCGTGCTCAAGCTGATGGCCGCCGCCCTGTTGGCCGAGGGCACGACGACGCTCACCAACGTGCCGGACATCCTCGATGTCGAGATCATGGCCGAGCTGCTGAGGCGCCTGGGCTGCGAGGTCACCCACGCCGACGGCGAGGTGGGGATCGGCGTGCCCGCCGTGCCGGGGCACCAGGCGGACTACGACCTGGTTCGACGGATGCGGGCGTCGATCAACGTGCTGGGGCCGCTGCTCGCCCGCTGCGGTGAGGTCCATGTCGCGCTGCCCGGTGGCGACGACATCGGCTCGCGCGGCCTCGACCTGCACATCGAGGGCCTGACCAAGCTCGGCGCCGAGGTCGACAGCGAGCACGGCTTCCTCATCGCCCGTGCGCCGCGAGGGCTGGTCGGTGCGGCGGTCTGGCTGGACTTCCCGAGCGTGGGTGCCACCGAGAACCTGCTCACCGCGGCGGTCCTGGCCAAGGGCACGACGGTCATCGACAACGCGGCCCGCGAGCCGGAGATCGTCGACCTGGTGCAGATGCTCCAGCAGATGGGCGCGGTCATCGACGGCGCCGGTACCTCGACGCTGCAGATCGAAGGTGTGGACGCGCTGCGGCCCACCCGGCACGTCACGGTGCCCGACCGGATCGTGGCCGGCACGTTCGCCGTGGGCGCCGTGATGTCGCGCGGCGACGTGACGGTGCGCGGGGCCCGCGCCGGACACCTGGAGATCGTGCTGGACAAGCTCGTCAGCGCCGGCGCACGAGTCGACGTGCTCGAGGACGGATTTCGGGTCGGCATCGACCGCCGACCGTCAGCGGTCGATGTGGTGACGTTGCCCTACCCGGGGTTCGCCACCGACTTCCTCCCACTGGTCATCGCGCTCAACGGGGTGGCCGAGGGCGCTGCCATGGTCACCGAGAACGTGTTCGAGAGCCGCTTCCGTTTTGTGCTGGAGCTGGTGCGGCTCGGTGCGGAGATCCGCACCGACGGTCACCACGCGGTGGTGCGTGGTCGCGAGAAGCTGTCCGGTGCGCCGGTGCTGGCCACGGACATCCGAGCGGGCGCCGCGCTGGTGCTGGCCGGCCTGGTCGCGGACGGTGTCACCACGGTCAGCGGCATCCATCACATCGACCGCGGCTACGCGGGGTTCGACGCCCAGCTGCGGGCGCTCGGGGCGGACATCACCCGAGAGCCCGACCCCGATCTGCTCGGTGACACCACCTGATCGAGATCGGCCCGACCACAACCGCGGGATCTGAACGGCTAGAGGGAGCGCACGTGCAGAACATCAATGAAGGTGCCGACACGACCGGTCCGCGGGCGCAGCAGGTCGCCGTCGTCGGAGCGGGTCTGATGGGTGGCGGGATCGCCCAGGTCGCCGCACAGGCCGGCTACCAGGTCGTGCTGCGCGACGTGACCATGGCGGCGGTCACCAAGGGGCGGGACGCCATCGCAGCCTCCTACGCCCGGTTCGTGGCCAAGGCACGGATGAGTGCCGACGACGCCGAGGCCGCGCTGGCCCGGATCACCGTGACGGACGACCTGGGTGCCGTTGCGGACGCGGACCTGGTGGTGGAGGCGGTGTTCGAGCAGCTCGAGGTGAAGCACGCCGTGTTCACCGAGCTGGACCGGCTCTGCAAGGCGGACGCCGTGCTGGCCTCCAACACCAGCGCCATCCCGATCACCCAGATCGCCGCGGTGACGAGCCGTCCGGAGTTTGTCGTCGGCACCCACTTCTTCTCGCCGGTGCCGATGATGGAGCTCTGTGAGCTGGTGCGCGGGTTCAAGACCAGCGACGCCACGCTGGCCCGGGCCCGGGAGTTCGCCGAGAGCGTGGGCAAGACCTGCATCGTGGTCAATCGCGACATCGCGGGCTTCGTCACCACGCGGCTCATCGTGGCGCTGTGCAACGAGGCGGCCCGGTTGGTCGAGTCGGGAGTCGCGACGGCCGAGGACGTGGACATCGCCTGCAAGCTGGGCTTCGGGCACGTGATGGGGCCGCTGGCGACGATGGACCTGACGGGGGTGGATGTGCTGACGCACGCCGGTCGCAACATCTACGCGGACAGCCAGGACACCAAGTTCTTCCCGCCCGAGATCATGTCGCGGATGATGGCCGCCGGCGACCTGGGCCGCAAGTCGGGTCGGGGCTGGTATTCCTACGGATCGTGATCAACCGATCCGCTGTCGGTGACATTTCGGCGGATCAGCGCAACCAACCGCGAGCTCGCTGCGTCTACTGAGGCAAGACAAGCTCGACGCGGGCCGCCCAGGTCCGTGCGGTGCGGCCGCAATGGCCGCCACGCAGGCGAGGGAGGCTACATGCGGGTAGTGACCGATCAGCCGGGTGCGGTGTTACGGGTTGAAGGCAAGCTGGACGTCACCACGGTTGCCGATGTCCGGCTGGTGCTGCACGATGCGGTCGACCACGGGCAGGGCGACCTGGTGATCGACCTCGGTGGCGTCGAACTGATCGACGCCACCGGGCTGGGCGTGCTCGTAGGCGCGCACCGCCGGGCCATGCGGTGCGGCCGCCGGGTTGTGCTGCGGGCCGTTCCGCCGCGCGTCCTGCGACTTCTCACGGTCACCAAGTTGAGCCGGATCCTGACGGTGGACGTCGCGATCGCGGAGGCGCCGGTGGCTGTGCTCGCCTGACGCGATCGTCGCCCGGCTACTCCTCGTCTTCTGTGTCTTCTGTCTCCGTGTCGAAGTACTCGTTGGAGCCGTTGGGCGTGGTGGGCGTGGGATCGGCTTCTCCACGGGTTTCCTCGGCCCTGGCCGCGTGGTGGGCGTCGACCGCCGCAAGCGCGCGCACAACGGCTTCATGGTCCCCACCGGAGCGCTGCTCCGCATAGGTGGCCACCCCGAGCGCGCGCAGCAGCGCGTCCTCACGCCGGCGAGCCTGCAGCTCCTCGATCTTGGCCTGGCCCTGGTGAACGCCCTGCTGCGCCTTGGTAGAGGCCTTTTCAGCAGCGACCTTGGCCTTGTCCAGGATATTCATCTGTCCCACTCCATCCCTTGACTGCACGGCAGTTGAGAACCTACGCCGTGTGCTGGTTCCGCCACCGCACGTTGCACCACCGGACCAACACCGTGACGGTCTGGGTGTTTCCCGTGGTCAGTCTCCTAATCGCGCAAGGGCCGGTTCAGTACCTCTGCGGCTCCTAGGACGGCTGGATGGTCCACGGTGAGCGGTTCCACCGAGGCGACGCTCAGTCCGGCACGGTGCCACAGGGCGATGCTGCCCCAGCTCGGGTCGCGGTAGGACCACCAGCGCACACCCGCGTAGCTGCCTGTGGAGTGGATGCGCAGGGCCCATCCCTGGGTGGTTCGACGATCTCGGGTGACGACTTGGGAAGGGCGCAGGTGCAGTGACACCAGCTGTTTCGCGTCGTCCAGGTCGCATACGGCAAGGGGCGTCGTCGTGGTGATCTCGGCCAGGGCGCGGATGCTGCCGGGCAGCGACGGGGACCCGCGCAGCATTCCGGTGGTCCATTGGGCGAGATCGCCGAATGCCTCAGCGACGGCGCCTTCGGGGGAGTCGGCCGCGTAGAGCGTCAGATAATGCTCGGGGTTGTCCACCCGACCGGCGCCCTGGCGGTTCGGAACGAACAATGGATGGCCCGGCTTCTCCGGGCGTGCACCGCGCAGGTAGGGGAGTACCCGCCACAGTGCGCCAGCCTCAGGCATACGCGCCTTCGGCCAGGGCGTCGATGGCGTCGATCACCGGTCCGGCGCCGCGCAGCAGGAGGACGTCGACCGGTCGGGCGCCACCGAGGTGGGCGTTGGCGCTGGCCAGCCACGTGCCGGCCTGCTCGGGGTGCAGCTCGAGCAGCAGGCGGTCCATGACGTGGTCGAGGTCGGCGATGCGGCGACGGTTGGCCGGCCCGATGCCCTCCGCCCGGCTGCGCCAGCGCGAGGGCTGCGACTTGGAGACGCCGAGCAGCGCCGCCACCGTGTTGGAGCCGAGCGAACCGATGAGCCGGTCGAGCTGCGGGGGAACCGCGAACAGCTCGATCGCGCCGTCGCGAACCTCGATCGAGCCGGCCGGGGCCGCCGAGGTCGGGCGGTGGACGGCCGCGGTGGTGCCGGACTTCGTCCTGGCCGTTGCTGCTGCCTGTGCCGCCATCGCCGTCTCCTTCGCCGAAGAGGTTCTCCTCCATCATACCCAACGAAATTCGTTGGGTCACGGCTCCAGCTGGGTGGGTTACGCCTCCACGAGGATCAGCGGCAGAAACGCCCTGCCCGCTTCCGGTGTCTGCGCGGTCAGAACAGCCGCAGCGACGGGTCCTCGATGCCGCGCAGCCCGTTGTAGTCGAGCGTCACGCAGCGGATGCCCCGGTCGGTCGCCAGAACCTTGGCCTGCGGCTTGATCTCCTGCGCGGCGAACACGCCGGTCACCGGGGCGAGCAGAGGGTCGCGGTTGAGCAGCTCCAGATAGCGGGTGAGCTGCTCGACGCCGTCGATGTCCCCGCGCCGCTTGATCTCGACGGCCACCGCGGCGCCGCCAGCGTCCTTGGCCAGCAGGTCCACCGGGCCGATCGCTGTGGGGTACTCGCGACGGACCAGCCGCCAGCCGGGTCCGAGTGTCTCGATGTGCGCGGCGAGCAGCTCCTGCAGGTGCGCCTCGACTCCGTCCTTGACCAGGCCCGGATCGATCCCGAGCACGTGGGAGGAGTCGTGCACGCAGCTCCTCGATGGTGATGAGGAGCTGTTCGCCGGCCTTGTTGGTGACCGTCCACAGCCCGTCTGTCTCGGCCAGGGTGCACGGCGGGCTCATCCAGTTGAGCGGTTTGTAGGCGCGGTCGTCCGCATGGATGGACACCGACCCGTCGGCCTTGATCAGGATCAGCCGAGGGGCGGACGGCAGGTGTGCCGTGAGCCGGCCGACATAGTCGACGCGGCATTGGGCGATGACGAGGCGCACGGGCGCCACCGTAGCGAACGAGCCGGCGGGCTGGACGGTCGGCGTGCCGGCTCTGGGAGACTGACGTTCATGAGCGAGATCTCCACGGTCGGTGTCGTCGGTCTCGGCACGATGGGTGCCGGTATTGCCGAGGTATTCGCCCGGGCGGGCCTGAGCGTGGTCGGGATCGAGCCGAACTCAGAGGCGCTCGATCGTGGGCGCGGTCACCTCGAGCGCTCGACGGGGCGAGCGGTGGCGCGGGGCAAGCTGTCGCAGCCCGACTGCGACGCCATCCTCGGCCGGATCGCGTCACGACCTCGATGGCGGAGCATGACCCGTTGCGACCTCGTCATCGAGGCGATCCCGGAACGGCTGGAATGGAAGCGGGAGCTGTTTACCCAGCTCGACGCCGTCTGCCCGCCGCACGCGATCCTGGCCACCAACACCTCGTCCCTGTCGGTGACCGACATTGCCGCGACCACAAGGCGGCCGGGCCGGGTGATCGGGATGCACTTCTTCAACCCGGCTCCGGTGATGCGCCTTGTCGAGGTCGTGCGCACGGTGGTCGACCGAGCCGGACGTGGTCGCGTCTGTCACCGACGCTGGCCCGTCGGCTCGGCAAGACGCCAGTCAGCGTCGGCGACCGGGCGGGATTCGTCGCCAACGCGCTGCTCTTCGGCTACCTGGCCCATGCCGTCACGCTCCTCGACTCCGGCCACGCCGGCCGGGACGACCTGGACGCCGCGATGAAGCTGGGCGCCGGCCTGCCGATGGGGCCGCTCGAGCTGCTCGACCTCATCGGGCTCGACACCGGCTGCCAGATCCTCGCGACCATGCACGCCGAGACCGGCGACCCCCTGCACGTCGTGCCACCGCTGCTGCGGCAGCTGGTCGCCGCGGGCCGGCTGGGCCGCAAGGGCGGCCGAGGCTTCTACGACTACGGCGGGCCGGGCGGTCGTCTGGTTGCTGCGGCGGCGGACGCCGCGCCGACGGCGGACGCGCAAGGTCGCCAAGGTCGGCATCGTCGGCGCGGGCACGCACATCGAAGCGCTGACCGACGCGCTCGTCGCGGCCGGCGTCGCCACCGTGGTCGTCGACCCCAACGTGCTCGAGGACCTGGTTGGCTGCGATCTGATCGTTGACGCGGCGGGAGGTGACGCGTCTGAGACGCTCGAGCTGTTCCGGCGGCTCGGCACCGTGGCCGGCCACAGCGCGGTGCTGGCCACCACCGGCGCGAGTGTGGCCGTCGTCGACTGCGGCGTCGCGTCGGGTCGAGGTGAGCGGGTGGTGGGCCTGCGCTGGTACGTCGGACCGGACGGCGTGCGGTTCTTCGAGCTCGCAGAAGCGGTGACAACCGGCCCGGCGGCGGTGGCCACGGTGCGCGCGTTGGCGGGCCTGCTCGGGGTACCCACCGCCACCTGCCGGGACCGCGCCGGCTTCATCGTCGACGCCCTCCTGCTGCCCTACCTGAACGATGCGGCGGCGATGGTGGAGGCGGGGTATGCCAGCGCGGACGACGTGGATGCGGCGATGACCCTGGGATGCGGCTACCCGGCCGGGCCGATCGCCACGGCCGACGCGCTCGGGCCTGGTGACTGTGCTGGCTGGCCAGCGGCGGATCCACGCGGAGAGCGGTCAGCCCGGCTTCGCGCCCACCCCGCTGATCGTCCACCTGGTCGCCGCCGGTCGTGCGTTCCGCGAATCATCCTCATGATCGTGGCGCCGTTAGGTTCGCCCTCGCGCACCCAGACGCGTCATGATCACGGTGGGGGAGCCCGACCGTGAGCCCCCGCCGCGCTCGCCGGCGACGGGAGGAGGCGCGACCGCTGCGCGAGAACATCGGCGAGCAGGCGGAGATCGGCCCCGACGGCCGTGACTGGTTGGTCCGGCGGATCACCGGCTCGTCCTCGACGAAGAACTACCGCTGTCCAGGGTGTGATCAGGAGATCCGTCCGGCCACCCCGCACGTCGTGGCCTGGCCCGCCGATGCGCTGGACGAGAGGCGGCACTGGCACTCGGCGTGCTGGGACGCGCGGGGACGGCGCGGCGTCACGGGTCGTCGGGCCTGAGGCGAGCGCGCGCTTCCGGGCATGCGCGGCCGCGGCCGCGCCCGTCGCCGCGGACGCTATGTCGGCATCGTCCGCGATACTGGGGGCGTGCCGTCAGAGGCCGCACTGAGCCCTCTGGTCGGACGAGCGGACGACGTGCGCCGGCTCTCCGACCTGGTGGGTCTGCGGGGTGAGCGCGCAGGCGCGGTGCTGCTCGGCGGCGACGCTGGAGTCGGCAAGACCCGGTTGCTCAGCGAGCTGGGCGACCGTGCACTCGGCGCAGGCTGGCGTGTGCTCGTAGGTCACTGCCTCGACTTCGGCGACAGCTCGCTGCCCTACCTGCCGTTCACCGAGGCTTTCGGCCGGCTCGCTGCCGACGGAGCGGGCCTCGCCAAGTCCCTCATCGAGGCCAGCCCCGCCATCGCGCGGTTGATGCCCGCGCGGCGACTGCTGGCCGATGCCGACGAGCCGGCCGAGCCGACCGACCGCGCCGCACTGTTCGACGCGGTCCATGGCGCGCTCGAGCGGCTAGGCCAGGTCGCCCCGCTCCTGCTCGTCGTGGAGGACGTGCACTGGGCCGACAGGTCGACGCGCGAGCTGCTCACCTTCCTGTTCACCCGCCAGTTTGGTGCGCCCGTCGCCGTCCTGGCGTCGTACCGAAGTGACGACCTGCACCGTCGCCACCCGCTGCGTGCGACGCTCGCCGAATGGGCCCGGCTGCCGGGTGTCACGCGCCTGCAGCTCAGGCCGCTCGATCACCCCGACACGCGGACGCTGGTGCGGGCCCTGCACCCGGGCCCGATGCCCGACGGCGCCTTGCAGCACATCGTCGAGCGAGCGGAGGGCAACCCCTTCTTCGTCGAGGAACTCGTGGCCGTCGCTGAGGGCGGTGGTGGCCCGCTGCCCACCGAGCTCGCGGACCTGCTCCTGGTACGCCTGGACCAGCTCGACGACGACGCGCGTCGCGCGGTGCGCGCCGCCTCGGTGGTGGGCCGCCGGGTGCCACACGACCTGCTGGCGCGCGGGGCCGGGCTCGACGACGCTGCCCTTGAGCGGGCGCTACGAGCGGCGGTCGAGGCGAATGTGCTGGTCACGGTGGGCGCTGACAGCTACGCGTTCCGCCACGCGCTGTTGGCTGAAGCGGTCTACCAGGACCTGCTGCCTGGCGAGCGGGTAGCGGCTGCACGCGGTGTACGCCAAGGCGCTGGCCACTGGGCAAGCCGATGGGACCGCCGCCGAGCTGGCTCGGCACGCGCGGGCAGCGCACGACCTGGTGACCGCGACGCGAGCGAGCGTCCAGGCCGGTGACGAGGCGATGGCGGTCGGCGGCCCCGACGAGGCGGCTCGCCACTACGAGGTCGCTCTCGAGCTGCTCGCCGACCCCGAGGTGGCCAAGGCCGCAGGCGTCGGCCACGGCAATGCGCGACCGAATCGACCAGGTCGGGCTCGCTGTGTCGCGCCAGTGTCGCGACGGCCGCGGCGGGCCATCTGTTCCGCGCGATCGCCCTAGCCGAGGACCAGCTGCGTGCCTTGCCCGACGACGCTCCGCCGCTGGACCGGGCCCGGCTGCTGCACGCGGTGGCCAGCACCGCGTTGCTGACCGACAGCAAGCTCGACGTCCTCGCGCTGACCAGCGAGGCGGTGCGGCTGGTGCCCGCCCAGCCGCCCACTGCCCTGCGAGCACAGGTCCTCACCGTTCATGCCCGCGCCAACGCCGACCGTGCTCGCGACGACGACGCGGCCCGCTGGGCAGGCGAGGCGCTGGCCATCGCCCGTGACCTCGGCCTGTCCGACCTCGCCGTCGACGCGGCCACGACGCTTGCCCGGCTCGACGAGCGGACCGGTGACCCGGAAGCTTCGCAGGCGGCATTGGTCCAGACCATCGCCGACGCGCGGGCGGCCGGCGAGGTGGCCGCTGAGTTGCGCAGCTTGTACAACCTCGCCGGTCTGCACTACGAGCTGGGCCGGCTGCCGCAGGCGCTCGAGGTCTTCCGCCAGACCTGGCGTCGGGCCATCGAGGCGGGTCGGCCGTGGGCTCCCTATGGATTCGACGCGCGAGCCCTGACGGCGATCGTCGCGCACGTCAGCGGCGACTGGCAGCTTGCCGCCGAGACCGTGGACATCACCGGTGAGTCGGCGCCTGCCTTGGCCGAGGCCCTCCTCGGCGCGATCAGCCTCGAGGTCGCCGCCGGGCGCGGAGACGTGCGCATGCTCGAGCTCATGCCGTGGCTTCGCTCGTGGTGGGACATGGACGGCATGATCGCGATCATCAGCGGCGGGGCGGCGATCGACCTGCTAGGGCACCAAGGCGATCTCGCTGCGGCGCAGGCGATCCACGATGACGTCGTGGCGAATGTGGGCGCGCTGTGGCAGGAGCCGATGTTCCAGGCTCGGATCCGGTTGGGCGCGCTGCTGCTCGGCCACCTGGCGTCCGGCGCCGGCCTTGCTGGGGCGGAGCGGGAAGGCCTCACCTGCCGCGGTGATGAGCTGGTCGCAGCCACCCAGCAGGTGGCAGCCCAGGGCATGGTCCGCGGGCGCCGACGCGGCCCCGAGAGCGACGCCTGGCTGGCCCGCGCGACCGCCGAGCACGCACGCCTTCGCTGGCTCGCCGGAGTCGATCTACCGGGCGAAGATGAGCTGGTCGAGGTGTGGCGGCAGGCGGTCTCGGCCTTCGAGCGCTTCGGGCATGTCCACGAGACCGCGCGCTCACGCGCCCGACTGGCCGCGGTGCTCCGTGCGACCGGCCACGCGAGCGACGCCGTGAACGAGGCCGCGCTCGCCCGCGCGGTTGCCGTGCACTTGGGAGCGGAGCCGCTGCGCGCGGAGCTTCGCAGCCTGGATCCCAGCGGACCCGCAGCGGGCACGAGCGCGTCCAGGCACGACGAGCCGTTGACCGCGCGCGAGGAGGAGGTGCTCGCCCTCGTCGCCGAAGGTCGCAGCAATCGGGAGATCGCCGGGCAGCTGTTCATCAGCGCCAAGACGGTGAGCGTCCATGTCTCCAACATCATGGCCAAGCTCGGCGCCGGGGGCCGCACCGAGGCAGTCGCCGTGGCGCGACGGCGAGGGTTGCTCACCGACGCGGATACCTGACGCGACATTGCGCAGGGCGTCGTCCTCATTCAGAGCGTGGTGCGCACGTCATTCAGAGCGTGGTGCGCACGTCCAGGCCCAGGGCGCCGGCGACCACGATCGCCTGGTCGATGTCGATGACCGCGCCCTTGAGAGGTGTGGTGAGTGGGTCCACGGTCGACAGGTCGGAACCTCGCAGGTCCGCGCCGGACAGGTTGGCGCCATGCAGCCACGCCCCGGACAGATCGACGCCGCGAAGCGTGGCGCCTTGCAGCAGAGCGCCGGTGAGATCGGCCTCGCGCATCCGCACGTCCGTGAGTGATGCCTTGCGCAGGTCCGCACCGGGGAGCCCGACGAACGACCAGTCGCCACCGGTCACGGTGAAAAGGGCGAACGTGCACCGGTCGAACATGCTGCCGAGCAGCTTGCATCCGACGAAGCTGGCGTCGAAGAACGAGCACTGGGTGAACGTGCAGTTGATGAACGCCGCATCGACGTGCGAGCTGGCGTTGAAGCGACAGTCGCGGAAGGTGCACTCGGTGAAGACCGCGCCGTTGTTGGTCGCCTCCATCAGATCCACGTCGACGAACGCGACCCGGGTGTGCGCTCTGCCCGGACAGGTCGCGACTGTCCCAGTCCTCGTGCCGCACCTCGGTCTCGGTGGGAGGCGCGGCGAGGCCGTGCTTGCGCTCAGCCACTCGTGGACAGGCCCGCCATCCAGGCCTCGACCTCGTCCGGGTGGCGGGGCAGCCCGGCCGACAGCAGCCGGTAGCCGTCGCGGGTGACGACCAGGTCGTCCTCGATCCGCACGCCGATGCCGCGCAGCTCCTCGGGCAGCGTCAGGTCGTCGGGCTGGAAGTACAGTCCCGGCTCGACGGTGAGGACGTGCCCGACCTCAAGCTTTCCGTCCAGGTAGGTCTCGGCACGGGCCTTGGCGCAGTCGTGCACGTCCAAGCCCAGCATGTGGCCGCTGCTGCACAGGGTGTAGCGGCGATACAGGCCGGAGTCCGCGCGCATCGACGTCTCCGCGTCCACCGGCAGGATGCCCCACTCGGCGAGGCCGTGGGCGATGATGGTCATCGCCGCCCGGTGGAAGTCGCGGAAGGATGCGCCGGGCCGGATGGTGGCCATCGCGGCTTCCTGCGCGTCGTAGACCAGCTGGTAGACCTTGCGCTGGGCTGGGCTGAACGTCCCGTTGATCGGGAAGCGTGCGGGTGATGTCGGCGGTGTACAGGTTGCGGTTCTCCACGCCGGCGTCCAGCAGCAGCAGCTCTCCGGGACGGACTGGTCCGTCGTTGCGGATCCAGTGGAGCACGCAGGCGTGCGAGCCGGCGGCGGCGATCGTCTCGTAGCCGACGGCGTTTCCCTCGACCCGCGCCCGCCGGTAGAAGACGCCGTCGATCCAGCGCTCGCTGGTGGCGACCGCGTCGGGGCAGCTCGCGCACCACATCGGCGAACCCGCGGATGGTTGCTTCGACCGCCTCGGTGATCTGTGCGATCTCCCAGTCGTCCTTGACCAACCTCAGCTCGGACAACGCCGCGGCGAGCTCGGCGTCGCTGGCCTCGCTCGCAGCGGTGACCAACGCGTCGACCGCCGGGTCGTAGCCGCGCAGCACGCGCGCGCCGCCCAGGCCAGCGAGCACATCGGGGAGCTCGTCGAGGTCGGCGGCAGTCGATGCCGAGCGCGGCGTGGGACTCGGCCAGGCTGCGCCGCCGGCCGACCCAGAAGTCGCCGTAGCGCCGGTCCCGATAGAACTCCGGCCCGCCCGACCGCGACGGACGTGGACGCACGAACAGCTCAGCGTGGTGGCCGGCGCCGCTCGGGCTCATGACCAGCACGGCGTCCGGCTCCATCTCACCGGTCAGCCAGACGAAGTCGCTGCCGGGACGGAACGGGTAGTCGCAGTCGTTGCTGCGCCGCACCAGCGTGCCGGTCGGCACGACCAGCGTCTCGCCGGGAAAGCGCGCCGAGAGCGCACCGCGCCGCTTGGCCGCGTACGGGGCGATCTCCAGCGGCTCGACGTCGTGAGCATCGCTGTCGGCCCACGACTGCTTCATGAACTCGGCGAGCGAATCGGAGACCGGGAGGTCGTGGCTGGCAGTGCGCGGGGCCTTCGGCTGCTCGGTCATGCCCTCCATGAAACCGCATCGGTGAGTGTTGGGGAACCGGTGCGATAAGTTCGCAGGCGATGACCGAGATCCGCGCCCTGACCGTCCTGCCGGCCCGTCGCTCCCCCCTGACGCTGCGCACCGAGGACGGCTTGAACCTCGTCGGCGCGCTCGCCCTGCCTCCGGATCGCGAGCCCGTCGCGACCCTGGTCTGCCTGCACCCGCTCCCCACGCACGGCGGGACGATGGATAGCCACGTCTACCGCAAGGCAGCGGCCCGGCTGCCGGCGCTCGCCGGCGTGGCCGTGCTGCGCATCAATACTCGTGGGACGTCCTCTCCGGAGGGCACGAGCGACGGTGCATTCGACGACGGGCGCGGCGAACGGTACGACGTGGCCGCAGCGCTGGACGCGGCCGTGCAGCACCACCTCCCGGACCCGTGGCTCCTCGGCTGGTCGTTCGGCACCGAGCTGGCGCTGATGTACGGCGCTGATGACCCGCGCGCGGTCGGCGCCATCTTGCTGTCGCCCCCGCTGAAGCGGGCCGGCGACGGCGACCTCGACGCCTGGGCGGCGGCGGGCAAGCCGCTGGTCGCGCTCGTCCCCGAGCACGACGACTACCTGCAGCCGCCGGAGGCGGTGCTGCGGTTTAGCCGGGTCCCGCAGGCCGAGGTGGTCGCGGTCCAAGGTGCCAAGCACTTGTGGGTGGGGGAGACCTACGTCCGCCGGGTGCTCGACGAGATTGTCCGCCGGGTGGCGCCGGGCGCCTACCCGCTGCCCACGCACTGGCCCAGCTGACTGCGCATGCGCTGAACTGATTGCCCTGCTGGCAGCGATCCGTTCGCTACGGTGTTCCCATGGCCGTCGAGCTGTACGCCAGGGACGCCGGGCACGGCACCCCGGTCGTCCTGCTGCACGCGTTCCCGCTGTCCGCGGCAATGTGGCTGCCCCAGCGTGAGGCGCTCGCCGACGGCTACCGGATCATCACGCCTGACCTGCGCGGGTTCGGCGGGTTCGCCGCTCGGCGCGACGATCCGTCGTTGGACGCGATGGCGGACGACGTCGCGGCGCTGCTCGACGCCAAGGGCATCGAGCGGGCCGTGATCGGCGGGCTGTCCATGGGCGGCTACGTGACGATGGCGTTCCTGCGCCGGCACGGCGACCGGGTCAGCGCCATCGTCCTGGCGGACACCCGGGCCGGCGCCGACGGCGAGGCGGCGGCAGCCAACCGGGAGCGGATCGCGTCGGCGGTGCTCACCGAAGAAGGCGCCGGTGTGCTGGTGAGCGACGTGCTGCCGACGTTGGTGGGGGACACCACGAAGCAACGGCGGGGCATGGTCTTCGGCCGGGTCAAGGCGCTGGTCGAGTCCGCGCCACCCGCGGCCGTCGCCTGGGCGCAGCGGGCGATGGCGTCGCGCCCGGACTCCTTCGAGACTTTGCGCGCCGCCGGAGTGCCGGCGCTGGTGGTGGTGGGCGCGGAGGACGCGTTGACGTCGATCGCCGAGGCGGAGGCGATGGTCGAGGCGTTGCCGGACGCCAAGCTGGTCGTGGTGCCCGCAGCCGGTCACCTGTCGGCGGTCGAGGCGCCCGAGGAGTTCACGGCGGCGGTGCGTGATTTCCTGTCTGCGCTGACCTGAGGGGCTGTCCTGACCTGACGGCCGGTGCTACTTGGTCGGCGCCTGCTGCTGGATCTGCTGCTCGATGGCGGTCTTGCCCTTGTCCACCCAGTGGTCCAGCGCGCCGCCCTGATAGGCGATGACCAGGCCGGCGACGACCAGCGCGATGACTGCGAGCGACAGCAGCTTGCGCAGCAGCGCGACGACGACGAGCACCGCGAGGATCGCCACGACGGGGTAGGTGGCTATCGCGTGTGGTTCCGGCAGTGTGAGCGCGATCACATGCATGGCGCCGATCATGCCAGGCGAGGCGCCGCCTGGACGAGCTCCGTGAGCACTCCGCTGAGATCCTTCGGGTGCAAGAAGGCGATCGATGCGCCCATCGAGCCGTGCCGTGGCCGCTCGTCGACCAGTCGTACGCCGCGTTCACCGATCGCCGCGAGCGCCTCGGCGACGTCGTCGACCCCGTAGCCGATGTGGTGCACGCCTTCACCATTGCGGGTCAGGAACTTGCCGACTGGCGTGTCGGGATGGGTCGGTTCGAGGAGCTGCACATAGGACGATCCGGCGGCCCCGTCGGCCACGTGCAGCATCGCCTCGCGGACGCCCTGGGGCTCGTTGATCTCGCGGCTGACCACCGTCAGCCCGAACGTCGTGGTGTAGAGCTCGATCGCCGCCTCGAGGTCGTGCACGGCGATGCCCACGTGGTCGATGCGGGTCAGCAGGGGAGCAGTCATGGTCGGTATCGTGGCAGGTAGACATCCATGATCGTTCAGGAGGCTCACGATGGGTCTAGCAGGCGGCTCCGTCATCGTTTCAGGCGCACGCACCCCGATCGGCAGGCTGCTGGGTTCGCTCACCGGCTTCTCGGCGGCCGACCTCGGTGGGGTCGCGATCAAGGCTGCCCTGGAGCGTGCCGGCCTGCGGCGGCGACCAGGTCGACTACGTGATCATGGGGCAGGTGCTGCAGGCCGGGGCCGGTCAGATCACGGCGCGCCAGGCCGCGGTGGCCGGCGGCATCCCGATGTCGGTTCCGGCGCTGACGGTCAACAAGGTCTGCCTGTCAGGGCTGGACTCGATCGCCCTGGCTGACCAGCTCATCCGCGCCGGCGAGTTCGACGTCGTGGTCGCCGGTGGCATGGAGTCGATGACCAACGCTCCCCACCTGCTGCCCAAGTCGCGCGAGGGCTACAAGTACGGGTCGGTCGAGCTGGTCGACTCGATGGCCTTCGACGGCCTCACCGATGCCTTCGACCACATCGCGATGGGCGAGTCCACCGAGCACCACAACGCCCGGCTCGGCATCAGCCGCGAGGACCAGGACGCGCTCGCCGCCCAGTCGCACCAGCGCGCGGCCCGCGCTCAGAAGGACGGGCTCTTCGACGCGGAGATCGTCCCGGTCCAGGTCCCGCAGCGCCGTGGTGAGCCGATCGTCTTCACGCAGGACGAGGGCATCCGGCCCGAGACGACCGCCGAGTCGCTCGGCAAGCTCCGGCCGGCGTTCGCCAAGAACGGCACGATCACCGCGGGTTCGTCCTCGCAGATCTCCGACGGCGCGTGCGCGGTCGTCGTCATGTCCCGGGCCAAGGCGGAGGAGCTGGGCCTCGACGATCCTCGCCGAGATCGGTGCCCACGGCGTCGTCGCGGGCCCCGACAACTCCCTGCAGTCCCAGCCGTCGAACGCCATCGCCAAGGCGCTGGCCCGCGAGGGGCTCAGCGTCGACGACCTGGACCTGCTGGAGATCAACGAGGCGTTCGCCTCGGTGGCGGTCCAGTCGATGCGGGACCTCGGTGTGACCGGGGAGAAGGTCAACGTCAACGGTGGCGCCATCGCGCTCGGCCATCCGATCGGGATGTCCGGCGCCCGCCTGGTCCTGCACCTGGCGTACGAGCTCAAGCGACGCGGTGGCGGGCTGGGCGCGGCGGGCTTGTGCGGTGGCGGCGGCCAGGGCGACGCCCTGGTCATCCGGGTACCGCAGGTCTGACGCCGCGAGGGTGAACGGTGACGTGGACGATCTCGTAGCGCGCGCCCGCGGCGGTGACGCGCGTGCGGTAGGCCGGCTGATCACGCTGGTGGAGGGCGCCTCGCCGCAGCTGCGCCCGGTGATGGCCGCGCTGGCCCCGTACACCGGCCACGCCCACGTCGTCGGGCTCACCGGCTCACCCGGGGTGGGCAAGTCCACCTCCACGGCGGCGCTGGTCGCGGCGTACCGCCGTCGCGGCGTGCGGGTGGCGGTGCTCGCTGTCGACCCGTCCTCGCCGTTCTCCGGTGGGGCGTTGCTCGGGGACCGGATCCGGATGCAGGACCACGCCACCGACCCGGACGTGTTCATCCGCTCCATGGCCACCCGCGGCCACCTGGGCGGGCTGTCGTGGGCGGCGCCGCACGCGCTGCGGGTGCTCGACGCCGCGGGCTGGGACGTGATCCTGGTGGAGACGGTGGGGGTGGGCCAGGCCGAGGTGGAGATCGCCTCCGCCGCCGACACCACGCTGGTGCTGCTCGCTCCAGGGATGGGCGACGGTATCCAGGCGGCAAAAGCGGGCATCTTGGAGATCGCCGACGTCTACGTGGTGAACAAGGCCGACCGCGACGGCGCGAACGACACCGTGCGCGACCTTCGCAACATGCTCGCGCTCGGCGAGGCGCGAGGTCCCGACGCCTGGCGGCCTCCGATCGTGAAGACGGTCGCGTTCCGGCAGGAGGGAGCCGACGAGGTGGTCGAGGCCATCGACGCCCACCAGGAGTGGATGGCGCGCAGCGGTGAGCTGACCCGGCGGCGGCAGTACCGGGCCACTGCCGAGATCGAGGCGATCGCGCTCGCCGCGTTGCGCGCCAAGATGGGCCAGGTGCGCGACGGAGCGCTGCTGGACTCGCTCGCGGAGCGGGTCGCGGGCGGCCGGCTCGACCCTTACGGCGCCGCGGACGAGCTGGTGGCTGGCGTAACGGCCTGAAGGGCTGTGACGGACCACACAGTGCCCAGACCCACTGCGGCCGCCGCCCCTCGCGTTGGATGGAGGCACTCCGTGCTCCTCGCGAAAGGCCCGCCGTGCGCAACGCCGTCCCGCTGCTCCGCTACGTCTCCCTCGCCGAGGGCGCGTCGTTCCTGATCTTGCTCGTCTGCAGTGCTGTGAAGGCGTTTGCCGATCAGCCCCTGGGCGTCAAGGTGTTCGGGCCGATCCACGGGGTGCTGTTCATCGCGTTCGTCCTGCTCGTGCTGAACGTGCGCGGGGACCTCGGCTGGGGCCGCAGGCACACGCTCCTCGCCCTCCTCGCCGGCGTCGTGCCGACGGGTGCATTCGTCCTGGAGCGGCGTTTACGTGCGGGAGCAACTCTGGCCCCGTGAGTCAACGAAAGTGTGGAGAAAGTCACGACATCTTCACGTATGTCCCAATCGTCGGGTACGGTTCTCGACAGTTTGCCGGGCGTTGTCCCGTTGATCCTGTCGTCGGACCGATTGTGTGCCCGTGCCAGCTTTCAAGTTGTTCCGTCGCGCCAGAACGTTCCCCGCCCTGCTCCTCGCCCTCGCTGTGGCCCTGCCCGTCGCCGTCGCGGTGCCGTTGACCAGCGCGTCGCCGGCCGCGGCGGACACCACGCCTGACCGCACGATGCTGGACCGCATGCAGGCCCAGGCCGCGAAGGCCCAGCGGGAGCTCGAAGCGGGCACCAGGGCCTTGGAGGAGGGCCAGCGCAAGCTGGCCAAGGAGCAGAAGCAGGCGGCGACGACGCGAGCCGCTGCGGGCGACGCGCAGGCGAAGGTCAAAGCCGCACGCCTGATCGTCGACCGTTACGCGGCCGCGGCATACCGCCACGGGGTGCCCAACGCCGTGCAGGCGATCGTGGACTCGGACGGCACCGGACTCTCCGAGCTGCTGCACAGCGCGGGCTTCCTGCAGATCGTCGATCGTGGGAATGGCGACGCGCTGCGCCAGGTCGAGGTGGCCCGCCAGGACGCGATGCAGCTGAGCAAGCGGGCTGATCAGCTCGTGGCCTCCACCGCCAAGGACAAGGCCGAGCTCGACCGGCGGACCGTCGCGCTGCAGGCCCAGGCGGCGCAGGCCGGCGAACAGATGCAGAAGGCGCTGGCGGCCTACGAGGCGGCTGTCGAGAAGGCCCGCCAGGAGAAGGCCGCCAGGGAAGCCGCTGCGAGGGCGAAGGCAGCCAGGGAAGCGGCCGCCAAGCAAGCGGCTGCCAACGCGGCCCGTGATGCGGCTGCGCGGCCCAGCGAAGCCGCGTGCCGGCCAAGGCGCCTGCGCCTGCGCCAGCGGCTGCCCCGGCTCCGCGCTCCGGCTCGTGCAATGCCTCAGGGATCAGCGGTGGCACGTCGTGGGGCGGGTTCCCCAACGGGATGATCCCGGCTTCGGCGCTGTGCCCGCTGGCCAGCGCGCCCGGCCACCGGTTGCGTGCCGACGCGGCCGTCGCCTTCGACCGGATGTCCGCGGCCTACGCCCAGACGTTCGGCCGCGGGATCTGCGTCACCGACTCCTACCGCAGCTACGCGGCCCAGGTCGACGTCTACCGCCGCAAGCCAGGGCTTGGCTGCGATTCCGGGCAGGAGCAACCACGGCTGGGGGCTCGCCGGCGACCTTGGCTGCGGCATCCAGACCTTTGGCAGCCCCCAGTACCGCTGGATGAAGGCGCACGCGGCGTCCTTCGGGTGGTTCCACCCGGGCTGGGCGGAGCCGGGCGGGAGCAAGCCCGAGCCGTGGCACTGGGAGTTCGGCCACATCTCCTAGCCTCGTGGGCTGTCGCGCGCTGTTAGGTTTTCCGGCGTGAGCGTCCATGGCTAAACCCCTCAACCTGCCGTTCGATCCCATCGCGCGTGCCGGCGAGCGATGGGAGCAGACGTGGGGGCCGAGCTCGGCGATGAAGGTCGCCACGTCGATCATGCGGGCGCAGCAGATCCTGCTCGCCCGCTACGACGAGCTGCTCCGACCGCACGGGCTCACCTTCGCGCGCTACGAGGCGCTGGTCCTGCTGCGGTTCAGCAGGCACGGGGCGCTGCCGCTCGGTCGGGTGGGCGAACGACTGATGGTGCACCCGACCAGCGTCACGAACATCGATCGACCGGCTGTCGGCCCAGGGGTATGTCGAGCGACGGCCCAACCCGGCCGACGGGCGCGGGGTGCTGGCCGCCATCACACCGGCCGGGCGGACCGTCGTCGAGGAGGCCACCGCCGATCTGATGGCCGCGGGCTTCGCCCTGGACGTGCTGGACGAGACCCAGCGTGAGCAGGTGTTCGCCGCGCTGAAGCAGCTGCGGATCGGCGCGGGCGACTTCGCCGCTGGCGACGACCTGCGCTGACAGTTCTCCGTCAAGTGGCCGCGGATAGTCGGACGTCCTACTATCTAGAGGAGACCCCGAGCAGCAGGAGACACGCGTGGACACAGGCGAGATCGAGGCCGGCCGGGCGCGCTGGCAGGCCCGCTACGACGCCTCGCGGGTGCGTGACGGCGACTTCACCACGCTGTCGGGCGTCGAGGTGGCGCCGGTCTACGGTCCGCCCGAGGGGGTCGACGACCCGCGCTTCGAGCGCATCGGCTGGCCCGGGGAGTTCCCCTTCACCCGCGGGCTGTACCCGACCGGCTACCGCGGTCGGACCTGGACGATCCGGCAGTTCGCCGGCTTCGGCAACGCCGCGCAGACCAACGAGCGCTACAAGATGATCCTGGCCGCCGGCGGCGGCGGGCTGTCGGTCGCGTTCGACATGCCGACGCTGATGGGCCGCGACTCCGACGAGCCGCGCTCGCTCGGCGAGGTCGGCCACTGCGGCGTCGCCATCGACTCCGCGGCCGACATGGAGATCCTGTTCGACGAGATCCCGCTCGGCGACGTCACCACGTCGATGACGATCAGCGGGCCGGCGGTCCCGGTCTTCTGCATGTACCTGGTCGCCGCCGAGCGCCAGGGCGTCGACATCTCGACGCTCGACGGCACGCTGCAGACCGACATCTTCAAGGAGTACATCGCGCAGAAGGAGTGGCTGTTCCCGCCGCAGCCGCACCTGCGTCTCATCGGCGACCTGATGGAGTACTGCGCGACGAACATCCCGGCGTACAAGCCGCTGTCGGTGTCCGGGCTACCACATCCGCGAGGCCGGCTCGACCGCCGCGCAGGAGCTGGCCTTCACCCTCGCCGACGGCTTCGGCTACGTCGAGCTCGGCCTGTCGCGCGGCCTGGACGTCGACACGTTCGCGCCCGGCCTGTCGTTCTTCTTCGACGCCCACATCGACTTCTTCGAGGAGATCGCCAAGTTCCGCGCGGCGCGCCGGATCTGGGCCCGCTGGATGCGCGACGTCTACGGCGCGAAGACCGAGCGCGCGCAGTGGCTGCGGTTCCACACCCAGACCGCCGGCGTGTCGCTGACCGCGCAGCAGCCGGACAACAACGTCGTGCGCACCGCGGTCGAGGCGCTGGCCGCCGTGCTCGGCGGCACCAACTCGCTGCACACCAACGCGCTCGACGAGGTGCTGGCGCTGCCGAGCGAGAAGTCCGCCGAGATCGCGCTGCGCACCCAGCAGGTGATCATGGAGGAGACCGGCGTCACCAACGTCGCCGACCCGCTCGGCGGCTCCTGGTACGTCGAGGCGCTCACCGACGAGATCGAGCGCCGAGGCCGAGGCGATCTTCGCCAAGATCCGCGACATGGGCAGCGACGGGACGATCACCGGCGGGCCTCCTGCGCGGCATCGAGGACGGCTGGTTCATGGCGGAGATCGCCGAGGCGGCGTTCCGCTACCAGCAGGCGCTGGAGAAGGGCGACAAGCGGATCGTCGGGGTCAACTGCCACACCGAGTCGATCGAGGAGCCGCTGGAGATCCTGCGGGTCAGCCACGAGGTCGAGCGCGAGCAGAACCGGGTGCTCGGCGAGCGCCGGGCCGCCCGCGACGCAGGAGGCGGTGCGACGCCGCGCTGCGCGCGCATGGTCGAGGTCGCCCGGACCGAGGAGAACATGCTGCCGGCGATGCTCGACGCGGTGCGCGCCGAGGCCACGCTCGGTGAGATCTGCGGCGTGCTCAAGGACGAGTGGGGCGCCTACACCGAGCCGCCGAGGTTCTGAACCCCCGCCTGCGGCAGGATAGGAAGATGAACTTCTCGCCCAACGACTTCCGGCTGGCCGGCGCCGTTCCGCTCGACCGGCGCCCGGCAGAGCCCGCCGCGCCACGCCCTGCCGGCTCGAACGTCATCGACGTCACCGAGGCCACCTTCCAGGCCGACGTCGTCGAGCGGTCCATGTCGACCCTGGTGGTCCTCGACTTCTGGGCCAGCTGGTGCGAGCCGTGCAAGCAGCTCAGCCCGATCCTGGAGCGGCTCGCGGAGGCCGACGGCGGTGCCTGGGTGCTGGCGAAGATCGACGTCGACGCGAACCAGCAGCTCGCCGCCGCCGCTGCCGTGCAGGGCATCCCGGCCGTCAAGGCGGTCTGGCAGGGCCAGATCGTGCACGAGTTCAACGGTGCGATGCCCGAGGCGCAGGTGCGGACTTGGCTCGACCAGCTGCTCACCGCGGTCGGCGCCGATCGCGCGGCCGCGCCTGGCGGCGCGGACGCCGTCGACGGGGCGGACGACCTCGACCCGGGCTACGAGGAGGCGATGACGGCCCTCGACGCCGGGGATCTCGACGCCGCCGCCGCTGCCTACACCGGAGTGCTCGAGCGGATCCCCGGGGACGCGCTGGCCAAGGCCGGGCTCGGCCAGGTCGAGCTGCTCCGGCGCACGTCCGGGCTCGACCCGCATGGTGTCCGCCGCGAGGCGGATGCCCGGCCTGAGGACGTCCAGGCCCAGTGCCAGGCTGCCGACCTCGAGCTGCTCGGCGGTCAGCTCGCCGAGGCGTTCGGGCGACTCGTCGAGACCGTGCGGCGCACCAGCGGAGACGACCGCGCGACGGCACGTACCCACCTGCTCGCGCTGTTCGACGCCGTGGGCGGCGACGACCCGCGGGTGGTGGCGGCGCGGACCGCGCTGGCCAACGCGTTGTTCTGACCTCGATCGGCCACGCGTGGTGGCTGTTCGGCGCGACGCATCATCGGGCAGGCTGTACCCGATGAGAGTGATCTTCCTCGGCACGCGTGGTTCGACGCCCGTGTCGGGGCCCGGCAGCGAACGCTACGGCGGCCACACGTCGTGCGTCGCGCTCGCCCGCCCAGGCGAGCTGCCGACGCTCGTGCTGGACGCGGGCACTGGTCTGCAGCAGCTGTCGCCGATGTTCGGGGGCAAGGCCTTCCGTGGCACGCTGCTGCTGAGCCACCTGCATTGGGACCACACCCACGGAATGCCGTTCTTCGCCGCCGGACTGGCATCGGGGCATCGGGTCGATGTGCTGTTGCCCGAACAGGGAGTCGACGCAGCCGAGCTGCTCGCGCGCGCCATGGCCCCGCCACATTTCCCGATCCGCCCTGAGCAGCTCGGTGACGGCTGGACGTTCGGGTCCCTCGATCCCGGGAACCTCGAGGTCGAGGGATTCTCGGTGCTCGTGCGGGAGATCCCGCACAAGGGGGGCCGGACCTTCGGCTACCGGGTGAGCGACGGTACGTCGTCCCTCGCCTACCTGACCGACCACAGCCCGCTCGGCCTCGGTGCCGGCCCAGACGGGCTGGGGGCGTATCACGAAGACGCGCTCGCGCTAGCCGACGGCGTGGACCTGCTCATCCACGACGCCCAGCACACGGCGACCGAGCTGCCAGAGCGCGCCTATCTCGGTCACTCCGCCGCCGAGTACGCGGTGGGACTTGCCACCTTGGCTGGGGCCAAGCGGGTGGCGCTGTTCCATCACGACCCGGCGCGGACCGACGACGCCATCGATGCGATGGTGACGCGACTCGCCAGCCCGCGTCTCGAGGTGCTTGCTGCGCGCGACGGGCTGGTGCTGAGCCTTCCCTAGCTCTTGCTGGGTGTGTCCTATGCCCCGGACACGTTCGCGGCCACTCAGTCGAGACAGAACTCGTTGCCCTCGATGTCCTGCATCACGAGGCACGACTCGTCGTAGCCATCGGCAAGCAGTAGTCGCACGCGTACCGCGCCGAGCGCGACCAGTCGTGCGCATTCGGCCTCAAGTGCGGCCAGGCGCTCTTCACCCACGAGCCCGGTGCCGACCCGCACGTCAAGATGCAGCCGATTCTTGACGACCTTGCCTTCGGGAACGCGCTGGAAGAACAGTCGCGGGCCCACACCTGAGGGATCAATGCATGCGAACGCTGAACCCTGACGCTCAGGCGGCAGCGCGCGATCGAAATCGTCCCAGGTCGCAAACCCGTCCGGTGGCGGCGGTACGACGTACCCCAACACCTCGCACCAGAAACGAGCGACGCGCTCAGGTTCTGCGCAGTCGAAGGTGACTTGGATCTGCTTGACCGACGCCATCGGTCCACCATAGAGGCGCGACCCAGCCATCGCCGGGCTCGTCGCGGTCTCGCGTGTCGTGGTTTGGTGACGCTCGCCCGGCTGATTGCTGCTCGCGGCGATCACGGCATGGTCGAGGCACTATTCACCGAGGCCATCGAGGGGATGCGGGCTCCCGACTCAGGTCGCAGGCTGGTTCGGGCGGCAGGGCGGTCGCCGCGATGCTCCGACGGCACGTAGGAGGGATGGCTCGCAGCCAGCCGGGTCTTTGCACCCTCCAGGAGCGAGGGGGAGGCCGACAGGCTGGTGAGCGCCTCGATGAAGGCATCCCCGTCGATGCGGTAGAGCCGGCACGGACCAGCGGCGGTCACCGTGGCGGTACGCGGGATGTGCTCGAGCAGGCCGATCTCGCCGAAGTAGCTGCCGGACTCCATCGTGCGCAGCTGATGCTCGACGCCCGGCCTCACCCCGTGCGGTGACGCTGACCCGACCGTCGAGCAGCACGTAGAGGGCGTCGGCGACCTCGCCCTCGCGGACGACGGCCTCGCCATCGGGAACCGTGCCAGCTCGGTGAGGGCACCGGCGAGGCGCTCCAGTGCGGGACGCGAAGCCTTGGCGAAGATGCCGAGGCCTTGCAGCAACACGATCCTGGGTGCCAGCTCGGCGACCTGGGCCACCGCGACCTTGTCCATCGCTGCCAGGCGGACGACGTAGCCGATGGCGACGGCGGCGGGGATGCCCAGGCCGTAGACGAGCATGGTGTCGCGCAGTCCCAGAGCGTTCAGCAACAGCGGCGTGACGAACGCACCGAGGGAGATGGCCAGCAGGACCAGGCCGGTGAACGCGCCGAACACCCGGGCGATGCGGTCCTGCGGCAGCGAGCGCTGCAGGGCCGTGACCGCGAGGACGTCGACGATCAGCGTGCCGGCGCCGCGCACGGCCTGGAGCGCGAAACCGAGCGCTGGTGAGTGCACGACGGTGAGCAGCGCCGTGGGCAGGCAGTACACGGCCATGCCGATGGTGATGATCGCGCCGAGCCGCGGTGAGGCCGCGAGCCGGTTGACGACTACCGCGGCGGCGATCCCGCCGACCCCGAGGCCGGCGAGCAGGTAACCGGTGCCGTCAGAGCCCGTGCCGAGCAGGTCGCGGCTGATCGCGATGAACAGCACCGTGTCGGTGCCGTAGACGAAGCTGGCGAGCACGCTGAAGCCCACCAGCAGCATGACCAACGACGACGAGGCCATCGTTCGGACTCCGACCACCATCTGGCGGAGCGGCCCGGCATTGCCACCCTCGGTGACATCGACCGGCTGGCTGCGTGCCTGCACCCGAGTGGTGAGCGCCATGCCGATCGCGTGCGTGACGGCGGTCATCGCGAACACCCACGGCGGCGCGCCCAGCAGCAGCAGGCCAGCTCCGATCGCCGGGCCCGGCGATGATGACGAGGTTCTCCACCGCGCCGGTGAGGGCGTTGGCCGCCGCCAGGTCCTCCTCGCCGACGATCTGCGGGGTCAGCGCCCGCTCGGCAGGGTCGTTGACCATCCCGGTGAGCGTGCACAGCACGGCGAAGACCAGGACGAGAGCGACTGGTGCGTCGAGGGCGGCGGTCAGGGCCATCAGGCCCATCCACAGCACGAGCAGCGCGCGGACCCGTACGAGCAGGCGTACCCGTTCGAACCGGTCGGCCAGCACACCGGCGTAGGCGCTGAACAGCAGCGACGGGATGAACCGCACCAT
This sequence comes from uncultured Actinomycetota bacterium, assembly GCA_963703505.1. Classification (GTDB taxonomy): domain Bacteria; phylum Actinomycetota; class Actinomycetes; order CAVPEL01; family CAVPEL01; genus CAVPEL01. The sequence continues at coordinate 418,763 of CAVPEL010000003.1, read as the reverse complement.
GGTGGTCGCGGCGACCCAGCCGAAGGAGTGCGTCCGGTCGTAGACGTAGATCCACAGGGCGAGGTTGTACGCCCACCCGCCCGTCGAGGTGATGGTGAACGACGTGATGAGCAGCCTGAAGTCGCGGTGCTTCAGCGCGCTGCGGTACCCGTGCTTGTCCACCATGGTTCCTGTCTGATCTTCCGCGACTGACCAGAGAGTAGATCAAGGCAGGTGTTCGTGACTATGACCGGCGTTTCGCCGCCAGCGCAGGCGCTAGCGGTGGGGGGACGAACGTGCTGGTGGCGCTCACCTGGCGCGCGATCGCCTGATGAGGATCAGGTCGAGTCGATCGTCGTAGAGTCCGGCTACTCTCTCGGTCACAGCCGTACTCCCGAACGAGGGGCGCTTCGTGGACCAGGTCAGTGGCACCCGTCGGCGCGTAGTCGCCTGTGGCCGCAGGTGATCACCACGCTTGGGCGCCTGCTGCTGATGGGCGTGTTAGGCGGCATCGTGGTCGGAGGCGCCTTCGGCGCAGTGCTCTACGGGATGGTCTTCGGGTACGAAGGGGCGGTCTCCGGGGTACTCCTCGGGGCACTCTTCGGGGTACTGGCCGGGATGGTCCTGGGTGTCGCGTCTCAGGTGCTCAACGCAGTACTGGTGTCCGTGCTGCTCGTGTGCGGGGTCCGGCCTCATCCGGTTGCTGTCTCGGTGATCCCTGTCGCATTCGCAGTCGCCGCTTCCTTGGCGGCCGTTCGGCCCGAGATGGGCGAACAGCCCGGACTGACGGTGCTCAGCGTGATCGTGACGGTCCTTCTTAGCGTGCTGATCGCGGGGCGCACGGCCCCTTGGTGCCTCCGCCCGCTCCACACGGAATGGCTCGAAGACTGACGATCTCCAGCGCGCCGGCCGATCGCCGTGCGCTGCGGGTCGAACCCCGTCGAGATCGTCAGCGGCGTTCCGCGGCTCAGCCGCCGACGGGCGCTGCCTCCGGGCTGGACGCAGGCCCGCGCCCGCGGCCCGGGGTGAACAGCGGGATGAAGATGTGCGCGAGCGGGCCGATGCCGAGCGCGTAGACCACCGTGCCGATACCGACGCTGCCGCCGAGGCAGAAGCCGATCGCGAGCACGGCGATCTCGATGGACGTGCGCACCAGCCGGATCGAGTGACCGCGCTTGGCGATCCCGGTCATCAGCCCGTCCCGGGGGCCCGCGCCCATGCCGGCCCCGATGTAGCAGCCGGTGGCGACGCCGTTGAGCAGGACGCCGGTCACCATGAAGGCGATCCGGGCGCCGAGGTTGTGCTGGACGGGGACCAGGTCGAGGGTGATGTTGACGGTGACGCCGATGAGCACGACGTTCGACACGGTGCCGAGGCCGGGCCGCTGACGGAGCGGGATCCACAGCAGCAGGACCACCGCGCCGATGATGACGGACCAGGTGCCGATCGCCAGGTGGCTGTGCCGGGCGAGCCCCTGGTGCAGCACGTCCCAGGGACCCAGCCCCAATCCGGCGACGACCAGGAAGGCGGAACTGGCTCCGTAGAGGACCAAACCGACATAGAGCTGGACGAGACGAAGGGCTAGGTGGGGGGCTTTGTCGGGCATGTGGACCATTCTGGAGGCAGGTGGCCCTTGCGGACAGTGCCAATTTCCATAAAGTGGACCCATGACAGGTCCCAGTGCACGGCTCACCGGTGCGCAGTTGGAGCGGTTGCTCGGGCTGTGGCGGGGTCGGGGGCCAGCGTATGGCGACCTCGCCAGCGCGGTCCGGACCTTGCTCCGTGACGGCCGCCTGGCGCTGGAGGTCCGGCTGCCGGCCGAACGCGAGCTGGCCGTCGCGCTCGGCGTGAGCCGCACCACGGTCGCGGCCGCCTACGAGCAGCTCCGCAGCGACGGCTTCGCCCGCAGCCGGCGTGGCTCGGGGAGCTGGACCACGCTCCCGGGCCAGGGAGACAGCCCTCCTCGCACGGCCCTGGGCGTCTGGTCCTTCGGCGGACCCTGACGTCATCGAGCTGACGATCGCCGCCGTCAGCGCGCCCGCCGAGATCACTGCCGCCGTGGCCGAGGCCGCCGACGACCTCGGCCGCTACCTGGGCGGCCATGGCTATGAGCCGCTCGGACTGGACGTGCTGCGCGAAGCGGTGGCGGAGGGATATTGCGCCCGTGGTCTGGCGACCAGCCCCGACCAGATCCTGGTGACCAACGGCGCGCAGCACGCGTTCGACCTCATCCTGCGGCTGCTGACGAGCGCGGGCGATCGGGTGGTCGTGGAGTCGCCCACCTATCCCGGTGCCCTCGGCGCGCTGCGCGCGACGAGTGCTCGGCCGGTCGGAGTCGGGATGCTCGACGACGGCTGGAACGTCGAGCTCTACGACGCGACCCTGCGGCAGGCTGCGCCACGCCTCGCCTTCATCGTCCCCGACTTCCAGAACCCGACCGGCCTGCTCATGGCCGACGACCAGCGGGCGGCGATGGCCGCTGCCGCACGCCGATCGGGCGTGCACGTCGTCGTCGACGAGACGTTCGTCGATCTCGCGGTGGACGAGGTGGAGCTGCCAGCCCCGTTCGCCAGTCACGACCGCGACGGACGGGTGCTGACCATCGGCTCGATGAGCAAGTCGTACTGGGGTGGGCTGCGGGTCGGCTGGGTGCGGGCGACGCCTCCGCTCGTGCACCGGCTGGCGGCGGTGCGCTCCACCATCGACATGGCCGGCTCGGTCCTCGACCAGCTCGTGGCGACGCGACTGCTGGAACGCTCCACCTCGGTGCTGGAACCGCGCCGGGCGCGACTGCGTGAGCAGCGCGATGTCCTGGCCCACAGCCTGCGCGCCGAGCTGCCGCAGTGGCGGTTCACGCATGGCGCCCGGCGGACTCTGCCTGTGGGTGGAGCTCGACGCGCCGATCAGCTCTCGGCTGGTCGTGGTGGCGGCGACCGAAGGGTTGCGACTGGGGGCCGGTCCGTCCTTCGGCGCGGACGGCACGTTGGAGCGCTTCCTGCGTATCGCCTACTCGCTGCCGGCCGACACGCTCGTCGAGGCGGTCAGGCGGTTGGCTGTCGCCATCGACGACTTGGCCTGGGCGCCGGGATAGAACGGGCGCCGCAGATCGTTGCGTGACACCCTGTCAGGCATGCCTAAGACGAAGCGCAACGACCGGCACGAACCACGAAGTCCGCACCCGGCTCTACCACAAGGGTGCCGTGGTGGAGGAGGCCTTCGGGCTCGACGAGGTCTCCGAGCGGCTCGCCCAGGCCGGGGCGCGTGGTCTGGGTGGACCTGTGCGCACCCGACGGTGATGACCTCGCCACCATCGCCGACGAGCTCGGTCTGCACAGCCTCGCCGTCGAGGACGCCACCAGCGTCCGTCAACGACCCAAGCTCGACCGCTACCCGACCCACTCGTTCCTCAACACCTACACGGTGACGCTGGATGTCGACACCGGCGAGCTGGCCACGAGCGAGATCGCGGCGTTCATCACCCCGAACGCGTTCGTCACCATCCGCAAGGACGACGCGTTCGACATGGACGCGGTGGTCGCGCGCTGGGACGCGGCTGGCGACCTCGCCAAGTACGGCGTCGAGTTCCTGCTGCACGGCCTGCTCGACTTCGTCGTCGACAGCCACTTCGACGACCGTCGAGTCGCTCGACGGCGAGATCGAGGCTCTGGAGGACATGCTGTTCGCCGCGCAACCCGCCGGGGTGGAGGTGCAGCGGCGCAGCTTTCAGCTCCGCCGCTCGCTCGTCCTGATGCGCCGGATCGTGCTGCCGATGCGCGAGGTGGTCAACGCGCTGATGCGCCGCGAGTCCGACGCCGTCCACGTGGACATGTATCCCTACTTCCAGGACGTGTACGACCACGTGCTCCGCGCGACCGAGTGGACCGAGAGCCTGCGCGACCTGGTCACCACCATCTTGGAGACCACGCTCACCATCCAGAGCAACCGGATGAACGTCATCACCAAGAAGGTGACGAGCTGGGCGGCGATCATCGCGGTGCCGACCTTCGTCACCGGCTTCTACGGGATGAACGTGCCCTACCCTGGATTCAGCGGCCACGGCGGGCTTGATCGCCTCGGTCGCCGTCATCCTGATAGCTCCGGTGGTGCTGTGGACGGTGTTCAAGCGCAAGGACTGGTTGTAGTCGCGCCTGCCTGCGCTGCCGCCGCCAAAGGTGCTGCGGCGCGAGGTGCTCGTCGTCTTCGCCGTGTCGCTCGGCGCGTCCGGTCTGGCGGCGGCGGTCAGCTACCTCGGTGGCTTGTTCAGCCCGCAGCGCCTCAGCTCGCCAGAGCGCGGTCCTGGTCGGCTCGCTCGCGCCGGGTCGGCCGTGGCTCGACCTCGCCCTGCAGCTCGTCAGCATCGCGACCGCCGCTCGCACCGGTGGCGCTCGTCGCCCACCTGCTGGGCCGCTCCGGTGAGGGGCTCGCGGCGATCGGTGTCGACCTGTCCAGCCCGCGGCGCGACACGCTGCGCGGGGTCGTGCTGGCGGCCGCGATCGGCTCGGTGGGTCTGGCGTTCTACCTGGTCGCCTATCACCTGGGGGTCAACCGGATCGTGGTGCCCGGCCAGCTCCCGGACGTGTGGTGGCGCATCCCGATCCTGGTGCTGTCGGCCGCTCAGAACGGGTTGCTGGAGGAAGTCCTCGTCGCTGGCTACCTGCTGCACCGCCTCGACCAGCTCGGCTGGTCGCGCGACAAGGCGCTGGTGACCAGCGCGCTGCTGCGCGGGTCGTACCACCTCTACCAGGGCCTCGGTGGTTTCGTCGGGAACGTCGCGATGGGTCTGATCTTCGGCCGGCTCTACCAGCGGTGGGGTCGGGTGGCTCCGCTGGTCGTCGCGCACACGCTCATCGACGTGGTCGCCTTCGTCGGCTACGTCGAGCTGGTCGGCCACGTGTCGTGGCTGCCTGGGTGAGTCGCGGGATGGTTCGGCTACCCGGACTGCTGCGCCGTCAGGCGCACCCATCCGGTGCGGGTCGATCGCGCGGCAGCGTGAAGACCAGACCCAGCGCCAGCAGGTACACCACGATCTCGTAGATCAGCGTCTGCTGGAACGACCGCGAGAACGTCTTGGCCAGGGCCTGCGGCGCGGCGTGGCCATAGACCGCCTGGCTGATCTCCTGCTGGACCTGGGCCGACACGGGCAGAGCCTTGACGGCTTGCTCGCTGCGCGACGCAGCTGGGCGGCGCCTTGGTGGGGTCCTTGGCGCGGGCGGTGTCGGTGAAGCAGGTCTGGAAGCCGGTGACGATCCCGTCGACGGTGCTCGGTCGGCAGCTGCAGCGCGGTGAGCTCGCTCCTCAGCTGGGGCGCGACCGAGCTGCCCGCCGTCGGTGCGTTGACCCCGATCAGGGTGAAGAAGATGACGCCGACGATGGCGATCCCCAGGGCCCCGCCGACCTGCTGGGTGGTGGTCAGCACGCCGGAGGCCGAACCTGCCCCCTCGGCGCGGATGCCCGCCAGGATGATGTTCACGACCGGCGCGATGAACAGGCCGAGCCCGACGCCGGCGACGAGGAACGCCGGGAAGTAGTCATAGGCGTGCGGGCGTCGTGCCGACCAGGTGCACGGTCAGCAGGATGAGACCCATGCCCAGCGCCATCAGGCCGCTGCCGATCACCAGCACGGTGTTGCCCAGGCGGCGGGCGACCACGTCCGACCGTGAGGCGGCAAACGCGGACCCGACGGCAAAGCCGACGCTGGACAGACCCGAGCCGAGCGCCGAGAAGCCGAGCCCGAGCTGGATGTAGACGGCGAAGACGAAGAAGAACGGCGGCAGGCCGAGGAAGAACACCAGCGTGAGCAGCGAGCCGCGGGTGAAGGCGCGATCGCGGAACAGGCTCATGTGCACCAGCGGGGACGCTCGGTCGCGGGTCTTGCGCAGCTGGAGCAGGACGAACGCGGCGAGGACCGGTATCGAGGCGGCCATCATGAGGAAGATCCAGATCGGCCAACCATGGTCGCGACCGGTGGACAACGGGTAGACCAGCAGGACCAGCCCGATCGTGACGAGGATCGCGCCGGGGATGTCGAGCGAGTCCGCTTGTGGCGCCGTGGACTCGCCGAGCCAACGGCTCGCCGCGATGAGCGCGAGGATGCCGATCGGGACGTTGACGTAGAAGATCAGGCGCCAGTCGAGGTGGAACCAGTTGAGCTGGATCAGGACGCCGCCGAGCAACGGGCCCAGGATCGTGGCGAGCCCGACCACGGCGCCGAACGCGGCGAAGGCCCGGCCGCGTTCCCGGGCGGGAACGTCACCTGGATCACCGACAGGACCTGGGGGAACATCAGGCTCGCCATGAGCCCCTGCAGGAACCGTGCGCCGACGAGGACCCCCGCGCTGGGTGCCGCTCCGCAGAGCGTCGAGGCGAAGGTGAAGCCCGCCATCCCGATCATGAAGAGCCGCTTGCGACCGTAGATGTCGCCGAGGCGGGCACCTGTGATCAGCATGCAGGCGAAGGCGAGCGAGTAGAAGACGAGCACGAGCTGGATCGACCCGTAGTTGGCGTTCAGCTCGCGCTGGATGGACGGGATCGCCACGTTGACGATCGAGACGTCGACCAACTGCATGAACGCCGCGACCAGGACGATCGCCAGGATCACCCAGGGGTTGGCGTGGCCCGCCGGTCTGGCTGGTCGCTTCGGGGGTCAAGGTGGTCGTCGGAGGGTCTGGACGGTCGTCGTTCACGTCGACCGACGCTAGCAAGGCGCAGGTACAGAAAGGGTCACGTCACCCTTCGTGGCGCAGCCACTGTCTCACCCTTCGTGGCGCAGCCACAGTGTCCCCAGCGGCGGCAGGCGGAGCACGGTCGACGCCGGCTGGGCGTGGCGCGGTTCGTCTGTCGCGACGACCGCCCCCAGGTTGCCGACCCCGCTCCCGCCGTACACCTCGGCGTCGGTGTTGACCACCTCGACCCAGCGGCCCGGGTGAGGCAGCCCGAGCCGGTAAGCCTCGTGCGGCACGCCGGCGAAGTTCGCCACGCAGGCGAGCGCGGTGCCATCCGGTGCCCAGCGCAGGAACGAGAACACGTTGCCGTCGGCATCGTCCGCGTCGATCCAGCTGAAGCCCTCGGGGCGGAAGTCCTGCGACCACAGGGCGGGCGTGGAGCGGTAGCCGGTGTTGAGGTCGCGGACCAGCGACTGGACCCCGCGGTGCTCACCGAAGTCCAGCAGCTGCCACTCCAGCGAGCGCATCTCCGCCCACTCCGACGGCTGAGCCAGCTCGCCGCCCATGAACAGCAGGTTCTTGCCCGGGTGCGCCCACATGTAGGCGAGGTAGGCGCGCAGGTTGGCGAGCTGCTGCCACCGGTCGCCCGGCATCTTGCCGAGCAGTGAGCCCTTGCCGTGCACCACCTCGTCGTGCGACAGCGGGAGCACGAAGTTCTCGCTGTACGCGTAGACCATCGAGAACGTCATCTCGTGGTGGTGGAAGTGCCGGAACAGCGGCTCGTGCCGTAGGTACCCGAGCGAGTCGTGCATCCAGCCCATGTTCCATTTCAGGCCGAAGCCCAGCCCGCCGAGGTAGGTGGGCCGGGTCACCCCCGGCCAGGCGGTCGACTCCTCGGCGATGGTGACCACACCGGGTACCCGCCGGTAGACGGTGGCGTTCATCTCCTGCAGGAACGCCACGGCGTCCAAGTTCTCCCGTCCGCCATGGACGTTGGGAACCCATTCGCCAGCCTCGCGGGCGTAGTCCAGGTAGAGCATCGAGGCGACCGCGTCGACCCGGAGCCCGTCGACGTGCAGCTCCGAGCACCAGAACAACGCGTTGGCCACGAGGAAGTTGCGGACCTCACGCCGCCCGTAGTCGAAGATGAGCGTGCCCCACTGCGGGTGCGCGCCGAGGCGCGGGTCGGCGTGCTCGTACAGCGGCGTCCCGTCGAACTCCGCGAGCGCCCAGGAGTCGCGGGGGAAATGTGCCGGGACCCAGTCGACGATGACGCCGATGCCCGCTTGGTGCAAGGCGTCCACGAGGAAACGGAAGTCGTCAGGGGAGCCGAAGCGCGACGTCGGCGCGTAGTAGGAAGTGACCTGGTAGCCCCAGGAGCCGCCGAAGGGGTGCTCGGCCACCGGCAGCAGCTCGACGTGGGTGAAGCCCAGCTCGGTCACGTAGTCCACGAGCTCGGTCGGCCAGCTCGCGATAGCTCAGGCCCGCGCGCCACGAGCCGAGGTGCACCTCGTACACCGACATCGGTCCGCTCAGCGTGTCTCGCCCGGCGCGCTGGGCCAGCCACTCGCCGTCCGACCACTCGTGGGTGGAGGTGAACACGATCGAGCTGGTCGCGGGCGCGTGCTCGGCGGCGAACGCCATCGGGTCGGCCTTGCTCCGCCAGGTGCCGTCGGCGCCGAGGATCGCGAACTTGTAGGCCATCCCGTCGCCGGTGCCCGGCACGAACAGCTCCCAGACTCCTGAGGAGCCCATCGACCGCATCGGGTGGCCCGTGCCGTCCCAGAAGTTGAAGTCGCCGATCACCCGCACCCCTCGCGCGTTCGGTGCCCACACCGCGAAGGAGACGCCGGTGGTCGGCCCGTAGGTGCGCACGTGTGCCCCGAGTACCTGCCACAGCTGCTCGTGGCGACCTTCGGCGATGAGGTGCAGGTCCATCTCGCCGAGAGTCGGCAGGTAGCGGTACGGGTCGTCGACGAGCTGCGGAACGCCGTCGTCGTAGGTGACCTCGAGCAGGTAGTCGGGTACCGCGACTGCCTCCAGGGCGCCGGTCCACACCCCGTCGTGCTCATGCGCCAGCGGCACCCGCGTCTGGCCGACGAGCGCGCTCACCGACGTGGCCAGCGGGCGAAGCGCCCGGAACGTCACCACGCTGTCGGTCAGGTGCGCGCCGAGCACGGCATGCGGGTTGTGGTGCGCGCCGCCGACGAGTCGGGCAAGCTCCTCACGCCCGACTGCGGCAGGAGCCGGCACCGTCATCCGGTGAGCCGTCCGAAGGCGCTGAGCGGGATGGCCACCCAATCCGGCCGGTGGCTCGCCTCGTAGATGACCTCGTACACCGCCTTGTCCAGCTGGAAGGCGCGCAGCACCACGTCGTCGTCGCGTGGGTCGTACCCGCTGACCGCGGCATAGCCGCCGCAGAACGCCTCGCAGTTGCGCTCCGCCCACTCGACCGCGCGGTACTCCAGCTGGGGCACGGTCGGACGGTCGATGAGCAGGTGGTGGGCGGCGTAGTCGAACGAGCGCAGCATGCCCGCCACATCTCGCAGCGGGCTGGCCAGCGCGGCGCGTTCGCGCACCGGCGCCCCGGGCTCACCTTCGAAGTCGAAGAGCACCCAGCCGACGCTCGGTACGCAGGGCCTGCCCGAGGTGGTAGTCACCGTGGATGCGCTGCAGCGCAAGGGGTCCGTGGTGCTCCGCCAGACGCTCGTAGGCTGCGGACACTCCCGGCGCATGCTCGGCCAAGGCCGGAATCGCCTGCGCGGCCGCGTCGAACCGGCTCCGCATCGCGGCGGCCAGCTCGGCGAGCTGGGTGGGTCCCGCGGTGCCCACCGGTAGCGATGCGGCCATCTCCGCGTGGACCTCGGCGGTCGCCGCCCCGAGCCGCTTCGCCTCCGCGGCGAAGTCGCCGCCCACCTCGTCGGCGTGCAGGTCGCCTTCGGCCAGCAGGTCGCGGACCGACGTCGTGGCGAGCGCCCAACCGTCGGTCCCGCTGCGCAGGAACGCGTGCAGCGTGGCCACCGTGGTGGTCGCCCCGTCGATGTCGATCTCGGCCCAGCCCTGCAGTGCGGGTACGTGGTGGGACCCGAGCTCGGTGAGGGCCCGGGTGATCTCCAGGTCGGGGTTGAGCCCGGCGGCGACCCGCCGGAAGAGCTTCAAGATGTGGTCCTCACCGAAGACCAGCGAGGTGTTCGACTGGTCGCTGTTCAGGACCAGGCTGGTGGAGTCGGTGTGCACGTCGGCGCCCGGCATCATGGCGAAGGTGACCCCTCCGACGGTCGCGCCTTCGACCATCCAGCTCAGCAGGTGCGAGGTCAGCTCGCTGTCGTGCACCGCGTCGTACACCGTCGTGCCGTCGTCCAGGACGCCGATGGCCGTCGGCTCCAACCGCGCGGACATGACCCGGCGGCCGCCGAGCAGCAGCTGGTACCGCAGCACGGCCCCACCCTGGTCCACGGTCGACCACGATGTGCCGCAGCTGCGGGTCGCCGTCCAGCAGGAGGTGGTCGGCGCTGATCGCCACCGACCGCAGGTCGCCGGATCGACCGGCGTACCAGCGCTGCAGGGGGAGCCAGCCGCGGAGGAGCTCGACGAGGGTCATCCATCCTCCTCCGAGTGGCGCGGCAGCGTGAACCAGTAGAAGCCGTGCCCCGGCAGTGTGAGCAGGTACGGCAGCTCGCCGATGCGCGGGAAGTGCACACCGCCGAGCAGCTCGACCGGGACCACGCCTTCGAACCGGCGCAGGTCCAGCTCGACCGGCTGTGGGAAGCGGGAGAGGTTGTTGACGCAGAGCACGAGGTCGTCGCCGAACTCGCGGACGAACGCGAGCACGCTCGGGTTGGACGCGCCCAGCTCGTCGTAGGTGCCGAGGCCGAACGTCGGGTGGCGCTTGCGGGTCTCGATCATGCGCCGCGTCCAGTGCAGCAGCGACGTCGGGGTTGCGCATCTGCGCCTCGACGTTGAGGCCCTGGTAGCCGTAGAGCGGGTCCATGATCACCGGCAGGTAGAGCCGCTGCGGGTCGCAGTTGGAGAAGCCGGCGTTGCGGTCCGGGGTCCACTGCATCGGGGTGCGCACGCCGTCGCGGTCACCGAGCCAGATGTTGTCGCCCATCCCGATCTCGTCGCCGTAGTACAGGACCGGCGAGCCCGGCAGCGAGAGCAGCAGCGCGGTGAACAGCTCCATCTGGTCGCGCGAGTTGTCCAGCAGCGGTGCGAGCCGGCGTCGGATGCCGATGTTGGCCTTCATCCGCGGGTCCTGCGCGTACTCGCTGTACATGTAGTCGCGCTCCTCGTCGGTCACCATCTCGAAGGTGAGCTCGTCGTGGTTGCGCAGGAAGATGCCCCACTGGCAGTTGTCCGGGATCGACGGCGTCTGCGCCAAGATCTCCGAGATCGGGTAGCGCTGCTCGCGTCGCACCGCCATGAAGATGCGGGGCATCAGCGGGAAGTGGAAGGCCATGTGGCACTCGTCGCCGCCGCTGCCGGATCGCCGAAGTACTCGACCACGTCGGCCGGCCACTGGTTGGCCTCGGCGAGCAGCACCCGGTCGGGGTAGAGCCGGTCGACCTCGGTGCGGATCCGCCGCAGGTACTCGTGCGTCGCGGGCAGGTTCTCGCAGTTGGTGCCTTCCTCGGCGAACAGGTACGGCACCGCGTCGAGCCGGAAGCCGTCGATGCCGAGGTCGAGCCAGAACCGCAAGATCTCCAGCATCGCGTCCTGGACCGCGGGGTTCTCGAAGTTCAGGTCGGGCTGGTGGTAGAAGAAGCGGTGCCAGTAGTACTGGCCGCGCACCGGGTCGAAGGTCCAGTTCGACTTCTCGGTGTCGACGAAGATGATCCGCGCGTCCGGGTATCGCTGGTCGTCGTCCGACCACACGTAGAAGTCGCCGAACGGGCCGTCCGGGTCAGTGCGCGACGCCTGAAACCACGGGTGCGCGTCGCTGGTGTGGTTCATGACCAGGTCGGCGATGACCCGCATGCCGCGCTTGTGCGCTTCGTCGATGAGCTCGACGAAGTCGCCGAGGTCGCCGAACTCCGGCAGCACCGTCGGTGTAGTCGCTGATGTCGTAGCCGCCGTCGCGCAGCGGCGACTCGTAGATCGGCAGCAGCCAGATGCAGTCGACGCCGAGCCACTGCAGGTAGTCGAGCTTGGAGGTGAGCCCGCGCAGGTCGCCGGTGCCGTCGCCGTTGGTGTCGGCGAAGCCGCGGACGAGCACCTCGTAGAAGACCGCGCGCTTGTACCAGTGCGGGTCTGCGGGCTCCGCCCACTGCGTCGGCGACTGACTCGGTCACTGGTGTCCTTGTTTGACGGTGAGGACGTGGGCAGGTTCGGCGGACGGGTCGAGCCGGACGTAGTTGGCGGCGCCCCACGTCCAGCTGGCGCCGGTGAGCTCGTCGGTGACCTCGAGCGGTCCGGACTCGTCGACCCCGAGCGCGGCCATGTCCAGGAACACGGTCGCCTCCTGGACGTGGTGCGGATCGAGGTTGACGACCACCAGCACGCGGTCGTCGTCGAGGCGTCTTGGAGTAGGCGAGCATCGCGTCGTTGTCGGCGTGGTGGAAGCGCAGGTTGCGCAGCCGGTGCAGGGCCGGGTGGGTGCGCCGGATCTGGTTGAGCTCGGCCAGGTAGGGCGCGAGGCTGCGCCGGCGTCGTCCAGTCCCGCGGGCGGTACTGGTACTTCTCCGAGTCGAGGTACTCCTCGCTGCCCGGTGCGTACGGCGACGTTCTCGAACAGCTCGTAGCCGGAGTAGACGCCCCACGTCGGCGAGCATCGTCGCGGCCAGCACCGCGCGGATCTTGAACGCCGACGGGCCGCCGTACTGCAGGTAGGCGTGCAGGATGTCCGGGGTGTTGACGAAGAAGTTGGGCCGCAGGAAGTCGACCGACTCCTGGCCAGCTCGCGCGAGGTACTCCTCGAGCTCGCCCTTGTCGTTGCGCCAGGTGAAGTACGTGTACGACTGGTGGAAGCCGACCTTGCCGAGCATGTGCATCATCGGCGGGCCGGGTGAACGCCTCGGCGAGGAAGAGCACGTCGGGGTCGGTGGCGTGGACCTCGGCGAGCAGCCGCTCCCAGAACGGCACCGGCTTGGTGTGCGGGTTGTCGACCCGGAAGATCCGGACGCCGTGGGCCATCCAGTGCCGCACGATCCGCAGGACCTCGGCGTAGATCCCCTCCGGGTCGTTGTCGAAGTTGATCGGGTAGATGTCCTGGTACTTCTTCGGCGGGTTCTCGGCGTAGGCGATCGTGCCGTCGGCCCGGGTGGTGAACCACTCCGGGTGCTCGCTCACCCACGGGTGGTCGGGCGAGCACTGCAGGGCGAGGTCGAGCGCGACCTCCATGCCGAGCTCGCGTGCGCGGGCGACGAAGGCGTCGAAGTCCTCCAGGGTGCCGAGGTCCGGGTGGATCGCGTCGTGGCCGCCCTCGGCGGAGCCGATCGCCCAGGGGACGCCGGGATCGCCGGGGCCGGCGACGAGGGTGTTGTTGGGGCCCTTGCGGAAGGTGCGGCCGATCGGGTGGATCGGCGGCAGGTAGACGACGTCGAAGCCCATCTCGGCGATCGCCGGCAGCCGCTTGGCGGCGGTGCGTGAAGGTGCCGGAGCGTGGCGGGTCGAGGGTGCGCGCCTTCGGAGCGCGGGAAGAACTCGTACCAGGCGCCGTACAGAGCGCGTTCGCGATCGACCTGGAGCCGGAACGGCTCACTGGTGGTGAGCAGGTCCCGTAACGGGTGGGCCGCAAGGAGCGCGCGCACGACCCGGCGCAGCCGCCGCCTCGAACCGGTCGCTCGCTGGCCGCGCCGCCTCGCGCAGCGCGGCGGCGACCTTGCGCAGCGCGGTGCGGTCGGCGCCGGTGCACCCCGCCGCTGCCCGGTCGAAAAGCAGGGCACCCTCTTCGCACACAAGCTCGACGTCCTGGCCGAGCGGGATCTTGATACCCGCGTCGTGCCGCCAGGTGTCGATGGGATCCGACCAGGCCTCGATCGTGAACGTCCAGTCTCCGGTCGCCTCCGGGGTGAGCTCGCCCACCCAGCGGTCGGTACCGGGGCCGGCTGGCGCCAGGGTGGTCCGCTGGCGCACGACGCCGTCGCCGTCGATCAGGACGGCCGCCGCGCTGACCTCGTCGTGCCCCTCGCGGAACGCGGTCGCGCTGATGGGCACGCGCTCACCGGCGACGGCCTTCGCGGGCCAGGAGCCGCACGCGACGACGGGCGCTACTTCGGTGATCGAGATCCGGCCGGTCATTGGACTCGAATCTACCCGGCCACGCTCGATCCCATGTGAGTTCTTGGTGACGCTCCGGAGCGTCGTCGGCCGCTAGGCCAGCGCAGGCGACCGGGGCGGAGTGAGCGAACCGGCTGTGGCGAGCCCGGCATGCGGTTAGGGTCGGGAAAGTGAAGGCGATCCGACGGTTCACCGTCCGTGCAGTCCTACCTGAACCGCTCGTGGCACTCGGCGAGCTGGTCAACAATTTGCGATGGTCGTGGGACGGACCGACCCTCGACCTGTTCGCCTCCATCGACCCCGGCACCTGGGCCGAGGTCGATGGGGACCCGGTGCGACTGCTGGGTGAGGTGCCCGCCGAGCGGCTTCAGGAGCTGGCCGCCGACGAGGAATTCCTGCGGGCCCTGGCGGCGGCCACCGCGGACCTGCACGAGTACATGGCGGCCGACCGCTGGCACCAGCAGCTGGGCGAGAGCGCCCCACGTTCGATCGCCTACTTCTCACCCGAGTACGGGATCACTTCGGTCCTGCCGCAGTACTCCGGCGGCCTGGGCATCCTGGCCGGCGACCACCTGAAGACGGCGAGCGATCTGGGGGTTCCCCTCATCGGTGTCGGCCTGCTCTACCGGCACGGCTACTTCCGTCAGTCGCTGTCCCGTGAAGGCTGGCAGAAGGAGCACTACCCGCCGCTGGACCCGCAAGGCATGCCGATCACCTTGCTGGCCGAGCCGGACGGCTCACCGCTGACCGTCACCGTCTACCTGCCCGGTGGTCGCGCGCTGGCCGCACACGTGTGGAAGGCGCAGGTCGGCCGGGTGCCGCTGCTGCTGCTGGACTCCGACGTCGAGGGCAACGCGCCGACCGACCGAGACGTCACCGACCGCCTGTACGGCGGCGGGACCGAGCACCGGCTGCTTCAGGAGATGTTGCTCGGCATCGGCGGTGTACGGGCCCTGCGTGCCTACGCACGGGTGAGCGGCGCCACCGCCCCGGAGGTGTTCCACACCAACGAGGGCCACGCCGGATTCCTCGGGCTGGAACGCATCCGCGAGCTCACCGAATCCGGCGGCCTGTCCTTCGACGAGGCGATGGCGGTCGTCCGCGCGGGGACCGTGTTCACCACGCACACCCCGGTCCCGGCCGGGATCGACCGTTTCCCGAAGGCCCTGATCGAGACCCATTTCGGCGGCGACAACGCCTGCCCCGGGGTGCCGCTGGAGCGGGTGCTGGCCCTGGGTGCCGAGACCTACCCGGGCGGTGACCACGAGGTCTTCAACATGGCGGTCATGGGGCTCCGGCTGGCACAGCGCGCCAACGGCGTCTCCCTGCTGCACGGCGAGGTCAGCCGGCAGATGTTCGCCGGGCTGTGGGCCGGCTTCGATGCGGCCGACGTGCCGATCACCTCGATCACCAACGGGGTGCACGGTCCGACCTGGGTGGCGCGTGAGGCGGTGGAGGTGTTGAGCCGGACGCTCGGCCGGCGCCCCGTGGACAGCGCCGCCGCGCTGGAGGCGATCGATCAGGTCAGCGTCGCTGACATCTGGGCCCTGCGACGGGAGCTCCGGGAGGCGCTCGTGCACGACGCCCGGCGCCGGTTGCACGCCTCGTGGATAACCCGCGGCGCCAGCGAGGCCGAGCTGGGCTGGATCGACACCGCTCTCGACCCCGACGTGCTGACCATCGGCTTCGCGCGTCGGGTGCCGTCCTACAAGCGCCTCACGCTGATGCTGCGCGAGCCCGATCGGCTGAAGGCACTGCTGCTCGACCCCGAACGTCCCGTGCAGTTCGTCATCGCAGGCAAGGCCCATCCGGCCGACGACGGGGGCAAAGAGCTCATCGCCCAGATCGTGCGGTTCGCCGACGATCCCGAGGTGCGCCACCGGATCGTCTTCCTGCCTGACTACGACATGGCGATGGCTCGGGTGATGTGCCCGGGCGTCGACGTGTGGTTGAACAACCCGCTGCGGCCGTTGGAGGCCTCCGGTACCTCGGGGATGAAGGTCGCGCTGAACGGCGGGCTGAACCTGTCCATCCGAGACGGCTGGTGGGACGAGTGGTCGGATGGCCAGAACGGCTGGGACATCCCGACCGCGGACGGTTCCGACGACCCGGACCACCGTGACTCGGTGGAAGCCGCCGCCCTCTACTCCCTCATCGAGACGCGGATCGCACCGCTGTTCTACGCCCGGGGCGACGACGGCCTGCCCGGGCATTGGCTGGAGATGGTGCGGCACACGCTGACGACGCTGGGCCCGAAGGTCCTCGCCGGCCGGATGGTCCGGGAGTACGTGACGAAGCTGTACGAGCCGGCGGCGCGCGCCTCGCGTCGGATGGGGCGTGACGGCTACCGCGGGGCACGCGAGCTCGCGACGTGGTCGGGGCGCGTCCGACACGCGTGGCCGGGTGTGCGCGTGGAGCATGTCGAGGCAGGCGCTCCGACCTCGGACACACGGCTCGGTGCGAAGCTCGCGGTCCGGGTCGTGGTGGCCCTCGGCGACCTCGTGCCGGACGACGTCAGCGTTCAGGTGCTCTGCGGCGCGGTGGACGACGCCGACGACATCATGGCGCCTGACACGGTGACGCTGTCGCCCGTGGAGGACCTGGGCGGGAACCGGTATCTGTATGGCGGCGACCTCATCCTGGGTCGCAGTGGACCCTTCGGCTACACGGTGCGGGTCCTTCCCGTCCATCCCGAGCTGGCCAGCCCCGCGGAGCTGGGCCTTCTCGCCGTGCCGGACCCGGTGCAGGTGTACTCAGGCGGCGACCTGCGCTGAGCGGGGCCGACCCCTCGCCGGGGTGCGGGCTACCGCCGCGCGCAGCTGCGGCCGTCGGTAGGGTTCGCACCGGCGCATCTGGCGCGTGGAGCCGCGAGGGAAGGTTGGCCTGGACGTGGGCGAGTTCGTACAGCTCGAGGTAACCGACGGCGTCGGCACGATCCGGCTGGACCGGCCCCAGATGAACGCGCTGAACGCCGCGGTCCAGGACGAGCTGCGGCGGGGCGGCGCACGAGATGACGGCGCGCGCGCCGACGTGCGCGCGGTGGTCGTGTACGGCGGCGAGAAGGTGTTCGCGGCCGGCGCGGACATCAAGGAGATGGCCGGACATGTCCTACACGGACATGGTCGACCACTCGGTCGGCCTGCAGTCCGCGTTCACCGCGATCGCGCGCATCCCGAAGCCGGTCGTCGCTGCCGTGACCGGCTACGCGCTCGGCGGCGGCTGCGAGCTCGCGCTGTGCGCCGACATGCGGATCGCCGCCGAGGACGCCCGCCTCGGCCAGCCCGAGATCCTGCTCGGCATCATCCCCGGCGCCGGCGGCACCCAGCGGCTGCCGCGGCTGGTGGGGCCGTCCCGCGCCAAGGACCTGATCTTCACCGGTCGTTTCGTGGGTGCCGAGGAGGCGCTGCGGATCGGCCTGGTCGACCAGGTCGTGCCGGACGCCGAGGTCTACAGCGCGGCGCTCGCCTGGGCGGCGCAGTTCGCTCGCGGTCCGGCCTACGCGCTGCGGGCGGCGAAGGAGGCGATCGACCACGGGCTCGAGGCCGACTCGACGCGGGGCTGGCGCTCGAGCGGCCGCATTCGCTCGCTGTTCGCCACCAAGGACCGCGCGCACCGGCATGGCCTCGTTCCTCGAGAACGGACCCGGCAAGGCGGAGTTCACCGGCAGCTGAGGCACCCCGATGTGCGCGCGGGCGGGTCGCGCTGGCACTCTGGGCATCAACCACGGCAACCGGCACCAACCCCAGCCGGTGCCGTCTGTGCGCACATGGGAGGTCGATCACCGACATGAACATCGTCGTCTGCGTCAAGCAGGTTCCCGACACGTGGGCCGAGAAGCAGCTGGACCCGGCGACTCACGCGCTCGACCGTGCCTCGGTCGACGGCGTGATGAACGAGCTCGACGAGTACGCGGTCGAGGAGGCGCTGCGCCTCAAGGAGTCCCTCGGCGACGACACCACGGTCACCGTCCTGTCGATGGGCCCGGACAAGGCCACCGAGACGATCCGCAAGGCCCTGTCGATGGGCGCCGACGAGGCGATCCACGTGGTCGACGACGCGCTGCCGGCTCCGACGCGGTCGGCCACCTCCGACGCGCTGGCCAGGCGCTGCGCGCGGCTCCGTTCGACCTCGTGATCCTCGGCTCCGAGTCCACCGACGCGCGCACGTCCGTGGTGCCGGCGATGCTCGCCGAGCGCCTCGGCCTGCCCCAGCTGACCTTCGCGAACAAGGTCGACGTCGACGCCGCGGCCGGCTCGATCCGGATCCAGCGGCAGACCGACGACGGCTACGACGGTCGTGCAGGCTCAGCTGCCCGCGGTCGTCAGCGTCGTCGAGAAGATCAACGAGCCGCGCTACCCCTCGTTCAAGGGGATCATGGCGGCGAAGAAGAAGCCGGTGACGACGCTCAGCCTCGCCGACCTCGGCGTCGACGCCGCGCCGTGTCGGCCTCGCCGGTGCGCTGACCAAGGTCGAGGACTTCGCGGTGCGGCCGCCGCGCAGGCGGGCACGATCGTCACCGACGAGGGCGACGGCGGCGTGAAGCTCGCCGAGTTCCTCGCGGCCAACAAGTTCGTCTAGGGGCGCGCAGACATGGCCGAGATCCTCGTCCTCGTCGACCACGTCGACGGCACCGTCAAGAAGGTCACGACCGAGCTGCTGACGCTCGCCCGCCGGCTCGGTGAGCCGTCGGCCGTGTTCGTCGGCGCCGGCTTCGACGCCGCGAAGGACAAGCTCGCCGAGTTCGGTGCGGCCAAGGTCTACGTCGCCGACGCCGCCGAGCTCGCCGACTTCGTCGTCGCGCCGAAGGTCGAGCTGCTCGCCTCGCTCGTCGCCGACGTGAACCCGGCCGCGGTGCTCGTCGCCTCCACCGCCGAGGGCAAGGAGGTCGCGGGTCGGCTCGCCGTCCGCCCGGCTCCGGCGTCCTCACCGACGCCGTCGACGTCGGCGGACGGCCGCGTCGCCGAGCAGTCGGTCTTCGGTGGCGCCACCGTCGTCCACGCGAAGGTCACGGCGGGCGCCCCGGTCATCACGGTCCGCCCGAACAGCGTCGCGCCCGAGGCGGCGTCGACCGCAGTCGTGGAGCAGGCCGTGTCGGTCGACCTTGTCGGACGCGGCGAAGGGCGCCCGGATCATCGAGCGGGTCGTCGAGACCAAGGGCGGCCGCCCCGAGCTGACCGAGGCCGCGATCGTCGTCTCCGGCGGACGCGGTGTCGGCAGCGCCGAGAACTTCGCGTCATCGAGTCGCTCGCCGACTCCCTCGGTGCGGCGGTCGGCGCCTCGCGTGCCGCGACCGACTCCGGCTTCTACCCGCACCAGGCCCAGGTCGGCCAGACCGGCAAGACGGTCTCGCCGCAGCTCTACATCGCCGCCGGCATCTCCGGCGCGATCCAGCACCGCGCCGGCATGCAGACCTCCAAGACGATCGTCGCCATCAACAAGGACGCCGAGGCGCCGATCTTCGAGATCGTCGACTACGGCGTCGTCGGTGACCTGAACACCGTCGTCCCGCAGCTCACCGAGGAGATCGAGAAGCGCAAGGGCTGAGCCACTCCGGTTACCCTGGAGCGCGATGGTCTACCTCGATCACGCGGCGACGACGCCGCTGCTGCCCGAGGCGGTCGAGGCGATGACCCGCCAGCTCGGCCGGCGTCGGCAACCCCTCGTCGCTGCACGCGGCGGGGCGTCGCGCGCGCCGGGTCGTCGAGGAGTCCCGCGAGTCGCTGGCGCACGCGCTCGGCGCCCGGCCGAGCGAGGTCGTCTTCACCGGCGGTGGCACCGAGGCCGACAACCTCGCGGTCAAGGGCCTGTTCTGGGCGCGGCGCGCCGAGGACCCGCGGCGGATGCAGGATCCTGGCCAGCGCGGTCGAGCACCACGCGGTGCTCGACCCGTGGAGTGGCTGGCCACCCACGAGGGCGCCGAGGTCGTGTGGCTGCCGGTCGACGCCTCGGGCCGGGTCCACCCCGACACGGTGCGGGACGCGATCGCGGACGACCCCGAGTCGGTCGCCCTGGTCACCGTCATGTGGGCGAACAACGAGGTCGGCACGATCCAGCCGATCGAGCGAGATCGTCGCGGTCGCGCACGAGTTCGACGTGCCGGTGCACTCCGACGCCGTCCAGGCGTTCGGCCAGCTCCCCGTCGACTTCGCGGCCAGCGGGCTCGACGCGATGACCGTCACCGCGCACAAGCTCGGCGGCCCGGTCGGCGTCGGCGCCCTCGTCGCTGCCGGGAGCTGGTGGTCGAACCCCTGCTGCACGGCGGCGGCCAGGAGCGCGACCTGCGCTCCGGCACGCTCGACACCGCGCTGGTCGCCGGCGTTCGCCGCGGCCGCCGACAGTCGCCACCGCGACCCAGCCCGAGCGCAGGCGGTCCGCCTCGCGGAGCTGCGCGACGACCTGGTCGACGCGTGCTCGAGGCCGTGCCGGACGCCGTGCTCAACGGCGATCCCGGCCGCGGCCGGTCGGCTGCCGGGCAACGCGCACTTCTCCTTCCCCGGCTGCGAGGGCGACGCCCTGCTCCTGCTGCTCGACGCCCGCGGGATCGAGTGCTCCACCGGCTCGGCGTGCTCGGCCGGCGTCGCCCGCCCGAGCCACGTGCTGCTGGCGATGGGCGCGGACGAGGCCACGCGCGTGGCTCGCTGCGCTTCTCCCTCGGTCACACCTCGACGGAGGCCGACGTCGACGCCCTGGTCGAGGCGCTGGCCCGGCGCGTCGAGCGGGCCCGGCGGCGCCGGCCTCGACCGGGATGCGGCGATGAAGGTCCTGGCCGCGATGTCCGGCGGCGTCGACTCCGCCGTCGCGGCGGCCCGCGCGGTCGACGCCGGTCACGACGTCACCGGCGTGCACCTCGCGCTGTCGTCCAACCCGTCGTCGTTCCGCTCCGGGGCGCGCGGCTGCTGCACGCTCGAGGACTCGCGCGACGCGCGCCGCGCGGCCGACGTGCTCGGCATCCCGTTCTACGTGTGGGACCTCGCCGAGCGCTTCCGCGAGGACGTCATCGACGACTTCGTCGCCGAGTACGAGGCCGGCCGCACGCCGAACCCGTGCCTGCGCTGCAACGAGAAGATCAAGTTCACCGCGGTGCTCGACAAGGCGGTGGCGCTCGGCTTCGACGCCGTGTGCACCGGCCACTACGCGCGGATCCGCGCGACGGACGAGCTGCACCGCGCGGTCGACCCGGCGAAGGACCAGTCCTACGTGCTCGGCGTGCTGACCACCGAGCAGCTGGCGCGCGCGATGTTCCCGCTCGGCGACATCGCCAAGGCCGCACGTGCGCGACGAGGCCGCACCGCGCGGCCTCGCGGTCGCCGACAAGCCGGACAGCCACGACATCTGCTTCGTCGCCGACGGCGACACCGCGGGCTTCCTGCGCGCCAGCTGGGGGACGCGCCGGGCGACATCGTCGACGCCTCCGGCGCGGTGCTCGGCCCGCACGACGGCGCGTACGCGTTCACCGTCGGGCAGCGGCGCGGGCTGCGCATCGGCACGCCCGCGCCCGACGGCCGGCCGCGCTACGTGCTCGACATCTCGCCGGTCACCCGCACCGTGACGGTGGGCAGCGCCGCCGAGCTGGCGGTCGGCCGACTCGTGGGGGTGCAGCCGCGCTGGTGCGGCCCGGTGCCCGTCGGCCCGGTGGAGTGCCTGGCCCAGGTCCGCGCACACGGCAGCGCGGTGCCGGCGGTGGCGGAGCTGGCGCAGTCGGGTTCGGGCGTGGAGGTGCGGGTCGAGCTGCGGACGCCGATTGCCGGTGTGGCGCCGGGCCAGGCGGTCGTCCTCTACGACGGTGACCGCGTGATCGGGTCAGCCACCATCGATCGCACGGCGACCGGCTAGGCCGAGCCTCCGAGGCGCCAGGTCAGTTGCCGCCCGGAACGACCTCGTCCCGAGCGCGGCCCGCACGTGGGCGAGCATCCCCGGCAGCGCCGCGGCAATGAGGTCGTGAACCACCACGTAGTCGCGGTCCGTCCCGTAGTACGGATCGGGCACGTCGAGGTCGACGTCGTCGGCTGAGCTGGCCGTCGCCCGCTCGCCGACCGCGGGGTCGAACGACCGGAGCAGTCGCACCTTCGCCGCGGCACCGGGCCCAGGGGCCATGCGCAGCAGGTCCCGGGCGTGGCCACGGTCAAGCGCGACGACGAGGTCGTGATCGTCGAACCATGACCGGTCGAACTGCCTCGCCCGGTGGTCAGCGTCGTGGCCGCGCGCGCTCAGTAGCGCGACCGTCCTTGGGTGCGCACCGCTCCCGACGTGCCAGTCGCCGGTCCCGGCGCTGTCGACCACGACCCGGTCGTCGCAGGCCCGCGTCGGCCGCGTAGCTGCGGAACATCGATTCCGCCATCGGCGAGCGGCAGATGTTGCCGGTGCACACGAAGCAGACGCGGTAGGGCGTCACTGAGGAGTGCATGGCACCATCCTCCGTGACGTGGGAGCGGGTGCTCAAGTCGGGCTCGGGATCCTTCGATCATGTAGTACCGACCTCATCCTGCTCACCTCGACGAACGCTGGTCCCACTTGATGCGACCCTTCCCCGGGCGACTGGCCGTCTGCGTGCTGACCGCGGTCGCTGTTGCCGCACCCACCGCACTGACCACCAGCGACGGTGCGGCCTGGAGGGCGCACCGTGTTCCCGCGGCGGCCCAGGCCCAGGCCGCCGCAGCGACCCCGAGCGTGACGGAGCCGGCCGTCGACGTGCTGCGCCTGGCCGGAGCGGACCGCTACGCCACCGGCGTCGCCATCTCCGGGCAGTACGCCCCGGGGGTGCCGCTGGTCTACATCGCCACCGGGATCACCTTCCCCGACGCTCTGGCGGCCGGCGCGGCCGCCGGCACCACCAACCCGGTCCTGCTGGTCGCCGGCGGCGTCGTGCCCGACGCGGTGGCCGCAGAAGTGGCCCGGCTCCAGCCCGGAAAGGTCGTCCTGGTCGGCGGCCCGACCACCGTGCCTGACAGCGTCGGGCAATCGCTCGGCGTCTACGCCACCGGCGGGTGGATGCGCCTGTTCGGTAGCGATCGTTACGACACCGCGGCGAAGGTCAGTGCGGCCACGTTCGCTCCCGGTGTCCCGGTCGCCTATCTCGCCGCTGGTACCAACTTCCCGGACGCACTCAGCGGCGCCGCGCTCGGTGCGGTCCAGGGTGCGCCGGTCCTGCTGACCGACCCGGGTCAGCTCCCGGCGGTCACCGCGACCGAGCTGGCCCGCCTCGCCCCTCGGCGCCTAGTCGTGCTCGGCTCCACCGCATCGGTGGGCGCCGGCCCCTACGCCGCGGCCAGCGCCTTGGTTCCCACGATCACCAGGGTCGCGGGTTCGGACCGCTACGCCACCAACGTGATGGCCAACACCAACGCCGAGCTCCCCTTCGGTGGTCCTTTGCTGATCACCACGGGCGGCAATTTCCCTGACGCCCTCGCCGGGTCGGCGCTCGCTGGCAAGCTCGGCGGCACGCTGCTGCTGGTCGGACCCGGCCCGATCAGCGCAGAGGCCCAGCAGCTGTTGTCCCAGGCCGCGCCGAGCCGGGTGCTCGTGCTCGGCAGCGTCGCGTCGGTCACCGCGACAGCGATCAGCAGCGTGGTCGCCGCAACGGCAACCACTCCTGCGTCGACCGACCTCGACGCTGCTGACTACGGCACCTACCTGGTGAGCGGGAAACCCATGCGGTGGAACCCGTGCACCGTGATCGGTTGGCGGGCGAACGTGACGGATGCACCGGGGCAGGCCGTCCTCACCACGATCAAGACAGCGATCGACACGATGGCCCAGTTCTCTGGTCTTCAGCTGCGCTACGACGGGACCACCACCTTCGTCCCGCAGCACGGCAACGCCGCGAGCTCACCTGACGACCTCGTCATCGCCGTCGTCCAGCGGAACAAATCCGACCTGCTGACAGCGAATCCTTCGGCGGTCGGTGTCGGCGGTTGGGCGTCCAGCGGCCTCCCCGCGTGGCGGATCCGCCTGGGGTACGTGGTGCTGGACGCCGCCGCGGTGGCGTCCACGTCGGCGTCGATGGGCGCCGGGTTCACCTTGGGGACATTGGCGCTGCACGAGATCGGGCACGCAGTCGGTCTGCAACATGCTTCCCGACAGGCGCAGATCATGTTCCCGGTCCTCGGCCCGTGGACCCCGGCCACCTACTCCGCCGGCGACCGGGCGGGCCTGGCGGCGGTGGGTGCCGGAGCGGGTTGCCTGGGCTGACGGCTGACGGCCTGACCGCGTCGCGCCTCGTGACCGAACGCTCAAGTTGGGCCCACCTCCTTTCGATCATCTCGATACCCGGATCGCCGCACGCAGGCGCCAGGCCGGGGCTTGGGACCAGATCGGGGGAGCGCCTTGAGGCAGCGACGGCCTTCCCGCGTGCCGTGGGTTGGGTCGGTGCTGCTCGCCACAGCGCTCACGGTGGGGTGCGCGCCGCTGGGCCAGCGCGACGCCGCGTCGGTCGAGGTGTCGACGGGGCAGCCTGCCGCGATCGACACGTTGGACGCAGTCCGCTCGGCCACGCCAACCCCGTCGGTGGTGCCCGACGCCACATCGCTGCCGGCCGCTCCCCAGGTCACGAACTCGGCCCCACCGGCCGATCCGCTGCTCACACCGCCAGCCGCGCCCGCGCCACCGGTCTCGCCGTTGCCGGGCTCGCCGGCGAAGACCACCGCGACCCGATCGCCGTCGGCCGCCGCACCGCGGACGACGCCACAGACCGCCGTGGCCCCGGCCGCGGTGGCGGCTGCCACATCGACCGCCTACAGCGTCCATGCCAACGCAGACGGCAGCCTCGCCCGGTGGGATCCCTGCCGGCCGATCCACTACCGGCTGAACCTGACTGGCGCCACGGATGGAGCGGCCGCGGATGCCCGCGAGGCCCTGCGGCGCGTCGCCGAGGTGACCGGCATGAGCTTCGTCGACGACGGGACCACCGACGTCGTGCCGACCAATGACTGGCTCAAGAACTCCACCGACGACGTGCTGGTGATCGCCTGGTCCGCGCGCAGCGCGAGCGATCTGTTCTCCGATGGCGCCGACGGGGTCGGCGGCTGGTGGGAGGTTGGCACGAGCCGTGGTGGCGGCGCCTGGGTGTGGCGGATCGTGCGCGGCTTCGTCGTCATCGACATCGACAAGACGCGGGGTTACGCGGCGGGATTCGGTACAGGGGCGACCAGGGGCGCGCTGCTCATGCACGAGCTCGCCCACGCGGTGGGCCTCGGCCACGTCGAGGATCCCGGCCAGATCATGAACCCGTTCATCGGCCGCTCGACACAGGCGGCGTGGGGTGCCGGCGACCTCGCCGGGCTCGCACTGGTGGGGCGCGCAGCGGGGTGCCTGGCGGGTTAGCGCCCGCTCAGCCGCACCGTGGTCTTGCCCACCGCTGTCGCACCCCGACCGTCGGTGATCCTCGTTAGTCTCGGCACATGGAGATGCTGTGGCCGTCCGGAACCGCGACGGGGATCGGTTCGCTGCCAGGTGAGGACCCAGCCGAGGCGCTGGCATTCGTGCTCGACGAGCTCACCGAGCTGCCCTACCTGCCGGAGCTGCCGGCGCGGGGCCCTGGCGCCTCGATGATCGGGCGCGGGGCCGCGCACCTCGCCGAGATGCACGTCGACCTTCAGCCCTCTGGATGGCGGCTGGTCGACCGGGCGGGCATGGACGAGCGGCGCGCGCGCGACTTCCTGCGCCGCGACCTTGACGCGCTCGAGGAGGCAACCCAGGGCTACTCGGGGCTTTTCAAGGTGCAGGTCGCCGGGCCGTGGACGCTGGCCGCATCGGTGGAGCTGGAGCGGGGTGACAAGGTGCTCGCCGACCCCGGGGCGGTTCGCGACCTCATCGACTCCCTCGCTGAAGGCCTCAGCCACGTCGTGGCCGACCTGCGGCGCCGCATGCCAGCGGCGCGCCTCATGGTCCAGCTCGACGAGCCATCGCTGCCGGCGGTGCTTCTCGGGCGGGTGCCGACCGCGAGCGGCTTCGGTGCACTAGCCCCGGTCGAAGAGCACGCGGCGCGCGAGGCATTGCGCGCGGTCGCGGGCGCCATCACCGCGGCCGGCGCCGCGCCGCTCGCGCACTGCTGCGCGGCGTCGGTGCCGATCCGCACGCTCGTCGGCGCCGGCATGCGCGCGGTCAGCCTCGACGCCGCGCTGCTGACCGAGGACGACGACGAGGCGCTGGGCGAGGCGGTGGAGTCCGGGGTCGGACTGCTCCTCGGGCTCGTCCCCGCGCTCGGCCCAGGGGTCCCGCCCACCGTTCGAGCCACCGTCGATCCCCTCCGCCGCCTGTGGGGAAGGCTAGGTTTCGCGCCGGAGCGGCTCGGTGAGGTCGTCGTGGTGACCCCGGCGTGCGGTCTGGCCGGCGCGTCGCCCGGGTGGGTCGCCACCGCCCACCGTCTGTGCAGGCAGGCCGCCCGGACGCTGGTGGATGCCCCCGAGCAGGCACGCTCGTGACCGGGGCGCGCGACAAGGCGACCGGGGCCGGCGCGGCCGTCCCCGAGCATCGGCACGCCGAGCTGGTCCGTGAGCTGGATGACCATGCTTACCGCTATTACGTGCTGGACGCTCCGACGGTGGCCGACGCGGCCTACGACGAGATGATGCGCGAGCTGACGGCGCTGGAGGAGGAGCACCCCGAGCTGCGCACGGCCGACTCGCCCACCCAGAAGGTGGCCGGTTCGTACTCCACGCTGTTCACCCCGGTCGAGCACCTGCAGCGCCTGCTCAGCCTGGACAACGCGTTCACCACCGACGAGCTGGCCGAGTGGGCCGGGCGGGTCGAGCGCGACGCCGGTTCGGCGGTCACCTACCTGTGCGAGCTGAAAGTCGACGGGCTGGCGGTCGACCTCGTCTACGAGAACGGTCGCCTGCTGCGGGCGGCAACCCGCGGAGATGGGCGGACCGGTGAGGACGTCACACCGAACGTGCGCAGCATCGTCGGGGTCCCGGACCAGCTGACCGCTGCCGGGCCTGGCGCCCGCCCCATCCCGGCGCTGGTGGAGGTGCGCGGTGAGGTCTACTTCCCGGTCGCCGCGTTCGCCGAGTTGAACGCCTCGCTCGTCGACGCCGGAAAGGCACCCTTCGCCAACCCACGCAACGCGGCGGCGGGCTCGCTGCGCCAGAAGGATCCGCGAGTCACCGCAACCCGGCCGCTGCGGATGGTCGTGCACGGGGTCGGCGCCACCACCGGCCTCGATGTGGAGCGGCAGTCCGACGCCTACGCCGCGCTGGCGGCGTGGGGCCTGCCCACCGCGACGACGTACAAGGTGGTGGACAGCCTCGATGCGGTCGAGAAGTTCATCGACTACTACGGGGAGCACCGCCACGACGTCGCGCACGAGATCGACGGCATCGTCGTCAAGGTCGACGAGATTGCGGTGCAGCGCCGGCTCGGGTCGACGTCGAAGGCGCCGCGGTGGGCGATCGCCTTCAAGTACCCGCCCGAAGAGGTCACCACCAAGCTGCTCGCCATCGAGGTAAACGTCGGGCGGACCGGCCGGGTCACGCCGTACGCGGTGATGGAGCCGGTGCGGGTCTCGGGTTCGACGGTGGAGATGGCCACCTTGCACAACGCCGACGAGGTCCGGCGCAAGGGTGTGCTGGTCGGCGACACCGTGGTGCTGCGCAAGGCCGGTGACGTGATCCCGGAGGTGGTGGGTCCGGTCGTCGCGCTGCGGGACGGCACCGAGACGGCGTTCGTCATGCCCACGCTGTGCCCGGTGTGCGAAACCCCGTTGGCGCCGGAGAGCGAGGGCGACGTCGATATCCGGTGCCCCAACTCCCGGTCCTGCCCGGCGCAGCTGCGCGAGCGCCTCTTCCACCTGGCCGGCCGTGGCGCTCTCGACATCGAGGCGCTGGGCTACAAGGCGGGCGTGGCACTGCTCGAGTCCGGCCTGCTCCGCGACGAGGGCGACCTGTTCGACCTGACCGAGGACAAGCTGCGCACCGCCGCGTTCTTCGTGAACAAGGACGGGTCGCTGTCGGCCAACGCCGCCAAGCTGCTCGCCAACCTGGACAAGGCGAAGACCCAGCCGCTGTGGCGGGTCCTGGTCGCGCTGTCGATCCGGCACGTCGGGCCGGAGGCGGCGCGGCCGCTCGCCCGGGCGTTCCGGTCGATTCCGGCGATGCGAGCTGCCTCGGCGGAGGAGCTCTGCGGCGACCGAGGGAGTCGGTCCAGTGATCGCGCAGTCGGTACGGGACTGGTTCGCCGAGCAGTGGCACGCGCAGATCGTGGAGCGCTGGGCCGCAGCGGGCGTCCGGATGGAGGAGGCCGCCGTCGACGAGGGCCCGCGGCCGCTCGAAGGGATCACCGTGGTCATCACCGGTTCGCTGAGCCGGTGGAGCCGAGATTCCGCGACAGAGGCCGTCCAGAGCCTCGGCGGCAAGGTCAGTGGCTCGGTGTCGAAGAAGACGCATTTCGTCATCGCCGGCGAGAGCCCCGGCTCCAAGTACGACAAGGCGGTGCAGCTGGGGGTGCCGATCCTCGACGAGGACGGCTTCGACGTCCTTCTTGCCGAGGGTTCGGAGCGTGCCGCCCAACTTGGCTGAGGCGCGCGGTGTGGGCCAACCAGTTCAGTCCGGCCGCCGTGACGTCGATAGCACAGTGAATTCTCCCTGCCCCGATGGGGGGCGCGGCGATGGGGGTTGGCGTGCAGGATCGGGACGCGGCCGCGCCGGCGTGGTCGCGCCGGTGGCTCTACCTGCACGGGGTAACCGCCGTCGGCCTCTCGACGCTTCTCGCGATCGCCGTCACCCTGCACGCCGACGGGCTGGCGAAGCTCGGTCGCGCACCAGGCTTCTGGCTGCTGGTGCTGCTCGTCTGCATCGGTGAGATCCGGCCCATCCTGCTGACGAAGGCCTCGGTGGACAACAGCGTCTTCGCGTCCACCACGTTCGTCTTCGCCGCGCTGCTCCAGTTTGGGCTGCCAGCCGCGGTGCTGCTCCACACGCTGGGAACGCTGCTCGCCGGCGTCGTGGCGGGTCGCACCGGCAACCGCATGGCGTTCAACGTCGGGCAGTACGTCCTGTCGCTGACGGCGGCGGCGATGGTGCTGAACGTCGACGGCGGCCATGTCAGCCCCAGTGGAGGGTGGCTGCTGACCATGTCCGGCTCGTGGGCGGTCGAGCTGGTCGTCGTTATCGCGGCGATGCTCGCCTACTTCGTGGTCAACTACACGCTCGTCACGGTGGCGGTCGCGTTGATCGAGGGGACCGGCATCGTCGAGCTCATTCGCCAGGACCTCGGCTTCGAGGTGGTCGCCAGCGGTACCTTGCTGGGCCTGGCGCCCCTCGTCGGAGTGGTGCTGCACTACATCCCCATCCTGGTGCCGCTGTTCTTGGTCCCGCTGCTCGCCGCGTACGCCCAGGCCAAGGTGCTCAAGGACCGAGACCATCACGCCTACCACGACACGCTCACGGGCCTGCCGAACCGCAAGCTCCTCGTGGCGCGCACCCAGGACGCGCTGGACGAGGCCGTCGCGGTCGGGTGGCCGGGTCGGCCTGTTGCTGCTCGACCTCGACCGTTTCAAGGACATCAACGACACCCTGGGGCACGCCACGGGCGACCAGGTGCTTCAGCTGGTTGCCGACCGGCTCGTCGCAAGTGTGCGTCCGCAGGACACGGTGGCCCGGCTCGGCGGAGACGAGTTCGCCGTGCTGCTACCGGGGATAGCGCGACGCTGACCTCGCCAACGAGATCGCCCATCGGATGCGCGCCGAGCTGACCGAGCCCTTCAAGCTCGACGGCACCGTCTTCGACGTCGACGTCAGCATCGGCGTGGCGATCCATCCCGACCACGCGCACGACTACGAGCTCCTGCTGCAGCAAGCCGACGTCGCCATGTACGTGGCGAAGGAGAGCCGTCGAGGAGTCGAGCTCTACGCACCGGACAAGGACCAGAACTCGCCGGTGCGCCTCGCCGTCCTCGGCCAGCTGCGGCGGGCCATCGAGGGCGGCGAGCTCGAGCTGCACTACCAGCCGCAGGTCCATCTGGCTGACCGTTCGTCGCTGGTCGGCGTCGAGGCGCTCGTGCGGTGGAACCATCCGACCCGCGGCCAGCTCCTGCCGGACGACTTCATCGTCGTCGCGGAGGAGTCCGGTCTGGTCGGCGCGATCACCCAGTGGGTACTGGCCGAGGCGCTCGGTCAGGCGGCTGCCTGGCACGCGCAGGGGTGGACCCACCGCGTCGCCGTCAACGTCTCCGTCCGCGACCTGCTCGCTCCAGACTTCGCCGAGTCGGTCGGTGCGCTGCTCGCCCGGTTCGAGCTGGCGGGGACCGCGCTGCGTCTGGAGATCACTGAGCGGGTCCTCATGGTCGGACCCGGACCGCGCATCGGAGACTCTGGTCCGTCTCGCCGACCTCGGCGTCGCGATCAGCCTCGACGACTTCGGCACCGGGTACTCGTCGCTGACGTACCTGCGCCGCCTGCCGGTCAACGAGGTGAAGGTGGACAAGTCGTTCGTCGGGAACCTGACGGTCGACCCCGAGGATCGGGCGATCGTGCGTTCCATCGTCGACCTCAGCCGCACTCTCGGCCTGGCCACCGTCGCCGAGGGCGTGGAGAACGAGGCGACCTGGGAGGCGCTCGCCGAGATGGGATGCGACGCCGCCCAGGGCTGGTTGCTCGGGTATCCGATGCCGGCCGCGGCGATGACTCATTGGCTTCAGACGCACCCCCCGCGGGACCTCCTCGACGCTCGTGCCGTCGATGGCGAGGCCGTCGGCACGAGTCCGGTGCGGCGCATGCACGCCCTGCCGGGCGCCTGAGCGGGAACCGGCGGGCGCTTCGGGGCCGGTGCTCCTAGACTCAGGGCCGACCCCGTGGCGCGCCCGGTCCCGAAGGAACGCCCAGTGAAGGAGCGAGTTCTCGTATGCCGTCGATCACCCGCGACGAGGTCGCGCACCTCGCGCGCCTGGCCCGGCTCGCGCTCGACGACGCCGAGCTCGACCACCTTGCCGGCCAGCTCGACGTCATCCTCGGCGCCGTCGCCCGGGTGAGCGAGGTGGCGGCCGAAGACATCCCGCCGACGTCGCACGCGCTGCCGCTGATCAACGTGTTCCGCGAGGATGAGGTGATCGCTGGGCTCACGCCCGAGCAGGCCCTGTCCGGCGCGCCGGCCGAGGAGGAGCAGCGCTTCCGCGTGCCGCGCATCCTGGACGAGGAGGCCTGACGTGAGCGAGCTCACCGGGCTGACCGCCGCGCAGACCGCCGAGCGGATCGCCGGCGGCGAGGTGTCGGCCGTCGAGGTCGCCCGCGCCCACCTCGACCGCATCGACGCGGTCGACGCCAAGGTCCACGCCTTCCTGCACGTCGACACCGACGGCGCGCTCGCTGCCGCGGCGGCGGTCGACGCGCGCCGGGCCGCCGGCGAGGCGCTCGGCCCGCTCGCCGGCGTGCCGCTCGCGCTCAAGGACGTCCTCACCATGGAGGGCGTCCCGACCACCTGCGGCTCGCAAGATCCTCGAAGGCTGGCGCCCGCCGTACGACGCCACCGTCGTCCGCCGGCTCCGCGAGGCCGGCGTCGTGATCCTCGGCAAGACCAACATGGACGAGTTCGCGATGGGCTCGTCGACCGAGAACTCCGCGTACGGCCCGACCCGCAACCCGTGGGACCTCGACCGGATCCCCGGCGGCTCCTCGGGCGGCTCGTCGGCGGCGGTCGCCGCGTTCGAGGCGCCGCTGGCGATCGGCACCGACACCGGCGGCTCGATCCGCCAGCCGGCGGCGGTCACCGGCATCGTCGGCGTCAAGCCGACCTACGGCGGGGTCTCCCGCTACGGCCTCGTCGCCTTCTCCTCCTCGCTCGACCAGGCCGGCCCGTTCGCCCGCACCGTGCTCGACGCCGCCCTGCTGCACGAGGCGATCGCCGGCCACGACCCGCTCGACTCCACGTCCATCGACGCGCCGGTCCCGGCCGTCGTCGCGGCGGCCCGCCGCGGCGACGTCCGGGGCATGCGCATCGGCGTCGTCGAGGAGCTGGCCGGCGAGGGCTACCAGCCCGGGGTGCGGCAGCGCTTCGACGAGGCCGTCGCCGCTGCTGCGCGAGCTCGGCGCCGAGGTCGTCGAGGTGTCGTGCCCGTCGTTCGACTACGCGCTGCCGGCCTACTACCTGATCGCGCCGTCCGAGTGCTCGTCCAACCTGGCCCGCTTCGACGCCATGCGCTTCGGCCTGCGGGTCGGCGACGACGGGACCCGCAGCGCCGAGGAGGTGATGGCGCTGACCCGCGCCGCCGGCTTCGGCCCGGAGGTCAAGCGCCGCATCATGCTCGGCACCTACGCGCTGTCCAGCGGCTACTACGACGCCTACTACGGCTCGGCGCAGAAGGTGCGCACGCTGATCACGCGCGACTTCGACGCCGCGTTCGACCA
Organism: uncultured Actinomycetota bacterium; assembly: GCA_963703505.1. GTDB lineage: Bacteria > Actinomycetota > Actinomycetes > CAVPEL01 > CAVPEL01 > CAVPEL01. The sequence goes on along the minus strand of CAVPEL010000003.1, from coordinate 386,569 downwards.
GTGCGACGTGCTGGTCTCGCCGACCACGCCGACCACCGCCTTCCCGATCGGCGAGAAGCTCGACGACCCGCTGGCGATGTACCTCGACGACCTGGCACCATCCCGTCGAACCTCGCGGGCAACGCGTCGATGTCGATGCCGTGCGGGCTCTCGCCCGACGACGGGCTGCCGGTCGGCCTGCAGATCATGGCGCCGGCGCTCGCCGACGACCGGCTCTACCGCGTCGGCGCCGCGCTCGAGGCGGCGCTCGAAGGCCGATGGGGCCACCCGATCCTGGAGGAGGCACCGGCGCTGTGACCACCACCTATGACGAGGCGCTGTCGCGCTACGACCCGGTGATCGGGCTCGAGGTCCACGTCGAGCTCGGCACCGGCTCCAAGATGTTCTGCGGCTGCTCGACCGTCTTCGGCGCCGACCCGAACACCCAGATCTGCCCGACCTGCCTCGGTCTGCCGGGCTCGCTGCCGGTCACCAACGGCACCGCGGTCGAGTCGACGATCCGGATCGGCCTGGCGCTGAACTGCTCGATCGCCTCGTGGTGCCGGTTCGCGCGGAAGAACTACTTCTACCCGGACATGCCGAAGAACTTCCAGACCTCGCAGTACGACGAGCCGCTCTGCGTCGACGGCTACCTCGACGTCGAGGTAGAGGGCCAGACGTTCCGGGTCGAGATCGAGCGCGTGCACATGGAGGAGGACACCGGCAAGTCGCTGCACGTCGGCGGCTCCACCGGTCGCATCCACGGCGCGACGCACTCGCTCGTCGACTACAACCGGGCGGGCATCCCGCTCGTCGAGATCGTCACCCGGCCGGTCGTCGGCGCTGGTGCGCTGGCACCGGAGGTCGCGCGCGCCTACGTCACCGAGCTGCGCGACATCCTGCGGACCCTCGGCGTCTCCGACGTCCGCATGGAGCAGGGCTCGCTGCGCTGCGACGTCAACCTGTCGCTGATGCCCCACGGGGCCGACGTGCTCGGCACCCGCACCGAGACCAAGAACGTCAACTCGCTGCGGTCGGTCGAGCGCGCCGTGCGCTGCGAGATCGAGCGCCAGGCCGGCGTGCTCGACGGCGGCGAGAAGGTCGTGCAGGAGACCCGCCACTTCCACGAGGACACCGGCACCACGACGTCGGGCCGGATCAAGTACGACGCCGAGGACTACCGCTACTTCCCCGAGCCCGACCTGGTGCCGATCGCGCCGCCGGCCGACTGGGTCGACGAGCTGCGGGCCGCCCTGCCGGAGCTGCCGCGGGCGCGGCGCCAGCGGCTGCAGGCCGAGTGGGGGGTCAGCGACCTCGACATGCTGGCGCTGCTCAACGCCGGCGTCCTGGACGTGGTCGAGCGAGACCGTCGCGCTGGGCGCGCCGGCCGCCGAGGCCCGCAAGTGGTGGCTGGGCGAGCTGGCCCGGGTGGCCAACGAGCGACGGCGTCGATGCAGCGTCGCTGCCGATCACGCCGGCCCAGGTGGCCCGGGTCGTCGAGCTGGTCGCGGCTGGGTGCGCTCAACGACAAGCTGGCGCGCCAGGTCCTCGAGGGCGTGCTCGCCGGTGAGGGCGCGCCGGACGAGGTCGTCGCGGCGCGCGGGCTCGCGGTCGTCTCGGACGACTCGGCGCTGGGTGCCGCGGTCGACGAGGCGATCGCCGCCAACGCCGACGTCGCCGAGAAGGTGCGGGACGGCAAGGTCGCCGCGGCCGGTGCGCTGGTCGGCGCGGTCATGAAGCTCACCCGCGGTCAGGCCGACGCGGCGCGGGTGCGCGAGCTCGTGCTCGAGCGGCTCGGCGTCGTCGAGTAGGCGCTGCGACCGTCCCCGACGGCACCTCTAGCTCATTGATCATGGACAAACGCGGCACCCACGGCCTTCGGGGTGCCGCGTTTGCCCATGATCGTCGACGTGGAGACGGCTCGATCCTGCGCCCCCAGGCTCGAGCCGGCCGCATCACCCTGGGACCGGGACGCGGACGATGCGGTCGTCGCCCGGACGCGGGCTGCCGCGGCCGTCGGTGTTGTTGGTGACGAGCCACAGCGAGCCGTCGGGCGCGAGCGCGACCGCTCGCAGCCGGCCGATACGTTCCGACGTACAGCGCGGTGGGCTCTCCGCCGGTCAGCGGCACCTGCCACAGCCGCGACCCGCGCAGCGCGGCCAGGTACACCGTGTCGTCGGCGATGGCGATCCCGCTCGGTGAGGCCTCGGAGGTATCGCCACTGGCGGAACGGGTTCACGAAGCGCGCATCGGTCGAGGTGCCCTCGACCAGCGGCCACCCGTAGTTCTTGCCGGCCTCGATCTTGTTGAGCTCATCCCAGGTGTCCTGGCCGAACTCGCTCGCCCACAGCTGACCAGAGGAGTCGAAGGCCAGGCCCTGCACGTTGCGGTGGCCGTAGCTGTAGACCAGCGACCCGGCGAACGGGTTCCCGGCGCGGGACCCCGCCCTCGGCCGTCATCCGCAGGATCTTGCCGGCCATCGAGCCCAGATCCTGGGAGCGTGCCTTGGTCCCACCATCGCCGGTGCCGACGTACAGCAACCCGTCCGGCCCGAACAGCAGCCGGCCGCCGTTGTGGTTCATGGCCGCGGGGATGCCGGTGAGGATCGGTTGGGGCGCGCCGAGCTTCCCGTCGACCGCATAGGTCATCCGGACGACCCGGTTGTCGGTCGCGGTCGTCAGGTAGGCGTACAGCACGGGGACGTCGCTGAAGTTGGGAGCAATCGCGATGCCGAGCAGCCCACCTTCGCCGCGATGCACCACCCCTGGCACCACGCCGACGACGGTCGCCTTCCCGTCGGCGATGCGCAGGACCTTGCCGTCGTCTCGCTGGGACACGAGTGCTGATCCGTCAGGCAGGAAGGTGAGCCCCCATGGTGAGGTGAGCCCGGTGACGACGTCCTGTGGGCCGGTCAGCGGGGGAGTGCTCGACACGCCGCAGGGGGCGACGGAGGTGTGGTGATGGCGGGTCGCCGCCGGGGCAGTGGCGGGTGGGACCAGCGGGCGGCGCGGACGTCCCGGGGACAACGGTCGGCGACGCGGTGGACGAGGTGCCGTTGCTGCACGCCGCCAGCAGAGCCAGGGCAGCCGCACCGGCAGCCGCAGACGTCAGGCGGGAGGGGTAACCGGTGAGACGGACGCGGAGGGTCATGGTGGGATTGTCGTCCACCCGCACTGCGCGGGGGCTCGAAGCCGTGACGCACGCGAAGACGACGAGGGAGGCTCACTGTGAGGGCGTGGATTCCGTTCCCGGATCTCATCGAGAACTGGGGCCCGCTGCCGGACACCCTCGAGGTGGAGGTCTGGACCGGCGAAGGCGACCTGCCGAGCGCACCCGCGGACGTCGACTTCTACGTCATCCCGTACATGTTCGGCGACCCCGTTCTCCAAATGATCGAGCGTATGGACTCGTTGAAGGTCGTGCAGACCCTCACCGCGGGTACCGAGCACGTGCTTCCGTTCCTGCGCGACGGGGTGACCTTGTGCAACGCCCGCGGCGTCCATGACGCGAGCACGGCAGAGCTGGCGGTCACGCTGACGCTGTCCTCTCTCCGGGGTATTCCTGACTTCGCCCGCGCCCAGACCGACGGTCGGTGGACCTACCAGCTGCGTCCGGCGCTCGCGGACAAGACGGTGCTGATCCTCGGCTACGGCGCGATCGGCGCCGCCATCGAGCGCCGGCTAGCCGGCTTCGAGGTCGACGTGCTGCGGGTCGCGCGCACCGCGCGGGAGGGCGTGTCGGCCATGACCGAGCTGCCTGATCTCCTGCCCCGTGCGGACGTGGTCATCCTGGTCGTGCCATTGACCGAGGAGACCCGGGGGATGGTCGATGCGCAGTTCCTGTCGCGGATGAAGGACGGCGCGCTGGTGATCAACGTCGCTCGTGGCGGCGTCGTGGACACCGCGGCCCTGCTCGCCGAGCTCACTGCGGGTCGGTTGACGGCCGCTGTCGACGTCACCGATCCCGAGCCGCTCCCGCCGGAGCATCCGTTGTGGCAGGCACCCGGACTGCTCATCACCCCGCACGTTGGGGGCAACTCCTCGGCGTTCGAACCCCGCGCTCAGCGACTGGTCCACGAACAGCTCACCCGCTACGGCAAGGGGGAGCCGCTGATCAACGTCATCGAGCGAGGGTGCTGAGGCTCGCCTCGCAGTAAGGAGCACCGAGGCCGTCGGTGCGCTGAGTAGGCTTGCTCGGCATCGACGATGGCGGCACGGCGAGAGGCCTGCTCGTGGGTGGTGGGGAAGAGTTCCGCGAGTTCTCGCGCATGTTCGCGCCCGCCTTGGTGCGCACGGCCTATCTGCTGACGGGGGATCCGGCTGCGGCTGATCGCGTTGCCGTCGAGGCCTTGGCGCGCACTCGTCGGCGGTGGCGGGTGGCGACCGACCTCGACGTGCCCGAGCGATTCACACTGCGGACGCTGGTCCGCCTCTGTCGTCGCTCGGCTACCCACCGGACGGCCGGGTCAGGGGACGTGACGGTGGTCCGATCACCTGAGGAGCCTGTCGACCCCGATGCAGCTCGGCGCGACGAGCTGTGGGCCGCCCTCGCCCTGCTGAACCCGCGCGAGCGCGCGGTGGTGGTGCTCGATCACCTGCCGGAATCGTCGAGCCTTCGACTCGACGTCGACACCGCCGACGCGCTTGGCATGCGCCATGGCAGGCTCGTTGAGCTGACCGCGTCGGCCACCCGCCGGCTTGAGTCAGCGGGTTTTGAGTCGCTCACGGTGAACGGCCTGCTGCGCGACACCCTGGCGGAGCGGGCCGCAGCGCTGGTCGCCCCCTTTGATCCGGCCACCCAGGTCCGCAATGAGGTCGTGCGGTCCCGGCGTGTGGCAGGCGCGGTGGCGGCAGCGGTTGCGTTGGTCATGGCTGGCGGGGTGGTCGTAGGAGTCGCGCACCAGCGGGGCCACGGGGCCCCCCAGGCTTCCGCGAGCGGTACCCCGACCGCGACACCGAGCATGACGAGGTCGGCGGCCCTGCGCATGGTGACGCCACCGCTGTCATGGCCGACCCGCGGGAACCTTGCCGATGATGCGGCGGTGATCGCGGCGCTGCGGGTTCGGTTCGTCACCGACAACCCGTCGATCATCGGTGGGGTGGAGGTCCTGTGCGCAGCTGACATCGCGGGCGCCCGGGTGGCGCTTCTCGCGGGACGCCGGAGCGGCTCGCCGGACACGAGTGACGTGTTCAGCTGGTACGTGGGAAACGCAGGAGATGCGGTGACAGCACTCCAGGCACCAGATACGCAGGACTTCAGCTATTTCGAGCACCCCGAGCGCCAGCCGATCACCTTTGGGCTGCCGGATGGCCGGACGATGCTCATCGTGTTGGCACCTCCCGCGGCGAGCTCGATCGAGGTGTCCTGGCGACCGACCTATCCTCCGGACGGCACCGTCACCCGGTTCTTCGAGTCGTTGCCCGCCCAGCAGGGTCTCGTGGTCGTGGACGTCTCCGCCCGCCCCCGGCAGGTGATCCGACTGCGCGTCACCGGGCCAACCGGCGGTTACTTCGACGGGCCGATCATCCAGATGGGCACCGTCCATCAAATGGATTTCGACGCCGTCCCCCAGGCAGACCTTCAAGCCGCCTGGGGCAAGGCTGACCCGGTGACAGTGGCACTGGGGCTGTACGACCTTGCCCAGACGTTGGGGGTCGACACGGTGGCTCAGCTGCATCCGCGGGTGGTGTGGGGCGGCACGGTGGACGGCCGCGAGATGGCCATCATCAGGGCGCGCTTGGACGGCGGAGGAGAGTTTCAGGTCGTCTATTCATCGGGGTCCGCGATGACAGCGGTGTCGGTACTCCCATCCGGCGCCCCGGACCTCCCCGCAATGTGGGTCTCGTGGGACGTGCAGACGGGGAAGTGGACCTACGACGTGCTGGCTCGGTCGGGGGTGGCGCGCGCTGAGCTTCGGGTACGGGACCAGGTGATCGACAGCGTCCCCGTATCGGTCGGCGTGGTCGCACGCCTCGCCGACCGCGAGGATCCTTTGAGCCGGGCCGATGCCGTCGTCAACCTGCTGTCGGCATCAGGACAGATCGTGCTGAGCCGGCCCGCTTTGAGCCTGGGAAGCGATGACATCGCGGGGCTGTGGACGGGCATCAATGCGTCGCGGTGAAGCAGGGGAGGTCGCCGAGTCGTGAGCTGGCATGCCCTTGGTTCCCCACCGCCATGGGTACGCTGACCCGACATCACGGCTGGAGAGGGCACCAGGGCAGAGGCAAAGGGGTTCTACGGGTGGGTCGCGAGGATGAGTTCCGCACGTTCGCGCTTGCCGTTTCACCTGCCCTGCACCGGTTGGCGTATCTGCTGACGGGTGACCTTGCTGCTGCTGACCGAGCGGCCGCGGCCGCGTTGGCCCGCACCCGTCGCCGGTGGCGGACGGTGACGGACGTCGACGTTCCTGAACAGTTCGTGGTGCGGACCCTGGTTCAGCTCTGTGGCAGCCGACGTGTGAGGCGGAGCGTTCCGCGCCATGACGTGACGTCGCTCAGCTCGGTGGAGCGGCCGGTCGGTCTCGAGGTGTCGGTAGGAGCCGGCGCCCATACCGTTTCGTACGCCTCGGCCGATCTCGGCGCACCCGCTGATCTGAATGAGGCTCGTCGCGACGCGCTGTGGGCTGCGCTCCGCCAGCTGACCCCTCGTGAGCGAGCGGTGCTAGTGCTCGACCACCTGCCGGGTTCCTTCGATGACCGCATGGAGGTCGACACCGCCGGTGCGCTCGGCGTGCAACCGCGAAAGCTGACCGCACTGACCGCGTCGGCAACTCGCCGTCTGGAAGCGGCTGGCGTCGAGTCGTTCGACTTGGCCGAGCTGCTCCGCGCGACCCTCGAGGAGCGGGCCGACGAGGTGGCGGCGCCGGCCGATCCGTTGGGGCAGGTGCGTGGCGAGCTCGCGCGGACCCGGCGCTTCCAGGCAGCGGTGGCAGCGGCGGTCGCGCTCCTCGTGGCCGGTGGGGCGGTCGTCGGGACCACACACCAGCGCGGGCGCGGCGCGGCGAACGCAGGACCGACCGCACCGCCGACCGCAACCCCGTCCGCGCCTGGCGGGTCGAGCGGCGCCGTTCTCGACCCTGCCCTGCCGTGGCCCACCCGCGGCAACCTCGCCGGTGACGCCGCGCTGTCGAGGGAGCTGCGGGTGCGGTTCGTCACCGACAACCGCCAGGTGGTCGGTGGCGTGCAGGTGCTGTACGCGGCGGACGTCGACGGTGCGCGGATCGCGGTGCTCGCCGGCCGGACGAGCGGCAACCTGGAAACCGGAGTGGTGATTGCCTGGTACGTCGGTGCGTCAGGAGCCCCTGTCGCCGAGCTTGACCCACGGTCTAGCACGAACAGCGGAATCTACTGGATGCCGGTGCCCGTCGGGCTCCCCGACGGCAGGACCTTGCTCGTCGCAATGGCGCCGCCGGGAAAGATGTCATTCGAGATCTCCTGGCGACCGACCTACCCAGCGGACGGTTCGGTCGCCCGGAGCTTCGAGACGTTCCCAGCTGACGACGGGGTTGCGGTGGTCGATGTCACCGGGCGTCTCCTGCGACTCACGCGGGCGAGGATCGTGTCGGGCGACAGGGTGCTGTTCGACGGCGTCGGAGTCGGACTTGGCGGGGTTCCCGAGCCTGACCTGGCGGATCTCGACGAGCGGGTGAGCAGTCTCGTCGAGGATCTGGATACGTATGCGGCGATCGACGCGTCGCGGGCCGTCGTCAACCTCGCCGATGGCCTCGCGGTCGACTCTTCCGGCAGATGTGGCGGTCCGCTCGGTGTGGAGCGGCACGCTCGAGACCGGACCCGCTGTCGTGATGCGGGTCAGCGTCCGCGGAGCGGGGGAGTTCCTCGTCGCGGCCGATTCGTCGGGCGCCGGGCCGACGACAACGGTGATACCGAAGGCCGCCCCCGACCTGCCGATCGTCTGGGGCTACCGGACACCGGACGGCCATCGGAAGGTGCACGTCCTCGCTACGTCGAAGGTCGTGCGCGCCGTGCTGCGGGACGGCGCTACCGAGGTCGTAGCGGTACCGGTGAGCAGCGGCGTGGTGGCCAGTCTCGACGTGCCCGACTGGAACGGAACGACGGACCTGTCCGCCCAGGAGGTCCAGCTCCTCGACGCCTCCGGTCGGGTGGTGTCGAGCGTTCCGTTCGCGAGCCTCGTCTCCGACGATGTCACCGCCAGCGGGCCGGGGTTGGTGGTCTTCAACTACACCGCCGGCTGACCTGATGGTCGGTGCCCGCAACAACCCGCCGCGCGCCGCACCAACCCCCGTGATCATGCAGCGATGGTTGGCGACACGCCGATAGGGCCAACCATCGCTGCATGATCGGCGCGAGGAGGGGGCAGGCCCGCCTAGTCGAGCTGGCCGACGTCCCGCACCGCTCCCGTGCTCGCCGAGGTGGCCAGCCGCGCGTAGGCCTTCAGCGCGGCGGAGACAGGCCGGTCGCGGTCGACCGGCTGCCAGGGACGCGGCGAGGACTCCATGGCAGCGCGGCGTGCGGCCAGCTCGTCGTCGGGCACGGCCAGGCGAAGCGACCGCGACGGGATGTCGATCTCGATCCGGTCGCCGTCGCGCACCAGGGCGATGAGCCCGCCGGCCGCCGCCTCAGGCGAGATGTGGCCGATCGACAGCCCTGACGTGCCACCGGAGAACCGGCCGTCGGTGATGAGCGCGCACGCCTTGCCGAGTCCACGGCCCTTGAGGAATGACGTCGGGTAGAGCATCTCCTGCATGCCCGGGCCGCCGCGCGGTCCCTCGTAGCGGATGACGACCACGTCACCGGCCACGACGTCCTTGGCGAGGATCGCGGCGACCGCGTCGTCCTGGCTCTCGTAGACCTTGGCCGGTCCGGCGAAGACCCAGATCTCCTCGTCCACACCGGCGGTCTTCACCACGGCGCCGTCGACGAGCGAGGTTGCCGTGCAGCACGGCGAGCCCGCCGTCGGCGGTGTAGGCGTGCTCGACCGAGCGGATGCAGCCGTTCTTGTCGTCCAGGTCGAGCGAGGCCCACCGGTTGTCGGTGCTGAAGGGCTCGGTGGTGCGCACCCCACCGGGGGCGGCGTGGAACAGCTCGACGGCTTCAGGCGACGGCTGCGTCGCGGCGCACGTCCCACCGGGCGAGAAAGTCCTCGAGCGAGGCGCTGTGCACGTAGTGCGTGGAGCGGTCGAGCAGCCCGCCGCGGTCCAGCTCGCCGAGCAGCGCGGGGATCCCGCCGGCCCGGTGCACGTCCTCCATGTGGAAGTCCGAGCTGGGCGCGACCTTGGAGATGCACGGCACGCGGCGCGAGACGGCGTCGATGTCGGCCAGCCCGAAGTCGACGCCGCCCTCGACGGCGGCGGCGAGCAGGTGCAGCACCGTGTTGGTGGATCCGCCCATGGCGACGTCGAGTGCCATCGCGTTGCCGAACGCGGCCGGCGTGGCGATGGACCGCGGCAGCACCGAGGTGTCATCACCGTCGTAGTAGCGCTTCGCCAGCTCGACGACGAGACGACCGGCCTCGGTGAACAGGGCGCGCCGCTTGGCATGGGTGGCGAGCACGCTGCCGTTGCCGGGCAGGCCCAGGCCGAGCGCCTCCACCAGGCAGTTCATCGAGTTGGCGGTGAACATCCCCGAGCACGAGCCGCAGGTCGGGCAGGCGGATCGCTCGATGTCGAGCAAGTCGGCGTCGCTCACCGAGTCGTTGGCGGAGGCGGACATGGCGGTGATGAGATCGCTGTTCGAACGGGCGACCCCGGCTTCGATGACGGCCTTGCCGGCCTCCATCGGACCGCCGGAGACGAACACCGTCGGGACGTTGAGGCGCAGCGCGGCCAGCAGCATCCCGGGCGTGATCTTGTCGCAGTTGGAGATGCAGACCAGGGCGTCGGCGCAGTGCGCGTTGACCATGTACTCGACGCTGTCGGCGATCAGCTCGCGGCTCGGCAGCGAGTAGAGCATCCCGCCGTGGCCCATGGCGATGCCGTCGTCGACGGCGATCGTGTTGAACTCCCGACCCACGCCGCCGGCTGCGGCGATCGCCTCAGAGACGATCTTTCCCATGTCCCGCAGGTGAACGTGGCCCGGCACGAACTGGGTGAAGCTGTTGGCGACCGCGACGATCGGTTTGTTGAAGTCGTCGTCACCCATGCCGGTGGCCCGCCAGAGCGCCCGCGCTCCGGCCATGTTGCGGCCGTGGGTTGACGTTCGCGAACGAAGCGGTGGCATGGGCCCTCCTGCGCTGGGAACAGATCGCTCGTTCCCACGTAGAGGGCGGGGCGACGTCGCGGAGCCGAGAGGGCGACGTGGTCGGTCTCGAATACTGAGATGTATGTCTCATCTCCTTGACACCTCGGGGCCAGGTGGGCCACTGTGGCTCCATGCGTATGCACCACTTCGTACTTATTGACCAGCGCGCCCGCTGACAGATCCGTCAGCAAGCGCGCCGCCCCTCAGTGCCTTCGGCACGAGGGGTTTTTTGTTGCACGGCGACCGATGACCAGGCCCACCCAGCAGGAAAGAAGCCGACAGATGTCCGAGCAGATGACGGGAGCCCAGGCGTTGGTGCGCTCACTGGAGAGCGCCGGCGTCGACACGGTGTTCGGTATCCCGGGAGGCGCGATCCTCCCGGCCTACGACCCGTTGTACGACTCCAAGCAGGTTCGCCACGTCCTCGTGCGCCACGAGCAGGGGGCGGGTCACGCCGCCACCGGCTACGCGCAGGCGTCCGGCCGGGTTGGGGTCTGCATGGCGACGTCGGGCCCCGGCGCGACCAACCTGGTGACGCCGATCGCCGATGCGCAGATGGACTCGGTGCCGATCGTCGCGATCACGGGCCAGGTCGCCAGTCGGGGCGATCGGGACGGATGCCTTCCAGGAGGCGGACATCCGCGGCATCACCTTCCCGATCACCAAGCACAACTACCTCGTCACCGACCCGTCGAAGATCGCCCGCACCATCGCGGAGGCGTTCCACATCGCCTCGACCGGCCGGCCCGGCCCGGTGCTGGTCGATATCGCCAAGGACGCGCTGCAGGCGACGACCAAGTTCGACTGGCCGTCGCACGTGGACCTCGCCGGTTACCGGCCGGCCACGCGGCCGCACCCGAAGCAGATTCGCGAGGCCGCACGCCTGATCACCGAGTCGAAGCGCCCGGTGCTCTACGTGGGCGGAGGTGTGCTGAAGGCCCGCGCGTCGGCCGAGCTGTTCGCCCTCGCCGAGCTGACCGGCATCCCGGTGGTGACCACGCTGATGGCGCGCGGGGCGTTCCCCGACTCCCACCCGCAGCACCTGGGCATGCCGGGTATGCACGGCACGGTCGCCGCGGTGACCGCCCTGCAGAAGGCGGACCTGCTCATCGCCCTGGGTACCCGCTTCGACGACCGGGTCACCGGCCAGCTGTCCTCGTTCGCCCCCGGCGCGACCGTCATCCACGCGGACATCGACCCGGCTGAGATCTCCAAGAACCGGGTGGCGGACATCCCCATCGTGGGCGATGCGAAGGACGTCATCAACGAGCTGACGACCGCCTTGAAGGCAGAGCAGGCCAGCGGTCGGCGCGGGGACTACGCCGGGTGGTGGCAGCAGATCGACGCCTGGCGTGCCACGTTCCCGCTCGGCTACGACGCGCCGGCCGACGGCTCGCTCGCACCGCAGCACGTCATCGAGCGGCTGGGGAAGATCGCCGGTCCCGACACGATCTTCGTGTCGGGCGTCGGGCAGCACCAGATGTGGGCCGCCCACTACATCTCCTACGAGAAGCCGTACACCTGGCTCAACTCCGGCGGCGCTCGGCACGATGGGCTACGCGGTCCCGGCCGCGATGGGGGCCAAGTTCGGCCAAGCCCGACGCGACCGTGTGGGCGATCGACGGCGACGGCTGCTTCCAGATGACCAACCAGGAGCTGGTGACCTGCGCCATCGAGGGCGTGCCCATCAAGGTCGCCATCATCAACAACGGCAACCTCGGCATGGTCCGCCAGTGGCAGACGCTGTTCTACAACGCAGCGCTACTCCAACACGAACCTGCACTCGCGCCGGGTGCCCGACTTCGTCATGCTCGCCGAGGCGATGGGCTGTGCGGGGCTGCGCTGCGAGAGTGAAGCCGACGTCGATGCGACGATCGAGAAGGCGATGGCCATCAACGACCAGCCGGTGGTGGTCGACTTCGTGGTCCACCAGGACGCGATGGTGTGGCCGATGGTCGCGGCCGGGACGAGCAACGACGACATCCGAGTCGCCCGTGACATGGCGCCGATCTGGGACGGTGACGAGTAGATGGCCAACCACACGCTGTCGGTGCTGGTGGAGAACACCCCGGGCGCGCTCGCGCGGATCGCCGGACTGTTCGCGCGGCGCGGATTCAACATCGAGTCGCTGGCGGTCGGGCCGACCGAGGACGACGACATCGCGCGGATGACGATCGTCGTCAACGTCGAGGAGAACCCGCTCGAGCAGGTCACCAAGCAGCTCAACAAGCTCATCAATGTCATCAAGATCGTCGAGCTCGACGCTGGCGCCTCGGTGCAGCGCGAGCTCGCTCCTGGTCAAGGTCAAGGCCGACCAGCGCTCGCGCTCGCAGGTGCTGGAGACCGTCCAGCTGTTCCGGGCCAAGGTGGTCGATGTCGTCGCCGACGCCGTCACCATCGAGGCCACCGGTAACGCCGACAAGCTCGAGGCATTCTTGAGGATGCTCGCGCCGTTCGGCATCACCGAGCTCGTCCAGTCGGGCATGGTGGCCGTCGGCCGCGGTGCCCGTTCGATCACCGACCGCTCGATCCGCCCTGTGGAGAGGACCGCTTAACACCATGGCCGACATGTACTACGACGACGACGCCGACCTGTCGATCATCCAGAACCGCCACGTCGCGGTGCTCGGCTACGGCAGCCAGGGACACGCGCACGCGCTGTCGCTGCGCGACTCCGGGGTCGACGTGCGGGTCGGGCTGCCCGAGGGCTCCAAGAGCCGGGCGAAGGCCGAGGCCGAGGGGCTGCGCGTCGTCACGCCGTACGAGGCGTGCGAGGAGGCCGACCTGATCATGGTGCTGGCGCCGGACCCGGTGCAGCGGCACCTGTACGCCGAGGCGATCGCAGCCGAACCTCGTCGACGGCGACGCGCTGTTCTTCGGCCACGGGCTCAACATCCGGTTCGGCCTCATCACGCCGCCGGCCGGCGTCGACGTGTGCATGGTCGCGCCCAAGGGGCCCGGTCACCTGGTCCGCCGTCAGTTCGTCGACGGGCGCGGCGTGCCGGTGCTCGTCGCGGTCGAGCAGGACGCCACCGGGCACGGCCTGGGACCTGGTGAAGTCCTACGCCAAGGGCATCGGCGGCACCCGGGCGGGCGCGATCAAGACCACGTTCACCGAGGAGACCGAGACCGACCTGTTCGGCGAGCAGGCCGTGCTGTGCGGCGGGGTCTCCGAGCTCATCAAGGCCGGCTTCGAGACGCTCGTCGAAGCGGGCTACCAGCCCGAGGTCGCGTACTTCGAGTGCCTGCACGAGATGAAGCTCATCGTCGACCTGATGTACGAGGGCGGGCTCTCGAAGATGTACTGGTCGGTCTCGGAGACCGCGGAGTACGGCGGCTACACCCGCGGCCCGCGCCTCGTCACCGACGAGACCAAGGCGGAGATGAAGCAGATCCTCGGCGAGATCACCGACGGCTCGTTCGCCAAGGAGTGGATGGACGAGTACGACGCGGGGCTGCCCAACTACAAGCGCTACTTCGCCGAGCACGAGGCGCACCCGATCGAGGTGACCGGGCGCGCGCTGCGACCGATGATGAGCTGGATCGCCGACGACGAGTAGGTCGCCGGGGTGAGGTGAGCGCGGCCACTGGTCGCGTCGGCCGGGCACGCACCATGATCGTGGCGCTTGTGGGTACGCAACCACGTACTCGCAAGCGCCACGATCATGTCCGGGCACCCTGTGAATGCGTTCACAAGCAGCCCGGATAAGATGCGCGGAGCGTGGGCACAGCGTCGTGACCGCCAGGTGACCCCTACCCGTCCGCCTCCCCAACGCGCACCCTGCCCAGGAGCCTCTCGTGACCAAGCCCGTCGTCCTGATCGCCGAAGAACTGTCCGAAGCAGGCATCGCCTTGCTCGTGTCCGACTTCGATGTCCGCCACGTCGACGGCGCCGATCGCGCCGCGCTGCTGCCGGCGTTGGCCGACGCGGACGCGGTGATCGTCCGCAGCGCGACCAAGATCGACGCCGAGGCGATCGCCGCCGCGCCGAAGCTGCGGGTGGTCGCCCGGGCCGGTGTCGGCCTCGACAACGTCGACGTCAAGGCGGCGACCGCGGCCGGCGTGATGGTGGTCAACGCGCCGCAGTCCAACATCGTCAGCGCCGCCGAGCACGCGGTCGGGCTGCTGCTGGCTGCCGCGCGCAACATCGCGCCCGCCAACGCCTCGCTCAAGAACGGTGAGTGGAAGCGCTCGAAGTACACGGGCGTCGAGCTGCTCGACAAGACCGTCGGCATCGTCGGTCTCGGTCGCATCGGTCTGCTGGTCGCGCAGCGCCTCGCCGCGTTCGGCATGCAGCTCATCGCCTACGACCCCTACATCCAGCCGGCCCGGGCGGCCCAGTTCGGCATCCGCCTCGTCCCGCTCGACGAGCTGCTGGCGTCCAGCGACTTCATCTCGATCCACCTGCCGAAGACCCCGGAGACCGCCGGGCTCATCGGTGAGAAGGAGCTGGCGCTGGTCAAGCCCAGCGTCGTCATCGTCAACGCCGCGCGCGGCGGCCTGGTCGACGAGGCCGCGCTGGCGACCGCGCTCAACGAGGGCCGGGTCGCCGGCGCCGGCTTCGACGTGTTCGCCACCGAGCCGTGCACCGACAGCCCGTTGTTCGGCGCCGAGCGCGCCGTGGTGACCCCGCACCTGGGTGCCAGCACCAACGAGGCGCAGGAGAAGGCCGGCACGTCGGTGGCCCGCTCGGTGCGGCTCGCGCTGTCCGGCGAGTTCGTGCCGGACGCCGTCAACGTGCAGGGCGGCGCGATCGCCGAGGACGTGCGCCCGGGCCTTCCGCTGGCCGAGATGCTGGGCCGCACCTTCACCGGCCTGGCCGGCGGGATCGCTGCCCGGCTCGAGGTCGAGGTGCGCGGTGAGATCGCCTCCTACGACGTCAAGGTGCTGGAGCTGGCGGCGCTCAAGGGCGTGTTCACCGACGTCGTCGAGAAGTCGGTGACCTACGTCAACGCCCCGCTGTTCGCCCAGGACCGCGGCGTGGAAGTCATGCTCACGCACCACGCGAGGAGAGCCCGGACTACCGGAACCTGGTGACGGTCCGCGGCACGATGAGCGACGGTGCGCAGGTGTCGGTCTCCGGAACCCTGACCGGCCCGCGGCACACCGCCAAGCTGGTCGAGGTCGACGGCTTCGACATGGACCTGGTCCCCACCGAGCACATGGCGTTCTTCCGCTACACCGACCGGCCCGGCATCGTCGGGATCATCGGGCGGATCCTCGGCGAGCAGGACATCAACATCGGCGGCATGCAGGTCAGCCGCGACACCCGGGGCGGGCACGCCCTGGTGGCGCTCACGGTCGACACCGCCATCCCGGTGGACACTCTCGATCGGATCGTCACCGAGATCGGCGCGCACTCCGGGCGCGCGGTCGACCTCGTCGAGCTGTAGATCCCACGCCGGGCTAGCTGACCGGTGGCGGTGTGCCAGATGCACCGCTACCGGTCGGGTCCAGTGGTAACCGGCTCCAGGAGTTCGATCCGGTTGCCGAAAGGGTCGCTGACGTAGAAGCGGCTATAGCCAGGGAAGTTGTCGTCCCAGGTCACCGCGATGCCGCGCGCTTCCAGCCGAGCGGCCAAGGCGGACAGGTCCGTCACCAGGATCGCCGGGTGAGCCTTGGTGGCCGGCCGGAAGTCCTGCTCGACGCCGACGTGCACCTCGAGCTGACCGCCGCGGAACCAACAGCCGCCGCGAACCGCGAGCGCCGCCGGCTTCGGCGCCTCGGTCATGCCCATCGCGTCAACCCAGAAGGTGCGGCTGGCATCCTCGCCTGCCGGCGGTATCGCCAGCTGGACGTGGTGGAGCCCGCGAAATCCGTGCGCATCAGAGCTCATGCGGTGTGCACCTTTCGGGTTGTGAAGCGCGTCTAGCGTGTCTCAATAATTGAGATATGCCGTCAGCATATGAGACTCGGTATAGCCTGGCCGGCATGACGCGCACCCTCAACCTCGCGGTGATCGCTGGTGACGGCATCGGGCCCGAGGTCGTCGCCGAAGGTCTGAAGGTCCTGCAGGCAGTGTCCTCGCCCTGCGACCTGAAGGTCGAGAAGACCGACTACGACCTGGGCGCGCGCCGCTGGCACGCCACCGGCGAGACGTTGCCGGACTCCGTTCTCGACGAGCTCCGCGGGCACGACGCGATCCTGCTCGGCGCGGTCGGCGACCCGGCGTGCCCAGTGGGGTCCTGGAGCGTGGCCTGCTGCTGCGCCTGCGGTTCGAGCTCGACCACTACGTGAACCTGCGCCCCGTGCGCCTCTACCCGGGCGTGCGCAGCCCGCTTGCCGGCGTACAGCCGCAGGACATGGACTTCGTCGTGGTCCGCGAGGGCACCGAGGGCCTGTACGCCGGGTCGGGCGGCTTCCTGCGCAAGGGCACCCCTCACGAGGTCGCTACCGAGGAGAGCCTCAACACCGCGTACGGCGTCGAGCGCGTGGTGCGGGACGCGTTCCGCCGCGCGGCGTCGCGGCCTCGTCACAAGCTCACGCTTGGTGCACAAGAACAACGTGCTCGTCCACGCCGGCGACCTGTGGACGCGAACCGTCGCCGCGGTGGGTCGTGAGTTCCCGACCGTCGACGTCGACTACTGCCACGTGGACGCCGCCACGATCTACTTCGTCACCGCACCCGAGCGCTTCGACGTCATCGTCACCGACAACCTGTTCGGCGACATCCTCACCGACCTCGGCGGCGCGGTCGCCGGTGGGATCGGCCTGGCCGCGAGCGGCAACATCAACCCCGAGCGCACCACGCCCAGCATGTTCGAGCCGGTCCACGGCAGCGCCCCCGACATCGCCGGCCAGCAGGTGGCGGACCCCACCGCCACCGTCCTGTCGGTCGCGATGCTCCTGGACCACCTGGGCGTCGCCGAAGCCGCGGGTCGCATCGAGGCCGCCGTCGCCGCCGACCTGCTCGAGCGTGGTGATGGGCGCCGTACGACGAGTCAGGTAGGTGACGCACTTGCCGCCCGAGTCGTCGGATAACGTCACCAGAAAGTTCTTCCGTCCCACTTCACCGCAACAGCAGAGGGCGCTATGACGATCAGCTTCGAGCTCAAGCCGACCAGCCAGCCGCTGCCTGAGCAGGAGCGGGCGGCTCGCATGGAGGGCCTCGCCTTCGGGCGGGTGTTCAGCGAGCACATGGTGACGTTGCGCTACACCGCCGGACAGGGATGGCACAGCGGGCTGCTTCAGCCCTATGGTCCGCTCGAGCTGGACCCGGCGTCGATGGCGCTGCACTACGGCCAGGAGATCTTCGAGGGGTACAAGGCCTACCGGCAGCCCGACGGTGGCGTGGCCACCTTCCGTCCGGAGGTCAACGGCGAGCGGTTCAACCGCTCCGCGGCGCGCCTGGCGATGGCCGAGCTGCCGGTTGAGGCTTTCGTCGAGGCAGGGGACCTGCTCGTCCGCCAGGACAGGGACTGGGTGCCGGGTGGTTATGGCGAGAGCCTGTACCTGCGCCCGTTCATGTTCGCCACCGAGGTCGGCCTTGGGGTCAAGGCCGCGTCCGAGTACCTCTTTCTCGTCATCGCGTCGCCCGCTGGGACCTACTTCAAGGGTGGTCTGAAGCCGGTCACCGTCTGGCTGTCCGAGGACTACGTCCGCGCAGCGCCCGGTGGCACCGGCGAGGCCAAGTGCGGCGGGAACTACGCCGCGAGCCTGCTCGCCCAGGCGCAGGCGGCTGAGATGGGCTGCGACCAGGTCGTCTGGCTCGACGCGGTCGAGCGCCGCTACGTCGAGGAGATGGGCGGCATGAACCTGTACTTCGTCTACGGCAACAAGATCATGACGCCGGAGCTGACCGGGACGCTGCTTCCTGGTGTCACCCGCCGGTCGCTCCTGCAGATCGGCCGCGACCTCGGGCTGGAGGTCGAGGAGGGTCGGATCTCGACCGAGCAGTGGCGGCGTGATGCCGAATCCGGCGAGCTCACCGAGGTCTTCGCCTGCGGCACCGCCGCGGCGATCACCCCGGTCGGTCACGTGAAGTCGACCGCAGGCGACTTCTCGATCGGCGGCGGCGAGACCGGCTCGGTCACCATGCGGCTGCGCGAGGCACTGCTGGACATCCAGCACGGCAAGGCCGCTGACACGCACGGCTGGCTGCACAAGGTCTGCTGACGCGTGCTCGCGAGTCCGCACGGGCTCGTGGCGGGCGAGCGGTAGCGACACCGGCTCGGGCAGCGACGATCTGGCCAGTCGCATCGCGGCGCAGTCGTCCAGGCGCTGTTGTGGATCCTGCTTGCCCGCATGTTCAGCACTCGCCCAGGTGCGTGCCGACTGTTCCTACGCCGAGGTCCTGCGCCAAGGCCCAACCACGGCGCGCCCAACCTGAAATGAACGCGTCCCACCATGTGAGACGACGTGTTCAAATCCGGCACGCCGTGCCAAACTGTCGGCAATGAAGCTCTCCGCGATTATCACCTAGGCGCGCCGGTCACCACTGACCAGCGCGCCAGACCTCTCGCACCCGCGGGGGGTCTTTTTTGTTGGGAAGGACGAGTCAGATGTTCGCTGCCACCGACGCTTTCCACGTCTACGACACCACGCTGCGCGACGGCGCGCAGGGTGAGGGCATGGCCCTGACGCGTCGCCGACAAGCTGGCGATCGCCCGGCACCTGGACGACCTCGGGGTCGGCTTCATCGAAGGCGGCTGGCCCGGCGCGCTGCCGAAGGACACCGAGTTCTTCGCCCGCGCCAAGAACGAGCTGAACCTCAAGCACGCCCAGCTCACCGCGTTCGGCGCGACCCGCCGGCCGGCGGCGAAGGCGGCCGACGACCCGCAGGTCGCGGCGCTGCGCGACTCCGGCGCCGGTGTGGTCTGCCTGGTCGCCAAGAGCCACGACCGCCACGTCACGAAGGCGCTGCGCACCACGCTGGACGAGAACCTCGCGATGATCCGCGACACCGTCGCAGCACCTGCGGGCCGAAGGCCAGCGGGTCTTCGTCGACGCGGAGCACTTCTTCGACGGCTACCTCGCCAACCGCGCGTACGCCGTCGAGGTGGTGCGCGACGGCCGCCGAGGCCGGCGCCGACGTCGTCGTGCTCTGCGACACCAACGGCGGCATGCTGCCCGCGCCGGCTCGCCGACGTCGTCCACGACGTCCTGCAGGCGCACCGGCGCCCGGCTCGGCATCCACTGCCACGACGACACCGGGTGCGCGGTCGCCAACACGCTCGCCGCGGTCGAGGCCGGCGTCACGCACGTGCAGGGCGTCGTCAACGGCTACGGCGAGCGGTCGCGGCAACGCCAACCTGGTCACGCGTGGTCGCCAACCTCGAGCTGAAGATGGACCGCCCGGTGCTGCCCGACCGGCCGCCTCGCCGAGCTCACCCGGGTCAGCCACGCGATCGCCGAGGTCGCCAACCAGCCGCCGAAGCACGCAGCAGCCGTACGTCGGCGCTGTCGCGCGTTCGCGCACAAGGCCGGCCTGCACGCCAGTCGCCATCAAGGTCGACCCGGACCTGTACCAGCACATCGACCCGGCCCTGGTCGGCAACGACCATGCGGATGCTGGTGTCCGAGATGGCCGGCCGCGCCAGCATCGAGCTGCAAGGCCGCGAGCTCGGCATCGACCTCGTCGGGCGACAACGAGACGCTCGAGCCGGGTCGTCGACCGGGTCAAGGAGCTCGAGGCCCAGGGCTACACGTTCGAGGCCGCCGACGCCTCGTTCGAGCTGCTGCTGCGCGACGAGATCGACGGCGAGCCGCGGCGCTACTTCACGCTGGAGTCCTGGCGGGTGATCGTCGAGCAGCGCGCCGGACGGCAGCGCTGTGAGCGAGGCGACGGTCAAGGTCCACGCCAAGGGGCGAGCGGATCGTCGCGACGGGCGAGGGCAACGGTCCGGTCAACGCGCTCGACACGGCGCTGCGGCACGGCCCTCGACCAGCTCTACCCGCGAGCTGGCGACGCTGGAGCTGGTCGACTACAAGGTGCGCATCCTGGAGGGCGCGCACGGCACCGGCGCGGTCACCCGGGTGCTGGTCGAGACCAGCGACGGCGAGCACCGAGTGGAACACGGTCGGCGTCGCACGAGAACGTCATCGCGGCGTCCTGGCAGGCGCTGGACGACGCCGTCACCTACGGTCTGCTGCGCCGGCACGAGGCCGACGCAGCGGCTGATCGGGGCGCACCGATAGCCTTCCGCTGTGCGTATCGCGAGATTTTCCTATGGCGGCGAGATGGCCTTCGGCCTTGCGTCGAAGGATCGGCGGCGACCCGGACGCTGACGAGTCGCCGCCATCGACGGCCACCCGTTCGGCCCGTTCGAGCTCACCGGCGCGCGGTTCCCGCTCGCCGACGTGCGGCTGCTGGCGCCGGTGCTGCCCAGCAAGGTGGTGGCGATCGGCAAGAACTACGCCGACCACGTCGCGCGAGATGGGCGGCGAGGTGCCGGCCGAGCCGGTCATCTTCCTCAAGCCGTCGACCTCGGTGATCGGGCCGGGTGACGCCGATCGGCTACCCGCGGCTGTCGACGCAGCGTCGCACTACGAGGGCGAGCTCGCGGTCGTCATCGGCCGGCTGTGCCGCGAGGTGCCGGCGGCCCGCGCCCACGAGGTGATCCTCGGCTACACCTGCGCCAACGA
Organism: uncultured Actinomycetota bacterium; assembly: GCA_963703505.1. GTDB lineage: Bacteria > Actinomycetota > Actinomycetes > CAVPEL01 > CAVPEL01 > CAVPEL01. The sequence goes on along the minus strand of CAVPEL010000003.1, from coordinate 365,789 downwards.
CGTCACCGCGCGCGACCTGCAGAAGACCGACGGCCAGTGGGCGCGGGCCAAGGGGTTCGACACGTTCTGCCCGCTCGGTCCGTGGATCGCGACCGACGCTCGACCCGGCCGACCTGCCGTTGACCACCACGCTCAACGGCGAGGTCGGCAGTCCGCGCGGACGTCGAACGCTGCATGCACGGCGTCGGTGCGAGCTCGTCGCGTACGTGAGCGCGGCGATGACGCTGCTGCCCGGCGACGTGATCCTCACCGGCACGCCGGCGGGCGTCGGGCCCGATGCAGCCGGGCGACGACCGTCGCGGTGACCATCGAAGGAATCGGCACGCTGACCAACAAGGTGGTCAGGCACGCTCGAGGCTGACCGCGATGACCGGGTCCGATTCGCCCGTCGCCGACCGGCGACCTGCACGTCGGCAACATCCGCACCGCGCTGTTCAACTGGGCGTTCGCGCGGCACAACGGCGGCACCTTCGTCTTCCGGATCGAGGACACCGACGTCAGGTCCGCAGCACCGAGGAGTCGTACCTGCGGCGTGCTCGACGCGCTGCGCTGGCTCGGCCTGGACTGGGACGAGGGCCCCGAGGTCGGCGGCCCGTACGCGCCGTACCGCAGTCCGAGCGGATGGACGATCTACGCCGACGTCGCGGCGCAGCTGCTCGAGGCGCGGCGCCGCGTACGACTGCTACTGCACGACCGAAGAGGTCGAGGCGCGCGACAAGCGCGGCGGGACGCCAGCCGGGCTACGACAACCACTGCCGCGACGCTCACCGCCGACGCAGGTCGCCGCGTTCCGGGCGCCGGGCGCGCACGCCCGTGCTGCGCCTGCGGATGCCGGACCGCGCCATCACCTTCGACGACCTGATCCGCGGCGAGGTCACCTTCGAGCCCGAGCACGTGCCGGACTACGTGATGGTGCGCGCCGACGGCTCGCCGCTGTACACGCTGGTCAACCCGGTCGACGACGCGCTGATGCGAGATCACGCACGTCCTGCGCGGCGAGGACCTGCTGTCCTCGACGCCCCGTCAGATCGCGCTGTACGAGGCGCTGGGCGCCATCGGCGTCGGCCGACGGCACAGCTGCCGCTGTTCGGGCACCTGCCGTTCGTGATGGGCGAGGGCAACAAGAAGCTGTCCAAGCGCGACCCGGAGTCGTCGCTGGTGCTACTACCGCGAGCGGGCTTCCTGCCCGAGGCGCTGCTCAACTACCTGGCGCTGCTCGGCTGGTCGATGGGCGACGACCGGGAGATCTTCACGCCTGCGAGGAGATGGTCGCGGCGTTCGACGCTGGAGCGGGTCAGCCGCAACCCGGCCCGCTTCGACCTGAAGAAGTGCGAGGCGATCAACGGGGTGAAGATCCGCGGCGCTGGCGCCAGACGACCTCGCCAGCGGATCGCGCCCGTTCCTGCAGTCGGCGGACCTGGTCGCCGACCCTCCGACGGCCGAGCAGGCTCGGCTGCGTGCGCGGCGGCCGCCCCGCTGGTGCAGGAGCGGATCACCGTGCTGTCCGAGGCGGTCGGCGATGCTCGGCTTCCTGTTCGTCGACGAGACCGCTTCGAGATCGACGACGCCGAGGCGGCGGCCAAGACGCTCGACCGAGCAGGCGCGCCCGGTGCTCGCAGGCCGCCGTCGCGGCGCTGGAGCGGCCTGGCGGCGTGGGACGACGACGGCGATCGAGGAGGCGCTGCGAGGCGGCGCTCGTCGGACGGGCTCGGGCTCAAGCCGCGGATCGCGTTCGCGCCGGTGCGGGTCGCGGTCACCGGGCGGCCCGGTGTCGCCGCCGCTGTTCGAGTCGATGGAGCTGCTCGGCCGCGAGCGTCACCCTCGCCAGGCTCCGCGCGGCGCTCGACTCGCTGACGCGCCGCGTAGGCGAGGGTCGCTTTGGAACCTGCGGGACGCCTCCGATAGACTGTCCCGGCACGATGCGGGCTGCGAAGTCCGATCCCATGGGGTATGGGGTAATTGGCAGCCCGACTGATTCTGGTTCCGTTAGTCTAGGTTCGAGTCCTGGTACCCCAGCGAGACCGGGTAGTGTTAGCCCGGTCGACGACGGTAGCGAGTACCGTCACCTTGCTCGGCCCCGTTGTCTAGCGGCCTAGGACGCCGCCCTCTCAAGGCGGTAGCGCGGGTTCGAATCCCGTCGGGGCTACAAGCGCCTGGACCCCCCAGTTTTCTGGGGGGTCCAGTTTCGTTAGGCGGCCCCTCGTGCGAGCCGTTCCGCCAGTTTGGCCCGGCGGGCGGCTGGGCAGGACAGGCCGCAACGGAGGAGCCCTCATGATGAAGGCATTGCTGCGTGGCGCGGCGGCGGGTGCGGCGGGAACCACGGCACTCAACGCGGTCACCTACCTCGACATGGCAGCCCGCGGTCGCCCGGCCAGCGCCGTTCCCCAGCAGACCGTCGCCAAGGTCAGCGAACTCACCGGACACCCGTTGCCCGGTGAGGGCGAACAGCGGGAGAACCGGCTACAAGGGCTTGGTCCGCTCGCCGGGATCGCGACCGGCGTCGGCGTCGGCGTAGCGGCCGGGCTGCTGCGCCCGTTGGTGACCGCCCTGCCACGGTTCGTCGGCGCAGCCCTCATCGGCGCGGCCGCCATGGCCGCCAGCGACGTGCCCATCTCCAAGCTCGGCCTCACCGACGTCTCCGAATGGTCGGCTACGGACTGGGCGAGCGACGTCCTGCCGCACCTCGCCTACGGCTTGGTCACCTACGCGGTCCTGGACACGTTGAGTGGGCGCCGGGCCTAGTTCCGGGCGCTTCAGGTTCACAGTGTCGTGAGGAGTCCAGGTCACGGAGGTCAGGGATGCCTGACAGGACGGAACTGTTGCACACGCTCATCCAGAGGGCTGGCCGGACCTACAGCGAGCAGGCAGGTATCACCCTGCGGGACAAGCCCGCCCCGCTCTACCAACTGCTGGTGCTCGCAACCTTGCTGGCGAAGCCGATCTCCGCGGACATCGCGGTGGCCGCGTTCCGTGAGCTACGCGCCGCGAAGATGGTGACGCCCACGCGGATGCTCGCCGCGACCTGGCAGCAGCGCGTCGACGCGCTGGGCCGCGCCCACTATCGCCGGTACGACGAGAGCACCGCGACACGGTTGGCTCAGGGCGCCGAGTTCGTCCGTGACCGCTATGGCGGTGACCTACGGCGGCTGGCCGACGAGTCAGGCGGACGGACCGAGACCGCCCGCAGGCTGCTGACGAAGGTGCCAGGTATCGGCCCCGCCGGCGCCGACATCTTTTTGCGCGAGGTACAGCGAGTGTGGCCTTGGGTGCGGCCCTACTTCGGCGAACGGGCAGTACAAGGAGCGAGGCAGCTGCATCTGCCATCCAGTGCGGCTGGACTGCGTGCGTTGGCCGACGACGATGCCACAGACCGGCTGGCGGCGGCGCTCGTCCGCGTGTCGATCGACCGCCACCTGGCCGACGGGCTGCGCAAGGGAACACAACGCACACCGTGAATCCGCGTGGCCGGATGGGCGGCGCCAGGATCTCTACTGGTCGAGGGTCACCACCATCGTCGGTGGTGTGATCACGTGGTCGGCGCGCAGCGGCCGAACCGCCGTGCCGATCGCGAAGAACTCCGTCGTGTGGGCGCCCCAGGAGTGGTTGCGCTGCTGGAGGTCGACCCCCACGATCCCTTCGGCGTGCAGGTCCTCGGCTTCCTTCTGCATCCGTTCCATCGCCAGCTCCCGGGCGTCGTACAAGGCCTGGGTGAACTGGGCCAGCTCGGTGTTCTGGCCGAGATTGGACATCACATTGCCCAGGCCGCGGTGGGCGACGTGGTAGACGCAGGTGCCCATGACCATCCCGAGCGGGGCGTAGCCGGTCTGCACGAGCGTCCAGAAGTCCTGGCCCGACAGGTCGGAGGTGAACGGCTGCCCCTTGTCATTGCGCCAGCGCTGCCCGCTGTCGGCCTTGACCGCGGTGCCGACGGCGAGGAACTCGGCGATGTCCGAGCCCCACTCCTTGAACTCCACCTCCAGGCGGACACCGACGATCCCGTCCGCGCCGAGGACGTCCGCCTCGGCCTCCATGCGAGTCATGGCCAGCTCCCGCGCGTGGTACATCGCCTGCGAGAGCACGTCGAGCTCGGCGTTCTTGTTCCACCGGCCGATCTGGATCCCCACGTGGTAGATCGACGTGCCGAGCACCATCCCGAGCGGAGTGAACCCGGCCTGGCGGACGAGCAAGAACTCGTTCACCGTCAGGTCGGACGTGAAGATCTGGGTGGTCGCCCCCGGACGCAGCTCGGCCAACCGCGTCATCGCATCCCGGGGGAGCTCGGCGGGGGCGGGTTGTGTCGTCATCGCGGGCCTTCCTGTTCGCGGTCAGCGCAGTCGCAGCATCGGTATCGCCCGAGGCGCGGACGGTGCACCCGGGCGGACGGTCAACGGCGCCAACGCCGTGCCGACCACCAGCGCCTCGGCGACATGGTCGCGCCCCTCGCTGGCGCCGTAGCGGCAGGCCTGCTCACCGATGTGCAGCTCGATCTCACGCTGGACGACGTGCGAGCCGCCGTGGCGGGCAACGTCGCGGCGGAGCCACTCGCGTGCCCCGGCGCGCGCGGCATGCACCAGCTCGGTGAGGCCGGTGATCTCGGTGTTGGTCCACGAGCGGGCCTGCATGGCGGAGCGCATGTCGTCGTGCCTGATCGCCACGCAGACGCCGAGCGCGAGCGCGCACGGCAGCCAGCCGGCGCCGAGCAGCTTCGCGAAGTCCTGCCCGGTGAGGTCGCAGGTGAACGGTCGTGAGGGGTGCACATCCCCGTCGGCCCGCACCGCCGTCCCGATAGCTCTGAACTCCACCCCGCCCGCCGGGAACGATGCCCGGCTCAGGTGTACCGCGACGACACCGTCGCCGCCCAGCCCCGCGCACTCCTGGCGCATCCGCTCGATGGCTCGTTCGCGGGCGTCATAGAGGGCCTCGCGCATCGGCGTGGCCTCTTGCACCTGGGCGACGTAGCTGCCGTAGCCGCCGCCGCCACCGAACCCGCGGCCGAGCCCCGTGCCGAACCCCCAGTAGCCGCAGTTCCACATCCCCGAGTAGCCGATCTGGTAGACGCAGCAGCCCAACACCTGACCGACCGGGGTGAAGCCGACCGAGCGGATCGCGTGGTGCTCGGCGACGGTGAGGGCGGAGGTGAACGCCTGGTCCTCGCGCATCGATGCGATGCGCTGCTGGGCGCGAAGCGGCAGTCGCCCCGCTTCCAGCTCGGCGATGCTGCGAGCGTCGATGGTGTCCTTCTCAGGTGTGGTCACGGAGCCTCCTGCGCCCCGGGCTCGGGGTGGCTGCGCGGTGGCTGCCACCCGGTGAGCGCGATCTGCTGAAGTGCCTGTGCGGCCCGGGAGTTGGTCCCGGCGAGGTGGGCGAGGCCCGTGGCGAGGGCCTGTGACCAGTCGTCGACCGACACCGCTCGGGTGCTCATCACGACGCCGCCGGACTGGTGGCTGACCATGGCTTCGGGTGCGCCACCCCGGCGGCCTTGGCGCAACGTGAAGCGACGGTCGCTGACGCTCACGTGAATGGCGGTGACCGGTGTCTCAGCGCCGGTGAGCCGGCGTCGAAGGCCTCCCGCGCGCTCGACCTCGATCACGTCAGGCGGCAGTGCCTCGGCCAACGACGCGAGCAGGGCGCGCACATAGACAGTCAGGTCGGCGCTGTCCCGGCGCAGCCCGGCCGCGAGCATGTCGACGTCCCACTCGGCTTCGCTCACCAGCGATCACTCCTGCGATGCGCTCTCGTCCACGGTAACCGCGCAGCGGGGGTGCGCGGCCCGCGGAGCCGCAACTTTGACCTGCCGTTTGCGGCCGTCGCTCAGACGGCGGCCGACGAGCGCCGGGCCACCCCGCTTCACCTGCGGGTTCTCAGCCTTCGTTCAGACATCAGCGGCACACTGGAGGCGTGAAGATCCTCGTGGTGGACGACGACCCCGGAGTCCGTGACTCGCTGCGCCGGTCCCTGGCCTTCAACGGCTACACGGTGGAGCTGGCACCCGACGGACTGGCGGGGCTACGGGCGTTCGCGGCCGGCCGACCCGATGCGGTCGTCCTCGACGTGATGATGCCGCACCTGGATGGCCTCGAGACCTGTCGGCGACTGCGCTCCACCGGCGATGACATACCGATCCTCATGCTGACCGCGCGCGAGGCGGTCTCCGAGCGGGTGGCTGGGCTTGACGCGGGGGCCGATGACTACCTCGCCAAGCCCTTCGCTCTCGAAGAGCTGCTGGCGCGGCTGCGCGCCCTGTTGCGCCGGGCCATACCCGCTGGGTCGGACGGCGGCGCCCTGCTGAAGTTCGCCGACCTGTCGTTGAACCCGGCCACCCGGGACGTGCACCGGGGTGATCGGTCGATCAGCCTCACCCGCACCGAGTTCCTCCTGCTCGAGCTGCTGCTGCGCCATCCGCGGCAGGTGCTGGAGCGGGCGCAGATCCTGGAGTCGGTGTGGGGCTACGACTTCCCGACCACCGCCAACTCCCTCGAGGTCTACGTCGGCTACCTGCGGCGCAAGACCGAGGCCGACGGCGAGCCCCGACTGATCCACACCGTTCGAGGTGTCGGCTATTCCCTGCGCGAGTCGGCCCCGTGACCGGGCGCACCCTGCCGATGCTCGGACGCCTCACGCTACGAGCGCGGCTCAGCCTGCTGGTCGCGTTCGCCGTCGGGCATCGCGGTGGCGGCCGCGGCTGCGGCCGCGTACCTCACGGTGAGCGTCCAGCTACACCGACAGCTCGACAACAACCTGGTGTCGCGGGCGCGCGCGGCGGTGAACAGCCCGCTCGGCGACCCGGCTGCGTTGCAACAGGTGCCCTCGTTGGCATTGGGTGCTGCCGACCTGCGGGTTGCCCTGCTCGCCTCGAACGGCAGCAGCTTCGTGCCCGAGGGCGCTGCGGCCCGCCCACCACTGGGTGGTCCCGAGCTGGCGGTGGCTCAGGGCACATCGACCGAGTCGCTGCGCACCGCATCGGTCGAGGGCACCTCCTACCGTGTTGTCGCCGTGCCGGACCGACCGGGGATCACCCTTGTGCTCGCGCGCTCGATGGCCGAGACCGAGGGCACGCTCCGGAGTCTTGGCGCGGTCCTGCTCGCCGTCGGTCTGGTAGGCATCGCCGCCGCCGGGGCGGCCGGGTTCGCCATCGGCCGGGCAGGTCTTCGACCGGTCGAACGGCTCACCTCAGCGGCCGAGCACGTAGCCGCGACGGAGGAGCTGACGCCGATCGAGGTGGCGGGGGAGGGCACGGACGAGCTGGCGCGCCTGGCACTCAGCTTCAACGCGATGCTCGCGGCGCTGGGCCAGTCACGGGCCCGCCAGCGCCAGCTCGTGGCGGATGCCGGACATGAGCTGCGCACGCCGCTCACGAGTTTGCGCACCAACCTCGACCTGCTGGCCCAGAGCTACTCGTCGCCGACAGGCCCGCTGCCACCCGCCGACCGTGACGAGCTGCTCGCTGACGTGCGCGCCCAGCTCGAGGAGCTGTCCGTCATCGTCGCCGACCTCGTCGAGCTGGCTCGGGAGGACGCACCGGCTGCCACCGCGGAGGCCGTCGACCTCGCGTCGGTCGTCCAGCGGGCGACCGAACGCGTGCGGCGGCGCGCTCCCGGGCTCGTCTTCGACGTGCAGGTCGAGTCGTGGATCGTCGACGGTGACAGCACGGCGCTGGAGCGGGCCGTCACCAACCTTCTCGACAATGCGGCCAAGTGGAGCCCGCCGGGCGGCACCGTGACAGCGCGACTTGCGGCCGGTCAGCTCACCGTCGCGGACCAGGGGCCGGGCATCTCGCCGGAAGACGTGCCGCACGTCTTCGAGCGGTTCTTCCGTGCCACGGACGCCCGCCACCTGCCTGGGTCTGGCCTCGGCCTGGCCATCGTGCTCCAGGTCGCGGAGCGGCACGGTGGCACCGTCACCGTTGGGCGGGCACCCGGCGGCGGTGCGTTGCTGGTCCTGCAGATCCCGGGGGCGGGACCGATCGACCCGGCCGACAAGCCGTTCGGGCCACCCGCAACGACCCCCGCTGGCCCCACCCGCACAGCTGAGGATTCCGCTGGACAAAGGCCGGCTCCTTCTTCGCCCACTCTTAGGTGACGCTCAGCATCCACTCAGGTTCACCGGGAAAGGTGGAGCCATGACCGAGACCCCGAAGAGCCCCGAGACGCCCGAGCCGCCGTCGCAGGCGCGGCCGATCCCGGAGCCGACGCAGCAGCACGAGACCCAGCCCCTGCCGCCGGTGCCCGCGGTGCCACCGGCCCCTGCGACACCCGACGCAGCGGTCGGCTCGTCCGACGCCACGCCTCCGTACGACCCCTGGATCCCGCAGGAGTCGGCGACGGAGTTCGCCGCGCCCTACGAGCCTGCGCCCGGCGGGGGTTTCGGGTCCGGTGGACCCGATGTCCTCGGTGGGCCCGGTCGCAGTGAGCGCCCTCGCCGGCGTCGCGGGGTCACCGCGCTGGTCGCCGTAGCGCTGGTCGCCGGTCTCGTGGGTGGAGGCATCGGGGCTGGGGTGACCCATGCGCTCGGCAACGACAAGACCTCCACGGTCATCAGCTCGCTGGCCGGCACCCCCTCGGTGAACACGGCCTCGAACCTCACCAACGGCAGCGTCGAGCAGGTCGCCGCACAGGTGCTGCCCAGCGTGGTCTCGATCACGGTGAACGTGCAGAACGGTGTTGGCGAGGGCTCCGGGGTCATTCTCAGCTCAGACGGCCTGATCCTCACCAACAACCACGTGGTGGCCGAGGTCTCGAGTGGTGGCCAGATGACGGTGACGTTCAACAACGGCAAGACCGTGGACGCGACTGTCGTGGGCACCGATCCCACCTCCGACCTGGCGGTGATCCGCGCGACTGGCGTCTCCGGGCTCACCCCGGCAACGCTCGGCAGCTCCTCCTCGCTGGTGGTGGGCCAGCCCGTGGTGGCGATCGGCTCGCCGCTCGGCCTGCAGGGGACCGTGACCTCGGGCATCGTGAGCGCGCTGAACCGTCCGGTCAGCACGTCGGAGAGCAACAGCTCGTCGTCGAGCCAGAACACCGTGCTCAACGCGATCCAGACGGATGCGGCTATCAACCCGGGCAACTCCGGCGGCCCGCTCGTCAACTTGGCCGGCCAGGTCGTCGGCATCAACTCGGCCATCGCCAGCCTCGGGAGCAGCAGCCCGTTCGGTGGCGGCAGCAGCCAGTCCGGCTCGATCGGCGTCGGGTTCTCGATCCCCATCGACCAGGCCAGGCCGATCGCTGACCAGCTCATCGCGACTGGTCACGCCAAGCACCCGGTGCTGGGCGTGTCAGTGCAGGACGCGACGTCGAGCGGCCTCAACGGCGGCGCGAAGATCGTCAGCGTCACCTCGGGTGGGCCGGCCGCAACTGCCGGGCTCAAGGCGGGCGACATCGTGACGATGGTGAACGACCAGGAGATCGCCAACTCCGACGCCCTGGTCGCCACGATCCGGGCGCAGCACGCAGGCGAGAAGATCACAGTGACCTACACCCGCAACGGAGCGACTGCCACCGCGACGGTGACCTTGTCCGAGAGCTCGAGCTAGACCCCGCCCCGCGGATCGCGCGGGTAACCCAGACCCCCCTCCAGGGGCTTTGTGCCCGAAGTGGCGTGTCACTCTTCACGCCGCTTCGGGCACAAGGTTGTGGAGGCGGCTTGCGGGTGAGACCTGGAGTGCATCCGATCCGCGGGCTACCTCGATGCCCGGAGGGCGTTCGTGAGCCCGTCCGCGGCGGCGACCACGACGCTTGCGTGCAGCCGGCCCGGCGTGCGGCCGAGTCGTTCGATGGGTCCGGACACCGAGAGGGCAGCAACGACCTTGCCGCTGGCGCTACGGATCGGTGCGGATACCGACGCGACGCCCGCCTGGCGTTCACCCACGCTCACCGCCCATCCCCTGCGCCGGACGGCGGCGAGCACCGATGCGTTGAAGACTGCACCCAGCAGGCCCTGGTGCATCTGCTCCGGCTCCTCCCAGGCGAGCAGCACCTGTGCGGCGGAACCGGCTGCCATCGGCAGCCGGCTACCCACCGGAACGGTGTCACGCAGGCCCGAGTCGAGGTCAGCTGCGCGCAACGCAAACCCGAACGTCTCCGGCTCGTCTGAAGAGCTGGGCGCTCTCGCGGGTGGTGTCGCGCAAGCGGGCGAGCACGCCCGGTGCGGCGGCAAGAAGCCGGTCTTCGCCTGCGGCAGCCGCCAGCTCTGCCAGTCGTGGGCCTAGCACGAAGCGGCCTTCGGTGTCCCGGTTGAGCAGCCCGTGGCTCTCCAGCGCGACAGCCAGGCGGTGCGCCGTCGGTCGGGGGAGGCCGGTCGAGGCGACCAGCGTCGCGAGAGAGGCCGGGCCGCGCTCCAGGGCAGCGAGGACTGCCACGGATTTGTCGATGACGCCTACCCCGCTAGAGTGGTCCATGTTCTGATACTGCCGTCTCATGATGCGAGACGCAAGCAGAGGAGGCGGATTCATGGCGCGCACTCTCGCCGACAAGGTCTGGGACGCGCACGTGGTGCGCCAGCGTGGCGGGTGAACCAGATCTGCTCTACATCGACCTGCACCTTGTGCACGAGGTGACCAGCCCGCAGGCCTTCGACGGGCTGCGCCTCGCCGGACGCCAGGTTCGCCGACCGGACCTCACGCTCGCCACCGAGGACCACAACACCCCGACCGTCGGCATCGAGCTGCCGATCGCCGACCCCACCTCGCGCGTCCAGCTCGAGACGTTGCGCGCCAACTGCGCCGAGTTCGGCATCCGGCTGCATTCCCTGGGTGACGTCGAGCAGGGGATCGTCCACATCATCGGCCCGCAGCTGGGGCTCACCCAGCCGGGGATGACCGTGGTGTGCGGTGACAGCCACACCTCGACCCACGGTGCGTTCGGGGCGCTGGCTTTCGGCATCGGCACCAGCGAAGTCGAGCACGTGCTCGCCACTCAGACGCTGCCACTGAGGCCTTTCAAGACGATGGCGGTCACCGTCAACGGCGCGCTGCCGGCCGGTGTCACGGCCAAGGACCTCATTCTTGCGGTCATCGCCAGGATCGGCACCAACGGTGCGCAGGGCCACGTCATCGAATACCGCGGCGAAGCCATCCGGGCGCTGTCCATGGAGGCCCGGATGACGGTGTGCAACATGTCGATCGAAGCTGGTGCCCGGGCCGGGATGGTCGCGCCCGATGAGACCACCTTCGACTACCTGCGCGGCCGTCCGCACGCGCCTTCGGGTTCGCGCTGGGACGACGCCGTCGACTACTGGCAGACGCTGGCGACCGACGCCGATGCGAGCTTCGATGCCGAGGTCGTGCTGGATGCCGGCTCGCTCGCGCCCTTCGTCACCTGGGGCACGAACCCAGGTCAGGGCCTGCCGTTGGACGGGGCCGTCCCGGACCCGGCGCAGATCGCCGATGAGGCCGAGCGTGCGGGCGTCCAACGGGCAGTCGAATACATGGGACTGGTGCCCGGGATGGCGCTCCGCTCCATCGCGGTGGACACCGTCTTCCTCGGTTCGTGCACCAACGGCCGAATCGAGGACCTGCGGGCGGCAGCGGAGGTGCTCGCCGGTCGCAGGGTGGCCGACGGAGTGCGGATGCTCGTCGTGCCGGGCTCGGCGCGGGTGAAGGAGCAGGCAGAGGCGGAGGGCCTCGACGAGGTGTTCACCGCGGCGGGCGCCGAGTGGCGCCATGCCGGATGCTCGATGTGTCTGGGCATGAACCCGGACACGCTCGCTCCCGGTGAGCGCAGCGCGTCGACGTCGAACCGGAACTTCGAAGGCCGCCAGGGCAAGGGTGGGCGCACACACCTCGTGTCACCGCTGGTGGCAGCGGCGACGGCGGTCACCGGCCACCTGTCCAGCCCCGCCGACCTGGCCTGAGTTCGACCAGCCACCGAGCGCCAAGGCTCGCCGAGGCGAAGGAGAAACCCACATGGACAAGCTGACCACCCTCACCGGCCGCGCGGTTCCGCTGCGACGCACCAACGTCGACACCGACCAGATCATCCCGGCGGTGTACCTCAAGCGGGTCACCCGCACCGGGTTCGCCGACGGGCTGTTCGCTGCCTGGCGCGCCGATGCCGACTTCGTGCTGAACGCGCCCGAGTACGCCGGTGCCTCGGTTCTCATCGCGGGCAGCGACTTCGGGACCGGGTCATCGAGGGAGCACGCGGTCTGGGCGCTGAAGGACTACGGCTTCAGGGCGGTCATCGCCCCGCGCTTCGCCGACATCTTCCGCGGCAACTCCCTCAAGGGAGGGCTGCTCACCGTGCAACTGCCCATCGAGACGGTCGAGCGGTTGTGGGAGATGGTCGAGGTCGACCCGCGGACCGAGGTGACCGTCGACCTGGCGGCCCTACAGGTTCGCGCCGGCGACCTCGTCGCCCGATTCGAGCTCGACGAGTACACCCGGTGGCGGCTCATGGAGGGCCTCGACGACATCGACCTGACCCTGCGGCACGACGAGCTGGTGACCGCCTTCGAGAGTGAGCGCCCGAGGTGGCTCCCGGTGACCGCGTGAGGTGAGTTTGTGCCTGTACACAAGGAAAACCAGGCACCAGCCGGCTCGGGAGCGTAGCGTTTCGAGGCGACCGTACGGGGCTACGGTGGCCCCACCTCGCCGTGGAATGCCTTGCGACACAAGGGAAAGCAATCGCTGCGGTTGTTGTGATCCGCTGGTGAGGGGCTTAGCGTTCGGGCTGAGTTGAGCACCGGCTCGACAAGAACTCCCTCCGGAGGAACAGTGAACAAGGCGGAGCTGATCGAGGCCGTTGCGGCACGTCTCGGCGACAACAAGAAGGCGGCCGGCGAAGCGGTCGAAACGGTGGTCGACGTGATCACACGCGCGGTCGCCAAGGGCGAGAAGGTGGCAATCACCGGGTTCGGTGTCTTCGAGAAGGTCGACCGCGCGGCACGCACCGCGCGCAACCCTGCCACCGGCGCCAAGGTGAAGGTGAAGAAGACCTCGGTGCCGCGGTTCCGCGCGGGCACCCAGTTCAAGGGCGTCGTCAGCGGCTCGGTGAAGCTGGGCCCTGTCGCGGCGGCTGCGCCGGCCAAGAAGGCGGCACCGGCCAAGGCGGCGGCGACGAAGACGGTCGCGAAGAAGGCGGCGCCGGCCAAGGCTGCGCGCCAGGCCGAAGAAGACGGCGGCGAAGAAGGCGGCGCCGGCCAAGGCGGCACCGGTCAAGGCTGCGGCGAAGAAGGCGGCGCCGGCCAAGGCCGCGGCGAAGAAGACGGTCGCGAAGAAGGCGGCGCCGGCCAAGACGGTCGCGAAGAAGGCAGCACCGGCGAAGGTCGCCGCGAAGAAGGCTCCGGCCAAGAAGGCGGCCGCGAAGAAGGCGGCTCCTCGCAAGGCCTGACCCTGGCACGCACCACGTAAGGCCGAGATCCCTGGGATCTCGGCCTTACGGCGTTCTAGGGGACTGGGTCGCGGGATCGGATGTCGGCCGACGGGTCGTCGGGTGGACGACGTCATACGGTGGACGACGTCACATGGTGGCGAGAGTGACCAGGGTGACGCGCGGGTTCTCGGTCCCGGCTGGCTCGTCGGCCAGCTCCAGCCGGACCCGCTGACCGGGTCGCACCAGCCGCAGCCCGCCGGCATCGAACGCTGCGGCGTCGAACGCCACCGAAGTGCCGTTGTCGAGCAGCACGGTGCCCGAGCGATCAGCGGCGACGAACGTGTGCACGGTGGCCTGCATGGACGCCAACGCTAGCGCGCCGATGGCCGCCGCTACCGGCAACGTGCGGTGCCCCAACCCCAGTTGAACCGATGCGCGCAGGTCCGCCACGGTGTCCACGTCGCACCGCAGGCCGGCCATCCCTTCGGTATCGAGCGCGAAGGCGCCAGCCGCGAGGTGGCGTGCGAAGGAGTCCGGGCCGTACGCAACGTCGAACGCGACGCCTGACCGAGCGGTCAGCAACGTGGTGCCGGTGCCGTGAGCATCGGGCACGACACAGCGGTCGTGGCGAGTGGCCTCGTCCAACGCCAGCGCCAGCTCCTGCGGGCGAAGGGCAGGCAGGTCGGCAGGCAGGGTGGCGACGGGAACCTCACCTGCCGTTCTGGCGTGAGCAACCCCGTGCGCGAGAGCGGCGTTGAGGCCGGCGGCCGGGGTATCGCGGAGCACCTGCGCCCGCGTCGATCCCAGCTCTGCCGAGACCCTCGGGTCGTCGGTGACGACCACGAGCGCTCCGACGAGCTCGACAGCCCAGCACTGCCGTCACGGTGTCGAGCGCCATCGCCAGCACGAGGTCCTGGCGGCTGGCGCCGCTGCTCCCGCGAGCCGCGACTTGGCGGTCGCCAACGACTTGATCGGCAGCACGACAGACCATCGCGTGCTGCTCTGCGTTGCCGTGACCACACCTGATCCTGTCAGCCCACCTGGGCGGCTCACCCGACTGTTGGGCGGCCCGCGTGGACACTGGATCGCGATACGCGGGACACTTGCAGCACCGCGAGGCTCTCGGCCCGCGGCGAGGCGAGGAGGCTGGCTGGTGCGTCGAGGCAAGGCGGGTCCGTGGTTCCGCCTGGTGGCTACGGTGCTGAGGCCGCTGCTGGTGCTGCTCACGAAGAGGGACTGGCGTGGTGCGGAGCACCTGGTTGCGCAGCAGGGCGGTGTGATCATTGCGGCCAACCACCTGTCCTGGGTCGACCCGATCACCTTCGGCCACTACGTCCTCGACGCGGGCGGCGCACGTACCGTGTTTCCTCGCGAAGGCCGAGCTCTTCACGATTCCCATCGTCGGCAGGGTGATCCGAGGAGCTGGTCAGATCCCGGTCTACCGCGGCACGAAAGACGCTTCGCTGTCGCTGCGTGACGCTGTCGCCGCGGTGAAGGCCGGCGGGTGCGTCGTCATCTACCCGGAGGGCACCTGCACGCGGGACCCCGGCTACTGGCCGATGGCCGGCAAGACCGGTGTGGCGCGGCTCGCCCTGGCGACCGGTGCGCCGGTGATTCCGGTGGCGCAGTGGGGGCCGCAGGAGATCCTTCCCTATGGCGGCAAGCGGCCTCGTCTGCTTCCGCGAAAGACGGTGCACGTCCTCGCGGGCCCACCCGTCGACCTGTCGGCGTACCTCGGTGGTCCCGCCACGCCGGATGTCCTGCGGGCGGTGACGGACACGGTCATGGGTGCTGTCGCCGGGCTCCTCGGCGAGCTGCGGGGCGAGGAGCCCCCGGCGACGCTCATCGACGGCCAGGAGGCTTCGTCGTCCGCCGTCCCCGAGGCGCCTGCCGTTCCCGAGGTGCCTGCCGATCTCATGCTCCACGCCGATCCGGAAACCCACCAGGACCCCGAGCCGCAGCAGGAGAACGCATGAGGCGGGCGGCCGTCTTCGGCGCCGGGTCGTGGGGCACCACGTTCGCGACGGTGCTGGCGGACGCCGGTACCGAGACGACGTTGTGGGGGCGACGCGCCTCGATCGTCGACGCCATCAACGAGCGGCGCGAGAACCAGGCATTCCAGCCGGGCTTGCGCATCCCCGAAGGGGTACGCGCCACCATCCACGCCGCCGAGGCGCTCGACGGAGCCGACTTCGTCGTGCTCGCCATCCCGTCGCAGACTCTGCGAGAGAACCTGGCGGCGTGGAAGCCGAGGCTGCCGCAGGACGCGGTCCTGGTCAGCCTCATGAAGGGCGTCGAGCTCGGCACCACCAAGCGCATGAGCGAGGTGATCCGCGAGGTCGCCGACGTGCCGACCGAACGGGTGGCGGTGCTGTCCGGGCCGAACCTGGCGCGGGAGATCGCCGAGCACCAGCCTGCGGCGAGCGTGGTCGCCTGCACCGACATCGACGTCGCCGAGATGTTGCAGGCCGCCTGCCAGACGCGCTACTTCCGGCCCTACACGAACACCGACGTGGTGGGCTGCGAGCTCGGCGGTGCGGTGAAGAACGTCATCGCGCTCGCTGTCGGCATGGCGGCGGGGATGGGGTTGGGCGACAACACGAAGGCATCGCTCATCACCCGCGGGCTGGCCGAGACCGCACGGCTTGGCGTCTCCCTGGGCGCTGACCCGCTGACGTTCGCCGGCCTCGCGGGGCTGGGGGACCTGGTCGCGACCTGCTCGAGCCCGCTGTCGCGCAACCGTTCCGTCGGCGAGAAGATCGGCCGGGGTACGCCGGTCGCCGACGCGCTCGCGAGTACGACGCAGACCGCCGAGGGCGTGAAGTCCTGCGTCTCGATCCTTGAGCTGGCCCGCAAGCACGATGTGGACATGCCGATCACCGAGATGGTGGTCGGCGTGTTCCACGAGGGCATGGATCTCGGTGGCCTCGCCCAGATGCTGATGAGCCGGGTGGCCAAGCCGGAGCGCCACGATGGGTGAGCGGGTCGGGGAGAACACCCGGGCAGTGCACCTGCCCGCGCCGCCGATCGTCCCTCAGGTGCCGCTTGGGCTGCCCGTCTACCGCACCGCGTCGTTCGCGTTCACCAGTGCGGGCCAGTACGCCGACGTGATGGCCGGCGTGGAACCGGGCTATTCCTACGGCCGGGTCGACAACCCGACCGCGGACGCGTTCGCGCAGAGCGTGGCGGCGCTGGAGGGCGGCCAGGCAGGCCAGGGCTTCGCTTCGGGGATGGCGGCGATCACCGCAGTCTTCATGGCGTTCACCGGGGCCGGCAGCCACGTCGTCGCGCCGCGCGAGGCCTACGGCGGCACCTACGGGCTGCTCACCGCTGTGCTCGCACGCTTCGGTGTCGAGACCGACTTCGTCGACATGGCGGACCTCGCGGCGGTGCGGGCCGCGATGCGCCCGACCACGCGCATCGTCTGGGCGGAGACCTTGGCCAACCCGACGATGTCGGTGGCCGACCTGCCGGGGCTCGCCGCGATCGCCCACGAAGCGCGGTGCGCTGCTCGCCGTCGACTCGACCTTCGCGTCGCCGGCGGTGTGCCGGCCGCTGGAGCACGGGGCCGACCTGGTGGTGCACTCGGCGACGAAGTACATCGGCGGTCACTCCGACTCCACCGGCGGCGTTGTCGTCGGCTCGGCTGAGTTGATCGCCGAGGTGCGCACCATGCGCGTGGAGACCGGCGGGATGCTCGCCCCGGACGAGGCGTTCCTGCTGCGCCGCGGGCTGGAGACGCTGCCGCTGCGGATGGCCCGGCAGTGCGCCACTGCGTTGCAGGTGGCCTGCGGGATCGACGGGCACCCGCAGCTCGCCAGGATCGACTATCCGGGACTGCCCACCCACCGCGACCACGCGCTGGCCGGGCGCCTGTTCGACGCGGGCCGCTATGGCGCCATCGTGACGGTGACCCCGCGGGGTGGTCGCGCTGCTGGACTGGCCTTCGCCGACGCGCTGCGGTTGGTGGCACTCGCCACCTCGCTCGGCGGTACCCATTCCATGGCGAGCCACGCCGCGACCACCACGCACCGCCAGCTCGACGACGCGGCGCTGGCGGCAGCGGGCATCGACCCGGGGGCGGTGCGGCTCTCCATCGGTCTGGAGGACCCGGCCGACCTGCTCGCGGATGTGCGGCAGGCGCTGGACTCGCTGGGCTGAGGGCTGCGTGCGGACCTCACACCCGGGTCCACCTGACAGCACCGGATAGGGTCGCTTTTCGTGAGCCGCAAACCCCGCGTCGCCGTCATCTTCGGTGGCAGAAGCACCGAGCACGCCATCTCCTGCGTATCGGCGGGCAGCGTGCTCGCCGCCCTCGACCGGACCCGCTACGACGTCGTGCCGGTGGGCATCACCCCGGCGGGTCGCTGGGTCCTGGCGGCCGACGACGCGGAGCGGTTGGCGATCCGTGGCGGCCAGCTGCCGAGCGTGGACGGCGCCGGTGAGCCGGTCGCCCTTACCGGCGACCCGACCGCACCGGTTGCCGTGCCAGTGGGCGTCGGGCTCGCGTTTCCCGCCGGACCCGCCCGCGCCGGCGGACTCGGCCGCGTCGACGTCGTGCTTCCTCTGCTCCACGGTCCGTACGGCGAAGACGGCACCGTGCAGGGCCTGCTGGAGCTCGCCGGCATCCCCTACGTGGGTTCAGGCGTGCTGGCCAGCGCGGCCTGCATGGACAAGGCCCACATGAAGATCGTGCTCGCCGCGCACGGGCTCGCCGTCGGCCCCTACGCCGTCGCGCGGCCGGGCGACTGGGAGCACCGCCGCGACGAGGTGCGCGCGGCCGTCGACGCGCTGGGCTGGCCGGTCTTCGTCAAGCCCGCCCGCGGCGGATCGAGCATCGGGATCAGCAAGGTCACCGCACCGGCGGACCTCGACGCGGCGATGGAACTCGCGCTGTCCCACGACCCCAAGGTGGTCATCGAGGCCGCGATCACCGGTCGCGAGGTCGAGTGCGGCGTGCTGGAAGGGCTCGACGGTGCTCGTGCCGAGGCGAGCGTGGTGGGGGAGATCCGGGTCACCGGCGGCCAGGAGTTCTACGACTTCGAGGCCAAGTACCTCGACGACGTCACCGAGCTGGACGTGCCGGCCGACCTGCCGCCGGCTGTCGCCGAAGAAGTCCGCCGCCTCGCCGTCCTCACGTTCGAGGCGATGGGCTGCGAGAGCCTGGCCCGGGTGGACTTCTTCGTCACCCCGGACGGGCAGGTCGTCGTCAACGAGGTGAACACGATGCCCGGGTTCACGCCGGTGTCGATGTTCCCGATGCTCTGGGGGGCCACCGGCCTCGACTACCCGAGCCTGGTCGGGCGGCTCGTCGACTCGGCGCTGCGCCGCCGCCCCGGCCTGCGCTAGAGGTTGACGACCGGGCAGGTGAGCGTGCGGGTGATGCCAGGAATCGCCTGGACCCTGGCGACGACGAGCTTGCCCAGCTCGTCGATCGTGCCGGCCTCGGCGCGCACGATCACGTCGTAGGGGCCGGTGACGTCGTCAGCGGTCGTCACGCCGGGGATGTCGGCGATCTGCCGTGCCACGTTGGCAGCCTTGCCGACCTCGGTCTGGATGAGGATGTAGGCCTGCACCATGATGGGTCTCCTCGTGACGGACGATGATGAGGGTTCACAACGTAGCGGCCCGCAGGTTCGGGAGGTGACCCATCACCGTCGGTGAGCTCGGAGAGTTCGGCCTGATCGCCCGGGTGACGGCGCGCTTCCCGCAGGGCGAGGCGAGCCTGCTCGGGCCTGGTGACGACGCGGCGGTCGTGGCGGTGCCCGACGGACGGGTCGTGGCGACCACCGACCTGCTGGTCGTCGGGCACCACTTCCGCACGGACTGGTCGAGCCCCTACGACGTGGGTCGCAAAGCCGCGGCGCAGAACCTGGCCGACGTGGCGGCGATGGGCGCGCGCCCGACCGCGATCCTGGTCGGGCTCGCCGCGCCCGCCGAGCTGGCGGCGTTCTGGGCCGAACGGTTCGCCGACGGGCTCGCTGACGAGTGCGCACCTGGTGGGTGCCAGCGTCGTCGGTGGGGACACCGTCCGCTCCGAGCAGCTCACCATCGCGGTGACGGCCCTCGGGGACCTGGCCGGCCGTGCGCCCGTCACCAGGTCCGGGGCCAAGCCAGGCGACGTGGTGGCCGTCTGCGGCCGGCTGGGCTGGGCGGCCGCCGGTTTGGCGGTGCTCACCCGAGGATTTCGCTCACCCAAGGCCGTCGCCGATGCGCACCGCCGCCCCACGCCGCCCTACGCCGACGGCCCCGGCGCCGCGGTCTTGGGCGCCACCGCGATGTGCGACGTCAGCGACGGTCTGGTCGCCGACCTCGGGCACATCGCCGCGGCCAGCGGCGTGCGGATCGACCTGCGTGGTGCATCGCTGGAGGTGCCGGACCGCCTCGTCGAAGTCGGCCGGGCGCTCGGTGTCGACCCGCTCCAATGGGTCCTGACCGGCGGGGAGGACCACGCGCTCGCCGCGACGTT
Organism: uncultured Actinomycetota bacterium; assembly: GCA_963703505.1. Taxonomy (GTDB): domain Bacteria; phylum Actinomycetota; class Actinomycetes; order CAVPEL01; family CAVPEL01; genus CAVPEL01. Next base: position 346,010 of record CAVPEL010000003.1, on the reverse strand, counting down.
CCCGGCGTCGGTCGTGCTCCCGCCGCAGTGGCGTGCCATCGGTGCGGTCACCGACGGTGAGGGTGTGTACGTGGATGGACTTCGCCAGAGCAAGGGCGGTTTCGACCACTACGCCTGAGCGTCCTTATGCTGGAGGCTCACAGCGTCGGCGAGTGGAGCGTGCATCGGATGTTCGGCAGGTGGAGCGGTCGTGAGGAGCCTGCCACGCCCCGCGCTGTTGACAATCCTGACGACTGGGCACCGTTCGAGAACCTGGACGACGCGGTGCGTACCTACTGCTTCGACCCGGACACCGCGCTTGCCGCCCTCGCCAGCTTCATCGCCAGCGACGAGATCCTCGGCTTCACCCTGGAGAAGGTCGTCGACTTCGACACGCACGGCACCTCGGTGTGGCAGGAGATCGCGGTGGTCGACGACCGCCGGTTGCTGCTGTGGCACGGGGAAGAGAAGCCGGACGACGAGGCGGGGACCAACGGCGGTTCCGTACTGGAGTCTTCGGTGCGGGTGATCCCGCTCGGTGCGATCGTCGACATGGGCCTGCGCACCCGGTGGGGGTCCAGTCCTACGGGCGCGCGGACCCCGCTGTCGGTGTCGCTGTATCTGGCGACCCAGACGGCGCAGGGCTTCAGCTCCCAGACCGACCCCGACGGTGACCTCCAAGGCGTCCTGCGGCAGGAGATCTACCGCTTCTCCAAGTCGTTGGAAGACGGCGGCCCCGCGCAGATGGCGCGTCTCATCCAGTTCGGTCAGGTGGTCGGCAAGCTGCTCGGTCGGGAGACCGGGTGAGCGCTGCACCTCCGCTGGTTCTGACCGTCGCAGGTTCGGACTCCGGTGGCGGTGCCGGTATCCAGGCCGACCTGAAGACGATGCTCGCGCTCGGCGTCCACGGGATGAGCGTGGTGGCCGCCGTAACGGCGCAGAACTCGCTCGGCGTCCAGGGCTACTGGGAGCTCCCCGTCGAGGCGGTGCGGGCCCAGCTGGCCAGCGTGCTCGACGACATCGGCGTCCACGCCGTCAAGACCGGCATGCTGGCGTCCACCGCGCTCGTTACCGTCGTCGCCGAGGTGCTCGGTGGTGCGAAGACGCCGGGCGGTTCAGCCGCCCCGGTGGTCGTCGACCCCGTCGGTGTCTCCAAGCACGGTGACGCCCTGCTCGCCCGCGACGCCGTCGCTGCCCTGCGCGACGAGCTCCTGCCGGTGGCAACAGTGGTCACCCCCAACCTGTACGAGGTCGAGCAGCTCACCGGCGTGAAGGTGAGCGATGCAGCCGGCTTGCGCGAAGGCGCCGAGGCGATGATGGCGCTGGGCCCGAGGTGGGTGCTGGTCAAGGGGGCCACCTGGACGGCGATGCCGTCGACCTGCTGTTCGACGGTGAGGAAGCGCACTACTTCTCGGCGCCGCGGCTGGACAACCGGCACACCCACGGGACCGGCTGCACGCTGGCCAGCGCCATCGCGTCGTATCTGGCGCTCGGCCTGGACATGCCGCAGGCGGTGGGACAGGCCAAGGAGTACGTGACCGGGGCGATCGCCCACGGCTTCGCGCTGGGCGCCGGGATCGGCCCCGTCGACCACGGCTGGCGCTGGCGCTGACTGCGTGGCCACGAACGGATGACCCGGCCTGGTCATCTGCCCGGCGAGGCGGCCCTCAGCCGAACGCCGGCGAGTAGGCGCCGACGTCGGCGAGCGCATCGCCTGGCGTGGCCATGTGCAGGTCGAGGTCGGTGACCCGAAAGCCGCTGCTCAACATGAGCGGCACCGCAGGGTGGGGGCCTGGCAGGCATACACGCACCGAACCACGCAGCCAGCGAAGGACGGTGAAGAGGACGTCCGTCGGTGACGCCTGGGGATCGCACCGCAGATGGGTGATCTCGCTTCGCCCCTGGCTGGCGAGCATGGCGCCGGCCGCTACGGGCTCATCGCGGTTGCGCACCAGCACCGCGAAGCCGCCCGTTCTGTCGGCCCAGTAGCGGTAGGCGCCGAGGCGGCCGACCCCGGTGAAGGACGCCTCCGCAAGCGCGGCCGTCTCGGCCGACACCGTCTCGAGGCGTAGGGACGTGTCGACGTCTTCGGCGGGGCCGCCGGTGAGGCTCCCGAAGAGGTACAGCAACGGCCATCGGGCCACGAGACCGTACTGGCTGTACAGCGGTAGCGCGGCCGGGTGCAGGCTGGCAAACGTGATCTTGGGTCCGGTGGGCGACCATGCCTCGGCGAGCAGCTCTCGGCCGACGCCCCGCCCCTGGACGTCGGGACGGACGAAGAGGTCGGTGAGCATGAGCGCCGACCCCACTCGGATGGTGCCGGCGAACCCGAGGGTGCCGCAGACGTCCTCAGCCACCCACATCTGCCCGTTCTCCATCAGGTGGGCCCGGTAGGTCGCGTCGGGCGCGGCGCCCAGAGCTGGCTGGCCGCAGCGTCTCGCGACATCCGCGATCGCCTCACCATCGTCGTGGCTGGCCGGACGGACCGAGGAGCGGTGCATCACCCGATCATCCATCGGTGGTTCAGCCGACGGGCGGTTAGCTGCCAGCGACTCGCTCGAACGCGTAGTAGACGGCGACGGCGAAGTGGAGGCCGAGCGCGACGAGCGCATTGAGGAACGAGATGCCGATCAGGGCGCCGTAGATCCCTGAGCCGACCGCGAAGCGCGGGAAGCCTCGCCGCGCCGCGTCTAGGTCAACCGAGTCGGCCAGCAGGTACGGATGCCTCAGCGCATAGCCCCACAGCGCTGCGAACGTCAGGCCGACGGCGAAGAACAGGGCGCTGTACACAGCCATGGCGACCTTGCCGTTGAAACCGGCGTGGAGCAGGTAGTCGGAGACGAGCGAGGTGGAGAACGGCACGGCGGCGATCAACAGGAGCAGCAGGAGATTGACGAACATGAGTCGGCGGTCGACCCGGGCGATCTGCCGGAACAATGAGTGGTGGTTGATCCACATGATGCCGATGGCCAGGAACGACGTGACGTAGGCGGCGTACGACGGCCACTGCTCGACGAGCGCGTGCCACAGAGCGACGTGAGCGACTCGTGGCACCTTGAGGTCGAGCACGAGCAGGGTGATCGCCACCGCGAGCACGCCGTCGCTGAACGCCTCGACCCGCGAAGTCTCCGAGAGGCGAGAGTGCGACTCACCCGTCGCCACTCGGCGATCCCGGGCTCCGGACAACCTTGATGTTGAAGTCAGCCGAGCCGCCTGCCTGCATCAGGGTGAGCCAGAGCGGCAGGTACATCTCCATGCCCCGAGCGGCCGAGATGCCGCCCAGGTCGACCACGTGCTGCTCGACCCAGCCAAGCTCGTTGAGCAAGCCCTTGACGAGGCTCTTGGCCACCCCGTCGTCACCAGCGACGAAGACGTCGTGATCGCCGCCCGCGACGCGGACCGGGTCGACCATGACGGCGGCGTTCACGGTGTTGAGCGTCTTCACCACCCGTGCACCGGGGAACTCTCGCTGGACCTGCTCGCCGAGGCTGTCGGTGCTGGCGAAACCCAGCGATGGAGGGAAGCCCGCCGAGAAGTCGAGGGCGTTGGCGACGTCGATGAGTACCTTGCCGGCAAGGTTTGACGCGCCAGCGGCGCGGAGTGCCTCCAGCGATGCCAGACCGGCCGTGGCGTTGACGACGACGTCACCGGCGGACGCGGCATCGGCGAACGTGCCGTTGTCGGCGAGCTCACCGTGGGCGGCCGCCCACTCCCGCGCGTTCGGGTTCGCCGCGTCCCGAGAACCCACGACGACGGTGTGGCCGCGCTCGACGAACGCGCTGGCGAGGGTCTGACCAACTGTGCCGGTACCGAGGACCGCAATCTTCATGACGGGGTCCTACCCCGCCGTGGCCGACAACCCGCACGGCGAGGCGCGCCGCGGGCTCGATCCCACTGCCCACCGCACGTGCGCGCGAACAGGTAAAGGCCCACCGGTGAACCGGCGGGCCTTGCCTGGTGAGACTGTGCTGGCTGCGAAGAGCTAGCGGACGACCTTGCCGGCCTTGATGCAGGAGGCGCACACGTTCAAGCGCTTACGCGTGCCGCGACCGACGATCGCACGGACGGTCTGGATGTTGGGGTTCCAACGGCGCCGGGTCCGACGGTGGGAGTGGGACACGGACATGCCGAAGCCGGGACCCTTGGCACAAACGTCGCACACGGCAGCCACGGCAGACACTCCAATAAGAAAGTAATTCGTCGTCTGAACGCCCGACATCTCGACGGGCAACCGAACGAGAGTATCGGACAGGGTGCGCCCGGCGCCAACCGGCAGCCGCTGTACCGGCTCAGCGGTAGCCTCAGGCGGTTCGCTGGCGCAGGGGAGGTCATCGTGCTCGACGTGCTCGACGCGGTCGCCGTCCGCCGCTGGTACCGGCGCGGCCTGGAGGCGCTCGGCGAGGCGCGCGCCGAGATCGACGCGCTCAACGTCTACCCGGTGCCCGACGGTGACACCGGCACCAACATGTACCTCACGATGGAGAGCGCGGTCCAGGCTGCGGCCGGTCGTGCGGACATGGAGACCACCGCCCGGCAGATGGCCCACGGCGCGCTGCTCGGGGCCCGCGGCAACTCCGGCGTCATCCTCAGCCAGCTGCTGCGCGGGATCGCCGAGGTGCTGGGCAGCCAGGACGACGCCTCCGGATGGAGCGACCCTCGCCGCGGCGCTGGACCGTGCGGTCCGGCTCGCCTACGCGTCGGTCGGGAACCCGGTCGAAGGGACCATGCTCACTGTCGCCCGCGCCGCGGCGGAGGCAGCCTCGCGACGGGCGGCCAGCGGTGAAGCGGAGCTGCACGTCGTCGTGCGAGGCCGCCGCCGCGGCAGCGCGTGTGGCGCTGGCCCGCACGCCGGAGCAGCTGGAGGTCCTCGCTCGCGCCGGCGTGGTGGACGCCGGCGGCCGGGGCGTGACCGTGCTGCTCGACGCGCTGGCGGAGGTCGTCGCCGAGCAGGGTGGCCAGGGTCCGCGAGCCGAGCTGCGCCCGTCCGCGCTCGGCGGGGCGGACCATCGAGCGCAGGCGCCAGCCACGGTGCCGCCGCCGCGGGGTCCGGTCGAGATGACGGGCCCGGCGTACGAGGTGATGTACCTGCTGGAGGCCGACGACGCCGCAGGTCGCCGGGCTGCAGAAAGCAGCTGGCCGGCCTCGGCGACTCCCTCGCCGTCTCCGGCGGCGCGGGGCTGTGGAACGTGCACGTGCACGTCGACGACCCGGGCGCCGCCGTCGAGGCTGGGCTCGGCGCGGGTCGCGCCTACCGGATCCGGGTCACGCACCTGGCCGCCGCCGATCCGCACGACGCCTACCACCGGCCCGAAGCGGGCGGCCGGACGGTGGTGGCGGTAGCCCCGGGCGACGGGCTCGCGACGCTGTTCGCCGAGGCGGGCGCCACCGTGGTGATGGGTTGGCCGGGCCGCCAGCCGTCCACGGCCGACCTGCTGGCAGGTGTCCGCCGCGCCGGAACCAGCCAGGTCGTGCTGCTACCCAACGATGCCCGGGTCCAGGCGGTCGCGCAGGCCGCGGCTGCCCAGAGCCGGCACGACGGGATCGAGGTGCACGTCATCGAGACCCAGGCCAGCGTCCAGGTGCTCGCCGCGCTGGCCGTGCACGATCCGACGGCTCCGTTCGCCGACGACGTCCGGGCGATGACCGAGGCGGCGCGTGGCACGCGCTGGGGCCTGGTCACCACCGCGACCCGGGCGTCGATGACCGGGGTCGGGACCTGCGAGGCCGGTGACGTGCTAGGCCTGCTCGCCGACGACGTGGTGGTGATCGGGGCAGGCCTGCGCGACGTGGCGACGCGCCTGCTCGACGCGATGCTCACCGACGGCGGCGGAGCTGGTCACCCTGATCGCCGGCGCCGATGCGGGGCCCGACCTGACGGGCCAGCTGGTGGCGCACTTGAGTCTGGTCGCGCCGTCGGCTCGAGGTGAGCGTCTACGACGGCGGTCAGCCGGGCTATCCGCTGCTCGTCGGCGTGGAGTAGGCGCTGTGGCACGGCTCGGCGACCCGTTGCGCTCGCTTGTCGGCGACAAGACCGCGAAGGTCCTCGCCGACGGTCTGGACCTGCACACCGTCCGCGACCTCATGACGCACTATCCCCGGCGTTGGGTGCAGCGCGGCGAGCTGACCGACCTGCGCGACCTGCGCGCCGGCGAGCACGCGACGGTCTTCGCGGAGGTGCGCTCCGTCACCGGTCGCAGGATCCGGGACAAGCTCCACAAGACCGATGTGGTCGTCTCCGACGGCACCCGCTCGCTGACCCTCACCTTCTTCAACCAGCACTGGCGGGAGAAGGTGCTGGCCGTCGGGCGCCGGGCGTTCTTCGCGGGCAAGGTCGAGGAGTTCAACGGCAAGCGGCAGCTCACCAACCCCGAGTGCCAGCTGGTGGACGACGACGAGGGGCTGACCGCTGCCGAGTTCGCCGGCGCGATCCTGCCCGATCTACCCGGCGAGCGCGAAGGCCTCGACGTTCGTCGTCCAGCGCAGCGTGCGCCTCGCGCTGGACAGCCTCGACGTGCCGGACGACCCGCTGCCGGCCGACCTGCGTGATCGGCACCACCTGGCGGGCTACCTCGAGGCGCTCCGTGACATCCACACGCCCAAGACCGATGGCCGATGTCGGCAGGGCCCAGCAGCGGCTGAAATGGGACGAGGCGATCGTGCTGCAGGTGGCGCTGGCCGGGCGTCGGCGCACGGCGCGGCGCGCAGCCCGCGACACCGCGCGCGGCGGTGCCCGGCGGCCTCGCTGGACGCTGTTCGACGCGCAGCTGCCGTTCGCGCTGACCGCCGGTCAGCGCGAGGTGGCGACGACCCTGACCGACGAGCTGGCCCGCGCCCACCCGATGCACCGGCTGCTGCAGGGCGAGGTGGGTTCGGGCAAGACCGTCGTCGCGCTGCGCGCCATGCTGGCGGTCGTCGACGCCGGCGGCCAGGCGGCGCTGCTCGCCCCGACCGAGGTGCTCGCCGCCCAGCACCACCGCTCGATCACCGCGCTGCTCGGGCCGCTCGCGCTGGCCGGTCAGCTCGGCGGCGCGGACGCGGTCGACCAGGGTCGTGCTGCTGACCGGCTCGATGGGGGCGCAGCCGCGGCGGGCGACGCTGCTGGACGCGGCGTCCGGGGCGGCGGGCATCGTCATCGGCACCCACGCGCTGCTCGCGGAGCACGTGCAGTTCGCCGACCTCGGGCTCGTGGTCGTCGACGAGCAGCACCGGTTCGGCGTGGAGCAGCGGGACGTGCTGCGGGAGAAGGCGGCGGCGGACCAGCGCCCCCACGTGCTGGTCATGACGGCGACGCCCATCCCGCGCACCGTCGCGATGACCGTGTTCGGCGACCTCGAGGTCTCGACGCTGACCGAGCTGCCCGCCGGTCGCTCGCCGATCAGCACCTCCGTCGTGCCGTCGGCGCAGCGCCCGGCCTGGCTGGACCGGACGTGGGAGCGGGTCCGCGAGGAGGTCGCCGCCGGCCAGCAGGCGTACGTCGTCTGCCCGCGGATCGGCGATGCGGGCGCGGGCCCGGACGGGGACGGCCAGCGACGACCGGCACTGACGAGGGCGCCGAGGGAGTCACGGGCGGGCTGCGGCCCGCCGCGTGCGGTGCTCGACGTCTGCCGAGCTGGTCGAGCGGCCCGCTCGCCGGTCTGCGGATCGAGATGCTGCACGGCCGGATGCCGCCGGACGACAAGGACGACGGCGATGCGCGCGTTCGTCGCCGGGGCGATCGACGTCCTGGTGGCGACCACGGTGGTCGAGGTCGGCGTCGACGTGCCGAACGCGACCGCCATGGTCGTCATGGACGCCGACCGGTTCGGCGTCTCCCAGCTGCACCAGCTCCGCGGTCGGGTCGGTCGGGGGAGCGCCCCGGGCCTGTGCCTGCTGGTCACCGAGGCCGAGGAGGGATCGCCGGCACGGCAGCGGCTCGACGCCGTCGCCGCCACCCTCGACGGTTTCGCGCTGTCCGAGCTCGACCTCGAGCAGCGCCGGGAAGGCACGATCCTCGGCGGGCGCCAGCACGGCCGCACTGACCTGAAGCTGCTGTCGCTGCTGCGCGACGTCGACCTCATCGCCGCGGCCCGCGAGGAGGCGAGCGCGCTCGTCGAGGCGGACCCCGAGCTGACCGAGAACCCCGGGCTGGCTGCGGCTGTCGCCGACCTGCTGGCCGACGAGCGGTCCGATTTCCTGGAGAAGGCGTGAGCAGGATCATCGCGGGCTCGGCACGTGGCCGGCGGATCGTCGTCCCGGCGGGCGAGACCACCCGGCCCACGTCCGACCGCGCCCGGGAGGGGTTGTTCTCCTCTCTGGCATCGACGCTGGGCGCGTTCGCGGGGGTGCGCGTGCTCGACCTGTACGCCGGCTCCGGGGGCCTCGGGCTGGAGGCGCTGTCCCGGGGCGTGGCCCACGTCACCTTCGTGGAGTCCGGCCAGGCGGCGCTGAAGGCGATCCGCACGAACCTGGACACCCTCGGCGCGGCGGGCGGTGTCGTGGTGGCGGACACGGTCGAACGGTTCCTGGCCGGGCCGGCTCCCGCAGCGCCGTTCGACGTCGTGCTCGCCGACCCGCCGTACGCGGTGGCCGAGGCCGACCTGCAGGCGGTGCTGGCCCAGCTGGTGCAGGGAGGCTGGCTCGCGGTCGGCGCTGTGGTCGTGGTCGAACGAGCGAGCCGCGGAACCCCGCTGGCCTGGCCCGAGGGGATCACGGCGGACCGGGAGCGCCGGTACGGGGAGGCCACGCTTTGGTACGGTCGCGGCGCACCCGCAGGGCCACCGGAGCCCGAGCAGCGGGAAGGGAGAGTAGCCGTGCGCCGAGCCGTCTGCCCAGGATCATTCGACCCGGTCACCAACGGGCACCTCGACATCGTCGGGCGCGCAGCCGCGCTCTACGACGAGATCACCGTCGCCGTGTCCGTCAACCGGTCGAAGTCCGGCCTGTTCACCGTCGACGAGCGCATGGACATGCTGCGCGAGACCACGGCCGCCTACGGCAACGTCGTCGTCGAGTCGATCGACGGACTGCTGGTCGACTTCTGCCGTGCGCGTGGGATCCCGGTGGTCGTCAAGGGCCTGCGCGCGGTGAGCGACTTCGACTACGAGCTGCAGATGGCCCAGATGAACAACAGCCTGTCTGGTGTCGAGACGATGTTCCTGGCGACCAACCCGCTCTACAGCTTCCTGTCGTCCAGCCTGGTCAAGGAGGTGGCGGCGTACGGTGGTGACGTGTCCGGGCTCGTGCCTGACAGCGTTTGCCGTCGCCTGGCCGAGCGGCTCGAGCGTCGCTGACCTCGACCGCAGGGCACACCTCGCACGCCTGCCCATCACTGCTTGGAGCACATACACGTGGACGTACAGAGCAAGCTCGAACGGATCGTCGCCATGGTCGAAGGCGCACGGGCCATGCCGATGTCCGCCTCCTGCATCGTCAACCGGGGTGAACTGCTGGGGCTGCTCGACGAGCTGACGCAGATGCTGCCGAGCGAGCTGCACGACGCGGCCAACCTGCTGCGCGAGCGTGAGGACGTGGTCGCGAGCGGCCGGCGCGAGGCCGAGCAGATCGTGGCCGCCGCCCACGTCGAGCGCGACGAGCTGGTGTCGGAGACCGAGGTCTTCCGGGAGGCGTCGGTGCAGGCCGACCGGATCCGCGCCGAGGCCGAGCAGTCCGCCGAGCGGATGCGCACCGAGGTCGACGACTACGTCGACGGCAAGCTCGCCAACTTCGAGATCGTCCTCAACAAGACCCTCACCGCGGTGCTCCGCGGGCGGGACAAGCTGAGCGGTCGCACTGAGACCGATGCCCTCGCGGAGTACGCCGCGGGGCGCGAAGAGGCCTCCGATGAGGGGGACCCGCTCGGCCACGGCGGCGAGCAGATCATGGGCCAGCTCTAGCCGGATCGACCCGGCCGCCCTGCTCGGGGTATCCTCAGGGCTCGGTTTCGTCAACAGGTCAGTTCCGTCATGCCCGAAGAGAGCAGGAAAGCGCACGCGCGCCTCGACCCACGTATGCCACTCGTGATCAACACGCACGAGCTTTCCCGGCGTCCAGGGTCGATGCGCACGCTCACCCGCACTGTTCCGGCTCCGGCGGATCTGAGCCTGGAAGTGATCGGTGTACCTGAAGGCAGCGACCTCGAGCTGGATCTGCGGCTGGAGTCGGTGCTGGAGGGCGTGCTCGTGTCGGGAACGGCAGGGGCACCGATCACCGGGGAATGTGCACGGTGTCTGGAGCCAGTCAGCTCGCGCGTCGAGGTGGACCTCCAGGAGCTGTTCTTCTACCCCGGTGTGGACGCCGACGACGACGCCGAACGGCTGGAGGGCGACTTTCTCGACCTCGAGCCGACACTGCGCGACGCGGTGGTGTTCGCACTGCCGTTCGCACCGGTGTGCCGCGAGGACTGTCCCGGTCTGTGCCCCGAATGCGGGGTGCGGCTGGCGGAAGTCCCAGCGGACCACCAGCACGATGTGGTGGACCCGAGGTGGGCCGCACTGCAAGACCTTGACCAGCGCACGACCGAGATTCAGGAGAGCTAGCCGTGGCCGTTCCGAAGAGGAAGATGTCGCGGAGCAACACGCGCGCGCGCCGCTCGCAGTGGAAGGCCACCGCACCGACGCTCAGCACGTGCAACAACCCGGCCTGCCGTGCGCAGAAGCTGCCGCACGTCGCGTGCCCGACCTGCGGTACGTACAACCGCCGCGGAGTTATTGCGGTCTGAGCGTGAGCAGGCAGGCTAAGCCGTCGCTGGTGGGGATCGCCCGCACGTTGGGCGTCGACGCCGAGGATGGGCTTTTCGAGCGTGCCCTGACGCACCGGTCGTACGCCTACGAGAGCGGCGGGCTGCCGACCAACGAACGGCTGGAGTTCCTCGGCGACGCGGTCCTCGGTCTCGTCGTCACCGACACGTTGTTCCGGCTGCACCCCGACCTGCCCGAAGGGCAGCTCGCGAAGCTGCGGGCAGCCGTGGTCAACATGCGTGCGCTCGCCGATGTCGGGCGCTCCTTGGACCTGGGTCGCTACGTCCGCCTCGGGCGCGGCGAGGAGTCCACCGGTGGACGGGACAAGTCGTCGATCCTCGCCGACACGGTCGAGGCCGTCATCGGTGCGCTCTACATCGGGCGCGGCCTGGAACAGGCGGCGGACTTCGTCCATCGGCTGTTCGACCCGCTGATCGTGGAGGCATCGCAGCTCGGCGCGGGCCTGGACTGGAAGACGTCGCTGCAAGAGCTGACTGCGGCCTCTGGGCTGGGCGTGCCGGCCTACCTCGTCGAGGAGAGCGGGCCCGACCACGAAAAGGTCTTCCAAGCCATCGCCATCGTCGGCGAGCTGGAGTACGGGTCTGGGGTCGGCAGCACCAAGAAGGAAGCCGAGCAGCGGGCCGCCGAGACCGCGTGGGGCGTGCTGCGAGCGCGGGCGGTCGAACGGTTGCAGCAGGAGGCGGCCGAGTCCGACGGCGCCGACGCCGAGCCGGCCGAGTCCGACGGCGCGGACGCCGAGCCGGCCGCGGACCGCCGAGCCGGCCGCGGACCCCGAGTCGGCCAGCCGACCCGGCCACTGAGCGGCGCGCCATGCCCGAGCTGCCTGAGGTCGAGGTGGTCCGCCGCGGCCTGGAGCGTTTCGTCGTGCGACGGACCATTGCTGCGGTCGATGTCCGCCACCCCCGTGCCGTGCGGCGCCACGCAGCCGGGGAACAGGACTTCGCCGACCAGCTGACCGGCCGCGTGGTCATGGCCGTACGGCGCCGAGGCAAGTACCTGTGGATGCCGCTGGACTCCGGTGACGCCTTGCTCGGCCACCTGGGCATGAGCGGCCAGCTGCTGGTGGTCCCCCCGGGTGATCCCGACGGCCCGCACCTGCGAGTGCGGTTCGGCTTCGACGACGGCGGGCGCGAGCTGCGATTCGTCGACCAGCGCACGTTCGGCGGGCTCGCAGTGTCGGTCGGTGGCGCGGACCTGCCCACCGAGATCGCACACATCGCGCGGGACGCGCTGGACCCTGAGCTCGACGAGGTCGCGCTGTTCGCCGCGCTGCATCGTCGCTCGACCGGCATCAAGCGGGCGCTGCTGGACCAGTCGCTGATCAGCGGGGTGGGCAACATCTATGCCGACGAGGCGCTGTGGCGGGCCCGCCTGCACTATGAGCGATCAACCCGCACGCTGACGCGGCCCCAGCTGACCGCGCTGCTGCAGGCAGTTCGCGCGGTGATGGGGGAGGCACTCGAGCAGGGCGGAACCTCGTTCGACGCGCTGTATGTGGACGTCAACGGTGAAAGCGGCTACTTCGACCGGTCGCTGGAGGTGTACGGCCGTCGCGGGGAACCATGCCGGCGGTGCGGCACCCTGATCGTCCGCGAGCCGTTCATGAACCGCTCGTCCTACCGGTGCCCGCGCTGCCAGCCACGCCCGCGCTGATGACGGCGTTCGCCGACTACGTCCGCTCGGCCAACATCACCAACTGGCCGCAGGTGTACGAGCTGGAGAACCGGGCCTTCGACCCCGCCGGCCACGTGTTGGCGGCGATGGCCCGGCTCGCGCCGTGGGGTGGGCGCACCTTGGTGGACCTGGGCTGCGGCACCGGGTTCTGGCTGCCGATCTACGCACCCGAAGCCGAGCGGGTGATCGGCCTGGAGCCGGAGCCCGGCCTGCGCGCGCGGGCGCGGGACCGGATCGCGCCCCTGGCGAACGTCGAGGTGCGGGCCGGCTCCGCGGAGCGCACCGGCCTGCCGGACGCCTCGGTCGACGTCGTGCATGCCCGCTTCGCGTACTTCCTCGGACCCGGTCGCGAGGCCGGGCTCGCCGAGGTCATGCGCATCCTGCGACCGGGTGGGGCGCTGGTCGTCGTCGACAACGACTACGGCTGGGGCGAGTTCGCCCGCCTCATGGAGCTCGGCTTCGTCCGGGGTGGCCGGATCGACCCGGACGCGGTCGCGGCGTTCTGGCGCCGGGCGGGGGCGGAGCGGGTCGACGTGCGGTCGGAGTGGGTGTTCGACCGCCCGGCTGACCTGGCCGCGGTGCTGCGCATCGAACTGCCGCGCGCCGTCGCCGATGGCTGGGTCGCCGCGCATCCGACCGCGTCCTCGCTCACCTACGGCTACACGCTGTGGGCCGTGCGGCGTCCCGCGTCGGGACTACGGATAGCGGCGGAAACCCGATGACGCGCAAGCGTGATGAGACCGTGATGCGGGCTTGACCATCGAAGCCGGCGGTGGGACTCTCGAAGTACCGCCAGTCCACTCGCGGACGGCCTGTGACCAACCAGGCCCAGTGCCCGTCACTCATCGTGGAGGACCTCCATGGCCAAGGCTCTCTTGGGTCACCTGGACACGACCAAACCTTCGATCGACCGGCGAGGTACGACGACTCCAGCAGCGCCTGAGGGACCTGGAGTCCGAGGTTGGCCGGCTCAGTGCGCTCAACGACGAGCTCAGCGCTGAGCTGCACCGCCGGGACCTCGACGCGCTGCCCGACTCCATGTCGATCGTCGACGCCGAACCGGCGCTGATCTGATCGCACCGCGGAAGGTGCCAGGGACGTCCCCAGGGGGCGTCCCTTTTGCTGTGCTGTGGCGCATTGCTGTGCCCGTGCGCGCTGTGCCGCTACCCGAGCCGTTGAATGCCGGTCTTCGGACGATCGTCCACTTGCAGCGTGAAGACATCGGGACGCGCGTAGTGGCCAGTGGCGTCGAAGTCGAAGCGGGCCCGGGGGATGTCGTCGAGGTCGAGCTCGGCGCACAGGATGCCCTCGGAGTCCCGCAACGGCCCGGCGAGCACCTCTCCGAGCGGCGACACGATGACGCTCCCGCCGCCGATGAGGACGGTCTGCGGGCTGTCGCCCTGGACCGGATGTACGTCGGCCGGCAGATCGGCCCGCAGCAGGTACTGGCAGGCGCTGAGGACGAAGCAGCGCCCTTCGAGCGCGACGTGGCGCATGGTCGCCTGCCAGTTGTCCCGGTCATCCACCGTGGGTGCGCACCACACATCGACGCCCTTGCCGTACATCGCGGTACGGAACAGCGGCATGTAGTTCTCCCAGCAGATGGCCGCGCCGAGGGTGGCGGGGCCCGCTGCGATGACGGGCATGGTGGAGCCGTCGCCGGTGCCCCAGATGAGTCGTTCCGCGGCGGTCGGCATCAGCTTGCGGTGCTTGCCGAGCAGGCCGCCGGGGCCGAAGAACAGCGCCGCGCAGTGCAGGGTGCTGCCGCTCCGCTCGATGACGCCGACGACCAGGTGGACGTCCAGCTCGGCGGCCAAGGCGGCCAGCACCTCGGTCTCGGCGCCCGGGACGTCGATCGCCGAGTCCCAGTACCGCCGGAACTCGTCCCGACCGCCCGGCGTGCGGGCGCCCACCGTGACGCCGAAGTCCAGGCCCTTCGGGTAACCGCCGAGGAACGCCTCCGGGAGCACGACCACCTTGGCGCCCGCACCGGCCGCTTCTCGGATCAGAGCCTCGGCCTTGATAAGCGTTCGGGGCGTGTCGAACAGGTACGACGCGGCCTGCACGACGGCAGCTTTCAACGTGGGCATCAGCGACCTCTTCCTTGGCAGCGTGACCCGACCCTAGCCGCGCAGGCGGACCCGCCTCGGGCGGGGCCAGGCCGGTAAGGTGGCCCGTCGGGCCCAGCCAACGGGCGCATCGAGTCGATCGACCGGCTGAACGAGACCGTCACGAGGCCATCGGGAGCGCAGCGCGTGTATCTCAAGAGCCTGACCCTGCGCGGGTTCAAGTCGTTCGCTTCCGCGACCACTCTGCGCTTCGAGCCGGGGATCACCTGCGTGGTCGGTCCCAACGGGTCCGGCAAGTCCAACGTCGTCGACGCCCTCGCCTGGGTGATGGGCGAGCAGGGTGCCAAGAGCCTGCGCGGCGGCAAGATGGAAGACGTCATCTTCGCCGGCACCACCGGGCGCCCGCCGCTGGGGCGCGCCGAGGTCATCCTGACGATCGACAACACCGACGGCGCGCTGCCGATCGAGTACACCGAGGTGACGGTCAGTCGGATCATGTTCCGCTCCGGTGGCTCGGAGTACGCGATCAACGGCAATCCGTGCCGGTTGCTGGATGTGCAGGAGCTGCTCAGCGACTCGGGCATCGGCCGGGAGATGCACGTCATCGTCGGCCAGGGCCAGCTCGACCAGGTGCTTTCCGCCAGCCCCGAGGACCGACGCGGGTTCATCGAGGAGGCGGCTGGCGTCCTCAAGCACCGCAAGCGCAAGGAGAAGGCGCTCCGCAAGCTCGACGCGATGCAGGCGAACCTCACCCGCATCCAGGACCTGACCGGCGAGCTGCGCCGCCAGCTCGGGCCGCTCGGCAAGCAGGCCGAGGTGGCGCGCCGGGCGGCGACGATCCAGATCGACCTGCGGGACTCAAAGCTGCGACTGCTCGCCGACGACCTGACGTCGCTGCGCGGCGAGCTCACCAAAGAGGTCGCCGACGAGACCGTGGTGCGCCAGCGACGCGCCCAGGCCGAGGCCGAGCTAGCCGAGGCGCAGGTGCGAGAGGCCGTCCTGGAGCAGGAGATGGCCGACGCCGCGCCGGCCCTGGCCCGGACCCAGGAGACCTGGTACCGGCTGTCCTCGCTGCGCGAGCGGCTCCGGGGCACCGCGAGCCTCGCTGCCGAGCGCACCCGGCACCTCGCCGTCACCGAGGAGGAGTTCCGGCCCGGCCGCGATCCGGCCGAGCTCGAGCGGGAGGCCGAGCGGGTCCGCGTCCAGGAGCAGGAGATCGCGACTGAGCTGGAAGGTCACCGCGCAGCCCTGAGCACCGCGGTCGAGGTCCGAACGGCTGCCGAGACAGCCTTCGCCGACGAGGAGAAGCGTCTCACCGCCGCCCTGCGCGCCGCCGCCGACCGCCGCGAAGGGCTCGCCCGGCTCGCCGGCCAGGTCGCCGCGTTGCGCAGCCGGAGCACCGCGAGCGAGCAGGAGATCGCGCGCATCGGCGTGGGGCTGCAAGAAGCCAAGGACCGGGCGGGTGTCGCCCAGTCGGAGTTCACCGCGCTGGAGACCCGCATCGCCGGGCTCGACGAGGGCGAGGTCGGTCTCGACGAGGAGTATGAGCTGGCCTCCGCCGCGCTCAGCGCCGCCGACGAGCGGCTCGCCGAGCTGCAGGCCGAGGAGCGCGACGCCGAGCGGGAGCGCTCGACACTTGCCGCGCGCAGGGATGCTCTTGAGCTGGGTCTGGCGCGCAAGGACGGCGCGGGCGCGGTGCTCGCGGCCACCGGCCGGTTGTCCGGCGTGCTCGGCACGGTTGCCGCGGTCGTCACCGTGGAGGCCGGCTGGGAGCAGGCGGTCGCCGCGGCCCTCGGCGCTGCCGCCGACGCGGTCGCCGTCACTTCTCTCGACACCGCGGTGGACGCACTAGAGGTGCTCAAGGCCGACGACGCGGGCCGGGCCGGCCTGCTGGTGGGCGGCAGTGCCTATGACGACGCGGACTCCCAGGACTGGCCGGCGCTGCCGGCCGAGGCCCGGTACGCCATCGATGTCGTCGCCAGTCCCGACACCCTGCGCCCGACCTTGCAGCGGCTGCTTCGCAAGGTGGTCGTCGTCGACTCCTTGAGCGCGGCCAAGGACCTGGTCCGGGCGCAACCGGACGTCCAGGCGGTCACCCGGGACGGGGACCTGCTCGGCCGCGACTGGGTCTACGGCGGCTCGGCGAGCGGACCCAGCCTGATCGAGGTTCAGGCGGCGTTCGACGATGCCACCGAGAAGCTCGCCGCAGCCGGCCACCGCTGCGACCGCGCCCGCTTCGCGCTGACCCAGGTCACCGCCGAACGCCAGGTGGCGCACGACCGGATCGAGGCGTCGCTGGCCCGCCTGCACGAGTCCGACGCGGCGATGGCGGCGGTGGCCGACCGGCTGGCCGCGCTCGGGTCGGCGGCTCGGGCCGCCGCGGCCGAAGCCGACCGGCTGTCCGGTGCGATCGGCGAGGCCGAGCAGGCCCGCGACCGGGACCTTGCCGGGCTCGCCGAGCTGGAGGAGCGGCTCGCGGCGGCCGAGTCCGCGCCCGACGAGGGCGAACCGTCCACCGAGCACCGGGACCAGCTGGCGCAGGCCGCCACCGCGTCGCGCACCACCGAGACCGAGGCGCGGCTGGCCCTTCGGACCGCCGAAGAGCGGATGCGCGCGCTCAGCGGTCGCGCCGACGCCCTGTCCAAGGCGGCCGCGGCCGAGCGGGCCTCCCGCGAGCGGGCCGTCGCCCGGCAGGCGCAGCGGGCCCGCGAGGCAATCGTGGCGGGCGCGGTAGCCCGGGGTGTCGCCGTCGTGCTCGCCCGCATGGAGCTCTCGCTCGGCGCGGCGGCCGAGGAGCGCCTTGCCACCGAGCAGGCGCGAACTGTGCGCGAGGGTGAGCTGCTGGCGATCCGCACCAAGGGTCGCGAGCTCGCGGCACAGGTCGATCAGCTCACCGATGTCGTGCACCGGGATGAGGTCGCCCGCACCGAGCAGCGGCTGCGCATCGAGCAGCTCGAGGAGCGGGCGGTCGCCGAGTTCGGCGTCGAGCCCGAGGCGCTCGTCGCGGAGTACGGGCCCGACCAGCCAGTGCCGGTGGTGCCGGAGCCGGGCGCCGACCCGGACGCCCCGCCTGCCGAGCCGGTGCCCTATGTGCGGGCGGAACAGGAGAAGCGGGCCAAGGCCGCCGACCGGGCGCTGGCCCTGCTCGGCCGGGTCAACCCGCTCGCGCTGGAGGAGTTCTCCGCGCTGGAGGAGCGGCACAAGTTCCTCGCCGAGCAGCTCGAGGACATCAAGAAGACCCGCCGCGACCTGCTCGACATCATCAAGGATGTCGATGAGCGGGTGGAGCAGGTCTTCACGTCCGCCTACGAGGACACCGCGCGCGAGTTCGTGGACGTGTTCGCGCGGCTGTTCCCTGGCGGTGAGGGCAGGCTGATCCTCACCGACCCGTCCAACATGCTGACCACCGGCATCGAGGTCGAGGCCCGCCCGCCGGGCAAGAAGGTCAAGCGGCTGTCGCTGCTGTCCGGTGGTGAGCGGTCGCTCACCGCGGTCGCCCTGCTGGTCGCCATCTTCAAGGCCCGCCCGTCGCCGTTCTACGTGATGGACGAGGTCGAGGCGGCGCTGGACGACACCAACCTCGGGCGGCTGCTGGGGATCTTCGAGGAGCTGCGGGAGTCCTCCCAGCTCATCGTCATCACCCACCAGAAGCGGACGATGGAGGTCGCCGACGCGCTGTACGGCGTGTCCATGCGCGGCGACGGGGTGACCACCGTCATCAGCCAACGGCTGCGCGAGGCCGAGCCCGCGTAGTCGTCGGGCGCGACAGCTATTGGTGTGGGGCCCGGGGGAGGGCGTCGAAGTAGCGCGCCACCACGGCACGACGTTGGTCCTTGTCCGCCCGGTGGTACTGGCGGGCGACGTCGCCGAGCCACGCCTGGCCGATCCGCACCGGGGGACGCTTCCCCTGGTACAAGGTGACGAGGCCGTCGGTCAGGTGCGTGCACACGACGTCGCGGCGGGCCAGGTCCCGCTGGACCGCGTCGGCGAACTCGGCGAACTCGGCCATGGTGAAGAACCCGGCCCACTGCGGCGGAGGTTTGGCCCGCAAGCTGCGTGCGACGGTGGCCCAAGCGCCCATGCGGTTCAGTGTGCCCCAGCCGGGCGTCGTTGTGCTGTACTGCGCGGGTGATCGAACCGGCGGCGGACGTGATCGGCAGCGGCGACGACCATCCGCGGCGTCGGCCGCCCACGTGGCTCGGTGTTCTGGTGGCGGCCGGGGTCATCGCTGCCGGCGTGTGGGCACTTCGGCCAGCCGGTGAGCAGCAACCGGCGCCCGGCCCGACCCCGCCGACCGCGCCGGTGCCGGCACCTCTAACGGCGTACTTGGCCGTGAACGGCTACCGGTCCAGCCAGAGCGGGACCGGGCTCCAACTCACGTTCGACCTGACGAACGTCGGCGGGTCGGACGTGAAGGTCGTCGCGGTCGCGATCTCCGTGCCAGGACTCACGCTCGTGAGCTCCGGTGGCTCGATGAGCTCGCTCGGGCTCGAGTCGGGGGTCCAGCCGTTCCCGGTGGACATCCGTGCCCGAGGCGGTAAAGCTCCGGTCAGCCTCGTGTTCGACGTCGACAGCTGTCTCGACGTCACCGCGATCAGGTTGGCGCCGCTCCACGTCTCCGCCGAGATCGCGGGCAAGCCGGTCGCCACGACGGTCGAGATTGGGAGCATGTTCAGCCAGCTGGAGGTCGGCCTTTCCGGGCAGCCATGCGGTACCACGACACCTGCCGAGTTCTCGGCACGCTAGTTCGGCGACGCGACCGACACACTCGGGCGGGGTGCCTTCGCCCGGTCTGTAAGACTTGCCAACCGTGGACAACAACATCGCCGTAACCGTCGTGCTCATCGTCGTGATCATCCTGGCGCTGGCGGGGCTCGCCTGGCTCCTGCTGGTGCGGCCGGGGCGGGCGAGGGCAGCGCACACCCATGCCGCCTCCCACCCCCACCAGGCGCCGCCCATGGCGCCGCCTGGCGAAGCCGACGACCACGAGCACTACGGCAACGTGTCGGTGCTCGAGGAGCCTTCACTCGAACCTGCCCCGCCGCAGGCGCCTGCCGGGCCCGAGGTCATCGAGTACGAGACGCCGGCGCCGGCCGCCGGCCGGCTCATCCGGCTCCGGAGCCGCCTCGCCCGCTCGCAGTCGACGCTCGGCAAGGGCCTGCTCGGCCTGCTGTCGCGGGACAACCTGGACGCCGACACCTGGATGGAGATCGAGGACACGCTGCTCATCGCGGACCTCGGCATCGCCCCCACCGGGCAGATCGTGGACAACCTCAAGACCCGGGTGAAGGTCGAGGGCACGCGCACGCCCGACGCGGTCCGCGCCATGCTCCGCGAGGAGCTGGTGGCCGTGGTCGACCCGAGCATGGACCGGCGGATCGCCACCGAGCGTCGCAGCGACGGTGGCCCGGCGATCGTGCTCGTGGTCGGCGTCAACGGGGTCGGCAAGACCACCACCTGCGGCAAGATCGCCCGACTGCTCGTCGCCGAGAACCGCCGGGTGCTGCTCGGAGCGGCGGACACCTTCCGGGCCGCGGCCGCCGACCAGCTGCAGACCTGGGGCGCCCGCGTCGGCGCGGCCACGGTCCGCGGGCCCGAGGGGAGCGACCCTGCAGCGGTGGCGTTCGACGCGGTGCGCGAAGGCATCGACGAGGGCGTCGACACCGTGCTCATCGACACCGCGGGCAGGCTGCACACCAAGACCGGGTTGATGGACGAGCTCGGCAAGGTGAAGCGCGTCGTGGAGAAGCAGGGGCCGGTCAGCGAGGTGCTGCTGGTGCTCGATGCGACCACCGGGCAGAACGGCCTGGTCCAGGCGCGGGTGTTCGCCGAGGTCGTGGACGTCACCGGCATCGTGCTCACCAAGCTCGACGGCACCGCCAAGGGCGGCATCGTCGTCGCCGTGCAGCGCGAGCTCGGCGTCCCGGTCAAGCTGGTCGGCCTGGGCGAGGGTCCGGACGACCTGGCGCCGTTCGAGCCTGAGGCGTTCGTCGACGCGCTGCTCGGCGACTGACAAAGGCTTCGGCCGATGGCGACCGCCGAGGTCAACCTGGAAGAGGTCTTCCGGGCGCTCGACCTCACCGGTGTGTTCGCCAACGCGTTGCTGGGCGGGGTGATCGCTCGTCGGCTCCGGATGGACCCGGTGGGTTTTGCGTCATTGGCGATCCTGTCGGGCCTGGGTGGCGGGATCATCCGTGACACCTTGCTCCAGCACGGCACGCCGATCGCGCTGACCGACTACGACTACCTGCTCACCGCGCTGGCAGGTGCCGCGATCGCGTTCGTGGTGCCCATCGGCGGCAAGTGGTGGAAGCGGGGCTTCCCGATCGTCGATGCGCTGGCGCTGGGCTGCTGGGCGACCGCCGGCGCGCAGAAGACGCTGGGGGTCGGCCTCGGCTGGCTGCCGGCCGTGATGCTGGGCGTGATCACGGCAGTCGGCGGCGGCGTGCTGCGGGACGTCGTCATCCGGCGAGTCCCCGCGGTGTTCGGTGGGAACACCCTCTATGCCACCTGCGCGCTCGCCGCGAGCGTGCTGATGGTGGTGTTCTACGAAACCGGGCACGCGGCGATCGGATCGGTGGTGGCGACGCTCGTCGGCGCTGGGCTGTGCCTGGTGGCGAGCTGGCGGGGGTGGCAGCTGCGGCAGGGCTCCGCCTGGGCTCCGGCCGACACCGCCGATCCAGACGGCGGCGATCCCGTCGACCCCTAGTTCACGTCGAACCCAAGGAGCAGCGATGCCAACCGCCTCGAGAGCAGCCCCGGTAGCCGCTGTGCTCGCCGGTCTGGACGGCATCCGCGGATGGCAGGAGGACTACTACCGCGACCTGCACG
This sequence comes from uncultured Actinomycetota bacterium, assembly GCA_963703505.1. GTDB lineage: Bacteria > Actinomycetota > Actinomycetes > CAVPEL01 > CAVPEL01 > CAVPEL01. Next base: position 324,721 of record CAVPEL010000003.1, on the reverse strand, counting down.
CCCACCCGGAGCTGTCCCATGCCGAGCACCGCACAGCGGCGGGTGTCGCCGACCGGCTGCGAGGAGTCGGCTTCGAGGTGCACGAGGGCATCGGGGGTACGGGCGTCGTCGGCATTCTGCGTAACGGGGACGGCCCGACCGTCCTGCTCCGGGCGGACATGGACGCGCTGCCGGTGAAGGAGGCGACTCGACCTGCCGTACGCCAGCACCGTCATGGCCACCGACGCCGCCGGCAACGACGTCCCGGTGATGCACGCCTGCGGGCACGACATCCACGTCACCTGCCTGCTCGGCGCCGCCCAGCTGCTCGCCGACGGCGCCAGCCACTGGAGCGGCACCCTGGTCGCGCTGTTCCAGCCGGCCGAGGAAACCGGAGACGGGGCGCGGGGCATGGTCGACGGCGGGCTCGCCCGGATCGTCCCCGCCGTCGACGTCGCGTTGGCGCAGCACGTCCTGCCCGCGCCGGCAGGAAAGATCGGCACCCGCCCAGGCCCGGTGCTGTCCGCCGCCGACAGCATGCGCATCACCGTCCACGGCCGTGGTGGCCACGGCTCGATGCCGCAGGCGACCGTCGACCCGGTGGTCCTGGCGGCGATGATCGTGGTCCGGCTGCAGACCGTCGTCTCCCGTGAGGTGCCACCGGGGGAGCCGGCCGTGCTGACGATCGGCAGCATCGCGGCCGGCACCAAGAGCAACGTCATCGCTGACCACGCCGTGCTCCAGCTCAACATCCGCACCTACAGCGACCAGACCAGGTCCCTCATCCTGGAGGTCATCCACCGCATCGTCGTGGCGGAGTGCGAGGCGTCGGGGTCCCCGAAGGACCCGGAGTTCGAACTCTTCGACAGCTTCCCCGTCACGGTCAACGACGCGGCGACCACCGAGCGGGTCGCGCGCGCCTTCGCGGAGTCCTTCCGCGATCGACGCCGGGCCGTTGGCGCGCCAGAGTGCCAGCGAGGACTTCAGCGACCTGCCCGCCGCGCTGGGGGTTCCGTACACCTACTGGGGCATCGGCGGGACGGACGCGGCCGTCTACCGCAAGGCCGAGGACGCCGGTCGGGTGGCCCAAGACATCCCCGTCAACCACTCCGCCAACTTCGCGCCCGTGATCCAGCCCACCCTGGACACCGGCACCCAGGCTCTGGTCGTCGCCGCGCTCGCCTGGCTGTGACCGCATGCGGGACCGCGTCAGCAGCCGCCCGTGCGCGTCTGTGTCCCCGCTAGGCTGAACCGACGATCCGACACCCCTGACGAGCGGTTGCCTGAAGTGTTCGACACGCTGTCCGACCGGCTAACTACGGTCTTCAAGACCCTGCGCGGCAAGGGTCGACTGTCCGAAGCGGACATCGACGCGACCTGTCGCGAGATCCGCATCGCGCTTCTCGAGGCCGACGTCGCCCTGCCCGTGGTCCGGGCGTTCGTCGCCCAGGTGAAGTCCCGGGCGCTCGGCGCGGAGGTCGCCGCCGCGCTGAACCCGGCGCAGCAGGTCATCAAGATCGTCAACGAGGAGCTTGTCGCGATCCTCGGTGGCGAGACCCGCCGTCTGCGGTTCGCCAAGAACCCGCCGACCGTCATCATGCTCGCGGGTCTGCAGGGCGCCGGTAAGACCACGCTGGCCGGCAAGCTCGCCAAGTGGCTGGCCGGCCAGGGCCACGCGCCGCTGCTGGTGGCCGCCGACCTGCAGCGACCCAACGCGGTACAGCAGCTGCAGGTCGTCGGTGAGCGGGCCGGCGTCGCGGTGTACGCGCCGGAGCCCGGCAACGGTGTCGGTGACCCGGTGGGCGTCGCCCGCGCCTCCATCGACCACGCCCTGCGTTCCCAGCACGACATCGTCATCGTCGACACCGCCGGTCGCCTCGGCATCGACGCGGAGATGATGCGGCAGGCCGTCGATATCCGCGACGCGGTGCAGCCCGACGAGATGCTGTTCGTCGTCGACGCGATGATCGGTCAGGACGCGGTCACCACCGCCGAGGCGTTCCGCGACGGCGTCGGTTTCGACGGCGTGGTGCTCACCAAGCTCGACGGTGACGCCCGCGGTGGTGCCGCGCTGTCCGTCGTCCAGGTGACCGGCCGTCCGATCATGTTCGCGAGCACGGGGGAGAAGCTCGAGGACTTCGACGTCTTCCACCCCGAGCGGCTCGCCTCGCGCATCCTCGACCTCGGCGACATGCTCACGCTCATCGAGCAGGCCGAGAAGAACTTCGACGCCGAGCAGGCCGAGAAGATGGTGGCCAAGCTCGGCAAGGCGAACGCCTTCACCCTCGAGGACTTCCTCGAGCAGATGTTGATGGTCCGCAAGATGGGGCCGATCCAGAACCTGCTCGGCATGCTGCCCGGCGCCGGGCAGATGAAGGACGCGCTCGCGCAGGTCGACGAGAAAGAGCTCGACCGGACCGCGGCGATCATCCGGTCGATGACCCCGGGCGAGCGCCAGGACCCCAAGCTCATCAACGGTTCGCGTCGCCTGCGCATCGCCAGCGGTTCGGGCACCACGGTCAGCGACGTCAACAACCTTGTCGACCGCTTCTTCGAGGCCCGCAAGATGATGACCAGCATGGCGGGCGGTCGGGGCTTTCCCGGGATGCCGGGCATGCCCGGTGTCGGCATGGGGCGCAAGAACACCAAGCAGAACAAGAAGGGCAAGAAGGGCAAGGGTGGCGGCCGCCCGGCGGGCTCCCAGCGGGCAGCCGCGGCCGCCCCGCCGCCGGGGCTGCGGCGCGCCCGGGGGGATGCCGGGCGGGATGGCCGGGCTGCCCCGGGCTTCCAGATGCCCGACCTGTCCAAGCTGAAGCTGCCGCCGGGCAACTGACGGTGACGGCGCACCACCGCTGCTCGACGGCCCCCGCGTTGCACGTGCGAGCGGTCATGCTGCCCGACGACGTCGTGCGCGACGTCTACATCGCCGGCGGTCGCCTCACGTTCGAGGCCGTCGCCGGCGCCGAGACGATCGCCGATCGCGGCTTCGCGCTGCCCGGACTGGTCGACGCGCACTGCCACATCGGCGTCGAGGACGGCACCGCGGTGCACCTCGGTGGACGACGCCCGTCGGCTCGCGCTGCTCGACCGGGACACCGGCGTGCTCACGCTGCGCGACGTCGGATCGCCGATCGACTACTCGGTGCTCGACGACGACGAGCAGGTGCCGCGGCTCTTCCGCGCCGGCCGCCACCTCGCGCCGCCGAAGCGCTACCTGCCCGGCTACGCCGAGGAGGTCGAGGCGGCCGAGCTGCCCGACGCCGCCGCGGCTCAGGCGCGCCGCGGCAACGGCTGGGTGAAGCTGGTCGGCGACTGGATCGACCGCTCGGTGGGCGACCTCGCGCCGACCTACGACGACGTCACCTTCAAGGCGGCGGTCGCGCGGGCGCACGAGGAGGGGGCCAGGGTCGCCGTCCACACCTTCTCCGTCGAGGCGCTGCCCGGCCTGCTGGCCGCCGGGGTCGACTCGATCGAGCACGGCACCGGGCTCACGCTCGACCTCATCGACGAGATGGCGAGGCGCGGCACCGCCCTCGTGCCCACCGCTATCAACATCGCCACCTTCCCCGAGATCGCCGAGCGGGCAGGCCGGTACCCGGTGTACGCGGCGCGGATGCTGCGCCTGCACGCAGCAGTTCCCGGCCAGTGGTCCGGGCGGCGCACGAGGCCGGGGTGCCGATCTACGTCGGCACCGACGCGGGCGGCCTCGCCCACGGTCAGGTGGTCGCCGAGATGCTGGCCCTGCACGCGCTCGGCCTGTCGACCGACGCCGTGCTCGCCGCCGGATCGTGGGGCGCCCGGGCCTGGCTGGGGCTGCCCGGCCTGGTCGAGGGGGCACCGGCGGACCTGATCGTCTACGACGAGGACCCGCGCGCGGACCTGCGGGCCCTCGCCCACCCGGCGCGGATCGTGCTGCGTGGTCGCGTCGTCCGCTGACCGGGTCGCCCACCAGGCGGTGCGAATAGGCCCGGGACCCCGAGGTCTGGCACAATGTCTGGTCGAGTACCCGAACGTCTGCGGCCCTCTCACCGTGGCGTCTCGTGTCCCCCCGGGAAGTCGGCGCCGCACCCCCACGCGGATGGCGACCCCCACCCCTTCGTAACTGGAGCACACGCCCCGTGGCTGTCAAGATCAAGCTCATGCGCCTCGGCAAGATGCGCGCACCGTACTACCGCATCGTCGTCGCCGACGCCCGCACCAAGCGGGACGGTCGTGCCATCGAGACGATCGGCAAGTACCACCCGAAGGAGGACCCGTCCTTCATCGAGGTCGACGGCGAGCGCGCCGCGTACTGGCTCAGCGTCGGCGCCCAGCCGACCGAGGCCGTCACCGCGATCCTCAAGGTCACCGGCGACTGGCAGAAGTTCAAGGGCCTGCCGGCGCCGCCGCCGATGATGGTCGCCGCCGCCCAAGGCCGACAAGAAGGTCGTCTTCGAGGCGGCCGCCAAGGAGCGCTGCGGACGAGCCCAAGGCCGGCGCCACCACGGCGAAGGCGAAGAAGGCCGCGAAGGCTGAGCCGGCCGCCGAGGCCGACGCGCCCGCTGCCGAGGCAGGCCGAGGCGCCGGCCGGCGCAGGCCGCCGAGGCCCCCGCTGCCGAGCCGGTCGAGGCAGCTGCGCCGGCCGCCGAGGCGCCGAGCCGGCCGAGGCGGCTGAGCCCACCGAGGCCTGACGTGCTCGAAGAGGCACTTGAACACCTCGTCAAGGGCATCGTCGAACACCCGGACGACGTGACCGTCCGCACCCGCAACCTGCGCCGCGGCGAGGTCCTCGAGGTGCGCGTGCACCCCGATGACCTCGGCAAGGTCATCGGGCGCGCGGGCCGGACGGCCAAGGCGCTGCGCACGGTCGTGTCCGCCCTCGGCGGCCGGGCGTCCGGGTCGACCTCGTCGACGTCGACGAGGTTCGCTGACCCGCTAGGGGAGAGCACGTGCAGCTTGTCGTCGGTCGCATCGCGCGGGCCCACGGCATCCGCGGTGACGTCACCGTCGAGGTGCGCACCGACGACCCTGAACGCCGCTTCGCCGTCGGGACCGTGCTCGCCACGGATCCAGCCGCGGCGGGGCCGCTGACCGATCACCGGTGCCCGCTGGCACTCCGGGCGGCTGCTGGTGACGTTTCGACGAGGTCGCCGACCGCACCGCCGCGGAGGCGCTGCGCGGCACGATGCTCGTCGTCGACGTCGACGAGCGAGCCGCCGCCGGACGACCCGGACGAGTTCTTCGACCACCACCTCATCGGCCTCGCCGTCGAGACGGTCGACGGGCGAGCCGGTCGGCATCGTCTCCGACGTCCTGCACCTGCCGGCCCAGGACGTGCTCGCCGTGCGACGCCCCGACGGCCGGGAAGCGCTCGTCCCGTTCGTCGCCGCCATCGTGCCGACGGTCGACGTCGCTGGCGGTCGGCGTGGTCATCGACCCGCCGCCGGGCCTGCTCGACCTCGACGAACTGGCGTGAGCGCCATGCGCCTCGACGTCGTCACGATCTTCCCCGACTACCTCGCCCCGCTCGAGCTCTCGCTCGTCGGCAAGGCGCGCGAGCGCGGCCTGCTCGACGTGCGGGTCCACGACCTGCGGGAGTTCACCCACGACGTGCACCGCACCGTCGACGACACCCCGTACGGCGGCGGTCCCGGCATGGTGATGCGGCCCGAGCCGTGGGGCGAGGCGCTGGACGACGTTGGCGCCCGCCGGCGGGCCCGGCGCCCCGGCTCGTCGTGCCGACGCCGAGCGGGCGCCCGTTCACCCAGGCGATGGCCGCACGAGCTGGCCGACGAGCCGTGGCTGATGTTCGCCTGCGGCCGCTACGAGGGGATCGACGCCCGGGTCGCCGAGCACGCCCGGCGCCGCATGCGGGTGGACGAGGTGTCGATCGGCGACTACGTGCTGAACGGCGGCGAGGTGGCCGTCCTGGTCATCGTCGAGGCGGTGGTCCGGCTGCTGCCCGGCGTCATCGGCAACGCCGAGTCGCTGGTGGAGGAGTCGCACGTCGACGGGCTGCTCGAGGCCCGGCGTACACCAAGCCGGCCAGCTGGCGGGGCCTCGACGTGCCGGACGTGCTGCTGTCCGGTCACCACGGGCAGATCGCTCAGTGGCGGCGGCGGGAGAGCGCTGCGCCGGACCGCAGACCTACCGCCCGGACCTCGCCGAATCGACCCGGGTTTCCGCCTCGGCACACCGGACTGTGGCAGACTAAAGAGGTTGCCCGCGCGGTTGCGATCATGTAGACCCGGGTAGCCATTCCGCTGACGACTTCAGGAAGACGCCGCCATGCACACGCTCGACAGCCTCGACGCCGCCTCGCTGCGTTCGGACATCCCGAACTTCCGCCCCGGCGACACCCTGAAGGTGGCCGTCCGCGTCGTGGAAGGCAACCGAGACGCGTGTGCAGCTCTTCCAGGGCGTGGTGATCCGCCGCCAGGGCGATGGCATCCGCGAGACCTTCACCGTCCGCAAGGTGAGCTTCGGCGTCGGTGTCGAGCGCACCTTCCCGGTGCACACGCCGATCATCGAGAAGATCGAGGTCGTCACCCGCGGTGACGTCCGCCGCGCGAAGCTCTACTACCTGCGCGACCTGCGCGGCAAGAAGGCGAAGATCAAGGAGAAGCGCGAGCCTGCCGCGGCGCGCTGAGCCGTCGCCCGGCTTTCGCCGCCTAACGCCTGCCGTGCACCAACCATCGCCTAGGGTGCGTATCGATGAGTGACGACACGCGCCCCGAGCCCGACCCGCTCGCCGATGGGGCACCCGACGGCCGCCGGGTCCGACGGCCATGGCGAGCTGCTCGACGACGAACCCCTCGTCTTTCAGAAGTCGAGCCACGCCCGTCGTCGCCCGGCGAAGCCGAAGGCTCGCCGGTCGTTCATGCGCGAGGTGCCGTTCCTCGTGCTGGCCGCGCTCGTGCTGGCGCTGCTCATCAAGGCGTTCGTCGTCCAGGCGTTCTACATCCCGTCGGGCTCGATGGAGAACACCCTGCGCGTCGGCGACCGCGTGCTGGTCAACAAGCTGGTCTACAAGTTCCGGGACATCCACCGCGGCGACATCGTGGTGTTCAACGGGCTGGACTCGTGGACGCCGGAGTACCAGTACAAGCCACCGAGCAACCCGGTCGCCAAGGTGGTGCGCTGGGTCGGCGGCACGCTCGGCGTCTCCTCGGCCGGGGAGAAGGACTTCATCAAGCGGGTCATCGGCGTCGCCCGGCGACCACGTCGTGTGCTGCAACGCCGACGGCCAGATCACGGTCAACGACGTGCCGCTGGACGAGACCAGCTACCTGTATCCCGGGCAACGCGCCGTCCACCCAGCCGTTCGACATCACCGTGCCCACCGGGCGGCTGTGGGTGATGGGCGACCACCGGGGCGAGTCCTCCGACTCCCGCGCGCACATCGGGCAGCCGGGCGGCGGCACGATCCCGATCAACCGGGTCATCGGTCGGGCGTTCGTCATCGTCTGGCCGGTGGACCACATCGCCGGGCTCCGAGCGCCCGCGACGTTCGCCAACCCGGCGCTGAAGGTCGCGTCGGCCGCCGCGCCGATCGCGCCGTTCGCCCTGGGCTTCGTCGGCGCCGTGCCGCTCGTGGCGCTCCGGCGGCGCATCCTGTCCGCGCGTTGAGTCCGCGCTGACCTAGCCGGGCACCGAGCCTGCGGCTGTCGTTGCGCGGACGGCTGCGTCTGCCCGGAGGGGCCCGGCACCTCGGCCACCCCGCCGACGTAGGCTGCCGACCTGTGGCACCTGTACCGACCCTTCGCCTGGAGCGCCAGCTGCTTCGTGACGGCGTGCGCGTGCTCGCCGGGATGGACGAGGTCGGCCGCGGGGCGCTCGGTGGTCCGGTATCGGTGGGGGTGGTGCTCGTCGACCTCACCGTGCGCTCGGCCCCGGTCGGGCTGCGCGACAGCAAGCTGCTCACCCCCGACGCCCGCGCGGCGTTGGCCCCCCGCATCCGGCGATGGGTGCGGGGCCACGCGGTCGGACACGCGAGCGCCGCCGAGATAGACGCCCGCGGGATCATCGCCGCGCTGCGGCTCGCCGGGGAGCGGGCGTTGGCCGCGTTGCCACTCCAGCCGGACCTCGTGCTGCTGGACGGCAGCCACAACTGGCTCACCCGGCCGCCGGTGGACCTGTTCGACGACCGTGTCGGAGTTCTGCGCGCCACCGGTCACCACTCGCATCAAGGCTGACCTGACCTGCGCGTCGGTGGCCGCCGCGAGCGTGCTGGCGAAGACCACCCGGGACGCATTGATGGTCGAGCTGGCCGCCTCCCACCCCGAGTACGACTGGGCCGCCAACAAGGGCTACGCCTCACCGGCGCACCAGGCGGCGCTGCGCAGCCTGGGTCCATGCACGCAGCACCGGCGGAGCTGGAACATCACCGAACGCGTAGATCTGCTCGCGGACTACTCTTCCGCACCATGAGCATCGACGGCGCGCGCCACATCCTGGCGACGAGCGGCGGGTTCACCCGCGACGACCGGGACAACCTGGTGCCGGCCGCACTCGTGCGCTACGCCCTGGAGCTGACCGGCAAGGCGCGCCCCCGGCTCTGCTTCCTGGACACTGCCGGCGGGGACTCCGAGGCCACCCGCTGGCGGACCTATGCCGCCTTCGCGGGCTCCGACGTCGAGGTGAGCCACCTCCAGCTGTTCACCATGCCGAACGTGGACGAACCCCGCGAGCACCTGCTGGCGCAGGACCTCATCTGGGTGTGGGGCGGGTCGACCGCGAACCTGCTGGCGGTGTGGCAGGTGCACGGGCTGGACGACGTGCTGCGAACGGCGTGGGAGGCCGGTGTCGTGCTAGCCGGGGTGTCGGCGGGCTCGTTGTGCTGGCACCGCGGGGGCACCACCGACTCCTTCGGGCCGCAGCTGCGACCGGTGACCGGCGGGCTCGGCCTGGTCCCGTACAGCAACTGCCCCCACTACGACTCCGAGGAGCGGCGCCGTCCGACCTACCACCAGCTGGTCGCGAGCGGCATGCTCCCGGCGGGCTACGCCACCGACGACGGGGTCGGTCTGCACTACGTCGGCACGGAGATGGTCGAGGCGGTGAGCGAACAGGCGGACAAGGCGGCGTATTTCGTCGAGGCGGGCGCTGATGGAGCGGCGGTGGAGACCCGGATCGAGCCCCGGATGCTGGGGTAGGTCGCCGGCCGGTTTGCCACCGCCTCCCGCCGGCTGCCCGCAGCGAACCTGGTCGTGAGTCACAATGGCGGTGTGACAGGACGGGAGAGCGAGCGATGAGCAGCGAGGATCTCGAAAGCTACGAAACCGAGATGGAGCTCCAGCTCTACCGGGAGTACCGCGACGTGGTCGGGCTCTTCACCTACGTGGTGGAGACCGAACGGCGGTTCTACCTCACCAACTCCTACGACCTGCAGGTCCGCGACGCCAGCGGCGAGGTCTACTTCGAGCTGACCATGGCGGACGCCTGGGTGTGGGACATGTACCGCCCGGCGCGGTTCGTCAAGAACGTCAAGGTCGTCACCTTCAAGGACGTCAACGTCGAGGAGCTCGCCAAGTCCGACCTTCAGATGCCGAACCCGACGTAGCGCCGGTCAGATACCCCTCGTCCACAGCTTCTCCGCCTGACCCGCGTCGTCCACAAGGGCGCCGCCGAGCCACCCTGAACGTCCGCGCGCTCCGCCACCGTGGTGGTCGGAGGTGGTGCAGGTGGGTGCCAACCAGGTCCTCGGCCGCTACGGCGAGGACGTCGCCGCCCGGTATCTGACCGACGCCGGCCTGACGCTGCTGGCGCGCAACTGGCGCACGAGCGCCGGTGAGCTGGACATCGTGGCACGCGAGGGCGACGTGCTGGTCATCTGCGAGGTGAAGACCCGGCGCTCCGTGAGCCACGGCACGCCGCTGGAGGCGGTCACCAGGGTGAAGGCCGCACGGCTGCGCCGGCTGGCGCGGCTCTGGCTCGCTGCCGATCCTCGGGATGGTGCGCCGTACGCCGAGGTCCGGTTCGACGTCGTTGCCGTGCTGCGCCCGCTCGCCGGTGCGGCCGTCGTCGAACACGTGCGGGGAGCGTTCTGATGGCGCTTGCCCGGACCTGGTCGGTGGCGGTCGTCGGAGTCGAGGGGCACGTCGTCGAAGTCGAGGTGGACCTCGCGCCGGGGCTGCCCGGTTGCACGATCGTCGGGCTGCCGGACACCTCGTTGTCCGAGTCACGCGATCGGGTGCGGGCGGCGGTGCTCAACAGCGGCGAACGATGGCCGCAGCAGCGGATCACGGTGGGGCTGTCGCCGGCCACCCTGCCCAAGCGGGGCAGCGGCTTCGACCTGGCGATGGCATGCGCGGTCCTGGCCGCGGCCGGCGTCGTGCCGACCGCCTCGCTGGAGGGCGTGGTCCTGCTCGGCGAGCTGGGGCTCGACGGTCGGCTGCGCGGCGTCCGGGGCATCCTGCCCGCAGTGTTGACTGCAGCCAGGGCCGGCTTCACCACGGTCATCGTGCCGCGGGTCAACGCCGACGAGGCGCTGCTCGTGCCTGGGGTGCAGGTGTGGCCGATCACCTCCCTCGCCGGTCTGCTGGCCCGGCTACGGGGTCGGCCGATGGCGGACGAGGACGATGCCCAGGGCCCGGGCACCTTGGCGAGCGAGCGGGCCGGGCACAGCTCGGAGGTGGCCGAGCGCGCGGCTCAGCCCGACCTGGCTGACGTCATCGGCCAGCCGGAGGCCCGCCGGGCCGTCGAGGTCGCCGCCGCAGGTGGGCACCACCTGTTCCTCACCGGTCCGCCGGGTGCCGGCAAGACGATGCTCGCCGCCCGGTTGCCCGGCCTGCTCCCCGACCTGGACCGCACCGAGGCGCTGGAGGTGACCACGGTCCACTCGGTGGCCGGTGCGCTGCCGCCGGGCTGCCCGCTGGTGGTGCGCCCACCGTTCAAGGACCCCCACCACACCGCGACGATCGCCGCGCTGGTCGGCGGCGGGAGCGGCTTGGCTCGGCCTGGCGCGGTCTCGCTCGCCCACCGCGGGGTGTTGTTCATGGACGAGGCGCCGGAGTTCGCCGGCGGCGTGCTCGACGCGCTGCGCCAGCCGCTCGAGTCGGGCTTTGTCACCATCGCCCGGGCCGCGGGCGTCGCCCGGTACCCGGCGCGCTTCATCCTCGTGCTGGCGGCAAACCCCTGTCCGTGCGCGAGCGCGTCCGCCGATCCGACCGCCTGCACCTGCTCCTCGCTGACCCGGCGCCGCTACCTTGCGCGGCTGTCTGGCCCGTTGCTCGACCGGGTCGATCTGCGGATCCGGGTCCGGTCGGTCAGCAGGGCGGAGATGTTTGCCGACCGACCGCACGTGGAGGACTCGCCGACGGTCGCGGCGCGGGTGGTGCAGGCTCAGGCGCGGGCGGCCGCCCGCTGGCAGGGCACGCCGTGGCGCAGGAACGCCGAGGTCCCCGGACGTGAGCTGCGCGGCCGCTGGGCGCTACCTCGGGGCGCCATGGCCGACGTCGAGCTGGCGATGGACGCCGGGCTGCTCAGTGCGCGTGGTCTGGATCGGGTCCTGCGGGTGGCCTGGACCCTGGCCGACCTCGCCGCGCGCGACCGGCCCGGCGTCGACGAGGTCGGCGAGGCGATCACGATGCGCCAGGGCAGCGCCGCGTGAGGGCCGACGAGACGGACCGGCTCGCCCGCGTCGTGCTGAGCCGGATCGCCGAGCCCGGTGACGTCCGGCTGATGGCGATGGTCGACGAGATGGGCGCGCCTGCGGCCGTGGAGGCGGTCCGGGCCAAAGCCGTGCCGGGTGCCTGGGCGGCCCACCTTCGGGTCCGGCTGGACGCCGCTGACCCGCAGCGCGGACGTGCGCGCCGCGGCCGACATCGGTGCGCGCTTCGTCTGTCCTGGCGACCTGGAATGGCCCCGGCAGCTCGACGACCTGGCCAGCATGGTCCGCGCCGACGGGGCAGCGCCATTGGGCCTATGGGTGCGCGGCGAGGTGGACCTGCGCTTCGCGTGCCTGCGCTCGGTGTCGGTCGTGGGCGCGCGCGCCGCCACCTCCTACGGCGAGCACGTAGCGGGCGACCTCGCCGCCGGGTTGGCGGACCACGGCTGCACCGTGGTGTCCGGGGGTGCGTTCGGCATCGACGGCGCCGCGCACCGGGGGAGTCTGGCCGCCGGAGGGACCACCGTGGCGGTTCTGGCCTGCGGGGTCGACGTGGCGTACCCACGTGGGCACGCTGCCCTGCTCGACCGGATCGCCCTCGACGGGCTGCTGGTCAGCGAGTGGCCGCCGGGGTGCACGCCGATGCGCCACCGCTTCCTCGTCCGCAACCGGGTCATCGCGGCGCTGACCCGCGGCACCGTGGTCGTGGAGGCGGCTGCGCGAAGTGGTGCGCTCGCCACGGCGCACCGGGCGCGCGACCTCAACCGGTACCTGATGGCCGTGCCAGGGCCGGTGACCTCGGCCATGTCCGCCGGATGCCACCAGCTGATCCGCGAGGACGGGGCCATCTGCGTGGGCCGGGCGAGTGAGGTGATGGAGCTGATCGGCGCGATCGGTGACGACCTGGCGCCGGTCGAGGAACCGGCCACCAGCCCGCGCGACGGGCTCGACGCGATGACCCTGCGGGTGCTGGACGCCGTCCCGGTACGACGTGCGGCCGGGCCGGCGAGCATCGGGCTGACTGCTGGCCTGGATGCGCGGGCGGTGGCCGCGGGTCTCGGCCGCCTGTTCGCGCGCGGGCTCGTGGAACGCCTCGACGGCGGATGGCGGCTCGCTCGGCAGGGTGGCGGTGGCGGGCGGCACGGGTGGCGGGGGCGGGCCGACGGGTGGCGGTGCTTGACCTGCCGGGGCGCAGGATCCAGCGTGGCCGTCATGGCGGGCGAACTGGCGGAGAACGACGAGCCCACGGTGCGGCCGGCAGTCGGTGACCTAGCCGGCCTGGCTCCTGAGCTGTCGGACGCGCTGGCCCAGTTCGTCCGCTACCTGCGCTTGGAGCGAGGCGCGTCCGCGCACACCGTGCGCGCCTACACCGGGGACGTCACCAGCCTGCTCGACCACGCGTCGCGGCTGCGGCTGAGCCGGCTGGAGGACATCGACATCACCGTCCTGCGCAGCTGGCTGGCCCGGCTGGCGAGCTCCGGGCGCGCCCGCACCACGCTGGCGAGGCGGGCGGCGTCAGCGCGGTCGTTCACCGCCTTCGCGACCCGGAGGGGACTCCTGAGCGTCGACCCAGGGGAACGGCTTGGCTCACCCAAGGTTCCTCGATCCCTTCCGGCGGTGTTGCGCGCGAGCGAGGCCGTGGCGCTGCTGGAGCCGGAGGAGGTCGACGACTCGCCCGCAGGCGCTGCGCGACCAAGCCGTCCTCGAGCTGCTCTATGCGACGGGGATCCGGGTCGGCGAGCTGGTCGGGCTCGACGTCGACGACATCGACCGAGGCCGACGCGTCATCCGGGTGCTGGGCAAGGGGGCGAAGGAGCGGACGGTGCCCATCGGGCTGCCGGCTGCCGCGCGCGGTGGACTCCTGGTGCACTCGCGGGCGCCCGATGCTCGCCGTCTCGGGCAGCGGGCCCGCGCTGTTCCTCGGCGCGCGCGGCCGGCGGATCGATCCGCGAGCGGTGCGCAGGCTCGTGCACCAACGGCTGGCTCAGGTGCCGGATGCGCCCGATCTGGGCCCGCACGGGCTTCGGCACAGCGCGGCGACGCATCTGCTCGAGGGCGGCGCGGACCTGAGAAGCGTCCAGGAACTGCTTGGTCACGCTACGCTCGCGACGACACAGATCTACACGCATGTCTCCGTCGAGCGACTGAGGGCTACCTATGACCGGGCGCACCCCCGAGCGTGAAAGCTCCGGCAGTGATCGCTCGACGCATGCCGACGACGTGAGTCGTCGTCCGACGGCCGAGGCTCGCAGACGAGGCGCGAGCGCCGCCTTGCGCGAGCTGTGGCAGCGAGTTCAAGGACGTCGGCGGATCGACGTCTGCGCGAGCGACTGATCCTGCACTACTCGCCGCTGGTCAAGTACGTCGCCGGCCGCGTCGGCGTGGGTCTGCCGCCGAACATCGAGCAGGCCGACCTCGTCTCCTACGGCATCTTCGGGCTGATCGACGCCATCGAGAAGTTCGACCTCGAGCCGCGCCATCAAGTTCGAGACCTACGCGATCAGCCGCATCCGGGGCGCGATCATCGACGAGCTCCGTGCGATCGACTGGATCCCGCGCTCGGTCCGCTACAAGGCGCGCGAGGTCGAGAAGGCCTACGCGGCGCTCGAGGGCCGAGCTGCACCGCACGCCGACCGAGGCCGAGGTCGCCGCCGAGCTGGGCATCACGCTCGAGCGAGCTGCACGCGATCTTCAGCCAGGTCTCGTTCGTCAACGTGGTGGCGCTCGACGAGCTGCTCAGCGTCGGCGGCGAGCGCGGCGACAAGCTCTCGCTCGTCGACACGCTCGAGGACACCCGCGCCGAGGACCCGGTCGAGGCGTTCGAGACCGAGGAGACGAAGTACCTCCTCGCCCGGGCGATCAACACCCTGCCCGAGCGGGAGAAGATCGTCGTCACCCTCTACTACTACGAGGGCCTCACCCTGGCCGAGATCGGTCAGGTGCTCGGCGTGACCGAGAGCCGGATCTGCCAGATGCACACGAAGGCCGTCCTCCAGCTCCGCGCAAAGATCGCGGAGCAGAGCGGTCAGTGACAGCCGTGCTTGGCACCACCCCCGCGCCCGGTGCGCCGGCGATCCGTGAGCCCGCCTCGGCCAATGGGCTGTGGGGCGAGGACTGGGCGGACGTCGCCGCGCTGTGGTCGCTCGATCCCGACGTGCTGCACCTGAACCATGGATCGTTCGGGGCAGTGCCCGTGTCCGTCCAGCGCGCCCAGGCGTTGCTGCGGTCGGAGATGGACGCCAACCCGGTCCGCTGGTTTCGTCGCAGGTTGCCCTCGCTGGTGGTGGACGCGCGCATCCGGCTCGCGTCTGCCCTCGGCGCCGACCCGGACGGTTTCGCCCTGGTGGTCAATGCCAGTGCGGGCGTGAGCGCAGTGCTGGCCAGCTTCGCGCTTCGACCGGGCGATGAGGTCGTTCTGACCGATCACGCATACGGCGCTGTCCGGTTCGCCGTGGAGGGCATGTGCGAGCGGGCTGGAGCGCGCGTGGTGACGGTGGCGCTGCCGTTCGATGCGGATCCCGCGCAGGTGGTGGCGGCCATCGCAGCTGCGCTCAGTGACCGCACCCGGCTGCTCGTCATCGACCAGATCACCTCAGCCACGGCGTGGCTGCTGCCGGTGCGCGAGATCGTGGCTGCCGCACACGCTCGCGGCGTGCCGGTGCTCGTCGACGGTGCGCACGCACCGGGGATGCTCGAGCTGGCCGTCGACGACCTTGGTGCCGACTTCTGGGTGGGCAACCTTCACAAGTGGCCGTGCGCGCCGAGGGGCACGGCAGGGCTGGCGGTGGCGCCCGCCTGGCGCGACGCCATGCGGACGCTGACCGTGTCGTGGGGCGAGCGGGACGGCTTCCCGCTCAGCTTCGACCAGGCCGGCACGGTGGACGCCACGGCGTGGCTCGCGGCGCCGGCGGCGGTCGAGCTCCTGCGCTCCTTGGGGTGGCAGCGGCTCCGCGAGCACAACCGTGCGCTGGCCGCATACGGCCAGCAGGTGGTGGCTGACGCCCTCGGCTCGGCCGCCGTGCACCGAGTCGGCGACGAGCTGCTGTCGATGCGCCTGGTCCCGCTGGCGACCGGCGTGGCGACCTCGGACGCGGCGGCGAGCGCGCTGCAGGACCGGATCGCCGCCGAGCTGCGGACCGAGGCCATGGTGGTCACCTGGGGCGGCCAGGGCTTCCTGCGCGTCTCGGCCCATGCGTACAACGCACCCGCGGACTACGAGTGGTTCGCGGTGGCCGTGCGGGAGCTGCTGGCCCGGTAGGGCGCGCCTCGCTGGGGTCGGGCTTACCGGGATGGGGCTCACCCGCATGGGGCTCACCGGGGTCGAGCGGGTCCCAGGGGTAGCAGCCGGGACGGCGAGGGTCGCAGCAGGCTCATCGGGTTCAGGTAGTCCACCCCGCGTAGCAGGCCCCAGTGCAGGCATGGCGTGTCGCCGCAATGGCCACCACTGCCCTGGAGCTGTCCCAGCACCTGGCCCGCACGGACCACGTCGCCGGTGCGCACCTGCGCGGTCACCGGCTCATAGGTCGTGCGAAGGTCACCGTGCGCGACGGAGACGACCCCTCGCCCCGCGAGCATCCCGGCATACGTCACGAGCCCATCGCCGGCAGCGGTGACCAAGGCCCCGGCCGGTGCGCCGAGGTCGACACCGCGATGACCCGCCGCCCAGCGGGCGGTCGGCGGGGCGAACGGCCGCAGGATCGTGAGCTGACCCGGTAGTGGGGCGCGCCACCGCGTGCCGATCGGAACGCTCGGGCTGGCTGGCGGTGCAAAGCCTGCGGCCAGCGGCGCGACGCCTGTCACCGGTGGCGCTGAGCGTCGCCGGTGGCGCGAGCGTGCAGCCAGTGGAGCCGAGCCTTCTGCCGGGTCGCGCAGTGACGTCGGCGCCGACGGTGTGCCGTTGGCGGCTGAGGCCACCGGGGAAGCCAGCAGCACGGCGGCCGCGGCCAGCAGAGCCAGGCGTCGGGGGACTGTCCGGCGCGAGGTTCCCCGGGGGAGGCGGTCCATGAGGACGAGGCTGGCCCGGCGGCCGCGGGTGAGGGCGCGGCCGCGAAGGTTCTGTGGATCGTCGGCAGCGATGGACAGGCTGTGGACACGGTGCCGACCGGGCGGCGGACGCCGGGTCGGCCAGGCTGTGGACCGCGTGCCGGCTGGGCGCCGAGGCCCGTCGGGACCGCCGCCTACGCCCCGTTAGGTGTGACCACCCGGCTCCGCATAGACTTGCTCACAGCGACGCCGGGCTTGCCCTGCGTCGACTACGCACGCCCACCCCACCCCACGGCGGGGATGCCACTCGGTGCGCACTCATGTGCGCCACGGCACAACGGGCGTCAGGCGCGGCGGCCAACCGGCTGCCGCGACAACCGGGACCGCGCCCTAGGGCGCAGAGAGCGAGTGCGAGGGCTATGGCCGTCGTCACCATGAGGCAGCTGCTGGAGAGCGGCGTCCACTTCGGGCACCAGACCCGTCGCTGGAACCCGAAGATGAAGCGCTTCATCTTCACCGAGCGCAACGGCATCTACATCATCGACCTGCAGCAGTCGCTGTCCTACATCGACCGCGCCTACGAGTTCGTCAAGGAGACCGTCGCCCACGGCGGCACGATCATGTTCGTCGGCACGAAGAAGCAGGCGCAGGAGGCGATCGCCGAGCAGGCGACGCCGCGTCGGCATGCCCTACGTCAACCAGCGCTGGCTCGGCGGCATGCTCACCAACTTCCAGACCGTCTACAAGCGGCTGCAGCGCCTCAAGGAGCTCGAGATCATCGAGCAGACCGGTGGCCAGTCCGTGCTGACGAAGAAGGAAGCGCTCGTCCTTCAGCGCGAGAGGATCAAGCTCGACCGCACCCTCGGTGGCATCCGCGACATGACGCGCATCCCCAGCGCGGTCTGGATCGTCGACACCAAGAAGGAGCACATCGCCGTCGGCGAGGCGCGCAAGCTGGGCATCCCGGTCGTCGCGATCCTCGACACCAACTGCGACCCGGACGAGGTCGACTACAAGATCCCCGGCAACGACGACGCGATCCGCTCGGTCGGCCTGCTCACCCGGGTCGATCGCCGACGCGGTCGCCGAGGGCCTCATGGCGCGCGTCGGCGCGAAGGCTGGCGACGACAAGCCCGAGCCGGGCGCCGAGCTGGGCGCCGACGAGCCGCTGGCCGACTGGGAGCGCGAGCTGCTCGCCGGCGACGCGGCCGCTGCCACTGCGGTGGCGGACGCGGTGGCGGACGCGGCGGCTGACGCTGCCGAGACCGCCGAGGCGCCGGTCGCCGAGGCGCCGGTCGCCGAGGCCGGCGACGCCCCCGCCCAGGCCTGAGCAACGCGACCATCGACGCCCGGGCGGTCACTCGCCCGGGCCGTCGATGGTCCAGCACCCGCCCACGACGCGACACGAGACGAGAGAACGAGACATGGCGAACATCACCGCCGCCGACGTCAAGAAGCTCCGCGAGGCCACCGGCGCCGGCATGATGGACTGCAAGAAGGCGCTGGAGGAGGCCGAGGGCGACTTCGACAAGGCCGTCGAGCTGCTGCGCATCAAGGGCGCGGGCAAGGTCGCCAAGCGAGGCGGCCGAGCGCACGGCCTCCAACGGCCTGGTCGCCGCGGCCGAGGGCGCGATGATCGAGCTCAACTGCGAGACCGACTTCGTCGCCAAGAACGAGCAGTTCCAGCAGCTCGCCGCCGACATCGTCGCCCACGCGGCGGCGAGCAAGCCAGCCGACGTCGAGGCGCTGCTCGGCGAGACGCTCGCGGACGGCCGCACCGTCCAGCGAGAACATCGACGGGGTCTCGCGCCGTCATCGGCGAGAAGATCGAGCTCGGCCGGGTCGCCGTCTTCGACGGCCAGGTCGCGGCCTACATGCACCGCCGCAGCAGCGACCTGCCCCCGCAGGTCGGCGTGCTGGTCGAGTTCAGCGGCGGCGACCCCGAGGTCGCGCGCGGCGTGGCGATGCAGATCGCCGCGATGCGGCGCACGTTACGTCACCCGCGACGAGGTGCCGGCCGAGGTCGTGGAAACCGAGCGTCGGGTCGCCGAGGAGATCGCGCGCGAGGAGGGCAAGCCCGAGGCAGCCCTGCCCAAGATCGTCGAGGGCCGGGTCACCGGCTTCTTCAAGGACGACGTGCTCCTCGAGCAGTCCTCCGTGCAGGACCAGAAGAAGACCGTCAAGCAGCTGCTCGACGAGGCCGGCGTCACCGTCACGCGCTTCGCCCGTTTCGAGGTCGGTCAAGGCTGAGGCACACTGCGAACAGTACTAACGACGAGGAGGCCGCCACCGTGGAGGAAAGCATCAGCGACCAACACGGCGGCGGCCTCTTCGCTGGTAGGCGACACGTCGCTGGCCAGCGACGCGGGCTACAGCCGGGTCCTGCTCAAGCTGTCCGGCGAGGCGTTCGCCGGCGGGGGCGCCTCGGCGTCGACCCCGACGTCGTCGCGGCCATCGCGCGGCAGATCGCCGAGGTCGTCCGCTCGGGCGTGCAGGTCGCGGTCGTCGTCGGCGGCGGCAACTTCTTCCGCGGCGCCGAGCTCGCCGAGCGCGGCATGGACCGGGCCCGCGCCGACTACATGGGCATGCTCGGCACCGTCATCAACTGCCTGGCGCTGCAGGACTTCCTGGAGAAGCAGGGCATCGAGACCCGGGTGCAGACCGCGATCACCATGGGCCAGGTCGCCGAGCCGTACATCCCGCGCCGCGCGATCCGGCACCTGGAGAAGGGCCGCGTCGTCATCTTCGGCGCCGGCCTCGGCGCGCCGTTCTTCTCCACCGACACCACCGCCGCGCAGCGCGCGCTCGAGATCGGCGCCCAGGTCGTGCTGATGGCCAAGGGCGTCGACGGCGTCTACGACGCCGACCCCAAGACCAACCCGGACGCGGTGAAGTTCGACCGGCTCGACCTACGCCGAGGTGCTGGCCCGCGGCCTGAAGGTCGCGGACGCCACCGCGATCAGCCTGTGCATGGACAACGGCTGCCGATCGTCGTCTTCGACCTGCTGGCCGACGGCAACATCGCCCGCGCCGTCCGGGGTGAGAAGATCGGCACGACCGTGACGCGCGAGCACGACGTGAGGCCAGACGCAACGACGCGACAGGAGCCATCGCGTGATCGACGAGACCCTCCTCGAGGCCGAGGAGAAGATGGACAAGGCCGTCGAGGTCGCCAAGGACGACTTCGCCGCCATCCGCACCGGCCGCGCGACACCCGGCGATGTTCAACAAGATCGTCGTCGACTACTACGGCACCTCGACGCCGGTGAACCAGCTCGCGTCGTTCCAGATGCCCGAGCCGCGGATGGCGGTCATCGCGCCGTACGACAAGGGCGCGCTGGCGGCGATCGAGAAGGCGATCCGCGACAGCGACCTCGGGCGTCAACCCGACCAACGACGGCAACGATCATCCGCGTCGTGCTTCCCGCAGCTCACCGAGGAGCGGCGCCGCGAGCTACATCAAGGTCGCCCGGCACAAGGCGGAGGACGCCCGGGTCTCGATCCGCAACATCCGCCGCCACGCCAAGGACGACCTTGGACAAGCTGGCCAAGGACGGCGAGGCCGGCGAGGACGACGTGCGCCGCGCGGAGAAGGAGCTCGAGGAGCTCACGCACAAGGCTACGTCGCGCAGGTCGACGAGCTGCTCAAGCACAAGGAAGCCGAGCTGCTCGAGGTCTAGGGGTGGCAGCACCGACGTGGCGGCGCCCGCCGCGCCGCACCTGCCGCGCGCGGGCCGCAACCTGCCCGCGGCGGTCGGCGTGGGTGTCGGCGCTCGGCGGCGGCCGTGGTGGCGTCGCTGTTCACCGTGCAAGTGGCTGTTCGTGGTGCTCGTCGTGGTGGCCGCGGTTGCCGGCGTCGGCGAGCTGGGCCGGGCGCTGCGCGACCGCAGCAGGTCCGCGCCGCCGATGGTGCCCGCGATCGGTGGGTGCGCTGGCGATGACGGTGGCGGCCTACCGCGGCGGCGCCGAGGCGCTGGTCGTGGCGTGCGCTGCTGACCGTGGTCGCCGCGGCCGTCTGGCGGCTGGGCGAGGGGCCCGACGGCTACCTGCGCGACGCGACCGCGGGCATCTTCGTCGCGGTGTACGTGCCGTTCCTCGCCGGCTTCGCGGTGCTGCTGCTGGTGCCGGCGGACGGCGCCCCGCCGGGTGCTGGTGTTCGTCGCGACGGTGGTGTGCAGCGACGTCGGCGGCTACGCCGCGGGCGTGCTGTTCGGCAAGCACCCGATGGCGCCGACCGTCAGCCCGAAGAAGTCCTGGGAGGGCTTCGCCGGCTCGGCCGCTGGCGTGCGCGCTGGGCGGCGCGCTGATGGTGCCGCTGCTGCTGCACGGCACGTGGTGGCAGGGCGTGCTGTTCGGGCTCGCGGTGGTCGCAGCGGCGACGCTCGGCGACCTCGGCGAGTCGATGATCAAGCGCGACCTCGGCATCAAGGACATGGGCAACGCTGCTGCCCGGCCACGGCGGCCTGATGGACCGGCTCGACTCGCTGCTGCCGGCGGCGCCGGTCGCCTGGCTGCTGCTGACCGCGTTCGTCCGCGCCGTCTGACCGCGCCGCACTGACCGGTAAGGACCACGTGCACCGCCTGCGACAATGGATGCACCATGCCTGAGCCCGGTCAGCTGACCTTCGCCGCCCCGCGGCGTGGCAAGCCGCCGCGCCACCTCGCCGACCTCACGCCCGGCCGAGCGGCGCGAGGCGGTCGTCGAGGCTGGGGGAGAAGCCGTTCCGGGCCGACCAGCTCTCGACGCCACTACTTCGCCCGCCTCGCCGACGACGCCGGCGACGATGACCGACATCCCCGCCGCGGCGCGCGGGCCGCTGGCCGACGCCCTCCTGCCGACGCTGCTGACGCCGGTGCGGCACATCTCCTGCGACGACGGCACGACCCGCAAGACGCTGTGGCGGCTGCTCGACGGCGACCCTCGTCGAGTCGGTGCTCATGCGCTACCCGGACCGGGTGACCATGTGCGTGTCGAGCCAGGCCGGCTGCGGCATGAACTGCCCGTTCTGCGCGACCGGCCAGGCCGGGCTGACCCGCAACCTGTCCACCGCCGAGATCGTCGAGCAGGTCGTCGCCGGCGCCCGCAGCGCTGGCGCGCGGGGAGATCGCGGGCGGCGCCGGGCCGGCGTCAACAACGTCGTCTTCATGGGCATGGGCGAGCCGCTCGCCAACTACAAGGCGGCGATCGGGGCGGTCCGCCGGCTCACCGAGCCCGACGCCGGACGGGCTCGGCCTGTCGGCGCGCGGCATCACCGTGTCGACGGTCGGTCTGGTGCCGGCGATCGACAAGCTCGCCGGCGAGGGCATCCCGGTCACCCTGGCGCTGTCAGCCTGCACGCGCCCGACGACGAGCTGCGCGACACCCTCGTCCCGGTCAACACCCGCTGGAAGGTCGCCGAGGTGCTCGACGCCGCCTGCCGCTACGCCGAGGCCACCGGGCGCCGGGTGAGCATCGAGTACGCGCTGATCCGCGACATCAACGACCAGGCCTGGCGGGCCGACCTGCTCGGCAAGCTGCTGAACGCGCGAGGTCGGGCTGGTCACGTCAACCTGATCCCGCTCAACCCGACGCCCGGGCTCGAAGTGGACGGCGAGCGACCCGAAGGTCGAGCGCGAGTTCGTCGAAGGCGCTGGAGGCCCGGGGGATCCCGACCACGGTGCGCGACACCCGCGGCCGCGAGATCGACGGCGCCTGCGGCCAGCTCGCCGCCGCCAACGACTGACGGAGTCCTGGTGCCCAACGGCTGCCGGCTGAGGCGGAGTGGCAATACGCCTGCAAAGCAGGAATCAGCGGGCACCAGTACGGGGAGATCGACGACATTGCATGGTGACGGTGGCCCTCTCCGGCAGGCTGACGTTGCACGATGACACGACCGGCGACGTGGGGTTGGTTGTCGCCGCTAGCCGCCCGGCTTCGGCGCTTGCTCCACCTCCTGGGGCTGCCGGACGGCGGGGAACGTCACGTCCAGCTGCTCGGACGCGAAGCGGAGCACGAGGTCCCGGACGCGATCAGGCGTCATGCTCGAGGATCCGATCGCAGCTTGAGCAGATAGTCCGTCGGTGAGGGCCACGAGCCGTTCGGCGACCTCCACAGCCGGAAGCTCTGATCGAAAAGTGCCGTCCGCCGTACCCTCTTGGATGATGTTCGTGACCTGTGCAACCCACCACAGGTGGTAGCTCTCCCATGCCGGCAACAATTCGGGGTGCAGGCGCACGGAGCTCCACAGGTCGATTTCCAGAAGGTATTCGTCCCGTTGCGTGCCCGCGTAGGGAACCGAGCGCTCGATCAGGTTGGTCAGCCGGGTGAACGGGTCCCCAGCGTCGCCGTCCATGGGTTGCAGGCGTGAGGCCGAGGTCCGGTTCGCCCAGAGGAGCGCCTTGACCAAGATCTCTTCCTTGGTCTTGAAGTAGTAGTGCACCGTCGCAGGCGACACGCGGGCCTCGCGGGCGATGTCCGCCACGCGGGTCGCGGCGACGCCGCTGCGGCTGATGGTTCGGCACGCCGCTGCGAGTAGCTGCTCGAGGGTCGGGTCGGCCTGCTCCTGGTCGCCGTAACGCAGGGCCGGGGTCAGGGCACCCCCCCGCCGGCGCTGCGCAAACCGTGGCCTTCCTGGTCGCGGGGCATCCGACAACCCTTCGAGGCCTTGCTCGAGGTAGCGCGCCAGCCACAGGGCAATCGTGGACGGGGACGTCCCCAGGCGATCGGCGGCTTGCTGGTTGGTCTCCCCGCTCGCAGCTTCGAGCACCATGCGGGCCCGCCGCGCCCGTCGTGGGGGAGTGGCGGCATCGCTCGCGAACCTCTCGAGAGCACGGCGTTCAGCCGCGCTCATGCGCGGCCGCTGTGCCTGCGACCGATTGCCGGATTCCCTTGTCGCCTCCATGAACATCTGATACTACTCTACGAACTAACTGACTAGATAGAAAGTAACTAGACACATATTCGGTCTGTCATCACGGCTGCGGAGGGAAACATGAGCGCACCGCCACTGGTCATCGAGGTGGTTCGGTCCGGCTTCGTTGAGTCCTACCACCGCGCGAGCATGGTGGTGCTCGATTCCGACGGTGCCCCGGAGCGTGTTCTCGGGGAACCGGAGGCGCCCGTCTTCCCCCGGTCCGCATTGAAACCCCTTCAGGCGGTCGCGCTGGTGCGGGCGGGTCTGGCGACGTCGGGGGAGGAGCTGGCGATCGCCGGCGCCAGCCACGACGGAGCTCCGATGCACGCCACCGTCGTGCGGCGCATCCTCGCGTCCGCGGGGTTGACCGAGGCGCACCTCCAGTGCCCGCCAGACCTACCCGAGTCGCAGGAGGAGATGGAGCAGTTCGTGCGTGGGGGCGGCACGAGCGATGCGCTGCACCACAACTGCTCGGGCAAGCACGCGTCCATGCTGGCTACCTGTGTCGAGGCGGGCTGGCCGGTGGAGTCATACCTCGAACCCGACCACCCGCTGCAAAAGGTCATCCGCACGACGATCGAGGACTTGGCCGCGGAACCGATAAGCGCGAGCGGGGTGGACGGGTGCGGCGCCCCGGTGCACGCCTTGACGCTCACAGGTCTGGCCCGTGCGTATCACGCCATCACCACCGCAGCGCCGGGCAGCCCCGAGCGGGCCGTAGTCGACGCGATGCGGGCGCATCCACACCTGGTCGCGGGGACGTGCCGGGACGTGACCCAGCTGATGCGGGCGGTCCCAGGTTTGCTGGCGAAGGACGGAGCGGAGGCGGTATATGCAGCCGCCCTCCCTGACGGACGAGCCGTGGCCTTCAAGATGGAGGACGGCACGCTGCGCGGTACTCCACCATTGCTGTCCGCGGTCTTGCGCTACTGGGGATTTGACGGCGACGTCGTCGCCAAGTGGGCCGAAGTGCCTTTGCTCGGCGGGGGACTTCCGGTAGGGCGCATCCGCGTCGTCCGGCAGGTCCGTGAGCTTCTGACGGGCGACGGCGGATGACCGATTCCGTTCCGGTCGTCTCCGTCAACGGGGTCGACAAGTACTTCGGCTCTCATCAAGTGCTGCATGACCTCAATCTGGACGTGGCACTCGGGGAAGTCGTGGTGGTCATCGGCCCATCGGGCTCCGGCAAGTCGACCCTCTGCCGCTGCATCAATCGCCTCGAATCCATCGACCGGGGCGAGATCCGGATCAGTGGCGAGCTGCTGCCTGCCGAGGGGCGCGGGCTGGCTCGGCTCCGGGCCGACGTCGGGATGGTGTTCCAGGCCTTCAATCTCTACGGCCACAAGACGGTTCTGGACAACATCACGCTGAGCCCGATGAAAGTGCGCCGCCAATCGCGAGCCACTGCTCAACAGCGCGCTCGCGAACTGCTGGAGCGTGTTGGCATTCCGGACAAGGCGAACTGCCTGCCCGCCCAGCTGTCGGGCGGTCAGCAGCAGCGGGTGGCCATCGCGCGGGCGCTAGCGATGGACCCGAAGGTGATGCTCTTCGACGAGCCGACATCCGCTCTCGACCCGGAGATGATCAACGAAGTTCTCGACGTCATGGTCTCCCTGGCCAGGGACGGGATGACGATGATCGTCGTTACTCACGAGATGGGCTTTGCGCGGCGGGCCGCGGACCGCGTCGTCTTCATGGACGAGGGGCGGATCGTCGAATCAGCCCCACCGGAGCAGTTCTTCGCCGCACCGACAACAGAGCGGGCTCGCGGTTTTCTCAGCAAGATCCTCACGCACTAACCAGCACCTCCAACGGAAAGGAAAAGTCATGAGGCTTCGCCACGCATCGACGGTCGCCGTTGGAGCGGTCCTGGCTCTCACCTTGGCGGCTTGCTCCAACGGGAGCAAGCAGCCTTCGGATGGCACCCCCAAGACTGATTTTCCGGTCGGGTCGACCATGGAGAAGATCCAAAAGCGCGGAAAGCTCATAGTCGGGACCGACTACGAGACGGCGCTGTTCGCCATCAAGAACCCGACTACGGGCAAGGTCGAAGGCTTCGACGCAGACATCGCACGCCTGATCGCCAAGGAGATCACCGGTTCGGAGAACAACGTCGAGTTCATCCAGACCACTGCGGAGAACCGTGAGCCGTTCATCGTGACCGGCAAGGTCGATGTGATCGTGGAGACTTACTCGATCACGGACGAGCGCAAGCAGGTCGTCGCCTTCGCGGGGCCCTACTACATCGCGGGCCAGGACATGCTCGTGGCCAAGTCCGAGGAATCCATCAAGAGCGTCACCGATCTCAACGGGAAGACCGTCTGCGCCATCACGGGCACCACCACCGAACGCAACGTCAAGGCCGCCGCTCCGGACGCGAAGATCGTCAACTTCGACGGCGCGAACACCTGCATCGAAGGCGTGAAGGATGGCCGCTTCCCGGTGTACGTGGACGACGACGTCACGCTGATCGGAAATGTCGAGCAGAACCCTGACCAGCTCAAGGTTGTCGGTGCGCCGTTCACCAAGGAGCCCTATGGCATCGGGCTCAAGAAGGACGACGCCACCTTCCACGCGTGGCTCAGTGATCTGCTCGAAAGGAGCATCAAAAACGGTGCGTGGGAGAAGCTCTTCCAGGACAACGTCGGCAAGGTCAGTGGCACGAAGCCGGTAATCCCGACCGTTGAGCGTTAGCGGCGGGACGGCGGCAACGTGGATCCCATAGTCGGAAACCTTGATCGGTTTGCCGCCGGTGCTTGGGTCACGGTCGAGCTGACCGCCCTGTCCTTCGCCCTGGCATTGATCCTGGGCCTGGTCGCGGCGGTCGCTCGACTGTCACCCGCGGCGCCTCTGCGCTGGGCGGCCGCAACCTACACCGAGGCGATGCGTTGTACGCCGCCGCTCGCCCTGGTCGTCATCTTTGTGTTCGGGCTGCCCAAGGTCGGCTTCATGTACTCGCTCTTCACCTCCAGCGTCCTCGCGCTCGGCATCTACTCGGGTGCCTTCGTCGGTGAAGCGGTCCGTTCCGGGATCCGCGCCGTCGCCGTCGGTCAGATCGAGGCTGCCCGGGCGCTGGGGATGGGGTTCACCAAAGTGATGCGCCACGTCGTTCTGCCGCAGGCGCTGCGCACTGTTGTCCCGCCCCTAGGCAACCTCTTCATCACCCAGATCAAGGCGACGTCGATCGCGGCGACGGTGGGAGTGCTGGATATCACCGGCGTGGCTCGGAAAGTCAACTTCGAGACAGCGCAGGCGATCCCGGTGTTCCTCGGGGCGATGGTGGCCTACATGCTGCTCACGCTTCCAGCCGGTGCCCTGGTTGCGCGCGTGGAGCGTCGAATGGCGATCCTGCGATGAGCCAGGGAAGCGAGCTGTTCGACGCACACGGGCCCAAGGGCCGTCGGCGGATGCGCATCGCATCCGTGCTGGCGGGGGCGCTGCTTCTACTCCTGCTGTGGGCGGCGTTGCAGCGCCTCGCGAGCAAGGGACAGTTCGAGCACGATCGATGGGAGCTGTTCACCGACCCCGGGACGATGAAGTTTCTCCTCGGTGGACTCGTGGCCACGCTCAAGGCGACCGCGTTCTCCGCTGTCTTGGCGGGGCTCATCGCGCTGCCCCTCGCGCTGGCGCGGTTGTCCGGTCGGAAGGTCCTTCGTTGGTCGGCGCGCCTTTACATCGAGGTGTTCCGAGCTGTTCCAGTGTTGCTGCTGATTCTTTTCCTCGCGATCGGGCTGCCGCAGGTGGGGATTCGCATCAGTGCCCTCATGGTGCTCGTCGCGGGGCTGACGCTCTACAACTCCGCTGTCATCGCTGAGATCTTCCGCGCGGGGATTCTCTCCCTCGACCGAGGGCAGCGGGAAGCGGCCCTAGCCCTTGGCCAGACACCGGGCCAGGCCATGCGACTGGTCGTGCTTCCACAGGCCCTGCGTCGCATGGTGCCTGTGTTGCTGAGCCAGCTCCTCGCGATCCTGCAGGACACGTCGCTCGGCTACGTGATCCCGTACGACGAGCTGCTGCGCCGCGGGCAAGACATCGCGAGCTTCTATCCGCGGTCCGCTGCTGCCGAGCTTCGTAGTCGTCACTGCCGTCTACGCGATCACGAGTCTTGCGCTGCTATGGCTCACCCGCTGGACGGAACGTCGGCAACAGCGCCCAGCCGGCACCCAGACCATCACGCCGTCGCGCGACGCTGCCCGAGGCGCCGTTCGTCAACGAGTCCGTCGGTTAACCGACCCTGAACTGAGCCGAGATCAGCTTGAATACGGAGGTAAAGTGAACAGCAAAGACAGCACAGTGGATCTCGGGGCCGAACTGTCGGCGCTGCCAGCGGACCAGCGTGGCCACCACATCGACGGCGCCTTCCTGCCGCTTGACGACTCGCGGTGCGCTGTGGTGCTGAATCCCTCCACCGGGCAGCCGATCGTGGAGGTGGCCGACGGCGACGCAGCCGACGTCGCCCTCGCCGTGGCGGCCGCCAAACGAGCGCTGCCGGCCTGGCGGCGCGCGACGCCGCGCGACCGTGCCGCCAGGCTGTTGGCGCTCGCGACCCTCATCGAGCAGCACTCCGAGCATCTCGCGCGTCTGGAGTCGCTCAACGTAGGCAAGCCTCTTGGTGTCTCCCGGGCTGAAATTCCCCTGGCCGTGGATGCGCTGCAGTTCTTCGCCGGCGCAGCGCGCACCGCGCAGGCACCGGCACCGGGTGAGTACGTCGAGGGTCAGCTGTCGATAATCCGTAGGGAGCCGCTCGGGGTCATCGCAGCGATCACGCCCTGGAACTACCCGCTGATGATGGCCGTCTGGAAGATCGCTCCAGCACTCGCCGCCGGGAACACCGTGGTGCTGAAGCCGTCCGAGATGACGCCGCTCACGACCCTGCGGCTGGCGAAGCTCGCGGCGCAGGTGCTGCCGCCGGGCGTCTTCAACGTCGTCCTCGGCACGGGGCCAAACGTCGGTGAAGCGCTGACGGCCCACCCGGACGTTGCCATGGTTGCGCTCACCGGCAGCGTGCGCAGCGGCAAGGCGGTCGCGCGCGGCGCCGCCGACACGTTGAAGCGGGCTCATCTCGAGCTCGGGGGCAAGGCCCCCGTGGTCGTCTTCCCAGACGCTGACCTCGACGCAGTGGTGGAGGCAGTCAAGGTCGCCGGCTTCTGGAACACCGGACAGGAATGCGGTGCTGCGACCCGCCTCCTCGTCCACTCCAGCATCCACGACGACGTCGTCACTCGCCTGGTCGCCGCCGTCCAGACGCTGACCGTCGGCGATCCTTCTGACAGCGAAGGCCTCGACATGGGGCCACTGATCTCCGAGAAGCAGCGCGACAACGTCGCCGGATTCGTCGAGCGCGCCATCGACGACGGCGCCGAGGTTCTGTGCGGTGGATCTGCCCCGGCACGGCCCGGTTGGTTCTACGAGCCGACCATCCTCGGCAACATCAAGGAGGGGTCCGAGATAGACCAGGAGGAAGTCTTCGGACCGGTCGTGTCGGTGAGCACCTTCGACGATGAGGCCGACGCCGTCCGCATGGCCAACTCCGTCCGCTACGGGCTTTCTGCCTCCGTGTGGACGACGGACTCGTCCCGCGGGCTGCGCATGTCTGCCGAGCTCGGACTTCGGCACGGTCTGGATCAACAGTCATCTGGCGTTGGCCTCCGAAATGCCGTGGACCGGCTTCGGCGAATCTGGCTACGGCCGCGACCTGTCCACGTACGCACTCGACGACTACACGCGGACCAAGCACGTCATGGTCGCAGTGGAAGGAGCGAACCGTTGACCATTCGTCGCGGTACCTACGACGCGGTGGAGTTTTCGGCATCCGACTCCGATCGCGCGGATGTCATCATCGTGGGCGCCGGGCCATCCGGAGCCGTGGTGGCCAAGTACCTGACCGGGTTCGGTTTCCATGTCGTGTGCCTGGAGCAGGGTGGCTGGGTCAAGACGGACGAGTACACCGGGAACCGGGACGAGTACGAGCTGTCGATGCTCGGTCGCTGGAGCAAGGACGGCAACGTACGAGCCCTTCCCGAGGACTATCCCTGCGAGATCAGCAACTCAGACATCACGCCGGTGATGTACAACGCCGTGGGTGGCGGAAGTGTGCACTACGGCGGGATGTGGCCCCGGTTCTTGCCGAGCGACTTCCGGCTGCGCTCGCTTCATGGGATCGCGGATGACTGGCCCTTCACGTGGGAAGAGCTCGCCCCCTTCTACACCAGGAATGAGAAGGACTTCGCGGTGGCGGGAATGCCCGGTGATCCGGCGTTTCCCAAGATGCCGGCGCCACCAATGCCGGCCCACCCCATCAATGACTACGGCCGACGTTTCGCGCAGGGCATGAACGCGATGGGGTGGCACTGGTGGCCGGCGCCCAACGCCATTGCCGCCGAACC
Source organism: uncultured Actinomycetota bacterium (assembly GCA_963703505.1). Lineage (GTDB taxonomy): Bacteria > Actinomycetota > Actinomycetes > CAVPEL01 > CAVPEL01 > CAVPEL01. The sequence goes on along the minus strand of CAVPEL010000003.1, from coordinate 294,893 downwards.
CGTTCTGCGGTCTGGCGCCGTGCGTGCGCTACGGGGTCTGTGAGTCCGGTTGCCCCAATGGCTCCAAGGCGAGCGTGGACATCACGCACTGGCCGACCGCGCTTCGTCAGGGTGCCACCCTCGTGACCGGGGCCCGGGTGCGCGAGGTGCACCGTGAACGAGAAGGGCCTCGCGAGCGGCGTTGTCTTCCTCGATCGCGAGGGCGGCGAGCATCGACTGAAGGCGGACATCGTGGTGATGGCCGCCAACGGCATTGGGACGCCACGGCTGTTGTTGATGTCCACCTCCCCACGCTTCCCGCAGGGGCTGGCGAACTCCAGCGGCTTGGTGGGGCGTCGGCTCCAGCTGAACCCGACTCCAATGGTCATCGGGGTGTACGACGAGCCGTTGAACAGCTGGCTGGGACCGGCCGGGCAAAACGTGCACTCGTTCGAGTTCTACGAGACGGACGCCTCGCGCGGTCACGTACTCGGTGCCTCGTGGGGCACCATGCCGACTGGTGGCCCTTACGCTGCAAGCTTCCTCGGCGCCGGGGGCGGGGCGCCAACGCACGGTCCCGGTCTCATGGAGAGTGTCTCGGAAGTCCTCGGTCATTCCGTGCTGGGCTTCATCATCACCCACGACCTTCCGAACGAGGACAATCGTGTGGAGCTCGACCCGGTGCTGAAGGATTCGAGCGGTTTGCCGGCGCCCCGCATCACCTACAAGCAGGATCAGAACAACATCGACCTCGTGAAGTTCCATCTATCGCGTGTCTCCGAGGCGCTGATGGCCTCGGGAGCGCGACGGACCATCGAGTTCCCGTCGATGCCTGAACAGCCGGGCCACCTCCTGGGCAGCACCCGCATGGGGACTGATCCGGCAACCTCCGTGGTCGACCAGTTCGGCCGATCGCATGATGTCCCCAACTTGTTCATCGTCGATGGCGGTGTCTTCGTCACGAGCGGGGCGGTGAGCCCCACGAGCACGATCTCTGCCATCGCGCTGCGCTGCGCCGAAGACCTCGTCAACAAGGCCGCCGAGCAGGAGACACCCTCATGATCCAGCAGATCTACCCCCTCACGCCCGCCCAGCTTGCTGTCCTGCGATCCTTCGCAGAGGTACTCACACCCGGAGGCAACGGGTTTCCCACGGCCGCCGAGGCTGACCCGGATGATTCGGTGCTGAGGCTGGCGATGCACCATGTGCACCTCCAGATGGCTGAGATCGAGCAGACGATCAACGCGGCCGAGGGAAAGGACCCGGCCGGGTTTCTCGACGGCGTTGGCGCGCGAAGATCCGCTGCGGTTCGAACAGGTCCGTGCACTCCTGGTGTGCCGGTACCTGACCTGCCGCCCAGTCTGGGACGCTCTCGGCTACGCCGGGCAGAAGCCATCGCCTCCGCGTGCGGGCGAGGCCGAGGAGTACCTCCGGGACGGAATCCTCGATCCGGTCGTGAGCCGAGGCTCCGTCTACATCCCCACCCCCGCGTGAGTCAGTCCGCCCCTCAGAATCCCGATCTCAATGGGCCGGTCGTCAGCCGGGTCGTTGGGACGGCCCCGCCGGGCCGCGGGTGGCGTGTCGCGGCGCTGCTTGGCTAATTCACGACCTCGGTGACCAGCTCGGCCAGGTCGACCGGCGGCTTCGGTGGGACGGTGCCGGCGTCAGGCCCCAGCGGCTGGCCGAGGTTCACCCAGCCGAGGAACTCCTCGTCCGGGGTGAGCGAGAGCACGCGGCGCACCGCCGGCTCGTCGCGCAGCGGCGTGCTCTTCCACATCGCCGCCAGGTCGAGCGCGTGGGCGCCGAGCAGCAGGGCGTAGCCCACGCTCGCTGCCGACGCCAGCTGCTCCCAGCGCTCCACCTTGGGCGACGGCTTGGGGCTGGCGACCAGCGCGATGAAGACCGGCGCGATGAGCGCCTTCGCGTGCAGCCGCTCCGCCTTGCCGATGTCCAGGTTGGCGTCGCGCCCACGGGCTGCTTCGACCAACGCTTCGCCGAACCGGTCGCGGCCCGCGCCGCGGAACACCACGAACCGCCAGGGACGAAGCAGCCCGTGGTCCGGGGCGCCGGTCGCGAAGTGCAGGATCCGACGGACCGCCTGCTCGCTGACGTCGCCATCGCCGAAGATCTTGCTGCTGCGGCGGGACTTCAGCCAGTCGAGCGGATCCAACAGGTTCTCCTCGCATTGCGCGACGGCGTGAGCCCCCGAGTAGCGCCGGTCGGCCGCCGACGAGCGGCTGCTGCATGAGCCCGGTCGCGGCCCTAGGAGTCAGCCGCCGATGAAGCGGCCGAACAGCTCTGCGCGGCGCGAGGAGCGCCCGGTCCGCTCCTCGGCCCGGTCGGCGCCGGTCATCACCCGCAGGCCGGCGTTGACGCCGAGCCAGCGCAGCGGCTCGGGCTCCCAGCGCGGCGAGCGGTGGCCGACCCAGGGCAGCCGGGTCAGGTCGGTGTCGGCCGCCGGGGACCAGGTCGGCGAGCGTGCGGCCGGCGAGGTTCGTCGTGCCGACGCCGTCGCCGACGTAGCCGCCGGCCCAGCCGAGCCCGGTGGCGCGGTCGAGCCCGACCGAGGCGAACCAGTCGCGCGGCACGCCGAGCGGGCCGCCCCAGGTGTGGGTGATCGCGGCGTCGCGCAGCGCCGGGAACAGCTCGACGAGGACGCGCGCGCAGCTCGGCGAACACCGCCGGCTCGCGGTCGAAGCGCGGCCGGATGCGCCGAGCCGAAGTGGTACGGCGCCCCGCGGCCGCCGAACGCGAGCCGGTCGTCGGCGGTGCGCTGCCCGTAGATGATCAGGTGCCGGTGGTCGGTGAACGTCTCGCCGGCCGCGCAGGCCCGACGTCGCTCCCAGAACGACGTCGGGCAGCGGCTCGGTCGCGAGCATCAGCGAGTAGACCGGGCGCGAGCGTCGCGGCGCTGGCCCGGCAGCGCCGGCGTGTAGCCCTCGGTCGCGCGCACGACGATGTCGGCGCGGACGTCGCCGAGCGGCGGTCTGGACCAGCGCCGCGGCGCGATCGAGGTGACGCGGCCGTGCCCTCGTAGATCCGGACGCCCCGGCGCTCGACGGCGTCGCGCCAGGCCGCGGACCAGGCGTGCCGGGTGGATGCGCGCGCAGTGCGGGGTGTACGTCGCCGCCGAGCACGTCGGTGGCGCCGAGCGTGGCCCGCGCCTCGTCGGCGCCCAGCAGGCGGAGGTCGCTCCGCGCCGAAGCCCCAGGACCGCGCCGCCTCGACCTCGGCGCGTGCGCGGGCGAGCTGCACGTCGGTGCGCGCGGCGACCGACGGTGCCGCCCTTGGCGAAGTGGCAGTCGATGCCCTCGGCGGCGGCGACCCGCCCGACCTCGTCGACGGTGTCGTTCATCGCGCTGCGGGCATGCGCCGTGCGGCTCGTGCGCCGGCCGCGCCTGCCGCCCGGCCACGCGCGCGATCTTGCCCGACGAGGCGGGGAACAGCGCCGAGCACCAGCCGCCGTTGCGGCCGGAGGCGCCGAAGCCGGCGATCTCGCGCCTCGAGGACGACGACGCGCAGCGTCGGGTCGGCCGCCGCGCAGGTAGTAGGCGGTCCACAGCCCGGTGTAGCCGGCGCCGACGATCGCGACGTCGGCGTCGACGGTCGCCGGCGCAGCGCCGGCCGCGGGGTCAGGTCGTCCCGCGCAGGTGTCGAGCCACAGAGCTCCGCGACCGGTCAGCTGTCCGTCACCGGCGCCAGGCCCCGACGTACGCCGGCACGGCGATGCCGTGGCCGCAGGTCGGGAGCGTCGCATCGGTGCGCCCCAGGACTCGTCGCAGCGGCACGACGCCGGCCCAGACCGGTCGCGGTCGAGGTCGCTCGGCGTCGTCGTCGGGCGGGCCGTCGCTGACCTTCACCGACCACTCGTCGAGCGGCAGGCGCGAGCACCAGCGGTCGCGGCGAGCTCCTTGGCGCTCGGTGGCGCGGACGTCGGCCCAGCGGCCGGGCATCAGGTGCTCGGTGAGCAGTCGCAGCGCGTCGACCTTCGCGCTCGTCCGTCCAGCGACGTGCACGCGCCCGAGCACCATCGACGCGCGGTAGTGCATCGAGGACTCGAACGCCGAGCGGGCGACACCAGCCCGTCGAGCAGGGTCACCGTCAGGCAGGTCGGCGCGCCGGCGGCCAGCGCGCGGAACAGCCGGCTCGCCGGTCGAGCCGTGGAACAGCACGCGGTCGCCGTCGCGCGCGTAGGCGACCGGGAGGACGAACGGCTGCCCGTCGTCGATCGACCGCGACGTGCGCGACGCAGCGCCGGCGTCGAGGACGCGCGTCGCGCGACGGCGGCGTCGCGGACCGCCTTCTCCGGCAGCCGGCGGACGCGGGTCGCGGTCGCCGAGCGTCAGAGGTCACAGCCGTCCACGCCTCGGTCAGCACGCGAGCGCAGGATCTGCTCGATCTCGTCGAACTCGCGCTGGCCGCACGATCAGCGGCGGCGCGAGCTGGACGACCGGGTCGCCGCGGTCGTCGGCCCGGCAGTACAGGCCGGCGTCGAACAGCGCCTTGGACAGGAAGCCGCGCAGCAGGCGCTCGGACTCGTCGTCGTCGAACGTCTCCTTGGTCGCCTTGTCCTTGACCAGCTCGATGCCGTAGAAGAAGCCGTCGCCGCGGACGTCGCCGACGATCGGCAGGTCGATGAGCTTCTCCAGCGTCGAGCGGAACGCGTCCTCGTTGTCGCAGCACGTGGCCGGTTGAGGCCCTCGCGCTCGAAGATGTCGAGGTTGGCCAGCGCGACCGCGGCGGACACCGGGTGGCCGCCGAAGGTGTAGCCGTGCGGCGAAGTAGTTCGTTGCCGTGCTGGAACGGCTCGAACAGCCGGTCGCGAGGCGATCATCGCGCCGATGGGGGAGTAGCCGGAGGTCATGCCCTTGGCGCAGGTGATGATGTCCGGGACGTAGCCGAACTGCTCGCAGGCGAACATCGTCGCCGAGCCGGCCGAACGCGCAGATCATCTCGTCGGAGACGAGCAGCACGTCGTGCCGGTCGCAGATCTCGCGGACCCGCTGGAAGTAGCCGGGCGGCGGCGGGAAGCAGCCGCCGGAGTTCTGCACCGGCTCGAGGAAGACCGCGGCGACGGTGTCGGCGCCCTCGAACTCGATGGCCTGCTCGATCTGGTCGGCGGCCCAGCGGCCGAACGCCTCGAGGTCGTCGCCGTGCTCGGGGGCGCGGTAGAAGTTGGTGTTCGGCACCTTGTGCGCGCCGGGCACCAGCGGCTCGAAGTACTTCTTCGCGTCCGGGATGCCGGTGATGGACAGCGCGCCCTGCGGGGTGCCGTGGTAGGCGATCGAGCGGCTGATCACCTTGTGCTTCATCGGCTTGCCGGTCAGCTTGAAGTACTGCTTGGCCAGCTTCCACGCGCGTCTCGACGGCCTCGCCGCCGCCGGTGGTGAAGAAGACGCGGTTGAGGTCGCCGGGCGTCAGTGAGGCGAGCCGCTCGGCGAGCTCGATCGCCTGCGGGTGGGCGTAGCACCACAGCGGGAAGAAGGCGAGCTCCTGGCGCCTGCTTGTAGGCGGCCTCGGCGAGCTCGGTGCGGCCGTGCCCGGCCTGGACGGCGAACAGCCCGGCGAGCCCGTCGAGGTAGCGCTTGCCGTTGCCGTCGTAGATGTAGGCGCCCTCGCCCTCGCACGATGATCGGGACGTCGGCGCCGTTCGCGTAGGTCGAGATGCGGGTGAAGTGCATCCACAGGTGGTCCGGCGGGCGCGAGTCGTCGGTCGTCGACGGTGACGTCGGGTGTCGTCATCGGGTACCCCAGGTGTAGGTCTGCTTGCGGAGCTTCAGGTAGACGAAGCTCTCGGTGCTGCGCACGCCGGGGATCGCCCGGATCTTGCGAGTTGAGCAGCTCGAGCAGGTGGTCGTCGTCCTCGCAGACGACCTCGACGAGGAGGTCGAAGGAGCCGGCGGTGATGACGACGTAGTCGACCTCGGGCATGCTTGGCGAGCTTGTCGGCGACACCGTCGAGGTCGCCCTCGACGCGGATGCCGATCATGGCCTGGCGGGTGAAGCCGACCTGGAGCGGATCGGTGACCGCGACGATCTGCATGACCCCCGCGTCGAGCAGCCGCTGGACCCGCTGGCGCACGGCGGCCTCGGACAGGCCGACGGCCTTGCCGATCGCGGCGTACGGCCGGCGGCCGTCCTGCTGGAGCTGCTCGATGATCGCCTTGGAGACGTCGTCGAGCAGGCCGTTGGCGTGTCCGGTCGTGTGGAGCCACGATGGCATCATGACCGCGTAGTCACGGCCATGGCAAGCGAATCCGTCGCACGGAAGCACAATTTCTCACGGATTCCATTGTCGGATGCCGGATCAAGCGAGCAGAAGGGCTGCGGAATCGGCGTCGTGATGTCTAGTCTGAGCCGAGACCTCGATGCCGCGCGATCTGAGATACGACGAGGAGCCCGTTGTGAGCCAACCGCGAGCCTTGCGAACTTCGTCGGCGGGAAGGCGGTCGAGAGTTCGGCCGGGCGCACCCTCGACCTGCGTCGACCCGAGCACCGGGGAGGTGTTCGCCACCGCGCCCGTCTCGGACGCACGCGACGTCGACCGCGCCATGCGTGCGGCGGCGGAGGCCTTCGAGACCTGGCGGGACACCACGCCGTCGCAGCGGCAGCTGGCGCTGCTGCGGATCGCCGACGCGATCGAGGCGCGCGCCGACGAGCTCGTCGGCTGCGGAGTCGCAGAACACCGGCAAGCCGATCGCGCTGACCGCCTCCGAGGAGATCCCGCCGATGGTCGACCAGATCCGCTTCTTCGCCGGCGCGGCCCGGCTGCTCGAGGGCCGGTCGGCGGGCGAGTACATGGCCGGCCACACCTCGATCGTCCGGCGCGAGCCGATCGGCGTCTGCGCCCAGGTCACGCCGTGGAACTACCCGATGATGATGGCGGTCTGGAAGTGGGCGCCGGCGATCGCCGCGGGCAACACCGTCGTGCTCAAGCCGTCGGACACCACGCCGGTCACCACGCTGCTGATGGCCGAGATCATGGCCGAGTTCCTGCCGCCCGGCGTGTTCAACGTCGTCTGCGGCGACCGCGACACCGGCCGCGCGCTGGTCGAGCACCAGATCCCGGCGATGGTGTCGATCACCGGGTCCGTGCGCGCCGGCATGGAGGTCGCGGGCTCGGCCGCGAAGGACGTCAAGCGCGTGCACCTCGAGCTCGGCGGCAAGGCGCCGGTCATCGTCTTCGACGACGCCGACCTCGCGGCGGCCGCCGAGAGCATCGCCATCGCCGGCTACTTCAACGCCGGTCAGGACTGCACGGCGGCGACCCGGGTGCTCGCCGGACCTCGCATCCACGACGACTTCGTCGCCGCGCTCGCCGAGCAGGCGCGCGGCACAGTCACCGGGCCGCCGGCCAACGCCGACGCGCTGTACGGCCCGGTCAACAACGCCAACCAGCTCGAGCGGGTCTCGGGGTTCATCGAGCCGCCTGCCCGACCACGCCGAGGTCGCCGCGGGCGGTCACCGGGTGGGCGACCACGGCTACTTCTACTCAGCCCACCGTCGTCTCCGGCCTGCGCCAGGACGACGAGATCATCCAGAACGAGGTCTTCGGTCCGGTCATCACCGTGCAGCGCTTCACCGACGAGGACGAGGCGGTGCGCTGGGCCAACGGCGTGCAGTACGGGCTGGCGTCCTGCGTGTGGACCAAGGACCACGGCCGGGCGATGCGGATGGCCAAGCGGCTCGACTTCGGCTGCGTGTGGATCAACACGCACATCCCGCTCGTCGCCGAGATGCCGCACGGCGGCTTCAAGCACTCCGGCTACGGCAAGGACCTGTCGATGTACGGCTTCGAGGACTACACCCGCATCAAGCACGTGATGACGAACCTGGACGCCTAGGCACCTGCGGCGCAGGCGCCCGCACATTCCTGGTGCCGGCGCCGGCTAAGGCTGCCCCCTAGGCGTGCCGAGGACCTTTCCAGGAACGTGTCGACGTCAAGCAATCAGACGGCCTGGATGGGCCTGTCCGTTGCTGGTCGATCTGGCGCTCGTAGATCGAATGAGGAGGGATTTCGTTGCACCCTGCTCTCAATGCAATGGAATCCCTTGCCGGAGCCCAAATGGCATGTCAGTATCCCCATCCATAGACATGCCGTGTTCACAGACATGCCGTGTTCATGGACCAGCCGCGTTGTTGGACCAGCCTGTGTGAAGGAGTCCTGATGACCGCTAGCCGTAGCTCACTCGGATCTGGGGCGCTGAGCCGCCGGACCTTCCTTCGCGGGATCGGGTTGGGTGGAGCACTCGTCGTCGCCGGGCCGATGCTTGCTGCCTGCGGTTCGGGCTCGAGCAGCAGCGGCGGATCGGACTCGGTGAACTGGTCGAGCTGGCCGGAGTACATCGATGTCGACCCCAAGAACGCCTCGAAGCATCCGTCGCTCATCGAGTTCACCAAGCGCACCGGCATCAAGGCGAAGTACACCGAGGACGTCAACGACAACGACGAGTACTTCGCCAAGATCCCGCCGCTGCTGAGCAAGGGCAACGCCATCACCGCGGACGTCTTCGTCGTGACGGACTGGATGGTCGACCGGCTCATCCGGCTCGGCTACGTGCAGAAGCTGGACAAGGCCAACATCCCGAACGCGAAGAACCTCGACCCGAGCCTGCGAGCGTGCCGTTCGACTCGGGACGGGTCTACTCGCTGCCGTGGCAGAGCGGCTTCACCGGCGTCGCCTACAACCCGAAGTCCACCAACAACAAGCCCGTCACGAGCATCGACCAGCTGCTCACCGACCCGTCGCTCAAGGGCCGGGTCACCTGCTCACCGAGATGCGCGACACCATCGGCCTGATCATGCTCGACAGGGCGAGGACCCGTCGACTTCACCGACGACCAGTTCTCCGCCGCCATCGACAAGCTGCAGAAGGCCGTCGACTCCGGGCAGATCCGCCAGTTCACCGGCAACGAGTACGGCCAGGACCTCGCGTCCGGCGACATCGCTGCCTGCATGGCCTGGACCGGTGACGTCGTCCAGCTGCAGGCGGACAACCCCGACCTGCAGTACGTGCTGCCCGACGCCGGCATCATGCAGTGGTCCGACAACTTCTGCATCCCGGTCAGGGCGAAGCACAAGACGAACGCCGAGACGCTGATCAACTACTACTACGACCCCAAGATCGCCGCCGAGGTCGAGGACTACGTCAACTACATCTCCCCGGTGGTGGGTGCGAAGGAGGCGCTGCTGGCGAGCGACCCGGAGGTCGCCAACAACCAGCTCATCTTCCCCGACGCGTCGACCCGGGCGCGCGCGCACGTGTTCCGTGGCGTCACCGCGGAAGAGGAGACGAGGTACAACGCGGCAGTTCCAGAAGGTCATCGGGGCCTGAGCGGATGACGATGCCGATGCCACGGTGGCTGCGACCGGAACGTCCAGTGACCTCCACCTGGTGGACGTCACCAAGCGGTTCGGTTCCTTCACCGCGGTCGACGACCTCACCCTGACGATCCCGCAGGGCTCCTTCTTCGCTCTGCTCGGACCGTCCGGCTGCGGCAAGACGACGACGCTGCGGATGGTCGCCGGGCTCGAGGAGCCGACCGCCGGCACCATCCGGCTCGGCGACGAGGACATCACCGACCGCAAGCCCTACAAGCGGCCGGTCAACACGGTCTTCCAGAACTACGCGCTGTTCCCGCACCTGGACATCTTCGAGAACGTCGCGTTCGGCCTGCGCCGACGCGGGGTCGAAGGACGTCAAGGACAAGGTCGAGGAGATGCTCGAGCTGGTGGAGCTGGCCGGGTACGGCCGACGCAAGCCCGCGCCAGCTCTCCGGTGGCCAGCAGCAGCGGGTCGCGGTGGCCCGTGCACTCATCAACCGCCCGCAGGTCCTGCTGCTCGACGAGCCGCTCGGTGCCCTCGACCTCAAGCTGCGCCGCCAGATGCAGATCGAGCTGAAGCGCATCCAGACCGAGGTCGGCATCACGTTCGTGCACGTCACGCACGACCAGGAAGAGGCCATGACGATGGCCGACACCATCGCGGTGATGAACAACGGACGGGTCGAGCAGCTGGGGCATCCGGCCGACCTCTACGAGAACCCGTCGACGACGTTCGTGGCGAACTTCCTCGGTCAGTCCAACCTCGTCGCCGCCCACGTGACAGGCCGCGACGGAGACGACCTGCTGCTCGACGTCGCGGTTCGCGGCTGGCGATGCCGGCCTCGCGCAGCCGCACCGGCTCGACGTCGGTGCACGTCGGTGTGCGGCCCGAGAAGATCCAGCTCGCCGCTGCGGGCGAAGCGCCTGCGGGGCGCAACTGCCTCGATGGTGTGGTCACCGACACCTCGTTCATCGGCGTCTCGACGCAGTACCTGGTGCGGATGCCGTGGGGTCAAGAGCTCATGGTGTTCGCCCAGAACATCGGGTCCGGCTTGCTGGCCGCCGGCACCAACGTGTCGCTGCACTGGGACCCGGCGCACACGTTCGCGCTCGACGCGGCGGAGGACGTCGAGGCCGGTCGCGACGAGGACGTGATCGCGGCGGCGTCGGCGGGGGCCGCGTGAGCATCGCAGCCTCCTTCGGCGCGGTCCGCCCCGAAGGAGAACCCACCACACGGCCGAGCAGGGGGCGCCGCCGGCTCATCCCGTACCTGCTGCTGCTCCCCGCGGGTGCCTGGCTGGTCTTCTTCTTCCTGGTCCCGATGTTCACCCTCGCCTCGACCTCGCTGAAGGACAGCTCCGAGCCGAATGCGCCGGTGGTGTGGAAGTTCTCCAACTACACGGAGGTGCTCAGTCAGTTCCGGGAGCAGTTCCTCCGCTCGTTCGGCTTCGCCGCGACGGCCACAGTTCTGGCGCTGGTCATCGCCTATCCGCTGGCCTACACGATCGCGTTCAAGGCGGGCCGCTGGCGCCACGTCCTTCTGGTGCTCGTCATTGCGCCGTTCTTCACCAGCTTCCTCATCCGTACGCTGGCCTGGAAGACGATCCTGTCCGACGACGGTTGGGTCGTCACCGTGCTCGACAAGCTCTGGGTCCTGCACGTCACCGACTGGCTGCACCTCACCCAGGGCGGCCGGGTGCTGGCCACGCCGCTCGCCGTCATCCTCGGCCTCACCTACAACTTCCTGCCGTTCATGACGCTGCCGCTGTACGCGAGCCTGGAGAAGATCGACCACCGGCTCATCGAGGCCGCCAGCGACCTCTACGCCTCCGCGTGGACGAGCTTTCGCAAGGTGACCTGGCCGCTCTCGCTGCCGGGCGTCGTGGCCGGCACGCTGCTCACGTTCATCCCGGCGGCCGGTGACTACATCAACGTCAAGCTGCTCGGCACCACGGCGCAGACGATGATCGGCAACGTCATCGACAGCCAGTTCCTCCGGGTGCGCGACTACCCGACGGCGGCGTCCCTGTCGTTCTCCTTGATGCTCGCCATCGTCGTGCTCGTCGCTCTGTACGTGCGGCGCGCCGGCACGGAAGAGCTGGTCTGATGGCGACCACGACCGCTCCCGTCAGGCCGGCTACCAAAGCGGTGGCCCAGCGGCGACGGCGGCGTCCCGTCAGGTGGATCCGCGACCACATCGTGGTGTTCGCCGGTGCAGCCGCGCTGCTCTACCTGTTCCTGCCGGTGATCGTTGTCGTGATCTTCTCGTTCAACTCGCCCACCGGCCGGTTCAACTACACGTGGAACACCTTCAGCCTGGACGCGTGGCGGCACCCGTGCGAGGCCGGTCAGCTGTGCCAGTCGCTCGGGCTCAGCCTGAAGATCGGCGTGCTCGCCACCGTCGGCGGCCACGGTGCTCGGGCACGCTGGTCGCCTTCGCCATGGCGCGCCACCGCTTCCGTGGCCGCGCGGTCACCAACCTGCTCATCTTCGTGCCGATGGCCACGCCCGAGGTGGTGATGGGGTCGTCGCTGCTCACGCTGTTCGTCGACCTGGGCATGCCGCTCGGGGACTGGACGATCCTCATCGCGCACATCATGTTCTGCCTCAGCTTCGTCATCGTGACGGTCAAGGCACGGCTGGCCGGCCTCGATCCGCGGCTCGAGCAGGCGGCGAGGGACCTGTACGCCAACGAGACGCAGACCTTCATCCGGGTGACGTTGCCGCTCGTGCTGCCGGGCATCGTCGCGGCCGCGCTGCTGTCGTTCTCGCTGTCCTTCGACGACTTCATCATCACGAACTTCAACAGCGGCGGCAGCGTGACGTTCCCGATGTTCGTCTGGGGAGCCGCGCAGCGCGGTACGCCGGTCCAGATCAACGTCATCGGCACCGCGATGATGCTCGTCGCGCTCATCGTCGTCCTCGGCGGGAGCCTGCTACGGAGGCGTCGCGCCAGGTAGGCGCGGGGCTAAGGAAGGCGTGTGTGGTGCACCAGTTCATCGCGGGACGGCGGGTCGACGGCACGTCTGGCGACGCGTTCACGGTCACCGACCCCTCGACCGGCGATGCGGTCGAGACGGTGCGGCTTGCTGGGGTCGGCGACGTCGACAACGCCGTGGCCGCTGCCCGCAAGGCGTTCGGCGAGTGGTCGCGGGCGACGCCGATGGAGCGCTCGTCGGCTCTCCTGCGCCTGGCCGGCCTGCTTCAGCAGCGGGCGGGCGAGTTCGCCGCCGTCGAGACGTCGCAGACCGGAAAGCCGATCCGGCTCTCCAGCGAGTTCGACGTTCCCGGGACGATCGACAACGTCGCCTTCTTCGCCGGTGCGGCTCGCCACCTCGAGGGCAAGGCGGCGGGGGAGTACTCCGCCGACCACACGTCGGCCGTGCGCCGGAGCCCGTCGGCGTCGTCGGCTCGATCGCGCCGTGGAACTACCCGCTGCAGATGGCGGCCTGGAAGATCCTGCCGGCGATCGCGGCCGGCAACACCGTGGTGCTCAAGCCCGCCGAGCTCACGCCGCTCACCTCGCTGATGTTCGCCGAGGCTGCCGCCGACGCAGGGATCCCGGACGGGGTCGTCAACATCGTGACCGGCACCGGTCCGGTCGCCGGAGAGGCGCTGGTGTCGCACCCCGGCGTGGACATGGTGGCGTTCACCGGCTCCACGTCTGTCGGGCGGCGGGTGATGGCACTGGCCGCGGCGAGCGGCAAGCGGATGCACCTCGAGCTCGGCGGCAAGGCGCCGTTCGTGGTGTTCGACGACGCGGACCTCGAGGCGGCGGTGCACGGAGCCGTTGCCGCCTCGCTCATCAACTGCGGGCAGGACTGCACCGCGGCCACGCGGGCCTACGTCCAGCGCCCGCTGTTCGACGCCTTCGTGGCCGGCGTCGCCGACGTCATGGCGGACGTCCGGCTCGGCCCGCCGATGGACCGCGCGACCGACCTGGGGCCGCTGATCTCGAAGGCGCAGCAGGAGCGGGTCGCCGGCTTCGTCGAGCGTGCCAAGGCCGACGGTGCGCGGGTCGTCGTCGGCGGCACCATCCCTGGCGGCGAGCTCGCCCGCGGCGCCTACTACTCGCCGACGCTCATCGTCGGGGCGGAGCAGTCGTCAGAGATCGTGCAGCAGGAGGTGTTCGGGCCGGTCCTGGTGGTGCTGCCGTTCGACTCCGACGACGAAGGTCTGTCCCTCGCCAACGACACCGCCTTCGGCCTGGCCGCCTCGGCGTGGACTCGGGACGTCTACCGCGCGCTGCGGGCGACGCGGGAGACTCCGCGCCGGCTGCGTGTGGGTGAACGACCACATCCCGATCATCAGCGAGATGCCGCACGGCGGGATGAAGGGCTCCGGGTTCGGCAAGGACATGTCGGCGTACTCGCTCGAGGACTACACCGTGGTCAAGCACGTCATGTACGACCTCACCGGGCAGGCCCGCAAAGGCTGGCACCGCACGATCTTCACCGGCCGTTGATGACGTGACGCCCGTAATCCGCGTGGCCGCCGCGTGAGCAACCAGCTGCCGGCATCGCTGCGCGACGCCCGTCCGATGTCCTTCTGGCTCGACGACCCGGCCCGCCCCGAGCCCTGCGCGCCAGCGTCGGGCCCGACCAGCTGCGACCTGGCCGTGGTGGGCGGCGGCTACACCGGGCTGTGGACCGCGCTGCTGGCGAAGGAGGCCGACCCCGCGCTCGACGTCGTGGTGCTGGAAGGGCGAACCGTCGGCTGGGCCGCGTCCGGTCGCAACGGCGGCTTCTGCGCGGCGAGCCTGACCCACGGGCTCGCCAACGGCCTGGCGCGGTTCCCCGACGAGATGCCGCTGCTGGAGCGGCTGGGCCTGGAGAACCTCGACGGCATCGCCGAAGCGGTGCAGCGCTACGGCATCGACTGCGACTTCGAGCGCACCGGCGAGCTGACCGTCGCCACCGAGGCACCAGCTTCCGTGGCTGCGCGAGGCCAGCGAGATGGCCCGCGGCTTCGGGCACGACGTCGCGCTGCTGGACGCCGAGGCGGTACGGGCGGAGCTCGACTCGCCGACCTACCTCGGCGGGATGTGGTCGACCGACACGGTCGCGATGGTCGACCCGGCGCGGCTGGCCTGGGGGCTCAAGCAGGCCTGCGTGGCGCTCGGCGTGCGGATCCACGAGCACACGCCGGTCACCGGCTTGGACCCCGACCCGGCGGTGGGTCTCGTTGCGCACGCCGCACGCCGCGTCCGGGCGCGCCGGGTCGCGCTCGCCACCAACGTCTTCCCGTCGCTGCTGCGCCGGGTGCGGCCGTACGTCGTGCCGGTCTACGACTACGTGCTGGTGACCGAGCCGCTGTCGCCCGAGCCAGCTGGCCAGCATCGGCTGGCAGGACCGGCAAGGGGTCGGCGACAGCGCCAACCAGTTCCACTACTACCGGCTCACCGCCGACGACCGGATCCTGTGGGGCGGCTACGACGCCGTCTACCACTTCGGCAACGGCCTCGGCGCCCGCCTCGACCAGCGGCCGGAGACCTTCGCCAAGCTGGCCGAGCACTTCGTCGCCACCTTCCCGCAGCTGGAGCGGCTGCGGTTCACCCACAGCTGGGGCGGGGCGATCGACACCTGCACCCGGTTCTGCGCGTTCTGGGGCACGGCGCACGGCGGTCGGGTCGCCTATGTCGCCGGCTACACCGGTCTCGGCGTCGGCGCCACCCGGTTCGGCGCGCGGGTCATGCTCGACCTGCTGGCCGGCGAGCCCAGCGAGCGCACCGAGCTCGAGATGGTGCGCCGCCGGCCGGTGCCGTTCCCGCCGGAGCCGTTCCGCTCCGGCGTCGTCCAGCTCACCCGCTGGTCGCTGGACCGAGCGGACCGACAACGCGGGCCGGCGCGACCTGTGGCTGCGCACCCTCGACCGCCTCGGCCTCGGATTCGACAGTTGAGAGGGTTGTTCACATGAGGCACATCACGCACTGGATCGACGGCAAGCCGTTCGCCGGCGAGGCGAGCGCCGGGGCGACGTCTACGACCCGGCGACCGGCGCAGGTCGCCGGGAGCGTCGACTTCGCCTCGGTCGGCCGACGTCGACGCCGCGGTCGCCGCGGCGCGCGGCGGCCTTCGCGGCCTGGCGGCGTCGTCGCTGGCCAGCCGCACCCAGGTGCTGTTCGCCTTCCGCGAGCTGCTCAACGCGCGCAAGGAGGAGATGGCCGCGCTCATCACCGCCGAGCACGGCAAGGTGCTCTCCGACGCGCTCGGCGAGGTGACCCGCGGCCTCGAGGTCGTCGAGTTCGCCTGCGGCATCCCGCACCTGCTCAAGGGCGGCTTCTCCGAGAACGTCTCGACCAAGGTCGACGTCTACTCGATCCGCCAGCCGCTCGGCGTCGTCGCCGTCATCTCGCCGTTCAACTTCCCGGCCATGGTCCCGATGTGGTTCGTCCCGATCGCGATCGCCGCGGGCAACACCGTCGTGCTCAAGCCGAGCGAGAAGGACCCGTCGGCGGCGCTGCTGCATGGCCGAGCTGTGGGCCGAGGCCGGCCTGCCCGACGGCGTGTTCAACGTCGTGCACGGCGACAAGGTGGCGGTCGACCGGCTGCTGGAGCACCCGGACGTCAAGGCGGTCTCGCTTCGTCGGCTCGACGCCGATCGCCCGCTACGTCTACGAGACCGGCACCGCGCCACGGCAAGCGGGTGCAGGCGCTCGGCGGCGCGAAGAACCACATGGTCGTGCTGCCGGACGCCGACCTCGACCTCGCCGCCGACGCCGCGGTCAACGCCGGCTTCGGCTCGGCCGGCGAGCGCTGCATGGCGATCTCGGCGCTCGTCGCCGTCGAGCCGGTCGCCGACGAGCTGGTCGCGAAGATCGCGCGAGCGGATCGCGCCGGCTGCGCACCGGCGACGGCCGGCGCGGCTGCGACATGGGCCCGCTGGTCACCGCGCAGCACCGCGACAAGGTCGCCGTCCTACGTCGACGCCGGCGTCGAGGCCGGGCGCGACGCTCGTCGTCGACGGCCGCGACGTCGAGCTCGACGGCGCCGCGGACGGCTTCTGGCTCGGCCCGACGCTGTTCGACCACGTCACGCCCGACATGACGCTCTACACCGACGAGATCTTCGGCCCGGTGCTCTCGGTGCGTGCGGGTCGCCGACCTACGACGACGGCGCTGGCGCTGGTCAACGCCAACCCGTACGGCAACGGCACGGCGATCTTCACCAACGACGGCGGCGCGGCCCGGCGCTTCCAGAACGAGGTCGAGGTCGGCATGGTCGGCATCAACGTGCCGATCCCGGTGCCGATGGCCTACTACTCCTTCGGCGGCTGGAAGGCCTCGCTGTTCGGCGACACCCACGCGCACGGCACCGAGGGCGTGCACTTCTTCACCCGCGGCAAGGTCGTCACGTCGCGCTGGCTCGACCCGAGCCACGGCGGCCTCAACCTCGGCTTCCCCACCAACGGCTGAGCGCGTCCACCTGCGTGATCACGAAGATTCGCACGGGCCTGACCCGGACGAACTTTCGTGATCACGAGGAAGTGAGGGTAGCGGGATGACGCGCTACGGCCCCATGTTCGGCCCCGACGTCACCTTCCTCGGCGTCGACCGCTGCGACCTCGACGACCCGGCGAGCTACGCCGGCGCCGACGTCGTCATCGTCGGTGCGCCGTTCGACGGCGGCACGTCGTACCGGCCCGGCGCCCGGTTCGGGCCGCAGGCGATCCGGACCACCGACTACCTCGCCGCACGACGGCTCGCGCCCGCGCCTGGCGCTGCGCACCGACGGCCTGCAGGACCTGCGGGTCGTCGACGCCGGCGACGTCGAGATGTTCTCCGGCGACGCCGAGCGAGTCGGCCTGCACGCGCTCGAGGTGGCGGTGCGCGAAGGTCGCCGAGTCCGGCGCGATCCCGGTCGTCCTCGGCGGCGACCACACCGTCACCTGGCCCGACGTCACCGGCGTGGCGCACGCCGCTCGGCTGGGGCCGGGTCTCGGTGCTGCACTTCGACGCGCACGCCGACACCGGCGACGTCGAGTTCGGCTCGCTGATCGGCCACGGCCAGCCGATGCGCCGGCTGATCGAGTCCGGTGCCGCGCGCGGTGACCGCTTCCTGCAGATCGGGCTGCGCGGCTACTGGCCGCCGCCGCGACGCCTGCGACTGGATGGCCGAGCAGGGCATGCGCTCCTACGAGATGACCGAGATCGTGCACCGCGGGCTGGACGACGTGCCTCACCGAGGCGTTCGCGATCGCCACCGACGACTGCGACGGCGTCTTCCTGTCGGTCGACATCGACGTCTGCGACCCCGGTCACGCGCCGGGCACCGGCACCCCCGAGCCCGGCGGGCTGTCCGCGCGCCAGCTGCTCGACGCGGTGCGCCGGATCTGCCTCGAGCTGCCGGTCGTCGGCGTCGACGTCGTCGAGGTCGTCGCCCGCCCTACGACCACGCCGACATCACCGCCGCGCTCGCCAACCGGGTCGTGCTCGAGGCGCTGTCCGGCGATCGCCCGCCGGCGCCAGGACGCCGGCGAGCGGCACGCCGTGGGACGCCGTCGCCGCCGCTGCTCGACGGGCGCTGACGGCTCGGCTCCGTCAGCGCGGCACGTACCTCGCCCTCGGCACGAGCTCCGGCGGCCGGCTTGAGCGACCTCGCCGCGGAAGAACGGCCGGTAGCATCGGCGATGGACGCATGAGCAGCAGGACGCCGCCCAGCACGATCGACGCCGATGCCGATGAGGAACGACGCCGCCGATCACCCAGTGCGGGGAGAAGGGCATGCTCCAGGTCGTGAAGCTGGAGTTCGGGTTCCAGTCGTCGTAGACGCTCTTGGCCAGCGCGGCGAAGAGGATGAGCCCGCCGAAGGTCGGCAGCACCCCGCGGAGCCAGAAGTCCCTGGCGCGCCGGGTGAGGACCTTGCGGTAGTACCAGGCGCAGGCGAAGCCGGTGAGGCCGTAGTAGAACGCGATGCCCCAGGCCGAGCGAGGTGATCGTGTCGAAGAGCACGTTGCCGCTTGGCCACGAGTTCAGCAACGACGTAGAGCACGACGCGACCGCCGCCCATGACGATCGTCGACACGACGGGGTGAGGTAGCGCGGGTGGATCGCGCGCGAACCGCTTCGGGATGGCCTGGTAGGCCGCCATCGCGAGCGTGGTGCGGGCGGTCGGCAGGATCGTCGTCTGCGTCGAGGCCGCTGCCGAGGACAGCACCATGAGGATGAGCAGCTCGTGAAGACGTCACCGCCCGTGCGACGTCGCCGAAGACCGCGTGACCCAGCACGGAGATGACGTCGCCGGAGTTGTCCGAGTTGTCGCCGAAGCCCGATCCCCTTGGTCGCCGATGCCCGCGTAGGCGATCGCCGCGACGGTGACGAGCGCGTAGGTCACCAGCAGGAGGACCGTCGAGAGCACGGCCGCCCGGCCGGGACGTGCCGGCTCCTGTCGGCGTCTCCTCGTTGACCGACGACCGTGGTGTCCCAGCCCCAGTAGATGAAGAGCATCAGCAGGAACGCCGCGGTGAACGAGCTCCAGCGTGGTCGTCGAACGGGTTGAACCACGACAGCGCCGGGTGGATCGACAGCGCGCCGCCGTGCCCGCTGTAGACCTCGACCAGCGGCGACGACCGGAGAACACGAGCGAGCATGACCAGCTCGATGACGAGCAGGACGTTCTGGATGCTTCGCCGAGAGCTCGATGCCGCGGTAGCAGATCACGGTCATCAGCGACGATCCAGGCGACGCCGACGAGCACGACCCAGCCGCTGGTCGCGTTGCTGCCGATGCCGTCGGCGCCGACGAGCAGGAAGAAGTACGACCCGGCGACCTGGCGCGAGGCTGGCCATGACGAGGATCGTCCGCGAGCGATGATCGCCCAGCCGCCCATCCAGCCCGTCCTCGGGCCGAACGCCTTGGTGGCCCAGGTGAAGGTCGTCCCGCAGTCGGGCTCCGCCTTGTTGAGCTCGCGAGTAGGCGAGCGACGACGAAGAGCATCGGGACGAACGCGAGCACGATCGCGAGGGCCGGCGACTGCAAGCCGACCGCGACGGACGATCGTAGCCGAGCGTGGCCGCGAGGCGGTACGCGGGCGCGGTCGACGCGACGCCGATGACGATGCTGGAGATCCGAAGCCGAGCGCGTCGCCCTTGAGGCCCTTGTCGACGACGTCGCCGCTGGCGTCGTACGGCGATTGCGTGCGGACTCGGTGACCATCGGCTGCCTCGCGCGGTAGCTGAGCGTCGTCTCCGCCTCGTCGCGCGCATATACCCGCACGACTGACGGGCTTTAGTGCGTCAGCGAGGGTAGTCCGCACCGCGTCAGCCTGGTGACGGTGCGGCCGATGAGGATCCTTCGTGGTCGGTGCGGGTGGCGTCGGGTCGGCGCGGTCGCCGGCATCGCCGCCCGGCGGGACTTCTTCGAGGCGCATGGTCGTCGCCGACTACGACGTGGCCCGCGCCGAGCGCGGTCGTCGACCGGCTGGGCGACCCGCGGTTCGTGCGCCGCGCAGGTCGACGCCTCCGACGCCGCAGCCGTCGCAGGCGCTGGTCGCGCGAGCACCGCTGCGACGCACGTGCTCAACGCCGTCGACCCGCGCTTCGTCATGCCGATCTTCGACGGCGTCGGTTCGCCGCCGGCGCGCACTACCTCGACATGGCGATGTCGCTGTCGCACCCGCACCCGGAGCGAGCCGCACGCGCAGACCGGCGTGAAGCTCGGCGACGAGCAGTTCGCGCGTGCGCGGACGAGTGGGAGGCCGCGGGCCGGCTCGCGCTCGTCGGCATCGGGCGTCGAGCCCGGGCTGTCCGACGTGTTCGCCCGCTACGCCGCCGACCACCTGTTCACCGAGATCGACGAGCTCGGCGTCCGCGACGGCGCGAACCTCGACGGTCGACGGCTACGACTTCGCGCCGTCGTTCTCGATCTGGACGACGATCGAGGAGTGCCTCAACCCGCCGGTGATCTGGGAGAAGGACCGCGGCTGGTTCACCACGGCGCCGTTCAGCGAGCCGGAGATCTTCGACTTCCCCGAGGGCATCGGCCCGGTCGAGTGCGTCAACGTCGAGCACGAGGAGGTGCTGCTCATGCCGCGCTGGGTCGACGCGAAGCGGGTCACCTTCAAGTACGGCCTCGGCGACGAGTTCATCGACGTGCTGCAAGACGCTGCACAAGCTCGGGCCTCGACCGCACCGAGAAGGTGCGGGTCGGCGGCGTCGAGGTGTCGCCGCGCGACGTCGTCGCCGCCTGCCTGCCCGATCCCGGCGCAGCTCGGCGACCGCATGCACGGCAAGACCTGCGCCGGGACTGTGGGTCACCGGCACGCGGCAAGGACGGCGCGCCGCGCGAGGTGTACCTCTACCACGTGGTCGACAACGAGATGGACGATGCGCGAGTACGGCTCGCAGGCCGTCGTCTGGCAGACCGCGATCAACCCGGTCGTCGCGCTCGAGCTGCTCGCGACCGGGCACGTGGTCAGGGCGCGGGCGTGCTCGGACCGGAGGCGTTCGACGCCGTGCCGTTCCTCGACCTGCTCACCGACTACGGCTCGCCGTGGGGGATGCGCGAGCAGTAACGGCACCCGTGAGGCGACCGGTGGCTACCCGAACAGCTCGGCCACACACTCGGCGAACATCGCGGTGTGCGCGTCGACGTCCGCCTCGGAAGTCGCCGGCGACATCAGCGCCATGTTGTGGAACGGCGTGAGCAGGATGCCCCGGTTGAGCGCGTACAGGTGCAGGTACTGCTGAACTTCGAAGTCGTCGCTCGCCGCGGCCTCGCCGCCGTTGCGCGGGGGTTCGGGGGAGAAGCCGTACTCCGCTCGGCACCCCAGCCGGGTGACGTGCCACGGGACGCTGGTGATCGGTGAGGACTTGGCTGACGCCATCGGCCCAGCGCTGCCCGAGCGGCAGCATCGCCGCGAACGCCTCGTCGGTGAGGACGCCGGTCAAGCGTGGCGCGCATCGCGGCCAGTGACAGGGCGTTGCCGGCCAGGGTCCCGCCGATCCCACCGACGTCGATGTCCTCCAGCTCCACCGAGCGGCGGATCCGCTCCGCCAGCTCGTCCGTCATCCCGAAGGTGCCGGACGGGATGCCGCCGCCGATCGCCTTGCCGATGACCAGGACGTCGGGGTCGAGATCGTGGGCCCGCGGTGTAGCCACCGGGTCCGGCACAGATGGTGTGGGTCTCGTCGATGACGAGCAGCGTGCCGTGCTCGCGGGTCAGCGACCGCAGAGCGTCGTGGAAGCCGGGATCCGGCAGCACGATGCCGATGTTCGTCATCACCGGTTCCGCCAGGACGCAGGCGATCTCACCGGTGGCGAGCGCCGCTCGTAGCGCCGGTACGTCGTTGAACTCCACGACCACCGTCGTCTCGGCCACATCCACCGGCGCCCCGATGTTGCCGCGCCGGTTCACCGTACGTCCGGAGGCGTCCATCGTCGCGAAGGTCTCGTCGACGCTGCCGTGGTAGCAGTAGTCGAACACCAGCACCTTGCTCCGGCCGGTGACGTGCCGGGCGTAGCGGATCACGTGACGGTTCGCATCGGTGGCGGTCAGGGTGAACTGCCACTGCGGCAGGCCGAAGCGGCGCTGCAGCTCCTCGCCGACCACGGCGGCGTCGGCCGTCGGCAGCATGTAGGTGATGCCGCGGTCGAGCTGGGCGTGCACGGCGGCCAGCGTCGTGGCCGGCGAGTGGCCGGTCATCGCACCGGTGTCGCCGAGGCAGAAGTCGATGTAGTCGTGGCCGTCGACATCGGTGAAGTGGGCGCCACCGGCACTGTCGACGAAGACGGGGAAGGCGCCTGGCCATTTCTCCATCCAGCTCATCGGTACCCCGCCCGGCATGGAGTGCTGGGCACGTTCGAACAGCGCGGCGGACCGGGGGTTGTCGGCGACGAAGCGTTTGGCTTCCCGCGCGTGCAGCTCGCGCAGCAATGGGCGATCGATGGAATGCGAATGTTCCGTCACGTGTAGGCCTCCTTGTCGGAAGGCTAGCCCTTGAGGGACCTGTCCACGCCCTTGTACGTCATGCACTGAACGACTCGACATTCTGTACGAACTGGATGGTGTGTTCTGCGTGTCTGCGGTGCGCAGGCTGCCGTACTTTCGCTCCACCAATGCCGCTCAGGGGTGCTTCCCATCGCACTGCCTGGCATTGTCACCGGTATCGCGCTGGCCTCTGCCATCAACTACGGCTACCAGCTGTTCGGGCTCAACTTCGGGATGTTCACCATCATCGTGAGCCACGCGACGTTCTGCGTCGTGCTGGTGTACAACAACGTGATCGCCCGGCTTCGCCGTACGTCGATGAGCCTGGTCGAGGCGTCGCAGGACCTGGGAGCCGATGGTTGGCAGACGTTTCGGTACATCTGGCTGCCAAGCTTGCGCACCGCGATGGTGGCGGGTTGCCTGCTGGCGTTCGCGCTGTCCTTCGACGAGATCATCGTCACGAACTTCACGTCGGGCAACGTGTTGACCTTGCCGAAATGGATCTACAACAACCTGCGGTTGCCCAACCAGCGCCCGCAGGTGAACGTCGTGGCGCTCGTCATGATGGTGCTCAGCTTCGTGCCCGTCTACATCGCCCAGCGGCTGACGCGTGA
Source organism: uncultured Actinomycetota bacterium (assembly GCA_963703505.1). Classification (GTDB taxonomy): domain Bacteria; phylum Actinomycetota; class Actinomycetes; order CAVPEL01; family CAVPEL01; genus CAVPEL01. The sequence goes on along the minus strand of CAVPEL010000003.1, from coordinate 272,050 downwards.
TGTGGCCGACGCCCCGCGGGCCGGCCGGTAGTCGCTGCGCCTACAGCGCCGCGAACGACTTCTCCAGGATGGTCAGGCCTTCGTCGAGCAGGTGGTCGTCGATGACCAGCGGCGGCAGGAACCGGATGACGTTGCCGTAGGTGCCGGCGGTGAGGGTCACCAGACCCTCGGCGTGGCACGCCTTGCTGATGGCGGCGGCGGCCGCCGGGTTCGGTTGCTTCGTCCCCGGCACGACCAGCTCGATCGCCGTCATGGCGCCCCGCCCGCGGACGTCTCCGACGACGTCGAAGCGCGTCGGCCAGCGCGCGAAGCCGGGGCAGCATGATCTCGCCGATCCGGCGGGCGCGGGCCACCAGGTCGAGCTCGTCGATCGTGCGGATCGCGCCGAGCGCGGCGGCGCACGCCACCGGGTTGCCACCGTAGGTGCCACCGAGGCCGCCGGTGTGCGCGGCGTTCATGATCTCCGCGCGGCCGGTGACGCCGGCCAGCGGCAGACCGCCGGCCAGTCCCTTGGCCGTGGTGACGAGGTCGGGCACGACGCCCTCGTGGTCGCAGGCGAACATGGACCCGGTACGGGCGAAGCCGGTCTGGATCTCATCGGCGACGAAGACGATGCCGTGGGCCCGGCAGAACTCCGCCAGAGCGGGCAGGAAGCCCTCCGGCGGAACGATGAAGCCGCCCTCGCCCTGGATCGGCTCGATGACGATCGCGGCGATGTTCTCCGGTCCTACCTGTGTCGTCATTGCGTCGATGGCCGCCGCAGCGGCCTCCTGCCGCGCAGTTGCTCGGGCCCGGTCGGCCAGCGGAACGGGTAGGCCATCGGCATGCGGTAGACCTCGCCGGCGAACGGTCCGAAGCCGTCCTTGTAGGGCATGTTCTTCGCGGTCATGGCCATCGTCAGGTTGGTGCGGCCGTGGTAGCCGTGGTCGAAGACGACCACGGCCTGTCGCGTTCGTGTAGGCGCGCGCGATCTTGACGGCGTTCTCCACGGCCTCGGCGCCGGAGTTGAACAGCGCGGAGCGCTTGTCGTGGTCGCCGGGGGTCAGCCGGTTGAGCGCCTCGCAGACCTCGACGTACCCCTCGTACGGCGTGACCATGAAGCAGGTGTGGGTGAAGGCCGCCACCTGGGCCTGCACGCCGGCCACCACGTGGTCGGCGGCGTTGCCGACGCTGACGACGGCGATGCCGGCGCCGAAGTCGATGAGTGAGTTGCCGTCGACGTCGACGAGCACGCCGCCGCCGGCGGCCGTCGATGAAGACCGGAAGGGTCGTGCTCACGCCGCTGGCGCACGGCCGCGTTGCGCCGTGCGAACAGCTCGATCGATCGCGGACCAGGGATCGCGGTGACGACGTCGGCGCTCCTGCGGGAGGCCAGGACCGCCGATGTGGGATCCGCTCGAGGCATTACTGGACATGGCGCTTCGCACCTCACGGTCGGGTTGTCACGATGCATCACGATAGCGGCGGTCGGCTCGGCGAACGGACGCGCAGGTTGGCCAACGCAGTGCGACATCATTTTGTACGCGACGCACAAACCCATCCTGGACTGCTCCGGAGGCCTGATGCTCCCCCCGCTGCAGCGCTCGTGACCGGTATGCCGCGGCCTGGGTTTGCGCGTGCTGGCGGCCCGAAGCCGGCCTTGCCCGTCCGGTCCGCTGGGTGGCGGTCAGCGAGCTGGAGGACCCCACGCCCTTCCTGGAGGGCGGCGAGCTGCTGCTGACCACCGGGATGCGGTTGTCAGCCGACGACGCGAGCCAGATCCGCGGCTACGTCGACCGCCTCGTCGCCGCGGGCGTCGTCGGGCTCGGCATGGGCGTGGGCCTCGGCGCACGACGCCGCACCCGCCGACGCTGGTCCGGGCGGCCGAGCGCAGGGGGCTCCCGCTGCTGGAGGTTCCGCGGCCGACTGCCGTTCATCGCGATCAGCAAGGCGGTCTCGGACCTGCTCGCCGCCGAGCAGAGCGAGGCGATCCGCCGGGCATTCGCGGCGCAGCGGGAGCTGACCCGGGCGGCGCTGCTACCTGAGCGGTCTGGAGCGGTGGTGGCCCGGCTGGCACGGGAGGTGGCGGGATGGGTCGCCGTGCTCGACGCGTCTGGGCGCCTGCTCCATGCGTGTCCGGCGGCTGAGCCGGAAGCGCCTCGCTGCCCTGGAGCCCGAGGTCGATCGGTCTGCGGTCGAAAGGCCTGCTGGCCTCCAGCACGCTGGCGGACCGCGACGAGCAGATCGTCATCCAACCGCTCGGCGTCGGGCGGCGAACCCGTGGATTCCTCGTCGTCGGCGTTCGGCCACCGGTGTCCACCGTGCACCACACCGTCGTCAACGTGGCCGTCTCGCTTGCTGTCGCTGGACGTGGAGAAGTCCTCCACCGCAGCTCGGCACGGAGCGTCGCCTGCGTTCGGCCCTGATCGGGTTGTTGCTCGCGGGCTCCACCGACGCGGTACGCGAGGCGGCAGAGCTGCTCGGCGGCTCGTTGCCGACGTCGTCAGCCCGCATGGCCATCGTGGCGTGCCCCGAACGCCACCGCGGTGAGGTGCTCGATGCGCTGGAGGATGACGTCTCGCTTCGCGAGAGCGGCGTGCTCGCTGCCGAAGTCGGCGCCGAGATCGTGGTCCTGCTGCCGGCGGCCCCGGAAGCGGAGCAGCGGCTTGCCGGCGTCGCCGGGAGCCAGCCCCATTGCCAGGTAGGCATCGGTGGGCTGGTGGCGATGACTGACCTGGCGACCAGCCTGCGGCAGGCGGAGCAGGCGCTGGCGGCGGGGCGGCGGGAAGGTCGGTCGGTGGCTCGCTACGACGACCTGTCGAGCGGGCCGCTGCTGGACCTGCTCGACGCCGACGCGGTCCGCGGCTTCGCCGCGGCGCTGCTCGCACCGCTCGATGCGTATGGCGGGCCGGCTCGGACCGATCTCGTTGCCTCGCTGCGGGCCTACCTCGCCCACAACGGGCAGTGGGACCCGGCGGCGGCCGAGCTCGGCGTCCACCGGCACACCTTGCGCTACCGGATGCGCCGGATCGTCGAGCTGCTGGGGCGCGACGTCGACTCGGCCACCACCCGGATGGAGCTCATGCTCGCGCTGACAGCGCGTGATCGCCTCGAGTCGTCGGCCGGTCCTGTCCTGGCCGGCCGAGACAACTCCTAACGCCGAGTTGTCCATTCTGGCGAACCATTGTGGGTGCCTGCGCCGGTAGCGTGGTGACGACACAGGCAGGCTTCCACAGGCAGGATCCCCGTGCGAGGTGGCGCGAAGATGTCCGAATCCGTTCCGTTCTGGCTGGCCGGCCGGCAGGCCTCGAGTGGCGAGACCTATCCGGTGCACAGCCCGTACGACGGTCGCGAGCTGGCCATGGTGGCGGTGCCGACCCCGGAGCAGGTCGAGGAGGCGGTCGCCGCCGCGGACGCGGTGACGGCCGAGGCTGCCGGCGCTCCCGGCCCACGTGCGCGCCGCCGCCCTGGACCACGTGTCGCGCCGGCTGGCCGAGCGCGCCGAGGAGCTCGCCCACCTGATCACCGCCGAGAACGGCAAGCCGCTCAAGTGGTCGCGCGGCGAGGTCGGCCGGGCGGTCGTCCACGTTCCGCTGGGCGGCCGAGGAGGCGCGCCGGTGGAGCGGTGAGGTGCAGCGGCTCGACACCGACCCTGCCGCGACCGGCCGGCTCGCCCTCGTGCGGCGGTTCCCGCGCGGGCCGGTGCTCGGCATCGCGCCGTTCAACTTCCCGCTCAACCTGGTGGCGCACAAGGTGGCGCCCGGCGATCGCGGTCGGCGCGCCGATCGTCGTCAAGCCGGCCCCGGCGACGCCGCTGTCGGCGCTGCTGCTCGGCGAGCTCCTCGCCGAGACCGACCTGCCCGCGGGCATGTTCTCGGTCCTCCCGGTGCCGAACGATCGGGCCGCCGGCGCTGGTCGCCGACCCGCGGCTGCCGGTCGTCTCCTTCACCGGGTCCGGGCCGGTCGGCTGCGCGATCCAGGACGCCGTGCCGCGCAAGCACGTCACGCTCGAGCTCGGCGGCAACGCGGCGGTCGTCGTCTGCGCCGACTGCCGACCTCGACCGGGCGGCGACCGCGGATCGCGACCTTCTCCAACTACCAGGCCGGCCAGTCCTGCATCTCCGTGCAGCGGGTGCTCGTCGAGCGGTCCGTCTACGACGAGCCGCTCGCCGCGCCTCGTCGCCAGCCGTCGAGGCCCAGGTGACCGGTGACCCGACGCGACGAGCGCACCGACGTCGGCCCGCTCATCAGCGAGGATGCCGCCCGCCGGGTCGCAGGCCTGGGTCGACGAGGCGGTCGAGGCCGGGGCCAAGCTGCTCACCGGCGGGATGCGCGACGGTCGCACCTACGCGCCGACCGTGCTCACCGACGTGCCGCGCGACGGCGAAGGTGTGCCGCGAGGAGGTCTTCGGACCGGTCCTGGTCGTCGCGCCGTTCGACGAGCTCGACGAGGCCTTCGACCTGGTCAACGACTCGCGGTACGGCCTGCAGGCCGGCGTCTTCACCCGCGACCTGCAGGTGGCCTTCCGGGCGCACCGCGAGCTCGAGGTCGGCGGCGTCATCATCGGCGACGTGCCCAGCTACCGCGCCGACCAGATGCCGTACGGCGGGGCCAAGGAGTCCGGCGTCGGCCGCGAGGGTGTCCGCTACGCGATGGAGGACTTCACCTACGAGCGGGTCCTGGTGCTGACCGGCCTGGAGCTGTGACCCGGCCGCTGACCGCACTGAGGCGCCCGCACGAGTGAGGCATCGCGCTACGTCGCAGCGCGAGCAGGTCTCTCGGCCCCGAGCAGGTGGCCGATGGTGTTGACCCCGTCGACGATCAGGTCGGTCTCGGAGATCAGCAGCGCCGCATCCCGACGCTCGGCCGGTTGCTCCCCGTCGCCGGTGGCGGCCGCGCCGGCCTCGACCATCGCCAGGTGGGTTGCCCGCAGCGGCGGAAGGCCTGCGGGGCGGCTGCCGGTGCGCACCGCGTCAGCGAGGGCCGTGCTGGCCTGGTCAAGCTGGCGGGCAAGCGCAGCCAGGGCTGGGCGACATCGGCGGGCCGCGTGCGGCAGGTGGGCGTGCAGCGCGAGTGCCGCGCCGGCGTTGCGCTGGGCAGCGGCGAGCACGCCGAGAGCGGTCTCCGGCGCGGCGCGGTGCCGAGCGGGTTCCGCCATCCAGCGGTCGATGGAGGCTTCAGCGTTGGAGCGGGCCAACCGGGCAGTGACCAGCGCCCCCCGCAGCGCCTCGGGGTCGTGTTCGGCGGGGTCGACGTAGGCGGCCAGCACCTCCTGCAGGTAGGTGTTCTGGGTGGCGAGGAGCTCGGCGAGGCGCTGCGGCACCTCGGTACGCTCCCAGGTCGGCCATGCGGCGTAGGCGACCAGCGCGAGGGCGCCGCCGATGGCCGTGTCACCGATCCGATCGCGGACCGCGGTGAGCTCGGGGAGTCCGACGACCGCCAGCAGCATCGCGATGACCGCTGTCATGCACACCGCGAAGACGGCGTAGTTCACCCGGAGCAGGGTGTAGGCGAGGAAGGCGACGACGACGATGCCGGCGATCAGCTGCGGCGGGCCGGGTCGAAGGCCAGCCACGTACAACGTGGCGAGGCCCGCTCCGACGATCGTGCCGGCCAGCCGGGCGACGCCACGGCTGAAGGTCGCGGTGAAGTCCGGCTTGAGCACGACCAGCACCGTCAAGCCCACCCAGTAGCCGTGCGGCAGGTCGGCGAGTCGCGACAACGCGGTGGCGACTCCCAGCATCACGGCCAGCCGGATCGCATGGCGGCAGGCGGTGGACTCCAGGCTCAGGTTGGCACGAAGTGCCAGCAGGGGGCGACGCAGCCCCAGCACAGATCGACGGGGTTCGTGCTCGGTAGGTGGTGTGTCCGGTCGCACCATCGTCGGAGCCAGCGAACGAGGTGTCCGCCGCGGTGCTGGCCAGCCATACCGCGGTGCGGAGCTGGCCCAGCAGACGCCTCGGACGCCGTGACGGTTTCGCTGAGCACCCGGCCGGCGCCGTCGGAGGTGGCACCTCCGATCGCGTTGAGCCGCTCTCTCACGTGAGCGAGGTCGCCGACGGCCGCCGCGCTGGTCTGCCGGGGACCACTCATCGAGGCGGGTAGCCGCGCCGAGCTCAGTGAGTCCGCCACGGAGTCCAAGGCTGAAGCCGCGGCCCGCAGCATGGCGTCCAGCGCGGGTACCGCGTCAGCCCCGGGAGCGACGAGCAGCCGCTGGCGGTCCCGGGCCAGGCCTGCCAGCTCGATGCGGATGCGCTCGGCTTCGTCGAGCAGACCCTGGAAGGCCTCCACCTGGTGTCGTCGAGCGAGCGGTTGCGGGTCCGTCATCGCCGATCGTGCGTTGATGAGAGGTCCCGCTGCGGGGAGCACTTCGGTTCCGTCAGCCGCGCGCGCGGCGTAACCCCCCAAGGTGCGATACACCGTGGCCAGGGCGGCCCGCTCCACCCGGAACCGCCGCAGCGGCCAGAAGACGACGACGAGCAGGGTCTGCAGCGCGCCGCCGACCAGCACCAGACACGCCCGGTCGAACGCTTGAGCAGTCGTCATCGGGAACTCCCGCACGACGAGGAAGGCCACCATCACCTGCAGGCCGACGACGCTGGCCGCCGGCCCGAGTGCGACGAGGAGCCCGGTGACAAAGCCCCACAGCGCGACGGTGACGACGGCGAGCACCAGCGTGTGGTTGGTGACCGCACCGGTGAACGTCGAGATCGCCATGCCGACCGTGGCGAGCACCATCGCCGTGGCCCGTGTGCGGTAGGCCCCTTGAAAAGAGGCGAATCCCGCGGACAGCGCTCCTACGGCAGCGGCGAGCCCAGCCGCGGGATAGCCCGTCCCCACGCCGATCGCCAGGGGGAGTGCCACGCCGAGCGCGCAACGGGCGCCGGCCCGAGCCTCGACTCCGGAGCGGTCCAGCCGTACGACGCCCCGCAGCAGGCCGGAAGTCACCCCGGCGCGAGCCATTGGGGGCTAGCCGGCTGCGCTCGTGTCGATGCCTAGCTGGCCGGCCAGGCTCCGCAGCTCGGTCTCGAACAGCGCCTCGCCGTCGTCGAGCGCGAAGCTCAGGTGGCCGAACACCTCGAGGGCGATGAGGCCGTACAGCCGGACCCAGCTGGACAGGTAGATCAAGACCGCACCCAGTGGCAGGGGCCGCCCGAGCTGGTCGGCGTAGGTCCGCAGCTGCGCGGCCAGCCCTGGGTCGATCTCGTGGTCGGCAGCTACTGGGAACGGCTGGCGCTCCCACAGCTGGCCGAATAGTTCGGCGAAGACGAGACCAAATGCCCGGCATGCTTCGTCGGTCACGGTCTCCTGGGTGCCGGCCGAAGGGTCGCTTGCTGCGCCGGGCAACGGGGTGCCGAAGAGCAGGCCGAACTCCGCGGGGTGCATCAGCGCCCAGCGCCGCAGCTCGCGGGCAGCGGCGATCAGCTGGCTGGCGGCGCCACCGGCGGCGGCGTCCTCGGCCGCACGGGTGAGGGAGCCACTGAGCTCGTCGAAGGAGTCGGCGACGAGCGTGTCGAGGAGATCCTCCCGGCTGAGAAAGTAGCGGTAGATCGCCGGGGCCGTCATGCCGAGCTCGCGGGCGATCGCCCGGAGCGACACCGCGGACACCCCGTGGGCCACCAGCAGCTGACGGGCAGTGTCCTTGATCTGGGTCGTGGTGGCTTCGCGCACCCTCGCCCGGCGGGTGGATGCTGGGACGAGGTTCGCCGTGGTCATGGCCTGCCTTTCCCTTGACAGCGGTGAACGGTGTCTGGTTAGTTAACGCCGTTCACTACGGTAACTGCTGATTACAGACTATGCGATAAGTCACGGGGGAAACGAGTGTTCGAGTCCTTGGGTAGGCACGTCTACCGCCGTCGTCGGCTGGTGCTTGTGCTGGGATTGTTGGTCATGCTCGTCGGGGGGCTGTGGGGCGGCCAGGTGGTCAAGTCCCTCGTCGCAGGCGGCTACTACGACACGGGCAGCGCCTCCTACCGTGCGTCCACGGCGATCACCCACCAGCTCGGCCAGCCTCAGTCGGATGCCGTGGTTCTGTTCTCCAGCAAGGACCTCACGGTCGACGACCCTGCCTACGCCGACCTGGTCACCACCGCGCTAGCGGCCGTCCCGCATGACGTGGTCACCGGCTCACAGACGTACTTCTCCACTCACGCACCAGCGCTGGTCTCCACTGATCGCCACGCCACCTACGCCGTCGTCCAGCTCGCCGGGACGGGCGACAAGGCGAAGGAGAGCGCGCTCGAGCGCGCTGACGGAGCAGCTGCACCCGGCCGGCCTCACCGTGTCCTATGGCGGAACGGTCACGCTCAACAAGGACATCAGCACGCAGATCAGCAAGGACCTCACCAAGGCGGAGATCCTCTCGTTGCCGATCCTGCTGGTCCTGCTGGTCCTGATCTTCTCCTCGCTCGCGGCTGCCGTGACACCACTGGCCATCGGTGTCTTCGGAATCCTCGGCGCCTTCACGGTGCTGCGCGTCATCACCTTGCTCACCGACGTGTCGGTGTTCTCGCTCAACATCGTGACGATGATCGGGCTGGGTCTGGCCATCGACTACTCCCTGTTCATCGTCAGCCGGTTCCGGGAAGAGCTGCCGCGCCAGGCCAACGTCGAGGACGCCCTTGCGCGGACGATGGCCACGGCGGGCCGCACAGTGGCGTTCTCCGGAATCACCGTCGCGGTCTCCCTCGCCAGCCTGCTGCTGTTCCCCGAGGTGTTCTTGAAGTCGATGGGCTACGGCGGGGTCGCCGTGGTGCTCGTCGACGTCCTCGCGGCGCTCACCGTGCTGCCGGCTCTGCTCGGCGTCCTCGGACCCCGCGTCGACGCGCTGCGTCTGCCGCTGCCGTGGCGCCGAACGAACCGCCACGCGGCCGTGGCAGGCGGGACCGTCGGCGTCGATGACCACCACGGTCCCTGGTACCGGCTCGCCAACAGCGTCATGCGCCGCCCGGTCGTCTACGCGGTGACCGTTGTCGTGCTACTGCTGGCGATGGGTGCGCCCTTCCTGAAGGTCACCTTCGGCGGTTACAGCGCCAAGGTGCTCCCGGCCAGCTCGCAGGGCCGCATCGTCACCGAAACGCTGGCCCGCGACTTCCCCGGCAACGCCACCGCACCGATCCAGGTGGTCGTCCAGAACGTGTCGGATCCGGCGATCCTGGCGCCGTACGTCGACGCGCTTCGCGCTGTGCCCGGCGTGACCGGCGCCGCCATGACCGCGCAGAAGGATGACGCGGCACTGGTGCAGCTCAGCTACGACGGCGACCCGATCGTCTCCGGCTCGCAGGCGATCGTCCGCGCACGTCCGGGCCGTGCCCGCTGCCGGCCGGGACCACCGTGCTCGTCGGAGGGCAGACCGCCCTGCTCGTCGACCAGCTGACCAGCGTCGCGCACACGCTGCCGTGGATGGCCGCCTTCATCGTGGTGTCGATGCTCGTGCTGCTGTTCTTCGCGTTCGGTTCGTTCGTGCTGCCGATCAAGGCCGTCCTGATGAACGTGCTGTCCATCGGTGCGTCGTTCGGCGCGATCACCTGGATCTTCGCCGACGGTCACCTCGCGCACTGGCTCGGCTTCGAACCCCTCGGCTACCTGGACGCCACCAACCCGATCCTCATGCTCGCGATCATCTTCGGGCTCTCGATGGACTACGAGGTCTTCCTGCTCAGCCGGGTGCGCGAGGAGTGGGACCGCACCGGTGACAACACCCACTCGGTCGCGGTTGGCCTTCAGCGCAGCGGCCGGATCATCACCAGCGCCGCGCTGCTGCTGATCATCGTCATCGGCGCCTTCTCGACCTCGCACATCGTCACGCTGAAGATGATCGGGATCGGCATGGTGGTCGCGATCGCGGTGGACGCCACGATCGTGCGGGCGCTGCTGGTGCCCGCCGACCATGCGGCTGCTCGGCCAGGCCAACTGGTGGGCGCCGGCGCCGATCGCGAGGTGGTGGAAGCGCCACGGCTTCGGGGAGTCGGACGGCGGCGATGAGGCCCGACCGCCGTGATCACGAAGATTCACACGGGCTATAGCCCGGGCGATCTTTCGTGATCACGTGAGGTTCGGGGGAGTACGAGACAATGGCCGGGTGAGCTCACCACGCGACATCGTCATCCTCGGGTCGACCGGGTCGATCGGCACCCAGGCGCTCGACGTCGTCCGGCGCAACCCGGACCGGTTCCGCGTCGTCGGCCTCGCCGCCGGCGGCGGCCGGCCGGACCTGCTCGCCGACCAGGCGCTCGAGTTCGGCGTCGAGGTCGTCGCGGTGGCGCAGGCCAGCGCCGCCCAGGACCTGCAGCTCGCGCTCTACGCCGAGGCGCAGCAGCGCGGCTACGACGCGGGGGCGTTCGCGCTGCCCAAGATCGCTCGCCGGACCCGACGCGGCGACCGAGCTCGCCGCGTGGCCGCCTGCCGGACGTCGTCCTCAACGGCATGACCGGCTCGATCGGGCTGGCGCCGACGCTGGCCGCGCTCGAGGCCGGGCGCACGCTCGCGCTGGCCAACAAGGAGTCGCTGATCGTCGGCGGCCCGCTGGTCAAGCGCGGGCGCGCCCCGGTCAGATCGTGCCGGTCGACTCCGAGCACTCCGCGCTCGCCCAGTGCCTGCGCGGCGGCCGCGGCGAGCGAGGTGCGCCGGCTGGTCCTCACCGCGAGCGGCGGCCCGTTCCGCGGCCGCAGCCGCGCCGAGCTCGCCGACGTCACGCCCGAGCAGGCGCTCGCGCACCCGACCTGGGACATGGGCCCGGTCGTCACCATCAACTCCGCGACGCTGGTCAACAAGGGCCTCGAGGTGATCGAGGCGCACCTGCTCTTCGACATCCCGTTCGACCGCATCGACGTCGTCGTCCACCCGCAGTCGGTCGTGCACTCGATGGTCGAGTTCACCGACGGCTCGACGCTCGCCCAGGCTCAGCCCGCCGGACATGCGGCTGCCGATCGCGCTCGGCGCTGGGCTGGCCGGACCGGGTGCCCGACGCCGCGCCGGCCGTGGACTGGACGAGCGCCGCGACCTGGACGTTCGAGCCGCTCGACGACGACGCGTTCCCGGCCGTCGCCGCTGGCCCGCGAGGTCGGGCGCGGCCGGCGGCACCGCGCCGGCGGTGTTCAACGCGGCCAACGAGGAGGCGGTCGCCGCGTTCCTCGCCGGCCGGCTGCCGTTCCTCGGCATCGTCGACACGGTGGCCGAGCGGTCGTCGCGAGCACGAATCGTCAGCAGCTTCGGGAACTCCGCGACCGTGGCCGATGTTCTGAGCTGCGGAGCAGCGTCGCCCGGGCGCGCGCCCGGGCCGATCAGCGGACCAGGCGATCGGGAGTCAGCTGCATGATCGCGTTGTCGGCATCGTCGGCGTTCGTGCGTCGCGCTGCTCGGTCTCGGTCATGCTGCACGAGGCCGGCCACTTCGTGACCGCCAAGCGCTTCGGCATGAAGGCCACCCAGTTCTTCGTCGGCTTCGGCCCGACGCTGTGGTCGCGCGCAGCGGGGCGAGACCGAGTACGGCGTCAAGGCGATCCCGGCCGGCGGCTTCGTCAAGATCGTCGGGATGACCCCGCTCGAGGAGGTCGAGCCGGGCGACGAGGAGCGGGCGTTCTACCGGCAGCGCGGCCGCCGCAGCGGCTGATCGTGCTGGTCGCCGGCTCGATCATGCACTTCCTCATCGCGCATCGTCCTGCTTGCGTCGTCTTCGTCGCTGCGGCTGACCTCGGCCGACCGCCACCGGCGCGCGTGAACGGTCGCGAACGTGCCGCCGTGCGTCACGCCGACGTCGACGCCGGCCGCGTGCACGGCCGCCGACCCGGCTCAGCCCGCGCTCGGCAGGCTCGAGGCCGGGCGACACGATCGTCGCCGTCGACGGCAGCCGAGCTCACCGACGGCATCGCCCAGCTCGTCGCGCGTCGAGCCAACGCGGCCGGTCACGTCGCCGGTCACCTTCACCGTGCAGCGCGACGGCAAGCGGCTCGCCGTGACGATGGCACGCCGCAGGTCGTGCGACGGCGAAGGCACGCGTCGGCATCGGCATCGACAACGCGTCGGGCCAGCGTCGGCGCCGGTCAGCGCCGTCGGGCAGGCGTTCGTCCACCGTCGGCGACGACTGTCGTCGGCAGTCGTTCAAGGCGCATGGGCGCGATCCCGCACGAGCTCGCGCAGATCGTCCACCCCACGACCAGCGCGCAGCGCACGGCGACAGCGGCGGCGGTCAGCGTGACCAGCGTCGTCGGCGTGGCGCCGGGTCAGCGGCGAGGCGGTCGACGCGGGCGGCATCTCGGGCCGGCATCGGCGACGCTTGCTCGCGATCGTGGCCAGCGTGAACCTCTTCGTCGGCATCTTCAACCTGCTGCCGCTGCTGCCGCTCGACGGCGGCCACATCGCGGTCCTGCGGTTCGAGAAGGCCCGCTCCGCGCGTCGCCCGCATGCGCCGGCGGCCCGACCCGGGCCGGGTCGACCTGACGAAGCTGCATGCCGGTCGACCTACGCCGTGTTGGCGGTGTTCGTCGGCGATGTCGCGTGATCCTGGTCGCCGCCGACATCGTCAGCCCGATCGCCAATCCGTTACCGAGTCGGAGGATGCTGCCACGTGACCGCCGTGTCGCTGGGAATGCCCGAGCTGCCCGCCCGAGCCGCTCGCGCGCGCCGGCGCGAGCCGCCAGATCAACGTCGGCGGGGTGCTGGTCGGCGGCGACGCGCCGGTCTCGGTGCAGTCGATGACCACGACGCTGACCGCCGACGTCAACGCGACGCTGCAGCAGATCGCCGAGCTCACCGCCGTCCGGCTGCCAGATCGTGCGGGTCGCCGTGCCGAGCCAGGACGACGCCGACGCGCTGGCCGAGATCGTGCGAGCACTCGCAGATCCCGGTGATCGCCGACATCCACTTCCAGCCCAAGTACGTCTTCGCCGCGATCGACGCCGGCTGCGCGGCGGTGCGCGTCAACCCCGGCAACATCAAGGCGTTCGACGACAAGGTCAACGAGATCGCGAAGGCCGCGAACGACCACGGCACCCCGATCCGGATCGGCGTCAACGCCGGCTCGCTCGACAAGCGGCTGCTCGCGAAGTACGGCAAGGCGACGCCGGAGGCGCTCGTCGAGTCGGCGCTGTGGGAGTGCTCGCTGTTCGAGGAGCACGGCTTCCGCGACATCAAGATCTCGGTCAAGCACCACGACCCGGTCATCATGATCGAGGCCTACCGGCAGCTCGCCGAGCAGTGCGACTACCCGCTGCACCTCGGCGTCACCGAGGCCGGGCCGACCTTCCAGGGCACGATCAAGTCGGCCGTCGCCTTCGGCGCGCTGCTCGCCGAGGGCATCGGCGACACGATCCGCGTCTCGCTGTCCGCGCCTCCGGTCGAGGAGGTCAAGGTCGGCATCGCGATCCTCGAGTCGCTCGGCCTGCGCCAGCGCGGGCTCGAGATCGTGTCCTGCCCGTCCTGCGGGCGGGCCCAGGTCGACGTCTACACGCTGGCCGAGCAGGTGCACCGCCGGGCTCGAGGGCCTGAACGTGCCGCTGCGGGTCGCCGTCATGGGCTGCGTCGTCAACGGCCCGGGCGAGGCGCGCGAGGCCGACCTCGGCGTCGCGTCCGGCAACGGCAAGGGCCAGATCTTCGTCCGGGGCGAGGTCATCAAGACCGTGCCCGAGTCGCAGATCGTCGAGACGCTGATCGAGGAGGCGATGCGCCTCGCCGAGGAGATGGACGCCGACGGCGTCGCCTCCGGGACACCGCAGGTCGTCCACCGGCTGAGCTGGCCGGCTCCTGCGCCGATCGTCGGCGATCGAGGGGTCAGGAGCGGCGATGCTGCGCGAGCTGCGCCGCGCTGTCGGGTGCTCGACGACCGCGACCTCGCCGACGTCGCGCGACGCTGCTCGACCGCGACCCGGTCGCCAACGTCTTCGTCGCCTCGCGGGTGGACGCCGCCGGGCTGGACCCGTGGCGGCTCGGCGCCGAGGTGTGGGGCTACGTACGTCGGCGGCCAGCTCGACGGCGCTCTGCTACGCCGGCGCCAACCTCGTGCCGGTCGCAGGCCGACGCCGAGGCGGTCGCGCGCCTTCGCCGACCGGGCCCGCCGCCAGGGCCGGCGCTGCTCGTCGATCGTCGGTCCGGCCGACGCGGTCGCGCGCGCTGTGGCGACTGCTCGAGCCGGCCTGGGGCCCGGCCCGCGACGTGCGGGCCGCGCCAGCCGCTGATGGTCGATCGACGCGAGCCGGCCAGGTCGCGCCGGACCCGCTGGTGCGCCGGGTCGCGTCCGGACGAGCTCGACGATCCTGCTGCCCGCCTGCGTCGCGATGTTCACCGAGGAGGTCGGCGTCTCGCCGGCGCCGGCGACGGCGGCGCGCTCTACCGGGCGCGGGTCGCCGAGCTCATCCGGTCAGGGCGGTCGTTCGCCCGGATCGAGGACGGCGGGGTCGTGTTCAAGGCCGAGATCGGCGCGGCGACCGCCGCGGCCTGCCAGATCCAGGGCGTGTGGGTGCGACCCGACCTGCGCGGCCAGGGCTGTCCGTGCGCCGGGATGGCCGCGGTCGTCGACGCTGGCCGCGACGACGATCGCGCCGGTGGTGCAGCCTCTACGTCAACGACTACAACGTCGCCGCGCGGGCGGCGTACCGCGGGTCGGCTTCACCGTCGAGGGCGAGTTCGCCTCGGTCCTGTTCTGAGCCTGCCACGTTGAGGCGCCTTGGCACCCGGCGTCTCAGGGCCGGCGAGCGAGCAGCGCCCTCGTGGGCGAGCAGCCACCCCTTGACGTCGAGCCCGTACGCGTAGCCGCCGAGCGAGCCTCCGGTGCGGACCACCCGGTGGCAGGGGATGACCGGCGCGATGACGTTGCGGGCGCAGGCCGAGCCGGCCGCCCGCACCGCGCCGGGCGATCGCCGCACGTGCAGCGAGCTCGGCGTAGGTGACGGTCTCGCCCGGCGGCACGGCGCGCATCGCCTTCCACGCGGCCTGGCGGAAGTCGCCTCCGCTCTGCCGGACAGGCAGCGCGTCGGGGGCGGTGAGGTCCCCAGCCAGGTAGGCACGCATCGCCGTCGTGAACTCGCCGAGGTCGCGGCGATGGCTGCATCGTGGCGGCGCGCAGGGCCGGGTCCAGGCGGGCGAGGAGGTCGGCGTCGTCGGTGCCGAAGAGGCTGGCGACCAGCTCGTCGTCGTGGACGACGAGGGTCAGCGGCCCGACGGGTGTGGGAACGGTGGCAACCGACACGTCGGAGTGCTCGTCGTCATGACCGGGCTCCGGTGCAGCCGGGTCTCGGCCGGAGGGCTTCGGCCAGCGGAGCCTCGCCGGGCGTCAGCTCAGCCAAGGTGGCCCACAGGTACTGGGCGGCGTAGGCGCGCCACGGTCGCCATCGCTCGGAGCGCGCGCCCAGGTCGGGCACGTCGGACGTCGTGTCGTTCCAACGCCCGGCGCAGGCCCAGGTCGGCGGCCGGGAACGCGTCGGGGTCGCCAAGGGCCCGCATCGCGATGTAGGAGGCGGTCCACGGTCCGATGCCGGGCAGCGCGAGCAGGCCGCGCTGAACCTCTGCACGGTCCGCACCGACGTCCAGCAGCAGATCGCCGGAGGCGACCGCGGTGGCCAGCGCCCGCAGCGTGGCGATGCGGCTGCGGGTGAGCCCGATGCCGGTCAGGTCGTCGTCGGCCACGGCGGCCGGCTCCGGGAACAGATGGGTGACGGAGCCCACGGGTGTCGCGAGCGCAGTGCCAAGCGCAGTGACCAAGCGGCCGGCGAAGGTGCGCGCGGCGGCGACCGACACCTGCTGGCCGAGCACTGCTCGGACGGCCAGCTCGAACCCGTCCGCCGCGCCGGGCACCCGCAGGCCCGGGTACCTCGCCACCGCCGGGGCGAGCAGCGGGTCGGCGCCGAGCACACCTGCGACCGCGAGCGGGTCGGCGTCCAGGTCGAGCAACCGGCGGCACAGCTGCACGGCGGCCGCCACGTCTCGCAGGTCCGCCACGATCAACCGCGCCGTGACGTGGTGCGCTCGGGGCTCGGGCCGCAGCTCGATGAGGCCAGCCCCGCGTGGCAACCGGACGGCCCGCCGGTAGGTCCCGCCGGTCAGGTCGACGTCCTCCACGCCGCTGATCGCGCGGGCTGCGAAGAAGGCGAGCAGCGGCTCGGCCGCCAGCGGCGGGCGGTAGCCGAGCCGGACGACCAGAGCGCCGTCCGAGGACGGTCGCGCCGGCTGGTGTCCGCCGGCGCAGCTCGGACGGCGCCGCGCCGAACGAAGCGCGGATCACGTCGTTGAACTGCCGGACGCTGGCGAAGCCGGCGGCGAACGCGATGTCGGTCAGCGGCAGCGCCGTCGAGGAGATCGAGCAGCCGGGCGGTCTGCGCGCGCCGGGTGGTGGCCAGCGCGAGCGGTCCGACACCGACCTCGGCGACCAGCTGGCGGTGCAGGTGCCGTTCGCTCACCGCGAGGCGCCGGGCGAGACCGGCCACCCCGTCGGTGTCGATCGCCCCGTCGGCGATCAAGCGAAGTGCTCGGGCGGCCAGGTCCGCGCGTGGGCCCCACTCGCGGCGAGCCGGGCGCCGCGTCGGGGCGGCAGCGCCGGCACGCCCGGAACCCGGCCGCCTCCGCAGCCGCTGCGACCGGGTAGAACCGGACGTTCTCCGGCTTAGGGGTCTGCGCCGGGCAGCTCGGCCGGCAGTAGATTCCGGTCGAGGTGACCGCGGTGTAGAAGTGGCCGTCAAAGCGCGGATCGCGGCTTCGTACGGCACGGTAGCGGCGCTCGAACTGTGCGGTCACCCCTCCATGGTGCCCGTCGCGCGTCGGCGGCGCTGGCGGGAATCGGACGTCGGCGTGAGAACCGCCCAAGGCGCCGGTCAGAGCGACGCGTCCCCGACTGTCGTGGGCACCGGTGGCGGCGTGGGCAAGCGGATCTCTGCGGGCGTGGTGGCCCGCCGGCTCGCCAGCTGAATCACCTGGATCGCCTCTTCGCGCGACGCCGGAGGGACGGCCATGGACCCTCGCAGCCTTCCGTCGAGCCGGGCGATCTTGAGGCCCAGGTGGAGGGCGAGCCTGTTGTTGCCGTCCCGTAGGTCGGTGCCGACGAACTGCTCGACGCGGCCGAGCCGGTAGTACAGCGTCGTGCGGTGCAGCTGGAGGTGCTCGGCGGTCGCCTGCGCGTTGCCGGCCAGGTCCAGGTAGGTCTCCAGTGTTTGGACCAATGCTTCGGCAGTGTCATCCGCCAGCAGCCGCTCGAGCCCCGAATGAGCGATCGCCGAGTTCACGTCCTCCGGTGAGAGTCGACTGAGCAGCCGGTAGATCCCAAGCTGGGACCAGTGCGCGATGGGCCCATGGCTGAGCGAGCGCGCCGCAATCCGCGCGGCCTGACGGGCTTCGTCGTAGGAGGCACGCGCGTCCCGCAGCTCCACCCGCGGAGAGCCCACCCCGACGACGACGGACTCGACCGAGTCCACCGACGCCAGTACCGCGTTGAGGTTCTCCTGCAATGAGGTCGCGCACTGCTCGAGCGATGGCCGTCTCGACGAAGTCTGCGCGATGAGCAGCATTCCATGATCAGCTCGCACCAGGTGCAGCGCATTCTGGGGTGCTGACCGGCGTCGCGCGGCGAGCAGCGCCTGCTCGAGCGCCAACCGGACGGCCTCGTCGGCTCGTCGGTCGGGTTTCATGACGGGATGGGCGACAAGCACGACGATTGCGGATTCAGGTGCGAATGAGCCGTCGTCGATAAGCGCCTGGGCGGAGCGCGCCTGGGCATCACGGTCGGAAAGGAGAAGGTCGTGGACCGCGCCGTTCTCGCGTCTGAAGGCCAGCTCGCCGAGCATGTTCTGGTGGTAGAGGGTGAGGGCGAAGACCGAAGCGCTTTTTTGCGCCAGTTCGATCTCGTCGTCAGTCATCGAGGCCTTGGCATCGACGAACCACAGGTAGCCGAGCAGAAGGTCGGCATGCCAGATCGGCACGCAGACGCGGGGGAGCATCTGCAGGCGGTCGTTGCCCGGGGTGCGCAGGGGCTCCCTGGAATCGGAGATGCCGAGCGTCTGGAGCCAGGTCATGACCCCGGGGTCCGCCTGTCGGCGCAGGATCGTGAGCCGACGGACCTCGTCGGTCGTCTCGCCGGGAGTCTCGTCATGGCGGCTGTACGCGACGACGTTCTGGCGCCGGTCCTCGACCAGCGTGGCACGGCCGAGTCGCGCGGCTAGCGCGTCGACCAGTTGCTGCAGCTCTTGCGACACCCGAGAGCCCAACTGCAAGGTCGCCAAGGCGACAGGAGGAGTGACGTCTCGACGACGAAACAACCTGAGTGAGAGATTGGCGGCAACTGTAACCACCCGGAGAACGGGACGTCTACGCCCCATCGGTTCTTGGTACGGCTGCAATCGCATTTCTGGCATTAGCCGCGAATCCGGCGAATCGGGCTAATTCTCTTTCAACAGATGTCGAAAGAGATGGGAACAACGCCATACTTTCGTACCAAGACCGAAGTGTGGAACGGTCGGTACCGTTTGGCCACCAATTTCTTCTCGGAAGGAATTCCGTTCCCATGAAGCACTCACATCCTTACGCCAAGCGATGGCTGGGGGTTATCGCTGCGGCGGGACTCGTGGTCTCGGGCAGCGCGCTGCCGGCCACCGCCGCACCCACGCTGGCCCCCGCGCTGGTGCCGGCACCGGTGACCACGCCTGAGCTCGAACCGATCGACCCGCAGCACGTGTCGAACCTCGACTCGCTGACCTGGGACGACTTCAAGCCGGTTCCGAACACGAACTGGGCCGACCCGGCGCTGCAGCCGACGGTGAAGAAGTGGACGGCCGCGATCGTCCTCGTTGACTATGTCGACGTGCCGTTCGCTGTCACCCAGCCGCAGGAGTCCACGGTCTGGGGCACCCCCGGTCCACTGGCGCACGACATCCCGCGGGCGGACGTTCCACAGTTCTACAAGGACTTGTTGAACACGCCGAACGCCCTCAACAAGGGGCACACGCTCAACGAGTACTGGATGGAGGACACCTCCGGCCGCTACGGCGTCGAGATCAAGGCGTACGGCCCCTACCTGATGCCGAAGAAGTCCTACCAGTACCACTACTCCTCCTACGGCAACGGCGGCACGACACCGAGACCAAGTGCCCGGCGTCGCTGGCCTGCAACGGCAACATCCGCACCGATGCGCTCGCCGCCTGGACCGCGGCCACCGGCCTGAAGACGAACAACTTCGACAACGTCTTCTACGTCGGGGCCGGCAGGACCAGTCGTCCACCTGGCTGGAGTTCGGCCAGATGATGTTCAAGACGAAGGAGGATGTCCCGGACGTCTTCGGTCCGCCGGCGGACTGGAAGGCGGCTGTGCTCGCGGCCACGGGCAAGGTGGCGCCGAACTGGTCGCCGACCCGTTACGTGCCGTGGACGTCGTGGCAGTCGGCGGCGAGCATGTGGCCGAACGCCAGCGGCAACACCTCGATCGAGGCGGAGTCCTCCGGTCGTGGCGTGTACGCGCACGAGTTCTCGCACAACCTCGGTATCGCCGACAACTACGGAAACCCGTATGCGGACAACGCACGCCGGGAGTTCTCCGGTGCGTGGGACATGATGAGCCGAGGGTCGTTCAACGGCCCGGGTGGTCCCCACCAGCGGTGGTCCGTCCCGTCGGTCGTCGGCTCGCAGATGGGGTCGCAGCACATGCTGCGCGACAAGATCAAGCTGAACTTCGTCGCGGCGAACCAGGTCGTCCAGATCAACCGTGACGTCGCTGAAGGACCAGGGTGTCTCGGTGGTCCGCAACATCACCGGCTCGCTCGGCGCAGGCGCCGGGCAAGACGATGGGTGTCAACGTGGTCCTGGGCACCACGGCGGCCGGTGACAAGAGCAACGGCAGCCTGCTCCACCTCCGTCACAGCCGAACGGTTGGCTGTGTGACGGCGGCAGCTACAACAACTACACCGTCGAGGTCGTCGACCAGATGGGTCAGGACTCCTTCACCTCGGACCACGGTGTGCTGCTGGCCAAGACCAAGAACGCGGACAGCTCGCCGTTCCACTGGACGATCGACGCTCACCCGGAGGACATCGACCTGATCGACTACTACATGGCCGATGGCACGCCGGTGAAGCTGACGCGTGGTGACCACCGTCAGATGAACGACGCGCTGTTCCACGCGGGCACCAACTCGGGCAGCTTGAACGAGTACGAGGACGCGGCGAACCGCCTTCACTTCTACATCCTGAACAAGCACCGCGACGCCGACGGCGTCCTGTCCTACGACGTGGCAGTGCGGTCCCTGGATGGCGCGGGCCCGAACGCCCGCGGCGTGGAGATCGGTGCGGCGACGAAGAGTGCGGTTACCCAGTTCCAGGTGGGATCGTGCACGTTCCCGGTGAAGAACACCGGTGCAGCGGGTTCCAACCCGGCCAACCCGGGCCTGGTCGACTCTGACGTGTACCGGCTGTCCTCCACGGTGGCCGGTGCCGGTTGGTCGGTGTCGCTGCCGAACAACCTGGTGTCGGTGCCGGCCGGTGAGTCGGTCTCCGTGCCGGTGTACGCGGTGCGGGGTTCGGGTTCGTCGGACTCGGTGGACGTGTCGCTGACGGCGACGTCGGAGTCGGACGCGTCCGCGACGGCGACGGCGAACTGCACCCTGACGGTCCAGGACCTGGCGCTGCCCGCGGGTGCGGGCAATGCGGGCCCGGGCGTGGGCTACCAGGTCATCACCACCGGCATCACCGGCGGCGCCCTGGGTGTCACGTTCGCGGGTTCGGCGGTCACCATGCCGGCGGTCACGCTGACCGGTTACGACCAGATCGTCTACGGTGCGCTCAACCCGGCGACCGTGGTCGATGCTCGTGGTACCGCGGCCGGTTGGTCGCTGACCGGTCAGGTCAGTGACTTCGTCGGTCCGATCGGCCGCATCATGGCCGACAACCTGGGCTGGGCCCCGGGGCTGACGTCGCTGGCGGGCTCGTTGCCGGCGGCACCGGGGTCGGACACGGCCGCGGCTGGACCGGGTGCAACACCGGGTTCGGGTACCGGACTGGCGAACTCGCACACGCTGTGTGCGGCGTCGGTAGGTGGCGGAGGTGGCGCGTTCTCCTGCGGGGCCACGCTTGCCTTCGGTGTGCCGGGCAGCACCTTGTCCGGGACCTACACCGGTGTGCTCACTCTCACCCTGGTGTAAGTAGCACCACAGCCTGAAGGGGCGGTGGGGGCGTCATCGACGCCCCCACCGCCCCGACGGCGTATCAGGACCACGTAACCTGCGGTGCCCCGCTGCTTTTGGAGAATGAGAAACACGATGGCCGATATGCCGCACAAACGGAAGCGACGGGTGTCGCTGGATCGGGTAAATGGCGGCCTGCTCGTGGCGCTCCCGATTCTGCTCGGGGCAGTCGGCTGCAGCTCGAGCACATCGGAGGAGATTGCCCGGGAGCCGATTCAGTTCTCCGTGCTGGTCCAGAACATGAACCTCCGCACGGTCGGCGAGTCCTGCGCGGGTACCGGCCCGTACACCTACGTGCATGCCAAGTCGCAGTATCGGATCGAGGATGGCTCCGGTTCGATCGTGGCCGAAGGGTTGCTCCCTTCAGGGAAGGCGGTTCCTGCGTCGGACATCGAGTGGGGAGTCGAGCGCGTGCCAACGTTTTGCCAGTTCGACTTCACGGCCCACGCTGCAGCCGGCAACGGCCAGTACCGGTTGATCGTTGAGGACCGGAAGCCTGCGCCATTCAGTCTGCAGGCTGACGGCACCGCGAAGATCGCGTTGTCCTGAAGCCACATCGATCAGCAAACCCAGATGGCGTCGCACAGAGTAGAGCAGGGTGGATATGTCGTTTCAGGTGAAGAAGGCAGCCCGCACGGTGGTTGCGCTGACTGCAGCGGTCGTGGTGGGCGGGACGGCGTTGTTGGGCTGCAGCTCCAACGACTCGGGTGATAGCGGCATGGGGCTTCCGGGACCCGTACCTGCTGGAGTGAGCTTCCGTGAGCCACCGGCCGATGCTGTCGATGCGCCGCAGCTGTCGTTCGACTTCCTGGACGGCGCCAAGGCGGCCACGGCGGACCTGGCCACGGAGCGTCCCGTCGTCCTGGTCTTCTTCAGCTCGTACTGCGACACCTGCGCCAGTGCGCAGCCCGACCTCAATGCGCTCGCCAAGAAATACCGCAACAAGGTGGTATTCATCGGCGTGGCCCGCGAGGACAAGGCTGCGGATGTCGCGGCTTTCGTGAAGAAGTACGCCGTGACCTACCCCGTGGCGATCGACACCGACGGCAAGCAGTCGGAGAAGTACGCGGTCCGGGAGTCGCCGCTGATCGCTCTGATCAGCCAGGGCGGGAAGCTGCTGCGCGGCTGGCCCGGTGGGATCGACGCGGCGACCCTGGACGGCCAGCTCAAGGAGCTCGCCATAAAGTAGGGATCAACCCTCGACGCGAACCGTACCGGCCGGCAGCGTGAAGTCCGCGCCACCCGGGCCTGCGCCCAGGTGCGTGATCTGCAGCTGGGTGCCGGCCAGCTCCGCCCGGGTGAGCGCGCCATCGGCCGTAAAGCAGTAGGTCCCCGAGACCAGGTCGTCGATGGGCGGCGTCGTGACGGCGAAGCATCGGCTCGTCTGGACACCGTCAGCCGACGGTCCGGCGCCGATGTCGGCCACGTCGACCTCGGCGTCGCCGGCCAGAGCGGCTACGGAGCTGACGAACAGCCGCTGCACAGCCGGGTTGATGCCCGCGGGAACGACCTCAGCGGGGTTACCCAAGATCTCGCACAGCCGCTCGCCCCACGACTGCATGGCACAGTTGAACGCGCCCTGCTCGGTCGAGAAGTACTGCACGGTGGCGTCAGCCGTGCGCACGTCGATGCGCAGACTGCCAGGGGTGACGAACAGCGCCGTCGTGCTGGCCCGTTCGAGCTCGTCCGACGTCAGCTCGTAGGACGCCGTGTAGCTCGCATTCAGGGCGGTGGCGGCCAGTTTCCGCACCGCGTCCCGCGCGTCGGTGCTCGGCTGAGCGGTGGACGCCGAGGTCGGCGAGGTCGGCGCCGCGCTAGCGGAGCCCGGGGGCGTCGGCGAGGCGTCGTTCTTTCCACCGCTGGAGCACCCGGCCAGCAGCGTGACGCTGACGGTCGCCATGGCGAGCAGGGCAGCGGAAAGGCGCGTGTTCATCCGGACAGGGTAGCCGTCGTTGATCGAATCCTGGCGTTGCCAGCCCGTTCAAGGAATCTCAGTGGGGAACGACCGCGTTTGGTCGATACCCTGGCCGCTGTTCCCTGTCCTCCCCCTCTCGCCCGGAGCCCTTCGGGGCTCGACCCCGAAGGAGCCCACCCGTGGTGCTGCGGATGTCGACCTTGTTCCTACGCACGCTGCGCGAGGACCCGGCCGACGCCGAGGTCCCGAGCCACCGCCTGCTCGTCCGTGCCGGCTATGTGCGCCGCGTCGCCGCCGGCATCTACTCCTGGCTGCCGCTCGGGCTACACGGTCTTCTCGACAACGTCGAGCGGATCGTGCGCGAGGAGATGGACCGGATCGGCGCCCAGGAGGTGCACTTCCCGGCGCTGCTGCCGCGCGAGCCCTACGAGGCGACCGGCCGCTGGGCGGAGTACGGCGACCAGCTGTTCCGGCTCAAGGACCGCAAGGGCGCCGACTACCTGCTCGGTCCGACGCACGAGGAGCTGTTCACTCTCCTGGTGAAGGGTGAGTACGCGTCGTACAAGGACTTCCCGGTGATCGCTCTACCAGATCCAGACGAAGTACCGCGACGAGGCGCGTCCCCGGTCGGGCATCCTGCGCGGCCGCGAGTTCGTCATGAAGGACTCCTACTCCTTCGACCTGGACGACGCCGGGCTGCAGGTCTCCTACGACAAGCACCGCGACGCCTACATCGCCACGTTCGACCGGCTCGGCCTGAACTACAAGATCGTCTCGGCGGTCGCGGGAGCGATGGGCGGGTCGCACTCCGAGGAGTTCCTCGCGCCCACGCCGGTCGGCGAGGACACCTTCGTCTCCTGCACGTCCTGCGACTACGCCGCCAACGTCGAGGCGGTGACCACGGTGGTCGCCGCCGGTCGAGGCGGCCGACCACGGGCCCATCGAGGTGCTGGACACCCCGGACACCCCGACCATCGAGACGCTCGCCGCGCACCTGGACGTCCACGCGTCGGCGACGCTGAAGAACCTGCTGGTCAAGGTCGACGGCGAGATCGTCGCCGTCGGCGTGCCGGGCGACCGCGAGGTCGACCTCGTCAAGCTCGAGGAGGCGCTCGCCCCGGCCAAGGTCGAGCTGGTCGAGCAGGCCGACTTCGACGCTCACCCCGACCTGGTCCAGGGCTACGTCGGCCCGCAGGGCATGGCCGGCACCGCGTTCCGACTACCTCGCCGACCCGCGGGTCGCGCCCGGCACCTCGTGGGTGACCGGCGCCAACGAGCTGAACAAGCACGCCCGCAACGTCGTGGCCGGCC
Source organism: uncultured Actinomycetota bacterium (assembly GCA_963703505.1). GTDB lineage: Bacteria > Actinomycetota > Actinomycetes > CAVPEL01 > CAVPEL01 > CAVPEL01. The sequence goes on along the minus strand of CAVPEL010000003.1, from coordinate 247,698 downwards.
GCGACTTCGCCGTCGACAGCCTACGTCGACGTCGCCACCGTGCTCGAAGGCGACCCGTGCCCGCGGTGCGGCTCGCCGCTGACGATCGACCGCGGCATCGAGATCGGTCACATCTTCCAGCTCGGCCGCAAGTACGCCGACGCCTTCTCCCTCGACGCGCTCGGTCCCGACGGCAAGCCGATCCGGATCACCATGGGCTCCTACGGCATCGGCGTCTCCCGTGCCGTCGCGGCGCTCGCCGAGCAGACACCACGACGACAACGGCTTGCTCTGGCCGCGTGAGGTGGCGCCGGCGGACGTGCACGTGGTCGCCGCGGCAAGGAGGGGCAGATCGCCGGGGCGTCGAAGCTGGGCGACGAGCTGGAGGCGGCGGGCCTGCGGGTCCTCGTCGACGACCGCGAAGGTGTCTCGCCCGGCGTGAAGTTCAAGGACGCCGAGCTGCTCGGCGTCCCGACGATCGTGGTGGTCGGGCGGGGCCTGGCCGACGGCGTGGTCGAGGTCAAGGACCGGGCCACCGGCGAGCGCGAGGAGGTCGCCCTGGCCGACGTCGCCGGAAAGCTCGTGAGCCTGATTCGATGATCGACGCCGTCGTCTTCGACTGGGGTGGCACGCTCACGCCCTGGCACAGCGTCGACCTGCTGGAGCAGTGGCGGGTGTATGCGCAGGTAGCCGCGCCGGACAACGTCGAGGCCACCGCGGCAGCGATCTACGCGGCGGAGGACGCGGCCTGGGCGAGCGCGCGGGACCACCACACGTCGACCACGATCGAGGCGGTGCTCGCTGCCGCCGATGTCGCGGTCGACGAGGCCGCCCTGGCCGCGTACCACGAGTGGTGGACGCCCGCACACCTACCTCGACCCGGATGCGCCGCAGCTGTTCGCCGGCCTTCGGGAGCGGGGCATCCGGATCGGTGTGCTGTCCAACACGTTCTGGCCGCGCTCGCTCCATGAGAGCGTGTTCGCCCGCGACGGGGTCCTGGACCTGATCGACGGTGCGATCTACACGAGCGAGATCCCGTGGACCAAACCGCACCCGGAGGCGTTCAACGCGGCGCTGGCGGCGGTGGGGGTGGACGATCCGGCGCGCGCGGTCTTCGTCGGCGACCGGCCGTTCGACGACATCCACGGGGCCAAGGCGGTGGGCATGCATGCCGTGCTCGTGCCGCACAGCACGGTGCCGACGCACGACGTGCACCCGGACGCCACCGTGCAGCGGCTCGGCGACGTCCTCGCCGTCGTCGACGCCTTGCGCGCACGGGGCTGACGAGGCCCGCGGTGTCGGCGCCCGGAGGCCGACGCCACCGCGCCCGACGATCGAGCGCGCGGCTCAGTGCTCGGCCTGGTCCGGCAGTCCTGGGAACGCCGTCGGCGCACCGGTCCACCCGGCGGCCCGCACCGCGCACGCCTGCACCGCGAGCGCGGCGTCCCGGCGCCTGGCACCAGCAGCGGCCGCGACCAGGTTGATGTTCGTCGCGGCGACACCGAGCTCGAGGTGCGCCGCCAAGGCGACGGCCTTCGCCGCGTCCGTCACCGGCGTGGGCAGGGCGTAGGCAGGCGCTGCCGGGGCCGGTTCGACCCCGAGGTCACGGAGCTGGGCGGCAAGGACGTCTCGCCGAGCACGGTGGGCGGCGAATGCGGTCCGGGCCTGCGCCTGCCGCGCGCCGGTCAGGGCAGCCCCGACGACGCCGTAGCCGTAGATGGCGGCATCCTCAGCGGCCAACGCGGCCTGGAGCGCCTCGGTGACGGTCATCGAGGTCATGGCGCCACCAGGAGCGCGGCGTGGGCCGCCTCGCTGGCGCCGATCGCAGCGAGCAGCTCGGCGAGGCCGGGTGTCACCGGGTCCAGATCGCTCACCCGCGCGGCGGCGGCCGCCCGTTCGGCGGTCGCGAGGTCCGCCAAGGCAGCGGCGGGCGCTGCAGGCACGACCGGCAGTGGAGGAGCGGTCGCGTTCGAGCGGCGGCGTCGGCGCTGGCCGGGGCGCCGTGGCCGGTGGTGGTGTGGTGGCAGCACCGGTTCCGGGTGTCCCGGTCGTCCCGGTGCCAGGAGTCGCGGTGCCAGGAGTCAGCGCGGCCAGGTGCGCGGCGTGGTCGGCGCGGATCGGCCCGAGCCGCGCGGCCAGCCCGGGGTGTGCCGCGATGGTGGCGTCGTAGGCAGCGATCAGTGCGACCTCCGCGTCAGTCGCGCGGGCGATCGCCAGTTCCGAGGCGTCGGCAACGGCGCCCGGGGCGGAGCCAGTCGGGACGACGGGGGTGGGGGAGCTCGGCGCGGTGCACCCAGCGAGCAGGCCGCTACCGATCAGGCCGACGCCGAGTGCGCTGCCGCCGAGGACGGATCGGCGGGTCACCAGCGGCCCCCGGTGCACCAGCGGCGCGCGCCCAGCGGCGGTCCGGCGGGAGCCACCGCACTCTCCTCACGTTCGGCCACCACGATGGCGCCAGCATGTCACGGTCCGGCCGTCCGGCCCGATACCCTGGGACTCACGCGACGCCGGTGATGCCCTTTCCGGCCCGGCGACACAACAGCAGAGCAGCGAAGGAGGCGGGTGTCGATGACGAACGCCACGTCGGGTGCACGTACGGCTCGGCTCACCCAGCTGCTCGGTCCTTTGGTGACCGCCGCTGGCTTCGATCTTGAGACGGTCGAGGTGACGCCTGCGGGCAAGCGCCGGCTCGTGCGGGTGGTCGTCGACAAGGACGGCGGGGTCAACCTCGACGATGTCGCGGCCGTCAGCCACGACATCTCGGCGGCTCTCGATGCCGCCGATGCGCCGTCCGACCCGCCATACGTGCTCGAGGTCACCTCGCCCGGGGTTGACCGGCCGTTGACCTTGCCGCGGCACTGGCGGCGGTCCGTGGGCCGTCTTGTCACGGTGAGTCGCCCCGCCGGCGGTGACCTCACCGGACGTGTGGTGTCCGCCGATGACACCTCGGTCGTGCTCGACGTGGGCGGGGCCGAGCAGCAATGGGAGTTCGACGACCTGGGCAGTGGCCAGGTGCAGGTGGAATTCCGTCATCAGGAGGGCGAGCAGTGAACATCGACATGGCTGCCCTACGTGGGCTCGAACGCGAGAAGGACATCTCCTTCGAGCTCGTGGTGGAGGCGATCGAGGCGGCGTTGCTCATCGCCTACCAGCGGACCGATGGCGCCCAGCCGCGCGCCAGGGTGGCGCTGGACCGCGCGACCGGCGAGGTGACGGTGTGGGCAGCAGAGCTCGACGAGGACGGCGGGGTCGCCCGCGAGTTCGACGACACCCCTGGCAACTTCAACCGCATTGCCGCCACCACCGCCAAGCAGGTCATCCTGCAGCGGCTGCGTGACGCCGAGCAGGAGATCACGTACGGCGAGTACGCGGGCAGCGAGGGCGACATCGTCGCCGGCGTCATCCAGCAGCAGCACGACAGCCGCAGCGTCTTCGTCGACCTCGGCAAGGTCGAGGCGGTCCTGCCGCCGCAAGAGCAGGTGCCCGGCGAGCAGTACGACCACGGCGAGCGGATCCGCTGCTACGTGGTCCAGGTGCACAAGGGCGTCCGGGGGCCGCAGATCACGCTGTCGCGGACCCATCCGGGCCTGGTGCGCAAGCTGTTCGAGCTCGAGGTGCCCGAGGTCGCCGACGGATCGGTCGAGATCGCCGCGCTGGCACGCGAGGCCGGGCACCGCACCAAGATCGCCGTGCGCTCACGGGTGGCTGGACTGGGCGCGAAGGGCGCGTGCATCGGTCCGCTCGGCCAGCGGGTCCGCGCCGTGATCGCCGAGCTGCACGGCGAGAAGATCGACATCGTCGACTACGCGGATGATCCGGCCGAGTTCGTCGGCAATGCGCTGTCGCCGGCGCGGGTGTCCAAGGTCGAGGTCGTCGACCTGGACGCGAGGTCGGCTCGGGTGACCGTGCCGGACTACCAGCTCTCACTCGCGATCGGCAAAGAGGGGCAGAACGCCCGGCTCGCTGCCCGGCTCACCGGCTGGCGCATCGACATCCGGCCGGACAACGAGCCCGAGCTCCCGGAGGCGACGGCGACAGCGGAGCCGGTCGGGCCGGGGCACTGAGCGCCGGGGTACTGCGGCAGACGGGGTAGACTGCTGGTGACTGGCCGATACGTGCCCGTGCGCTCCTGCGTGGGTTGCCGGGCCCGGGCGGCCAGGTCCGACCTGCTGCGCGTCGTGGCGGTCGAGGATGACGGCCCAGGCCGGCTCATCCCTGACCTTCGCGGGCGGCTCCCGGGCCGGGGTGCGTCGATGCATCCCGACCTCAGCTGCCTCGACCTCGCCGAGCGCCGGAAGGCGTTCCCTCGGGCCTTGCGCCTGCCGGGTCCGCTCGACACCGGTGCCGTGCGAGCTCATGTCGAGAGCGCCGCAGGAGAAGAAGGTAACCGCACGTGCACGCACACCTGATCGTCCATACGGAAGCAGGTCGAGACGCGATGAACGCTCGATGAGCACCTCGCGATGAGTACGTCCATGTAACGACGGTCCGGCATGCAAACCCGGGCCAAGACAGGAGTCCAGTGGCCAAGGTCCGGGTGTACGAGCTCGCCAAAGAGCTCGGTGTTGAGAGCAAGACCGTCATGGCCAAGCTCACCGAGCTCGGTGAGTTCGTCAGGTCGGCGTCGTCGACCATCGAAGCGCCGGTCGTTCGCAAGCTGAGGGAAGCCTTCCCCGCCGACGCGGCGGCACCCGCCAAGAAGGCGCCAGCCAAGGCAGCGGCGAAGCCCGCAGCGCCCGCGGCGCCAGCCGGCACCCGTCGTGCAGGCCGAAACGGTTGCCCCGGCAACCCCGGCGCCGGTGCCAGGGCCGATGCCCACGCCCGTCGCTCCTGTGATCGAGGCCCCCGCGCCCGCCGCGGAGGCACCCCGTCCTGCCGCGCCGGTCCGTCCGGCAGCGAGTGGGGCACCGGCCGAGACCTCGGCCCCCCGACCGGGCCCCGCGGTCCCGCGCCCGGCGACTGGCCCCCGCGCCCAGGCAACAACCCGTTCATGCCGAGCGGCGGGTCCGGCATGCCGGCCATGCCGCCGCGCCCCCCGGCGCCGCGACCGGGTGCGACCCCCGGCGTGGGTGGACCGCGTCCGTCGCCCGGCGCCATGCCGCCCCGGCCCGGTGGGCCGGGCGGACCGCGCCCCTCGCCCGGCATCATGCCGGCTCGTCCGGCTGCCGGCCCGCGTTCCGGCCCCGGCGGTCCCGGCCGCCCCAGCGCCCCGGGCGCCGGTGCTCCTGGCGCAGGTGCGGGTGCTCGTGGTGGATTTGGTGCGCGCCCGGCTGCTGGCGGCGGCGCTCGTCCCGGCCCCGGCGGTGGTCCAGGCGGGCCTGGTGGCGGCGGTCGGACAGCGCCCGGTGGGCGTGGCCGCGGTGGGACGACGGCGGGTGCCTTCGGTCGCGGGCGGCGGTCGGCCGGTACGTGGCCGCAAGTCCAAGAAGCAGCGGCGCCAGGAGTTCGACAACATGCAGGCGCCGTCGATCGGCGGCGTGCAGGTTCCGCGTGGCAACGGCGAGGTGGTGCGGCTGCCCCGCGGCTCGTCGCTGGCCGACTTCGCCGACAAGATCGGCGCCAACCCGGCGTCGCTGGTCCAGGTCATGTTCCACCTCGGCGAGATGGTGACGGCGACCCAGTCGGTCAACGACGAGACGCTGGCGCTGCTCGGTGCCGAGCTCGGCTACGACGTTCAGGTCGTCAGCCCCGAGGACGAGGACCGCGAGCTGCTCGACTCCTTCGACCTCGAGTTCGGTGAGGACGAGGGCGACGAGGGCGACCTCGAGGCCCGTCCGCCGGTGGTCACCGTCATGGGTCACGTCGACCACGGCAAGACCCGCCTGCTCGACGCGATCCGCAACACCGACGTCGTCAGGCGGCGAGGCCGGTGGCATCACGCAGCACATCGGTGCCTACCAGGTCGCACTGTCGACCGGCGACCGCGCGCTCACCTTCATCGACACCCCGGGTCACGAGGCGTTCACCGCCATGCGTGCCCGTGGTGCGCAGGTGACCGACATCGCGGTCCTGGTCGTGGCGGCCGACGACGGCGTCAAGCCGCAGACGATCGAGGCGCTCAACCACGCCCAGGCGGCCGACGTGCCGATCGTGGTCGCGGTCAACAAGATCGACAAGGAAGGCGCCGACCCGACCAAGGTGCGCGGTCCCAGCTCACCGAGTACGGCCTGGTCGCCGAGGAGTACGGCGGCGAGACGATGTTCGTCGACGTCTCGGCCAAGCAGGGCACCGGCATCGACGCGCTGCTCGAGGCGATCCTGCTGACCGCGGACGCGTCGCTCGACCTGCGGGCCAACCCGCACCAGGACGCGCAGGGTGTCGCGATCGAGGCGCACCTCGACCGTGGTCGTGGTCCGGTCGCCACCGTGCTGGTCCAGCGCGGCACGCTGCGCGTCGGCGACTCGATCGTCGCCGGCGACGCCTTCGGCCGCGTGCGCGCCATGCTCGACGAGCACGGCGGACACGTCGACGAGGCCGGCCCGTCGCGGCCGGTTCAGGTGCTCGGCTTCACCACCGTGCCCGGACGCCGGCGACAACTTCCTCGTCGTCGCCGAGGACCGGGTGGCCCGGCAGATCGCCGAGCGGCGGCAGGCCCGCGAGCGCAACGCGCTGGCCGCCGCATCGCGTGGTCGGCGCACGCTCGAGGACATCTTCGCCGACATGGAGAAGGGCGACGTCGAGCAGCTCAACCTCATCCTCAAGGGCGACGTGTCCGGTTCGGTCGAGGCGCTCGAGGACGCGCTGCTCAAGATCGACGTCGGCGAGAGCGTCGACCTGCGGGTGCATCGACCGCGGTGTCGGTGCCATCACGCAGAACGACGTCAACCTGGCCGTCGCCTCCGACGCGGTCATCATCGGCTTCAACGTCCGGCCCGAGGGTCGGGCGCGGGAGATGGCCGAGCGCGAGGGCGTCGACGTCCGGTACTACTCGGTCATCTACCAGGCCATCGACGAGATCGAGGCGGCGCTCAAGGGCATGCTCAAGCCCGAGTTCGAAGAGGCGCAGCTCGGCACCGCCGAGGTCCGCGAGGTGTTCCGGTCGTCCAAGTTCGGCAACATCGCCGGCTGCCTCGTGCGGTCCGGCACGATCGTCCGCAACTCCAAGGCGCGCCTCATCCGCGACGGCGTCGTGGTCAACGACAACCTCACCGTCGACTCGCTGAAGCGGTTCAAGGACGACGCGACCGAGGTCCGCGAGGGCTTCGAGTGCGGTATCGGTCTCGGCTCCTTCAACGACATCAAGGTCGACGACGTGATCGAGACGTACGAGATGCGGGAGAAGCCGCGGGCGTAGCGCGGTGCTGCGTACGGCGCGGGGTTGCTCGAACTGCTCGCTTGACGTTCTTCGTCAACCCCGCGGCCCTCGCCTCGGACGCGGTTCGCGGCACCCGCCTCGCGGCCTCGATTGGCGCACGGGCGCTCGGCTTCGCTGGCAGACTGCCATCTTGGGCGACTGCCATGTGCGGAGGGCTGTCTTGTCGAGCTTGAGCTGGACCTGCTGGCGACGTCCACTCGCTGAAGGAGAAGCGCGTCGGTCGTGCGGCCGATCGTGGCCGAGCTGCGGCGCAGGTTCGAGGTGTCGGCGGCCGAGGCGGGGCACCTTGACCTGCACCGTCGGGCGCTGATCGGGGTCGCGTGGTCGTCGCGGGGACGCGGCGCACTGTCCGAGAGTGCTCGACGCGTGCGAGCGACTGGTCGCCGGGCGACCGGAGGTCGAGCTGCTGTCCGCCAGACGGCGGCTGTTCAACGAGGAGGACGAGTGAGCGACCGCGCGCGGGCCCGCAAGCTGGCCGACCGGATCCGGGTGATCGTGGCCGAAACCCTCGAGCGGCGGGTCAAGGACCCGCGGCTCGGCTTCGTCACGATCACCGACGCCCGGGTGACCGGTGACCTGCACGACGCGACCGTCTTCTACACGGTGCTACGGCGACGACGTGGAGACGCGCCGAGACCGCCGCCGCCCTGGAGAGCGCCAAGGGCGTGCTGCGCTCCGAGGTCGGCCGGCAGACCGGCGTCCGGTTCACGCCGACGCTGGCCTTCGTCGTCGACGCGGTGCCCGACAACGCCCGCCAGATCGACGACCTGCTCGCCCGAGGCGCGCGCCGCGGACGCAGGCCGTCGCAGGCGGTGGCCGTCGACGCGGTGTCACGCCGGCGACGCGGACCCGTACCGGCAGCCCCGCGACGCCGAGGACGACGAGGCCGAAGGCCGTCCGAGTGAGGACGCCCTGCCGCCGACGGGCTGGTGATCGTCGACAAGCCGTCCGGCTGGACCTCGCACGACGTCGTCGCCCGGGTGCGCCGGCTCGCCGGCGACCCGCCGGGTCGGCCACGCCGGCACGCTCGACCCGATGGCGACCGGCGTGCTGGTGCTCGGCATCGGGCGGGCGACCCGGCTGCTCGGCCACCTCGCGCTCACCGACAAGGACTACGACGCCACGATCCGGCTCGGGCAGTCGCACGCGTCACCGACGACGCCGAGGGCGACGTGATCGCCGAGCGTCGAGCGCCGCCGACGTCAGCGACGACGCGATCGCCGCGCGGCGCGCCGCGTTCACCGGCGACCATCAGCCAGGTCCCGTCCGCGGTCAGCGCCATCAAGATCGACGGCGTGCGGGCGTACGCGCGGGTCCGTGACGGCGAGGAGGTCGAGCTGCCGGCCCGCACGGTCACGGTGTCGGCGTTCGACGTCCTCGACGTCGCGCCGCGACCGGCGAGGCTGGTCGACGTCGACGTCACCGTCGTCTGCTCGACCGGTACCTACATCCGGGCGCTGGCCCGCGACCTGGGCGCGGCCCTCGGCGTCGGCGGTCACCTGACCGCGCTGCGGCGCACCCGCGTCGGGCCGTACGACCTGGCCGTGGCCCGCACGCTCGGCGAGCTCGAGGCCGACTTCGCCGTCATCCCGCTCGCGACGCCGTCGCCACCGCGTTCCCCCGGCGTGAGGTGAGCGCCGAAGAAGCGGCCGCGGTGGCTCACGGCAGGCGGCTTCCGGCGCTGCGGGGAGCACGCCGGGCCGATCGGTGTGTTCGGCCCGGACGGTGCGCTGCTCTCGCTCGTGGAAGAGCGCGACGGGGCGGCCAGGCCGCTCGTCGTGTTCGCCGCCGAATAGGGCTCGCAGCGCGGCGCCACAGCGCCCCGGACGCCGGTCGACCGGTCCGTTAAAGACCGTCATCGCGCGGACCGATGACCCCTGCAGCGTGCCCTCCTCGGGCGCGCGGCATCGGGCGCGCGGCGCCCAGGGGAGGAAGCGGCCGTGACCGCGCGTCGACCAGCTGCACCGGCGAGCCGATCAGCCGTGCCGTCCCAGCTGGCCAGGGCAGCGCTGGTCGCCGCGATCGTCGCGACTGCATGCGCCGCCTGCGGGGTGCCCACGACTCCGCGCACCGCCGCGCTCGGCGACGGTGGGGTGGCCCCGGCAGTCGCGGCGCCGGTCGTCCGGGTGCCGCTGACTGCGCTCGCCGAGGGCCTGTGCGAGGTACTGCCCGCCGACGACCTCGCCCAGCTGGCGGGTGTCGACGCTGCGGACGCCTCAAGCCCCGATGGCTCGTCCTGCACGTACACGCTTGCCGGCGGTGGTGCCGTGATGACCGCGTACGCCACCGAGGGATATGAGGTCAGCGCACGGTCCGCCACCGGCCACCACGCGACGACCATCCGGGACAGGCCCGCCTACGTCGCCCGCTTCACCGGTGCCTACGCTGCCGCGCTCCTCGGCGTCGCACTGGGTACGCCCGACGGGGTCGCCCTGCGTGTCTACGTGGACGCCCCGTCGCCCGCGCACGCCCCGCCCGGCTCGGGCGACCAGGCGGACGTGGCCGCGCGGGTGGCTGCCGCCATCGTCGCCGTGCTCGGCGGCTGAGTGCCGGCGGCTGAGCCGCACCACCGCTCCAATGCCGACCGAGCCGTGACAGGCTTACCCCCGCAGCAGGCGATCGTGGGAGGGCGGACCAGGGTGCAGCAATGGCGTGGGCTCGACGACGTGCCCGCCGGTTGGGGGCGTTGCGTCGTCACGATCGGCGTGTTCGACGGCGTCCACCGCGGCCACCAGCGGATCATCGGCCGGGCGGTCGAGCGGGCGCGCGAGCTGGCGTTGCCGCTGCGTGGTGGTGACGTTCGACCCGCACCCCTCCGAGGTGGTGCGGCCAGGCAGCCATCCGGCGGTCCTCACGCTCCGAGCGGCACCGGGCCGCACTGCATGGCCGAGCTGGGCGTCGACGCGTTGTGCGTGATCCCGTTCACCATCGAGTTCTCGCGCCTCGGTCCCGACGAGTTCGTCCACGAGGTGCTCGTCGGCCGGCTCCACGTCGCCGCTGTCGTGGTCGGGGCGAGAACTTCCGCTTCGGCCACAAGGCGGCCGGTGACGTCGCGACGCTGGCCGAGCTCGGGTAGCTCGCTTCGGGTTCACGGTCGCCGGCGTCGGCCTCGTCGGCGGGGGACGACACGCCGTACTCGTCGACCTACGTGCGCTCCTGCGTCGCCGCGGGCGACATGGTCGCGGCCGCCCACGCGCTGGGCCGGCCGCACCGCCTCGAGGGCATCGTGGTGCGCGGTGACCAGCGCGGCCGCGAGCTCGGCTACCCGACGGCCAACCTGGCGACTGCGCCGCACGCGGCCATCCCCGCCGACGGCGTCTACGCCGGCTGGCTGCAGTGCGGCGCAGGCAACGCTGGCCCGCCGCGATCTCGGTCGGGACGAACCCGACGTTCGACGGCGTCGGACCGGCGGGTCGAGGCGTACGTGCTGGACCGGGACGACCTCGACCTGTACGGCGAGCACGTCGCCGTCGACTTCGGGCCGCGGCTGCGCGACGACGCTCACGCTTCGACTCGGTCGACGCCCTGGTCGCCCAGATGGCCCGCGACGTGCGAGCAGGCCGAGCGGCGCTGACCGGTTGTCAGGTCGGCGCCGCCCGCGACTGGTAGCGTTGGACGCCGTTGGCCGATCGGCCGACGTGTGCCTGCCTGCCCGCGTGGACCAGCACCGGAGCGCCGCGCACCGCACCACCTGAAGGAGCCCCGTTGCCGCTCGACAGCGCCACCAAGAACACGATCATGGCCGAGTACGCCACCGGTCGAGAGCGACACCGGCTCCCCCGAGGTCCAGGTCGCGATGCTGACCCAGCGGATCACCGACCTGACCGAGCACCTCAAGATGCACAAGCACGACCACCACAGCCGTCGCGGCCTGCTGCTGCTCGTCGGCCGGCGTCGCCGGCTGCTCAAGTACCTCGCCAAGAAGGACATCAACCGCTACCGCTCGCTCATCGAGCGACTCGGCCTGCGCCGCTAGCTGCACGACGGGCGCTAGTCAGCTCCACCGCGGCACCGCCCTGATCGACCGCTGCGCGCACGCCTCACCGGGAGCCCGCACGAGCGCCGCCTCGGCCGGTCCTCGGTAGTGGTCTCCGGGAGTGAGCCGCACGGCGAACTCGCCGCGACGCGCAGCCCCGGGAGCTTCGATCGAAGACCGGCGAAGCACCGCCGCGGCTCGGCGGGCTCCACGACGAACCCTATGGAGGGTCTCGTGGCTGACCACGAGATCACCACCGCCGAAGCCGTCATCGACAACGGCACGTTCGGCACCCGCACCATCCGCTTCGAGACCGGCCGGCTGGCCCGCCAGGCCGCCGGCTCCGCCGTCGCCTACCTCGACGACGACACGATGATGCTGTCGGCCACGACCGCGTCGCAAGAACCCGAAGGACCAGCTCGACTTCTTCCCGCTGACGGTCGACGTCGAGGAGCGGATGTACGCCGTCGGGCCGCATCCCCGGCTCGTTCTTCCGCCGCGAGGGCCGGCCCGAGCGAGGACGCGATCCTCACCTGCCGGCTGATCGACCGGCCGCTGCGCCCGTCGCTTCGTCAAGGGCCTGCGCAACGAGATCCAGGTCGTCGTGCACCGTCATGGCGCTCGACCCCGACCACCTCTACGACGTCGTCGCGATCAACGCGGCCGTCGATGTCGACCCAGCTCGCCGGCCTGCCGTTCAGCGGCCCGATCGGCGCCATCCGCGTCGCGCTCATCGACGGCCAGTGGGTCGCGTTCCCGACCCACGCCGAGCTCGAGCGGGCCACCTTCGACATGGTCGTCGCCGGCCGCGTGCTCGACGGACGGCGACGTCGCGATCATGATGGTCGAGGCCGAGGCCACCGACGCACACGATCGAGCTCGTCGCGCGGCGGCGCGCACCGCGCCGACCGAGGAGGTCGTCGCCGCAGGGCCTCGAGGCCGCCAAGCCGTTCATCGCAGACGCTGTGCGAGGCGCAGGCCGAGCTGGCCGCCGGCGCGGCCAAGCCGACCGGCGAGTTCCCGCGTCTTCCTCGACTACCAGGACGACGTGCTCGAGGCCGTCGAGGCCGCGGTCAGCGACCGAGCTCGCCGCAGGCCCTGACCATCGCCGGCAAGCAGGAGCGCGAGGCCGAGCTCGACCGGGTCAAGGCGCTCGCCGCCGAGACAGCTCGCCGCCGCAGTTCGAGGGTCGCGAGAAGGAGATCGGCGCGCGCGTTCCGCTCGCTGACCAAGAAGCTCGTCCGCCAGCGCGTCCTGCGCGACAAGGTCCGCATCGACGGCCGTGGCCTCACCGACATCCGCCCGCTGTCGGCCGAGGTCGAGGTGCTCCCGCGGGTGCACGGCTCGGCGCTGTTCGAGCGCGGCGAGACCCAGATCCTGGGCGTCACCACGCTGAACATGCTGCGCATGGAGCAGCAGCTCGACACGCTCGCGCCCGGAGACGCGCAAGCGCTACATGCACAACTACAACTTCCCGCCGTACTCCACCGGTGAGACCGGCCGCGTCGGCTCGCCGAAGCGCCGCGAGATCGGCCACGGCGCGCTCGCCGAGCGGGCGCTCGTGCCGGTGCTGCCGACGCGCGAGGAGTTCCCGTACGCGATCCGGCAGGTCTCCGAGGCGCTCGGCTCCAACGGCTCGACGTCGATGGGCTCGGTCTGCGCCTCGCACGATGTCGCTGCTCAACGCCGGTGTGCCGCTGCAGGGCGCCGGTCGCCGGCATCGCGATGGGCCTGATCTCCGACACGGTCGACGGCAAGACCGAGTACGTCACGCTGACCGACATCCTCGGTGCCGAGGACGCGTTCGGCGACATGGACTTCAAGGTCGCCGGCACCAAGGAGTTCGTCACCGCGCTGCAGCTCGACACCAAGCTCGACGGCATCCCGGCGTCGGTGCTCGGCCGGCGCGCTGCACCAGGCCCGCGACGCCCGGCTGACGATCCTCGACGTCATGGCCGAGGCGATCGACGCGCCCGGACGAGATGTCGCCGTACGCGCCGCGGATCATCACGATCAAGATCCCGGTCGACAAGATCGGCGAGGTCATCGGCCCCAAGGGCAAGATGATCAACCAGATCCAGGACGACACCGGCGCCGACATCACCATCGAGGACGACGGCACGATCTACATCGGTGCGACCGACGGCCCGAAGGCCGAGGCGGCCCGCGCGATGATCAACGCGATCGCCAACCCGACGATGCCGGAGGTCGGCGAGCGCTACCTGGGCACCGTCGTGAAGACGACGACCTTCGGTGCGTTCGTCTCGCTCATGCCCGGCAAGGACGGCCTGCTGCACATCTCGCAGCTGCGCAAGATCGCCGGTGGCAAGCGGGTCGAGAACGTCGAGGACGTCGTCAAGGTCGGCGACAAGATCCAGGTCGAGATCGCCGAGATCGACCCGCGCGGCAAGCTCTCGCTCGTGCCCGGTCGTCGAGGGCGACGGCGACGCGGCGCCGACGGCGCCGGCCGACGCCGCGGCGTGCCGCGGCGACGTGCCGGTCGACGCTCGCTCGGCGCGACCAGCGAGCCGGTCGCACCCGGACGCTGCTCGCCGGGCGCGGACGGCGGCGGTCGTCCGCCGCACCGTCCTGCCCGGCGGGCTGCGGGTCGTCACCGAGGCGATGCCGGCCGTGCGCTCGGTCGCCGTTCGGCGTCTGGGTCGGCGTCGGCTCGCGCGACGAGACGCCCGCGCTGGCCGGCGCGCTCGCACTACCTCGAGCACCTGCTGTTCAAGGGCACCAAGCGGCGCGGCGCGCTGGAGATCTCCGCGGCGCTCGACGCGGTCGGCGGCGAGATGAACGCCTTCACCGCCAAGGAGTACACCTGCTACTACGCGCGGGTGCTCGACGCCGACCTGCCGCTCGCGGTCGACGTCGTCTGCGACATGGTCACCGTCGTCGCTGCATCGCGCACGGCCGACGTCGAGGCCGAGCGCGGCGTGATCCTCGAAGAGATCGCCATGCACGACGACGATCCCGGCGACGTCGTGCACGACGTGTTCGCCGCAGGCGCTGTTCGGCGACACCCCGCTCGGCCGGCCGGTCCTCGGCACCGTCGACTCGATCGACGCGCTGCCCGCGCACGCCGATCGCACGGCTACTACCGGCGGCGCTACCGGCCCGAGCAACATGGTCGTCGCGGCCGCCGGCAACGTCGACCACGCCGCGGTCGTCCGCCTGGTGACGCAAGGCGTTCGGCCGGCCGGCTGCTCGACGGCGACGCCGCGCCGTCCGCGCGCGCCGCGCGTCGGCGCCGGCACGCGCCGCGACCGCCGGCCGGCGTCGACGTCGTGCGACCGGCCGACCGAGCAGGCCAACCTCGTCCTCGGCGTGCCCGGCGCTGCCCGCGGCGACGAGCGCCGCTTCGCCCTCGGCGTGCTCAACGCCGCGCTCGGCGGCGGCATGAGCTCGCGGCTGTTCCAGGAGGTCCGCGAGAAGCGCGGCCTGGCCTACTCGGTCTACTCGCTACACCGCGCAGTACGCCGACACCGGCCTGTTCGGCGTCTACGCCGGCTGCCAGCCCGAGCGAGGTCGACGAGGTGCTCGAGCATCTGCCGCGACGCAGCTCGAGCACGGTCGCCGCGCGACGGCATCACCGCCGAGGAGCTCGCGCCGCGGCAAGGGCCAGCTGCGCGGCGCGCTCGTGCTCGGCCTGGAGGACACCGGCTCGCGGATGAGCCGGCTCGGCAAGGGCGAGCTCGTCTACGGCGAGCTGCTCAGCGTCGACGAGATCCTCGCGCCGCATCGACGCGGTGACCCTCGACGACGTGCGCGACGGTCGCCGCCGAGCGTGCTCGCCGGCGCCGCCGACGCTCGCGGTCATCGGCCCGTTCGACGACCGCGACTTCGCGGCAGCGGTGGCATGACGCCGACGCCTGGCGCCTCGACCCGATCCGGGTCGGCGTGCTCGGCGCGCGCGGGCGGATGGGCGCCGAGGTCTGCCGCGCGGTCGAGGCCGCCGCCGACCTGGAGCTGGTCGGCCGCGTCTCGACGGCGGCGACGCGCTCGAGGACCTGGCGGCTGCCGGCGCGCAGGTCGTCGTCGACTTCACCCGCCCCGACGTCGGTGATGGACAACCTCGCAGCTGCTGCGTCGGCCGCGGCGTCCACGTCGTCGTCGGCACCACCGGCTTCGACGACGAGCGCCTCGACGCAGGTGCGCGGCCTGGCTCGGCGGCCGCACCCGGCGTCGGGCGTGCTCATCGCGCCGAACTTCGGCATCGGCGCCGTGCTGATGATGCGGTTCGCCGCGCAGGCCGCCCGCTACTTCGAGTCGGTCGAGATCGTCGAGCTGCACCACCCGGACAAGGTCGACGCGCCCAGCGGCACCGCCCGCCGCACCGCCGAGCTGATCGCCGCAGGCGCGGCCGCGAGGCCGGCCTGGCGCCGATGCCGGACGCGACGACGACCGGCGCTGGACGGCGCCCGCGGCGCCGACGTCGACGGCGTGCCGGTGCACGCCGTGCGGCTGCGCGGGCTGGTCGCCCACCAGGAGGTGCTGCTCGGCGGCGCAGGGCGAGACGCTGACGCTGCGGCACGACTCCCTGCGACCGCGTCGTCGTTCATGCCGGGCGTGCTGCTGGCCGTCCGCGAGGTCGGCGGCACGGCCCGGGCTCACCGTCGGCCTCGAGCACCTGCTCGACCTGTAGAGCAACTCATCCGCTCATCCGCTGGTCCGAGGAGTGGCGTCAGCCCAGCGCCCGCACGCCTGCCGTCACCGCTGTCGCCACCGCAACCACCACGAGGAACGGCGCCCGGGCTAGTACCGCGACGGCCGCCGCGCCAAGGCCGATCGCCCGCGCATCCAGCACCACGTGGTGGCCGGCAGTGAACGTCTGCAGCACCACCAGGCGCTGAGCAGCGCCACCGGGAGGAGCTCGACGATCCGGCGGACCTTGGGTGCCTCCAGCATGCGCGGGGGCACGGAGAAGCCGACAAGTTTGAGCAGGTAGCAGCCAAGGCTCGCCACCAGCACCGACGTCCAGATCATCGCGTCCGCGCTCCGACCAGGCCGATGGCGACGGCTGTCATTGCGGCGACGAGCACCGGCGTGCCAATCGGCAGGACCGGCGCGGCCAGCACCGCCACGACCGCGGCCGCCAGTGCTACCGACTGCGGCTCTCGCTGCCGCAAGCGCGGTGCCAGCAGTGCGAGGAAGGCGGCAGGCGCTGCGGCGTCCAGGCCGAATGTCCGCGGGTCCGACAGCGCCTGGGCGCCGAACGCGCCGAGGACCGTGCCGAGGTTCCACAAGACGAACACCGAGAGGCCGGTGGCGTAGAACGCCAATCGGCTGGCAGGTTCGGAGTCGCGGCCCACCGCCATGGCCGTGCTCTCGTCGATGACGAGCTGGCTGGCGAGGAAGCGGCGGGGTCCGCGCAGTCGCAGGACGGATGCCAGTCGCAAGCTGTAGAGGGCGTTGCGGCTGCCCAGCATGACGGCCGTGGCGGCTCCGGCAACACCGCCGCCGCCCGCGCCGAGCACGCCGACGAGGGCGAATTGCGAACCCCCGGTGAACATCAGCAGCGAGAGCGCGCAGGTCTGGAGGACCGACAGCCCTGACGCGGTGGAGATGGCGCCGAACGACAATCCGATAGCGCCAGTTGCGACGCCGACCCCGGCCGCGTCGCGGAGGACCCGGCGTCGCTCCGTGGCCTCTAGCGCCGGCGCCGGCGTGGAGGTGGTCTCGCCCGTCTCAGCCAACGGTCACGCCTGCGCCGATATGTCGGTGGCCAGGCGCACCTGCTGGCGAGCTGTCTCGGTGCCGTCAGCCTCGGCCGTGGTGAGCGTGCGGGTGGCGCCGTCGGCGTCCCATCCGGTCTCGGTGAAGAAGCGGCGCAGTGCGTCGTCGGTAGCGAACACCCACGTCACCAGGTGCCCGATGCGCCGGCGCTGGAGGTGGTCGACGGCGGCGGCCAGCAGTCTGCTTCCGTGCCCTACGCCGGTCGCGTCGGGCCGCACGTGCAAGGCCGCGAGCTCGCTGGCGTCGTACGGATCCAGGTCAGGGTCGTCCGCTGGGCCGCAGGCCGCGAAGCCCACCACCTCGTCGCCCTGCAAGGCGACGAGGACCCAGTGCTGCTCAGAAGGCGGATCGACGATCGCCGCGCGCCACCGCTCGGCGATGGAGCCTGCGGTCAATGTCGCCAAGGCGGCCGCGGGGAGAACGGAGCCGTAGAGCTCGCGCCAGGCGCGAAGCTGGACGTCGGCGATTCCGGGCGTATCGGACTCGCGGGCGACCCGCACGCTCACGTCTGCCATGTGCCAAGTCTTCCAGGCCGGACCAGATGGGTTGCTACCGGTCGAGCTGGCGCGCTCGGTACGCCTTGGTTTTCTGCCGGTTCCCGCAGACCCGCATGCTGCACCAGGTACGTGACTGGTTCTTCGAGGCGTCGAAGAATCCGACCGCGCAGTCCTGCGCGGGGCAGATCTTCAGGCGCGGCCAGGTGCCGTCGGCGCTGGCGCTCGCGACGGCGGCCAGCACAGTGGCCAAGGCGGCGGCCACGCCGGTGACGGCGGGAACCAGGCGCGCACCGGCGGCGTCCAGGGTCAGCCGGAGGGGGAGTTGTGCGGCCAGATCGTCGAAGGCCGTGCCGGTGCCGTTGCCGACGGAAGTAGCGGTGGCGGCCCCGTCGAGGTCCGCGCTCCCGTGATGGGCGATCAGCTCGGCGCGAAGTGCGCTGCGCAGCTGGTGAGCGAGCAGCAGGTCGCTGTCGTCGGCGTCCAGCCCGCGGGGCGCGAGCCCGCGCTCGACCAACCACCGCGTCAGCGCCTCCGCGGTCGCGACGTCGTCCGTGGAGAGCTCCACGTCGAGGGTGTTGACGTAGTCCAACAGCAGCTGCACGTGCGGCGGACTGACCTTTGGCTCAGTCATGACACCAGCATAGCCACTTTGATGGTTGCTTTCTTCCCGACACCGGCATAACGTTGTCGACTGGTGTTTCTGACGCGGTGGACGCGTGCAGGCGCCCGAACGGTGGGAGGACCCGATGAGCATCTACCTCGCCGAGTACATGGGCCGGTCGCGTCGCGATGACCTGATCGCGCAGGCGGACGCGTGGCGGCGGGCCAACGCCTACCGCACCCCGCGGCACATCCCGCGACTTCGCCGGGCTCGCCGGCTCTCCGCATCCACTCCGCCGCCCAGCGCGGTGTGGTGCAGCCGAGCGGCCGGCCACAGCGCGAGCTGTGCGGCATGAACGCGCCCGAGCGGGTCCAGGCCCGCGGTGCAGTCGGCGCGATGACGGTCACCCACCTCGTCGTCGACTGCAACGATCTTGAGCGCGCCGCCGCCTTCTGGTCGGGGATGCTCGGAATGAAGATCACCAACCGGGAGGCGGACTGGGTCGACCTGGAGCCGTTGGCGCCCGCTGGTCCGGTCCTTGCCTTCCAGCTCGTACCGGAGGCCAAGGCGGTGAAGAACCGGCTCCACCTGGACATCGAGGTGGACGAGCTAGCCGGCGCCGCCCGCCGCGCGACCGAGCTCGGGGCGAGCGCCGCCAGCGGAGTGTTCGGATCCACCGACGCGCCCTGGCAGGTCTGGCGTGACCCTGAAGGCAACGAGTTCTGCCTCATCACGAGGGGCGCCTGAATCCAGCGGGCAGCGGCGCGCCGAACCGGCTGGTGGCGCTCCGGCGATGACGTACCGCCTCGCTAGGCTGGCGCCATGCCCGACAACGCCCTCACCCGGTTCCGCAGCGACATGACCGTCGAGCTGGTCAAGCACACGGCTAGCGACGCCGACGTGCTGTTCGCCGCGCGGGTGTCGACCAAGGGCGAGCAGTCGCTCGAGGACGTCGACGCCGACGCGAGCCGGTCCGCCGGGCTCATCAACTACCTGATGCGCGACCGGCACGGCACGCCGTTCGAGCACAACTCGATGACGTTCTTCGTCGCGGCGCCGATCTTCGTGTTCCGCGAGTTCATGCGGCACCGGGTCGGCTTCAGCTACAACGAGGAGAGCGGCCGCTACCGGCAGCTCGACCCGGTCTTCTACGTGCCCGGGCCCGGAGCGCAAGCTGGTCCAGCAGGGCAAGCCCGGCGCGTACGTCTTCGTCGACGGCACCCCAGAGCAGCACAAGGTGACCGCCGAGGCGACGAAGCGCGCCTGCGAGGCCGCGTACGCCGCCTACCTCGAGATGCTCGAGGCCGGTGTCGCGCGCGAGGTCGCCCGGGGCGTGCTGCCGGTGGCGACCTACTCGTCGATGTACGTCACCTGCAACGCGCGGTCGCTGATGACACTTCTGTCGCTGCGGACCAAGCAGCGAGGACTCGCCGCTTCCCGCAGCTTCCCGCAGCGCGAGATCGAGATGGTCGCCGAGCAGATGGAGGCGGAGTGGGCAGCAGCTCATGCCGCTCACCCACGCGGCGTTCGAGGCGAACGGGCGGGTCGCTCCGTAAGCGGCTCGGGTAGCGTGCACCCTATGGATCTCGACATGCCCGCCGCGCCGTTCGGGCGCGTGCTCACCGCGATGGTCACCCCGTTCACCGCCGACGGCGCGCTCGACCTCGACGGGGCGCAGCGGCTGGCGACGCACCTGGTCGACGACGGTGGCAACGACGGTCTGGTCATCAACGGCACGACCGGTGAGTCGCCGACCACCACCGACGCCGAGAAGGAGGCGCCTGGTCCGCGCCGTCGTCGAGGCTGTCGGTGACCGCGCCCACGTGATCGCCGGCGTCGGCACCAACGACACGCGCGCACAGCGTCGAGCTGGCGCAGGACGCCGAGCGATGCCGGCGCGCACGGGCTGCTCGTCGTGACGCCGTACTACAGCAAGCCCCCGCAGGCAGGGCTCCTCGCGCACTTCACCACGATCGCCGACGCCACCGAGCTGCCGGTCATGCTCTACGACATCCCGGGGCGTACCGGCGGTGGCGATCGAGACCGAGACCCTGGTCCGGCTCGCCGAGCACCCGCGGATCGTCGCCAACAAGGACGCCAAGGGCGACCTCGCGGCCGCCGCATGGGTGCTGGCCCGCACCGACCTGGCGCTACTACTGCGGCGACGACATCCTCACGCTGCCGATGCTGTCGGTGGGCTGCAGCGGGCGTGGTCAGCGTCGTCGGCCACGTCGTCGGCGCGAGATCTCGGCGATGATCGCCGCCTACCTGGCGGCGACGTCCGGCGCGCCACCGAGCTGCACGCCCAGCTGCTGCCGGTGTTCGCCGGCTTCTTCCGCACCCAGGGCGTGATCCTGACCAAGGCCGCGCTGACCCTGCTCGGCCTGCCGGCCGGGCCGGTGCGCTCCCCGCTGGTCGACGCGACGCCGGAGCAGATCGACCAGCTCCGGACGCGACTGCGCCGACGCGGGCCTGACAGCTGTGAGCCACCCGCATCCCGAGCTCGGTTCGCCGCCGCCGCTGCCCGAACAAGGTCTGCGGATCGTCGCCCTCGGCGGCCTCGGCGAGATCGGCCGCAACATGACCGTCTTCGAGTACGGCGGCCGGCTGCTGATCGTCGACTGCGGCGTGCTGTTCCCCGAGCCCGACCAGCCCGGCGTCGACCTGATCCTCCCGGACTTCGGCTACATCCGTGATCGGCTCGACGACGATCGAGGCGATCGTCCTCACCCACGGGCACGAGGACCACATCGGCGCGGTGCCCTACCTGCTGCGCGAGAAGCCCGACATCCCGCTGATCGGCTCCAAGCTCACCCTGGCGTTCATCGAGGCCAAGCTGAACGAGCACCGGATCAAGCCGTACACGCTGGAGTGGTCGAGGGCCAGCGCGAACGCCTCGGCCCGTTCGAGTGCGAGTTCGTCGCGGTCAACCACTCGATCCCCGACGCGCTCGCGGTGGCGATCCGCACGCCGGCCGGCGTCGTGCTGCACACCGGCGACTTCAAGATGGACCAGCTGCCGCTCGACGGCCGGCTCACCGACCTGGGCGGGTTCGCGCGGCTCGGCGCCGAGGGCGTCGACCTGCTGATGTCGGACTCGACCAACGCCGAGGTGCCCGGCTTCGTCACGCCGGAGCGGGACATCGCCCCGGTGCTGCGACAGGTGTTCGAGCGGGCCGAGCGGCGGGTCATCGTCGCCTGCTTCGCCAGTCACGTGCACCGCGTCCAGCAGGTGCTCGACGTCGCGGTCGCCTACCGCCGCAAGGTCGCGTTCGTCGGTCGCTCGATGGTCCGCAACATGGGCGTCGCGCGCGACCTCGGCTACCTGCGGGTGCCGGACGGACTGATCGTCGACGCCCGGGAGATCGACGAGCTGCCGCCCGAGCAGGTCGTGCTGGTCTCCACCGGCTCGCAGGGCGAGCCGATGTCGGCGCTGTCGCGGATGGCCAACCGCGACCACCCGGTCCACATCGAGTCGGGCGACACCGTCGTGCTCGCCTCCTCGCTCATCCCGGGCAACGAGACCGCCGTCTTCCGGGTGATCAACGGCCTGACCCGCTGGGGCGCCAACGTGGTGCACAAGGGCAACGCGATGGTGCACGTCTCCGGTCACGCCGCCGCCGGCGAGCTGCTCTACGTGCTCAACCTGACCCGCCCGAGCAACGTCATGCCGGTCCACGGCGAGTGGCGCCACCTGCGGGCCCACGCCGAGCTGGCCGAGCTGTCGGGTGTACCGACCGACCGGATCATCATGGCCGACGACGGCATGGTGATCGACCTCGTCGACGGCCGGGCCAGCGTCGTCGGCGCGGTGCCGTGCGGCTACGTCTACGTCGACGGGCTCACCGTCGGCGACGTGACCGAGCATGCGCTGAAGGACCGGCGGATCCTCGGCGACGAGGGCTTCGTCTCGATCGTCGTCGTCGTCGACGCCGCCACCGGCAAGATCACCGGCGGCCCGGAGATCACCGCGCGGGGCTTCGCCGACGAGCAGGCGCTGTTCGACGGGGTGCGGCCGTTGATCGAAGAGGCGGTCGAGAAGGCCGCCGCCGACGGCGTGGTCGACGCCCATCAGCTGCAGCAGGTCATCCGCCGGGTCGTCGGGCGCTGGGTGAACGACACGTACCGGCGTCGGCCGATGATCCTGCCGGTGGTCGTCGAGGTCTAGCAGCCGGTTCACCGCAGGGCGATCGTCCGACCGCTCGCGGCTTGCACCATGGGTTCAAGCAGGCCAATGATCTACCTTTGTCTGATTGTGGTCATCCTCAACGGGCCAGCAGAGTACGGTTTGCGCCGTTTTCGCTGAGGAGGACCGAAATGTCAACGAATCGACCGATCTCGCACCGCGAGCACGACAACCGCCTCATCCAACGCCTCTCTGCCGAGTACTCCGGGGTGCTGTCGCACGAGACGGTGGTGAGCTTCGTCGCAGGGCGCCAGACACGCGGTGGAATTCTTCGGTGGTGAGCCCACGCCTGGCATCGTGGAGCGACTCGCCCGTGACCATCTCAAGGCACGTTCGGCCGCTTGGGCCCGGCACGTCGCCCTTCGCGCCTCCTGACTGAGGAGCGGGATCTGACCTGCTGACCTGCCCGACACGGCGAGATGCCGGTCAGCCGGGGAGGTCGCGACACGCCGGCACGTTACCGGTGTGGCCGGTGAGACCGATGGGACATAACGGGTAGCCTTGGGACCATGGCGACCCGTACGCCCGCGCGTCCGCGCTCGGCAGCTTCCGCGGCCAAGCGGAAGCCGGCGAGCAAGAGTGGCAAGGCCAGCACTGCTGGCAAGACCGGCGCGGCCAGCAGGAGCACGGCCCGACGCGCCCCGGGCGGCCGGTGCGCTCCGGTCCCGGCCTGCTGGTGCGCATGCTCCGCGCGTTGGGCAGAGCCGGCCGAGGGCTGTGGATGCTGTTCGCCCACGCCGTCGGCGGCATCACCCGCGCGGCCGGCGCCAAGGCGCGTGACCTCGACCCGGCCCACCGCCGCGACGGGCTCGGTCTGGCCATGGTCGGCGCCGCGCTCGTGGTCGCGGGAGGCGTCTGGTGGCAGCTCCCCGGGCCGATCGGCGATGCAGTGGTCGCCGTGGTCCGCGGCAGTGCGGGATCCGTCGCCTTCCTCGCCCCGCTCTTGCTCGGCGCGCTCGGCTGGCGCTTCCTGCGCCACCCCGAGCGCAGCGCGACCACCGGCCGCATCGTCATCGGCTGGTCGGCACTGCTGCTCGGGATCCTGGGGATCGTCCACATCCTGCATGGCAGCCCGCAGCCCGCAGCGGGCGCGCACGCGATGCGTCACGCCGGCGGCTTGCTCGGCTTCTTCGTCTCGGCGCCGATGGTTGCCGGTCTCACCGTCTACCTCGCCGTGCCGCTGCTGCTGCTGCTCGGCTGTTTCGGCCTGCTCGTCATCACCGCCACGCCGGTGCACGCGATGCCCCGACGCTTGGCCGAGCTGCGGGACAGGCTGCTCCGCCGTCCGGTCGCACCGCCCGCCGAGGAGATCGACCACCGCCGGCCGCTCCGGAACCGCTGAAGCGCAGCCGACCCCGCCGACGGGTCGGCAGCATGCAGAGCGCCGAAGCCGAAGGTGACGTGCCGTTCGACACGCCGATGGTCGCGCGCCACGAGCACGACGGCGCCGGACGCCGAGGAGCCGTCCGCTCCGCCACCGCCAGCGACCCACACGCCGCTGCCGGCTCGCGCCGAGCAGCTCCCGCTGTCCGGTGACATCACCTACCACCTGCCGCCGCCGACCTGCTCCGCGACGGCACGCCCGGCCAAGGCGCGCAGCAAGGCCAACGACACCGTCGTCGCGGCGCTCACCGAGGTCCTCGAGCAGTTCGAGATCGACGCCGCAGTCACCGGCTTCACCCGCGGTCCGACGGTCACCCGCTACGAGGTCGAGCTCGGTCCGGCGGTCAAGGTCGAGCGGATCACCGCGCTGTCCAGCAACATCGCCTACGCGGTCGCGAGCGCCGACGTGCGCATCCTGTCGCCGATCCCCGGCAAGTCCGCGATCGGCATCGAGATCCCCAACGCCGACCGCGAGATCGTCAGCCTCGGCGACGTGCTGCGCTCGTCGGCCGCGACCGCCGACCACCACCCGATGATCGTCGGCCTCGGCAAGGACGTCGAGGGCGGCTTCGTCTGCGCGAACCTCGCGAAGATGCCGCACATCCTGGTCGCCGGCGCGACCGGCGCCGGCAAGTCGACCTGCATCAACACCCTGATCACCTCGATCCTGACGCGGGCCACGCCCGACGAGGTGCGCATGGTGCTGATCGACCCCAAGCGGGTCGAGCTCACGCACTACGAGGGCATCCCGCACCTGATCACGCCGATCATCACCAACCCGAAGAAGGCCGCCGAGGCGCTGCAGTGGGTCGTCCGCGAGATGGACATGCGCTACGACGACCTGGCGGCCAGTCGGCTTCCGGCACATCGACGACTTCAACAAGGCGGTCAAGTCGGGCAAGCTCACCGCCCCGCCCGGCAGCGAGCGGGTCTACCAGCCGTACCCGTACCTGCTGGTGATCGTCGACGAGCTCGCCGACCTGATGATGGTGGCGCCGCGCGACGTCGAGGACTCGATCGTGCGCATCACCCAGCTCGCCCGCGCCGCCGGCATCCACCTGGTGCTCGCGACCCAGCGGCCGAGCGTCGACGTCGTCACCGGTCTGATCAAGGCCAACGTGCCGTCCCGGCTGGCGTTCGCGACCTCCAGCCTCGCCGACAGCCGGGTCATCCTCGACCAGCCGGGTGCGGAGAAGCTGGTCGGCCTCGGCGACGGGCTGTTCCTGCCGATGGGCGCGAGCAAGCCGATCCGCATGCAGGGCGCCTACGTCACCGAGGCCGAGATCGACGCGGTCGTCGCGCACTGCAAGGAGCAGCTGCAGCCGACCTACCGCGACGACGTGACGGCTGGCGTGGCCGCGAAGAAGGACGTCGACGAGGAGATCGGCGACGACCTCGACCTGCTCTGCCAGGCCGTCGAGCTCGTCGTCACCACCCAGTTCGGCTCGACGTCGATGCTGCAGCGCAAGCTGCGGGTCGGCTTCGCCAAGGCGGGCCGGCTGATGGACCTGATGGAGAGCCGCGGGATCGTCGGGCCGAGCGAAGGGTCCAAGGCCCGCGACGTGCTGGTCAAGCCCGACGAGCTCGACGACATCGTCGCCACCTTGCGGGGGGAGTGAGGCACGAAACAGCGATTTTCGGCACTTCAACTCTTTGTCGACACGGCTTGGTTCGGCCTAGACTGAGTCGGCGCGGAGATCCGCGAACTCTAAGGAGTCCCGTTCGTGACCATCGGGGAGACGCTTGCGGCTGCCCGCGTGCGCGCGGGTCTGTCTGTCGACGACGTGAGCGCCGCCACCCGGATGCGCGCGACCGTGGTGCGGGCGATCGAGGCCGACGACTTCCGGCTCTGCGGTGGCGACTTCTACGCCCGCGGTCACATCCGCAACCTCGCCCACGTGGTCGGGATCGACCCGGCCCCGCTGCTCGCCGAGTTCGACGCGCGGTTCGCCACCTCCGAAGACGGGCCGTCGGCCACGACGGTGTTCGAGGCCGAGACCAGCACGGCCAAGCCCGAGCGCCGGGGACCGAACTGGAGCGGTGCGATGGCCGCCGCGCTGGTGGTGGTCGTCGCTCTAGCGGTCTTCCAGCTCGCGCGCGGTGACACCAACAAGCACCCCGCGGTCGACACGGCGCACCAGACCACCGCGACGACGACACCCACGCCCACCGACGACCGCGACGGCGACGCCCCCGGCCAGCGAGCCGTCGCCCAACCCGCCGCCGACCAGCGCGGTGGCGATGACCGGCGTCAACGTGGTCGTCAAGGTCACCAGGGACCTGTGCTGGGTCACCGCCGAGGCGCCGATGGGACGACGCTGTTCAGCGACAACGTGGCCGGTGGGCAGGAGAAGACCTTCACCGACCCCCAGCAGGTCAAGCTGGTCCTCGGCAACGCCGGCGCGGTCGACCTGGAGGTCAACGGTGTGAACCTCGGGGCGCCGGGCGGTGACGGCCAGGTCACCCGCCTGACGTTCGGCCCGGGCGACCCGACGCTGGCCCAGGGCTGACCGGACGTGCCCTGCAGGGGCGTGCGGCGGCTAGGGGAAACCACTGTCCCGCTGCGACTGTAGGCTCAGGCGCGTGTCCACCCCCCGGTCTGTCTCCATCGTCACCCTGGGCTGCGCGCGCAACGAGGTCGACTCCGAGGAGCTGGCCGGCCGCCTCGAGGCCGCCGGCTGGTCGCTGACCGACGGAGCCGCCGACGTGACCCTGGTCAACACCTGCGGCTTCGTCGAGGCGGCGAAGAAGGACTCGATCGACACCCTGCTGGCGGCCGGGCGACGGCGGCGGCAAGGTCGTGGCGGTCGGGTGCCTGGCCGAGCGGTACGGCGACGAGCTCGCAGCCGCGCTGCCCGAAGCCGTCGGCGATCTTGGGCTTCGACGACTACGCGCAGATCGGCGACCGGCTCGACGACGTGCTCGCCGGTCGCACCCTGGTCCCGCACACCCCAGGCGACCGGCGCCTGCTGCTGCCGATCACGCCGACGGACCGGGCTTCGGTCGCCGGTGGCACCGACACGTCCGTGGGCATCCCCGGGCACGCGGGTGGTCCGCGCCAGCTGCGCCGCCGGCTCGACGGCGGTCCGGTCGCGCCGCTGAAGCTCGCGTCCGGCTGCGACCGGCGCTGCGCCTTCTGCGCGATCCCGTCCTTCCGCGGCGCGTTCGTGTCGCGGCCGGCCGGCGGAGGTGCTCGCCGAGGCCGCCTGGCTCGCCGAGCAGGGCGTGCGCGAGCTCGTGCTGGTGAGCGAGAACTCGACGTCCTACGGCAAGGACCTCGGCGACCTGCGGCTGCTCGAGGCGCTGCTGCCCGCGCTCGCCGCGATCGACGGCATCGAGCGGGTGCGGGTCACCTACCTGCAGCCCGCCGAGATGCGGCCGTCGCTGATCGAGGTGATGACCTCGACCCCGGGTGTCGTGCCGTACTTCGACCTGTCGTTCCAGCACGCCAGCGGGCCGGTGCTGCGCCGGATGCGGCGCTTCGGGGACACCGAGCGGTTCCCGGAGCTGCTCGACAAGATCCGCGAGCGGGTGCCCGAGGCCGGTGTGCGGTCCAACGTCATCGTCGGCTTCCCCGGCGAGACCGAGGACGACGTCGCCGAGCTCGAGCGCTTCCTCGAGCGGGCGCGCCTCGACGCGATCGGCGTCTTCGGCTACTCCGACGAGGACGGCACCGAGGCCGACAGCTCGACGGCAAGGTGTCGCGAGTCGGTGGTCGCCGAGCGGGTCGACCGGATCAGCCGCCTCGTCGAGGAGCTCACCGCCCAGCGGGCCGAGGAGCGGATCGGCGCGGTCGTCGAGGTGCTGGTCGAGTCGTTGGCCGATACCGGCGATCCGGACGGGTCCGACGGTCCGGTGGCCGAGGGCCGCGCCGACCACCAGGCCCCGGAGGTCGACGGCTCGACGATCCTGCGTCTGCCGCCCGAGGCCGCGCCGGTCGCCGTCGGTGACTTCGTGCGGGCGCGGGTGGTCGGGACCGACGGCGTCGACCTGGTGGCTGTTCCCCTCGACCGGACCGGCGCGTTGACCTCCCAGCCTCGAGGCGGCCCGCTCGACCCGCGTGTAGACCCGGCCGCGCTGCCCGCGACCACCGTGCGGGTGCTCAACGTGGCCAACGCGCTGACCGTGCTGCGCCTGCTGCTGGTGCCGGTCTTCGTCTGGCTGCTGTTCGTGGACGACGGCGATGTCGACGTCGTGGCGTCTGGCGGCGACCGGGGTCTTCGTCGTCGCCTCGGTCACCGACCACGTCGACGGCGAGCTGGCCCGGCGGCTGCACCTGGTCACCGACTTCGGCAAGATCGCCGACCCGATCGCCGACAAGGCGCTGATCGGCGCGGCGCTGGTCGGGTTGTCCGTGCTCGGCGAGCTGCCCTGGTGGGTCACCGTCGTCATGCTCGTCCGCGAGATCGGCGTCACGCTGCTGCGGTTCTGGGTGATCCGGCACGGCGTGATCGCAGCGAGCCGCGGCGGCAAGGTCAAGACGATGCTCCAGTCGGTCGCGCTCGGCCTGTACCTCCTGCCGCTGTCGGGTGCGGCGGCGAGCGGACGAGCGTGGCTGATGGCGGCGGCGGTGGTGCTGACCGTCGTCACCGGGCTGGACTACGTCGGACGGGCGCTGCGGCTGCGTCGAACGTCGCCCCGGGCGCAGGCGGCGCGTGCCCGGGCGCAGGCTGCGCGGGCGGACGCGACGCAGGCCCGGCGCGCCGGCAAGGACTGAGCCGATGCGCGCCGAGATCATCGCCGTCGGCACCGAGCTGCTGCTCGGGGACGTGGTCAACACCAACGCGGCGTGGCTCGGTGCGCGCCTGGCCGAGATCGGTGTCGATGTCACCCGCACGGTCGTGGTCGGCGACAACGTCAGGCGCATCGCCGCCGCGGTGAGCGAGGCCGTGGAGGATGCGGACCTCGGCGACGCGGTGATCGTCACCGGTGGGCTGGGGCCGACCCAGGACGACGTCACCCGCGAGGCGCTGGCCGAGGTGACCGGGGTCGAGCTGGTGCGTGATGCCGAGCTGGAGCGGACGCTGCACGAGCGGTACGCCGCTTTCGGCTATGTGGACCTGCCGGCCAACAACCTGCGGATGGCGGACGTACCCGTCGGGGCGCAGGTGCTCCCCGGTGAGGTTGGCGCCGCGCCGGGGCTGATCCTCACCGTGCGTGGGCGGGTCGTCTACGCGGTGCCGGGGGTGCCGGCCGAGATGCGGGACATCATCGCCCGCCGGGTGCTGCCCGACCTGGCGCTCCGCGCGCCCGCCCCGGCCGTGCTCGTGTCCCGGGTGGTGCACACGGCCGGTATGCCGGAGTCGGTGATCGCCGACCGGCTGGCGCTGTTGCACACCGAGCTGGACTCACCCGGAGCGCCGACCATGGCCTACCTGGCGTCGGACGGGGAGGTGGTGGTGCGGCTCACCGCGAAGGCGTCGGACCGCGAGCAGGCGCTGGCCGCGCTCAGCCCGGTCAGCGACCAAGTGGTCGCCTTGCTGGGCGCGGCCGTGTACGGGTTCGACGACGACACCCTGGACGTGGCGGTGCACCGGCTGCTCGCTGCCCGGGGTGCGACGGTCGCGGTGGCCGAGTCGCTGACGGGTGGCCTGCTCGGCAGCGCGCTGACCACGATGGCGGGTTCGTCGGCGACATTTGCCGGCGGGGTGATCGCCTACACCGCCTCTGCCAAGCACGAGCTGCTCGCGGTGCCGGCCGACCTGCTCGCCGCGCACGGCCCGGTCCATCCGGCGGTGGCGGCCGCCATGGCCGCCGGGGCGCGGGGCGCGCTGGGAGCCACCTACGGGGTGGCCACCACAGGGGAGGCAGGGCCGGATGCACAGACCGATGCCCTCGTGGGCTCGGTGGAGCTGGCGGTGAGCGGTCCGGGCGGCGAGGTGACCCGGTCGCTGCGGCTGGTCGGCGATCGTGCGCAGGTGCGACGGCGCACGGTGACCGCCGCGCTCGACCTGCTCCGGAGGCACCTGGCGGAGAGCGGCTAGCGACCTGGTGCGCCCGGGTCGGCCAATGAGGAAGACGGGCAATGATTACAGCGTTACGCTTGAGGGGTAGGCCTTCATGTCGTACCGATGGCTGCCGACACCAACCGGTACGGTGAACAGATGAGCACGACGGATGACCCGAGGGGAGAGCGACCGATGATCCTGTTGCGCCGCCTGCTCGGAGACGAGCTGCGCCGCCGGCGGCAGGACCAGCAGCGCACCCTGCGCGAGGTCTCCTCGGCAGCCCGGGTCTCGCTCGGCTACCTCTCCGAGGTCGAGCGTGGCCAGAAGGAAGCCTCGTCCGAGCTGCTCGCGTCGATCTGCGACGCGCTCGGGGTGCGCATGTCCGAGGTCCTGCACGAGGTCAGCGGCGAGCTGGGTGTGCTCGAGGTGGAGTCCGGTCGCGCCGAACCTGCCGCGACCCCCGCCCTCGCGCTAGCCACCATGGGTATCGCAGCCTCGAACGCGGTGACTGAGGGCGTCGCCCGCGACGTCGTCGTCGCGGCGTGAGCTCGAACCCTTCCTCACCGACGGCGTCGGACGCGCCGTCGCGCGCCCCCGGAACGCGTAGCCGCGCTGGAAACGCCATGGGTCGCACCCGCGCGGGGCTGCTCGAAGGTGCCGTGCGGGGTATCGAGAAGTACGGCAGCCACAAGGTGACCATGGCGGACATCGCCTCCCTCGGCGGCATCTCGAAGGCCACGCTGTACAACCACTTCCGGACCAAGCGCGACCTGTACGCCGCCCTGGTCGACACCGAGGTGGAGACCCTCGTCCGCGAATGCACCGACCTGGCCGTCACCGACCTGCCCGGCGCCCTGGCGCACGCGGCGACTCGGGTGGCAGACCACCGGGCCGTCCGCCGGATCGCCTCCGCCGAGCCCGCCGTGCTGGGCGTTCTCGCCGCTCCCACACCGGCCGGGGCCTGGCCGCGGGCGCGGGCCGGGATCTCCGACGCGCTGGGCGCAGCGGGGTATTCCGCCGAGCCCGCCGCTGTCGAGTCGGTGCTGCGCTGGGTGGCGTCTTTCCTGCTCGCGCCGGACACCGCGGACGCGTGCCGCGCCCAAGCTGGGGTACTGGTGGCGGGGTTGCCCCGGGCTCAGGACTTGTCGTCGCCCGAGCCGTCGCCGGAAGGCTCGCCGGAACCTTCACCGGGAGCGGTCGACTGATCGCGTGCGGTCGGGCCTGGATACGAGGCCGAACCTTTCGGCGGTGAGCCGCCGGCCATCTTGCGTACCTGCTCGGCAAACCATCCACCGACGTCCACCGCCCCGCTGCCGACGTCGCGAACGAGCCGTAGGAACGGGTCGGTGGTCCGGTCGAACGTCTCCTTGTACGACGCCGCGCCCGCCTTCACCTCGTCGGTGACCGACACGTATGGTTCGCCCTCGCGGCGGGGGTAGTCGCCGGCCACGATCCGCTCGTACGCCCCGGACTCCACCCACTTGGTGAGCTCCAGTGCCCTGACGGCGGCGAACGGGTGGGTCTGTGGCAGCACGTTGAGCATCCGGATGACACCCTCGCGCACGTCACCGCTCGACTCGTAGTCGCGGGCCTGGTCGAGGAACGCCATCACGTCCATCTCGGCCACCCGGGCGCCACCGGCAACCTTCATGTGCACCCGGATCGAGACATCGAGGTCCTGGCTCACCAACAGCCCTGCCCGGTCGCTGGACAGCTCGGCCTTGCGATACCACTCCTTCAGGGCATGGATCACCGCCTGCATGCCGAGCGGGCCGAACGGCACCCAGCTGGCGACGCCGCTCATCATCATGAGGATGTACAGCATCGAGGTGTAGAGCGCGTGACCCGAGCGGATATGGCCGAGCTCGTGGCCGAGGACGGCCCGCATCTCGTCGTTGTCGAACAGGTCGAGCATGCCCGTCGTCACGACCACGAACGGAGAGTCCAGCCCGAGCGCCCACGCGTTAACAACCGGGTTCTGAACCACGTACAGCTCGGGAACGTCGTCCAGGTCGAGGATCCGCGCGGCCTCGAGGTGCAGCGCGTGCAGGCCCGCGAACTGGTGCTCGCTGACCCGAACCGACGAGGCGAGGTAGAGCATCCGCAGCCGCCGCTCGCTGAAGAAGCCGACCATGCCCTTGAGCGCGATGTCGAAGCCGGGCAGCTTGCGCAGCGCGATGAGCGCCGAGCGATCGGCGGGATGCTCCCAGGTGCGCGAGCTGATGCCGGGGAATGCGCTACGGGTCATGGCCGGGCCTCCCATCGCGGGCGTTGCGGCCGCGGCGTTCGTGGCGACAGGCGTCGCACCACGTATCCCGCAACACCCCCATGTCGACGGTACCTTGCCCGGCCGGGCCGTCGACGTGATCACTGGCGCAACCGAAGGCCCTTCGGGGTCGGATGGAAGCCAGCTGCCACCAGGTGTGTGGCGAGCGGGGAGGCGTTCACGGCGACGGCATCCACCCGTTCGATCGCCAGCGGGCCGCACCGGCCGTCTTTGACGGCGTCAGCGAGAGCGCGTGCCAGCGCGGCGAGCGCGGCAGGGTTGTCGGTCCAGGTCAGCAGCGTCCGGCCGCCACGCTCGGCATAGCAGGCGAGCTCACCGGCGAGCAGGACGACGAGCGCGCCGGCCTTGCGACCCGGGGTGTGGACGGCCTCCTGGGTGCGCACCGGCCAGGGCAGCGCCGCACCGTAGGCATTGGCCGGGTCGGTCGCGGCCAGAACCAGAGCGACGCCGAAATCATCGGGCGTGCGATCGGTGCCACTCGCCGCACGCAACCGTTCGACGGCGCCGGCCAGCGCGAACTGTGCCGCACCCAGACCCTCGACGAAGTAGCCGCGCCGACAGCGGCCCGACTCCTCGAACGCCCTCAGCACCTTGTAGACCGAGGCGAAGCCGCCGGGTGCCCGCTCGGCCGTCACAGCGCCGCGGGTCACCACCCCGTAGCGGTCGAGGAGTCCGGCAGCGAGGGCGTGTGCCCGGCGGGTCG
Organism: uncultured Actinomycetota bacterium; assembly: GCA_963703505.1. Taxonomy (GTDB): domain Bacteria; phylum Actinomycetota; class Actinomycetes; order CAVPEL01; family CAVPEL01; genus CAVPEL01. The sequence goes on along the minus strand of CAVPEL010000003.1, from coordinate 215,085 downwards.
CGTCGGCGCTGCGCTCGGGCAGCAGCGACCAGCGGCCGGCTGCGGTGGGTGGGCCGGAGCGGCTGGGCATCGTCGGCCGACGCCGTACGGTTGCCGGCCGTGACGTCCTGGTGGCGCCCAGCAGCGTGCGCAGCGGTGCGAGCGTGTCGTTGGTGAGGTGGCCCGCCCACACCAGGTCCCACAGCGCGTCGACGAGGGCGGGGTCGTCGGTGGAGCCGATCCGGTCGGACAGCGGGCGGAAGAACTGTGCGCCGACGCCGAGTTCGTCGAGGACGGCGCGGTGCAGCGCCGACAGCTCGACGTCGGCCGGCAGAGGGGCGAGGGAAAGCGGAGCGGACCCTGCCGGGTGCAACGCCACCCAGCCGTCGCCGTGGGGCAAGGACCCGGCTCCGGACCAGACGACCTCGCCGGCGGCGGTCAGCTCGTCGAGCAGGGCGGGGGAGTAGTCGACGACGCGGTTCGCCAGCACCAACGGCTCCAGCGTGGACGCCGGGATCGCCACCCCGGCGAGCTGCTCGACAACCCGCAGCACTCCGTCGACCCCGTGGAGCCGGTGCTGCACGTGCTGCCAGGCAGGCAACAGCCGACCGAGGGCGCTCGGTGTGACAGGTTCGACCTCGTGGCGTGCCCGGGCCAGCGAGCGACGGCGCAGGGCGCCGAGCACACCCGCGTCGCACCACTCGGTGCCGGAGCCACCGGGCAGGAACTCCCCGGCCACGAGCCGGCCGGCCGCTGTGAGCCGCCCGAGCGCGTCGGTCACCGGTGCTACGCCGATGCCGAGCCAGGTGGCCACCTGATCGGGGCGAAACGGGGGATGGGTGCGGGCGTAGCGGGCGACGAGGTCGCCCACCGGATCGCGGACCGGCTCGCCGAAGGCCGCCGGGAGGTCGGGGGGCACGGCGGCCCCGAGCGCGTCGCGCAGCCGGGCGGCGTCCTCGACCGCCGCCCACCTGCGCTCACCGGCGACGGTGGCCTCGAAAACGCGGCCCGCTCGGGCCAGCTCGCGCAGCCACTCTGGCTGGGCGCCGCGCCGGGCCGCCTCACCGGTCGACAGCGGCCCCAGTGCGCGCAGCAGGTCCGCTGTCTGTTCCAGGTCGCGGACCCTTCGGTCAGGGGCGAGGCGTTGCAGCTCGGCGGCGACGTCGTCGATCACGTTGGCGTCGAGAAGCTCGCGCAGTCCGGCGGTGCCCATCAGCTCCGCGAGCAGGGTGGTGTCCAGGCTCAGCGCCTGGGCGCGACGCTCGGCCAGCGGCATGTCCTCGCCGTACAGGTAGGTCGCGACGTACGCCATCATCAACGAACCCGCATACGGCGACGGCACAGGTGTCTCGATGACGAGACAGTGGATCTCGCGGCTTGCGACCTGGTGCATGAGATGGACCAGGCCACCCACGTCGTAGATGTCCTGGAGACATTCGCGCATGGCCTCGAGCGCTATCGGGAACTCGGCGTAGCCGCTGGCGACCGCGAGCAGCTGCGAGGCCCGCTGTCGTTGCTGCCACAACGGTGAACGGCGGCCCGGCTGGCGGCGGGGCAGCAGCAGTGCCCGGGCAGCGCACTCGCGGAACCGGGCGGCGAACAGCGCCGAGCCGCCGAGCTCGGCGATCACCAGCGGCTCGATCTCCTCCGGGGTGAACAGGGCGAGATCGACTCCGGGTGGGGTGACCCCGTCGCCGACGGTGTCGGGGATGCGCAGCACGATCCCGTCGTCGCCGTGCTGGGTTTGCACGTCGACGCCGTAGCGCTCGCGCAGCCGGGCTCCGATCGCCAGCGCCCACGGTGCGTGAACCCGCGCGCCGAAGGGGGAGTGGACGACCACGCGCCAGTCGCCCAGCTCGTCGCGGAACCGCTCGACGATGAGGGTGCGGTCGTCGGGGAGCTGGCCGGTCGCCGTCCGTTGCGCGTCCAGGTACGTCAGCAGGTTGCCGGTGGCGAACGCGTCGAGGCCGCTGGCGGTGAGCCGGTCGGCCGCCTGGTCGGCGGTCAGCTCGGACAGCTCGCGGGCAGTCGCGCCGATTGCCGCGCCCAGCTCGAACGGGCGACCGATGGTGTCGCCCTTCCAGAACGGCAGTCGGGCCGCCCGGCCCGGCGCGGGCGAGACCAGGACCCGGTCGTGGGTGATGTCGTCGATGCGCCACGAGGTCGAGCCGAGCGCGAACACGTCGCCGACCCGCGACTCGTAGACCATCTCCTCGTCGAGCTCGCCGACCCGGCTGCGCTGCTCACCAGACAGGAAGACCCCGTACAGGCCACGGTCGGGAATCGTGCCGCCGCTGGTGATGGCGAGGCGCTGCGCTCCGGGCCGGGCGTGCAGGGTGTCGGCCGCTCGGTCCCACACCAGCCGTGGCCGGAGCTCGGCGAACTCCTCACTCGGGTACCGGCCGGCGAGCATGTCGAGGACCGCGGCCAGCACGGGTGTGGTCAGGTCGGCGAAGTTCGCGGTACGCCGCACCAGCGCCAGCAGGTCGGTGACCGACCAGTCGTCCATGGCGACCATCGCCACCACCTGCTGGGCAAGGACATCCAGCGGGTTGCGTGGGTAGCGCAGCTCCTCGATGGCGCCCGCGGCCATCCGCTGCGCGACGACGGCGCTCGCCAGCAGGTCGCTGCGACGGTTGGGCAGCATGATGCCGCGGGACACGGCGCCGACGTGGTGACCGGCCCGGCCGACACGCTGCATCCCCGACGCCACCGACGGTGGGGACTCGACCTGGACGACGAGGTCGACGGCGCCCATGTCGATGCCCAGCTCCAGGCTGGAGGTAGCGACCACCGCCGGTAGCGTCCCGGCCTTGAGCGCCTCCTCGGTGAGCAGCCGCTGCTCCCGGGACACCGAGCCGTGGTGTGCCCGGGCGATCACCGGATCGGCGCCGTGCGCGGCGCCGGACTGCGCCATGATCTGAGCCGGCAGGCGGGCCGGTTGACGGTGGCCCGGTGCCGCTGCAGTCGCCGTCCGGGTCGATGAAGGCGGCGTCGGCCCGCTGCTGCGGCGATCTCGTTGAGCCGAGCCGTCAGCCGCTCGGCGACGCGGCGCGAGTTGGCGAACACGATGGTCGAGCGGTGCGCGGCGACCAGGTCGGCGATCCGCTCCTCCAGGTGCGGCCAGATCGAGCGCGCCGGCTCATCCGCGATGGACGTCATGTCCTCGATCGGTACCTGAACCTGGACCTCGATGGTCTTGGTGGTGGGCGGCTGCACGACGGTGACCGGCCGGATCCCGCCGAGGAAGTGGGCCACCTCCTGGACGGGGCGCACCGTCGCGGACAGCCCGATCCGCTGGGCGGGGACCGCGAGTCGGGCGTCGAGGCGCTCCAGGCTCAGTGCGAGGTGCGCGCCGCGCTTGGTGCCGGCCACCGCGTGCACCTCGTCGACGATGACGGTCCGCACCGACTGCAGCATGTCCCGCGCGCCGGAGGTGAGCAGCAGGAACAACGACTCCGGGGTGGTGATGAGGATGTCCGGCGGTGCCTTGAGGAACCGGCGACGCTCGTTCGCGGGCGTGTCCCCGGTGCGCATGGCGACGTCGATCAGCGGCTCGGCCAGCCCGAGGACTCGGGCGGCTGCGGTGATGCCCGCGAGCGGTGTGCGCAGGTTGCGGTCGACGTCGACGGCGAGCGCCTTCAGCGGCGAGATGTACAGCACCCGGCAGCGCGCGGCGGCCTCGGCGGGCCGCGGCTGGGCGGCGAGCTGGTCCAGTGCCCACAGGAACGCCGCGAGGGTCTTGCCCGACCCGGTGGGCGCGACGACGAGCGCGTTGTCACCGCGGCTGATGGCCTCCCAGGCCTGCGACTGGGCGGCGGTGGGGCCGTCGAAGGCCGCGCCGAACCACGCGCGGGTCGCGGGGGAGAACCGGTCGAGGGGCACCTGGTGATTGTCGCGCCCGCCGCCGACATCCCGGTCCCGAACCTTCCCGCCACCTCCCGCCATTTTCGGTGATCACGAAGGATGCCCGGGCCTCGACATTTCCGGTGATCACGAAAGATCGCCCGGGTCAGGACCCGGCGATCTTTCGTGATCACCGGTGGGTTCCTCGCGGGGCTTGAAGGTGGTGGCCACGTGCTGCTCGGGCCGGTAACGCATGGTTCCGGCGTAGGCGGCGTACGCACGCCGGTCCGCGTCGGTCTTGGGGGGATCGACCAAGGCACGTGGCCACAGCCGGTACGCCCGGACGACGTTGACCTCTGCTGCGTACAGCGTGATCTGCGCCTGGATGTGGAACCAGGCGAGCAGCCCGATCACGACCGCGAACGTCCCGTACGTGTGGCTGGCGCCCTTGATCTGGTGCGTGACGAAGTATCCGCCGAGCAGCTGGAGGACCTGCCAGGACGCGGCAGCGATGGCGGCGCCCGGCAGGACGTCACGGACGCCAACGTCCTTGGAGGTGAGAGCCCGGAAGGCGATCGTGAAGACGACGATGTCGACGGCGAACGAGACGAGCCCGCCGACGACTCGCAGCACGGTTCCCACGGTGACCCCGTAGGAGCCGGCGCCGGTCGACAGGGCGCTGATGGCGGTCGCGATGACGAGCCCACCGCCGATGACCACGATGAGCAGCAGGCTGCGAGCGATACGCGGAAGGAAGCCGGGGCGCGCGACCATCGGAATCTCCCAGACGCTGTTGAACGCGTTCTGGGCGGTGTTCGCGACACCGAGGCCTCCCCACAGCGCACCCACCAGGCCGATCGCCAACGCCAGCCCGGAACCTTGCAGCTGGTGCGACGTCTGTTGGCCGATGATCGGGAACTGGCTGAGCACGCCGTGCTCGATGCTGTGCTGCAGCTTGACGTTGCCCTGCAGTACGAAGCCGACGATCGAGGTGAACACGAGCAGCAGCGGGAAGATCGACAAGAACGCGTAGTACCCGATGATTGCGGCCAGGTTGCCGGCCTGGTCCTCCCCGAACTTCTTCATCACCGCGTACGGGAAGCCGAACGCCGCGTGTCGTTGCTGAAACTCATCGACGCCGTTCAGCACACGCTTCAGAAGGTCTGCCACGTCCTACGCCCTCTCAGGCGTGCGGCCACTCAAGGGGTTTCGGTGGTAGGCGGGTCGCTGCGCTGCCCCGCGGGGGCGTCTCCTACCTGGTCGCCATCGCGCTGGTCGGCGTCTCGGCGGCAGTGTGCCAAGGTTCTTCGTCAACCAGCCGACGACGAAGCCCACGACGAACCCCACGCCGACCAGGACGGCCACTGTCTCAGTGGGTCGACGGCGGACGTACACGATCGCCGTATGGGCGACCTGCCCGACGTCGACGTGCTGCAGCGGCGTGGCGACGTGCTGCAGGGCGCGGCGAGGTCGGCTGCCCGTCCCGCCGCCCGGGTCGCCACGTCTCGCGTGCCTTGGACCAGCTGGCTTGGCGGAGGGAGATGGCCGACCACCGAGGACGGCCTCTCCAGCACGGTCGCGTGTCCCCTCATCAGTCCGTGCCCCTCTCTGACCGACTGCAGGTCGACTTGCGCTTGCCTCGTCATGGTCTACCCACCTCCGCTTCGGTTGTGCTCGCCGAGCACGACCGGCAGCTGCCGGTGCGGCAGTACCGGCACCGTTAGCGCACCTGCCCCAGCACCTGGTCGGCGATCAGGTGCAGGTGGTCGAGGTCGTCGAGGTCGAGCAGCTGAAGGTAGATCCGCGAGGCCCCGATCTCGGCATAGCGGCCGATCTTGTCGACGATCTCTGCCGGGGAGCCGGCCAGACCATTGGCCCGTAGCTCTTCCGGGTCTCGGCCGATCGCCTCGGCCCGCCGGCGCACCTCCTGAGGATCCCGGCCGCAGCACACCACCTGCGCGGCGGACAGCACGACGGAATCTGGGTCACGGCCTGCGGCAGTACATGCGGCGCGGACCACGCCGAACTGTGCCTTCGTGTCTGCCACTGATTCGAAAGCAAGGTTGAACTCGTCGGCGTAGGTGGCAGTCAGAGCGGGGGTGCGGCGCGGACCGTGGCCGCCGACGAGGATCGGCGGGTGCGGTGACTGCACCGGTTTGGGCAGGGCAGGAGAGTCGGTCAGCTGGTAGTGGTGTCCGGCGTAGGAGAAGCGCTCACCGGCCGGGGTTCGCCACAGACCGGTGATGATCGCCAGCTGCTCTTCCAGCCGGTCGAACCGCTCACGCACCGGCGGGAATCCGATGCCGTACGCCGCGTGCTCGGCCTCGAACCACCCTGCGCCGAGACCGAGCTCGATCCGTCCCCCGCTCATGGCGTCGACCTGTGCCACCTGGATCGCCAGCACGCCGGGCAGTCGGAACGTCGCCGCGGTCATCAGCGTGCCGAGCCGGATCCGGGATGTCTCGCGCGCCAGGCCCGCCAACGTGGTCCAGGCGTCGGTCGGGCCGGGCCTGCCGTCCCCATCGCCCATCACCAGGTAGTGGTCCGACCGGAAGAACGCATCGAAGCCGCGGTCCTCCGCGGTTCGGGCAACGGCCAGGAGCTGGTCGTAGCTGGCGCCCTGCTGCGGTTCGGTGAAGATGCGAAGGTCCATCTCCGCAGGCTCTCACGAGCCAGAGCCGGTCGGCCGCTACTGTGCGGGGGATGAGGCTGACCGAGTTCTGGGCGCGGATGACCGCGCAGTTCGGTCCTGCCTACGCCGACTCGTTCGCCCGTGATTTCGTCGTCGCCGAGCTGGGCGGGCGCACGGTGCACGAGGCGCTCGCTCAGGGTGTCGCGGCCAAGGAGGTCTGGCGCGCGGTGTGCACCGCCATGAACCTGCCGGCCTCCGTCCGCTGAGCACCCTCGTGGCCTCTGCTCGCTGATCAGCCCCGGCCGCGATCTGCTGAGCAGGAGGTGGCCCTAGGCTCTCGCCCGTGACTTCGGCAGCGGTGAACCCCCTCGTAGGCGGGGCCGGCGGGATCGACCCGGCTCGCGGGGCCGGCGGACACGTGCGGCGCGAGCAGGTGCAGTCCCGCACCGTGAAGGTGCTGGTGTCGAGCCAGGTGCTCGGGGGTGTCGGCGTGGCGAGCGGCATCGCCGTCGGGGCCATGCTCGCCGACCAGATCGCTGGCTCCGCGTCGCTGTCCGGCCTCGCGCCCACCGCATCCGCACTCGGTGCGGCGCTCGCGGCGGTGCCGCTCGCCCGGTTGATGACGGCCCGGGGGCGCCGGCCTGGCCTCGCCGCCGGCTACCTCATCGGTGCGCTGGGAGCCGTGCTCGTCGTGGTGGCGGCCGCGGCGGGCTCCTTTGCGCTGCTGCTCGTCGGCATGACGGTGTTCGGTGCGGCGAGCGCGACCAACCTGCAGGCCCGGTACGCCGCCACCGACTGCGCCACCGAGGGCGGTCGGGGCCGGGCGCTGTCGACAGTGGTGTGGGCGACGACGGTGGGCGCGGTGGCCGGGCCGAACCTCAGCGGCGTGGGCGGTCGGACCGCCACCTGGCTGCACCTGCCGGAGCTGAGCGGTCCGTTCGTCTTCTCGATCGCCTCGTTCGTGCTGGGTGGCCTGGTGGTCGCGGTGTGGCTGCGGCCCGACCCGCTGGTGGTGGCCCGCGTCGGGTTGGACCGCGGACGAGCATCGCCACGCCCGGACCTCCTTCCGGGACTCGATGGCAGCGATGCGTCGTTCGCCGTCTGGCGCTGCTCGGGCTCGTCACGATCGCGCGTGGCCCAAGCGGTCATGGTCGGTGTGATGAGCATGACCCCCGTCCACATGCGCCACCACGGCGCGGCGCTCACCGTGGTGGGCGTGGTGATCAGCGTGCACATCGCCGGGATGTACGCGCTGTCGCCGGTGGTGGGCGCGCTGTCGGACCGCTTCGGCCGGGTGCCGGTGATCCTTGCCGGACAGGGGATCCTGCTGCTGGCGTTCGTGGTCGCGGCGAGCGCGGGCCCGCACGATGCGACGGCGCTGGGCGCTCGGGCTCTTTCTGCTGGGGCTGGGCTGGTCGTTCGGCCTGGTGGCCGGCTCCACGTTGCTGTCGGAGTCCGTGCCGGCCGCGGTGCGGCCGGGCGTGCAGGGCGCCTCGGACTTCGTGATGAGCGCGTCGGGTGCACTCGGCGGCGTGCTGGCCGGGGTGGTGGTCGGCACGCTCGGCTACCTGCACCTCAACGTGCTCGCGTGCCTGGTCGTCGTGCCGGTCGTCGTGCTCGCGCTGCGGGCCGCGCCGAGGTGGCCGGGGCGGCTCGCGGCCGGTCGACGCGCCCGGCCAGGTCGGCTGAGCGACCGTCCGCGCCGGGGGCTCCCATCGGGCAGCGTTCTGCGGCTACAGTGCGCGAGTGGTCTAGTCCACTAGTCGCGTCGCGGTGCGGGAAGCCGCGGCGCTGAGGGGAGACGACGGTGGGCGACGAGCTCGACCGGCTCATCAACGCGACGCTGGTCCCAGGATTTGCCGGCGCCGAGCCACCGGCCTGGCTCGACCGGCTCATCGACGAGGGTCTGGGTGGGGTCTGCCTGTACGGGGACCAGCTGGTGGACTCCGGGTCCGTGCCGCGGATCACCGGATACCTGCGGGGCCATCGCGGCGACCTGCTCGTCGCGCTCGACGAGGAGGGTGGTGACGTCACCCGGCTGGACTACCTCACCGGTAGTCGCTACCCAGGCAACTACGCGTTGGGCAAGGTCGATGACGTCGCGCTGACCCGCTCGGTGGCCCGCGCGATCGGCGCGGACCTGGCCGACGCGGGCGTCAACGTCAACTACTCGCCCTCGGTCGACGTCAACTGCGACCCGGACAACCCGGTGATCGGCGTGCGCTCGTTCGGCGCCGACCCGGCGCGGGTTGCCGCCCACGGCGCCGCCTACGTCGCCGGCCTGCAGGAGTGCGGCGTGGTGGCCTGCGCCAAGCATTTCCCTGGCCACGGCGCGACCCGCACCGACTCGCACCTGGACCTGCCGGTCATCGACGCCGACCTGGGCACGTTCCACAGGCGCGAGCTGCCGCCGTTCGTGTCCGCAGTGACGGCGGGCGCAAAGATGGTGATGACGTCGCACGTGCGGTTCTCCGCCCTCGACGAGCTGCCGGCCACGCTCAGCCGGACGATCCTGACCGGGCTGCTGCGCGACGACCTCGGCTACGACGGTGTGATCGTCACCGATGCCCTCGACATGCAGGCCGTCCGGCGCACCTGGGGGATCCCGGGAGCCGCCGTCCTCGCGTTGGCGGCCGGCGCCGACATGCTCTGCCTAGGTTCGGAGGACGGCTGGGAGCATTGCGAGGCGATCAGGTCGGCGGTTCGGGCGGCCATCGCGGTCGGCGAGCTGAGCGTGGCCCGGCTGGAGCAGGCCGAGCAACGGGTGCGACGACTGGCTGCCTGGGCGGCGTCACCCGCATCGAGTCGACGGCGCCGAGGCGGGTGTCGGGCTGGTCGCCGCGCGACGAGCCGTCCGCGGGTCCGGCTCCTTCGGGCTGACGGCGCCCGCGTTCGTGGTGGAGCTGCGGTCCGCGACGAACCTGGCGGTCGGCGAGGCGCACTGGAGCCTCGCCGAACCCCTGGCGTCGCTGGGCCTGGTCTCCGGTGCGGAAGCCGTGACGGCGTTCGGCCCCGATCCGGACGACGTGCTGGGGCGGGCTGGCACCGGTCCGCTCGTGGTCGTGGTCCGCGACGCCTACCGGCACCCCTGGCAGCGTGACTGGCTGGCGACGGTGCTGGCCAAGCGACCGGACGCCGTGGTCGTCGCGATCGGGCTCGACGCGGACCGGGATCTCGCGGGCGAGGCGTTCGTCGCCACCTACGGCGCGGGGCGGGTCAACACCCTGGCGGCCGCCGAGGTGATTGCCGGCGTCCGGTAGCCGGACCCAGGCAGGCCTTTCGAGACGGCGCCCGGCGTGTCGTTTTGTTCGAACACGTGTTCGGTCTAGTGTGTGCATCGGGGCGATGTCCACAGCGCTAGGACGGACCGTACGAAAGTGTCTGAGCCGACGTCTAGCGTGACTCCTTACCTGCTCCACCCCACGACATGACGGGATGACGACCATGGCTGCACCCGACCGCGACAAGGCCCTCGACACCGCGCTCGGCCAGATCGAGCGCCAGTTCGGCAAGGGCTCGATCATGCGCCTCGGTGACGAGGTGCGGGCGCCCATCGAGGTCATCCCCACCGGCTCGATCGCGCTCGACGTGGCCCTGGGTATCGGTGGGCTGCCGCGTGGGCGGGTCATCGAGATCTACGGTCCGGAGTCCTCCGGTAAGACGACCGTCGCCCTGCACGCGGTGGCCAGCGCCCAGCGGGCCGGTGGCATCGCGGCGTTCATCGACGCCGAGCACGCGCTGGACCCGGAGTACGCGAAGAAGCTCGGGGTCGACACCGACGCCCTGCTCGTGTCCCAGCCCGACACGGGTGAGCAGGCGCTGGAGATCGCCGACATGCTTATCCGCTCCGGCGCCCTCGACATCATCGTCATCGACTCCGTGGCCGCGCTCGTGCCGCGCGCGGAGATCGAGGGCGAGATGGGCGACAGCCACGTGGGTCTGCAGGCCCGGCTGATGAGCCAGGCGTTGCGCAAGATCACCGGTGCGCTGAGCAACTCGGGCACCACCGCCATCTTCATCAACCAGCTGCGAGAGAAGATCGGCGTGTTCTTCGGCTCGCCGGAGACCACGACGGGTGGCAAGGCGCTGAAGTTCTACGCCTCCGTGCGCCTGGACGTCCGCCGGATCGAGACGCTCAAGGACGGCACGGAAGCGGTGGGCAACCGGACCCGCGTCAAGGTCGTGAAGAACAAGGTGGCCCCGCCCTTCAAGCAGGCGGAGTTCGACATCATCTACGGCCAGGGCATCAGCCGTGAAGGTGGCCTCATCGACGTCGGTGTCGAGCACGGGCTCGTCCGCAAGGCGGGCGCCTGGTACACCTACGAGGGCGACCAGCTCGGGCAGGGCAAGGAGAACGCGCGGAACTTCCTGCGCGACAACCCCGACCTGGCGGACGACATCGAGAAGCGGATCAAGGAGAAGCTGGGGGTCGGCCCGCAGCTCGACGCTCCGGTCGACGTGGTCGTCGCGCCTGGGGCCGAATTCTGACGATGACGCGCGGGCAAGTGGCCAAGCGTGCCGCCGGCAGGCGTGCGGGCGGCACGCCGGGCGCCGAGCGGGACGACCAACCGGCGGCCAGCAGGCCAGGCGACGAGCCACCGGCCGATCCGGAGTCGGTCGCGCGCGCGATCTGCCTTCGCCTGCTCACCGGTGCGGCGCGGACCCGGGCGGACCTCGCCGAGGCGCTGCGCCGACGAGGGGTTCCGGAGGATGCGGCGGAGTCGGTGCTGGACCGGCTCTGCGAAGTCGGTCTGGTCGACGACGAGGCGTTCGCCCATGCGTGGGTCGCCTCGCGTCAGGCGGGACGCGGACTTGCTCGACGTGCGCTGGCCACCGAGCTGCGTCGGCGCGGCGTGGACGACGAGGTGGCCGCGCGGGCCCTGGCGGAGGTCAGCTAGCGACGACGAGGCGACGGCGGCCCGCGCCCTGGTGGAGCGACGGCTACCGGCGAGCCACGGTCTGCCCATCGAGACCCGGATGCGGCGGCTGTCGAGCCTGCTCGCCCGCAAGGGCTATGGCGGTGAGCTCGCCATGCGAGTCGTCCGCGAAGCACTGGACGACGAGGCGCGCAGATCGTCACCTTGACCGGATCGTGACCTCGGCCTAGCCTCACTAACTAGTGAGGAGCATGTCATTTACGACGGTTTACGCATAACGAACTCATCAACTTGATCAAGATCTTTGTGTTCAATCTACCTGGACCCGCTCCGGTAGCTCCGGAGCACCATCCGCGTTTCGGCTGACCTGGAGACCAGCCGCCAGCGCCGTGCGAGCCTTCGTCGTGTGATCGGCGAGGCGAACGCACGGCACCCGCAACGTCGGTCGCATACCGTGGGGTGACGCTCCTCACCTGCGGAGGTGACGCCTGCCCGACCGGTGGTCGAGCGAGGAGTCGTCAAATGCACGACTGAGCAAGGGAGCGGCCTTCATGAACGGAATCCTCATCGGAATGGCCGCGCTGATCGTCGTCGGCGTTCTTGCCGCTGTCGTCGTGCTGGTCGTGGTGGTCCTGCGGCGCACGGCTCCGGCCACTACCGGGCCTGCGGTGGAGGTCACTTCGAGCGACGCTGGCACGACTCACGCGGAGGCCGCACAGCTCGAGGCCGCTGCCCAGCTGGAGGCGGCCCAGGTGGAGGCTGCCAGGGTTCGTGAGCGGGCGGAGGTCGATGCCACCGAGATCCGGCGCAGGGCGCAAGCCTTGGCGGACGAAGCGGCGGCTCGCGCCGAGCAGCACCGTGAGGCCGAGCAGAGCGAGGGTCTTGCCCTGAAGGAAGAGGCCCGCGAGCTGCGCGCCGACGTCGAGCGGCGCGAGCATCGGCTGGCCGAGCGCGAGGAGCGCGCGGACGTTGAGCAGAGTCGCCTCGACGCTCACGCGCGCGAGCTGGCGGAGATCGAGTCCGAGATCGCCCGCCAGAAGGCCGAGCTGGAGGACGTCGCCGAGGAGCGGCGCCTCGTTCTTGAGCGGGTGGCCGGGCTGTCCGTCGAGCAGGCCAAGGCAGAGCTCGTGTCGATGGTGGAGAACCAGGCCAAGCGCGAGGCGGCCATCACGGTCCGCGACATCGAACGGGAGGCGCACGAGCAGGGCGAGAACCGCGCCCGGGCGATCGTCACCACAGCGATCCAGCGGATCGCCAGCGACCAGACGGCCGAGTCCGTCGTCTCGGTCCTGCACCTGCCCAACGACGAGATGAAGGGCCGGATCATCGGCCGTGAGGGACGCAACATCCGGGCGTTCGAGACGGTGACCGGGGTCAACCTCATCATCGACGACACCCCCGAGGCCGTTCTGCTCTCCTGCTTCGACCCGGTGCGGCGCGAGGTCGGCCGGGTGACCTTGGAGAAGCTGGTCCTCGACGGCCGGATCCACCCGCAGCGCATCGAAGAGGTCTACGAGCGCAGCAAGGACGAGGTCGACCTGATGTGTCAGCGGGCCGGCGAGGATGCCCTCGTCGAGGTCGGCATCACCGACATGCACCCCGACCTCGTCGACCTGCTCGGCCGGCTGCGCTACCGCACGTCCTACGGGCAGAACGTGCTCGGTCACCTGCTCGAGTGCGCGCACCTGGCCGGGATCATGGCGAGCGAGCTGGGCCTGGACCCGGTGCTGATGAAGCGGTGCGCGCTGCTCCACGACGTCGGCAAGGCCCTCACCCACGAGGTCGAAGGCAGCCACGCGCTCATCGGCGCGGACATCGCGCGGCGCTGCGGGGAGCACGAGGACGTGGTGCACGCCATCGAGGCGCACCACAACGAGGTCGAGGTGCGGACGATCGAAGCGGTGCTCACCCAGGCGGCGGACGCGATCAGCGGCGGGCGGCCCGGTGCGCGGCGCGAGTCCTTGGAGTCCTACGTGCATCGCCTCGAGCGGCTGGAGGAGATCGCGGGCGCGCAGGAGGGCGTCGAGAAGGTCTTCGCCATGCAGGCCGGCCGCGAGCTGCGGGTGATGGTCCTGCCCGACGACGTGGACGACCTTCAGGCCCAGGTCATCGCCCGCGAGGTGGCCAAGCAGATCGAGGAAGAGCTGACCTACCCCGGCCAGATCCGGGTCACCGTGGTCCGCGAGTCCCGGGCGACCGAGTACGCCCGCTGACGGGCCGCCAGCCGCATGACCGACGTCGTAGTGGGTGGAGCCTCGCTTGGCTGGAGGGTTTCAGGCACGCTCGCCGCTTCAGGTGCTTGCCGCTGGCGCATCGAGCTGCGCCGCGACACAAGCGCACTTGCGGCCGTGCCCACAAGCAGCGCCAGCCCGAGGAGAAGGAAGGTAGTGCGCCCGGTAGGGCTGTGCGCCCAGACAGCGACATAGCCGGCGAGCGGGACGGAGAACGTTGCCCGGTAGGCGGTGGTGCCGTGCAGGGTGAGCGTCCACGGGTCCGGCGTGTCGTTGGCGTCGCCTTGGGTTTGGACCTGGAGACCGGCCGGGCTCGAGGTCAGCGAAACGATGCGGTGCACGACAACGTCTTGGGGCTGGTCGGGGCGGTGGAACACGATGACGTCACGCACGTGCAGTGACGTGGTCGGCACCCGCTCGGTGATGACGACCCCTCCGACGGGCAGGTGCGGCTCCATGCTGCCCGACAACACGGGCCGGACCTGGTAGCGGCCGGACAGCACCAGGGTCGCGCCAGCGGCGACCAGGACGAGAAACGCAGCGAGTACGGCGCGGTACGTCCAGCGCTGCAGCGGGCGGGAAGGGGCGCGATGCCGGGCGCACATGGGCCAGTCCTGTTCCTTAGCGTGGCGGTTGGATCGGCGACCGCGGTGGTGGCGGTCCCCGTCGGGGACCGCCACCACCGCGCGCTTGTTCAGCCGGTGAAGGAGAACGTCAGCGTCGGGGTCACCGAGCCGCCCATCGAGTTGGCGCTCAAGCTGGCGGGGGTCTGGTAGCCATGGCCGATTGCAGCCGTGCCACGCGGCCGGTGGTGCTCGGGCCGGCGCTGTAGATCGTCGCCGCACGACGAGTTCTTGCCCGCGTAGAAGCTCACCCAGTACGTGGCGGTCTCGCCGAGCCCCAGCTCGACCGGGTTCTGGCCGGCGGTCGGGTTCAACCACGTGGCGATCTTCAGCGGCCCGTTCCCCTCGACCCAGGTGCCGGTGGTGTCGGTGGACTTGATGCAGACGCTCATCTCGCTGGCCAGGGAGACGGAGGCCGCGTCACCGTTGTGCGTTGCGCTCATCTGGATGGCGTTGAAGAACACTGGGATGTTGCCGGTGTTCTTCATGGTGACGACGGTCGGGGTCGACTCGAACGTGGAGCCGAACGGTCCGACGTCGGGCAGGGTGATGGCGTGGCAGTCGGAGCTGGCGCAGACGGCACCGGGTGCCGACAGCGACACGTTCAGCGTGCCGGCGGTGACCTTCTGGCTGCTCGCCGTCGACGTGGTGAACGTCGCGCCGGCACCCACGCCGACGAGAGCGACACCGACGAGAGCGGCCCCGGCGAGGGCGATGAGAGGACGGGACAAGCGCATGACAGGCCTTTCGGCTTGAAACGAGAGCGCCGGTTTCGCCTCTGGCTCCCCACCCGGCCCCGTGGCGACCAACATGCCGGTGTGGATCACTGCTCGCTCGTGACCAAGACGACCTTGATCACGATAGTGAAGCCTGCACCAGAAAACACCAATCCGAATCGTCAGAAAGGGTGATGTTTGCTCTGATCGCCTATTACTGCAATCGGCCTAATGTCCTTGATTAGGCAGTGGGACTTTGTGCGGCTGCGCGAAGATATGGCGCGTTAGTGCAGCGTGTCACATTTCGGCTGGGTGTGAAATGCGGGCTGATTCTTAGGTCTGAACTCGCTCAGCTGCCCGTGGTGAGGCTCGAGCACCGGCACGCCGGGCGGGGTGAAGCCGAACACCTGGCCGTAGAACGACAGCTCGGCCTCGAGGGCGGCGATGATCGTCTCGGCCTTCCGGAAGCCGTGCTGCTCACCCTCGAAGGTCAGGTAGGCGTGCGGGATTCCCTTGCGCACCAGGGCATCGCGGAACATCTCGGCCTGCGACGGCGGCACCACCTTGTCCTCGAGCCCCTGCAGCAGCAGCACCGGGCAGGACAGCTCGTCCACGTGCGTCAGCGGCGCGCGCTCCACGTAGACGTCGCGGTCGTCGCGGCAGCGGCCCGACGAGGCCGTCGAGGTAGCGCGACTCGAAGTCGTGGGTGTCCTCGGCGAACGCGAGCAGCTCGGCCACCCCGAAGTAGGACGTGCCGGCGGCGAAGGCGTCGGTGCGGGTCAGCGCGGCGAGCGTCGTCCAGCCGCCGGCGCTGCCGCCGCGGATGGCGAGCCGGCGCCCGTCGGCCTGGCCCGTCGTCGGCCAGGTGCGTGCACGGCGGCGACGCAGTCCTCGACGTCGACGACGCCCCACTGCCCGCGCAGCCGCTCGCGGTAGGCGCGCCCGTAGCCGGTCGAACCGCCGTAGTTGACGTCGATGACGCCGATGCCGCGGCTGGTGAAGTACGCCTTCTCCAGGTCCAGCACGCCGCGGCTGTGGGCGGTCGGGCCGCCGTGCACGAACACGACGTACGGCGGCAGCTCGCCGGCCGGCGGCGACCGCGTCGGGGTTGGTCGGCGGGTAGACGTAGGCGTGCACGTCGCGCCCGCCCGGGCCGCTCGCCACGACCGGCGCCGGCACCGGCAGGTAGGCCGCGTCGGGCACCTGGTCGAGCGCGGAGCGCAGCACCTCGACGGTGCCGGTGCTGAGGTCGACCCGGATCGCCGCGTCCGGCAGCCGTCGGGCTGCCGGCGATGCCGAGGACGGTGGTGGCACCGTCGGCGCCGGTGCGCGCGCTGATCGTCGCCCGCCAGTCGGTGAGCGGCAGGTCCAGGTCGGTCAGCGTGCCGGTGGTCGGGTCCAGGACGCCGAGGACGGCGGCGCCGCGACCGTGCAGGACGGCGATCCGCCCGTCGTCGAGCCACCGCGTAGGTGGTCTGGCCGAGCTGCCACAGCGGGGCGCCGAACTCCTCCTCGCGCGGGCACAGCGCAGCGGGCTCGCCGCCGCTGGCGCGCCGAGGCGGTACAGGTTCCACCAGCCGGTGCGGTCGGACACGACGTACAGGGTGTCGTCGTCGGCCCACTCCGGCTGCAGCACCGACTCGGTCGGGTCCGCCCAGGATCGTGCGCCAGCTGTCGACCGTGCCCTCGTCGTCGAGCTCGCCGACGCGCAGCTCGGTGCCGTCCCACGGCATCCGCGGGTGGTCCCAGGCGATCCAGGCCAGCTTGCTGCCGTCCGGGCTGATCCGGGGGAACGCCAGGAAGTCGCTGTCGGCGACGACCTCGCGGACCTCGCCGGACCCGTCGAGCGGCACCGCGACGATCGCTCGGGTGACCGGGTGCCTGGCCGGTGTCGGTCTCGCGCACGCACCACACCTCGGTGCCGTCGCGCGACAGCACCGGGTCCGCGTAGCGCCAGGCCGGACGGGGTCGGCGGCTCCGGGGTCAGCGGCTGCGGCGTGCCGCCCTCGTCGAGCCGGTACAGGCGCTGGTCGGTCCACTCGCTGAAGACCAGCGCGTGACCGGCTCGGCGGGCACGGCGAGCCAGCACGCGCCGCCGTACTCGTGCACCCGGGTGCGGGCGTTCCACGGGGCGGGCAGCACGTCCCCGCGCCGCCCGGGTGACGACCTGGCGGCCGCCCTCGGCGGGCCGTCCCTCGGTCCACCAGACGTCGTCGCCGACGGCGGCGACGGCGCCGAGGCGGACCCCGGCGCGAGCGACGTCCTCGGCGGACAACGGCGATGGCCACGCGCCGTAGGGCAGGGCGGTGGCCGCAGGCTGTGAGGTCATGAGGTCATGCTTGCATCTTGGCTACGCGTAGCGCTCGACTGAACCGCGGGTCGCGCGACCAAGGCCGCAGGCGCGTTCACCGCCGCCAGGTCCGTGCGGCCCGGGCGGATACCCTTGACCGGTGAGCGAGCCCCGCACCTACGAGGTCCGCACCTACGGGTGCCAGATGAACGTGCACGACTCCGAGCGGCTGTCCGGCCTGCTGGAGGGCGCGGGGTATGCCCGGGCCGGCGAGGGCGCCCAGGCGGACGTGGTGGTGTTCAACACCTGCGCGGTGCGCGAGAACGCCGACAACCGGCTCTACGGCAACCTCGGTCACCTGGCGCCGGTGAAGGCGGCACACCCGGGGATGCAGATCGCGGTCGGCGGTTGCCTGGCGCAGAAGGACCGGGGCGAGATCACCCGGCGCGCGCCGTGGGTCGACGTGGTCTTCGGCACCCACAACATCGGCTCGCTGCCGGCGCTGCTCGAACGCGCCCGGATCGCCGACGAGGCCCAGGTCGAGATCCTGGAGTCGCTGGAGGTCTTCCCCTCGACGCTGCCGACCCGCCGCGAGTCCGCCTACGCCGCCTGGGTCGCGATCTCGGTCGGCTGCAACAACACCTGCACCTTCTGCATCGTGCCGTCGTTGCGCGGCAAGGAGAAGGACCGCCGGCCGGGGGAGATCCTCGCGGAGATCGAGGCGCTGGTCGGCGAGGGCGTCATCGAGGTCACCCTGCTCGGGCAGAACGTGAACTCCTACGGCGCCGAGTTCGGCGACCGGGCGGCGTTCGGCAAGCTGCTCCGGGCCTGCGGGCAGGTCGACGGGCTGGAGCGGGTGCGTTTCACCTCCCCGCACCCCAAGGACTTCACCGACGACGTCATCGAGGCGATGGCCGACACCCCCAACGTCATGCACCAGCTGCACATGCCGCTGCAGTCCGGCTCGGACACGGTGCTCAAGGCGATGCGCCGGTCCTACCGGCAGGAGCGGTACCTCGGCATCATCGACCGGGTCCGCGCCGCGATGCCGGACGCGGCGATCAGCACCGACATCATCGTCGGCTTCCCGGGCGAGACCGAGGAGGACTTCGAGGCGACGCTGCACGTGGTGCGCGAGGCGCGGTTCGCCAACGCGTTCACGTTCCAGTACTCCAAGCGCCCGGGCACGCCGGCTGCTGACATGGCCGACCAGGTGCCGAAGGCGGTCGTCCAGGAGCGCTACGAGCGGCTCGTCGAGCTGCAGGATGAGATCGCCTGGCAGGAGAACAAGACCCAGCTGGGTCGGACCGTCGACGTGCTCGTCGCCGAGGGGGAGGGCCGCAAGGACGGTGCCACGCACCGGCTTTCCGGGCGTGCCGCCGACAACCGGCTGGTCCACCTGGCGGCCTGCGACGCCCGCCCCGGTGACCTGGTCAGCGCCGTCGTCACCTACGCCGCGCCCCACCACCTGGTGGCCGACGAGGTCGTCGGTGTCCGGCGCACCCGGGCCGGCGACGCGTGGCAGGCGCGGACCGAGCCTGCGGCTGCGCCGGCTGGCGTGCTGCTCGGCATGCCCAGCATGCCCAGCTGAGCCGGCGCCTGCGCGGCGGGCGAGCCGCGAGGACCTGGAGTCGTCGGACAGCTGCCCTACCGGTCGGACAGCTCCGCCTGGGCCAGCCATTCCTTCTGGGTGGCGAGCTTGGCCTCGAGGTCGGCGACCTCGGCACCCTTACCGGCTTCGCGGGCGCGGGCCAGCTTGCGCTCGAGCTTCTCCACCGACTCCACCAGCCGGATGACCACCGGCGAGGTGGACACGTTGGTCTGACGCCACCGCGCGTCAACGACGTCACGCAGCCTGTCAGCGACCGCCTGCATGCGCTTCTCCAGGCCAGCCGCCGCCTCGCGTGGTGCCCTACCGGCTGCTTCCCAGCGCTCCTGCAGCTCGCGGAACTTCGCCTGGGCGCCCTCGAAGTCGGCCTGCGGGTCGAGGGCCTCCGCCTCGACCAGCAATGCTTCCTTCTTCGCCTGGTTGCCGGCGAGCTCCGCGTCCTGCGCGGCGTAGCCCTGCGAGCGGTTGGCGAAGAACGTGTCCTGAGCTCCTCTGAAGCGCGCCCACAGCCCGTCTTCAGCCTCGCGCGGAGCGTGGCCAGCAGCCTTCCAGTCGGCCATGAGCGCCTTGTACCGGTTGCCGGTGGCCGCCCAGTCGGTGGAATTTGCGAGGCTCTCGGCCTCCACCACGATCTTCTCCTTGCGGGCGAGCGCCTCCTTGCGCTGCTCGTCCAGCGTGGCGAAGTGCGCACCGCGGCGGCGGGTGAACTCCGAGCGGGCTGCCGACAGGCGCTTCCACAGCTCGCCGTCCGTCTTGCGGTCGACGCCCTTGATGTCGCGCCAGCTCTCCACGATCTCGCGGAGCCGGTCCCCGCCGGCCTTCCACTGCGTGGCCTGGGCGATCGTCTCGGCTTCGGCGACCAGGGCGCGCTTGACGTCCGCGGCCTTGGCAGCTGCTTCGGCGCGCGCCGCCTTCTGCTCCTCGCGCTTGGCACCGGCGGTGACCTCCAGCGCGGCGAGGCGGCGCTCGAGCCCGGCGAGGTCGCCGACCACGTTGGCGGTGGGCACGGTGGTGCGCAGTTCCTTGACCCGGGCCGAGGTGGCGCTCGCGTCAGCTGCGCCGGAGGCCAGCCGCTGCTCGAGCAGGGTGACCTCGGTCGCCAGGTCGTCGTAGCGCCGTACGAAATGGGCCAGGCCCGCCTCGGGTGCCCCCGCCTGCCAGGAGCCGACGACGCGCTCGCCGTCGGGCGTCCGCACATACACGGTGCCGTCGTCGTCGACGCGTCCCCACGGGGTGCTGGTGCTCATCGTGCTCCTTGCTCCGTCTGCGGTGGTGGCCAACCTTAGTCGCAGCGGAGGCCGTCTAGTCTCGGGGCGTGATTGTTGCTCTCGCCTTCTGCCCGCATCCTCCCCTGCTGGTGCCCGAAGTGGCCAGCGGGGCAGCTCACGAGTTGGACGGGTTGCGGGGTGCCTGCGACGTCGCAGTGGGCCGACTGGCGGCCGCGTCGCCCGACGAGATCGTGGTGCTGGGCGCCGCCGGGCCGGCCGGCGGCCTGCGCCAGTTCGGCGTGGAACCTGCGGCCGTCTCGCGCGACGTCGACGCCGCGCGCCTTCCGTTGTCGCTGACGATCGGGGACTGGCTGCTCGACCGGGCAGGCTGGACGGGCCCCCGCCGCCTGCACGCGGTGCCGGACGCAGCGATAGACGGCACTGCTGTCGGGAACCGGGCCGACGGGGACCATCCCGGCCGCGACGACCTCCTGGACGTGGCGGACGGCCACCACGACGGCAGACGTGTCCGCACCGCGGTGCTGGTGATGGCCGACGGCACCGCCCGCCGGTCGGCGAAGGGGCCCGGCTACATCGACCCCCGGGCCGAGCCGTTCGACGCCGAAGTCGCCGCCGCGCTCGCCACGGGCAGCCCCGCGGCTCTCGCCGGTCTGGACGCCCACCTGGCGCACGAGCTGCTCGCGACCGGCTGCCCGGTGTGGCACCTGGTGGGTGGCCTTGCCGCCGGCCGGCTGTGGGACGGGAACCTGCTGTACGCCGATGCCCCCTATGGCGTGGGGTACACGGTGGCGACCTGGCAGCCGGCGTGACCAACGCTCGGAGTCCCCGGGTGGTGGCGGTCGTCGGCCCCACCGCCGCGGGCAAGTCCGACCTGGGCCTGGCGATCGCCCAGGCGCTGGGCGGCGAGGTCGTCAATGCCGACTCGATGCAGCTGTACCGGGGCATGGACATCGGCACGGCGAAGCTCACCGAGGCCGAGTGGCAGGGGATCCCGCACCACCTCCTCGACATCTGGCCGGTGACCCGGGCGGCGAGCGTCGCGGACTACCAGGCGCTGGCGCGGGCCACCTGTGACGACCTGTTGGCCAGGGGTGTGACGCCCGTGCTGGTCGGCGGGTCGGGTCTGTACGTGCGTGCCGTCCTGGACGACCTGGAGTTCCCCGGCACCGACGAGCGGGTCCGCGCCCGGCTGGAGGCGGAGCTGGACGCCGGCGGTTCCGGCGCGCTGCACCGCCGGCTGCTCGCATTGGACCCGGCGGCGGCCGCCTCCATCCTGCCCAGCAACGGCCGACGGCTGGTCCGGGCCCTGGAGGTCATCGAGATCACCGGCCGGCCGTTCACCGCCAACCTGCCGAGCTACGACGGCCTCTACGACGCGGTCCAGATCGGCATCGACCCTCCCGTACCCGAGCTCAACCGCCGGATCGCCCGTCGGGTCGAGGTGATGTGGGAGCGCGGGCTGGTCGACGAGGTGCGCGCCCTGGCCGCACAGGGTCTCCGCGACGGGGTGACCGCCCGCCGCGCGCTGGGCTACCAGCAGGTGCTGGAGCTCCTCGACGGCACGGCCAGTGAGCAGGAGGCGCGGGCGCGCACCGTGTTCGCCACGAGGCGGTTCGCCCGCAGGCAGATGTCGTGGTTCCGGCGGGACCCGCGGATCCATTGGGTCGTCCGTTCCGACGGCGGAACCGGCGCAGGCGGCGCAGACGGCGCGAACGGCGCCACCGTCATGGACGCCACCACCGCCCACGACGGCGCCAGACTCGTCGCCGCGGCGCTGAGGGTCATCGAGGGCAGCGGCTGACTGGTCACCGTTCTGCCTTTAGATCGGGCGGCGCCTGCCGAACATGCAAGAGGGCAGTGGTGCGCGCGTGCTATCGGAGGTTGACCGTTCATGACCAGAGTGGCGGACGTAGGTAGCGCGCGAGAGTCCGAAGACGCGCGGGCCGCCGAGGGCAAACCGGGTTGGCGTTGGCGTACGCGTCGCTCGTTGAGCGGGACGACGTCGATCGCGATCGCCGTCCTCGTCTCCTGGCTCGTTGCGACCGCTGCGGCCGTGGGGGCCGGAGCGGTGTCGGCGTCAGCCAGCGTCGGAGCCGCCAAAGGTCTGGTCCTGGCGGGCGGATTGGCCGTGTCGGTCGGCGTCGCTGTCGTCGCGACCCGGTCAGCGACCCGCCCGCTCCGTGCGGTCCGGGCGTCCCTGGACGGGATCAGCGAGGGCAACCTGCAAGAGGTCGCCTACCCGCCGGTGGGCGGCGAGGCCGGGCAGGTCGTCGTCGCGACCGACGCCGCGCTCGGCCATCTGCGCAAGGTGATGGGTGAGATCTCCACGTCGGTGCGCACCCTCGCGATGAGCTCGGAACAGCTGTTCTCGGTGAGCCAGCAGACGGCGACCAATGTCGAGCAGGCCGGTGGCCAGGCGAACCAGGTGGCCGCCGCGGCATCGCAGGTGTCGTCGAACGTGCAAGCCGTCGCCGCAGGCACGGAACAGATGGGCGCCTCGATCCAGGAGATCGCCCACAACGCGAACGAAGCGGTCCGCATCGCGGCCGAGGCGGTCGCTGTGGCCACCGAGACCGACGAGACCGTCCGGCGGCTGGCCCAGTCCTCCGTCGAGATCGGCGACGTCATCAAGGTGATCACCTCGATCGCGGGGCAGACCAACCTGCTCGCGCTCAACGCGACGATCGAGGCGGCCCGGGCCGGCGAGGCGGGCAAGGGGTTTGCGGTGGTAGCCGCCGAGGTGAAGTCCCTCGCCCAGGAGACCGCCCAGGCGACCGAAGGCATCCAGCGTCGGGTGGAGGCGATCCAGGCCGACAGCGACGGGGCGGGCGCGGCGATTGCCAGGATCGGCCAGATCATCACCCAGATCAACGACTTCCAGACGACCATCGCCTCGGCGGTGGAGGAGCAGACAGCGACCACGAACGAGGTCGCTCGCAGCGTCTCCGAGGCGGCTGCAGGCACCCGGGAGATCGCCTCGAGCATCAACGACATGGCACAGGGCACGCAGGAGAACAGCTCGTCGCTCGCCGACGCCGAGCGCGCATCCGGCGAACTGGTCCGGCTCAGCGCCCAGCTGAGCACGGTCGTCGGCCGGTACTGCTACTGACCTGCGGGCCGCATCCGTACGATCAGTGCTGTGAGCCTGCACTTTGCGAAGGGGAACGGCACCCAGAACGACTTCGTCGTGCTGCCCGACCCGGACGGCGACCTTGAGCTGACGCCCGAGCTGGTGGCCGCGCTGTGCCACCGGACGGCGGGTATCGGCGCCGACGGCGTTTTGCGGGTCATCCGCACCGAACGGGACCCCGAGGTCGCCTCGATGGCCGGTGAGGCGCCGTGGTTCATGGACTACCGCAACGCCGACGGCTCCGTCTCCGAGATGTGCGGCAACGGGCTGCGGGTCTTCGCCCGCTACCTGGTGGACAGCGGATACGCCGACCCGGGCCGACTCCTCATCGCCACCCGCGACGGCGCGAAGACCGTCTGGCTGGAGGCGACCGGTGACGTGACCATCGACATGGGCGTGCCGGAGGTCCTCGGTGCCGGCACCGTCACGTTGGCGGGGGAGGAGTTCGAGGGTCTGCGCGTGACGACCGGCAACCCGCACCTGGTGTGCTTGATGATGAACCCCATCGAGGCGCTGGACCTGTCCGCAGGCGCCAGTCGTCGACGACGAGCAGTTCCCGGCCGGGGCGAACGTCGAGTTCGTCAACGTCGTCGGGCAGTCCCACGTGCGGATGCGGGTGCACGAGCGCGGCGTCGGGGAGACCCGCTCGTGCGGCACCGGCGCGGTCGCAGTGGCGGTTGCCGCGGCATGGGCCGCGGGGGTGGCGGCGGGCGAGTTCGCCGTGGACGTGCCGGGAGGCACCCTGACCGTCCGGCTGGACGGCCGCGCCTACCTGTCCGGTCCGGCCGTCATCGTCGCCGACGGACAGTGGACCGGTTCGGCGACCGGGTGAAACGCGATGGCTGGTTTCGCCGGTGCGTGCGACGATGGGACGGATGAGCCAAACCCCTGCTAGCGACGAGCCCGTGGGCCTTGAGCGGACGACTGAGCCCACCGATGAGCCAGCGGCCGTCGAGGGCCTGGTGGTCCTGCGCTACGGCAGCCGCGGCCCGGACACGCCGCGCTCACCGTATGAGTTGACCCCGCAGGACGGCTACGACGGCGACCAGCTCGACTTGGCCGACCGGCAGGCCCTGCGCCGGGTGGGCGGGCTGTCCACCGAGCTCGAGGACATCACCGAGGTCGAGTACCGCCAGCTGCGGCTGGAGAAGGTCGTCCTGGTCGGGGTGTGGACCGAGGGCACCGCCACCGACGTCGAGAACTCCATGATCGAGCTGAAGCTGCTCGCCGAGACGGCTGGCTCGCAGGTGCTCGAGGGCCTGGTGCAGCGGCGCGACCGGCCGGACCCGGCCACGTTCATCGGCTCGGGCAAGGCGAAGGAGCTGCGCGAGATCGTGCTGGCCACCGGCGCGGACACCGTGGTCTGCGACGGTGAGCTGACCCCGGGCCAGCTGCGCCAGCTCGAGCAGGTCGTCAAGGTCAAGGTGATCGACCGGACGGCGTTGATCCTCGACATCTTCGCCCAGCACGCCAGCTCGCGGGAGGGCAAGGCGCAGGTCGAGCTCGCTCAGATGCAGTACATGCTGCCGCGGCTGCGTGGCTGGGGTGAGTCGATGAGCCGGCAGGCCGGTGGCCGGGTGGCCGGCGGTGGCGGCATCGGTACCCGTGGTCCCGGTGAGACGAAGATCGAGACGGACCGGCGGCGGATCCGGGAGCGGATGTCCCGGCTGCGCAAGGAGATCGCCGGGATGAAGACCGCCCGCGACACCAAGCGGCAGTCGCGCGAGCGCAACGAGGTGCCGTCCGTCGCGATCGCCGGGTACACCAACGCCGGCAAGTCCTCGATCCTCAACCGGTTGACCGGCGCCGGGGTGCTGGTGGAGAACGCCCTGTTCGCCACGCTGGACCCGACCGTGCGCCGGGCGGAGACCCCGGACGGGCGCACCTACACCCTCACCGACACGGTCGGCTTCGTCCGCCACCTGCCGCACCAGCTGGTCGAGGCGTTCCGCTCGACGCTGGAGGAGGTCGCCGGCGCGGACCTCATCGTGCACGTGGTCGACGGCTCGCACCAGCACCCCGAGTCCCAGATCGCCGCGGTGCGCCAGGTGTTCGGCGAGGTCGGCGCGGTCGGGATCCCGGAGATCGTGGTGGTCAACAAGGTCGACATCGCCGACCCGGTGGTGCTCGCCCGGCTGCGGCACGCCGAGAAGCACCTCGTGATGGTGTCCGCCCGCACCGGTGAGGGGCTCGACGAGCTCGTCGCCGCCATCGAACGCGACCTTCCGCACCCCGACGTCCTGGTGGACGCGCTGCTGCCGTACACGCAGGGGCACCTGGTCTCCCGCGTGCACACGCTCGGTGAGGTGCTCGAGGAGTCGCACCACGCCGAGGGCACCCTGATGCGGGCTCGCGTGCCGGCCGCGCTGGCTGCCGAGCTGGAGCGCTACGCCGTCTCACCCACCCCTTAGCGCGCCCGGATAGCCTTCCCGCCGTGGCTGTCCCTTCCTCGTCGTCCCCCTCCCGCGCCGTCCCGAAGGCTTCGCTGCCTGGGGTCGGTCGACCTGCTGTCCGCGGCGGTGACCGCGGTCGGCGGCGCTGAGCGGGCGGGTCAGATGCAGATGGCGGACGCCGTCGACCGTGCCATGCGCACCCGCGAGCACCTGCTCGTGCAGGCGGGCACCGGTACCGGGAAGTCGCTGGCCTACCTCGTGCCGTCGCTGCTGCACGCGCTGCGAACCGAGGAGCCGGTGATCGTCGCGACGGCGACCCTGGCGCTGCAGGCCCAGCTCGTCGACCGGGACCTGCCGATGCTCGCGGATGCCGCGGAGCCGGTGCTGGGGCGCCGGCCCACGTTCGCGATCCTCAAGGGCCGGCACCACTACCTGTGCCGCTACCGCCTCGACCACGGCACCCCCGACGAGCAGGAGGGCCTCTACGAGCCGGCGGCGCCGACGTCGGAGATGGGGCGCCAGGCGGTGCGGCTGCGCGAATGGGCCGAGGAGACGACGACGGGGGACCGGGACGAGCTGGACCCGGGCGTGTTCGACCGGGTCTGGGCGGGCGTGTCGGTCACCTCCCGGGAGTGCCTGGGCGCGACGCGCTGCCCGGCGGCCGCGGAGTGCTTCTCCGAGCTGGCCCGGGCCAAGGCGATGGAGGCCGACATCGTGGTGACCAACCACGCGATGTTGGCGATCGACGCCCTGGAGAACATCCAGGTGCTGCCCGAGCACGAGGTGGTCGTCGTCGACGAGGCGCACGACCTGGCCGACCGGGTGACCGGGGCGGCCGCCGCCGAGCTGACGCCGGCGATGGTCGAGCGGGCGGCCAAGCGCTCCGGTCGGCACGGCGACCATGAGCAGGTCGAGGGGTTCGTGCAGGCGGGCAACGACCTGAACGCCACCCTGGCCACGCTGGCGGAGGGACGGCTGGTCGACCTCCCTGATGCGCTGCGCGACGCGCTGGTGGTGGTGCGGGACACCGCGCGCGAGCTCGTCGGCACGATGGGTTCGGCCGACGGTGGGCCAGCTGCCGCGGGTGGCGACCTCGACGCCGACGCCGCCCGCAGGCAGGCGCGCGCCGCCGTCGAGGAGGTGCTGACCATCGCCGACCGGCTGCTCGCGCACTCGGAGTTCGACGTCGCGTGGCTCGCCGTCTCCGACCGGCGCGGCAGCGTGCTGCACGTGGCCCCGCTCAACGTGGCGGGCCTGCTGCGGGTCGGCCTGTTCGCTGGCAGGACGGTCGTGCTGACGTCCGCGACGCTGCAGCTCGGTGGCAGCTTCGACGCGGTGGCCCGCTCGGTGGGGCTGCTGGGCGCCCCCGACGCCGAGGGGCTGCCCGCCTGGCAGGGCCTGGACGTCGGCTCGCCGTTCGACTACCGGGCGCAGGGCATCCTCTACACCGCCGCGCGCCTGCCCGCGCCCGGCCGGGACGGCACCGCCGACGCGATGCTGGAGGAGCTGGCGGAGCTCATCGAGGCCGCCGGTGGGCGGACCCTGGGTTTGTTCTCCTCGCGGCGGGCCGCGGAGGCGGCGGCGGCCGCGATGCGCGAGCGGCTGAGCGTGCCGATCCTGTGCCAGGGCGACGACTCGATGGGGGCGCTGGTGCGCCGGTTCCGGGCCGATCCGGCGACCTGCCTGTTCGGCACGCTGTCGCTGTGGCAGGGCGTGGACGTGCCGGGTCCGTCGTGCCAGCTGGTGGTCATCGACCGGATCCCGTTCCCGCGGCCCGACGACCCGCTCGCCTCGGCCCGGGCCGAGGCCGTCGCGGCGGCCGGCGGCAACGGGTTCATGGCGGTCTCCGCCGCGCACGCGGCGCTCAAGCTCGCCCAGGGCGCGGGGCGGCTGATCCGTTCCATGTCGGACCGTGGGGTGGTGGCCGTGCTGGACTCGCGCCTGGCGACGGCCCGCTACGGCGGCTACCTGCGGGCGTCGCTGCCACCGCTGTGGCCGACGAGCGACCCGGCGGTGGTCCGGGCGTCACTGGCGGCGATCAACGACGCGGCCACCGGTCGCTGCCCCGGTGACTGCGACGCCACCCGCTACAGAGCTGGCGGAGCCGGATCTGTTCGATTCGTAGCCGGCTCGCCCGGCGGTGGCACCGAGGTGAGGGGCAGGTGCCAGGCGATCTCGCGTTCGAGGTGACCGGAGGCGGCGAAGGCCACCACCTGGTGGGCGTGCGGGACGGCCGCCACGAGGTCGGCGGTGGGCCTCAGGCGAAAGCCCAGGTGCTGCCAGAACGCTCCGTTGGTGCGGGAGAACAACCAGGCGTCGGTGCAGCCGTGGGCGCTGGCGTGGGCGAGCGTGTGCTCGGCCAGTGCGCGCCCGATCCCCTGGCCGCGTAGCGGCGGGGCGACGGCGACGCTACGCAGCAGCACGTGGCCACCGCGCCCGTACTCGCAGCCGGTGACGGCCACGATGCGGCCCGCGGCATCGGGGAGCACCCACAGGTCGCAGCCCGGCTCTCCGACGCCGTCGGAGGCGAGGTTGAGCAGGCCCAGCACCCGGATGATCTCCGGGGCGTCAGCGGGGGTGCGGCTCGCAGCGCGCTGAGGTCAGGCTGGGCAGACGTCGCTGGGCGGGCGTCGGGCACCCGACCATCCTTGCAGCGCCCGCGGGCCCCACCGCCAACCGGCGTTCGGCCAGCGGCACCTGGCTAGAGCCGCCGCAGCACCGTGACCACTCGGCCGAGGATCGTCGCCTCGTCACCGGGGATGGGCGCGTAGGCCGGGTTGTGCGGCATGAGCCAGATGTGGCCGTCCCGCCGCGCGAAGGTCTTCACGGTGGCCTCGCCGTCGATCATCGCGGCCACCGTGTCGCCGACCTCGGCGACGGGCTGCTGCCGCACCACGACCCAGTCGCCGTCGCAGATGGCCGCGTCGACCATCGAGTCGCCGCGCACCTGGAGCAGGAACAGGTTGCCTTCGCCGACGAGCTGGCGGGGGAGCGGGAAGACGTCTTCGACGACCTGCTCGGCCAGGATCGGGCCGCCGGCGGCGATGCGACCGACCACCGGGATGTAGGCGGGCGCGGGGCGCGCGTCGCCGCTGTCGCTGTCGTCGTACCCGGTGGCTCGGCGAGGTCGGCCACGCGCGCGAGCGGTCCGCGCGAGCCGGCTCCAGCCGGCGTTGCAGCGGCGCCAGCCTCGTGCCGTCGTCGGCGGTGAGCGCGGGCGCGGAACGGACCTCCACGGCCCTGGGCCGGTTCGGGTCGCGGCGCAGGTAGCCCTTCTTCTCCAGGGTCGCCAGCTGGTGGGCGACGCTGGAGCTGGACGTCAGGCCGACCGCCTCGCCGATCTCGCGCATGCTCGGCGGGTAGCCGCGCCGGGTCACCGCGTCCCGGATCACCTCGAGAACCAGGCGCTGGCGTGCGGTCAGGCCGCTCTCGTCCGGTGGCCCGTCGGGGAGGTCCCTGACCTCGCCGCCACGTCCTCGTGTGCTCATCTGACGCCTGCCTCTCTGTCCCGCGATGGTCGGCACGCTAGCCCAGGACGACGACACATTCAAACATTTGTTCGAACGTGTCTTGGAATTGTCACAGGCGTGCGATACAACTTCGTACAGGCGTTCGAATCGAACGCGCTGTTCGAGAAGGTACTCGCGACAGGCACGACGACGGCCCGGGAGGCAGCGATGAGTGCAGCGGTGAATATGGCGACGGTCTCGGCCGGGTGGCTCGCGTGCCACGCGTCCGGGCCTCCGGCTGACGCGCCGTGGTCGCGTGGTCGTCGTCCTGCTGGTGGCCGCGGTCCTGCTCTGCGTGTTCTCCCTCGGCCGCGTGGCGCTGTGGGCCTCGACGGGCGGCGAGCCTGCCGGTCAGGGCGCGTCCCGGTCGTGCCCACCAGGTGGTGGTGGTGCACCCCGGCGAGACGCTCTGGCAGATCGCCCAGCGCGCGGCCCCGACGGCCGACCCGCGGGTCACCGTGGCGCGGATCGTCGAGCTGAACGCGCTGCCCGGCGCCTCGGTGCGGGCCGGCCAGGAGCTGTTGCTCCCCTCCTGACGGCCGGCTGATCCCGATTCCGACCCTGTCACGCTCGGCGACACGCCGATGACGCAGTGCAATGAAGATCAATTGAGCGCGACACGCCGGGAAGCGCCGCGAGAGGCCTCGACGGACCTTGCGTTCATGGTGATCGAGGCATAACGTTCACCCCCTACATCTAGTAGTTACACCGATGTAAGTTGTCCACAGGTTGTGTGGGGTTGTACCCAGGCGTTGTGCCGAAAGGCACAGGTTTCCCACAGTTCGATCCACAGATTTGGCTCGCAGAACAGCCCGCCGCGTTCGGTCACGCGGCGCGACGTAGGCAAGAGGGGGACCGGCTCATGCATTGCCCGTTCTGCCGGTTCGCCGACAGCCGCGTCATCGACAGTCGCGTCCACGACGACGGCACGGCGATCCGTCGTCGGCGCTCGTGCCCGGAGTGTGGTCGCCGGTTCACCACGGTGGAGACCGCATCGCTGTCCGTGGTCAAGCGGGCTGGCGTGACCGAGCCGTTCTCCCGGAGCAAGGTCGTCACGGGCGTGCGCAAGGCCTGCCAGGGCCGCCCGATCGACGAAGACGCGCTGGCCCTGCTCGCGCAGCGCGTCGAGGAGGCCATCCGGGCCACCGGCTCCGCGGAGGTGCCCGCCCACGAGGTGGGCCTGGCGATCCTGGGGCCGTTGCGGGAGCTGGACGAGATCGCCTACGTGCGCTTCGCCTCGGTCTACCGCAGTTTCGAGTCGCTAGCGGACTTCGAGGCCGAAATCGCCCTTCTGCGTGCTGAGTCCGAGCGGCCGGGTCGGGCTCCCGGCGAGCGGCTCGCCGAGGTGCCCGCCGGCCCGTAGCGGCCGGCCCAACAAACGACAGAACCACAGATGTGAACCCACCGGGGATGAGCCGGTGGTCCGAGGGTGTTGTAAATGAACGAGGGAGCGGGAATGGCAGAGACGGTGAGCGGCACGGCGCGGGGCGCCTCGAAGCAGTCGGGCAAGAAGGGGCTGCGGATCGAGCGCGTCTTCACGACGCCGGGGGTACACCCGTACGACGAGGTGACCTGGGAGCGCCGCGACGTCGTCCTGACCAACTGGCGGGACGGCTCGATCAACTTCGAGCAGCGCGGTGTCGAGTTCCCCGACAGCTGGTCGGTCAACGCGGCGAACATCGTCACCACCAAGTACTTCCGCGGCGCGGTCGGCACGCCCCAGCGCGAGTGGAGCCTCAAGCAGCTCATCGACCGGGTCGTGCTCACCTACGCCGCGGCCGGCAAGCAGAACGGCTACTTCGCCACCGACGAGGACGCGGAGATCTTCGAGCACGAGCTCACCTACGCCCTGCTCCACCAGGTGTTCAGCTTCAACTCCCCGGTCTGGTTCAACGTCGGCACGTCCTCGCCCGCAGCAGGTCTCCGCGTGCTTCATCCTCGCCGTCGACGACACGATGGACTCGATCCTCAACTGGTACCGCGAGGAAGGCCTGATCTTCAAGGGCGGTTCCGGCGCCGGGCTGAACCTCTCGCGGATCCGCTCCTCCAAGGAGCTGCTGTCCTCCGGCGGCACGGCCAGCGGCCCGGTCTCCTTCATGCGCGGCGCGGACGCCTCCGCCGGCACCATCAAGTCCGGCGGCGCCACCCGGCGCGCGGCGAAGATGGTCGTCCTCGACGTCGACCACCCCGACATCGAGGAGTTCATCGAGACCAAGATGCGCGAGGAAGACAAGATCCGCGCGCTGCGTGACGCCGGCTTCGACATGGACCTCGGTGGCAAGGACATCGTGTCCGTGCAGTACCAGAACGCCAACAACTCGGTGCGGGTCAACGACGAGTTCATGCGCGCGGTCGAGAACGGCACCGAGTTCGGCCTGAAGGCGCGGGGCACCGGCGACGTCATCGAGACGGTCGACGCGCGGGGCCTGTTCCGCAAGATGGCCGAGGCGGCGTGGGGCTGCGCGGACCCGGGCATCCAGTACGACGACACGATCAACGACTGGCACACCAACCCGGAGACCGGCCGGATCACCGCGTCCAACCCGTGCTCGGAGTACATGTCCCTGGACAACTCCTCGTGCAACCTGGCGTCGCTGAACCTGATGAAGTTCCTGAACGACGACGACACGTTCGACGCGGTGACGTTCGCCAAGGTCGTCGAGCTGGTCATCACCGCGATGGACATCTCCATCTGCTTCGCCGACTTCCCGACCGAGCCGATCGGTGACACCACCCGGGCGTACCGCCAGCTCGGCATCGGCTACGCCAACCTCGGCGCGCTGCTCATGGCGACCGGTCACGCGTACGACTCCGAGGGTGGCCGGGCGCTGGCCGCCTCCATCACCTCGCTGATGACCGGCACCGCCTACAAGCGTTCGGCGGAGCTCGCCGGCATCGTCGGTCCGTACGAGGGCTACGCGCGCAACGCCGAGGCGCACACCCGGGTCATGCGCAAGCACGCCGCGGCCAACGACGCGGTGCGCGCCGTCGGCACCATGGACCGCGACGTCTCCCGGCTGGCCGCCAAGGCATGGCAACGACGTGCCTGCGGATCGGGGAGAAGAACGGCTGGCGCAACGCGCAGGCCTCCGTCCTCGCGCCCGACCGGCACCATCGGCCTGATGATGGACTGCGACACGACCGGCATCGAGCCGGACCTGGCGCTGGTGAAGTTCAAGAAGCTGGTCGGCGGCGGCTCGATGCAGATCGTCAACCAGACGGTGCCGCGGGCGCTGCGCCAGCTCGGCTACCAGGAGGAGCAGGTCGAGGCGATCGTCGAGTACATCGCCGAGCACGGCCACGTCGTCGACGCGCCGGGCCTGCGCACCGAGCACTACGAGGTCTTCGACTGCGCGATGGGCGAGCGGTCGATCGAGCCGATGGGCCACGTGCGGATGATGGCGGCCGTTCAGCCGTTCATCTCCGGCGCGATCTCCAAGACCGTCAACATGCCGGAGACGGCGACGGTCGAGGACGTCGAGGAGATCTACTTCCGAGGGCTGGAAGATGGGCCTGAAGGCGCTCGCGATCTACCGCAACAACTGCAAGGTCGGCCAGCCGCTGTCGGATGCGCGGGAGAAGAAGGCCGACGCCGAGGTAGTCGTCGATCGAGGCCAAGCCGACCCGCAAGCGGCTGCCGAAGAAGCGCCCGTCGCAGACGGTGTCGTTCTCGGTGGCCGGCGCCGAGGGTTACCTGACCGCCGGCTCCTACCCCGACGACGGGCTCGGCGAGGTGTTCATCAAGATGAGCAAGCAGGGCTCGACGCTCGCCGGCGTGATGGACGCGTTCTCCATCGCCATCTCGATCGCGCCTGCAGTACGGCGTGCCGCTCGAGGCGTTCGTGTCGAAGTTCGTCAACATGCGCTTCGACCCGGCCGGCATGACCGACGACCCGGACGTGCGGATGGCGCAGTCGGTGATGGACTACATCTTCCGTCGCCTCGCGCTGGACTACCTGCCGTACGACAAGCGCGCCGAGCTCGGCATCTTCACCGCCGAGGAGCGGGCGCAGACGCGTGTCGAGCCTACGCTACGGCGCGCCGGTCGTCGACGACGAGGTCGACGTCGAGGGACTCGCGCAGTCCGCACCGATCGAGACGCACGCAGCGCCGGCCGTGGCGGGTGCGGCTTCCGCGAAGGCCGCGCCGGCTCAGGTGCGCTCCTCGACCGAGCTCATCGAGGCCCAGCTGGGCACCGTCGCCGACGCACCGCTGTGCTTCAGCTGCGGCACCAAGATGCGGCCGGCGGGCAGCTGCTACGTCTGCGAGGGGTGCGGGAGCACGAGCGGCTGCAGCTGACGACTAGTCGCCGAGCCGCTGGAAATCCCGCTTACCTAGACCGGTTGATTGGGTTCGATTTCTAGGAGTGGATCTAGCCGCGCGAGGTCCACTCCTAGGAATCAACTGTTAGGAGCGAACTACCCTGCCAAGTAACGCCGGGTAGTTCGCGTGCTGCCAACGCGTGGATATGGTGCTCAGTATTGGATTGTGGCCACCTCGAGCTGTGTCAGTCGCGCACAGCATCTCGTAGCATGCCTACGGGTGATCGCCTCTTCATCACTGCTGGCATTGAATGCGCATCGCCGAATCCGCGCAATGTGTGCAGATTGGATCGAACAGCCGATTGCTATCGGCACCACGGCCAGCCCAGTGACCGACACAGGTCGGAGCGGCGTGAGTACCTAGAGCTATCGCGACCGAGTGGCGTTCGCAGTGAACTTGTTCGCGTACCCGCTTAGATCGGTCAACGGCGCACCCGATAGCGCAGGTGAAGCACCCGGTTGCCCTGAATCGCCTCGTCAGGATCCTCCAACAGGTGCTGGGCGTGGACCGACCCGAAGTAGCGCTTGCCGGACCCGAACACGACAGGTGCGACGTCCATGCGCACCTCGTCGATCAGACCCGCGGCAAGCACCTGGCCACCGACGTCGCCGGCGGCGACCTCGACGATGCGGTCGCCCGCGAGCTCCTGCGCCTTGGCCACGGCTGCCTCGACGCCGTCGACGAAGTGAAACGGCGCCTCGGGATGCCAGCCCTCGGGCCTGCCCCGGTGAGTCACGACGACGACGTGGTCGACCCCACCCGGAGGCGTCCCGTCCCAGCCGTTCGTCATGTCGAAGACGTGGCGGCCGACGATTGTCGCCCCGATCTGGTCCCAGTACGGACGGGTGTAGTCGTAGGACGTCTGCGACACCTTCAAGACGCCGCTCTCGTCCAACGGCACGTCACCGCTGAGCAACCAGTCGAACAGCGGTCCGGGCTGGTCGTTCTCGTCCGCGATGAAGCCGTCTACCGACACCGAGCTGTACATGACTACTTTGCCCACGGGGCGCTCCTCTGCTAGTTACGTTTGCGTACTAGCCGTAGTCGCGTCGTACTGGTGCACGCGTCTCCGTCAATGGCGGGACTCCCAGTTGGGGCGTTCATTGGCAAGACGCAGCGATCTCACGGCGAGTGTCCTGAAGTCGATCACGGGCGTCAAGCCATAAGGCTGACCACGCCATGGCCAGACCTCCATCGGCGCTCGATCCCAGCGATCAGGGCCTCGTCGACCCGTCGTTGAACTGGGATGCCGGGACAACTAGGTCACCGCGGTGTTCGACCGGGCCGAGTGATCGATGCGGCGCTGGGCGAACTGTTCGGCGTCCTGGATGGCATCGGCGATGAGCCGACGCCGAGCGAACCCGACGCGGGGCCGGCCGAATTGACGGTGTGCTCGGCGAACACCTGTTCGCGCTGTCGAGCGAGCTTACGAAGCGGGTCATGACGATCGTCACAGCCAACTTCGGCGAGGATGCACCGCGTGACCTCTGGGCAGGGTGAAGTCCGTGCCGCGTGGACCGAGACAGGTGGTCAGTCACCCGCAGCGTGACGCGAGCACCACCACAAGCACGCTGGAAACGATCGTCCTCGCGACCGAGCCGCCGACGCAGCCCGCACTCATGACCGACGTCCAAGCGTGAGCGGCGGGGCGGCGCTTCATCCTGCCGGCCGCTGAGCCGATGAACTCGACATGGGAAACACCTCGTTTCAGCGGCCAAGTGGGAGCGCGCCACTCCCAAGCCGACGGGCGATGCGGCACAGCCGGTGGGCAGCATCGCCAATCACATTTGGCCCGGTGGGCCGGCTCGCCGCGACGGCGCTGATGTTCCTCCCGCTTTGGTGGTCGGTGTACTACGCGGGGCCGTTCGGAATCATCGGCTTGGTCGTCTGGGGCGGCGTCTTGCTACCTAAGGCACTGCGCGACATCTGGCGATCGGTCCCCATAGAGCCGCTCGACCCGCTTGGTGTCGGCAATTTGGTGAGCAGCTACGAAGTCGACCCCGAAACATCGATCGCAGAACGTGTGGGCCCGTCCCGCTGGTGAAGCCCGCCCCGATCATGATTGCCAGGTAAACCGCGTGCAGGCGGAGCGGATCGCGCCCGCGTCGTCCCGACATCGTGTCCGTGCCAAGCGCCAAGTGCCAGGATCCCGGGCCATGGCATCTTGAGGATCACGTAGAAGCCGTACGCGGCAGCCCGCTCACCACGTCTCCTCGACGTCGAGGCCGACGAGCACATCTACGTGAAACCCCGGACCATCCTGCGTAAGCGCCAGCTGGTCGGGTCGGCCGCGCATGGTGCCTGCCCAGGTGGTCGACGAGAGCCTGATCGCTAGGATCGAGCGCCGATAGAGGCTGTCGTGGCCCAGACCGGCCTAAGACCTTTCGATCACCAGGCGCGGAAGCTCACCAGGCGAGGAGTGACTGATGGCTCTCGAACTGCGGCCCAATTGTGAAGGCTGCGATCGGGACTTGCCGGCGAACGCGGAGGATGCCCTGATCTGTACGTACGAATGCACGTACTGCCGCGACTGCGTCGGCCGCCTGCAGAACGTGTGTCCTAACTGCGGTGGCGGTTTCGCCCCGCGGCCCCTCCGACCCGTCCGGGAATGGCGGCCCGGCCTGTCGCTCGCACAGCGGCCGGCGTCGACCGTTCGGGTGGGAATGAGCTACACCTGGAGCGCGGCTGAGACGTTCGCCGCCGAGTTGGCACACATCGAACCCCGCGATCGATGACGGTGGATTTGGCGCGCGATGCCGTTGCCGACCGGAACAGAGCCACCTCGCGCTAGGCGGGCACAGGTCGCCCCGGCCGGAGCGGGGGGGTACTCCAGCCGGGGCGACCGTGTGGACCGTGACGACTCCGGTCCCTCTTGCACCTTGCTTGTAGTAGATCGGCCACCACGAACGGGCAACATGCACCCGAATCGCCGAACTTGGGGAACCGCTGGGTGGAGCAAAGCAGCGCCCGTCCGGCGGAGGCCGCGCCTCTAGCCTTCGATGGGTACGGCCCTCGTCATCACGCAAGCGTCGCAGCCGTCCTGCCCTGGTGTGTAGTAGTCGAAGCGCACCTGTTGGCCTGGACGCAGTGCGCGGTACCCAGGCATCTCGATAGCGGAGAAGTGGCAGAACACGCTGAGGCCGTCTGGGGTCCGCAGCACACCCCACCCTTCCTCCCCGTACCACTCCTGCACTGTGCCGACGACGAAGGCATGGTGGCGCATCACCCGCGACACGGTAGCCGTCGCGGGTGCGCCGCGCCCCATCATGATCTCCGACCCCTTGTGATCGTCGGGATGACGCGCGCGATCATCACCGGCGGGCTCGTCCAGAGCGAGCCGCCTAGGGGACACGTCGGTGATGGCGTCGCGCAGACACCCTCTGGTGCAGACGCCACGCGGCGCGCTTCATCGCGTGCCCTCGACGCCGCGGAGGCTGCTCCACAGGTCTGGTAGGGCCCTGACGCCGAGCTGGCGCACCAGCATCTGGGCAGCCTGCTGGACGCCCTCGGTGAAGGTCGGGAACGCGAACTCCATCTCGGCCAGCTCCTCGACGCGCATCCCGGCGGTCATGCACGCCGCAATCACCTGAATCACTTCGGCCGAGTACTCACCGAGGACGTGGGCGCCGATGATCTTGCGCTCGCGGGTCTCGATGATCAGCTTGCAGAAGCCCTCCGGCTGGCCGTCGGCGACCGGGCGTAGAAGGTTCTCGTAGCGAGCGACGGCCACAGCGCAGTCGTGGCGTTCACGTCCCTGCGCCTCAGTGAGGCCGACACTGGCGTACTCGGGATCGGTGAAGCTTCCGACCGGCACGACCTCGTGCGCGACGCGACGCCGCGGTCCCAACACGGCGTTCTCGGCGGCGACGCGCCCCTCGAGGCGGGCGCTGGCGACCAGCATGCTCTGGCCGTCCACGTCACCGGCGGCGAAGATGTGATCGACGCTGGTGCGTTGGAACTCGTCCACCACCACATAGCCGTGCTCGATGGCGATGCCCGCCACCGCCGCGTCGAGGCGATCGGCGTTGCTGGGCCAGCCGACAGCGAAAAACACGGCGTCGACCTCGTCGGTGCTCGTCTCACCGGCCACCGTGAACACGACGCGCACACCGGGCCCGAGTGGCTCGATCCGCTCGACGTGGGCGCCGGTGATCACGTCGATGCCCCGGGCCCTGAACGCCTCCTCCAGGCCGGCCGAGACGTCCTCGTCGGCTCGCGGCACGATTCGCGACGCGTACTCGATGAGCGAGACCCGACAGCCAAAGTCAGCCAGGATCGAGGCGAGCTGGCAGCCGGTGTCGGCCGCCCCGATGACGCCCACCCGTCCAGGCAGGGCCCGCAGGCGCCGCACGTCTTCGAACGTCATTCCCAGTTCAGCACCCGGTATTGGGAGCCGACCGGCTCGCCCGCCAACCGCGATGACGATGCGGTCAGCTGTCCAGGTTTGCCCGTCCGGCGTGGCGACCGTGGTCGCGTCGAGGAAGTGGGCGTCGCCGACCTCCTCAACGACCTTGACTCCTAGCGTTCCGATGTGGTCGGCGAGTTGCTTGCGGTCGTGCGCGTAGCGGGCGACCCGGTCGGCGTTCGCCAACGTGGCGGCGAGGTCCACCTCCGGGCGAGGGCCACGCAGGCCGAAGGCTTCCCACGAGTGCCAGTCCCGTACCAGGCGCGCGGCCCGGGCCAGTGTGCGCACCGGTGCGGGCCCGTCGTTCAGCGCGGTACCGCCGACCCGCCGCCGTTCCACCAACGTCACGTCGGCACCGAGCGCTGCCGCCTGGAGCGCCGCGCTCACACCGGCCGGACCACCTCCCAAGACCAGCACGCGCACGGCGACCCCGTTCGTCACGCCTCGGCTGACATGTCGAGGACGACTTTCACGTCATCGGGTTGGCGCACAATCGCCTCCTGCCACCGCTCGGCAGGCACCCGCCGGCTGATCAACCGTCGGAGCCAGGCCGGGTCTGTCCGGCTCAGCACCGTGACCGCCAGGGCGTAATGGGCGCGTCCGGCGTTGACGCTGCCGAACAGGATCTTGTTCGACAGCACCATGTTCTTGTTCATCAAGTTCAGGTCGAGCTCCGCCTCCGCCGCCGAGCCGGCGATGCCGGTCAAGGCGATGACGCCGCCCGGGGCGGCGATGCGGCCGGCTTGCTGCACGATCGAGCCGATCCCCGTGCACTCGATGACCACCTCCGGTGAGATCGTCAACTCGTGTATCGGACCGGCGTGGTAGGTCGCGCCGAGCGCGGCCACCAGGTCCGGCTTCGGTCCGCCCTCGACGATGTCCACCACGTAGGTTTCCAGGCCGTACTGGGTCGTGGCCAGTGCGGCGAGGAGCCCGATCGGCCCGGCTCCGGTGACCAGCGCGGTCCGCGGCCTGACCTCGCTTCGCTGCAAGAAGTGCACCGCATGGGCCCCGGCCTTAGCGACCACCGACGCCGGCTCGACCAGCACGCCCAGATCGCCCAGCGCTTCGTCCACCGGCACGGCGAACGCCGGCTCCAGCAGGTACCGCTCCTGCGCATAGCCGTGCCGCTGCTTGATCCCCGACTCGGTGTAGCGATCGTTGAGACACATGTCCCACTCACCCACCTGGCAGTGATCGCACGGTTCGGCATCCGGACGGCGCACCACCCCGACGACCAACTGGCCCGGCTCGAAACCGCTGCCGGCCGGCGCCTCCATCACCTCGCCCAAAGATTCGTGGCCGAGGACCAGTCGTTCCTCTCCCGGCGGCGCCTCACCGTACTCACCGGCGATGATCTCGGCGTCCGTCCCGCAGATACCGATTGCCCGTGATCGCACCAGCAACGCATCCCCCGTAGGCTTAGGCTCCGGGAGATCCACCATCTCCGCCGAGCCGGGCTTGCCCGGGATCACACTCAAGGCCCTCATGTGACGGCGCTGACATGGAGCGCGCTCGGAGCGCCAAAGCCACCCGTGCCCCCATGACGTGCGTCCGCGATGGCGACGCCCGACTGCAAGAACCCGGTATGGGAGATCGGGAGATGCCTCAGTGCTCGCTTGTCGGTGCGGTCGCACTCTTCGCTGAACAGGCCAACGCCGTTCTGTAGCGCCATCAGCTGCTCCAGGTCCTCAGGGCCAGTTTGTTGACGGCCCGTGGCTCGTCATGTGCCGCTTCGCGGCTGCGCTGCACCGCTTCCAGTTGTCTACCCGACGGACGGGTGATATCACCCGATGCTGGTCCTGCGCGGCGGGGCAGGTAGGCCTGTGGGCGCCGGCAGACTCATCGCCGCGACGGCGCCCAGCTTCGTACTCGCCGACCGCCTCGGCAGGTAGCCGTGCGCCTTGATCCAGGCCCGCAGCTTCGACCGCGGCACCCCGCCGATGAATCGGACGCTGGACCGCCCCTCAGCGCTGGTGCCTCTGGGTGAGGGACAGGGTGTTCCCATCAGGGTCACGGAACCAGGCGACCTGATCACCATGGGGTGAAATCCAGACGCCGTCGTCATCCTGATCCATGCCGAGGTACCGCTCGAAGATGACGCCCTTTGCATGCAGCGCGACCATCACTTCTCGGATGTCGTCCACCATCCAACCGAGGATCGTGAAGGGTGCGGCATCAAGTTGACCAACTTTCGTTACTCGCAACTCGACGCTGCCGGAACGCAACACACACGCGTAGTCCGACCTTTGCTCGACCTCGAGTGCGAGAACGCCGCTGTAGAAGGCGGCCGCCCGGTCAAGGTCCAGTGATGGCACGAAGGCGACCAACGTCGCTTGGTTGAGCACGGCCGATCAGTGCCCGCTCCTGGCCCAGGTCATGCTCGCTCGAGGCGTTGTCTCGAGGAAGTCGGAAGTCGCTGCTGACCGCCAGCGTGGTAGCGCGGTCTGCGCGCCCCCGAGTTCGGTCAACAATCTCGCGGATTCAGTCAGCGGGACATTGCGGTCGCTAGACGTGACCTCAACAGGGGATGGACGAAGCCGGCCCTGGCGCTCGAAGCGAGCGCCAGGGCCGGGCTCTCGATAGGAACCCTGCCACGAGCTGGGGCAGCGCGCCGATCTGACCGCTGGGCGCGCAGCAGTACGCTTCCGACATGTCCGTGCAGCCCCCTTCGGGCACGGTGACGTTCCTGTTCACCGACATCGAGGACTCGACGCGACTCTGGGAATCGGCGCCGGTGGACATGGCCACGGCGGTGCAGGCCCACGACGTCATCGTCCGGTCGGCGATCGAGCGCCACGGCGGTTACGTCTTCGCCACCGGGGGCGACGGCTTCTGCGCCGCGTTCTCGTCCGCTGTGGACGCGGTCACGGCCGCAATCGAGTCGCAGCGGGAGCTGGGAGGCGACGACTGCCATCCCGTTCGCCGTCCGGATGGCGCTACACACGGGCGAGGCCATTGAGCGCGATCGGCAACTACTTCGGCGCAGAGGTGAACCGAGCCGCGCGGTTGATGGCCCTCGCCCACGGTGGCCAGGTGCTCGTGTCCGACACGGCCGAGGTCCTGCTGCGCAACCGGGTCGCC
Organism: uncultured Actinomycetota bacterium; assembly: GCA_963703505.1. Taxonomy (GTDB): domain Bacteria; phylum Actinomycetota; class Actinomycetes; order CAVPEL01; family CAVPEL01; genus CAVPEL01. The sequence goes on along the minus strand of CAVPEL010000003.1, from coordinate 174,209 downwards.
CTGCGACCGCTGGGTGAGCACCTCCTGCGCGGGCTGCGCGGCACGATCCCGGTGTTCCAGGTGATGGCCGACGGGCTCCCGTCGGAGTTTCCCGTGTTGCGCAGCGTCGACCACTTCGCCGGCAACCTCCCCCGCCAGGTCAGCTCGCTCGTCGGGCGTGACGCCGAGGTCGACGAGGTCGCCGAGCTGGTGCGGTCGCAGCGTCTGGTCACGCTGACCGGCGTCGGTGGTGTCGGCAAGACCCGCCTGGCCATCGAGGTCGGTGCCGAGCTCGCCGGGGAGTTCGACGACGGGGTCTGGATCGTCGAGCTGGCCGGGGTCGGTGACCCGGGCGCCGTGCCGGCTGCCCTCGCGACGGTGCTGGGCATCACGCCGCAGGGCGACGTGCCGCTGATCGACACCGTCGCCGACACGGTCGCCGGACGGCGGATGCTGCTCGTCGTCGACAACTGCGAGCACCTCCGGGATTCGGCCGCTGCTGCGATCGAGGCGATCCTCGGCCGAGCTGGGCACACGAAGGTCCTGGCGACCTCGCGCGAGGCCGTCGGCGTTCCTGGCGAGTCGGTCACCACCGTATCTCCGCTGGCGACCGAGGGCGGCGTGACCTCCGATGCCGTCACCCTCTTCGTCGAACGGGCCCGCTCGTCCCGCCACGACTTCGAGTTCCAGGACCCGCAGACCGCGGCGGCGGTGACGGAGATCTGCGAGACGGTCGACGGGCTGCCGCTCGGCATCGAACTCGCGGCGGCACGCATGGCTGCGATGAGTGCGATCGAGGTCAGGGACCGACTCGCCGACCGGTTCCGCCTGTTGCAGGGCGGCGCACCGGGTCCGGAGCGTCAGCTCACGCTGCGCCACGCCGTCGAGTGGTCCTACGACCTGCTGACCGACGACGAACGGGCGCTGCTGCGCACCGCGTCGGTGTTCGCCGGCGGCTTCGACCTGTCGAGCATCTGTGCCGTCGTCGACGATGCCGACGAGATCGACGTGTTGCGACACCTCGACTCCCTCGTGCGCAAGTCGCTCGTCGTGGCCGATCACTCCGCTACGACGACGCGCTACGGCCTGTACGAGACGATCCGGCAGTTCGCCGAGGATCGACTGGCCGATGCCGGCGAGCGTGAGAGAGCGCGAGACGCCCACGCCGCGCACTTCGGGCGCCGGGCGGTCGAGGAGTGGGAGCGATGGAACGGACCCGGGTGGCGCGACGCCGTCGACTGGGTGGAGCTCGAACTCGACAATCTTCGGGCCGGGTATCGGTGGAGCGCCGACGCGCGGCCAGGCGGAAGTGGCGACCGACATCGCCGCCCACGCCGCGCTCATGGGCTTCTCGGTGCAGCTCTTCGAGACGCTCGCCTGGGCCGAGGAGCTGCTCGACGCAGCGTCGTCGGCCGACGTCCCTCGACTCCCGCGCCTGTACACCGCGGCCGGCTATGCCTGCTTCGTCGGGCGGCCCGACGCGGCCCGTCGCAACGCCCACCGGGCGACCGAACTCGAGGCGGACGATCGCTACGACGCGTGCGAGCCGGGGTACTCCACGTTCATCGAAGCGCTCGGCCAGGTGTACTGCGGCGACCTCGACCGCTACATCGAGCTCACCCGCGAGGTGGCTGAGCGCTACGGCGCCGAGCGTGGGTACGCCCTGGCGTCCTACGTCGACGGTCTCCAGTCGGCGGGCCGCGTCGAGGAGGCCCTCGCGCTCACCGAGCAGTCGGTCGCCGTGGCTCGCGAGCTCGGCAATCCGTACTGGATCGCCTACGCCCTCTGGATCGCGGGCATGGCCTTCTCGAGGTCCGACTCGCGACGCGCGCTGGCCGCATGGGACGAGGGTGTCGCCTTCGTGCGCGAGCAGCGCGTGCACTTCTTCGAGGGCTTCCTCGCCCGCGACGCAGCACGGCTGCACACGTCCGACGGCGAGCCCGAGGCAGCGCTGGTGCTGTTCGGCGATGCCATCGCGTCCTTCCATCGGGCCGGAAACGTCCCGCAGCTGATCATCACGCTCGCGAGCGTGCCCGCACTCTTCGAACGGCTCGAGCGGTTCGAGGCGGCCGCGACGCTCCTCGGCGCGATGTCACAGCACGAGTCGAGCTTCCATCACGTCCCCGAGTTGGCCGATCTCGAAGCGCGGCTCGCCACGAAGCTCGGGGTCAAGCGGACCAGGCAGCTCGTTGCCGAAGGGGCCGCCTTCGGCCTCGACGCTGCCGCGGCGTACGCCCGCCAGCAGATCGACGCCGCCCGGCGTGACCCGAGACCACGCGTCCGGGAGGAGCGCCCGGGTGGCCTGAGCCGACGCGAGCTCGAGGTGCTCCGCCTCCTCGCCGGGGGCCGGACGTCGGCTGAGATCGCCACCGATCTGTTCATCTCGACCCGGACGGCCGAGCACCACATCCAGAACATCTACACCAAGATCGGCGTCTCCAACCGGGCCTCGGCCACTCGCTGGGCCGTCACCCACCACGTCGTCACGGGCTGACGTCGACTGCCCAATCTAGGCATCCGCACCGGTCCCCACGACTCGCTCGTCGGAGATGGGTAGATCTGCCGATGCCGCCAGGCACGGACCTTCTCGACGATTACCCAAGACCCGCGGACCGGCGGGCGACCGTGGGATCCGACGTGATCCGTGACGAGAAGGAGGCTGTGATGATCCTGGCAACGACGACGGTCGAGGACGTCGACCGATTCCTGAAGGTGTTCGGCACCAAGGGCCCGACAAGCGTGCGCTGCACGGCTCGAAGGGCGCGACGGTGTTCCGCGACCCGACCGAGCCGAACCGCGTGTGGGCGCTGTTCGAGTGGGACGAGCAGGGCTGGGCCGCCTTCGTGTCCGACCCCGAGGTCCCGCCGATCCTGAAGGCAGCCGGCCACCTCGGCAAGCCCGAGGCGGCGACGTTCCTCGGTCAGTACACGGCCTAGGAGGGCGATGATGACCAGCACCATCGATCGTCCGGCTCGGGTCGGGGTCATCACCGACCAGACCGGTGCCCTGTCCTTCATGGGCATCGCCAACGTCAACGTGGCCCGGATGGTCATCGACGACATCAACTCGAGGGGCGGTCTGCTCGGCCGTCCCATCGAGCTGTTCATCGAGGACAGTGCCACCGATGACGACGTGGCGCAGGCCGCGGCGGCCCGGCTCGTCGAGGCCGACGTCGACGTCGTCGTGGGCGGCATCTACAGCTCGACCCGGCAGGCCATCAAGGTGCCCGTGGTCGACGAGGCCGGGAAGCTCTACCTGTACCCGGAGCAGTACGAGGGCCAGGAGTGCCACCCGCTCATCTTCTGCACCGGGCCGGTGCCGGCCCAGCAGGTCGAGCCGTTCTTCCCGTGGCTGATGCGAGAGACCGGGGCCACGACCTTCTACATGCCCTCGGCCGACTACATCTGGCCGCACACGCTGAACAAGAAGGTCCGCGAGGTCGTGACCGCCCGGGGCGGCGAGATCGTCGGTGAGCAGTACTTCCCGCTCGATCACGTCGACTACGAGGCCGTGGTGGCCGACATCATGGCGACGGGCGCCGATGTCGTGTTCAACACGATCGTGCCGCCGGGTCTCACGCCGTTCCTCGCCCAGCTGCACGACGCCGGGTTCATGGCGCGAGGTGGGCAGGTGGTGTGCACGTACTTCGACGAGAACTTCCTGAACCTCGTGCCGGCCGAGCACGTCGAGGGGCTTTACGGCTGTCTCGACTACTACCGGGACGTGCAGGATCCGTTCAGCATCGATCTCCTGAACCGATACGAGGCCCGCTACCCCGGCAGCGCGCATGTTCACGGCCGGCTCGGCGTGCACCGGCACCTACCGGGCGCTGAAGATGTGGGAGTCCGCGGTGAACGAGGCGGGCTCGCTCAAGCAGCACGACGTCATCGCGGCCCTCGACCACGCCCGGATCCCGCAGGGTCCGGGAGGTCCCGCCGAGATGGTGCCCGGCCAGCACCACGTGCGCATGAACATGTACATCGCCCGGTCCGAGAACGGCACGTTCAAGGTGGTCGAGAACCTCGGCCACATCGATCCCAAGGAATGCGAGGTCCCGCTACGCTGACGCCGCCCGGCAGGCGGCAGCACTGGCGGCGGCAGCGCCGGCGCCGGCACAGGCCGGTGCCGGCGTTGCCGTGCCAGAGTACGATCGGCGCGCTACGGGAGGTCGCGATGGACCAGCTGGCAACCCTGGAGTTCGCGATCGGCGAGCTGCGCCGAGAGGTGGCAGCGCTCGACGACTCGGAGCTGGACACCGTCACCAATTGCGAGCCGTGGACGGTCCGCCGGCTGGCGAGCCACGCGCTGAACAACCAGCTCCTCTGGGCCGGGCTCGTGACCGGACGAGCAGACCGTGACCGTCGAGGACACCATGGGCGCCGTCGCCTACGACGGCGACCTCGCCGCGTACGCCGACGAGGTGGCCGAGCGGAGCCTGGCGATGTGGGCGACCCCGGGCGTGTTGACCGCCGTCCACGCCACGCCGTTCGGAGAGCTCCCCGGTTCGGTGGTCATCAACTTCGCCGACCATCGACGCGTTGTGCCACGCCTGGGACCTGTCGGCGAGCCTCGGTCGCCCGCTCGAGTTCCCGCCAGAGTCGATCCCCGCGGTCACGGCCGTGGTCGAGGCGACCTGCACCGACGCCGTCCGAGCGCTCGGCCTGATCAAGGACGTCGCGCCGATCGCGCCCGATGCCAGCGACACCGACCGCCTGATGGCCCAGGCCGGCCGGGCCAGGCCGACAATCTCGCCCCCGTCGAGCCACGAGTAGCACGGCGGAATCGGGCTCTTCGCAGATGAGGGTTCAGCAGTCGGCGGCGCGTTCGACAGCGACACGGCAGTCGGCGTGATGCCGATTGCGCACCGCGCCGCCGGTGTGCTAGCGTCTTCGGCGATCGTGACCCGTCGGCAGGAGGTGAGACCCATGAACGCAGTATCCGCAGTGGGTGCTCCCCTGCAGTCCACGATCGCGCGACTGAGCTAGTCGCCACCGGGAGCGCCCGCCAGGCAATTCGCGAAAGGCGACTCCCATGAACACAACACCTTCTTCAACTCTGCACCTCACCTCGACGACGGCCTCCGACCGGCCGAGGTCCGACCAGGATCAGCCGCAGGTCGACGCCACAAGGCGGGTGCGCGCCGCGGGCGAGCGAGCGTTGGTCCTCGGTGGCGGCGGATCGACCGGCAACGCGTGGCTGATCGGCGTCATCGCCGGCCTGTTCGATGCCGGGCTGGACGTGACCACGGCCGACCTGACCATCGGGACGTCGGCCGGCTCGACGGCCGCGGCCCAGATCGCCGGCGCGACCCCGACCGAGCTGCTTGCCGCCATCCTTGCCGCTGCCCCCCAGCAACGGACCGGTCCGGTCGGATCCGACCGAGGACGCGTTCCGATCAGGCCGGTGGCGGACCACCTGGAGAGGATGAGCAGGATCATCGCCTCCGCCGAGGATGCGGCCGACATGCGCCGCAGAATGGGCGCGGCGGCACTCGACATGGATGCGGCGTCGGACGGCTCCTGGCAGGCGCAGTGGCGCGCCACCGTCGCCGCGCGGCTGCCCAGTCAGCGCTGGCCGCAACGAACGGTGCTCATCACGGCGGTCGATGCCCAGACCGGTGAACCGGTCGTGTTCGACCGCCACAGCGGAGTCGACCTGGTGGACGCCGTCGCCGCCAGCTGTGCCAGTGGCCTTCCCTACAGGATCGGGGACAGCCGCTACATCGACGGCGGCTACCGACGCAACGAGAATGCCGATCTGGCAGCCGGATACGCGCGGGTGCTGGTGCTGTCACCCTTCGGCGGCAGAACACTGCACCCGCTGGACTGGGGCATGCATCTCGCGACGCAGGTCGACGAGCTACGCGCAGCGCGGCAGCAGAGTCGAGACGATCTTCCCGGACAGCGACTCCGAGCACCTGTTCGGCGCCAACGCGATGGATCTGTCGCTGCGTCCGCCCGCCGCTCGGGCCGGTTACGACCAGGGCAGAGCCCTCGCCGAGCAGCTCACCGAATTCTGGCGCTGACGCCCACGGACCCAGTCGACTCGGTAGGCGTGACGACACCTGCTCATGCTCGGATGGCCGATGGGCGCGACGCGCCTCACGCCGACGGAAGGTTCCTTTGCCCCGACACGGCGCACGGTCAGCGCGCACGAACCATCAGGTATATCGACCATCCCGCCGCCCACAACAAGAGCCCGGTCAGAAGCGGACCTCCGAACAAAACCACGAGTCCTGCGCCGATGTTGGCGCCGATGACCCCCGCGGTCATCACCCGCCATCCCGCCCCCACCAGCAGACCTGCGGCCAGCAAGGGGAGCAGCACGAACCACCACCGCTGGTCGAGCCAGCGCGTGCGGCTGGCCCAGAGCAGCGTGGCCGAAGCGACCACCGCCACCAGCAGCGCGCCGACCCCAACCAAGAACTCGATATGGGCCCCGATGGCCAGTGGCCGGATGAGAAAGTCCGGATCCATACTGGCCGGCACCGTCGACTGGTCTCCTATCGCCCACCAGGTGGCGACCGGGGTGGCTAACGCCAGAGCCAATCCGGCCAGCCGAACGGTCCAGCGCTCCCGGTGGGAACTTGAGCCGCTCAGCCTTGGGCACACGGTCGTACCTTCATCCGGCCACCATCCGGGTCTCCTGATCCATCTGTTCCAGGTCCAACGTAGATGGCGGACGCAGTTCGGTAAGTAGTTGAAGGGGTGTTTCCTCTCCGATGGAGAGGGGCCGCCCCTTCTCGTTGGGTGGATTCGTGCCGGGCCGTCATCGTGATGTTCGGGCCGCTGTCCGGGCGAAAGGCCCGCCCAAGATCGTGCGCGGAAGTTTCGAGATCGCGAATCAGGGTGCGGCGATCAGGGAGCGCGTCCGGTCGCCGCTAAGGTGACCGCCTGTGTCCAGGACTCGTGCAGTGCCACCACGTCGTGCCACACGACATCTCGTTATCGGGCTGCTTCCAGCAGTGCTCCTGTTTTCGCTGGGCTGGGTGATCCTCGACCACAAGGGTGCCAAGGGCTGCCATTCCGGGACGCGGACTGGCGCGGCGGCGATCAAACTGCTCCTCAACGCCGCAGTCGACGACGATCTGGACGCAGCGTGTCGGGTACTTCCCGAGGGATACCAGGCAGACGAGAAGGATCTCGCCGAGCTACGTGCGAAGCTTGAGCCCTTCTCGGGGCAGCGGTTCATCGTCAGTGAAGTGGATCGCATGGGCAGCGGGGTGCGTTACGAGGTGAGCACTGGCGGCGGTAGCTACGTCGCGACTTTCGACTCCTTCTCCACCGCGCAACACCTTGGTCGCCGTAAGCATCTGGTCTCTTTTGGTCGTTCGATCGCGCCGCCTCCATTCGAAACCCCCGCGAGCTCCACGGAGCCACCTGCTTCGAGGTCGTGAACAAGCTGGCCGACCGCCTTACCCGGCGGCGCGGTCGGTCAGCCGTACGAACCGGCTTAGCCGCAGGTGCCGGATGCGCAGGTAGTGCACCGGGTGTCGCCAACGCCAGCGTCGTCGCGCCATCCGCGCCTGCTGCTTCCGAGCTTGCCCTTGAGCTCGGTCGGCCAGGCGATGATGGCGCCCTGCAGCTCGGGGGCATGCCGGGCCATGATCGGCACGAAGGCGAGGACGACTTCTCTCTCCGCCAGGGTCTCCTCGTCGGTGAGGCCACCGTTCATCACACGGGCGATGCGGTCGCCCAGCTCGCTGTTCCCAGCCCGGTAGGCGTCGGCGGCCAACTCGGCCGCATCGCGTCGAACCGCTGCTGAGTTTCAGGCACCTCGTGACGCAGGCGTTCCACGAGCCGGTCCGCGGGACTGGGTTCCGTTGGCTCGACCGGGAGGGCATCGGGGTCGCCGTTCCAGTAGGTGGGTCGCCACCAGTACAGGGCCTCGGGGTTCTTGGGCCAGCGGGGGCCGTCGAGGTCGGGGTTCTTCCAGTCGCGGGCGCGGTCGAATGGCCTCCACCCGAGGTCGAGCGGCTCGTCTTGGCGCGCGGCGCGCACCTTGTCGCGGAAGTGGTAGTCCTCGTGCGCGACCCCGATGCGCTGATACGTGCGTTGGGCCTGCTGAATGCTCACGCCGTTGGCGCCGTGAGCGCTCTGTGGCCATCGCAGCTGGTTGCTGTCGTCCTCCCAGAAGCAGACTGGGCACAGCTCGTAGTCACCAGGTCCCTGGGGCAGGGTCTGGTGACCGCAACAAGGGCAGGGCCACTTCACGTCCGCCAGTGTGCCCGGCCTGAACCCTTGCGCAGCGCATAGACACCACAGAGGCACCACGAGCAACCAGCCCAACCGCCGCGTGGAGCAGGTGACTGATCGCGGAATCCTTGGAGATGCCGCGCTCCCTGAGCCGGCCCGGGCCTAGTGGAGGGCGAGTTCTCCCGGCAGCGGCTGCTGCTCTCTCAGCCGGCGTGAAGGATCCGAAAGCGATCGGGTTCCGCCGGATCTCGATCAACGACTTGGATCGGCGGCCAAGCCCATTGCCAAACGCTGATGCCTGGCGTGCGGGAGAACTGGATCTGCCCGCGGGTGCCTTCGACTGCAACGCGCGGCCAGGATTCGGCAGTGCGCGCCCGGTCCGCGCCGTGAGAACGCAGCACATCGGCGAGGACGGCGATCGTGTCGTAGCCCTCGAAGGCGACGAAGGAGGGCGCTTCGCCCAGCCGCTCGCGGAGGGCCGTCTCGACTCGTGCACCGAGTGGGCTGAGGCGCTCGGGCAGGTAGCGCAAGAACGGGATCGCGGCGCCGTCGTCGCCCAGCAACGTCGCCCATTCGGCGAACTCCGGTTGCCCGGCCGGAGCACCAATCATGATCTCGGCGAGGCGCCGGTCGCGGCGGACAGACTTGACGATCGACACCGCCGGCTCCGGGTGGCCGACCAGAAGAAGGAGGGCTGTCGCGCGATTGTCGACGAGTTCGTCGCACACGGCCGTGGGGGCGAGCGCGCGCATGTCGAGTTCGATGACGGTGCCGCCGCGTGGAGCGAGGTAGTCCCGCAGAATGCGGGCCCCAGATGCCCAGTAGACACTCGGCTCGGCTGCTACGGCGATTCGACTGTGGCCCGCGCTGAGGAGGAAGTCTGCGTAGATCTGCCAGCCGCGGGACTGCGCCGGGGCGAGGCGCGCGACCCATTCCGTTGGCTGTTCGGTGAGCGCGTCGAGAACCGCTGACGAGCACAGGAACGGCAGGCCGAGGGCGTCGGCCCTGGCGGCAGCGGCGCGAGCGACGACGCTGTGATACTCCCCCGCCAAGGCAGCCACGCCCAGGTGAGCCAATTCATCCACGGCCGCCGCGGCCCTCTGTGGATCAGCCGCGGTGTCTCGGACCACCAGCTCGAGTGGTCTTCCGACGATCCCGCCAGCGTCGTTGACTTCGCGAACGGCCAGCTCGAGTCCAGCGAGCAAGTGTTGGCCTGCCTCGACCCAGCCAGGCCGAGTGAGCGGAACGAGAGCACCGATCTGGACGGATGATCCGTCAGTCCGCTCCGCTCCAGGTGCCGATGGTGGCGCATTCATGCGTTGGCGTCTCCCGTGGGACGATTCGGTTGCAGTTTGCCCGGATCGCAGAATGGCCCGATAGTACGCGTTCATCTCATCTCCCCGTGGCGGGCGCTGGTCGGGCAGATCGACCCTCTCGCTCCGGGGGAGTCGGCGTGAACCCTCCCCAGACGCGTTCGCCACGATCGGTGCGACCCACCATTCCAAGGATTGGGAATATGGACGCATGCATGATGGAGAAGCATTCACGCGGGTGGTGGCGTATGTCGCGGCCGGGCTTGCATTCGCCTCCGCGGCCACCACGGCCTACTGGGTACTGGGAGGGACGGCGCTGCTTGACACAGTTGGAGGCTACGCTGAGGATCTCGCACGCGACAGAAGCCCGGTTGCCTTGATCGTCGGCCTTATCGTTGCTGGCGCGAAGGTCGCTGGCGGCTGCCTGGCACTAGCGCTTGCACACGCCGCCGCCGGGCGGCGTTTCGGCCGCTCGCTACGAGCGATCGGTGCACTGGGCAGTCTGCTGCTCATCGCCTATGGTGGGCTGCTCGTCGGGGCCGGAGCCTTAGTGCTCGCAGGTGTGATCCATCCGTCGGGCGCCGTGGACCGCCGCGCGCTGATGTGGCACGTGACCGTGTGGGACCTGTGGTTCCTCCTTTGGGGCCTCGCTCTCGCGCTAGTGACGTGGCGGTCCCGCCGGAATGTCAAGAACTTATGAGGCAGCAGGGGGACGCAGCACTCTCTCGACGATGGCGCCCTTCTCCCTGAGCACCGAACCGCGGGGGTCCGGTGTACCGCGCGAACGCGTCGGTCCTAGGAAAACGGCAGCCGGTAGCCGTTGAAGTACCAGAGTGCGCTTGAGTACCAGATCACGGCGATTGTCGTGACTAGCAGGCCACCCACGACGGGGAGCGCCCACCCGGGAAATCGACGGCTGCGGACAACCAATACCTTCGCCAGGAACGTGCCATAGAAGAAGCAGCCGGCGAGGGAGTGCACAGTCACCCGGGCGTTGAAGGTCTGCACGCCATAGGCGAACATGCAGTGCACGGCCACCGGCAGAGTAATGAGGAACAGCAGGAAGCCGACGCTGCGGTGCACCCGACCGACTGGCCGTGCCGCGGTGCCGAGGCCGGGCAGTTTCGCGTACAGCCACAGCCCGAGGATGAGTTGTGCCAGCGCGAGGGCGAGCACGCCGGTCGCGACCTGCGTCTTGAGTCGAAGAGCGTCTATACCGCGTTGCCCGAAGAGCCCGAAGCCGGAGGACGGGCTGTGATGGGTGCCGAAGACGTACAGGGCCGCGACCACGATCCCGCCAGCGAACAGCAGCCAGGCGAGACGAACGGCGTTCGGGTAGCTAGCCGGTCCGGGAGCCTGCGCCATGTCTCACCCTCCTGGTCTGGCGAGCGTAGACCCCTGAGCGCCCCGCGCAGGGGTCTCACTAGCCGGTGGTGAGTGCGATGAGGGGGTTCATCCATTGGCCGCTGGTGGTGCCGGTGGCGGTGTAGGGGCCGGCGGTGGTGGTGGTGCGGTAGGCGGTGTCGAGGGTGTCGCTGCTGATCGCGAGCGTGGGTAGTGCGGTCCAGCCGGCGGCCCAGGTCGGGGCTTTGCCGGATTCGTCGCCCAGGGCGCTGATCAGCAGGTCGCCGGTGTGGGTGGTGGTGAGCGTGCCGGAGCTGAAGGTGGTGCCGGTGCCGGTGGCCCCGGCGGTGGTGTCGATGCCGGTGATGCCGGCGAACTCGTCGATGCTGAGGTGGGTCTCCGCCGCCGACGGGTAGGTGAGCGTGATCGTCGCGCCCGTCGGCAGCGCCGTGACGTTGAGGCCGACGAGCATGACGGTGCGGTCACCGGCGGAGCCGTCGTTGACGTCGCGGGCGAGGGTGTAGCTGTTCCCGGCGCTGTCGGTGGCGCTCACCGCACCGCTGATGCTCGTCGAGGACAACAACGCCGAGATCACCAGCGTGTGGCCGGCGGCCACCCCGGGCGCGGCCAGGGTCACCGTGGTGGCCGTGCGGGCGCCCGACGCGGTGACCGATGCCACCCGCCGCACGAACCCGGCACTGGCCGCCGCCTGCGGGGTGGCCGATGCCTCGTTCGACTGCGCCGAGGTGCCGACCGCGTTCACCGCGGCCACCTTGTAGAAGTAGGTGGTCCCGTTCGTCAGCCCGGTGTCGGTGAAGCTCGTGCCGGTCACGTTGGTCGCGATCGCCGTAGTCGACTCGCCACCCGCCGCCGTACCCCGGTAGACGTTGTAACCCGTGATCGGCGACCGCCGGTGGACGCCGGCGCCGCCCAGGTCAGCGTCGCCGACGCGTTGCCGGCGGTCGCGGTGAGGTTCTGCGGGGCCGACGGTGCGGTCGCTGCCGCCTGCGGGGTGGCCGATGCCTCGTTCGACTGCGCCGAGGTGCCGACTGCGTTCACCGCGGCGACCTTGTAGAAGTACGTCGTCCCGTTCGTGAGTCCTGTATTGGTGAAGCTCGTGACCGTCACGTTGGTCGCGATCGGCGTAGTCGACTCGCCACCCGCCGCCGTACCCCGGTAGACGTTGTAACCGGTGATCGGCGACCCGCCGGTGGACGCCGGCGCCGCCCAGGTCAGCGTCGCCGACGCGTTGCCCGCGGTCGCGGTGAGGTTCTGCGGGGCCGACGGTGCGGTCGCTGCCGCCTGCGGGGTGGCCGATGCCTCGTTCGACTGCGCCGAGGTGCCGACCGCGTTCACCGCGGCGACCTTGTAGAAGTACGTCGTCCCGTTCGTGAGTCCTGTATTGGTGAAGCTGGTGACCGTCACGTTGGTCGCGATCGGCGTCGTCGACTCGCCACCCGCCGCCGTACCCCGGTAGACGTTGTAACCGGTGATCGGCGAACCACCGGTGGACGCCGGCGCCGCCCAGGTCAGCGTCGCCGACGCGTTGCCCGCGCTCGCGGTGAGGTTCTGCGGGGCCGACGGTGCGGTGGCCTGGCTCTGCCCACCGGTGGTGAGTGCGATGAGGGGGTTCATCCATTGGCCGCTGGTGGTGCCGGTGGCGGTGTAGGGGCCGGCGGTGGTGGTGGTGCGGTAGGCGGTGTCGAGGGTGTCGCTGCTGATCGCCAGGGTGGGTAGCGCGGTCCAGCCGGCGGCCCAGGTCGGGGCTTTGCCGGATTCGTCGCCCAGGGCGCTGATCAGCAGGTCGCCGGTGTGGGTGGTGGTGAGCGTCCCGGAGCTGAAGGTGGTGCCGGTGCCGGTGGCCCCGGCGGTGGTGTCGATGCCGGTGACGCCGGCGAACTCGTCGATGCTGAGGTGGGTCTCCACCGCCGACGGGTAGGTCAGCGTGATCGTCCCGCCTGTCGGCAGGGCCGTGACGTTGAGGCCGACGAGCATGACGGTGCGGTCACCGGCGGAGCCGTCGTTGACGTCGCGGGCGAGGGTGTAGCTGTTCCCGGCGCTGTCGGTGGCGCTCACCGCACCGCTGATGCTCGTCGAGGACAACAACGCCGAGATCACCAGCGTGTGGCCGGCGGCCACCCCGGGCGCGGCCAGGGTCACCGTGGTGGCCGTGCGGGCGCCCGACGCGGTGACCGATGCCACCCGCCGCACGAACCCGGCACTGGCCGCCGCCTGCGGGGTGGCCGATGCCTCGTTCGACTGCGCCGAGGTGCCGACCGCGTTGACCGCGGCCACCTTGTAGAAGTACGTGGTCCCGTTCGTCAGCCCGGTGTCGGTGAAGCTCGTGCCGGTCACGTTGGTCGCGATCGGCGTAGCCGACTCGCCACCCGCCGCCGCACCCCGGTAGACGTTGTAACCGGTGATCGGCGACCCACCGGTGGACGCCGGCGCCGCCCACGACAGCTGCACGGAGGTGCTCCCCGGCGTGGCTGCCAGTGCGGTGGGCGCAGACGGCGCTGCGGGTGCGGGGGTCGCCGACGCCTCGGCGGACGGGGCTGAGGTGCCGGCGGCGTTGGTCGCGGTCACGTCGTAGTAGTAGGTGGTGCCGTTGACGAGTCCGGCGTCGGAGAAGCTCGTGACCGTCACGTTGGTGGCCAGTGGTGTGGTTGCCTCACCGCCGGGCGTCGTGCCTCGGTAGACGTTGTATCCGGTGATGGTGGCACCGCCGTTCGACGCCGGCGCCGCCCAGGTCAACGTCACCGACGCGTTGCCCGCGGTCGCGGTGAGGTTCTGCGGCGCCGACGGTGCGGTCGCCGCAGCCTGCGGGGTGGCCGACGCCTCGTTCGACAGCGGCGACGTGCCGACCGCGTTCACCGCGGCCACCTTGTAGAAGTACGTCGTCCCGTTCGTGAGCCCGGTATCGGTGAAGCTGGTGACCGTCACGTTGGTCGCGATCGGCGTCGTCGACTCGCCACCCGCCGCCGTACCCCTGTAGATGCTGTAACCGGTGATCGGCGAGCCACCATCGAAGGAGGGCGCCGTCCACGACAGTTGCACCGAGCCGTTGCCGCCGGAGGCGAGCAATCCGGCCGGTGCGGACGGTGCTGCGGCGTGTGGAGTGGCCGACGCTTCGTTGGACTGCGCCGACACCCCGATCGCGTTGGTCGCGGCCACGGTGTAGTAGTAGGTCGTGCCGTTTGCTTCACCGGTATCGGTGAAGCTCGTGCCCGTCACCCCGGTCGCCACCGGGATCGTTGATTCTGCGCCCGGGGCGGTCCCGCGGTAGATGTTGTAGCCCGTGATAGGCGAACCACCGTTAGAGGTCGGCGCCGTCCAGCTCAACGCGGTCGACCCGTTGCCCGCCACCGCCACCATTCCCGTCGGAGCCGACGGCACTGTGGCTTGTGCAGCCTGAGGCGTGGCCGATGCCTCGTTGGACTGAACAGATGCGCCAACGATGTTCACCGCCGCGACCCGGTAGTAGTAGGCCGTCCCGTTGGCGAGGCCTGTGTCGTTGAAACTGGTCGTGGTGACGTTGGTTGCCACTGGGGTCGTGGCTTCACCGCCAGGGCTGGTGCCGCGGTAGACGTTGTAGCCCGTTATCGCTGCCCCACCGTCAGAGGTGGGCGCTGTCCAGCTGAGGCTCACCGAGGCGGCGCCTGCCACAGCGTTGAGCCCCTGGGGTGCACTGGGTGCTGTGGCGGATGCCGACCCGATCTGCGCCCACGGGTGGGATTCGTCCATCCGACCGCTGACGAAGGTGCCGTTGAGACAGTGTGATGAGTCGACCCCACCGCCGTTGAGCACCTGGCCGGAGTCGAGGTAGGGGGTCGTCGACGTGCCGATCGTGACCTGGACGTTGGGAATGGCACCCGAGTTCACGCACGACGCGGTGTTGCCGCCGTTGTAGGCATTAGGCGGAAAGTCGGAGAGGTCGAAATTCGTCGAGTTCTGCCCGCCGGTCTCGGTCAGCACGAGCATGCCGTGCGGCTGCACCGTCAGGTTGGAACCCCACAAGTCGTACGTTCTGGTGCCAACGACCACCACCACGTGAACACCCGTCACCGCGGTGCTGCCTGGGTTGTCGAGTCGAATCGCCGAGGCGTCCCAGCAGGTGGTGTCGTTGGGGTAGTTGGGGCAGGGCGAGCCGATGTAACTCGTCGGGTCTGTGTAGGGCCACGGCGAGGGTTGCTTGGAACTGGACGGCACTGAGTGCGTGTCCATGTACCCGACGAACACATTCAGAGGAGTAGCCGCACTCGCTGCCGTCACTCCCCACCCGAACTGCAGCGGCACCGCCACCAGCGCTGTCGCGAGCACCGCGACGGACTGGCACGCCCGCCTAAGAGACCACGCGGGACGGCAACGGTGCCGCTTGTGACGCGACCGAGCCTCGTCAGGCCGGGAAGTGGTGCCCATCGAAGACCCAACAGCTAGACAACCATCAGCGGATACCCCCACTCGCAAGCCTGAAGCCGGGCTGGGCCGACACCCTCCTGCAAATGGATGAGTCGGCCTACGTCATTTGCGGTAGCTGCCGCGCACAGCACCGGTCAGCAGGTGTGCTCGACGAGAGCTTGGGCCAGCCACGGGCACGCCTAGCGCCAATGCCTCAAGCGTTGCGCGCACAACGTCGACATCGGTGGGGTGAGCCTGTCGGTGGGGACGGCGTTGGACGGTGCGGACGGTGTCCATGCCTGGCATCGTCGTGTCCTGGCACGTGGCGGTTCGAATGGGGTCCTTGGCCACCTCGTCGCCACGAGAGCCGGTGCGTTCCTCGTGGAGGAGCGGGACTGGCCCGGATCCTTGTCTGTTCGCGGCGACAGCTTGGTCCGCTATCGGACAGGCCCTGGACGGACTGTGGGCCCGGGAAGTGGAGGATGCTCGGCTCGACCAGGTCCGCCGCACGGCGGAGATGGTGGAGTCGATCATCTCGAGACCCGTGGAACCTGTGCTGGTGCTGACGGGCGCAACGGTGTCATTCGATGCGCCGGTGAGGGTTCGTGCGCGTGCTCGTCATGCACGTCGACGAGCTGACCGGTTGGTTGTCCGCGTTGCCTGACCTGGTGGATCGGGCCGAGGTGGTGCTCACCGGCGCCCGGATGGAGCGTGCCTTCCGCTCGGCCGATGAGCGGCGCCGGGTGCCTGAATGGCAGAGCTCGTGGGAGGACGCGGCTCATGGGCCGTCGACACCGCGGCGAGGGTCGACACCGGTGAAGCCAGGTCCCGGACCGCGTGACTACTCGCTACCCATCGTGGTGAGCCCTGCCCGGGATGACTGCGCTGGACCAGGGAGGCATTGGGCACCTCCGGCGCGCAAGCGCGGCAGGGCGATGGTGTCTGGCATCGTGGTCGTGGCCGTCTTGGCAGCAGGCATGTCGTCCATCGGGAAGCGCGTCGTTGCCGAGGTGCGAGGGCAGTCCGGGGCGGTCATACAGCGATCGCCGTCCGGCGGTGGCAACGTGCCAGTCCCGGCCCATCCGACCGTCAATGTCGAGTCGTGCAAGACGCTGACTGCTGCGGACGTGTCGACGTTGCTCGGCACGCAGGTCTACCGGCTGCCACCTTCCTCGTCGACTAGCTGCACATTCGGCACGGTGCCCAACGACGCCAACAGCGTCATCATCCACGTGGAGATCGGCGCTGCTGCGTTGGCAACCCCGTCGCCCGCACTCGACCCGCGCCTGGGAACACTCACTTACCGCGCGGGGGCGTCCGCACCAGACGGCAGCGGTCGCATACTGCTTGGACCGATCCGCATCGGTATCAGTGATGCTGCGGCCCCGGGTAATCAGATGCGGGCGCAGAACCTTGCTGAGGCGGTGGCCAGCCAACTCGTTGCCGCAACCCGCTGACCGCAGCTCATTGGCGAGCCTGCGAGTCCTTCGGGAGCCATGCCGCGCGGACGCTCTAGCCTTCGCTCATGCGATGCGTGGTCGTGGGTGCGGGCGCCTGGGGGCTGCCGGCAGCAGCGGAGCTGGCCGGTCGCGGCCATGACGTGATCCTGCTCGACCGCTACGGCGTCGCTAACAAGCTGTCTTCCTCACCTGGCCCGACGCGCCTGTGGCGCCTGACGCACCCCGATGCGGTGCGGGTGCGCCTGGCCCGGCGCAGCATCGAGGCGATGGAACGGCTGGCCAGTCGCAGCGGCCAGACGGTCTTCCTGCGCCGCGGGCTGCTGTGGCGCGACGACGCCTCGTTGCCGCCGGTGGTGGTGGCGCTGACCGCCGAGGGCGTCGCCCACGAGGTGGTGGCGGCGGCCGATGTGGCGCGCTTCTTCCCTGGCCTGCGGCCGGACGGCCGCGACGCGGTGTGGCAAGAGGTCGCCGGTCCGGTCCTGGCGGCGGCGTCGATGAGCGCCCAGGCGGCGATATTTGCGGAGGCCGGTGGCGTCACCGAGGTCGGCCCCGTGGTGCGTGCGATCGAGCAGTCGGCGAACGGCGTCCGGGTCCGATGCGCCGACGGTCGGGTCTTCGACGCTGACAGTGTGGTCATCGCCGCAGGACCCGGCGCGGGCCGGTTGCTGACCGGCCTGGGGATCGATCTGCCGCTAAGCCCGCACCTGGAGCAGGTGGTGCACTTCGGTGATCCCGCGAACCCAGGCGCCGCCGACGCGTTCCCGTGCCTGTTCGACGGCCCGCGCGGCGACGAGCCGGGTCTGTACGCCATGCCGACGCCGGGGACCGGCTACAAGGTCGGGCTGGACCGCCCGCTCCGCGATCTGGTGGAGGGCGACGAGGACCGGACCCCCGACCCGGAGCTGGTCGCCGCGGTGACCGAGCGGGTGCGCCGGGACCTGACCGCGATCAGCCCGAACCCGCTCGACGCGCAGGTGTGCTCCTGGACGGACTCACCCGACGGGCGGTTCGTCATCGACACCCTTCCTGGCCCCATCGTGCTGGCCTGCGGCGACTCGGGGGAGGGGTTCAAGTTCTCCGCGCTCATGGGTCTGGTGCTGGCCGACCTGGCCGAAGGTCGACGCCCGGATGCCGACATCGCGACGTTCGGCCTGGCGCGTTTCGCCGGCGGCGTTCCCGCGCCGGGCACGCACGTGCTCGGGCGTTAGTCCCAAGGCAACTCGGCTGGCGCACGTCGACTCGAACCGCCTTGGACCCAGCGTCTGGCATGATCATTCCGGGCGCCGGGAGGGGACGCGTGGAGGATCGACGGTCAGTCTTGATAGCCGCGGCCGCTTTGGTCGCGGTCACCGTCGTCGCAGGCATCCTTGCCTGGAGCCACGGCGGCCACCGCCCGGCGAAGGCTGTCGATGTCAGCTGCACCAACAGACGCACCGAGTCCACCTGGCTCCGCGCCTGAGGAGGTGCCTGCAGTCGAGGCGCCCGATGCCTCGGTGGGCATCGCATTCCTACAGGCCTGGGCCTCCGGCAGCTACGCCGACATGCAACCGCTCGTCGCCGACCCGACCGACAACCTCGTCGACATCTACTCGCGGCTGGCCGACCGACTTCAGCTCACCAGCGTCGATGTCGTCCCGGGTGAGCTCGACGCCGACGGAAGGCTGCCGTTCCACGCAACACTGACGCTGAAGGGCATCGGTGACGTTGAGCATGACAACAGCCTCGAGCTGACGAAGACGTCGGCCGGGTGGCGCGTCGCGTTCCACGCCGGCACGGTGTGGCCGGGCCTGGAACGCGGCCAGCAGCTCACCCGCACCTCGTCGGTCAGTCGGGGGGCGATCCTGGATCGGCACGGCGTGCCGATCCGTCCCGCCGACCCCGACCTGGCCGCCAACGTCCTCGGTGTTGTCGCCCCCGCCACCGCCGAACAGGCGCAGGCAGCCGGCCGCGGAACCAAGGTGGGCGACCTCATCGGGGTCAACGGGCTGGAGCGGGTGCTCAACACCGAGCTCGCCACAGCGCCGGGTACCGATTCCCTCGTGATCATCGACGCGGCCACCAAGCAGGTGGTGACCGTGGTCCAGAGCGGGACGGCAGGAACCGGGTCGGCCGGTGTCAAGACGACGTTGGACTTGGCGGTCCAACGCGCAGCGGAGAAGGCGCTCGCGGCCGCGCCCAACCCCTCGGCCCTCGTGGCCATCGACGCCGCGACCGGGGAGGTCCGGGCCGTGGCGAACCACCCGGTCGTCGGGTTCCCGCCCGCGCTCGCCGGCTCCTACGCGCCGGGATCCACGTTCAAGGTCATCACCGCCACCGCGCTGCTGCTGGCCGGCAACGGCGTGGACACGACCGTCGACTGCCCGTCGACGCTTTCTGTGACGGGCAAGACCTTCCACAACCACGCGGGCGTGACCACCGGCCCGATCAGCCTCCAGCAGGCGTTCGCGGACAGCTGCAACACCGCCTTCATCGGCGCCGCCCGCTCACTGCCCGCCGGCGCGTTGGTCGACGCGGCCAGCCTGTTCGGCTTCGGCAGCGGCGCTCCGCTGCCGATCGCCAGCGTCGGCGGGGTCGTGCCGACCTCCACCGACGCGGTCGAACTCGCCGCGGACGCGATCGGTCAGGGTCGGGTCGAGGCCAGCCCGCTGCACATGGCGAGCGTTGCCGCCGCGGTGGCCAGTGGGACGTGGCGCCAACCGCACCTGCTGCCTTGCCCGTCCTGCACCAGTCACGTTCTGCCGCCTGCGGTCACGCCAGCGCTGCAACGCATGATGCGGGCCGTCGTCACCTCCGGCACGGGCAAAGCGCTCGCCGCAGTCGGTGGCGGCCCGGTCTACGCCAAGACCGGCACCGCCGAGTTCGGCACCGCGAGCCCACCCGCCACCCACGCCTGGGTCATCGGCTACCAGGGCGGACTCGCCTTCGCCGTCTACGTCGAGAACGGAGCGGGCGGGGGAGAGGTCGCCGCGCCGATCGCCGCCAGTTTCCTCACGGCCTTGCGCAGCTGACCGAGATTCCCACGGATGCGGAAGTCTGTGCCTGGTGGCCGCTTCGAGCCGCGGCAGTCGCCGTCGTGGGTGCGTCGGTAGGCGTCAGCCCAAGGCGGCGAGCTTGCGCTGGAGCAGGCCGCGCTCGCGCTCGTTCCCGCAGAGCCGCACGGCGAGCTCGAGCTCACGCCGCGCCTCGTCGGTCTGGCCGAGACGGCTGAGCAGTTCGCCGCGGACACTCGGCAGCAGGTGAGAGCCCGACAGGGTGCCCGCCGCGACCAGCTCGTCGACGACGGGAAGCGCCGCTGACGGGCCTTGGGCCACTGAGATCGCGACCGCTCGGTTGAGCTCGATGACGGGCGAAGGCGCCAGGCGGCAGAGCACCTCGTAGAGCAGCACTATCCGTTCCCAGTCCGTCTCCTGGACGGACGGCGCGACCGCATGACACTCGGCGATCGCGGCCTGGACGCCGTACGCACCGAGACCACGGCCGACCCGCCCGGCCTGGACCAAGGCGGCCCGTCCGCGCCGGATCGCCGCCCGGTCCCAACGTCTGCGGTCTTGCTGCTCGAGCAGGACGGGTTCGCCACCGTCACCCACGCGCGCTGGAAACCGGGCAGCGGTGAGCTCGAGAAGCGCGAGCAGGCCGTGCACCTCCGACTCGTCCGCCACCAGCCGCGCCAGGATCCGCGTCAGCCGGACCGCCTCGCGCGCCAGGTCCGGGCGGATCCACTCACTGCCGAAGGTGGCCGTCGAGCCCTCGGTGAAGATCACGTAGAGCACACTGAGCACCGAGCCGAGCCGCTTGCGACACTCGTCGGTCGGCGGCACCTCGAACGGCACCTGCGCAGCCGCGAGCGTCTTCTTGGCCCGCGTGATCCGAGCCTGCACCGTGGCGGTCGGCACGAGGAAAGCACGGGCGATCTCGTCGCTCGTGAGGCCGCCGAGGACGCGGAGCGTAAGCGCGACTTGCGCCTCGCGCGACAGCACCGGGTGGCAGGCAATGAACATCAGTGCCAGCAGGTCGTCATCGATACGGTCGGGATCCCACAGCAGGTCGGTGTCAGGCGCTGAGCCCGCCGGAGGCGTTCCGGCACGGCCGGAGGTGGCGCCGCCCTCATCCAAGTCGCTGGAAAGGGCGGCGTACCTCTCGTCGAGGGCCGAGCGGCGGCGGAAGGAGTCAATGGCGCGACGTCGGCCCACGGTGAGCAACCACCCGGCGGGGTTGCGAGGCACGCCGTCCCGCGGCCAGGCAACGAGCGCCTCGGCCAGCGCCTCCTGGGCAAGGTCTTCGGCCAGTGCGAAGTCGCCGGTGAACCGGGCGAGCGTGCCGACGATGCGCGCGGACTCGATCCGCCACACGGCCTCGACGGCCTGACGGCCGTCGCCCGAACGGCTCACAACTGGCCGGTCGCCGCCCGCCAAGCCCGCTCCTTCTGGATCCACTCGTTGTCTTGCGGAAACTCGTCGATGCTGGCGACACGGCGGATCTCGGCCTTCATGCCGGGACCGCTCATCGGGGCCCGCTTGGCCCACTCGACGGCCTCTTCCTTGGAGGCGACGTCGAGGATCCAGAAACCGCCGAACAGCTCCTTGGTCTCACCGTAGGGCCCGTCGGTGGCGACGGGAGGGTCGGAGGAGTAGTCGACGACAACGCCCAGCGACGCGTCATCGAGCCCCTCCGCGGCGACCAGGACCCCGGCCGAGATCATCTCGTCGTTGAACCGGCCCATGGACTCGATGATCTGGTTGAAGTCGACGTCCTGGAAGGCGGCGAATGCCTCGTCGGTCGCGCGCATGATCAGCATGTACTTCACGATCTTCTCCCGCTGTGTCCCGGGTCCCGTTCGGACCCTCTCACCCATAGGTCGAACGGCGGAACCGCCGAATCGACATCGCTCGCGAACGAGTCTCGGATGGTAGTGGAGAAGAAGGCGCGAATCGAGGCATGAGAGTGCGTCCTGGGCGCTCCTAGATATTGCCGTCGCCGTCGCTGGGTCCACCGCTGTTGTCTGCGTCGTGGTCGCCTCCGCCACCCTGCGGGATTCCGTTCGCGGGCGGCATGTGCTGTGTCCGCGTGGGCGTTGGTGTCAGCGTCACCATGGGTGTCGGCTTCACCATCGGCGCGGGCGGCGTCGTTGGTGCGGCCGGCTGGACCGGCATCGTCATCACGGGACGCGGTGCCGGCACAGTGGCCGTGGGCACCTTCGTCGGGCTCGGTGCGGCCTTGCTGGGGATCGGGGTAACGGCCGCTGCATGCTTGGTCACGTGGGCCGACGGTGTGGGCTGCTGGTTGGTGTGCGCGACAGCCGCCCCGCACCCGGCGATGAGAACACCCGCCACGGCGGCTCCTGCGAGCGCCGCGGTTCGCCTTGTGTGCATGGTGATTTTCCTTTCGACTCGAGGCCGACCAGTCGGTGGTGTCGGCCCCTATCCGCCAACCACGCAGGGGATCTCGTCGGGGTTCAAATGAACCGGACAGTCGTCCGGCACGTATTCAAGGCATGCAGCGACTCACCGCGCGAAGCAGGGCAGCGCTAGCGGCGTGCAGCATCGCCAGCGCCGTCCTGCTGCTGGCCTCCTGCGGTCATGCCGGTACCTGGATCTGCGTTCGGGTGGTTCGGAGCCCGGGCGGCGCCGAACGGATGGCATGCTGCCGCTCTGTCCGGCGGGACAGCGACCTTGTCCTATCCGCCCACCTTGCACCCGGTGCCGAGGCGACACCGGGGCGGTGTGCCTGCGGCACTCACGACCCCCGGCGGGAATTTCGTGGCATTCCTCAACGCCACGCCGAAGCAAGGCGGTGAGTCCCTCGCCAACTGGTCACGCTTCCGCATCAGCCATCTCTTGGAGGACGACGCACGCTCGGCAACGCTGGACGCGTCGGCACACGGGCTCGCCTTTCGCGGCGGTCGAGGAACGTGCGTGATGGACGACTACGTCACGCGGGTGGGTGCTCACCGATTCCGTGAATTGGCCTGCCTCGTGGCGGGCCCGAAAGGCGGCAGCGTCATCGTCGCAGCCGCGCCGGTGTCGGGATGGGACCGCGTCAGCAGCACGCTGGAGCAAGCGGTGGACGCATACGTGGTCAATTGAATGTCATTCAGCGATGCGCCGTCGCCCGGGCGTGGGGTGAGGCTGGCGTCGCAGCGGGCAAACAGTGCAGACGTGCGGTGACTGCCTCGCGGGCGATGCTAGACGAGGTCGCTCGGATCGGTGTTGGCGCCGCACAGCAGCACGGCGACGCGCTCGCCGCGGCGGCACGTACGCGCCCGAGGTCAGTGCGGCAAGCGCGGCGGCGGTGCCGTGTTCGACGACCACCCGGTGGCTGGTCCCACAACGACTGCCGGGCGGCGACGATGGCCTCGTCGGTGACCAGCACGCTGCGCACCCCGCAGCGCACCGCCACGTCGTAGGCGATGGTGCCGACGCGGCGGGCACCGAGGGAGTCGGCGGCGACGCCGGACACCTCGACGTCGACCGGCCCACCGGCAGCCAGGGCGGCGTGCAACGTCGGGATCTTCTCCGGCTCGACCGCGACGACTCCGTGCGTGCCCGTCGAGCGCGGCGGCGACCCCGGCCATCAGCCCGCCGCCGCCGACCGCGATGAGCACGGTGTCCACCGCCCGTCGACCTGGTCGAGGAGCTCCAGGCCGACGGTGCCCTGCCCGGCGCAGATCGCCGGCTGGTCGTAGGCGTGGCAGAACAGCGCACCGGAGTCGGCGGCCCGCTTCGTCGCGGCCTCGTACGCCTCGGCGTACTCGTTGCCGTGCTGCACCACGGTGGCGCCGAGCGTGCGCAGCTTCGCCACCTTGACCGCGGGCGCGGTGGTCGGCACGTACACCTCGGCTGGCACGCCCAGGGTCTTCGCCGCATAGGCGACCGCCAGGCCGGCGTTGCCTCCGGAGGCGGCGATGACGCCCTGCCGGTGGCAATTCCCCGTCCTCGGCAGCTGTGAGGATGCGGTTGAAGGCGCCGCGGGCCTTGAACGACCCGCTGTGCTGCATGAACTCCAGCTTCAGCCACATCGCAGCGGCGCCGAACGCGCCGGGGTCGACCTCGGCCACTGGCGTGCGCCTGACGTGACCTCGGACCCGGACAGCGGCGGCCTCGACGTCGCTACGCGTGATCACTGCTCAGGCGCCCTTCCAGGTCATGGGTCTCGTGCCAATGATCGGTGCGACCCTTGACCTCTAGAGCGTCGACGAGGTCGCGGGTCGC
Source organism: uncultured Actinomycetota bacterium (assembly GCA_963703505.1). Lineage (GTDB taxonomy): Bacteria > Actinomycetota > Actinomycetes > CAVPEL01 > CAVPEL01 > CAVPEL01. Next base: position 150,312 of record CAVPEL010000003.1, on the reverse strand, counting down.
CGCGGCGACCGCTTCCACCGCCCGATCGAACGCCGCCGTGTTGGTGCGGCTGGGCGCTCGGAACCCGCTGATCTTCCGGACGTACTGAAGGGCGGCGGCCCTCATGTCGTCGTCGGTAGGCTCCTCGACGAACGGGGCGCGCAGCGTCTTGATGCTTCTACACATGACTTGACCGTAGCCCTTGACCCGAGGCTTTGCCGCCGATCCGTCCGTGGTGCGACGCTGGCGGTAACCGAGGAGGTTGTCATGGGCATGTACGGCGAACAGGTGCTCCCGCGGTTCATCAACGCGGCTGGCGGGATGAAGTCCCTCGCTCCGCTGCGACGCCGGGCCTGCGAGGGCCTGGAGGGGGAGGTCATCGAGCTCGGGTTCGGGTCCGGGCACAACGTCCCGTTCTATCCGTCGGCTGTCACCGGCGTGACCGCGATCGAGCCCGCTGACCTTGGCTGGAAGCTGGCGGGCAAGCGCCTTTCTGACACCAAGGCGCGGGTGCAGAGGGGCGGGCTGGACGGCCAGTCGCTGCCCTTCCCCGATGACAGCTTCGATTCCGCCCTCTCCACGTGGACGCTGTGCACCATCCCCGACGCCGGGGCCGCGCTGAGTGAGTTGCGGCGGGTGCTCAAACCCGGTGGCAGGCTGCACTTCCTCGAGCACGGACTAGCCCCCGACGAAGGGGTACGGCGATGGCAGCACCGTCTGGAGCCGCTGCAGAAGCGGGTCTTCGGCGGGTGCCACCTCACCCGGCCGATCGTGGACATGTTGACGACGGCGGGCTTCACCATCACCGAGCTCGACGTCTTCTACGAGAAGGGCGCACCCAAGGCGGTCGCGGCCGACTCCCTCGGTGTCGCCGTCTCGCCCTAGCGTCGCCGACGGCAGCGCCGCACTAGATGCCGCCGTCCCCGTCGGAGGGTCCGCCGCTGTTGTCGCCGTCGTGGTCGCCCGCGCCACCCTGCGCGATGCCGCTGCTCGGTGCGTGGGTGATCATCGGCGCCGGTTTTGCTGCCGGTGTGACGGCGCGCGTGGGCGGCGTGGCCGGCCTGGTCGTCGTCGGCGTCGGCATTGCCGTCGGTGTGACCGCGCGCGTCGGCGGCATGATGTCCTTCTTCGTCGTCAATGCTGAATGCAGGGTCGCGGGGTCCGACGGCGTGGCGTGAGTGGAAGGGGCTGTCGGAGTCGTGTGCTGCCCGGTTTGCGCGGCGCTGACCCCGCATCCTGCGGCGAGAATGCCGGCTGCGGACACGCCCGCCAGGGTGACGGTAAGTCTCGTCGGTCGCATGGCGACCACCTTTCGGTTCGGGTCGGCCGCGTACCGGCTCGACCTCATCTCCCCAGCACGCCGGCGACCTCGTTCCGGTTCAATAGAAACGGCGACCGGTGTGGATTGAACCATTGGCGTGTTTGCCACGTGTCCAGATCGAGGTACCGACAACACCGAGGTGATCGCCATGACGACCACGCCCCGCCCGACCACGCTCGTCGCCGCACGCTCGAACCAGTGGTCCGCTACGCGGATGGTGCTGCGGGTGCTGGCCGCGGCGGCGCTCGCCGCAACTGCCTACGTGCACCTGCACCTCGCGTCGGTCTACGACTTCGGCCCCGCCATCACGCTAGGCCAGCTCTTCATCGTGCAGGCGGTGCTCGTCGCGCTGATCGGTGTGTGGCTGCTCGTCAGCGACAACCGTGTGTCCTGGCTGGTCGCGACCGGGCTCATGGCTGCCAGCTGCCTTGCCGTCGTTGTCAGCACCTACCACCAGATCCCGGCCATCGGCCCGTTCCCGAGCATGTACGAGCCGGTGTGGTTCACCGAGAAGGCAATCAGTGCCATCGTCGAAGGCGCGTTTGTGCTGCTGGCCCTCGGCCGGCTGGCGCTGCGGCGGCGATGATCGGGTCGGGTAGTGGATTGGTCTCCGTCCGGAGAGATTCCGCCTGTTCGAAACACGATCACAGTGGCCCGTGCGGGAGCTACCTCAACGTGCGAGAAAGACTCATCGCGTGAACCAACCTCGTCGAGGGCATCGGCAGCTCGATCAAGACTCCAGGGAGACGCAGTCCCCTCCGCATGTTGCCCCCAGACGGTGAACCAAGCGGAGGCGTCAAGAGTTCCACCCGGGCACGTCGATCGAGAACGCCGCGAGGAGCTCACGCTCGCCGGTCGGGGTGATTTTCAGGGCGCGCCCCGTGGGCATCCTGCGGACCCATCGGCGGGACAGCAGGGAGTCAGCCAGGGCCTTGCCCAGTGCTCCGGCCAGATGGGTGCGCCGCTCGGTCCAGTCCAGGCACCCACGGCTCAGGCGGCGCTGGCCGGCGGACAGGGCCGGTACATCGATGCCCAGCTCGCCGAACTTCGTTGATCCGGCCGGCGTCACGAGGAGGGAGTCCGGGTCGAGCCACTCCTGGTCGACCATCGCGTCGTGCAGCGCCACGCCGAGCCGCCCGGCCAGGTGGTCGTAGCACGTCCGGGCGATCTCCAGCGCGTCGCGGGTGCGAGCCTGGCGCAGGGACCTGACCGGGAGCGTGGGGCACAGGTGACCGAGCACCTCGAGCGCTTCGGCCGTTCGGGCGTCCGCGATCTCGTAGTACCGGTGACGCCCCGACATCCGCACCCGCAGCATGCCGCCCTCGACGAGGGTGGTCAGGTGTTCGCTCGCGGTCGAGGCACTCACGCCCGCGCAGGCAGCGAGGTCACCAGCCGGATGAGCGGTGCCGTCCAGCAGAAGATCGAGCATCGCCGAGCGGGCGGGCGCTGCCAGCAGCCTGCCGATGTGCGCGAAGTCGGTCGCCATGACGCCACCCTACGACCGGCACGTTTCGGGCTGAGCCGAAGCGTTGCGGAGCCTAGGGTCGAGGCATGAGCCACATCCACACCTACCGTTCCCAGCTACGGTGGGAGGGCACGACCGGGGTCGGTTACGCGTCGTACGACCGGACCCACCACGTCTCAGTGCCACCCGCCGACGCCGAGCTCACCCTGAGCAGTGATCCGGCCTTCAAGGGCGACCCGCGCCTGGCCAACCCCGAGCAGCTGCTGCTTGCCGCGGCCAGCTCGTGCCAGCTGCTGAGCTTTCTCGCCGTGGCGGCGCGCGCACGCATCGATGTGCTCGCCTACGACGACGCTGCCGAGGCGGTCATGCCGGAGGATGACCTCCCGATGCGAATCACGCGCATCACGCTGCGACCGCACATTGTGGTTGCCGCGGGGACGGATCTCGACCGGGTCATCAGGCTCGTCGAGACGGCCCACCACGGCTGCTACATCGCCAACACCCTCACGGCGCAGGTTGTTATCTCCCCGACGGTCGAGCACGCCGACGAGCAACTCGGCGAGCAAACCGATGAGCGGACCGCTCAACACCCATAGCCACGCGACCATTTCCTTCACCACAGACGAGGTTCACCACATGAAAGACCTATCGATAGCGCTGGACGATCGTCCTGGTGCTCTGGCCGAGATGGGCGAGGCGCTCGGCAAGGCCGGCGTGAGCGTCGAAGGCGGTGGCGTGTTCGTCGCCGATGGCCGCGGAATCGCGCATTTCCTCTTCGCCGACGACGCCCCAGCACGTGACGTCCTCGAAAGCCGTCGGCATCACCGTGCTGGCCGAGCGCGAGGTGCTCGTGCAACGACTGAAGCAAGAGGTGCCGGGCCAGCTGGGTCAGATCTCACGACGGATGGCCGACGCCGGGATCAACATCGAGGTGATGTACAGCGACCACGCCAACCAGATGATCCTGCTGGTGGACGACCTGGAGAGAGGGCGAGCAGTCAGCGAGGCGTGGATGCGCGAATCCGCCTAGCGGGCGAGGCATGAGCGCGGCGAGCTATTCGCATCGTCGGAGCCACTCCTGCGCCAGCGCCCGCAGAAGTTCCGGTTGCTCGAAGGGCAGGTAGTGGCCGGCTTCGTCGAGGACCGCGATGGTGCCGTTCGGGTACAGCTCCAGCTGGCGGTACTGATCGGCGAACCCGACGATGCGGTCCTGGCGTCCCACCACCAGCGTGGTCGGGCCGTCGTAGCGGACACGCGCGTCGTCGTCGCGGAGTGCGAAATCCTTGCCGTGCAGGCGGTCCCGGTACTCGGCGTCGCCGCTCGTGCCGCTGACCAGCAGCTCGGAGACCTGAGCCGCGAACGCCCGGCTGCGACGCCCCATCCCGACGTCGAGGTGGTTCTTGAACTCCGGGGCCACCTCATCCAGCCAACCCGGTTCGTCGTCAGCGGCCTGGAGCGAGGGCAGGTCACGGTCCTCAGGTGCGACGTGCACCCCGGGGCAGACCAGAAACAGGCCGCGCACCTTCTTCGGCCACCGCCGGGCCACGGCCGCCGCCAGGTAGGCACCGTAGGAGCACCCGGCGAGAAGCACGCCTCGCCCGTCGTCGTGCGCGTCGATGAAGGAGGACACGGCGTCGAGCACGGCCTCAGACGTTGCCTCCGCGGTCGGCGGCGACCCGCCGTGCCCGGGCACGTCGACGAAGACCTGCCGGCGGCGGCTACCGGCGAACGCTGGTCCAAGGGCCGCCGCGGTCACCGCCCGGGTCGTACCGAACATCGGCAGGCAGACGATGGGCGGGGTGTCACCGTCCCCGATCACGTCGAAGGCAAGGCTCATCCCGGACACGTTATCGATGCGGCTCAATCGTGGGTGTCGCTTTGGTCAGCCGCAGCCCTCAGCGGGGCGGAGCCTGCGCGGTAGGCGCGGCCACCACCTCGGCGTAGGAACCTTCCACCAGCTCGACGACCTCGTCGTCGGGAACCGCGCCGCCGAGGCGGATCGCGACCCAGTAGCGCTCGTGGAGCGGCCGCGCGCTGCCGACCTCGACCGGATAGGCGTGGCGAAGGTCGGTGACGACATCGGGTGGCGCCTTGACCGCGACCCTGATCCCGTCCCCGATCCAGCCCGGCCTCGGCCAGGGGGATCCAGGCGAACACCTTGCCACCGACCTTGACGGTGAGCAGGTCGTCGCCGAACGGGTAGTCGTCGCTCGCGCCCGGCAACCGCATCGCGACCGCGATCAGCTCGTCCCGTGTCATGGTGGGTCCGCCCGCTGGGTCGAGCAGTCGTCCGGAGACGCGCTGATGTCCGCGACCACGTATCGCCATGAACGCTCCTTGTGGTGGCCCACCTCCCTCATGGTGGCCGAGGCCTCGCGCCCACGGGGCCGCCCGAACAGATTCGCCATGTCGGTGCCGGATGGCAAGGTGTGCGGCGTGACACCCAAGACGTGGCAGGAGATCGAGACCGCGGTGCGTGCGGCGTGGTCGTTGGACACCTGCGACCCCGCGGACGTCGATGACTGGTCGCCGGCCAACGCGGCGAGAGGTCAGTGCGGATCGACGACGTTGACCGTCAACGACCTGCTGGGCGGAGAGCTCCTCGTCGCCGAGGTCCTTTACACCGACGGCACACGCCAGGGGTTCCACTGGTGGAACCGGCTACCGGACGGGTCGGAGGTCGACCTGACCCGCGAACAGTTCGGCGCCGCACGAACACGTCCAGCAGCCGCGCCTCGTCGCGCGCCCCGCGGGTCTTCCGCAGCGCGGCGCCGCGCAGTACCTGACGATGCGTGAGCGGGTGATGCGCGCCCTCGGCATGCCTGACGCTCGCCAGTAGCGGCTACACCGACAGGTCGGGGAAGTCGGCTTCGAAGAACTCCTGCTCACCTCGCGCGGTCACGTTCGCGGCGGGGCCGTGCAGGTCGAGCTCCCGTCCGCGCAGCTCCACCCGGCGGATCTTGCCGGAGATCGTCTTCGGCAGCTCGGCGAACTCGATCCGCCTGATCCGCTTGTAGGGGGCGAGGTGCTCGCGGGCGTAGCGCAAGATGGCCAGCGCCGTCTCCGGCGTCGGATCGTGACCGGCCGCGAGAACCACGTACGCCTTCGGGACGGCTAGGCGCAGCGGGTCCGGCGACGGGACGACCGCGGCCTCGGCCACCGCCGGGTGCTCGATGAGCACGCTCTCCAGCTCGAACGGTGAGATGCGGTAGTCCGCCGCCTTGAACACGTCGTCGGCCCGCCCGACGTAGGTGAAGTAGCCGTCCTCGTCGCGGCTGGCGACGTCACCGGTGTGGTAGTACCCGTCGCGCATCGCCGTCGCAGTCAGCTCGGCATCCCCGTGGTAGCCCGTCATCAGTCCCAGCGGGCGTGCGGACAGGTCGAGGCAGATCTCGCCCTCGTCGCCGATCGCGCCGGTGGCCGGATCGACCAGCGCGACCGTGTAGCCGGGCAGCGGACGACCCATCGACCCGAGCTTGAGCCGCTGGCCGGGCGGGTTGCCGATCTGCGCGGTCGTCTCGGTCTGCCCGTAGCCGTCGCGGATCGTGATGCCCCACGCGCGCCGCACCTGGTCGATCACCTCGGGGTTGAGCGGCTCGCCGGCCCCGACCACCTCGCGCAGCGGCAGCTTCCATGCGGTCGAGGTCCTCCTGGATGAGCATCCGCCACACCGTCGGCGGCGCGCAGAAGGTCGCCACCTCGCAGCGTCCCATCTGCTCCAGCAAGGCTTTCGCGCTGAACCGTGAATAGTTGTAGACCAGCACGGTGGACTCGGCGTTCCACGGCGCGAACAGGTTGCTCCACGCGTGCTTGGCCCAGCCGGGCGAGGAGATGTTCAGGTGGACGTCACCGGGCTGGCTGCCGATCCAGTACATCGTCGACAGGTGGCCGATCGGATATGAGGTGTGCGTGTGCTCGACCAGCTTGGGCTGCGCGGTGGTGCCCGAGGTGAAGTAGAGCAGCAGGGTGTCGCCGGCCAGTGTCGCGCCGTCCGGCACGAAGTCCGCGGAACCCTCGTACGCGTCGGCGTAGCGCAGCCAGCCACCGACGGGCGCGCCTACCGCGATCCGGGTGTAGTCGCCGAACACGCCGCCGAACTTGCCGGCATCGGCGCGATCCGACGACGACGTGCCGGGCGTTGCCGCGTTCGATGCGGTCGCGGAGGTCGGCGGGTCCCAGCAAGGTCGTCGCGGGGATGATGACGGCGCCGAGCTTCATCATCGCGAGGACGGACTCCCACAGCTCGACCTGGTTGCCGAGCATGAGCACGATCCGGTCGCCGCGCGCCACGCCCCGCGTCCGGAGCCAGTTCGCCACCTGGTTCGACCGCGCGGACAGCTCGGCGAAGGACAGCTTCTGCTCGCTGCCGTCCTCCTCGACGACCCACAGCGCGGTGCGGTCGTTGCCGGCCGCGATCACGTCGAACCAGTCCAACGCCCAGTTGAACTCGGCCAGCGGCGGGCCAGCGGAAGTCGCGGTACGTCCGGTCGTAGTCCTCGCGGTTCGCCAGCAGGAAGTCGCGGGCCGCGCGGAACACCTCGGTCGCTGCGGACATCTCGGACTCCTTCACTCAGCGCGGTGGAACCGTGAACCAACCTTCGATCTCCACGAGCAGATCCGGGTTCGCCAGCGCTTGCACGACCAGCAGGGAGTGCCCAGGAAATCCATCGGTGGCTGCGGGGAACCAGCGTGCATATGCCGCATTCAGTGCGCCGCGAAAACGCAGCCAGGTTCTCTGTTCCCGCGATGAAGCTCTGCAGCCTCAGGAGGTTCGCGGGAGTGGCGCCCTCAGAGGTCAGCAAGGATTCGATGTTCGCCAGCGCTTGTTCGGCCTGCGCCTCCGCGTCGTCGCCGGCCAGGCGACCGTCGGGAAGATTGCCGACCTGCCCGGAGATGAACACGAGGCGATGGCCGGCCGGTACCTCAGCGAGGTGGCTGTAGCGCCCGAGCGGGGCTGCCACCAGCGGCGGGTTCCAGCGTCGCGGCACATCCACGAGCATCCTCCGAGACTCACGAACTCCTCGTGTGCGGCGTCTACCCAGTGGGACGGGAGAATAGACAACGGCCCAGAGGGACGAGGAGACCATCGTGCGGAACCACTCCATCATCGACTCACCGATCGGTCCGCTGACGCTGGTGAACACCGACGGTGTCCTGTCGGGCCTCTACATGGATGGGCATGCCCATCAGCCCGACCGGACGACCTTCGGGACGAGCGCCGCTGGTGGTTTCGAGCAGGCCACCGACGAGCTGGCCGAGTACTTCGCCGGGCAGCGCACCGTGTTCACCCTCCCGCTCGCCCCGGTGGGCAGCCCATTCCAGCGCAAGGTGTGGCAGCTGCTCACCGACATTCCGTACGGGCAGACCCGCTCGTACTCTCAGCTGGCTGACGAGCTGGGCGACCGGTCGGTGGTGCGGGCCGTCGGCACCGCCAACGGTCGCAACCCGATCAGCATCGTGGTGCCGTGCCATCGGGTGATCGGCGCCGACGGCTCGCTGACCGGGTACGCCGGCGGCTTGGACCGCAAGGGGTTCCTGCTGGCCCTGGAAAACCCCGCCCGGGTCGTCGAGCAGCAGCTGTTCTAGTGACAGCGCAGCGCGCGGTTCGAGGAGCCCATCTCACGTTCAGCGGCTCCCGATCGTCTACCCGGTGTGAGCCTGAAACCGTTCGAGGAGATCGTCGCCGAGCACGGGCCCACCGTGTTGCGGGTCTGCCGCGCCGTCCTCGGCTACCACGAGGCCGAGGACGCCTGGTCGGAGACGTTCCTGGCGGCGTTGCGGGCCTACCCGGACCTGGATCCCGGCGCGAACGTCGAGGCGTGGCTGGTCACGATCGCCAAGCGCAAGGCCATCGACTCCCACCGTGCCGCGACCCGGCATCCGGTGCCGGTGGCCGAGCTGCCGGAGGAGCCGGGCCGCGACGATGGACCAGGCGGCTGGGACGACGATCTCTGGTCGGCGCTGAAGTCGTTGCCGGTGAAGCAACGCGAAGCGCTCGCCTACCACCACCTCGCGGGCATGCCGTACGCGCAGGTCGCGACCATCCTCGGCAACTCCGAGGCCGCCGCCCGCCGGGCTGCCGCCGACGGACTGAAGACGCTTCGCACCATCTACCAGGGAGCATCACGATGAGCACCCCACGGATTTCACCGCCGGAGCGCGATGCGGCGGGCCTGTTCGCCTCCCTGCCCGCGATCGACGCGGACGCCAACCGGCGCCTGCACGCCAGGTTGGTCGCCGCCGCCCAGAGCGATGGCCTGCTGGACATCGCCTACCGGACGATCGACACCCCCGTCGGCACTCTCCTGCTGGCCGCGACCAACGAGGGTCTCGTCCGCGTCGCGTACGCCCGCGAGAACCACGAGGCGGTGCTGGCGAACCTCGCGGACAAGATCAGCCCGCGCATCTTGAACGCCCCCGGCAGGCTGGACGTGGTGGCGACCCAGATCGACGAGTACTTCGCGGGGGAGCGAACCCTGTTCGACGTGCCGCTGGACTACCGGCTGTCGGCCGGGTTCCGCCGGCAGGTGCTGGCCCATCTGCCGGACATCGCCTACGGGAAGACGGCCAGCTACGCGGCCGTCGCGCAACTGGCGGGCAACCCCAGGGCGGTGCGGGCCGTGGGCACAGCCTGCGCCACCAACCCGCTGCCGGTCGTCGTTCCCTGCCACCGGGTGGTCCGCTCGGATGGCACCGCTGGCGGGTATGTCGGTGGGCCGGAGGCCAAGCTGACCCTGCTGACCTTGGAGGCCGCGGCATGACCACCACCTCGACCAACGCCACGGCGCTCGCGGCCGACCTGGGCAGCCGCGTCGACGCCCAGGACTGGAGCGCGCTGGTTCGGGAGATGAACGACCACGGGTGCGCGCTCACCGGCGAGATCGTGACACCGGCCGAGTGCCAGCAGCTCGCGGCGCTCTACGACGAGCCGAGGCTCTTCCGGAGCACGATCACCATGGAGCGGTACCGGTTCGGCCGGGGCGAATACCGCTACTTCGCCAACCCGATCCCGGAGCCCGTCGACCGGCTGCGGCACGCGTTCTACCCGCACCTGCTGGCGATCGCCCGCGACTGGGCCGCCAAACTGGGTGCGCCAGCGCCGTGGCCGGACACCCTGGACGAGTGGCTCGACCAGTGCCACGCGGCCGGACAGACCAAACCGACCCCGATCCTGCTCCGGTACGGACCGGGGGACTGGAACGCGCTGCACCGCGACCTGTATGGCGACCTGGTGTTCCCGGTGCAGGTGGTGATCGGCTTGAACGCTCCTGGCGTGGACTTCACCGGCGGGGAGTTCCTGATGGTGGAGCAGCGCCCCCGCGCCCAGTCCCGAGGCATCGCCCGCACTCTGGAGCAGGGCCACGGACTGATCTTCACCACCCGCCAACGGCCGGTCGCGTCCGCGCGCGGGTGGGCGCAGGCCCCGATGCGCCACGGGGTCAACGAGGTCCGCACGGGCATCCGGCACACGCTGGGCCTGGTCTTCCACGACGCCGCATAGCCCATGGGTGAGGACGTGAGCACCAAGATGTACACGCTGACCGGCGCGGACGGGTCGCCGTGGCAGAGCGCGATCCCCGGCACCTTCGGCGGGAACCGGCGCGGGAAGCTGTACGGGCGGTTGGATTGCCCGGCGGCGCTGCGCGCGATCGCGAGCGGCGGCTATGTCAATCAGCGCGTGTTTTTCGCCGACGAGCACGCCGCCATTGAAGCCGGGTACCGGCCGTGCGCGGTTTGCCTTCCGAAGGAGTACCGGGCGTGGAGGGCCCGTCGCGGGGCGGCGACCGTCGAAGGTGAGGGATTGTGACCGATGCGTTGCTGCCCCGCGTGCGCAGTGAGATCGCCGTCGGCGCGGTGCACGTGCCCGACTGGCTGAGCGTCGACCAGCAGCGCGACATCGTGGCCGCCTGTCGCGACTGGGCGACCGGGCCCGTCCCGATGCGGGCGGCGGTGCTGCCGGGCGGTCATCAGATGTCGGTGCGCACCGTGTGCCTGGGCTGGCACTGGCAGCCCTACCGGTACACCCGGACCGCGGACGACGCTGGCGGTGGCCGGGTGGCCGACTTCCCGGACTGGATGGTCGACCCTCGGGCGACAGGCACTGGTCGATGCTTACCAGGACCCGCGCGCCGGGGACGGGTACACCCCCGACGCTCGCGTTGATCAACTACTACGACGGTGCGGCGAAGATGGGGATGCATCAGGACAAGGACGAGAACGCGAGCGATCCCGTCGTGTCGTTGAGCATCGGCGACGCGTGCGTCTTTCGGTTCGGCAACACGGTGAACCGCACCAAGCCCTACACCGACATCGAGCTCGCCTCCGGAGATCTCTTCGTCTTCGGTGGCCCGTCCCGGTTCGCCTTCCACGGGGTGCCGCGGACCATTCCCCGGAACCGCTGACCCCGCCACCGGTCTGACCTCCGGCCGGATCAACATCACGATGCGCGTGACGGGCATGGGCTAGCTCACCGACCTCCCATCACACACGGGTGTCACGTGCCGACCGCGAGCCCGTAGATCCCGTTGCTGATCATGATCGCTCCTACCACGATGAGGACCCACGTGAGAACGAGCTGGCCATGGGCGCGCAACCAGCCGTTGAAGACAGCCAGCCGGCTCGACGTCTTTTCAGGCGCGACCAGGTAGAACACGATCGGCAGCCACACCAGCAGGACGTTGATGACGACGACGATGAGCACAGCGAAGACTGTGAGGCCGAGTCGGGCTCGTGCTGTGGCGATGGCCTGCAACGCGGCGAGGAAGGTCACTCCTGGGGCGAACACAAGAATGCCGGCGATGAACGCGCTGATTGGCGCCGGCCTGGCGGTCATCTTGGACACCAGCCCCGGCTTCGTCCGCTCCGGATCTCGAGGCTTGCGCCTTGCGAAAACAATGCCCACGAGCAGCATGAGGATGCCGAGGCCGATCCTGAGCTCATAGCGGGGCGTGCGCTCGGCGGGGAGGCTCAAACCGGCATTCCGCAGCACCGCAAGAATCACCACTCCAGTAACAAGGCTCATGGCCAACGCTCCGGTCAGGTAGAGACCGGCGGTAAGCCTCGGCCTCGCCGAGCCCAGATACACAGCAGTGATCAACAGCGCTGTCGGCGAGAGCGCTGCAAGTAGGGCCAGACCCGCCGCCTGGAGGAGCACTGGGCCGTCTACCGGCGAGCGAATGATCCGTCGCGCGCGCAGCGCGGCAATGTCGATGCCGAGGCTTGCCTCCCAGTGCGAGCGGTGTCGAAATCCTAAGTGCGTCACGCATCCAGAATGCGCGATCGACGGCTGCAATGGCCAGGTCGCTAGGTCGGCCGTCCCGGCACGCCCTCCACGTCACGCCTGGAACGTGCCCGGCCTCGGCTGCATCGCCGGCGCGGCGTAGCCGGGCTCCCAGGGAAACCGGCCCGCCTTGTCGTCGTAGCTGAGCTGCAGCAGCGGCACGGACACCTCCGACGGGCGCTGGTAGAACCGGTTCGCGGCCAACGCGATCTCGCCCGGGTTCGGGACCTCCTCCGGGACGATGCGGTGCGGCCATTCGGTGAAGGTGACGAGCTGCCCCGGCAGCAGGGTCGTTCCGGCCTGCACCCTGCGGCCCAGATCGTTGAGCACGCCGACTGCCGTCTCGGGCGGTACGCCCAGGATCAGCAGCTCAGGGTGGCCGAGCCCGAACAGGCCGACCGTGTAGGCGAACGGCGGACCGTCGTCGCCGCCCTCAGCCTTCGGAGCAGCCGCAGCCGGGCGAGCCGCAGCTGCCGCCGACGTACTGGATGAACCAGCCGTGCTCGCGGATCATCGCGGTGATGTGGGCGTCGTGCTGGTCGGTCCACGCCAGGAATTGGGTGTCGGACATCGGGTACCTCCTGCTCGTCGAATCTGGTGCGGCCGACGCTAGGTGCGCGCTGCGACACAACGGCGGGCTGCGAGCCGGTTATCCACAGACCAGCTCACCGCCCTGGTACGGCCTGTCCGCTAGGTCCAGGCTCACCGGCATGGAATCCGCCGCCCGCACCGTGGTGAAGTTCACCGGCCCCGCCGACATCGTCGAGCGCCATCCCTTACCTGGTCGGCTTTCAGCCAGCCGAGAGCGTCGTCGTGATCTGTCTGCACGGTCCGCGGCAGCGAGTCGGCCTGGTGCTCCGCCACGACCTCGTACCGTGCGGGCGAGGCGGCCGTGGGCTGGTCGAGCTCCTGGCCTGGCACGTGCGGCGCGACGGGGCCAGCGCCGTCATCGTCGCTGTCTACACCGAGGCGCCCGACGTCGGTCGGGCCCTGCCGCACCGCGCGTTCGTCGACGCGTTGTGCGCCGCGCTGCCCGCGTGCTGCGGAGGTGCTGCTCGTGCGAGGTGGCCGGTGGTCCTCCTTCACGCTGTCGCCGCTCATGCTGCCCGCCGGAAGGCACACCGATCCCGGCTGTGGCGCAAGGTGCCGCAGGCGCAGTTCGCCGCGGAGGCGACCTTCAGCGGGCAGGCCGTCCTGGCGGACCGGGCCGAGCTGGAGGCGAGCATCCGACCACCTCGCAACGCGATCGCCGACGCGGCGAGGATGCAGGCCCTCGACGTCGCGACGACGGAGTTCGCGCGCGGCTACGCCGACGACGGCGCCGCACGCATGCGAGCCGCGATCGCGAGAGCTGCTGGACGCCACCGCCCGGCGGTGGGCCGACGGTTCGCGTGAGCTCACCCGGGCGGATGCGGCCACGCCTCGTCGTCGCCATGCACGACAAGCAGTGTCCGCGACTACGCCGCGACGCTAGCGCTCGAGCTGGACGCCGAGGCGTACCTGCCGCTGCTGACCGAGCTGTGCCGGCACGCCGACCCGGACGTGGCGGCGCCTGTCTGCACCGTTCTCGCGTGGGTCGCCTACATGGCCGGACACGGCGCACTGGCCAACGTCGCGATCGACGAGGCGCTCCGCTGCGAGCCCGACTACGAGATGGCCCACCTCCTGCTGACCGCCCTCGAAGGACAGATTCCGCCCGCCGAGGTGCGGGCCCTCACCCGACGGGCGCGGGCCGACCTCGACGCTGGCCGGTTCGAGGCTGGCCGGGCGGACCCTAACATCGGCAGCGATCACTCACCCGCCGGACCTGGCGAAATCGCTGGGCTACGGTCGGGCCTCATGGACGAGATGCAGACGCCTCCTTCAGCGCGCCGCCACCGCAGGCGCCGACTACCGGGCGACGCTTGCCGAGCGCCCCGTCACGGCGGCGGCCGACGTCGACACGCTGCGAAAGGCCCTCGGCGGCCCCCTGCCGCACAGCCCGACCCCGCCCGCCGAGGTACTCGAAGAGCTCATCAAGGGCGCCGAGCCGGGCCTGGTCGCGACGGCCGGGCCGCGCTTCTTCGGGTTCGTCATCGGTGGTGCGCTCCCCGCGGCGACCGCCGCCGACGTCGCTGGCCAGCGGCTGGGACCAGTGCGCGTTCAACCCGGTGCTCGCACCAGCGGCGACGGTCGCGGAGGAGATCGCCGGGGGATGGCTCAAGGACCTGCTCGGGCTCCCGGCCAGCGCCTCGGTCGGGTTCGTCACCGGCGGACAGGCGGCCAACACGGTCGGCCTCGTCGCGGCGCGGCACCACGTGCTCGCCGAGGCGGGCTGGGACGTCGAACGCGACGGCTTGGCCGGCGCGCCCGAGGTTCGGGTCGTCGCGGGGGTCGAGCGGCACGCGACGATCGACCGGTCGCTGCGCCTCCTCGGCTTCGGCAGCGCGATCGTCGAGCCCGTCGCCGCCGACGCCAACGGCGCGATCGACACGGACGAGCTGCGCAGCGGTCCTGGCCGCGGGGCCGCAGGGGCCGACGATCGTGTGCCTGCAGGCCGGCAACGTGAACACCGGTGCCTGCGACAACCTCCGGCTCGCCAGCGAGATCGCCCACCGCAGCGGCGCCTGGGTGCACGTCGACGGCGCGTTCGGGTTGTGGGCCGCCGCCAATCCGTCCACGAGGCACCTCGTGGACGGCATCGAGCTGGCCGACTCGTGGGGCTGCGACGGGCACAAGTGGCTCAACGTTCCCTACGACTCCGGTTTCGTCTTCTGCTCCCGGCCCGACGTGCACGTTGCTGCCGCCTCGTACACCGCCTCGTACCTGACCGGCTCGGGCGGCGGCGCAGGCCGGACGTTCGGACTTCACCCTCGAGTCCTCGCGACGGGCACGGGGGTTCGCCGCCTGGGCCGCGCTGCAGGGAGCTCGGCCGTGACGGCGTCGCCGACCTCGTCGAGCGGAACTGCCGTCTGGCGCGGCGGTTCGCCGACTCCCTCGCCGCGGGCGGTGCCGAGATCGCCAACGACGTCGTGCTCAACCAGGTGCTCGTCTCGTTCGGCGACGACGCCCGCACGGACCGCGGTCATCGACGCGATCCAGCGCGACGGCACCTGCTGGATGGGCGGCACCACCTGGCGGGGGAGGCGCTACATGCGTATCGCCGTCTCGAACTACTCGACCACCGAGGCCGACGTCGACCGGTCGGTCGCCGCCATCGTGCGCCTCGCCGCGCAGGTGTGACGGGGACGGACTCCTAGCTCGCGAGCTCGTCCGGGCGCAGCGCGCGCAGCACGCAGAACTCGTTGCCGTCCGGGTCGGCGAGCACCACCCAGGTCACCTCGTCGCCCTGGCCGACGTCCACCCGGCGCGCGCCCAGTGCCTCCAGCCGGGTGACCTCGGCGTCCTGGTCGTCGGGCCGCAGGTCCAGGTGCAGCCGGTTCTTCACCGTCTTGCCCTCGGGCACCCGCAGGAACAGCAGGCCGGGGAGGATGCCATCCTCCGGGCTGCCGGCGGGCGGCTCGACGGCGACCTCGTCCGGGTCCTCGTAGGTGGTGCGCCAGCCGAGCGCTTGGGCCCAGAACGGCGCCAGCGCCATAGGGTCACGCGCATCGATGCTCAGGGCCTGCAGTCTGATCGCCATGGCGTACACCCTGCACGCGACCAGCTCGATCGTCCAGTGATATCGGCAGATCAGCGCTGGGGCCGCTAACGTACCGAGGATGCTGGGCAGGGCGCTGCGGCGCCACTGGTGCAGGCCGATGGTGGCGGCCAGTGACTCGCCCGCGCATCCTCTGCCGGTCCGGAACTACTGCTCGTCGCGGCCCTGTCCCTGGCTACAAACTCGGCTGGCTGGCCGTCGCCGGCAACGTGACTACCGCGTACGCCAACGCAGCCCACATTCGGGAGATTCAGCGATCTACGAGACTACTGAATTGAGGGCGACTATTACACAGTCCCCGTTCTGGTCAGGCTGATCACGTTGGTAGTCGTGCGGCAGCCGCCCACGTTGACGCAGCCGTGGCCGGTCTGCGTCAGGGTAAGCACCGGGTCGCTGCCCGTGATCTGGTAGGTGCCCGACCCCTTCATCGTCACACCGCTCCCGGAGCCGGCGTAGGTGTAGGTGCCACCGGTGCCGCTGGTCGGGGTGTACGAGTAGACGACGGTGAAGCCGGTGCCCTGACCTTGCAAGGTGAACGGAGCGGTGAGGTCGGTGACGGTGCCGGACACCTTCACCTCGGTGCCTCCGCTGGCGACGTACGCCCCACGCTTCGTGTCGAAGTCGATGCTCGCCTTGGCAACACCTCGCCGCGACCTGGCCTCGAGGGACACCGTCCCGCTCTTGTCGGGGGCGTCGGGGGCCGTGTAGGTGAAGGTCGCATCGGCCTTGACCTTGCTGCCGTCGGGCTTGACCGAGGCGCCGCCTGCGGTGAGGGTCGCCGTGACCGACCCGCCGACGGGCCCGCCGTCGATCCGGCTGCGCGGCGCGGCGTTGATCGTCGAGGTGGCGCCGGGTTTCATACCCTTCGGCCCCGGCGAGGCGGTCGGCTTGAGGGTCACGCAACGGCCCGACTGCCAGCCCTTCTCGGCTGCCTCGGCGATCTTGGACTTGGCGATCATGCTGTAGAGCGGAGCGAGGGCGGCCGCGCTTTGCTGCAGGTCGCTGTCCGGCTTGCCGCCGCTGCGGTCGAGGGTCGCGGACCGCACTTTCGTGTCGCCGATCGCACCCGAGACGTCCACGAAGCTGCCCTTGCTGTTGGCGAAGTCGGCCCACTGCATGCGGTAGTCGGCGTCGGCGGACTCCAGCTTGGCGTCGTCGTTGACCTGGCCGGTCACCTTGACATCCAGGGTGCCCCGCTGACCGGTGCGGCCACCGGTCTTCGTCGCGGAGATGTCGACCTGGGCGCTGCCCTCGAAGCGGCCGCTCGCGTCGGGGCACGGGCTGACCCCGACCTTCACGACAAGTTTGGTGGTCACGCCGTCCGACTCGTGAGTGGCCTCCGTCTGCAGGTCGGCGTGCTCGAGTGAGCCCGAGATCTTGACGCCCTTGCGCGGTTCTGCGGACCCGTGCTCGCCGTCCTTGAGGTCGTTCGAGGCAGACACGATGCCTTCTGAGCCGAGCATGACGAGAAGGATGCCGCCGAACAGGCCCTCACCGATGGACGGGTTCGAAGAGCCGGCGACGTACACCGCCGGCACGATCACGATCGGCTTGTCGCCGATCGCCCGCGCCCTGCCGGTGAGTGCCTGGCCGTGCGCGGCGAACGCGGCGTCGGCGGCCGCGGCTCCGCCGAGCTCCGATTCCAAACCCGACTCGGTCCAGAGCTGTCGCTCAAGGACGTTGTCAAGCCTGGCGAGCTCGATCTCCTGCTGCTCCTGCGGTCGCGCCCGCACGGTGTCGATCAGCTGCTGCAGCGCCGGAAGGTCCACGGCACCGTCGACGACGACCGGGCCGTGCTTCGCCGGCTGGTTGTCCGGGCCGTTCGACTGCGAGCCGCATGCGCTGAGCACGAGCGCCGCCACGGCGACCAGGGAAAGTGAGCGGGCAAGACCGAGGTGCGACAACGCGGGCTCCTTCTCACGGGCGTCCGGCGGCGGGGTGTGCGCCTGTCATTCGGCGGCAGGCCCGGAGTCACACGAAGACTAGCCCTTAGAGATCAGCCGTGGAAGAAAGGCGCGCCTTCGCGCGATACCCGCCTCCGCGTCTGCCAGCGCGGCCCTTTACGCATATGAGTTTCCGCAATGAGACGGATGTCCTCATTCGACCTCGTGAGGTTTCGTTCTCGTGTCGCCGTTCAGTCGAAGCGTTCGCGGTGAGGCCGCTCTGGATTGGAATCCGGCCGCCGCTACAACCATCTACAACGAGACGGTCAACCAGGTAGATCGCCTATCTGGCAGCGGAAACGTGGGTGACCCACCGGGAATATGACAGGACTGCAGCCGGATCGCCATGGCGTACACCGTGCACGCGACCCGTCCGATCGTCCAGTGATATCGGCAGATCAGCGCTGTGACCGCTAACGTACCGAGGATGATCGACGTCGAAGCCGTCCGCCGGTTCGCGCTGTCGCTCCCCGAGAGCACCGAGCAACCTCACTTTGAGGCGACCTCGTTCCGGGTGAGCGGGAAGATCTTTGCCACCGTGCCACCGGACGACGCGCATCTTCACGTGTTCGTCGATCAACAGGAGATCGACGCCGCAGTGAGCGAGGATCCCGTCGCGTTCCAGCCGCTGAGCTGGGGGCAGCGCGTCGTCGGAATCCGTATCAGCCTGGCCGACGCGCCGACTGAGCGTGTCCACGAGCTCGTCGAAGAATCCTGGCGGCGCAAGGCCAACAAGCGCATCGTTGCGGCCTACGACGCCTAGGCCCGTGCCCTGGGCCACGGCTCGTGCGTGCCGATCAGCTCAGAACACGACCCGGGTCGCGGCAAGCCGCTCGGCGAGCTGGACCTGCCCGGTGACGAAGACGTCCGAGGCGAGCGGCCGCCCTGACAGCAGGCGGCATGCCTCGACGGCATCGGCGGTGACGTCGGCGACCGGCGAGCCGGTGCCGACATGCCAGCTACCTGCACCGTGACCGGTCAGCTCGAGGGTGAACGCCGGCCCGCTCCACGCGGAGTCGAGGTCGCGAACGACCTGTGCGACGACCTCGCTTGCGCTGGTCGTCGGGGCCAGGGAGCGGCCGGTGGCGCGGGCGATGTCTACCCGGTGCATCCAGATGTCGCGGGTGTAGATGACGTCGACGAGGAAGGCGAGCGTCGCGCCGGGCGGGAGCGTTGCCTTGGCCGGGGGAGTGCGACGGCGGAGCAGGCCGGGCATCCGGCGCCGGGCGCGCACGGCCGCGGGGCCTAGCGTCGCCAGCTCGGCGAGCAGCTGATCCGGAGTGTGGCCGGCCCGGTCGTCGATCTGGACCTGGTTGATCGCATCGAGCCACGGCTTGCCGCGGTAGCGGCGGCCAGCGGTGCGGTTGTGCCGCAGGAAAACCCGGAGGCGCTTGGACTCCTCGCAGGCACCCGTCACGTGCGCGACGATGTCCCACACCGTCCAGCCGGCGCAGTCGGTCGGCCGCTGCCAGTCGGTGGGGCCCAGCTCGTGCAGCAGGGTCAGCAGCGCGCTGAACTCCTGCGTCGCCACCTCGGCCGCTCTGTCGGGTGCGGTCTGCGCCATCGTTGCTGCCACCCGGGTCGCCGGCATCGTCATCGCTTCTTCCCTTTCGCCGCAGGGGTTGTCGCGGGCCCGTACCTGGCCAGAAATGTCTGCACGACCGGGCCGATGAGCGCGAAGTACCGGCCGCTGTCGACGTCTACGCCTGGCTCGTTGGAAAGCTGTTGGCTGATGACTCCAGAGATCAGCACGTTCCACACGTCGACCACCTCGGTGACGTCGACGTCCCCGCGCAGCCAGCCCCGCCGTTGTAGCTCGGCGAAGGTGGCGGTGACCCACTCGAGCAGCTGGACGGCCGGCGCGTAGGCCCCCGGGGTGGGCGCCCAGCCGGGGATCGGCCGCCAGAACATCAGCTGCGCGTAGGCGGGATGGTCCAGAGCCCAGCGGACGAAGCCGGTCGCCGCGTCGAGCAGGAACGCACCGGCGTCCGTGGTCGACCCCAGCTCGTCCTCGTACGCCCGGATGGCCTCAGATGCCGCGACCCAACCCCGGGAGAAGATCTCGTCGTAGAGCGCGCCCTTGGACGAGAAGTAGACGTACAGCGATGGTGGTCGCATTCCCATGCGGCGCGCGACCTCGCCGAGCGACATGCTGCCCGCGCCGGACTCGGTCATCACCTGGAGCGCGACCGCGACCACTTCCTCGACGGTCTGCTGGTGTCGCGCCTGTCGGCGACCCACCGGCACGACTCCGCGCTCATGCCAAAAGGTTGTCCTAATGGCAGTAGGAAGTCAATACGTCTAGTGCCCGACCAGACCCGCCGCGGTCAGCACGATCCACGCCAGCTCGGGGTGCACGATGTCGCTGTGCGCACCCGCCGGCGGGGCGCCGGCCTTCACCACGCTCGCGCAGTCGACGTTGGTGAACTGCCCGGCGTTGAAGGAGTACGCCGAACCTGCCGGCTTGACCGGCACGGTCGGCGCCTTCAGGTTCTGGGCGCCGTCGTGGCCCATCGCGCCCCACGGGTAGGCGGCGTCGGACAGTCCTGCGGCGTTGTCGAGGGAGGCGAGGGCGGCCAGCGGGTAGAGCACGCCGAGCGCGCTGTCATGGCTGGAGAAGCAGGAGACCAACGGTCCGGCCACGCGGCTCTGCCGGCCCTTCAACCCGCCTGGACCGGACAGGGGAGCCGGCAGGTGGTCGGCGAACGCGAAATGCGAGAACGCGCCCTGCAACAAGGTGAGGGAGGCGACCGGCGACGGATCCAGGTCGTCGGGGAGTCCGGTGAGGCTGAACGCGACCAGTCGTCCGCCGAAGCTGTGGCCGACGAGGTGCACGCGCAGCGTCGGGTGCCGCGTCGTGCAGGGCCACGATCATCGGACCGAGCCCCTTGCGCCCGACCTTCCCGGCGCGCGCCTTCATCTTCCAGTAGGTGACCTGGCGCAGCGCCTCCTTCGCGCCGTCCCACAACCGTCCGAACGCGCTGCCCAGACCGGCGGCACCACCTGCTGAGCCGCCCCCGGTGCTGAACGGGTCGATGGCGTCCAGGCCGTCGGCGAACCGGGAGAACAGCTGGGTGGGCTTCTCGTCCACCATCCCCGCGCCGCCGGCGTCCTCGGGAGAGGCTGCGGACGCGGCGGGGGACAGCTTCTTCATCAACGCGTGGAACTCCGCCAACTTGGCCGGATCGTCGGGGCGCTGCTCGAGCAGCTCGAAAAGCCGGTCGATCGCCTCGTGCTGGTCGCGGTGGGAGTACACGGCCTTCAGCGCGGCCGCGGTGGATGCGTCTGCGTCCTCGCCACCTGGGCCGAACGATGCCGCGCCCCCGCCGGACGCCAGGGCCGGGAAAGCCGGGATCGGCTCGTCGCTCCAACGCATCGACGGCCAGAAGATGCCTGCGGTGCCGACCACCCGAGCCGGCCGGGTGGCCAGGGGAGTGTCGGCGGCCATCAGCGGCGGCACCAGCGCGAAGAACGCCTCGTACAGCTGGCGGGCGTCGCTGATCGAGTTGTTCCAGCCGTGGCTGAACACGATGAGGTCCGTGACCCCGGTCGCTCGCGACCTCGGCCAGCAGCGCCTTGCGACGCGCCGGGTCAGGGTGCCCGTCGGAGTCGAACGTGATCTCCCAGTGCGGCAGGCCGGCGATGGTGGTGGGCAAGGCGTTCTCCTCGAGGTCCGGTGTCACACCGATTGGATGGCACGCATGAGGTCGAGCAGTCCCGCGCCCTCGAAGTTCGGGTCGCGGCCCAGCGACGTCGCCGACGAGGTGAAGATCTTCTTGATCTCCTCGGGCGACCCGATGAACTCCCGCCGGATGGACAAGAACGCGGCGATCGCCCCGGCCACGTGGGGCGCGGCCATGGATGTGCCACTGTCCTCGACGTAGACGGCGCCGCCGGCGAACGCGGCACCACCCGCCATCGCCTTCGTCAGGTTGGCACCCGCACCGGCGGACACGATCCGCTCTCCAGGCGCGATGAGGTCCGGCTTGCGACGACCGTCGCCAGTGGGGCCCTTGGACGAGAAGTAGGAGACGCCGTACCTGTGCGGCTGGTCGCGGTGGGTGGAGCCGACGGTGATCGCCAGCTCGGCGTTGCCCGGGTCGTTGATGGTCATGCTCATGCCCACCCGGGTCGAGCGTTGCTGCGCACGAGCCACCCCGAAGCCGGTGTTGCCGGCGGCGACCACGACCACCACCCCGGACCGCACCAGCCGGTTGACCTCTTCACAGATCGGGGAGTGGCCGCAGGCGTCCCAGTTCGGGTCGAACTCATATCCCAGGCTGAGGTTCACCCCGTGCACCCGCATGAGCTTGGCGTTGGACTGGTTGAGCTCCTCGCGTACGTACGCCAAGGCCCGCACCACGTCGCTGGTGAGCGACTGCCCCTGGTCGTCGATCACCTTGAGGCTGATCAGCTTGGCCATCGGGGCCATCCCGGCGAGCTGGCTCGGGTCACCCACCGCGCGCGACTCGAACAGCGGCGGTGCGTCGGGATCGGGGTTCTGCACCTCCCGGACCACGTTGACCTCGTCGAGCGGACGGTCGGCGGGCAGGCCACCGGCGATGATGCCGGCGACGTGGGTGCCGTGACCGAGCCCATCGGTCAGGGCGTCCTTGTGGTTCTTGCCAGGCTGGGTGAAGTCGCGGTGCAGATGCGCGTTCTCCTCGGTGAACGTGGAGAACGTGCGGAAATGCGGGTGGTTCGCATCGATCCCGGAGTCGATGACCGCCCAGGTGATGCCGGCACCAGCCGCAGCAAAGGCCCGGCGCGCGGCATCCGCCTTGACCGTGACAGCCGAGGCGTCCACCAGCGGGTGGACCCGGTAGTCCGGCCACACCCGGTAGATGAGGCGCTCCGCCTTCACCGGTGTCTCGAGGTCGGCACTGACCAGGGTCTGCACCTGGTCGACGGTGAGTCGCGCTCGCACATACAGGTCGGTGACCGTCTCGGGAGGCGGTGCGTCGGGAATGGCGCTGGCCCACAGCTCATCGAGCATGTTGCGTGCCCGGGCCAGTCCCTCAGGGTGGGTGAGGTTCAGCTCGACGACGACGGGAATCGGGGCGCTGGCCTCGTCGGCGAAACCCATGCGGGTCCGCTCTTCTGCGCTGTACAGCGCACCGGACACCACGCTGTGCCGCATGACCGGCTGGGTGGGATCCGACCCCTGGTCGTCACCGGCCACCGCACACCCCGATCTCGTCTGAAGGACACGCTCGGGGCGGAGCATACCGATCTCACGGCTGTTGATCGGGCACACTGGGCCGGCCAATGGAAGGAGTTCGTCATGCCGGTCGCCGACGCCCCTGTGCGGACCGTCGCTTCGGTCATCGCCCGCCTGGAGCAGATCAGCGCCGAGCTGCCGCCGACCGACGGCGTCGCCTGCTTCAACCAGATGTACCTCACGGTGACCAAGCTGGTCGATCAGCGCATCTCGGCGGGCTTCTTCGCCGATGCACCGATGATCGAGATGCTTGACGTGGTGTTCGCCGACATCTATTTCGCAGCCGTCGACGCGGCCGCAGCCGGCGCGCCGGTGCCAAAGGCCTGGGTGCCCTTGTTCTCTCGACGCGCCGATCGGCGCGTCGAGCCGATCCAGTTCGCGCTGGCGGGGATGAACGCCCACATCAACCACGACCTGCCGCTGGCCGTGGTCACCACCTGCACCCAGCTCGGCACCGCGCCTGATGCCGGCACCGTCCACGCGGACTACCTCAAGGTGAACATCCTGCTCGGTCAGATCGACGCGCAGGTCCGCCAGTCGTTCCTGAGTGGCGTCGCGCGGCAGGTCGACCATCAGGTCTCGCCGGCAGCTGACCTCGTCGGCAACTGGAGCATCGACAAGGCGCGCGACGCTGCCTGGACGGCGGCCCGGGTCCTGTGGCGCCTGCGACGGGTGCGCCCGCTCCGCGACGCCTACCTGGACACGTTGACGCGCGGGGTGGCGATGACCGGCAGCTACCTGCTGACACCGGTGCGCTGAGGGCTACAGCCCCCAGAACGGACCGGTCAACCCGACCTCGGCGAAGTAGCTCGTCGCCTGCGCGGGTTCGCGCCGCAGGTAACCACGGTCCAGGCGGCCGTCATACCAGTGCTGCGCGAGACGCCACAGGGTGCTGAGGTCCATGGTGTAGCCCGGCTCGAGCTGGCGCGAGGTCAGCCATGCCTCGATGCACTCCCCGCCGCAGAAGATGCGCTGGTTGGCGCAGCTGCGGACGACGTCGTCCCAGATGCGGGCGGTGGGGGTCAGGAAATGCGCGAGCTGATCGCCCTCGGGAGCGCCCGCGCGACCGACGTTCCACGCGTGAGGCCGGTCGCAGTGCGGGCACCGGGTGGCGACCAGAACCTCCGGTTCGTCTGGCAGCAGGTGCGGGATGGCGAACGAGTCCCACGCGCAGCCGCCCCACCACAGGTGCGCGCGCCCATCACCGAGAAGCCCAACGGGACGGCCGTGAACGGGTGCGCCATGACGATGGACTCGCCAGCGTTGTCGAGCACCAGGTCCCGGCGCGCGTGCAGCTGGCGCAGGGCGGTGCGTACCGACGACTCGCCGAGGCCAGTGTGCGAGGCCAGCACCGGGACTCGCGGGGACTGACCGGTGCTGGCGAAATGCCGGTAGACCGCCAGCCGGACGGCCTCTCGCTCTAAGGGTCCGACCTCGTCCACCATCAGAACTCCTCGAAGAAGGTCGGGCTCAATTGCCAGTATTTGCGACACGATAAACGTCACAGCAGATGTGCGTAGTCGTGCCGTTGTTAAGATCCGCCGCAGGCGCGTGGCCCGGGCCCGCGGCAGCTAAGGAGACGGGATGTCGTCTGAGCCCGACTCGCCTGGTGCCCACCGGCTAGGCGACGGCTCCCTGCTCGGTGAGGCGCACGACCACGCCGTGCGCCTCCTGCTGATCGAAGACGACATCGCCGACGCACTCGTGGTGCGCGAGCTGCTGAGCGACTCGGTGCTCGACGTCGAGATCACCTGGGTCGCCAGCTTCGCCGCCGCGCTGCCGGCGCTGGCCGCCGACCCGTGCTGCGTGCTGCTCGATCTCGGCCTGCCCGACGCGGTGGGTCTGAGCGGCTTGCACCGGGTCCTGGACGTCGCACCTCACACCGCGGTGGTGGTGCTGACCGGGCTCGATGACGAGAGCGGCGGGCTCGATGCCGTGGCGGCGGGGGCGCAGGACTACCTGATCAAAGGACAGGTGGACGGCGGGCTGCTGGCCCGTGCGATCCGGTACGCCATCGGCCGCAAGCAGGCCGAGGAGTCGCTGATTCAGCTCCGCGAGCAGGTGCTGTTGGAAGAGCAGAACACCCGTCTGGAGCGTGGGCTGCTACCCGCGCCATTGGTTTGGGACTCCTCGTTGCAGTTCCTCACCCGGTATCGGCCCGGACGTTGGCGAGCGCTGCTCGGTGGCGACTTCTTCGACGCCGTGCAGACCCAGGACGGCAGCGTCCACGTGATGATCGGCGACGTCTGCGGCCACGGACCCGACGAGGCTGCGCTCGGGGTGTGCCTGCGGATCGCCTGGCGGACGCTGGTGCTGGCTGGGTACCCGGCTGACCGCATGCTCGCCGCGCTGGACGCGGTCCTGGTCAGCGAGCGGGCGTCCGGTGAGATCTTCGCCACCGCCTGCATGCTGTCGATCGCGCCGTCGCGCACGTGCGCGACGGTGCGGCTGGCAGGGCACCCTGCGCCGATTCGCATCTCCGGGTCAGTGCAGCAACTCCCCGAAGAACCGGCGGGCATCGCACTCGGTGTCGTGCCGGGGGCGACGTGGCCTGCGATATCGCTGGAGCTGGGCACCAGATGGAGTCTCATGCTCTTCACCGACGGACTGGTGGAGGGGCGCGACGGGGAGGGACCACGGCGCCTCGGCGTGCCACGGCTGATCAACGAGATTCAGGCGATCCAGCAGGGTGCCGAGGGCCCGGTAGAGGACCTCGTCGACCGGCTCATCGCGGCGGTAGAGAAGCTCAACGGCGGTGCCATGGCGGACGATCTCGCGATCATGTGCGTGGCGTGGTCCGGGGACGCTGACCCATCCGTCGCCGATGGCGAGGGGGAGCGCCGGTGAGGAACTCGCAGCCGTCGACGCTGCGGCGCCGACTGTCCGCACTGTTCCTCGTCGTCGGTCTGTTGTTCGCCGGTGCCATTGCCACCGTCGTCGTCTCGCTCATCCGACTCGCCGACGTCCAGGACCGGCAGGTGAACCGGGTGTCGCCGGCCAGGGCCGATGCGGCGCACCTGCTCGCCACCATGATCGACCAGGAAGCCGGTGTCCGCGGCTTCGCGCTCACCGCTCGGACCGACTTCCTCGATCCCTACGAGAGTGCGCGCGCGGCAGAGGGCCCGTTGACCGCCGAACTGCGGCAGAAGCTGAGCAGCTATCCGCAATTGCTGACCGACATCGATGCGATGACCGCGGCGTCACAGGCCTGGCGGACCGACTTCGCCGACGTGTCTGTCGCTGCGGTGCGCGCACATGGTGTGGGAGCAGCGTCGGAGTCGCTGCTGGTGCTCGGCACGACCCGGTTCCGTGCGGTCATGGCGGCGTTCGACGCGTTCGAAACGGACCTGACCGTGGTCAGGGCCGAGGCGCGCGGCCACCTGCGGGCAGCGATGACGTCACTGTCGATCGCTGTGGGGATCAGCGGGCTCCTCCTCGTGTTCGCCGCGTTCTGGTTGCGCGCCGGCCTGGTCCGCGCGGTCATCCGGCCGATGGAGTCTTTGGCCCGGCAGGTCAGAAGCGTCGCTCAGGGCGACCTGGACCACGATGTCGCGGCGTCCGGTCCCGCTGAGATCGTCGACCTGGCGTTCGACGTGGACATGATGCGCAGGCGGATCGTCACCGAGCTCGGCGTCGCACAGTCCGAGCACGAACAGGTCCAGCGGCAGGCACGAACGCTGACCGTGCAGGCGGAGGACTTGCGGCGATCCAACGCGGAGCTCGAGCAGTTTGCCTATGTCGCCTCGCACGACCTGCAGGAACCCCTGCGCAAGGTAGCCAGCTTCTGCCAGCTCCTCGAACAGCGCTACTCGGGCCAGCTGGACGAGCGGGCCGACACCTACCTGTCGTTCGCTGCTGACGGCGCGCGTCGGATGCAGCGCCTCATCGCCGACCTTCTCGCGTTCTCGCGCGTCGGCCGCGGAGGAGCGAACAGCTGGGTCGACGTCGACTGCGGTGAGGCGCTCGAGCGGGCGATGGGCCAGCTGGCTCACGCCCGAGAAGAGGCCTGTGCCCAGATCACCCACGACCCGCTGCCGGTGGTTCGCGGCGATTCGCTCCTGCTCGTTCAGCTCTTCCAGAACCTCCTCGGCAACGCCATCAAGTTCCGCGGGTCTCAGGCGCCCACGATTCGGGTGGGCGTGCGGCGCGTCGAGCGGAGCTGGGAGTTCTCCTGCACGGACAATGGCATCGGCATCGAGCCCGAATATGCCGAAAGGATCTTCGCCATCTTTCAACGCCTGCACGGTCGTGACCAATACGACGGAACGGGCATCGGCCTCGCTCTGTGCAAGAAGATTGTCGAATACCACGGAGGTCGCATCTGGCTCGACGGCTCGGTCGAGTCCGGAACGGTCTTCAGATGGACCCTGCCAGCGTCGGACTCACTGAAGGGCATCGTTCATGCGCGACCCTGACGGCCTCCAACCGATCGAGATCCTTCTCGTGGAAGACGACCCGGGCGACGTGCTGATGACCCGGGAGGCACTGGAGATCCACAAGGTCTGCAACAACCTGCACGTGGTGAGCGACGGGGTGGACGCTATGGCCTTCCTGCGCAAGGAGGGCGCGCACAGGGATGCGCCCACGCCCGATCTCGTACTTCTCGACCTCAACCTCCCCCGCAAGGACGGCCGAGAGGTGCTGGCGGAGGTCAAGCAAGACGACGTGCTGCGCTCGATCCCGGTGGTGGTCCTGACGACGTCCGCAGCCGACGAGGACATCCTTTCGAGCTACCAGCTCTACGCCAATGCGTACGTCACCAAGCCGGTGGACTTCGACCAGTTCGTGCAGGTCGTGCGTCAGATCGATGACTTCTTCATCACTGTCGTCAAGCTTCCGCCACGGGCCTCAGCCTGAACCTCCCGGGGACCTCGAGGGCATGAAGCAGACCAATCGTGTCGCGCGTGCCCCAAACGACGACATGGGTGGTTCGTCCTTGTAGGGTGCGGATCATGCTTGGGAGCGCCGGGGACTGCGGACGATGAAGTGGGCGCTGACCCGGGGGTGGACTGACCTGCAACTCCGATCCAAGGGGTTTGCCGTCGTCGCCGTGCCGCTGTGCATGCTGTTCCTGGCTGGCGCCGTCTTCTTCGTCACCGCACAACAGGACCGCCGGGTCCAACGTCAGGTCCTTCACGACCGCGCGGTCCTGCAGCACCTGAACACCGTCAGCAGTTTGGTCGTCGACTCCGACAGCGCGGATCGCGGCTACGTGCTCACCCGTGACACTGCCCACCTCTTGGTGGGGGCCGAGATTGAGCGCAAGCTCGATGACACCTTGGGCGCGCTTGACACATTGGTCGGCGGCCCGGGCCTGGTAGGTGTCGGCGAGCTCCGCACGCTGGTGGGCGAACGCACCAGGTTGCCTGTGGCTCCGCTCGGCACTCTCGGCGCCGACGCGATCACGGACTGGCTCCGCGACAAGAAGGGGTCGACTGACGAGATCCGACTGCACCTCCGAGAGGTGGAGGCCGCTCAGAGCGACGTGCTCGCCAAGAGCCGGGCCAGCAGGAACCGCTGGCGTGACCTTGGTTCGTGGGGGGTCGGTGCCAGCCTCCTCATCGGCTGTATCGGCGGTGTCCTCGCGGCCCGCATGTTCAGCTCGGGGGTCGTCCGACGTGTCGCGAAGCTGGAGGAGGACGCCACGCATCTGGCCACCGGCGAGCCCTTGGGGCCACCGGACACCGGACGCGACGAGCTCGGCCTGCTGTCGCGAACGCTGCACCAGATCGTCGGTCAGCGCATGAACCTCGAATCGGAGCTCCGAGAGGCGCGGGACGCGGCTGATGCCGCCAACAGCGCCAAGAGCGAGTTCCTGTCCCGGATGAGCCACGAGCTGCGCACTCCGATGAACTCCGTTCTCGGCTTCGCCCAGCTGCTCGAGATGGACGAGCTCACCGAGTCGCAGCGGAGCAGCGTGCACCAGATCACGCGGGGTGGCCGCCACCTCCTCGACCTGATCAACGAGGTTCTCGACATCTCCCGGATCGAGAGCGGCACCCTCGCGCTCTCACCGGAGCCGGTGCTCCTGCGCGACGTCGTGGAGGAGGTCGCCGACCTCATCGCGCCGCTCGCGTCGGCCCGCGGAGTATCAGTCGGCTACCCGATAGGGGCGGGCTGTGAGCACTACGTGCTTGCCGACCGTCAGCGCGTCAAGCAGGTGCTGCTCAACCTGCTCGCCAACGCGGTCAAGTACAACCGGCCAGGCGGCAGGGTCGATGTCAGCTGTGAGCCAGCG
Organism: uncultured Actinomycetota bacterium; assembly: GCA_963703505.1. Lineage (GTDB taxonomy): Bacteria > Actinomycetota > Actinomycetes > CAVPEL01 > CAVPEL01 > CAVPEL01. Next base: position 121,225 of record CAVPEL010000003.1, on the reverse strand, counting down.
GGCGACGGCATGCTGAGCATGGCGATCAGCGACACTGGCGTGGGCATCGCACCCGAGCACCTCGCGCGGTTGTTCATCGCCTTCGACCGTCTCGGCGCCGAGCAATCCGACATCGAGGGAACCGGGGTTGGCCTGGCGCTGTCGAAGCGCCTGGTCGAAGCGATGGACGGCACGTTGGACGTCAGGTCGGCGATCGGTGAAGGCAGCGTGTTCACCGTCACCCTCCAGCGCGCGGATTCGCCGACACCTCGGGAGGTGACGCACGTCGCTGAGCTGGAGGAGCCGCGGCTGCGGAAGGCGGAGAGCCGGAAGGTTCTCTACATCGAGGACAACCTGTCCAACCTGCGACTGATGGAGCGCGTGGTCGAGCGCCGACCGGGGTTCACCCTGCTCCACGCACCGGAGGGCTGGTTAGGCCTTGGGTTGGCCCGTAGCCACCGACCGGATGTCGTACTGCTCGACCTGCACCTTCCCGATGCCACCGGCGCCGATGTGCTGGCACAGCTGAGAGCCGACCCGGCAACCGCCTCGGTGCCCGTCTACATCGTGAGCGCCGATGCCACCCAAGGGCAGGTGGAGCGCCTCATGGCAGCCGGGGCCGACGGCTACCTCACCAAGCCGATCGATGTCGGAGCGGTCCTGGCCATCTTGGACGGCGTCGGCGACGGCGATCACGGCGTTGTCTCCGGGATCGTGCAGGGATGACGTTGCTGTCGTCGTTCGCCGAGGCGAAGGTCCTCCTCGTCGATGACAACCAGGCGAACATCCACCTGCTGGAGGCGATGCTGGCGAAGGCCGGAATGAGGCACGTCTTTTCCACGACCGAGTCTCACCGGGCGCTCCGGCTGGTGGACGAGATCGAGCCCGACGTCGTGCTGCTCGACCTGCACATGCCGGTTCCCGACGGCTTCCAGCTGCTCGCAGCGCTGTCGGCACGGCGCCCCCACATCCACCTGCCGGTACTCGTGCTGACAGCTGACACCAATCGCGACGCAGCGCATCGAGCCCTTACGCTGGGCGCGCGCGACTTCCTCACCAAGCCGCTCGACCTCACCGAAGTCATGCTGAGGGTGCGGAACCAGCTTGAGGCTCGCGAGCTGCACCGCGCGCTCCAGCAGCACAACGCAGGGCTTCGCGAACAGCTGGAGGAGCGGGAGCAGCAGGACCGTCTCGCTCAGGACGAGCTGCGACGCAAACGCGAAGCCGTCGAGCGAGTTCTGGCGTCGGGCGGTCCTGACATGGCCTTCCAGCCGATCGCCCGGCTGCCCGGTCGTGCGGTCCTCGGCGTCGAGGCGCTGGCGCGGTTCCCCGCCGAGCCGGCGCGTGGCCCGGATCGCTGGTTCGCCGATGCGGCAGAGGTGGGGCTCGGCGCGGACCTGGAGATCGCCGCCGTCCGCAGCGCGCTCCGGCAGCTGCCCCGCATCCCACCGCAGGCCTACCTTGCGGTCAACGTGTCCCCGCAGACGATCCTGTCCGGACGTCTCGACGAGGTGTGCGACCCGTCGAGCTGTGGGCGCCTCGTCTTCGAGCTGACCGAGCACGTCGCGGTCGAGGACTACGGCCCGGTTCGCGACGCGATCCGGGAGCTGCGCGATCACGGTGCCCGATTGGCGGTCGATGACACAGGGGCGGGCTTCGCCAGCCTGCGGCACATCCTGAGTCTCGCCCCGGAGATCATCAAGATCGACATCTCGTTGACCCGAGGCATCGATGTCGACCCCGTCCGACGGGCCCTGGCGTCCTCGCTCGTCGCCTTCGCGGCGGAGATCGGGGCCGAGCTCGTCGCCGAGGGCGTGGAGACCGCTGACGAGCTCATCGCCTTGGAACGGCTGAACGTCGGCGCGGTACAGGGCTACCACATCGGCCGCCCCGCGCCGATCGGCTGACCGCCTCATCGCCGGGACGAACGTCCCGGCGAAGCGGGACTGGTGGCCGTGTTGGGTGTAAACGCCGCATGGGAGGCTGTGTCCGCAACCGGTTCTCGACCGGTGCTTGACCGTGCTTGATCGGCAGACGAGGGAGGCTCCCATGACGGGGATCGTGGTCGGCGTCGACGGATCTGACCATTCCGAGCGCGCGCTCGCATGGGCTCTCGAAGAAGCACAGCTGCGCAAGGTGGCAGTCGTGGCCGTGACCGCGGTGGGTGGGCCGACGACGTTGGCGTGGACCATGTCCGCTGCGGTGACGCTGGTCAGCGACGAGGTCCTCGACGCCGCCCGCACGGCCGTGACCGACCAGGTCGCCGCCGTGAGCGCCAAGCTCGAAGGGTCCGTCCCCGACGTGACGGTGCAGGCCGTGCAGGGGGCGCCCGCCGAGGTGCTGCTGGATGCGGCAGCCGACGCCGACCTGCTCGTCGTCGGGAGCCGCGGGGCCGGCGGCTTCAGCCGGATGGTGCTCGGTTCGGTGAGCAGCGCGGTCGTCCACCACGCGAAGTGCCCCGTCGTGGTGGTGCGCTAGCCATGGACCTGACCAACCGGGCAAGTGCCGAGGCGCTCGACGTCGCCGACCCGATCGCCGAGCTGCGCGACCGCTTCTACCGTGCCGACACGTCGCTGATCTACCTCGACGGCAACTCCCTCGGCATGCTGTCGCACGCCGCGCGCGCCCGGCTCGACGAGGTCGTGACCCAGGAATGGGGCACCGGCCTGATCCGGTCGTGGAACGACCACTGGGTGGACCTGCCGCAGCGCACCGGCGACCTCATCGGCGCCGAGCTGGTCGGCGCGGCGGCCGGGCAGGTCGTCGTCTCCGACTCGACCACCGTCAACCTGTACAAGCTCGCCTCCGCCGCGCTCGACGCGCGGCCCGACCGGCGCGTCATCGTCAGCGACCTGCACAACTTCCCGACCGACCGCTACGTGCTCGAGGGCCTGGCCGCGGCGCGTGGGCTGGAGCTCCGGCTCGTCGAGTTCGACGAGCTGGTCGGCCCGACCGGCGGGCTGCGATCGCCGCGGCCGTCGGGCCGGACGTGGCGCTGGTGAGCCTGTCGCAGGTGGACTACCGCTCCGGGGCGCTGGCCGACATGGCCGCGATCAACGCGGTCGTGCACGACGCCGGCGCGCTCGGTCCTGTGGGACCTGTGCCACTCGGCCGGGGCGGTGCCGATCGAGCTCGACGCCACCGGCAGCGACCTGGCGGTCGGCTGCACCTACAAGTACCTCAACGGCGGGCCGGGCGCGCCGGCATTCCTCTACGTGCGCCGCGAGCTGCAGGAGGCGTTGCGCCAGCCGATCTGGGGCTGGTTCGGGCAGCGTGACCAGTTCGCCATGGGGCAGGGCTACGACCCTGCGCCGTCCGTCGATCGGTTCCTGGCGGGCACGCCGTCGGTCCTCGGCGCGGCGCTGGTCGAGGAAGGCGTCAAGCTGCTGGCGCGAGGCCGGCATCGATGCGCTGCGCGCCAAGGGCGTGGCGCTGACCGACCTGATGATCGGGCTGTACGACGCGTGGCTGGAGCCTTTGGGATTCTCGCTGGCTTCACCGCGGGACGCGGCGCTGCGCGGCTCGCACGTGTCGCTGGCGCACCCCGAGGCGTACCGGATCTGCAAGGCGCTCATCGACAGCGGGCGTGGTGCCTGACTTCCGGGCACCCGACCGGCTGCGCCTCGGACCGGCGCCGATCACCACGAGCTTCGTCGACGTGTGGGACGCGTTCGACCGGCTGCGCGCGGATCGTCGCGTCGGGGGAGCACCTGTTGCTGGACGCCACGCGCGCTGCGGTGACCTGAGCGCCTCGGCCGTCGGCGCTCGGCCCCCGGCGGAGCGCGTTTGATGAGGTCGCCTAATCCTCCTGGATAGCCCTTTGCTGTTTCGTTGCTCGTTCCATGGTGCACCCTGATCGACAAACGGTGTAGACACGATCTAGGTAACGCACCGAAACGAGAAGAATTCAGGCGTGAATCTCAGTCGTCATCCTGCACGGACGGCCGCGGCTACCCTCGTATTAACCGCGTCTGCGATCGTTGGCGTAGTTGTGGCAACGAACGCAAGCCTTGCCAGCGGAAGTACCAAGAGCCCCAACGAAACGAAGGCTGAATTCGTCCAGCACCTTCTCGATCATCCGTCACCGCCACCGCCTGGAACGGTCTTTCAGCCGCCACCGGGAGGCGCTGCGCAGAGCACCCCGCCTACCCCTCCGACGTTGGCCGGAAAGATCGTGACCGAGGCGGAGCTTGGCGGTGTTCCCCTGCCTTTTTCGTACCAAGAGCTGTCGGTCGTCAATATGTGGCGCGATCTCGTCGGCAGGAATTATATTGACGTCTTTGCGGGCGCTGTCACTGACAATTCTCGTCAAGGCGCGATCTATGTGTACGTCTCCAACGTAGACGGCGGCAGTTCTCCCTACCGGACAGGCTTGTTCGTTCTGCCCGGGCGGAGCGGTGCGCTACGACTCGTCTCAGTTGGGCTCCCGCTGGTGACGCTTGCGGATGCTTCCGGTGGTCAGCACGTGTTCAGCATGGTCGACGGTCGATTCACCCAAGGCCCCACGGGCTAACATCAGTCACCGGCTTGACCACCTCGAGATGTGGGGGCAGCGCGATGGCAGACCCGCAGGACATCGACTCGTCGAGCCGAGCTGAGCGCGACGATGCAGCGGCCGATGCCCTCGCGCTGGCGGCACGCTGGCAGGACCTTCCGGGTCGCGTGACGCCGGACCAGATGGTGGAGGAGGTCCCGTCAGACGTGGTTCGCGACCCCGAGGGTGGCCGCAACCCCGACCGTGACTGGATGCTCCGATACTCCTGATCGAGCGATCGCCTGGCAAGCGCGCCAGGGTGCGCGGATCTAGCCGGCGACAGCCAGGGCGAAGGGCAGCACCGACACAGCACCGGCTTTCCGCAGCTCTCGTGCGACGACCGTCATCGTCCAGCCGGAGTCGACCAGGTCGTCGACGAGCAGCACCGGCGCACCGTGAAGCTGCTCGATCGACTGCGCCATCTCGGTCGGGACGAGGAAGTCGTCCCACAGCGCCGCGCAGCCGCTGAGCGCTGTTGGTGCGGTGCGCCGTCCCCGTCGCCCGGCGTGTCTGGCCGCCACGGCGCCCAGCAGCTGCAGGCGGCCGACTTCGGCGATGTGCTCGGCGACCGAACGGATGAGCTTCGGGCGGCGCCGCGAGTCGACGTATGCCACGGCGGCCGGCCGCTGCGACCAGCCCCATGTCTTCAGCACCTCGACGACGGCGGTCAGCACCGCGGCCGGCGCCACCTCATCGGCCGCCGATTCGTGCAGCAGCGGCCGCAGCCGCTGACCCCAGCCGATGTCGCTCAACCGGGCGAGCGCCCGCCCTGGTTCTGCTCGCTCCGCCGCGGAGATCTTCCCCGACACCGGAACCCCGATCGCGGCCATCGCCGGTCGGCCACATCGACCTCGGCTCGATGTCGACCCCCGGACGGTCTACCTCACGCTGAGCCGCGGACAGCGTGGCCGTCCGACACGGCTGGTGTCGAACCACGGCCCGGCGCACACGTCGCAGCGCCCGCACGGCTCGGCGGCGGGATCGTCGAGCTGCCACGCGCAGGAACTCCATCCGGCACCGGTCGCCGGCGACGTACTCGCGCATCGCCTCCTGCTCGGCCGACCGCGCGGCCGCCACCCGGGCGTACCGCTCGGCGTCGTAGGCCCATGCCTGACCGGTCGCCGTCCAGCCGCCGCTCACCCGGCGCACCGCGCCGTCGACGTCGAGCACCTTGAGCATCGTCTCCAGGCGCGAGCGCGCCAGGTCCACCCGCACCTCCAGCGCCGCGGTCGACAGCGGCTTGCCGGCGTCAGTCAGCGCGTCGAGGGTCCGGCGCACCTGCTCCTCGGCGGGGAAGGCGAGGCTGGCGAAGTAGCGCCAGATCGCCTCGTCCTCCGGCCCGGGAGCAGCAGCACGTCGGCGCGGTCGACGCCGCGCCCGGCGCGGCCGACCTGCTGGTAGTAGGCGATCGGCGACTGCGGCGCGCCCAGGTGGACGACGAACCCGAGGTCGGGCTTGTCGAAGCCCATGCCCAGCGCCGACGTCGCCACCAGGGCCTTGACCCGGTTGGCCAGGAGGTCGTCCTCGGCCTGCGCGCGCTCGGTGGTCTCGGTGCGCCCGGTGTAGGAGGCGACGGTGTGGCCCGCGGTCCGCAGGAACGCGGCCACCTCCTCGGCCTGAGCCACGGTGAGCGTGTAGATGATGCCGGAGCCGGCCAGGTCGTCCAGGTGCTCGGCGAGCCAGGCCAGCCGGTGCTCCAGGCTGGGCAGGCGCAGCACGCCGAGCCGCAGGCTCTCGCGGTCCAAGGGACCGCGCAGGACGAGGGGAGCGGCGGCGTCGGCATGGTCGCTGTCGCCATGCCCGCGCCGCCTCCGAGCCGCCGAGCTGCTCGGCGACGTCGTCGGTGACCCGCTGGTTCGCGGTCGCCGTCGTCGCGAGCACCGGCACCCCGGGCCGCAGCTCGGCGAGCAGTGAGCGCAGGCGCCGGTAGTCGGGTCGGAAGTCGTGGCCCCAGTCGGAGATGCAGTGCGCCTCGTCGACGACCAGCAGCCCGGTGGCGGCGGCCAGCCGGGGGAGCACCGCGTCGCGGAAGTCGGGGTTGTTGAGCCGCTCCGGGCTGACCAGCAGCACGTCGACCGCGCCGGCCCGGACCTCCTGCTCGATCGCGTCCCACTCCTCGACGTTGGTCGAGTTGATCGTCCGGGCGCGGATGCCGGCCCGCTCGGCCGCGGCGATCTGGTTGCGCATCAGGGCCAGCAGCGGCGACACGATCACCGTGGGGCCGGCGCCCGCTCGCGCGCAGCAAGCGAGGTCGCCACGAAGTACACCGCCGACTTTCCCCACCCGGTGCGCTGGACGACCAGGGCCCGGCGCCGGTCGGCCACCAGCGCGTGGATCGCCGCCCACTGGTCCTCGCGCAGCACCGCCGTCGGCCCAGCCAGCTGGCGCAGCACCTGTTCGGCGCGCTCGCGCAGGTCGGTCTCGGACGTCGTTCCGGTGGTGTGGGTCACGCGACGGGTCTACCAGACGTGGGGGACGGTCGGCCGCGGCGGACCGGTTGCCTGGATGTCTATGCTCCGAGGGACCCGGCTCGCCGACCTGAAGGATGACACGTGCAGACCGAGATCGACCTCGAATCGTTCGCCGCAGCGCATGCCGACGGCGGCTTCGTCCTCGACGTCCGTGAAGGCTACGAGTACGAGACGGGACACGTGCCGGGCGCACGGTTGGTGCCGATGAACTCGGTGCCGGGCGTCCTGGATCAGCTTCCCAAGGACGAGACGGTGTACGTCATCTGTGAGGTTGGCGGTCGCAGCCTCGCCGTCGCCCAGTTCCTCCTCGGCCACGGCATCACCGCGACGTCGGTGGCCGTGGGCACCGTCGGGTGGATCCAGTCTGGGCGCGGTGTGGTCAGGGGCATGGAGCCGGGCGCGCCCGCCGCCGGCTGACGAGCTGCGCGCGCTCCTTGACCAAGGCGCTCGCTTTCGGCACGATGGAGGCGACCGAACATTCGGTCGGTTGACGGCCGTGCGAGCGGCCCTGGCGCCAGGAGCGACCACGTGAGCGACCAGCTGCAGGAGGCTTTCGATCGTACGATCGAGGCCGATCAGCGCATCGAGCCTCGGGACTGGATGCCCGAGCGCTACCGCAAGACGCTGATCCGGCAGATCGCCCAGCACGCGCACTCCGAGATCATCGGCATGCAGCCGGAGGGCAACTGGATCACACGGGCGCCCAGCCTGAAGCGCAAGGCGATCCTGATGGCCAAGGTCCAGGACGAGGCCGGTCACGGCCTGTACCTGTACAGCGCCGCGGAGACCCTCGGCGTGGACCGCGCCGACCTGCTCGACATGCTTCAGACCGGTCGGCAGAAGTACTCGTCGATCTTCAACTACTTCACGCCCACCTGGGCCGACATGGGCGCCATCGGCTGGCTGGTCGACGGCGCCGCGATCATGAACCAGGTTCCGCTGTGCCGCTGCTCCTACGGGCCGTACGCCCGGGCGATGGTCCGCATCTGCAAGGAGGAGTCCTTCCACCAGCGGCAGGGCTTCGACATCCTGCTCACGCTGGCCCGCGGCACCGAGGCGCAGCGCGCGATGGCGCAGGACGCCATCAACCGCTGGTGGTGGCCGTCGCTGATGATGTTCGGCCCGCCGGACGACGAGTCGCCGAACTCGGCGCAGTCGATCCAGTGGAAGATCAAGCGCTACAGCAACGACGAGCTGCGCCAGAAGTTCGTCGACGCCTCCGTGCCGCAGGCCGAGGTGCTCGGGCTGACCCTGCCCGATGCGGACCTGCGCTGGAACCCCGACACCGAGCACTACGACTTCGGTGAGATCGACTGGGACGAGTTCCACCGCGTCGTCGCCGGCGACGGACCGGCCAACCGGCTGCGGATCGAGAACCGCACCCGTGCCCACGAAGAAGGTCGGTGGGTCCGCGACGCGGCCACCGCGTACGCCAACAAGCAAGCACAGCGCGCGAAGGAGCAGGCGGCATGAGCAACGGTTGGCCGCTATGGGAAGTGTTCGTCCGCGCGAAGCGGGGTCTGTCGCACAACCACGTCGGGAGCCTGCACGCCCCTGACGCCGAGATGGCGCTGCGCAACGCGCGTGACGTCTACACCCGGCGGCAGGAAGGCGTCAGCATCTGGGTCGTCCCGGCCGAGGTGATCGTCGCGTCCAGCCCGGACGAGAAGGACGAGTTCTTCGACCCGGCCGCCGACAAGACCTACCGGCACCCGACGTTCTACGTGCTGCCCGACGAAGTGGCGCACATGTGAACGCGCACCTTCGCACCTACGTCCTGCGCCTGGCCGACGACGCGCTGATCACCGCGCAGCGCCTCGGCGAGTGGTCGGCGCACGCGCCGGAGCTCGAGGAGGACGTCGCGCTCACCAACATCGGCCTCGACCAGCTCGGTCAGGCGCGCATGCTGCTGACCTACGCCGGCGAGCTCGAGGGCGCCGGGCGCACGGAGGACGACCTGGCGTTCCTGCGCGACGAGCGGGAGTTCCTCAACTGCCAGCTGGTCGAGCTGCCCAACGGCGACTTCGCGGACACCATCGCGCGCCAGCTGTTCGTCAGCACCTACCAGCTCGCGCTGTACGAGGCGCTGCAGACCGGGCGCTGACGAGACGCTCGCCGCGATCGCCGCCAAGGCGGTCAAGGAGGTCGCCTACCACCGTGACCACGCCACGCAGTGGACGCTGCGCCTCGGCGACGGCACCGACGAGTCCCACGAGCGGATGCAGGCCGCGCTCGACCGCACCTGGCCCTACGTCGCCGACCTGTTCGTCGACGACGAGGTGAGCGCCTGCGGTGCAGCCGAACGCGCCGCTGCGCGCCGACTGGGACGCCTGGGTGACCGGCACGCTCACCGAGGCGACGCTGACCGTGCCGAGCTCGACGTGGGAGCCCACCGGCGGCCGCCAGGGCCTGCACACCGAGCCGTTCGGCTACCTGATCGCCGAGATGCAGCACCTGCACCGGTCGTTCCCGGGCGCCACGTGGTGATGGTGATGGCCGCCGAGTCCGACACGCGGGCCGACCTGCGGGTCGGGCCGGTGTACGCGCTGCTCGAGACGGTGACCGACCCGGAGATCCCGGTGCTCACCATCGCCGATCTCGGGATCCTGCGCGGTGTCACGGTCGGCGACGACGGACACGTCGAGGTGGTGATCACCCCGACCTACTCCGGTTGCCCGGCGATGGACGTGATCCGCGAGGACGTCACCGCGGTACTGAACGCAGGCGGGTACGACGACGTCTCGGTGCGGATGGTGCTCGCCCCCGCGTGGACCACCGAGTGGATGAGCGAGTCCGGCCGCGCGCAAGCTGCGGGAGTTCGGGATCGCGCCGCCTGGCCACATTCGCGGCGCGAGCGGCCCGGTCGTCGTCCAGCTCACCCCGGCCTGCCCGCTCTGCGGCTCACACGACACTGCGCTGAGCAGCCGTTTCGGCTCGACGGCGTGCAAGTCCCTGCACGTGTGCAACACCTGCCACGAGCCCTTCGACCACTTCAAGGTGATCTGACCGATGCGCCGTCATGCGACGTTCCACCCGCTCCGTGTTGCCCAGGTCGAGCGGCTCACCGACGACGCGGTCGCCGTCTCCTTCGAGGTGCCCGACGAGTTGCGCGAGGACTACGACTTCACCCCGGGCCAGCACCTCACCTTGAAGTACGAAGTCGACGGGGAGGACCTGCGACGCAACTACTCGATCTGCGCGCCGGCCCGGTCCGGCTCGCTGCGGGTCGCCGTCAAGCAGCTCGCCGGCGGTGCGTTCTCGACCTTCGTCAACGAGCACATGCAGCCCGGCCAGGTGATCGAGGTGCTGACGCCGCTCGGCAGCTTCACCACCGAGCTCGACCCGACTCAGGCCCCGGCACTACGCCGCCATCGTGGCCGGCAGCGGGATCACGCCGGTCCTGTCGATCCTGTCGACGGTCCTCCAGGTCGAGCCGCAGAGCCGTTTCACGCTGCTCTATGGCAACCGGACCACCGGCTCGATCATGTTCCTGGAGGAGCTCGCGGACCTCAAGGACCGCTACCCCGACCGCTTCCACATGATCAATGTGCTGTCCCGTGAGGCCCAGGAGGTCGAGCTGCTGCACGGCCGGCTCGACCGCGAGAAGCTGACCACGCTGCTGGACGTGCTGGTGCCGGCCGACACCGTCGACGAGTGGTTCCTGTGCGGGCCGTTCGCGATGGTGGAGGACGCCCGGGCGCTGCTGATGGAGCGGGGCGTCGAGGAGGCGCACCTGCACCGGGAGCTGTTCCACGTCGACGGCACCGCGCCCCGCGAGGTGCGGCCGGTCGCGGTGCCGAGGGGCACTGCCGGCGAAGCCAGCGAGGTCACCGTCACCCTGGACGGGCGGACCTCGACGTTCGACCTGGCCACCGACGGCGAACCGATCCTCGACAGCATGCTGAAGATCCGCGCCGACGCGCCGTACGCCTGCAAGGGCGGGGTCTGCGGCACCTGCCGGGCCAAGGTCGTGGTCGGCGAGGTCTTCATGGAGGTCTGCTACGCGCTGGACTCCGCCGAGGTCGCCGCTGGCTACGTGCTGGCCTGCCAGTCGCACCCGGTCACCGAGAAGGTCGCGCTCGACTTCGACGTGTAGGCGCGGCTGGCCGATTCGGTCGGCGAGCTTGCCCCGCCACTCACCGCGATCACTCACGCCGATCATGGCCAAACGCGGCACCGCCCAGTGCGATGGTGCCGCGTTTGGCCATGATCGCCGGGTGGGCGGGCGGGGGGGCGCGCACGGGCGGGGCCGGGCGGGCGCTCGGGTGGGCGGGTGTGGGTCTGGCTAGGGCCGCAGGCCGCGGATCGCCACCTGGACGACCCCGTCGGCCAGGGCGGCCGCGGTGACCCCGCGTCCGGGCCGGTACCACTCCACGATCGAGTTGACCATGCCGAACACCAGCTTCGTCGTCAGTGCCGGATCAAGCCCAGGCCGTAGGTCGCCGGCGTCGCACGCCTCGGCGACCAGGCCGGCGACGAACCGGTCGAAGGCGCGCCGCCGGTCCAGGGCCTGCTGCTCGACGGCGGTGTTGCCGCGCACCCGCAGCAGCAGCGTCACGTACGGCAGCTCGTCGATGAGGATGTCGACGGTGCGCCGCACGACGCGCTCGAGCCTGTCGGCCGCCGGGCCCTCGCGAGCCGACTCCTCGTCGACGACGACGAACAGCGCGTCGAGCGCCCTGTCGCACGCGGCCTGCAGCAGGGCTTCCTTGCCGTCGACGTGGTGGTAGATCGACGACTTGGTGATGCCGGCCGCGCGCGCCAGGTCCTCCATCGACGTGCCGTCGTAGCCACGCTCGTTGAACACCGCGACCGCGACGTCGAGGAGCGAGTTCGCGTCGTAGGGGGCGCGGCGTGGCCGCGCCCCCACAACGTCCTGTTGGCTCACAGGTGTCTCCGGGACTGGATGACACGGAACCGACCCGCGACGAACGCGCTGTCGGTCAGCGACGCGTTGGCGGCCGGGTTGGCGCCGGTGCCGTGGTAGTCGGAGAACGCCGCGGACTGGTTGACGTACACCGCGCCGGTGAGGTTGACCGACAGGGCCACCCCGGCGTCGATCGCGGCCCGCTCGGCGGCGTCGAGCACCTCGTCGGAAGTGGAGTACACCGAGGCGGTGATCGCCCCGTGCTCGGTGACGGTGCGGCGGAACGTCTCGATGCTCTGCGCCGTGGAGTCGGTCGCGATCAGGAACGCGATCGGGCCGAAGTGCTCGCTGGCGTAGACCTTCTCGTCCGCCACGTCCAGGCTCGCGACGATCGGCGTGCGCACGACGGCGTCAGCGAACGTCGGGTGCGTGATCGCGCGCGAGGCCAGCACCGTCGTGCCGAGGCCGGCGGCGGCCGCGAGCCGGTCGAGCACGCCGTCGTTCACGACCGCGCCGAGGATCTCCACCGCGCGGGCGTCGTCGCCGAGCAGTGCGTCGAGCGCGCCGGCGAGGCCGGCGGCCACCTCGTCGAAGGACTTGTGGCCCTCGTCGGTCTCGATGCCGTCGCGCGGGCACGTAGATGTTCTGCGGGGCGGTGCACATCTGGCCGCTGTACAGCGACAGGGAGAACGCCAGGTTGCGCGTCATGCCCTTGAAGCTGTCGGTGGAGTCGACGACGATCGTGTTGACGCCGGCCTTCTCGGTGTAGACCAGCGCCTGCCGGGCGTTGTTCTCCAGCCAGTCGCCGTACGCGGTGGAGCCGGTGTAGTCGATGATCCGCACCGCCGGGTCGGTGGCGAGCGGGGTGGCCAGGTGGTCGCCGGGGGCCTCGGCGGCGAGGGTGACCAGGTCGGGGGAGAAGCCGGCCTCGGTGAGCACCTCGCGGCACACCGCCACGGTGATCGCGAGCGGCAGCACCGCACGCGGGTGTGGCTTCACGATGACCGGGTTGCCGGTGACCAGGCTGGCGAACAGCCCGGGGTAGCCGTTCCAGGTCGGGAAGGTGTTGCAGCCGACGAGCAGCGCCACGCCGCGCGGCGCGAGGTGGAACGTCTTGGTCATCCGCAGCGGGTCGTGCTTGCCCTGCGGCTTCTCCCACGACGCGGACGCCGGCACTCGGGCCTGCTCGGCGTAGCCGTAGGCCACCGCCTCCAGGCCGCGGTCCTGGGCGTGCGGGCCACCGGCCTGGAACGCCATGATGAACGCCTGGCCGGTCGTGTGCATGACCGCCTGCGCCATCTCGAAGCTGCGCGCGTTCAGCCGGTCCAGGATCTCGATGCAGACCGCCGCGCGGACCTCGGCGCCGGCGTCGCGCCAGGCGGGCAGCGCCGCGCTGGCCGCGGCCACCACGGCGGCCGGGTCGACGACGTGGGGGTAGCGGACGTCCAGGTCGATCCCGAACGGCGAGCGCTCGCCGCCGACGGTGCCGTCGGCGCCCGGCGTGGTCAGCGGGAAGTCGGCGCCCAGGTACGCCTTGAACGCAGCCTCGCCGTCGTCCTTGGCGGTCTCCCCGTAGAACCGGGTGGAGGGCGACTCGGGGTAGGCGCTCCAGAAGGCCCGCTCGTTGATCGCGGTCAGCGCCGCGTCGAGCTTGGGACGGTGCCGCTCGACGAGGGTGTCGACGAAGGCTGATGCTGCGGACATGCGGGATACGCTCCTGGCTCGCGGACTAGTGTCACCTCTAGTAAACCGAACGTTCGGTCGTTTGCAAGCGCGCAGCGCTGCACGTGGCCCCTTCACGGAGGATCCCGTTGGCCCAGGACGCAATCAACTCAGCTGGCGCGCTCGATCCGGCGGCCCTCGTCGCCGTCATCGGAGCCGGCACCATGGGCGCCGGGATCGCCCAGGTTGCCGCTACGGCCGGCCACCAGGTGGTCCTCTATGACGTCGACGCCGCCCGCGCCGAGGCCGGCATCGCCCAGATCGCCGGTCAGCTCGACCGCCAGGTGGCGAAGGGGCGGCTCACCGCCGATGCGGCTGCCGCGACCCGCGCCCGGCTCGGGGTCGCTGCGGACCTCACCGCCCTCGCCGGCGCCTCCTTGGTCGTCGAGGCGATCGTCGAGTCGCTCGCCGTGAAGAACGAGCTGTTCGCCCGGCTCGAGGAGATCGTCGACGAGCGTTGCCTGCTTGCCACCAACACGTCCTCGATCTCGGTCACCGCGATCGGCGCCGCGCTCGCTCGGCCCGGCCGGCTGGTCGGCATGCACTTCTTCAACCCTGCCCCGGTGATGAAGCTGGTCGAGGTGGTGTCCGGCGCGGCCACCGACCCCACGGCCGCCGAGACGGTGGCCGCCACCGCGCAGGGCTGGGGCAAGGTCGCCGTCCACGTGGCTTCCACCCCGGGGTTCATCGTCAACCGGGTGGCCCGGCCGTTCTACGGCGAGGCCATGCGGACCTTGGACGAGGGCGGCGTGGACCCGGCGACCATCGACGCGGTGCTGCGCGGATCAGGCGGCTTCGCGATGGGGCCGCTGGAGCTGACCGACCTCATCGGCCATGACGTGAACTTCGCCGTGACCACGTCGGTGTGGACCGCCTTCGGCTACGACCCGCGCTACGCACCGTCCCTGGCCCAGCGTTCGCTGGTCGAGTCCGGGCGGCTCGGCCGCAAGAGCGGCCACGGCTTCTTCCCCTACGGCGCTGATACGCCGACGCCCGAGCCCAGCACCGCCGCGCCCACCGCGGCGCCCCAGGCGGTACGCGCCGGTGGTGGGGACGCCGTGTTCGCCCCGCTGCTGGACCGCCTGCGAAGCGCGGGTGTCGAGGTGGTCGCCGAGCGGGACCACCAGGTCGGCATCGCCCTCGCGAACGGCGGCCTTCTGCTGCTGACCGACGGCCGGACCGCGACGTCACGTGCGGCGGACCTCGGCGCGCCGGTCGTGCTGCTCGACCTGGCCCTGGACTACGGCACCGCCACCCGGTTCGCCCTCGCTGCCTCGATCGGGTGCCCGCCCGAGACTCTCGACGACGCCGTCGGCTTGCTGCAGGCCACCGGCGCGCACGTCAGCGTGCTGGAGGACGTTCCGGGACTGCTCGTGATGCGGACTGTCGCGATGCTCGTCAACGAGGCCGCCGACGTCGTCGGCCGAGGCGTCGCCGACCGCGCGGGCGTCGACGACGCGATGCGCTTCGGCGCCGGCTACCCCGTCGGTCCGATGGCGTGGGGTGACCGGCTCGGCGCGGCGCTGGTCGTCACCACGCTCGATCACCTGGCCGACTTCTACCGAGACGGCCGGTACCGGGCGTGCGCGCTGCTCCGCCAGCTGGCTGCCTCGGCCAACCTCGCCCGCCCTGACGAAGGGATCGCCGCACCGTGAGCGACTCCGACCTGACCGACGCTGTCGCGCGGGCCACGAAGGCATCGAGCGCACAGGAGATCGCCGACGCCACAGCGGCTCGGATGTACGCCGCCGACACCGCGTCACAGGCGCTCGGCATCGATCTGAGCGGGATCGCCCCTGGCCGGGCCACCGCGACGATGACGGTTACCGCGGGAATGGTCCAGGGCCATGGGACCTGCCACGGCGGTTACCTGTTCTTGCTCGCCGACTCGGCCTTCGCGTTCGCCTGCAACTCGCACGGACCCGCCACCGTCGCTGCGGCGTGCGACATCGTCTTCCTCACCCCGGTGCACGAGGGCGACGAGCTGGTCGCCGAAGCTGTGGAGCGCGTCACGTTCGGCCGTAGCGGCATCTGCGACGTGACCGTCCGCCGCACCAACGGAGGTTCACCCGGCGAGGTCGTCGCCGAGTTCCGCGGTCGCAGCCGCACGATCGGACGGTAGTCGCCCGCGCGGGTGACTGGCACGCTGGGCCCATGAAGGTCTTCCTCTCCAGCGACATGGAAGGCACCGCGGGCATCGTCGACTGGGAGCAGTGCATCGGGGACGGGCCCGAGGCTCGGGCCGGGCGGCGGCTGTTGCTGGCCGAGGTCAATGCGGCGATCGAGGGCGCGTTGGCCGGGGGAGCCATCGAGGTCCTGGTGAACGATGCCCACTCGGTGATGCGCAACCTAGCGCCCGAGGAGCTGCGCGGCCGTGCGTCGTATCTGTCGGGCCAGCACAAGCCGCTGTACATGATGGAAGGACTCGACGAGACCTTCGACGCGATCTTCTTCGTGTCCTACCACGCGGCGATGCCCAGCCCGGGAACGCTGTCGCACACCTACAACCCGCGGGCCGTCCGCGACGTTCGGATCAACGGCACGATGGCTGGCGAGTCCGGGATCAACGCACTCGTTGCTGAACATTTCGCGGTGCCCGTGGCGCTGGTCACCGGCGACCAGTTCACGGTGAGCGAGGCCGCTGCGTTCTGTCCGGGCATCATCGGCGTCCAGGTGAAGCGGTCGGTGGGCCGGCACGCCGCCGAGAGCCTGCACCCGGAGCTGGCCTGCGAACGCATCCGGCACGGTGCGGAGCGGGCCGTCCGTCAGCTGGCGGCGGTCGCGCCGCCCAGCTTCGCCCGGCCCCTGCAGCTCGAGGTCGACTTCGCCAGCGTCGGCATGGCGGAGCTCGCCACGTCGCTGCGAGGCGTCGAGCAGGTCGGCCCGATGACCGTCCGGATGGTCGACGACGAGCCGCTACGGCTCTACCGGACGTTCATCGCGGCGATCTATCTGACACGGGTGCTCGTCGAGCCCCGATAACGCCCGTCTGATATGACCTTGGTCGTAGGATGCCGTCCACCTAACCCAGCAGACAGGGGCATCATGACCGTCGTCGTCGGCTACATCGCGACCCCGCAGGGGCGCGCAGCACTGGCTCGGGGCATCGAGGAGGCGCGACTGCGCGGTGCCACGCTCGTGGTCGTGCACTCGATCAAGGGCGGTGCGTCGTACGGCGCGGAGGAGTCGCTCGCGAACAGGACCGAGTTGGACCGGGTGCGCGCCGAGCTTGCCGCCACCGACCTGGAATTCGATGTGCGCGAGCTCGTGGTCGGCAACGAACCGGCCGAAGACCTCGTGGCCGTCGCCGAGGAGACCGGTGCGGAGCTGCTGGTCATCGGCATGCGTCGGCGGTCCCCGGTCGGCAAGTTCGTGATGGGCAGCAACGCCCAGCGCATCATGCTCGACGCCAACTGCCCGGTGCTGGCCGTCAAGGCCGACTGAGCCAGGGTCCTGCGTGGATGACCTGCTTGCCTCGTTGCGCGTGACCTGCGGGCATGCGGCCTGTGGATAAGCGCCGTTGTGCGCGGTCGGTGCCGCTCTAGGGTCAGTGCTGCCGTGGCCGGCGGAGCAGCCGGGGTCGTCACGGGATCACGGGTGGGGTGGTCGCATGGCCTTCACGTTCGCCGACGCCGACCGGCTGGACGAGCTCGCGGTGAGGCTCGACCGGCGGGCTGAGGAGGTGCTGGGTCTCGGCGACGAACTGGTCCGCAAAGCGGCCGAGGCCCTGTGGACGTCGGTGGCCGCTGACGCGTTCCGCGAGCAAGTTGTTCGGCGACGCGACTACTGCGCCACGGTGAGCGACCAGCTCCACCACGCCGCCCACGAGATGCGGTCTCATGCCCAGACCGTGCGGCACGAGGTCGCGGTGCTGCTCGCGATCGAAAAGTCGGTGCATGACTTCCTGTCCGGCGCCGGGGCCGCGGTGGCTCATGTCGGCGGTGCTGCCGTATCTGGTGTCGCCCACGTCGCGGCCGCGGTGCGCGGCTGTCGGTCGGCTGCCGTGTCGGGTACGGCCCATCTCGGGTCCGCCGTGCTCCATTTCGGGGCCAGCGCCGCGCCCAAGGCCGACACGACGTGGGTGCCGTCCGTCCTACCGCCATCCGGTGACGAAGCCTGGCGAGACATCCAGCGGCTTGGTCGCCTGGCCGGAGCGCTGCAGTGAGCGTGGCGACCTCCCAGGCGGCGCCCACCACGTTGGTCCGGGTGGACTACGAGGAGATGTACCGGCTCGCCGCGGTGTGGACGCAGACCGCCGAGGATGTCGGCCGGGTGGCTTTCGCGGTGGCGATGATCGCGGCAGAGCCGAACCTGGGCGACACGCTCGACCCGGTGGGCGCCTTCCGTACGAAGCACAGGCTCATCGATGTCCTGATGGGGCCCGGTGGTCTCAGCAACCTTGTCCTGCGGCTTGAGACGGACGCTGTGAAGCTCCACGCGGTCGTGGTGAAGGAGAGCGTCGTCGACAACTTCCCGACCTCGGAACTTCGCTCGCTTCACCAATGGGTTGTCGCGGCCCCGATCCGGCTCGTGGTCAACCCGAAGGGGGCGTTGACGGATGGCGTGGGTCGGTTCCGAGATGCAGCGCAGGGGACCGTCACCTACGTGCTACCGGTGCTGGACGATGTGGCTTCCTTCGCCCACCAGACGGGTCCCGCCGGGTCGCCGTTGTTCCGGGCGCTTGGTGACGCCGGGGTGACGCTGGGGGTGGGCTTCGCCGGCGGCATGGCGGGAGCGGGCGCCGGTGCGGCGATACCGACCGCGGTGGGGGCCACCATGTCGGCGGAGCCCATCGGCTCGCTGGCTCAGGCGCTCGCGACCATCGGCGACCTGTACGACGGCCCCGAAGGGACGATCGCCATCCAGGCGGTCTCCTCCCACGACGGTGCCACCCGATACGTCATCGAGCTCCCGGGGGCCGAGGCCGTCACCTCATCGCACCCGCAGAACCTTGTCCAGGCCGGTGGGGCGCTCCTGTCGTCGAGCTCGGCGTACAGCAGGGCCGTGGTGTCGGCGATGCGCACCGCAGCGGTCCCGGTCGGCGCCGAGGTCATGCTGGTGGGCCACAGCGAAGGTGGCATCGTCGCGATGAACCTCGCGGGGGACACCGCGTTCAACGGCGGCTACGTCAAGGTGACCCATGTCGTGGCGGCCGGCTCGCCGATCTCGTCCAAGCAGGTGGCAGCCGGTAGCGGCACCCGGGTGCTCTCGGTGGAGAACATGAACGACGCCGTGGTCCACGCGGACTTGAAAGACTCAGGCGACCGCCCGGCCAGTGCCGACCGGCTCACCTACCAGTTCTCCGACGACCACCACGACCTTACGGTCAACCACCACCTGACCCGCTACGCGGAGCGGCTCGCCCTGATCGAGGGCGGCCCGAACCCCCGGATGGGCACGTTCGTCGCCAGCGCGAGCAAGTATCTGGACGGCCCGGTCAGCACCCAGACGTTCGTGCTGTTCAAAGGCGCATTCCGGTAGGTCGCCTCCCGGCCGGGGCCGCGACCTACAAGACCTTCGACAGGAAGGCCTGCGTGCGTGGGTTCTGCGGATTGGTCAGCACGTCCCTCGGCTTCCCACGCTCGACCACGACACCGCCGTCCATGAAGACCACGGAGTCGGCCACCTCGCGCGCGAAACCCATCTCGTGCGTGACGACGATCATCGTCATGCCGTCCTGGGCGAGGCCGCGCATTACCGCGAGAACGTCGCCCACCAGCTCCGGGTCGAGGGCCGAGGTTGGTTCATCGAAGAGCATGAGCTTGGGCCGCATCGCGAGGGCGCGCGCGATGGCGACCCGTTGCTGTTGGCCACCCGACAGCTGCCGCGGGTAGGCATCGCCCTTGTCGGCCAGACCTACCCGCTCGAGCAGCGACCGCGCTCGCTCGGCCACTGCGGCCTTGGGCTCGCCCAGGACCAGCACCGGCGCCTCGATGACGTTCTCCACGGCTGTCTTGTGCGGGAAGAGGTTGAAATGCTGGAAGACCATGCCGATCTCGGCGCGTTTTCGGCAGACTTCCCGATCCTTCAGCTCATACAGCTTGTCGGCGTGCTGACGGTAGCCGACCAGGTCGCCATCCACGTACAGGCGTCCGGCGCTGATCTTCTCCAGGTGGTTGATGCAGCGCAGGAAGGTGCTCTTGCCCGACCCGGAAGGTCCGAGCAGACACATGACCTCCCCGGCATGGACCTCCAGGTCGATCCCCTTGAGCACCTCAAGGCGGCCGAATTGCTTGCAGACCGACTCGGCTTTGACCATCGGGAGCCTGGCGTTCCCGGTCGTGCTCACCGCAGACCGGGCGCAACGTCAGGGGGTGGGGCGGGCGGTGCCTCGTGGAACGTGAAGAGCATGTGCCGTAGGCGCTGCAGTGGTGTCGGCGGCAGCTGTCGGGTCGAGCCGCGAGCGAAGTACCGCTCGACGTAGTACTGACCCATCGTGAGAATCGAGGTGATGATCAGGTACCACAGGCTCGCCACGATGAGCAGTGGGATCGTCTTGTAGTTGACGGCGTAGATGAGCTGCGAGGCGTAGAGCAGCTCGGGGAAGGCGAGAACGCTGACGAGAGACGTCGTCTTGAGCATGGAGATCGTCTCGTTGCCGGTCGGCGGGACGATCACCCGCATGGCCTGCGGCAGCACGATGCGGCGCATCGTCTGCATCCGGGTCATGCCGAGAGCTTCGGCGGCTTCGGTCTGGCCGACGTCGACCGAGAGGATGCCGGCGCGGACGATCTCGGCCATGTAGGCGGCCTCGTTGAGCCCGAGGCCGAGGATGGCCGCCACGAACGGTGTGATGAAGGAGTTCGCGCTGCCGTGCACGAACTCGGGACCGAACGGGATGCCGAGTGACAGCCGCGGATACAGCGCGGAGATGTAGCCCCAGAACAGCAGCTGCACCAGGACGGGCGTGCCACGGAACAGCCAGATGTAGCACCAGCTGAATCGCGACACCAGCGGGTTGGGTGACAGCCGCATGACGGCCAGCACCACGCCCCCGGCGATCCCGATGGCCATCGCGATCACGGTGAGCTCGAGCGTCTTGCCCAAGCCGGTCAGGATGCGCCTGGAGGTGAAGTACTGGCCGATGACGTTCCACTCGAACCGGGGGTTGGTGGCGAGCGAATGGACGAGCATCGCGACGAGAACCAGGATCACGACCGTCGCGACCCACCGCCCCGGATGCCGGACGGGTATGGCCTTGATCTCCTCCGGGTGGGCCGCGCGCTCCGGCTCCCGGGTTACCGAGACCGAGGGTTCCACCGTCGTGCCTAGCTCGTCGCTCCGTTGATCACCGGGTTGGTGATCGCTCCGGCCTCGATGCCCCAGGTCGTCAGGATGTGCATGTACACGCCGTCGGCCATCAGCTGCTTGACGGCAGCCAGCACGGGCGCGGCCATGCCGTTCCCCTTGGGGATGGCGATGCCGTAGGGGGCCGTGCCGTACGGCTGCCCAGTCAAGGTGAAGGCGCCGTTCGACTGCTTGACCTGGTAGGCGGCGACGGGGGAGTCGGCCATACCGACATCAGCGCGCCCGCTGGACAGCGCAAGGTTGGCGCCGTTCTGGTCGGGATAGACCTGGACGTCGACGCCGGACTTGCCGCTCGGCCTTGCACTTGGCGTCCTGCGCGGTCGCGTCGTTCTGCTGCGTCGTGCCCTTCTCCACCGCCACCTTGTGACCGCAGAGGTCGGCCAAGGAGCTGATCGTCGGGCCGCCCTTGTTGATGAAGAACGAGGTGCCTGCGCTGAAGTAGGTGACGAAGTCGACGGTCGCCTCGCGCGCCTTGGTGTCGGTGAACGAGGACATCCCGAGGTCGAACTTTCCCGAGGCCAGCCCAGGGATGATGCTGTCGAAGGTCGCGTTGACCACGTTGACCTTCAGACCCAGCACCGTGCCGAGGGCCTTGGCGAGGTCGGCGTCCATGCCCACGACCGTGTGTCCGTCCGGCCCGATGAACTCGTTCGGGGCGTAGGTGGCATCCGCCGCGACGGTCAGGGTGCCTTTCGACTTGATGGCACTTGGCACCGTCGCGGCGATGGCGCTGTTCAAGGTCGCCTGCGCAGTCGCGCTGCCGGAGGCGCTGGGAGAGCTGGTCGGGGAGGTGGAGCTGGTCGGTTTGGAGGAACTACCGCAGCCCGCCGCGACGAGAGCGATCGCAAGAACACCAGCGCCGACGGTCAGCACCGGTCGGCGAGGGAAGTGAGCGGACATCGGGCCCTCCTGACGCAGCCACCAACTCTCGGGCTTGGCGGGGCGTACGCAACACTGCGCGGTCGAGATCTCCATACCAGGCTCAGACGAGGTGTACCCACCACCGACCTGATAATTCGGATCAGCGACTTACCCCGCCCGCCCCGATCGCGTCGTCACTGGCCGGGCCAGCCTTCAGCCGGCCAGAGCGCCGGGCGCTGTTCAGCTAGCTGTGTGGCGCTTGGGCGCGCCGTACAGCAGCCCCCGACCGGTGGTCGCGCCGAGCTCTCGTGCCTGGTCACGGCGGCGGGCCGTGTCGACGCCAAGAGCCATGATCTCCGCTCCGCAGTCGTGAGCGATTGTCAGGAGCCGCCGCACCGCGGCAGAGGGCGCCTGGGCGTCGCGACCTGGCAGGTCCAGGTCGATCTGTATCGCGCTTGGGCGCATCGCTGGCACGGCGGCGAGCGCGGCCGGATCGTCGGCGACGTCGACGACGACGGTACGCCAACCCCAGTCGCGGAACTCCTCCAGCGTCCGGTGGAGCTTGGGGAGATCGTCGAAGGCGTTGAGAGGGATCTCGTCAACGATGGTCAGCTCTCGCTTGCCGCGGCTGTGCGACACGATGAGCCGGGGTGGGCAGATGCTGCCATAGGTCTCGGGCTCGACGGTGAGGTGCAGCTCGTGGGTGGCGAGCCCTGCCGCAAGGGCGACGTCGAACGTGTGGCAACGGAACGCCCAGTCGAGCCGTTCGATCAGGCCGACCGCCTGGGCGCCTTCGGCCAGGGCCAAGGTGTCAGAGAGGTCGGTGCCGACCTGACCGGCTGCGGTGGCCTTGTGACCCACCAGCGAATCGTCGTCGAGCCGGCAGATGGGCGCGAACAGCGGGCCGACCTTTGACGGGTCGCTGATGAGGCCTTCGATCAGCTCGCGATTTCGTCGGGTCCGCTCGAGATCGTCGCGCAGAGTGCTGGGCAGGCTCATGGAGGTCAAGTCGGCAGGAACCCCCCGCAACCTGAGGAGTGGGGGGGCTCTTCGGCCGCCGCCACGGCATCGGGAGGCTCGGACGTGCCACAATGCTCCAAGGCGCGCTCCGCCCGACTCCCGTGGCTCTGCCCGGGAGATGGTGGATGCGGAGTGCGGGGTGTGGTGCATACGCCGTGCACCTATGCCGTAAGACGTCATCCGAGAGGTTGCCTGTGTCGCTCGCTAACGTGTCCGGCTGTCTGTGCACTGTCGGGGCATTGACGTGACGAAGGACGCGGTGTCGAAGCGCACCGAGAAGGAGACGACAGTGAGCGCCAAGGCCCCAGCCACCAAGGTGCTGGCCACCAAGCCGGCAGCGACTAAGGCGGCCGCCACCAAGGCGCCGACGAAGACGCCGACCAAGGCGGGTGCCAAGAGCCCCGCCAAGTCCGGCGCCGCCGCCAAGGCCGTCGACGGTGTCGAAGTGGCAGCCGACGAGGCCACCGCGGCGACGGGCGAGGTCATCGCGGCGACCGCCGCGGGAGCAGCAGAGGCCGCCGAGGAAGAGCCCGAGGCCGAAGAGCTGCTTGACGAGGACGACGAGCCCGTACAGCAGATCATGGCGGCCGGTGCCACGGCCGACCCGGTCAAGGACTACCTCAAGCAGATCGGCAAGGTCCCGCTGCTCAACGCCGAGCAGGAGGTCGAGCTGGCCAAGCGCATCGAGGCGGGCCTGTTCTCCGACGAGAAGCTCAACTCGGGCGAGAAGCTGGCAGCCAAGCTCCGCAAGGAGCTGGAGTGGATCGCCGAGGACGGCCGTCGGGCGAAGAACCACCTGCTCGAGGCCAACCTGCGCCTCGTCGTCTCGCTCGCCAAGCGCTACACCGGCCGCGGCATGCTGTTCCTGGACCTCATCCAGGAGGGCAACCTCGGTCTGATCCGCGCGGTGGAGAAGTTCGACTACACCAAGGGCTACAAGTTCTCGACCTACGCCACGTGGTGGATCCGTCAGGCGATCACCCGTGCCATGGCCGACCAGGCCCGGACCATCCGCATCCCGGTGCACATGGTCGAGGTCATCAACAAGCTCGCGCGCGTCCAGCGCCAGATGCTCCAGGACCTGGGCCGTGAGCCCACCCCGGAGGAGCTGGCCAAGGAGCTCGACATGACCCCGGAGAAGGTCGTCGAGGTCCAGAAGTACGGCCGCGAGCCGATCTCGCTCCACACGCCCCTCGGCGAGGACGGCGACAGCGAGTTCGGTGACCTCATCGAGGACTCCGAGGCGATCGTGCCCGCCGAGGCGGTGTCGTTCACGCTGCTCCAGGAGCAGCTGCACTCCGTGCTGGACACCCTGTCCGAGCGCGAGGCCGGCGTGGTCTCCATGCGCTTCGGTCTCACCGACGGCCAGCCCAAGACGCTGGACGAGATCGGCAAGGTCTACGGGGTCACCCGCGAGCGGATCCGGCAGATCGAGTCCAAGACGATGAGCAAGCTGCGCCACCCGTCGCGGTCGCAGGTCCTGCGGGACTACCTGGACTGACGGGCAACCGCCCGAGAACGAAGGCGGCCCCGGATCCTTCGCGGATCCGGGGCCGACCTGTTGGTAGAGGGCGTGTATCTATGGGGCGTCGGTCGCCTTTTCCTTGGTCGGCTCGTTCAACCGATCGGTCTCGTCCTGGATCTCGACGGCGGCACCGCGGAGCGCGTCATTGTGCTTGCGTGCGTGGTGGGCGCAGAAGAGGAGCTCACTTCCGGACGGCAGCACAGCGCGTACGTACGCTTGTGCGCCGCACCGGTCGCAGCGGTCGACGGCCGAGAGGGCGGCTGGTGCTAGAAGTGATGTCACGTCCACGTCTTCCTGATCGGCATCCGTACAGCAGATACAACCTCTACCTCATCACAGTTGTTTCCTGTTTCGCGAAAGTCCACGCCGATCGGTGTGAATCCGAGACCTGCAGCAGAGTCTCGATCATGTGCAGCGCCTTGCCAGCGGCGCAGCGGCGGGGCGGCCGTGCGGCGGCACGTCGCGCCGGTAGCCTGCCAGCATCAAGCGAAGCCTCACGGCGGTGAGGCCCGACCGACCAACGACCACCGACCCTTCGCAGAAAGCGCAGACCTCGCTCCCGTGACGGCCATCAGCACCGACCGAATTGCCACCAGGGCCATCACCGGCACCACCGCGTCCCCCACGCCCGCGCAAGAGCCGGACGGTGGTTCCTACACCGCTCGCCACCTGCTCGTCCTCGAGGGCCTCGAGGCCGTCCGCAAGCGCCCCGGCATGTACATCGGGTCGACCGACAGCCGCGGGCTCATGCACTGCGTGTGGGAGATCATCGACAACTGCGGTCGACGAGGCGCTCGGCGGGCACTGCGGCCGGATCGAGGTCATCCTGCACGACGACGGCTCGGTCGAGGTCCGCGACGACGGTCGCGGCATCCCGGTCGACGTCGAGCCGAAGACCGGGCTGTCCGGCGTCGAGGTCGTGATGACCAGGCTGCACGCGGGCGGCAAGTTCGGCGGCGGCTCGTACGCCGCCACCGGCGGCCTGCACGGCGTCGGCGCCTGCGTGGTCAACGCGCTGTCGGCGCGGCTCGACGTCGAGGTCGACCGCGACGGCGTGACCTACGTGATGAGCTTCCGGCGCGGCAAGCCTGGGGTCTTCGCCGGCGACGGCGCCGCTGCGCCGTTCACCGAGCGCTCCGGCCTGGACAAGGTGGGCAAGACCGCCAAGAAGGTCACCGGCACCCGGGTGCGGTTCTGGGCCGACCGGCAGATCTTCCTCGCCGAGGCCGCGATCGACCTCGACGAGCTGCACGACCGCGCCCGGCAGACCGCCTTCCTGGTGCCCGGCCTGACCATCGTGGTGCGCGACGAGCGCGCGGCGAGAGCCCGGCCGAGGAGGTCTTCCGCTACGACGGCGGGATCGTCGACTTCGTCGACTTCCTCGCCCCCGACAAGCCGGTCAGCGACACGCTGCGGCTGCCGGGGTCGGGTCAGTTCGCCGAGACCGTGCCGGTGCTCGACGAGGCCGGGCACATGACGGCGACCGACGTCGAGCGCGAGCTCGGCGTCGACGTCGCGCTGCGCTGGGGCATCGGCTACGACACCATCGTCCGGTCGTTCGTCAACATCATCGCGACCCCCAAGGGCGGCACCCACGTCGCCGGCTTCGAGCGGGCGCTGGTCAAGACCGTCAACGAGCAGCTGCGCGCGGCCAAGCTGCTCAAGGTCGCCGACGAGGCGGTCATCAAGGACGACGTGCTCGAGGGCCTCACCGCCGTCGTGACCGTGCGGCTGGCCGAGCCGCAGTTCGAGGGCCAGACCAAGGAGGTCCTCGGCACCCCGGCCGTCACGAAGATCGTCGCCGACGTGGTGGGCCGCGAGCTGAAGGCCTTCCTGACCTCGCACCAAGCGCAGCGACAAGCCGCAGGCGCGGGCGCTGCTGGAGAAGGTCGCCGCCGCGGCCAAGACCCGGCTCGCGGCCCGGGCGCACAAGGAGCTGCAGCGGCGCAAGAACGCGCTGGAGACCTCGTCGCTGCCGGCCAAGCTCGCCGACTGCCGCAGCGAGGACGTCGACCGCAGCGAGCTGTTCATCGTCGAGGGCGACTCCGCGCTCGGCACCGCGAAGCTGGCCCGCAACTCCGAGTTCCAGGCGCTGCTGCCGATCCGCGGCAAGATCCTCAACGTGCAGAAGGTCGTCGGTCGGCGACATGCTCAAGAACACCGAGTGCGCCTCGATCATCCAGGTGATCGGCGCCGGCTCGGGGCGCACCTTCGACCTCGACGCGGCCCGCTACGGCAAGGTCATCCTGATGACCGACGCCGACGTCGACGGCGCGCACATCCGCTGCCTGCTGCTGACGCTCATCCACCGCTACATGCGGCCGCTGCTCGAGGCCGGCCGGGTGTTCGCCGCCGTGCCGCCGCTGCACCGGATCGAGGTGGTGGGCGCCAAGGAGCCGGTCTACACCTACTCCGACGCCGAGATGCGCCGCACGCTGCTGGACCTGGAGAAGAAGGGCAAGCGCCACAAGGAGCCGATCCAGCGCTACAAGGGTCTCGGCGAGATGGACGCCGACCAGCTGGCGGAGACGACGATGGACCCGCGGCACCGGGTGCTGCGCCGCATCAGGGTCGCGGACGCCGAGGCCGCGGACAACGTCTTCGAGCTGCTCATGGGCAACGACGTGGCGCCGCGCAAGGAGTTCATCGTCGAGGGCGCCGCGGTCCTCGACCGCGCGCGCATCGACGCGTAGGCGCGGCGCCTAACGGCTCGCTCAGAGCGGCTCGGTCAGGGCGCCGTCCACGGAAATCTGGCGGCGTAGTCGCCGGCGATCTCGTCGAAGGTCAGCCAGCGCGCGCCGTCGTGCGAGTTGATGTGCTCGATGAGCCGCTCCAGCATGAGCAGCACCTGCGGGCGCCCGGACACGTCAGGGTGGATGGTGATCGCGAACACCGCGTAGTCCATCTCGCGGTAGACCCAGTCGAACTGGTCGCGCCAGGACTCCTCGAGCTGCCGAGGGTTCACGAAGCCGTGGCTGTTGGGGCTCGCCTTGATGAACATCATCGGCGGCAGGTCGTCGAGGTACCAGTTCGCCGGTATCTCGATCAGCCGCGTCGTAGTGCCGCGCACCAGCGGTTTCATCCACGTCGCCGCGTCCGCCGAGTAGTCGATCTTCGTCCAGGTGTCACCGACCCGCACCCGGTACGGCGTGAAGTCGTCGTGCATCAGCGAGTGGTCGTAGGTGATGCCCCGCTCGACCAACAGCTCGTTGGTGACCGGCGAGAACTCCCACCACGGGGCCACGTACCCGGTGGGTCGCCGGCCGGACGCCTTCTCGATCAGCTCGATGCAGCGGTCGAGCACCGCCGACTCCTGGGCCCGGTCCATCGCGATGGGGTTCTCGTGGCTGTACCCGTGAACCCCGACCTCGTGGCCGGCGTCCACGATCTGGGCGAAGGGCCCGGGGAACGTCTCGATCGAGTGCCCGGGAACGAACCAGGTGGTCCGCAGGCCGGACCGGGAGAACAGCTGCAGCAGGCGGCCGATGCCGACGTCCCCGGCGAACATGCCGCGGGAGATGTCGGCCGGCGAGTCCTCGCCGCCGTAGGAGCCCAACCATCCGGCCACGGCGTCGACGTCGATGCCGAACGCGCAGAGGATCTCTTTCGGCACTGCACTTCTCCTCCGGTCGGGCTCACCCGGTCGTCTGCGACCGCAGGGCCGCACGGACGGCACCTGCATCCCGGTGTACCCCGAGCAGGGCCGCGAGCAGGATCCGTGCCTGCGAGGGGCGGAGCAGGCCGGTCGGCACCGCACCGGCTCGCAGCAGGTCGGCACCGCCACCGTCGCCGTAGATGGCGACGACCGGCCCGGCGTTCACGCGCGTCGAGGTGGCGACGACGACGCCGGACGCGGTGAGGTCGGCGACCGCATCGCAGATGGCCCGGTTGGCGTTGCCGGCCCCGGTCGCCTGCAGGACGATGCCGTTCGCGCCAGCCGCGGCGAACGCGCGCACGCGCCGTCGCATCCGCGCCGGGGTAGCAGGCGACGATGTCGACCCGGATGCCAGCCAGGTCGAGCGCGTCGAGGTCGAGAGGCTCCCGGCGGCGTGGATGGCTCTCGACGTGGACCTCGCCGCCGTGCACCCACCCGAGAGCTGCGCCGTCCGGCGTCGCGAAAGTGTCCGACGCGAGCGTGTGGGACTTCCTGGTGCCGCGCGCCGCGAAGATCGACCCGTCGAAGACGACGAGCACACCGAGCCCACGGCTGGCCGGGTCCGCGGCGACGGTGATCGCGTCGGAGAGGTTGCGCGGGCCGTCCGTGTCGGCCGCATCGGCCGGGCGCTGCGCGCCGGTGAACACGACCGGGCGGGCGTCGCTCGCGAACAGGTCGAGGAACAGGGACGTCTCCTCGATGGTGTCCGTGCCGTGCGTGACGACGAGCCCGGCCAGGCTCGGATCGCGCAGGTGGTCGCGAGCCCTGATCGCCAGCTCGTGCATCCGCTCCAGCGTCATCAGGTAGCCGCCGACCCGGAAGACGTCGTCGACGTCGACGTCGACGTCGGCCGGCGAGCGCGAGCCGAGCCAGCAGGTCGGGGCCGGTGTCGCGGGCGACCGCGACGCCAGCCGGAGTCGGTCCGGGTCGCGATCGTCCCGCCCGTGGCGAGGACTCTGTACCGTCCGCACGAGCCAGCCTAGGAGCGCTCGCGCACGAGGACGTCGCTCCGGCGACGACCGCCGCAGGGCGATCTGCCTCACCCCAGCCGCAACGGCCCGCCCACCGCGTCGACCGGCACCGCCAGCGGCACTCCGGAGGCGTCGCGACGAGAGTCCGTGGGCGGCAGGTCGACAGGAACGCCGGAGGCGGTCGCGGCCCGCACCGGCGCCGGGCCCGCCCAGGCGAGGACCAGGGTGTCCTCACCCTTGAGCAAGCCGCTGGCAGCGCACGCCGCCGGTGGCGCGGCCCTTGGCCGGGTACTCGTCGTACGGCGTCACCTTGGCCGTGCCTGCCTCGGTGCCCGGCAGCGCGCTGGACGAGCCGGCCACCGTGACGACGACCGCCGGGTGCGCCGGGTCGACCGCGCTGAACGACACCACCCGGGCGTTCGACGCGAGCTTGATCCCGGCCATGCCGCCGGCCGGCCGGCCCTGCGGGCGGACCAGGCCGGCGCTGAACCGCAGCAGCTGGGCGTCGGAGGTGACGAAGACGAGGTCCTCCTCGCCGGTGACCAGCTCGACCGCGCCGACCACGCGGTCGCCGTCTCGCGCAGGCCGATGACCTCGAAGGCGTCGCGGTTGGTCGGGTAGTCCGGCATGACCCGCTTGACCACGCCCTGCTCGGTGCCGAGCGCGAGCCCGGGCCGGTGTCGGACAGCGACGCCAGGGCCACCACCCGCTCGTCCTTCTCCAGCGCGACGAACTCCGGCACCGGTGCGCCGCCGGCCAGGCTCGGCGAGGTCGGCTGACGGGGGGAGCGCCGGCAGGTCGAGCACGCCGACGCGCACCATCCGGCCGAGCGACGTCACCGCGCCGACCTCGCCGCGGGTGGTCGCGGCCACCGCGGACACGATCACGTCGTGCTTGGCGCGCTGGCCCGCCCACCGGCAGCGGGTCGTCCGACGGTGGTGCGGGCCAGCAGGCCGGTCGAGGACAGCAGCACCAGGCACGGGTCGTCGGCGACCTCGAGCGGCACCGCGCTGCTCGGCCGTCCCGGCGCCTCCAGCAGCACGGTGCGCCGCGGGGTGCCGAACTCCTTGGCGACCGCGGCCAGCTCGTCGGAGACGACGCGTGCGCAGCAGCTCGTCGGAGTCGAGGATCGCGGTGAGCTCGGCGATCTCGCGGGCCAGCGTCTCCTGCTCCTTCTCCAGCTCGAGCCGGTCGAACCTGGTGAGCCGGCGCAGCGGCATGTCGAGGATGTAGTCGGCCTGGATCTCGGACAGGTCGAAGACCGACATCAGCCGCTCGCGGGCCTGCCCGGAGTCGTCGCTCGCGCGGATGACCTGGATGACCTCGTCGATGTCGAGCAGCGCGATGAGCAGACCCGGCGACCAGGTGCAGCCGGTCCTCGCGCTTGCGCGCGGCGGAACTCCGAGCGGCGGCGCACGACCTCGAAGCGGTGGTCGACGTAGACCTCGAGCAGCTCCTTGAGCCCGAGGGTGCGCGGCTGGCCGTCGACGAGGGCGACGTTGTTGATGCCGAACGAGTCCTCCATCGGCGTCAGCCGGTACAGCTGCTCGAGCACCGCCTCCGGGTTGAAGCCGTTCTTGATCTCGATGACCAGGCGCAGTCCCTTCGCCCGGTCGGTGAGGTCGCTGACGTCGGAGATGCCGGTGAGCTTCTTGGACTGCACCAGCTCCTTGATCTTGGCGATGACCTTCTCCGGGCCGACGCCGTACGGCAGCTCGGTGACGACGATGCCCTGGCGCCGCGCGCTGACGGCTTCGATCCGGGTGCTGGCGCGGATGCGGAACGAGCCGCGGCCGGTCTCGTACGCCTCCCGGATGCCGTCCAGCCCGACGATCTTGCCGCCGGTCGGCAGGTCGGGCCCGGGCACGAACCGCATGAGGTCGTCGAGGGTGGCAGCGCGGGTGCTTGATCAGGTGGCGGCCGGCGTTCACCACCTCGACGAGGTTGTGCGGCGCCATGTTGGTCGCCATGCCGACCGCGATGCCGGTCGCGCCGTTGACCAGCAGGTTCGGGTAGGCGGCGGGCAGCACGACGGGCTCGCGCTCCTGGCCGTCGTAGTTCGCCGCGAAGTCGACGACGTCCTCGTCGAGGCTGGTCGTCATCGCCATCGCGGCCTGGCTGAGCCGGCACTCGGTGTAGCGCATCGCCGCGGGCGGGTCGTCGTTGCCGAGCGAGCCGAAGTTGCCGTGCCCGTCGACCAGCGGCACCCGCATCGAGAACGGCTGCGCCATCCGCACCAGCGCGTCGTAGATCGCGCCGTCGCCGTGCGGGTGCAGCTTGCCCATGACCTCGCCGACGACCCGGGCGCTCTTGACGTGGCCGCGGTCGGGTCGCAGCCCCATCTCGGCCATCTGGAACAGGATCCGTCGGTGCACCGGCTTGAGGCCGTCCCGGGCGTCGGGCAGCGCGCGGGAGTAGATCACCGAGTAGGCGTACTCGAGGAAGGAGCCCTGCATCTCCTCGGAGACGTCGATGTCGACGATCTGCTCGTCGAAGTCGGCGGGCGGCGGTGTCTTCGTGCTTCTGGCCATGCGGAAAGCGCTCCTCGGTTCGCGGCGTGCGGGGCCATTGTCGCGCCGTCCGGCAGCTACGGTGCGCAGCGACCCACGCGGCTACTGCTTCACCGGTCGCCCGCCGACGGCTCTCACTGCTTGGGCGGCGAGTGCACAGCCGGCCCGCAGCGCCTCATCGGGGCCGTCCCCGGCTCCCAGGGCCCGCAGGAATCCGGCGGCGAAGGCATCACCGGCGCCGGTCGTGTCGACCACGTCGACCGGCTCGGCAGGCACCCGGAGTGGCTCGGCTCCCTGCCCGCACCACAGCGCGCCCGCGGCCCCGAGCTTCACCACCACCTCGGGGAAGTGGTGCAACAGCGCGGTGCCAGCCCGCAGCGGGTCGTCATGGCCGGTGAGGATCCGCGCCTCGTCCGCGTTGGGCAGCAGCAGGTCGACGCCGGCCACCCAGTCCAAGAAGGTCGCGGGGCCGACCGCCTCCAGCGGCGCGCTGGTGGCCGGGTCGACGGAGGTCGTCATGCCCGCGCCACGCGCCAGGTGCAGTGCGGCAAGGGCCGCGTCGCGGGTCCGCGGGTTCACCAGGGTGTACCCGGACAGGTGCAGGTGGCCGGGCGAGGTGAACTCCAGGGTCGGCAGGTGCTCCGGGCGCAGCCACGAGTTGGCGCCGGCGTCGGGGAGCATCGTGCGCTCGCCGGAGGCATCGATGAGCACGACGCAGGCACCGGTCGGCTGGGTCGGGTCGACGGCCAGGCGAACGATCACGCCGGCCGCGGCGAGCTCGGCCTCACGCTCCCGACCGGCCGGGTCGTCGCCGCGCGCGCCGATGAACGTCGTGGCACACCGCAGCTGCCGAGCCAGGCCGCGGTATTGGCGCCGGACCCGCCGCCGTTCATCGCGATGGTGGCGCGGGTGTCGCTGTGCAGGGCGATGGCGTCCGTGGTCCGTGCCACCACGTCGGTCATGAGGTCGCCGACCACGACGACCTTGACCGACTCGCTCACCTGCCCTGCCCGGCTGCGGCCACCGCGATCTGGGCGGCGAGGGTGGCGTTGCGCAGGATGATCGCGATGTTGGCGGTCAGGCTCGCGCCGTCGGTGCCGCGGTGGAAGTGGTCGAGCAGGAACGGTGTGACGTCCTTGCCGGTGACGCCGGCCGCCGCGGCCGCGGCCAGCCCCTCGTGCAGCACCCGGTCGTGCAGTGCCGGGTCGACCTGTTCGTCGGCGGGCAGCGGTTGGGCGACGACGAGGCCGTGCCCGCCCAGGCCCAACGCGTCACGCGCCGCCATGACGGCCGCCACCTCCTCGGGCGAGTCGACCCGCCAGTCGAGCGTGTAGCCGGAGTCGGTGAGGTAGAAGCCGGGGAATGAGTTGGTCCGATAACCGAGCAGGGAGATCGACAGGGTCTCCATCCGCTCCAGGGTGGCCGCGACGTCGAGGATCGACTTCACCCCCGCGCAGACCACCGTGATCGGCGTCGCGGCGAGGGCGGTGAGGTCGGCGGACTCGTCGAACGTCTCGTTGGCGCGGCGGTGGACGCCGCCCAGGCCGCCGGTGGCGAACACCGAAATGCCGGCGCGCGCCGCGAGGTAGGCGGTGCTGGCGACGGTGGTGGCCGCGCTACCGCGGCGGGCCACGACGGCAGCGAGGTCCCGCACGCTCGCCTTGACGACGTCGTCGCGGCTCGCGATCGACTCCAGCCCCGCCGCATCCAGCCCGACCCGGACCACGCCGTCGACGACCGCGATGGTCGCCGGCACCGCCCCACGGCCCGCACCGCGGCTTCGATCTCTCCCGCGATGCGCACGTTGTCCGGCCGGGGCAAGCCGTGGCTGATGATCGTGCTTTCCAGGGCGACCACCGGGGCCGAGCGGCTCAGCGCGTCGGCGACTTCTGGGTCGATGGTCACGAGCGGCGATGAGGTCGGCATGGGCCAACGGTAGTGCTGGGGCGACGGCTGTCAGCGGCGCGCCGGACTATCGGCCGGGTGCGCGCCCAGACGGGCCGCTGCGGGTTAGCCTCGCCGCGTGGAGCCCGCGCCGCCGTACCCGCCGCACTGGGAAGCTGACGTCGTGCTGGCCGACGGCGGCACCGCTCATCTGCGGCCGATCCGGCCCGACGACGCCGACCGCCTGGTGGCCTTCCACGAGGCGCTGTCCACCGAGACCGTCTACCTGCGGTTCTTCGCGCCGTACCCGCACCTGACCCCGCGCGACATCGAACGTTTCACCCACGTCGACCACGTCGACCGGGTGGGGCTGGTCGCTCTCATCGACGACGAGATCGTGGCGGTGGTGCGCTACGACCGAGGCCCGGCGTCTGAAGGAGGAGCCGAGACCGAGGCCGAGGTGGCCTTCGTGGTCCGCGACGACCACCAGGGGCGCGGTTTCGGCTCGGTGCTGCTCGAACACATCGCGGCCTGCGCCCAGGAGCGCGGCGTGAGCCGGTTCTACGCCGAAGTGCTGCCCGCCAACACCCGCATGCTCGACGTCTTTCGCGACGCCGGCTACTCGGCCGAGCGCAGCTACGACGACGGGGTCGTCCACCTGTCGCTGGCCATCGCGCCGACAGCGACCACGGTGGAAGTGATGCGCTCGCGCGAGCACCGGGCGGAGTCCCGCTCCATCGGCCGGCTGCTCGCGCCGAGGTCGGTCGCGGTGATCGGGGCGAGCCCCAAGCCGTTCACCGTGGGTCACATGGCCCTGCGGAACATCTTGGACGGCGAGTTCGCCGGGCCGGTCTACCCGGTGCACCCGACCGCGACCTCGGTCGCCAGCATCCGTGCCTATCCGAGCGTCCTCGACATACCCGGGGAGGTGGACCTGGCGATCGTCGCCGTGCCCGCTGAGGCCGTCCTGCAGGTGGTGGCGGAGTGCGCCCGCAAGCACGTGCGCGGGCTGGTCGTGGTGTCCTCGGGCTTCGCCGAGGCGGGCGGCAGCGGCCGCGAGCGGCAGGCGCAGCTCGTTGCCCAGGCCAGGGCCGGCGGCATGCGGGTCGTCGGGCCGAACTGTCTCGGCGTCGCCAACACCGACCCTGCGGTCCGGCTGAACGCGACGCTCGCGGCGCTGACCCCGGGTCGTGGCCGGGTCGGCTTCTTCTCGCAGTCCGGCGCGCTTGGCATCGCGATCCTCGAACAGGTCGCGCAGCGCGGCATCGGACTGTCGACGTTCGTCTCGGCCGGCAACCGGGCGGACGTCAGCGGCAACGACCTCCTGCAGTACTGGGAGGAGGACCCCGCCACCGAGGTGGTCCTGCTCTACCTGGAGTCCTTCGGCAACCCGCGCAAGTTCAGCCGGCTCGCCCGCCGCATCGCCGCCACCAAACCGGTCGTGGTGGTCCGTGGCGGACGGTCCACCCAAGGCGTTCCGCTCGGCCACGCGGCGACCCCGCTGTCCATCCCCGATGCGGCGATCGACGCGCTGCTCGGCCAGGTCGGCGTCATCCGGGTCGACGACCTCGCGGAGCTGTTCGACGTCGCCCAGCTGCTCGCCTACCAGCCGCTGCCAGCAGGCGACCGGGTGGCGATCATCGGGAACTCCGACTCGCTCGGCCTGCTGGCCAAGGACGCGTGCGTGCGGGAGGGCCTGCGGCCGTGGGACCCCATCGACCTCGGCACGGCCGCCAGCGCAGAGGACTTCGGTGTGGTGCTGGCCGAGCTGCTGGCCGAGGAGACGGTCGACGCGGTGGTCACCGTCTTCGTCCCGCCGCTGACCGCACTGAACGCTGACGTCGCCCGGACCCTCGTGGAGCAGTCAGCCGGTGCGTCCAAGCCGGTGCTGACCACTTTCCTCGCCTTCTCCGGCCTGCCCGAACAGCTGCGCCGCCTCGGCGCCGATGGTGCGCCCGAGCGTGGATCGGTCCCGTCCTACCCCGCGCCCGAGAACGCCGTGCGGGCGCTCGCCCACGCGACGCGGTACGCGGCGTGGCGCCAGCGCCTGCGGGCGGAGCCGGCCGAGGCCAGGCGCCGGGGCCGGCGCCGCACAAGAAGCCGTCTCGCCCGACGTCGCAGGCGCCCGTGCCGTGGTCGCTCGCGCCCTGGCCGCGGATCCCAGCGGCGGCGCCCTGGACAGCCCGGCGCTGGGCGCGCTGCTTCGCTGCTACGGCATCGAGCTCTGGGACGCGCTATCGGTCGCGGACGTCGAGGCGGCGCTGGCTGCGGCCGACGCGCTCGGCTACCCGGTGGTTCTCAAGACGACCGCTGAGCGGCTGCGCCACATGGCGGACCTGCGTGACGTGCGCCTCGACCTGCCCGGGCCAGACGAGCTGCGCACCGCGTACGCCCTGCTGACCAGCCGGCTCGCGCCCGGTGAGCCCACGGAGCTGTTGGTGCAGCGGATGGCTGCGCGAGGTGTCGCTGTCGACATCACCGCGATCCAGGACACCTCGTTCGGCCCGGTGCTGTCGTTCAGCCTCGGCGGGCTGGCCAGCGAGCTGCTCGGAGATCGTGCGTATCGGCTCGCACCGGTGAGCGGCACCGAGGCGGCCGCGCTGGCCCGGTCGATCGCGTTGGCCCCGCTGCTGCTCGGCTACCGCGGCTCGGAGCCGGTAGACATGCGCGCCCTGGAGCAGCTGCTGGTGCTCGTCAGCCAGATCGCTGACGATCTTCCCGAGCTCGCGGAGCTGCGGCTCAACCCCGTGCTGGTCGGACCGAGCTCCCTGGCCGTGGTCAGTGCGACCGGACGTCTGGCGCCGCCGCAGCGGCCGGATGTGGGGCCACGACGGATGCGCGAACCACCTGCTTGGTGATTTCCCCTTCACCTACGCCGTGACTCGGCCGATGGGTGACTAATGATGGGGCAAACAACGGCGACCACCACGTGGTCTCGTGACGCGTTCCGCTATGCCGGGATCGGCATGGCGGTCCTCGGCCTGGACGGAACGTACCTCGAGGTCAACGACGCGCTCTGCCTCCAGCTGACCACCTCGGACGGCGACCTGCTGGGCACGTCGCCCGCCGACACGGTGCACCCCGGCGACCGTCAGAAGCTGGTGGATGGGCTGGCCCTGCTGGCGGCAGGCACCACCGACTCCTGGCGGTGCGACCTTCGCCAGGTGCGGCCGGACCGGACCGTGGTGACCGTCACCGTGCAGGTGCGCCTGGTCCGCGACGACGCCGGCCACCCGGCCGCTCTGTACTACGAGACGATCGATGTGACCGACCGGCAGGACGCGCGCGGCCGGCATGGCCGAGCTGGGCCGACAGGCGATGGCCGGTACCTCGCTGGACGACCTCAGGCTGGAAGCCTGTCGGTTGGTGGTGGAGGTCGTCGGCGTCGACCCCGACCTTGTCGCCCAGGTGCTGTCCGGCCGGACCCCGGTGCCGCCGGACCTGCTGGCCGAGGACCGCGACTTCGTCTTCAGTGCCCTGCAGGTCCTCGACTCCCAGGCTGCGCGGGCGCGCGCGGAGCGCGAGAGCTGGCACCTGGCGATGCACGACTCGCTCACGGGGCTCGCCAACCGGACCCTGTTCGCGGAACGGATGAGCGACGCGCTCGTAGAGCTGCGCCCTGGCCGGGACCACATCAGTCTCATCAGCCTCGACCTCGACGGGTTCAAGCGGGTCAACGACAGCCTGGGGCATGCGAAGGGCGACGACCTGCTGCGTGACGTCGCGGTGCGCATCATCGACGCGGTCCGTCCCTCGGACGTGGTCGCCCGCCTCGGCGGTGACGAGTTTGCCGTCCTGCTGACCTCCCTGGCCCACCCGGCGGAAGCCGACACGGTAGCCGCACGGATCTTGACCGCGCTGCAGGCGCCGTTCTCGGTGTCCGGCCACGCCGTCCACCTCAGCGCCAGCATCGGCATCACCTCGGCAGCGAGCCGTGCGATCGACGCCGACGAGCTGCTCGCCGACGCGGACCTGGCCATGTACGCGGCGAAGGCCGCAGGCAGGGGTAGGGCCGTCTGTTTCAGTCCCAAACTGCGCAAAGCGGCGGTCGGTCAGCTGGCGCTGGAGGAGGACTTGCGCTACGCCTCGACCCGCGGCTTGTTCCGCCTGGACTACCAGCCTGTGGTCGACCTGGAGACCGGACGGTTCATCGGCGGCGAGGCGCTCATCCGCTGGCCGCACCCGACCCGAGGCCTGGTGACCCCGCTCGACTTCATCCCGCTCGCTGAGGACACCGGACTCGTCGTGCCGCTGGGCGCCTGGGTGCTGGATCAGGCCTGCGCGCAGCTCGCGCAGTGGCAGCCGCTCGTGCCACGCAGCGCCGAGTTCTCGGTGGGGATCAACGTGTCTGCCCGCCAGATCATCGAGCCTGGCTTCGCCGAGGCCGTCGGGGCGGCGCTGACCCGCGCGGACGTCGATCCGCACCGGATCGTGCTGGAGATGACCGAGAGCGTCTTCATGGCCGACGACACGGCGAGCATGCGCATCCTGTCCGGGCTGCGCGAGATGGGGATCCGCATCGCCATCGACGACTTCGGCACCGGCTACTCCTCCTTGGCCTACCTGCGCCGGGTGCCGCTGGACATCCTCAAGGTCGACCGGTCGTTCGTGACGAACCTGGCCAGCAACCGCCAGGACCGGGCGATCACCGGTGCCGTCGTGGAGCTCGCCCGTCAGCTCGACCTGTTCGTCATCGCTGAGGGCATCGAGACCGCCGAGCAGCTGGAAGCACTGGTCGACCTGGGCTGCACCGCAGGGCAGGGCTTCCTGATGCACCGCCCGATGGCGCCCGAGGCGTTCACGGACGCGCTCATGGGCAGACTGCCGCTCGGCGACGCGGCGGGCAGTGCGGCGACGTAGCCCGGCGGGTGCGAGAGGATGAGGCTATGGCCGACCACATGGCACCACCGTCCGCTCCTGAACTGACCCCGCAGCTGTGGGCCGACCTCGAGCGCAGCGGCTACTACCCGGCGCTGGTCGCCGGCGCGCTGGCCGACTCGCTCGGAACCGAGCTGCCTGTCGGTCACCTGGTGCACCAGGAGACGACGCTGGACGACGCCATGGAAGTCCGGCGGCACGTGACCGTGCTCGCCTTGACTCCGACCCGCCTGGTGGTCTGCCATACCGACGAGTACGGACCGTCGGAGGTCGCTCCCTACCCGCACGCGACGACCACCGTCGAGGCCGTCGCGCTGTCCCGGGTGGCCACCGTGGCGTTGACGACGATGATGGCCGAGCCGACGACGTACCGGGCCGGCGCGCTGCCGCGCGAGGCGACGCTCATCATCGGCTGGGGCGCGATCGGCCGGGTGGACCTGGAGCCGGCGATGTGTGGGGACACCGCGTGCGAGGCCGACCACGGCTACACCGGGAGCTTCGCGGCCGACGACTTCTCCTTGCGGGTCAGCGAGGACGCCGACGGACTGGAGTCGGTCACCAAGACCATCCAGTTCGCCGCGGCGCTGTCGGAGGCCTCCGCGGGCCTGCGAGCCTAGGGGTGGTCGAGCCGGCTCCGGTTCCGCGCTACGGCGAAGCGTCGCTGTCCGACCTCCTCCCATCGGTTCTCGCCACCTTCGGTGTCCCCGGTTACCGGGATGTGCTGGGCCTTCCTGCCGGGCGAGCGGTCTGCGTGCTGCTGGTCGACGGCCTCGGCTGGGAGCTGCTGCGTGCGTATGCCGAGCACGCGCCGTTCCTCGCCAGTGCGCATGGCCGCCCGCTCACCGCTGGCTTCCCCTCGACGACAGCGGTGAGCCTGGGCTGTCTGGGGACCGGGCTGCCGCCTGGCGAGCACGGCGTCATCGGCTACCAGACCCTCATCCCGGGCAAGGGGCGGCTGATGCACTCGCTGCGCTGGGATGTCGAGGTCGATCCGCTCACCTGGCAGCCGAACCGCACCGCCTTCGAGCGCGCCGCCGCGTACGGGGTCGCCGCCACCCAGGTCGCCGAGGGTCGATTCGAAGGCACCGGGCTGACCGTCGCCGCGCTTCGAGGCACCCGCTACGTTGCGGCCGGCACGTTCGGCGAGCTGGCCGCCGGGATCGTGGAGGCGCTCGGGACTGGCGAGGCTTCGGTGGTCTATGCCTACGTCGGGGACCTGGACTTCACCGGTCACCACTGCGGCGTGGACTCGCTCGCCTGGCGGGTGCAGCTCGCCCAGGTCGACCGCCTCGTCGAGCAGGTCACGGCGCTGCTGCCGGCCGGCACGACGCTGTTCGTCACCGGCGACCACGGCATGGTCGATGTGCCGCGCTCCGCGATGGTGGACGTCGATGCGCCCGAGGAGTCGATGCTGCGCGAGGGGGTGCAGCTGCTCGGGGGTGAGCCACGCGCGCGCTACGTCTACGCGCGTCCGGGCGCGGCCGACGACGTGCTGGCAGCCTGGCAGGAGCGGCTGGGGGACTCGATGTGGGTCCTGCCGCGCGACGAGGCCGTGCAGGCCGGCTGGTTCGGCCCGACGGTCAGCGCGCAGGTGCTGCCGCGGATCGGTGACGTGGTGGCCGCCGCACGGACGAACATCGCCGTGGTGGCTACTGCGGCGCACCCGCGTGAGGCGCAGCTGGTGGGGCACCACGGTTCGCTCACCCCCGCCGAGCAGCTCATCCCGCTGCTGACATTCGGATGAGCGCTGGCAGTTCGATGACCGAAGTGGCTGGAACGATGGGGCACCATGGCTGAGCTGACGTTCTTCTCCGGCACGATGGACTCGGGCAAATCCACGCTCGCGCTGCAGATGGACCACAACCATGCGGCCCGGGGGCGGTCCGGGATCCGGTTCACGCTGCTGGACCGTGCGGGTTCAGCGGTGCTGTCGAGCAGGCTCGGCATGTCAGCCGACGCCGTCGAGGTCGGCCCCGATTTCGACCTGCACGGCTTTGTGGTTCGTGAGCTGTCGTCCGGTCGCCGGATTGACTACCTCATCTGCGACGAGGCGCAGTTCTACACCCCCGACCAGGTGGAGCAGCTGGCGCTGATCGTCGACAACCTCGGCATCGACGTTTTCGCGTTCGGGCTGACCACGGACTTCAGGAGTCGGCTGTTCCCCGGTTCGCGACGGCTCATCGAGCTGGCCGACCGGCACGAGACGCTGCAGCTGCAGACCTTGTGCTGGTGCGGGCAACGGGCCACCCACAACGCACGGACGGTGGGCGGGGAGATGGTCGTCGAAGGGGACCAGGTCGTCATCGGGGACACCGGAGGCGGCCGGGGCACAGTCGCGTACGAGGTGCTCTGCCGGCGTCACCACATGCGCGGGCTCACCGGGGCCCGCGCCCTCATCGGACCGCCGTCTGCGGAACCGCTGCCGTTCGGGTAGTCGCCTTGTGCGGGCGAGGTTTCGACGTCAGATCACGAAGGCGAGGCCCGGTCGGCGAGGATGGCCGTATGCACCCACTGATCGATGCCGTTGAACTGGCCAAGCTGCTTGCCGACGACGCCACCGTGCCCACCCTGCTAGACGTCCGGTGGAGCCTCGCCGGCCCGCCTGGCCGCGCGGAGTACGAGGCGGGGCACCTGCCCGGTGCCGTCTTCGTCGACCTCGACCGCGACCTGGCGGCTCCGCCCGGACCCGCCGGCCGCCACCCGCTCCCCGAGGCGGTCGACTTCCAGGCCGCGATGCGACGGGCCGGGGTGAGCGAGCACCGTCCGGTCGTCGTCTACGACGCCGGCAACTCCCAGGCCGCAGCCCGCGCCTGGTGGAACCTGCGCTACTTCGGCCACGGCGACGTGCGGGTGCTCGACGGCGGGTTCGGGGCATGGGTCGCGGCAGGCGGCGAGGTCAGCACCGACGAGCGCGAGGCCGAACCCGGCGACTTCACCGCCCGCGCCGGCCAGCTGCCGGTCCTGGACGCCGATGGCGCCGCACACCTGGCGAGCACCGGCATCCTGCTGGATGCCCGGGCAGCCGAGCGCTACCGCGGCGAGGTCGAGCCGGTCGACCCGGTCGCGGGGCACATCCCGGGCGCGGTGAGTGCGCCCACCGCGGCCACCACCGACGACCGCGGGCGGTTCCTCGCGCCAGATCGGCTGCGGGAGCACTTCGCCGCCCTGGGAGTCGCCAGCGGCGGCGAGGTCGGCACCTACTGCGGCTCGGGCGTCACCGCCGCGCACCAGGTGCTCGCGCTGACCCTGGCCGGCGTCTCGACCCCTGCGCTGTACGTCGGCTCATGGTCGAACTGGGTGGCGGACCCGAGCGTCCGGTCGCGACCGGCTGAGGCGCCTCAGCCTGGACGGTCTTGCGAGACAGTGGTCGTCGATGCGGCCAAAACCTCGCAAGACCCTGGGGTTCGGGGCGGGTCGGGGGCCGGCTCATCCGACCATCTCAGGGCCCGACCATCTCAGGGATGCGGGTCATCGCGTCGTCGATCCGGGCCTGCGGCAGCTCGAAGTCCTCGACCTGCCCGGACAGGTAGCGGTCGTAGGCGGCCATGTCGAAGTGCCCGTGCCCGCACAGCGCGGTGAGGATCACCTTCTCCTCCCCGGTCTCCTTGCACCGCAGCGCCTCTTCGATGCAGGCGGCGACGGCGTGCGTCGGCTCCGGCGCGGGCACGATGCCTTCGGTGCGGGCGAACCGCACGCCAGCCGCGAAGCACTCCTTCTGGTTCTTGGCCACCGCTTCGATCAAGCCCAGCTCATAGATGTGCGACAGGAGCGGGGACATGCCGTGGTAGCGGAGGCCTCCCGCGTGGATCGGGTCGGGGACGAAGTCATGCCCGAGCGTGTGCATCTTGAGCAGCGGCGTGAGGCCCGCGGTGTCGCCAAAGTCGTAGGCGTAGACCCCACGGGTCAACGACGGGCAGGCGGCCGGCTCCACCGCTCGGATGACGGGGTTGATCCGACCCGCCAGCTTCTCCCGCAGGAAGGGGAAGGAGAGCCCGGCGAAGTTCGAGCCACCGCCGGTGCACCCGACGATGAGGTCAGGTGTCTCGCCGACGAGGGCGAACTGACGCAAGGCCTCCTCACCGATGATCGTCTGGTGCAGCAGCACGTGGTTCAGGACGCTGCCGAGGGCATAGTGGGCCTGCGGGTCGCTCGCCGCGGCCTCGACTGCCTCGCTGATCGCGATGCCCAGGCTGCCCGGGGAGGTGGGGTCGGCGGCGAGGACAGCTCGCCCGGACGCGGTCAGGTCGGACGGGCTTGGGTGAATGGTCGCGCCGTACGTCTCGATCATCATCCGGCGGTAGGGCTTCTGGTCATAGCTGGCGCGGACTTGCCACACCTCGCACGCCAGGTCGAACTGCGAGCAGGCGAACGCCAGCGCGGTGCCCCACTGGCCCGCGCCGGTCTCGGTGGTGAGCTTTTTGATCCCGGACTTCGCGTTGTAGTACGCCTGCGGCACCGCGGTGTTCGGCTTGTGCGAGCCGGCGGGGGAGACGCCCTCGTACTTGTAGTAGATGTGCGCTGGGGTGCCGAGCGACTTCTCCAGCCGGCGCGCCCGGTACAGCGGGGAGGGTCGCCACAGCCGGTAGACGTCGAGGACCTCGTCGGGGATGTCGATGAACCGCTCGGTGGAGACCTCTTGCATGATCAGGTCCATCGGGAACAGCGGCGCGAGGTCGTCCGGTCCGATCGGTTCGTGGGTCCCCGGGTGAAGCGGAGGCGGTGGCGGCGACGGCAGGTCGGGGACGATGTTGTACCACTGCCGTGGCATCTGCGACTCGTCCAGCAGGATCTTGGTGCGGTCGTCCATGGTGGCCATCGCCTCTCGTCGGACCGGGTAGATCGACGATAGGCGTGCGTGGCGCCGGCGGGAAGGCCTACTCCTTGGGCTTCGTGCCGAACACGATGTCGTCCCACGACGGGATCGACGAGCGCCTCGGGGGGCGGGCCGCGCCCTCGTCATCGGACTCGGCGTGGGGTTCCGGCTCGTCTGCCGGAGCGGCCTCGGCTGGTGGTCGCTTCGCTGAAGGGGAGGTGTTGGTGCCAGCCGGCTGCGTCGTGGTGTCCGAGCCGTGGGGCGGCGCGAGCCGGGGCACGAACGGGGTGACCGGTGTGGGGGCGTGCTCCACCTCGTCCTCGACGTCGACGGTGTCCCGCCCCGGTGCCAGGGAGCGGGCCGTCTCATCCAGCGGAGCGGCCTGACGGCGGACGACGTCGAGCGACCAGTTCGCCTCCATGCCGTCCCCCCAGCGGACCCAGACCTGCCACGTGCCGTCCGCGCGCTTTCCGGCGTCCCACTCCGCGTGCTGCGGTGAGAGCCCTCGGCGGGCCAGGGCGGAGTCGACGACATCGCCGAGCAACGGCGCGGGGCCGCCCGTCGAGCCGATCCGTGCGTCACGTGCCTGGGTGGCGATGTGCTCCCGCTCGCGCAGCACGGGGCCGACGAAGCGCTGCACGTAGTCGATGTCGACACCGGTGCTCGCGGCCACCTCGTCGGCCGACTGGCCGGAGCGGATCCGGGACTGGATCTCCTTGGGCGTGATCGCGAGGTCCGCCCCGCTGGTGAGCCTGCCGAGGCGTACCAGGTGGCCGTTGGCGGCGGCGCGCAGGCGCTCGTCCACCGCGACCGTGTACGAGCGGCCACCTTCACCTGCCAGCAGCAGGTGGTCACCGCCCTCGGCGACTCCGACCAGCCGTAGCTCTTCCATGTCCGGCAGCGTAACCAATAGCCGTACCTGACGGGCTAATCGGACAAGCGTGTCGAGCCGGACAAGCAGGGCGCGCGCTGGCGC
Source organism: uncultured Actinomycetota bacterium (assembly GCA_963703505.1). Classification (GTDB taxonomy): domain Bacteria; phylum Actinomycetota; class Actinomycetes; order CAVPEL01; family CAVPEL01; genus CAVPEL01. The sequence continues at coordinate 77,251 of CAVPEL010000003.1, read as the reverse complement.
GTGGCACTCCTGGTCACCCAAGATGGCGGTGGAGCTGGCAGCTTCCACCACCGCACGGTGGTCGCGCACGAGAGGACGGCATGTCGAAGAAGGCGCGGCGCTTCGATCTCAGCATCACCCAGATCGTGGCGAGCGTGCTCGCCTCGGTGTCGGCGGCGACGGCGGCCTCCAAGCTCGGTGTTGCGGGCACGATCGTCGGCGCGGCGGTGGTGAGCGCGATCGCGACGACAGCGAGCGCCGTCTACGGCCATTCGCTGCGAGAGACCAACGCCAGGCTGCGCCGGACCATCGCGCGCCAGCAGGGCGACGCGGTCGGGCTCCTGGCTGACAGCGACGACGCCGGGTGGGCGGTCCAGTCGGCGGTGCTGCGCCCCGGACCGAGGCCGGCGCCATCAGACCGGCGACCAGCGGCGCCGCCAGGGCCGACGACACGCTGATCATGGAGCCGCTGAGCAGGGCAGGCGAGGTGGTCACGACGGGAGCCCCGGTGCCCGCCGCGCGTCAGCCGTATCACTGGTGGGCGTTGGCTGCCTCGGTCGTTCTCGTGTTCGGCGTTGCGATCGGGCTGATCACCGCGATCGAGCTCGGGGCGGGCCGGCCGCTGGACGGGATCGTCGGCGGCTCCAGCAGCGGCGGGACGACGATCGAGCGGGCGGTGACCGGGGGCGGGCACCATGCCGCCACGCCCCCGGTGGTCACGCCACCGCCGACGCCGACCGCGTCGCCGGACGCGGAGGCCACCGCGATGCCCGTCGTGCCGACCACGTCGGCCTCGGCCGAACCCACGGTGCCGCCGGACAGCCCGACCCCCACCACCGAGCCGACGCCGACCCCGGATCCGACACTGGGCCCGACCCGGTCAGAAGCCCCGACGCCGACCTCAGGTCCCACCGCTCCGGCGGCACCGGGGGAGATCGCTACGCCGAACGGATGAGCCCACGGTCGCTGCACAGCGTCTGTTCGGGTGAGTGCTGACCGACACGTCGCGCCGATTGTGTAGGTAGCAGGCCGGCCATACGCCCGGCACCACCAGCACGACGTTGGGGGCGAGGCTCATGTCAGGTCGGGAGTGGGTCGACGAGAGCGGCACCGCGGGCGGGCTGTTGGTCACCCCCGGGGGCCGCGGCGAGGCCGACGTCTTGTACGTCCGTGACGGCGTCGGAACGCTGTACGGCACGCTCGACCTGGCCACCGGCCGTCTGAAGCTGGCGATCCCGGAACGAGCCTTGGACGTGACCGGTGCCTTGCGGCCGTTCTACTTCGGTCCGGCGATGGGCGGGCCGGGCAGTGGCGAGATGGCCCGCAGGCAGGCGCGCGCGGCCGACCTGCTCTGGAACGTCCTCTCGGTGTCGTCGCCGTTCTCCTGGCAGCGCGCAGTGCCGCAGGCGGGACGGCTCCTCGTCTTCTACTGCCCGTTGGCCCGCCTCGCTCTGGAGGTGACGGATGCACCGCTGGGTTCGGGGGTGGACGAGATCCCGGCGCAGGACGACGAGGTGCACGTGCTGCGCCTGCCGGCGGCGGACATCGAGAAGGACCCGGCGGGGGTCGTCGAAGTGGTGAGCTGGCGGTGCATCGCATTGATCAGCACGGTGCCGACTCCGCTCCCGGCACGCCCCCCAGGTCGCCGCGGTGGGTGGTGGCGCCGACTGATCGGTGGGGACGACCCACAAGGCCCGATGGCGCGAGGCCGCGGCTGACCGCGGCGAGGGGGGTGCGAGGATCGGGGGCATGGAGGGCTTCGACGCGCTGTTGCTGCTGTCCTTCGGGGGGCCGGAGGGACCGGATGACGTGATGCCGTTCCTGCGGAACGTCACCCGGGGCCGCCAGATCCCGGACGATCGGCTCGCCGAGGTAGCCGAGCACTACGCCCTCTTCGGCGGCGTCTCACCGATCAACGGACACAACCGCGAGCTGCTCGCCGCGATCCGGGCGGACCTGACGGCGCACGGTGTGGATCTGCCGGTGTACTGGGGGAACCGGAACTGGGCGCCGTACCTCGCCGACGTGGTGCGCGAGATGCGCGGCGACGGTGTGCGGCGGGCGCTCGCCTTCGTGACCTCCGCCTACTCCAGCGCCAGCAGCTGCCGGCAGTACTTGGGGGACATCGAGGCGGCCATCGCCGAGGTGGATGGCGCGCCGGTGATCACCAAGCTGCGGGCGTACTACAACCATCCCGGCTTCGTCGACCCGATGGTCGACGCGGTGCGGGCGGCGCTCGACGCGCTGCCCGCCGTCGGTGCGCGAGCGCGCCCACGTGGCCTTCGTCGCCCACTCCATCCCGTCGGCGATGAACGCGGCGAGTGGCCCGGACGGAGGCGCCTACACCGCTCAGCTCGCTGAGACGGCGCGGCTGGTGGCCGAGGCGGTCGGCGGCTCCCATCCCTGGCGGGTGGTCTTCTGCAGCCGCAGCGGCTCACCGATGACGCCGTGGCTGGAACCCGACATCAACGACCACTTGGCCGAGCTGCGCGCCGCCGGTGCGCCGGCTGCGGTCATCGCGCCGATCGGGTTCGTCTCCGACCATCTCGAGGTGGTCTACGACCTCGACACCGAGGCGTTGGCGACCGCCGCCGCGCTGGGGCTGCCGGCGGTGCGGGCAGCCACTGCCGGGTGCGACCCGAGGTTCGTCGCGATGGTCCGTGAGCTGGTGGCCGAGCAGACCGAGGCGGCCCCCGCGCGTTTCCTCGGGACGCTCGGCCCCGCCCGCCAGGTGTGCCCGCCCGGGTGCTGCGTGGCTGCGGGACGAGGGTGAGCCGCCCCGCCGAGCCGGAGCCGGCTCGTTCCGTCGATCCGGTCGCGCTGCTGGCGCTGGCCGAACGGGCTGCGCGCGAGGCTGGCCAGCTGTTGGTGGGGCAGCGCCCCGACGTGCTGGCCACGTCCACCAAGTCCACCCCGACCGATGTGGTCACCGAGATGGACACCGCGGCCGAGCGGCTCATCACCGCCACCTTGCTGGCCGAGCGGCCCGGCGACGGGATCTTGGGCGAGGAGGGCGCAGGCCGGGCGGGTAGCAGCGGGGTGCGGTGGGTGGTCGACCCGATCGACGGAACCGTCAACTACCTGTACGCCATTCCGCAGTGGGCCGTGTCGATCGCCGCGGAGGTCGATGGCGAGGTGGTGGCCGCGGCGGTGCTCGACCCGGTCAAGGGTGAGATGTTCACCGCCCGTCGCGGCGCGGGGGCCTACCTGGGCGGCGTGCCGATCGCCGTGGGCGGCTGCACGGAGCTTGCGCAGGCGCTGGTGGGGACCGGATTCGGGTACGCGGCGAGCCGGCGGACCAGCCAGGCGAACGTCCTGCGCGAGGTCCTGCCGCGAGTCAGGGACATCCGCCGCCAAGGGGCCGCTTCGCTCGACCTGTGCGCGCTCGCCTGCGGCCGCCTGGACGGGTACTACGAGCGAGGCCTTGCGCCGTGGGATCACGCCGCTGCCGGCCTGGTCGCCCGTGAGGCGGGCGCTCGGGTGGAGGGGCTGCACGGCCGCCCAGCCGACGACCAGCTGGTGGTGGCCGCGGGACCGCTGTTGTTCGCTGCGCTGCATGACCTGCTCGCCGGCTTGCGGGCCGACCACGACTGAAATCGTGGGTGTGGAGCGTGTCGTTGGGGGCACACATAGTCGGATCGCGAGACTTAACCTCACCGCGCGGGGGGTCGAGGTGAGTGACCACGTCACAATGGTGGACAATCTGCGCTCCGGTTCGGGCACAACTTTGAGGGTCGAAGCGTTACACCCGCGCCACCCGAATGTAATGAGAACGCACGGAGGTACAGGTCCCCATGGCAACTGATTACGACACGCCTCGAAAGGTCGACGACGAGCTCGGCGAAGACAGCATCGAGGAGCTGAAGGCGCGGCGTGCCGACCGGCAGGCAGGTGCGATCGACACGGACGACGCCGACCTGGCGGAGAACTACGAGCTGCCAGGCGCTGACCTGTCCGGCGAGGAGCTCTCGCTGCGGGTACTACCTCGGCAGGATGACGAGTTCACCTGCTCGCGCTGTTTCCTGGTTCACCACCGCAGCCAGTTGGCCGCCACCAGCGGCAAGCAGCTGATCTGCCGGGAGTGCGCGGCCTGACCGGCCGCCGCCGCGACGCAACCCCGCTCGCCGCGGGGGAGCTGCCGGACGTCCTGGCCCAGATGGTGGGCTCGGCACGGTTGGATGCGCGGACCCGAACGAGGCTGCTCGGCCAGCTCGGGTCCGCGCTCGCCGCCGCCGCGCGCGGAGCCGGCGCAGTCGCTCTCGCCAGCGGTCGGTGGTTGACCGATGCGGTGGTGGAGCTGGCGCCGCACGTCCCGGTACGAGACTTGGCCACCCTGAGTGCCCACCACCACGGACTCACGGGGGAGCGACTCGCCGATTCGTTGGTCAAGGCGGCCACCAGGGCGAGCACCAGCGTGGGAGCGGCCGGCGGAACGTTGGCAGCCGTGGAGTTCGCGGCCCCGCCCATGTTGCTCTCGGTGCCGTTCCAGATCGCCGCGGAGACGCTGGCCGTCGTCGCGATCGAACTCAAGCTGGTCGCTGAGCTGCACGTCGTCTACGGCGTCGCGGCCGAGGGCTCGCCGTCGCGCCGAGGCGCGGCCTACCTGCAGGCCTGGGCCCGACGACGCGGCCTGGACCCCCTGGAGCCGGCCCAGCTACCGGGTGCGCTCGGTATCGCTGCCCGGCGCGACCTACGCCGCCGGGTGATCCGTCGCTTCACCACGAGCTCCGCGACGCTCGCGCCCATGATGCTGGGAGCGGCCATCGGCGCCACGCTCAACAACAGGGAGTCCGTCCGGCTGTCCCGTGCGATTCGCGACGACCTGCGACGCCGCACCGGGTCGTAGGACGCCGCACCGGGACGTAGCGAGCATGAGCCCGCCCGCACGCTCAGGGTGCGGACGGAGGCCGATCGGACTGCCTCGCGGGACGCCCCGCGAGCAGCGTGGCGGCCAGCTCCTCGCCTCGCCGCGTGGACACCAGCCAGTAGGGGGTGTCGTCGGCAGGGTCGTCGATCTCCACGACGACCGAGGTGTGGATCCAGCCCCTGGTGCTCAAGAACGCCGTCGTGTCCGCATCGACGCCGAGCAGTCGGCGGGTGACGTCCCGGTCGGCGACCCGCACGGCGCGCACCGCCGACAGCGGCAACCGCCCGCCTCCGGTTCGCAGCTCGCCATCGCGGACCACCACCGTGCCGCCGCTGGCCCACAGCACCAGGGCTGCGCCGAGGGCGGCTGAGACCAGATAGGTAATGATCGCGGCGGTCCAGCCGGCCTGGCGGCTGAGCTGGGGGCCCAGCACGACGACGAGCTCCATGATCAGCGGAAAGACGACCACCGCCACCGGCCACCACAGCAAGGGCGTGCGCAGCCTCTCGTAGAAGCCGGTCGATGCCTGGGCCATGGCCAAAAGGCTACGGGGTCGTCGGCGACTCCCCGGACGCGGCGGGTAGTAGTGTCACGCGGCGTGACCGACGTCCTGCTGCTCCGCCTCGATCCCGAGGTCCCCCTGCCGTCCTACGCCCACCCAGGCGACGCCGGGGCCGACCTCGTGACCACGGTCGACATAGACCTGGCGCCCGGGGAGCGCGTCGTGGTGCCAACGGGCATCGCGATCGCGCTGCCCGACGGGTACGCGGCGTTCGTACACCCTCGCTCCGGGCTCGCCGCTCGGTGCGGCCTTGCCCTCGTCAACGCCCCCGGCACCATCGATGCGGGGTACCGTGGAGAGGTCAAGGTCATCATCGTGAACCTGGATCCGCGCGAGCCGGTTCGGCTCGCACGCGGGGACCGGATCTGCCAGCTTGTCGTGCAGCGGGTCGAACGGGCGGTCTTCCACGAGGTGGACCGGCTGCCCGGCTCGGATCGCGGCGAAGGCGGACACGGCTCGACTGGCGGGTTCACCGGCGCCCCGGCCTGAGCCGTCCTTGATGTCCCACCCGCATCGCCCACGAGAGAAGGATCGTCATGGCATTCCGACGCAAGGCACGCGACGAAGCGGCTGAGGCGCCAGCGTCGTCCCCTGACGCGCTGGAGGCCGAGGATCAGGGCGCGGCAGAGGTGGCGCCGGTGACGAGCGGGCCGTGGGACGTGACCAACGTGCCCGACGGCGGACCCGCGCGCCTCGACCTTGGCGGGTTGCTCATCCCGATGCAGTCCCACACCGAGGTCCGCGTCGAGGTCAACGACGCGCAGCAGGTCGTCGCCGCAACGGTGACGACCGGGCAGAGCACCCTGCAGCTGCTCGCATTCGCCGCGCCGCGCACGATGGGCATCTGGGATGACGTGCGCCACGAGATCGCCGAGTCGGTCCGTGCCGAAGGCGGGACGGTCGAGGAGGTCGAGGGCGCGCTCGGCACCGAGCTGCACACCCGGGCGAAGGTAGCGGGCAAGGACGGGAGCACGTCTGCGCAGCGCCTGCGGTTCGTCGGTGCGGACGGACCTCGCTGGTTCCTGCGTGGCGTGTTCGCCGGACCAGCCGCGACCGGTGCTGGCCAGGCCGCGGCGCTGGAGAACACCTTCCGCAATGTCGTCGTCGTGCGCGGCGAAGACGCGATGGCGCCCAGGGAGGCGCTCGCGCTGCGACTGCCGCAGGCGGCCGCGCAGGCTATGAGTCAGGCCGAGGAGTCGGGTGAGCCGGTGCTGGACCCGTTCGAGCGCGGGCCGGAAATCACCGAGATCTACTGACCGGTCGGCGTCGCGTGTCCGGTGCTGCGCCTGATCGCCTACCCTGGGGGTATGCGCTCTGCCCGCTCGACCGAGGCTTCCCAGCCGACAGCAGGCCCCCCCGATACCCAGCAGGACGGACCGCGGCCTGGTGCCTTGCGCCGCGCCATGCGTCGGTGGGTGAGCACGGCTGACGCTTTGGACGACGAAGCGCTTCGCCAGGACGCGACAGAGGCTGGCGCCACACCCGTGGTCCGGTGCCAGGAGCGTCAGATTGTCTGTGTCGCCGGCACCCTGCGTACGGTCACGATGCGGCCGCGGGCGGGTGTACCAGCGCTCGAAGCTGAGCTGTGGGACGGATCCGGAACGGTCGACCTGGTCTGGCTCGGCCGTCGGCGGATCGCCGGGATCGCACCTGGTCGGGTCGTGAAGGTCTCCGGCCGGATGGCCTGTCAAGGTGGTCGACTGGTCATGTTCAACCCCCGCTACGACCTGCGGCCGGAAGGTTCATGACGGCGTCCGATCGGCTCGGGGAAGGACCAGCCCCGGTCGAGGTCGCACTGGCGGATGTCGTCGCCAGGCCCACCAACGGTCTGTTGTCCGACGCCATCGGCGGCAAACGTGGACTGCTCGACAGCGGACTGCCCGGGGCGCTGTTCGTCCTGATCTTCGTCCTGACCAACCTCACCGTCGCCATCTGGTCGGCGCTCGGGCTGGCCGTGGGGCTCTTTGCCTGGCGGCTGGTGCGCCGACAGTCGGTCCAGCACGCGGTCTCCGGCCTGTTCGGTATCGCGGTGGCGGCGTTCGTGGCCCATCGCATGGGAAGGCCGGAGGCGTTCTTCCTGCCGGGCATCTGGCTGAACGCCGTCTACGGAGCAGTGCTGGTCGTCTCCTTGCTGGTGAGAAGGCCGGTGATCGGCTATGTCCTCGCCGCCCTCGAGCCGGCGGCGGGCGAGGGTGGCAAGGGTCGCCCAAGCTGGCGACAGCGCCCGGATGCCCTGCGCACGGCCACCCTGGCGACCGCCATCTGGGCGGCGGTGTTCGTCGGCCGGGTCGCAGTCCAGGCGCCGATCTACCTCGCCCACGAGGCGGGCTGGCTGGCGGCGACGAAGATCGCCATGGGCTGGCCGCTCACGATCGCGGCGGGTGCCGCGACGGTGGCGATCACCACGCGCGCCCGGCGTGCCTCGGCGTTGGTGGCCGACGCCACCAGTGACCACACGGAGCCGGATCCTTCGCAGGCCGACTAGCGGGCTGTCACCGACCAGCCGGAATGTCACCGGCCCGTCAGTGATCGTTCACATGCCTGTCAGCAGCGTCCGCAGTTCGCCCTCGACGTCCTCCGCGGCCACGAACAACAGCTCGTCGCCCGCCTCGAGGGGGTCGTCGTCGCTCGGTACCAGCACGCGTCCCTCGCGCAGGATCGCCACCAGGGCGACGTCGGTCGGCCATCGCACGGCCCCTACCCGCTGACCGATGAACGGCGTATCGGTCGGCAACGTCAGCTCGACGAGGTTGGCCTTGCCCTGGCGGAACGTCATCAGACGCACCAGGTCGCCGACGTTCACCGCTTCCTCGACGAGGGCGGCGAGCATGCGCGGCGTCGACACTGCCACGTCGACGCCCCATGACTCGTTGAACAGCCACTCGTTCTTCGGGTGGTTCACCCGGGCCACGACACGCGGGACGCCGTACTCCGTCTTCGCTAGCAGCGACACGACAAGGTTGACCTTGTCGTCGCCGGTGGCGGCGATGGCGACCTGGCAGCGCTCGAGACCGGCCTCGTCGAGCTTGGCGACCTCGCACGCGTCGGCCAGCAGCCATTCGGCGCCTGGCACGCTGTCCACCTTGATGGCGTGGTCGTCCTTCTCGATGAGCAGGACCTCGTGGCCGCTGATCAGCAGCTCGGCCGCAATCGAGCGGCCGACCGAACCCGCTCCTGCGATCGCGACGCGCATCAACTCTCCTCAGGTGCTTTGCCGAGAATGGCGCCCGCTCGTTCGACCTCGTCGTCACGCATGACGAGGTGGACGAGGTCGCCCTCCTGCAGAACGGTTGTGGCGTCGGGCACGACGCCTTCGCCGAATCGGGTCAAGAAGCCGATCCGGCAGCTGGCGGCCTCCTCGAGCCGGCTCAGCCGTTGGCCGACCCAGCCGGGATCGACGTGAGCCTCGGCGAGCACCACTGTGCCGCTCGGGTCCCGCCACAGGGCCTCGACACCGGAGGGCATCAGCCGGCGCAGCATCTGGTCGGCGGTCCACCGGACCGTCGCGACGGTGGGGATACCGAGACGTTGGTAGACCTCGGCGCGCCGCGGGTCGTAGATGCGGGCGACGACGTTCTGCACCCCGAACGTCTCGCGGGCCACCCGCGCCGCGATGATGTTGGAGTTGTCTCCGCTGCTCACGGCTGCGAAGGCATCTGCCTGCTCGGTCCCGGCCTCGATGAGGGTGTCCCGGTCGAAGCCGATGCCCTTGACCCGACGGCCGCGGAAATCGGTACGCAGGCGTCGGAACGCCTGTGGGTCCCGGTCGATGATCGCGACAGTGTGGCCCGCGTCCTCGAGGCTGTAGGCGAGCGCTGAACCAACCCGCCCGCACCCCATGATCACGATATGCACGGCTGCCCTTCCGGCTGGTGCTGCTCCTTCTCCCTGCGCTGGTGAACGGTACACGCTCGATCATCCGAACAGGTGGCGCGAGCCCCGATGGCGCACCCGCCTGGCCGCCGCGGCCGGGCGAGCAACCTGGCGCCACGATGCGCACGACGGGCGGAGGCCTGGCGCGTTCGCAGGCTCTCCTTCGCAGTTAGGCTCTGGCCGTGCCTCACACCTCGGACGTGTTCAAGCGGGTCCTCGTCGGGAGGGCTCTGCGTAGCGACCGGCTCGGTGAGACGTTGTTGCCCAAGCGTCTGGCACTGCCGGTATTCGCCACCGACGCGGTGTCCTCCGTGGGCTACGCCACCCAGGAGATCCTGCTCGTCCTGGCCATCGCCGGCACGGTTGCCTACAAGTGGTCGCTGCTCGCGGGGCTCGGCGTCGTGGTCATCATGCTCACCGTCGTCGCGTCCTATCGGCAGAACGTGCACGCCTACCCGAGCGGGGGCGGCGACTACGAGGTCGCCACGGTCAACCTCGGGGCCAACGCCGGGATCACGGTGGCCAGCGCGCTGTTGGTCGACTACGTCATGACGGTGGCCGTGTCGGTGTCGTCTGGCGTCGACACGTTCTTGTCCACCCCGGCTTTCGTGCAGTACCGGTCCGAGAAGGTCGGCATCGTGCTGGCCTGCATCGCCTTCATGACATTGATGAACCTTCGCGGTGTGCGCGAATCGGGCAAGGCCTTCGCCGTCCCGGTCTACGGTTTCATGCTGGGCATCTTCGGCATGGCGGCCTACGCCTTCGTCCGTGTGGTCGTCTTCGGTGACACGCTGCGCGCCCCGACGGCCGACGCCACGATCGTCCCCCAGCACAACAACCTGGTCGGGCTCGCCTTCGTCTTCCTGGTTCTGCGGGCGTTCGCGTCAGGCTGCACCGCGCTGACCGGCATCGAAGCGATCAGCAACGGCGTGCCGGCCTTCCGCAAGCCCAAGAGCAAGAACGCCGCCTCGACGCTGTTGATCATGGGCCTCGTCGCGATCGGCATGTTCACCACGATCACCATCCTGTCGCTGTACACGAAGGTGCGGATCACCGAGTTCGACAAGTACCTGTTGGTGGACGGCAAGCACCCCGACGGTCAGGACACGGTGATCGCGCAGATCGCCCAGGCGGTCTTCAGCAACTTCCCGGCCGGCGCGTACTACGTGACGACGCTGACCCTGGTCATCCTGGTGCTGGCGGCCAACACCGCGTTCAACGGGTTCCCGGTGCTCGGCTCGATTCTGGCCCGCGACGGCTACCTGCCGCGTCAGCTGCACACCCGCGGCGACCGGCTGGCCTTCAGCAACGGCATCCTGCTGCTGGCCGGTGCGGCGGGTGTGCTCGTGGTGATCTTCGATGCGGACGTCACCAAGCTCATCCAGCTGTACATCGTCGGCGTGTTCGTGTCGTTCACGATCAGCCAGCTCGGCATGATCCGGCACTGGAACCGCAACCTGCCGCTGGAGACCGACCCGGCCCAGCGACGGCACATGATGCGGTCCCGGGTCATCAACACGTTGGGCTTCGGCCTCACCGGGACGGTGCTCATCGTCGTCCTGCTGACCAAGTTCACTCACGGCGCGTGGATGGCCCTGCTGGCCATGGTCGTGGTCTTCGTGACGATGAGTCGATCCGCCGGCACTACGACCGCGTGCGCCTGGAGCTGATGGTCGACGAGCTCGAGGACACCGTCCTGCCGTCCCGGGTTCACGCGATCGTGCTCGTGTCGAAGATCCACAAGCCGGCGATGCGGGCCCTGGGCTTCGCCCGCGCCACCCGACCATCGACCTCGAGGCGGTCACCGTCAACGTCGACCAGCGACGAGACCCGGCACTGCAGGACGAGTGGGAGCGGCGTGAGATCCCGGTGCCGCTGAAGGTGCTCGACTCGCCCTACCGAGAGATCACCCGCCCGATCGTCGACTACGTCGAGCGTGCGCCGGACCAGCCCGCGCGACGTCGTGACCGTGTTCATCCCCGAGTATGTCGTCGGCCACTGGTGGGAGCAGCTGCTGCACAACCAGAGCGCGCTGCGGCTGAAGGCCCGACTGCTGTTCACCCCTGGCGTGATGGTGACGAGCGTCCCCTGGCAGCTGCAGTCGTCGCAGGACGCCGAGCGCCGGGCCGAAGGACCGCCCGCGGGTGCGGTGCGCCGCGGCGAGCCCACCCGGACGCCGGAGCCACGCGCATGATCGTCGAGCTCGAGGTCGGTCCGCTGGCCCACGGCGGTTCCTGCGTGGCCCGCCACGACGGCCAGGTGGTCTTCGTCCGGCACGCACTGCCGGGGGAGCGGGTCGAGGCGGTGGTGACGGGTGAGACCAAGCACCTGCTGCGCGCCGATGCCGTCGAGATCGTCGTCCCCTCCGCTGAGCGGGTGGTGGCGCCGTGTGCCTTCGCGCGACCGGGCGGCTGCGGCGGCTGCGACTGGCAGCACGCGAGGCCGGCCTACCAGCGGGAGCTGAAGGCCCAGGTCGTCCGCGAGCAGCTGCAACGCCTGGCCGGCCTGAGCCTCGACGTCGACGTCGAGGAGCTGCCCGGCGGCCCGCTCGGCTGGCGGACCCGGGTGCATTTCGCCGTCGACGACGCCGGTCGGGCGGGATTGCGCCAGAGCCGCTCGCACGAGGTGGTGGCCATCGACCGGTGCCTCATCGCGCACCCGGGTGTCGAAGCGGTCGGCGTCGAGGACAAGCGGTGGAACCGGGCCAGCGACGTCGAGGTGGCGGTGGCCGTCGGCACCGGAGAGACCGTCACGTTGGTCACGTCGCGCAAGGACGGTCACGTGCGGCCGTTCGGTGGTCCGCTGACCTCGGCGACCAGTCCCCACTCCGGCCCGATGCTGCACGAGAAGGCGGCCGGCCGCACCTGGCGGGTGAGCGGTAACGGTTTCTGGCAGGTGCATCCCGGCGCTGCGGACACGCTCGTGGGTGCCGTGCTGGAGGGACTCGCACCGCGGCCGGGGGACCGGGCGTTCGACCTGTACTGCGGGGTCGGGCTGTTCGCCGGCACGCTCGCGCCGCACGTGTCCGCGGTCACGGCGATCGAGTGGAACCGGCAGGCGGTGGCGACGCACGGCACAACCTCGCCGACCTGCCATCGGTGCGCATCATCGGCGGCAGCGTGGACCGGGTGCTCGCCAGGGAACGGCTGTCCGCCGACGTGGTGGTGCTCGACCCGCCGCGTTCGGGTGCCGGCCGCGACGGTCTGCCGGGCGATCGCCGCAGCCGGGCCGCGTGCGGTGGCGTACGTAGCGTGCGATCCGGCTGCGCTCGCCCGCGACGTCGCGGTCTTCGCGGAGCTGGGCTACCGTCTCGCCTCGCTGCGGGCGTTCGATCTGTTCCCGAAGACGCACCACGTCGAGTGTGTCGCAGTGCTGGAAGCCAGCGGCGGCTGACGGCGGGCGGGGCGCGGCGATGCGCAAGGATGCGGACATGACATCTCTCCCGCAGGACCCGAACGAGCCCTCGACGATGCGCGTCACGTTGCTGCTGTGCGACGCCGCCCAGGTCGACCCGTCCGGCAAGGTCCACATCCTGGGCGCCGGCTGGAGCATCGTCCTGGTGTCCGCGGGCAATCCGCTGCCGCCGCACGCCGTGGTGGCGATCGTGCACGTGCCGTGGAACGAGACGAACCGGCCGCACGTCGCGCGCCTGCGGCTGGAGGACGCGGACGGTCGTCTCGGTCGAGGTCGGACACGCCGAACGGACCGGTGCCGCTGGTGCACGAGCAGCAGATCGAGGTGGGCCGGCCGGCTGGGGTGCCCGAAGGGCATCCCGCTCGACGTCGCCGGTCGTGGTGAACGTCGGCCCGGGGCTGCCGCTGTCGGCCGGCCGCTACAGCTGGCGCCTGGAGATCGACGGCGCGCAGCGACGAGGACTGGCTGGCGTCGTTCCACGTCCGCAGGTCGGGTAGCTGACCTCGGCGAGGCGGGTGGCACTGCCGAGAGTCATACAGTACGCTTGTCCTGTTTGGATGAGACGGACGAGAGCGGAGCACAGCCGTGGACAGCTTCGGTAGTCGCGGCACCCTGGTGGTCGGGGATGCGTCGTATGAGATCTTCCGGCTGGATGCGGTGCCGGGAGCGGAACGGCTGCCGTTCTGCCTGAAGGTGCTGCTGGAGAACCTGCTGCGCACCGAGGACGGCGCGAACGTCACCGCCGACCACGATCCGCGCGCTCGCCGAGCTGGGACCCGGTGGCCGAGCCGCGACCGAGATCCAGTTCACCCCGGCCCGTGTGCTCATGCAGGACTTCACCGGCGTGCCGTGCGTCGTCGACCTCGCCGCGATGCGCGAGGCGATGGTCGCCCTCGGCGGCGACCCGTCGAAGATCAACCCGCTGAGCCCGGCCGAGCTGGTCATCGACCACTCCGTCATCGCCGACGTCTTCGGCCGCGCGGACGCCTTCGCGCGCAACGCCGAGCTGGAGTTCGAGCGCAACGAGGAGCGCTACCAGTTCCTGCGCTGGGGCCAGTCGCGCGTTCGCCGACTTCAAGGTCGTGCCGCCCGACACCGGCATCGTCCACCAGGTCAATCTCGAGTACCTGGCCCGCGTGGTCTTCACCGACAGGCGGACGGGCCACCGTCGCCTACCCCGACACCCTCGTCGGCACCGACTCGCACACCACGATGGTCAACGGCCTGGCCGTGCTCGGCTGGGGCGTCGGCGGCATCGAGGCCGAGGCCGCCATGCTCGGCCAGCCGGTGTCCATGCTGATCCCGCGAGGTCGTCGGCTTCAAGCTGTCCGGCGCGCTGCCCGAGGGCGCGACCGCGACCGACCTGGTGCTGACCGTCACCGAGATGCTGCGCAAGCACGGCGTCGTCGGCAAGTTCGTCGAGTTCTACGGCCCGGGCGTGGCCAACGTGCCGCTGGCGAACCGCGCCACCATCGGCAACATGAGCCCCGAGTACGGCTCGACCGCTGCCATCTTCCCGATCGACGACGAGACGCTGCGCTACCTGCGTTTCACCGGTCGCGCGCCCGAGCAGGTCGCGCTGGTCGAGGCCTACGCCAAGGAGCAGGGCCTGTGGCACGACCCGGCCGCCGAGCCGGTCTTCTCCGAGACGCCTCGAGCTCGACCTCGGCGACGATCGTGCCGTCGCTCGCCGGCCCGAAGCGGCCGCAGGACCGGGTCGCCGTCTCCGACGCGAAGAGCGCCTTCCGCCGCGCCGGTGCTCGACTACGCGGGTGAACGGCGCGCGTCGAGGAAGCCGCCAAGGAGTCCTTCCCGGCCAGCGACTCGATCGACCGCGATGTACGGGTGACGGCCGGCCGTGCGCGGCCCGCGCACGGCAGGTCGACGCTGGAGGACGCTCGCGACGGCACGTTCGAGATCGACCACGGCGCAGTGGTGATCGCGGCGATCACGAGCTGCACGAACACGTCGAACCCGTTCGTCATGATCGCCGCGGCGCTGGTGGCGAAGAAGGCCGTCGAGAAGGGCCTGACCCGCAAGCCGTGGGTGAAGACGACGCTGGCGCCCGGCTCGAAGGTGGTCACCGACTACTACGACCGCGCCGGTCTCACGCCGTACCTGGAGAAGCTCGGCTTCAACCTCGTCGGCTACGGCTGCACGACGTGCATCGGCAACTCCGGCCCGCTCGACGACGCCTCTCCAAGGCGATCGCAGGACAACGACCTCGCCGCGGCTGTCCGTGCTGTCGGGCAACCGCAACTTCGAGGGCCGCATCCACCCCGACGTGAAGATGAACTACCTCGCGTCGCCGCCGCTCGTCGTCGCCTACGCGCTCGCCGGCACGATGGACATCGACCTCGACACCGAGCCGCTCGGCATCGGACACCGATGGGCAGCCGGTCTACCTGCGCGACATCTGGCCGTCCGAGCAGGAGGTCGCCGAGGTCGTCGGCTCGGCGATCGCCGTCGGAGATGTTCGCCGAACGGCTACGCCGACGTGTTCGCCGGCGACGACCAGCTGGCAGGGGCTCGAGGTGCCCGAGGGCACCAGCTTCGACTGGGACGCGGGCTCGACCTACGTGCGACGCCCGCCGTACTTCGACGGCATGACCCGCGAGCCGGTGCCGCTCACCGACATCGCCGGCGCCCGGGTGCTGGCGCTGCTCGGCGACTCGGTCACCACCGACCACATCTCGCCGGCCGGCAACATCAAGAAGGACTCGCCGGCCGGGGCGCTACCTCACGAGCACGGTGTCGCAGCCGCGCGACTTCAACTCCTACGGCTCGCGTCGCGGCAACCACGAGGTGATGATCCGCGGCACGTTCGCCAACATCCGGCTGCGCAACCAGCTGGCGCCCGGCACCGAGGGTGGGGTCACCAAGCACCTGCCCGATGGCGAGGTGATGTCGATCTACGACGCGTCGACGCCAGTACATCGCCGACGGGGTGCCGCTGGTCATCCTGGCCGGCAAGGAGTACGGCTCCGGCTCGTCCCGCGACTGGGCGGCGAAGGGCACCGCGCTGCTCGGCGTGCGCGCGGTCATCGCCGAGTCCTACGAGCGCATCCACCGCTCCAACCTCATCGGCATGGGCGTGCTGCCGCTGCAGTTCGCGCCCGGTGCGTCGGCCGCGCGCCCTGGGCCTGACGGGCGACGAGGTGTTCACCATCGCCGGGCTGGCCGGCGTCGAGCGAGCATCCCGCGCGAGGTCACCGTGCAGGCGGACGGCAAGTCGTTCCAGGCGATCGTGCGCATCGACACGCCAGGCGAGGCCGACTACTACCGGCACGGCGGGATCATGCAGTACGTGCTCCGCTCGCTCCTGCCGGCCTAGCCGTCTGTCCGCACCCTCGAGGCACTCCGCCTCCTTGGGGCACTACCCAGCCGCACGCTGTCAGTGAGAACAGCGTGCGGCTGGGTACGTTCCAAGCACCTCGGGCGCGCCGCCGCGCCGGCCGATCCGCTGCGCCGGGCACGCCCTCGACGTGGGGAGCGTGACATGGCCACGTACATCAGCCTGATCCACTGGACCGACCAGGGCATGAGCGCCGTCAAGGACACGCTGAGCCGGGCTCGCGCGGCCGCCCAGTCCGCGGAGAAGATGGGCGGGAAGCTCACCCAGATCTATTGGACGGTCGGCAAATACGACCTCGTCACGGTGACCGACTTCCCGGACGACGAGACCGCGACCGCCTTCCTGCTGGCGCTCGGCATGCAAGGCAGTGTGCGGACGACGACCATGCGGGCCTACGACGCCGACACGATGGCCGGAATCGTCGGCAAGCTCGGCTGAGCCGCAGCCGACGGAACGGGAGTCAGCGCAGGTACGACGCGCCGTTGAGGTCGAGCACGGTGCCGCTGGCCCACTCCGCCTCGGCCGAGGCCAGGTACACGATGGCCGCGGCCACCTCCTCGGGGGTGGCCACCCGGCCGAACGGGCTCTGCGCCCCGATCGCCGCGCCGGCCGGGCTGTCGAGCAGCTCGGCGGTCATGTCGGTGCGGACGAACCCCGGGGCGACAGCGCTGACCGCGATCCGGTGCGGGGCCAGGGAGATCGCGAGCGACTGGGCGAGGGAGTGCACCGCGGCCTTGGTGGCGCCGTAGGCCGGCACGTCGGGTTCGCCGCGGTACGCGCCGCGCGAGCCGACCATGACGATCCGCCCGCTCGCGCCGCGGTCCATCAGGTGCCTGGCTACGCACCAGGTCACGTCGGCGGTGCCGAGCAGGTTGACCTCGACGGTACGTCGCCATGCCGAGCGCCACTCGTCATAGGTCGCCGTGTCGATCCGGTGCCGGATCCGGCGGCTGCCGTTGGCGTCGGCGGCGTCGGTTTCGAACAGCGCCGCGTTGTTGACGAGGACGTCGAGCTGGCCGAGCCCGGCGATGGCCGAGGAAACCATCGCCTCGACCGCCTCGCCGTCGGCCAGGTCGGCTTGGACGACGACGTGTCCGTCACCGTCCAGGCTGGCTGCGACGGCGTGCGCGGCGGCCAGGTCGCCTCGGCAGTGGACCGCGACGCGGTCGCCCAAGGCGGCGAAGGCGCGCGCCGTGGCTGCCCCGATCCCACGCGATCCTCCGGTGACCAGGACTCCACGACCCGCCACGGGTAACCTCCGATGCTCAGCAGGGCCCGCTCGGGGGAGTGGGCACGACGTCCTGCGCATCGCACATCCTGCCCGACCACTCCTGGGCGGGCGCGCCCGCCGCCAAGCAGCCCCGGCGGGTGCCCACCGGTAGACTCTCCCCGCGCTGTGGATGCCGCCAGCGCAGACGAGGAGACGATCTCAGTGGGCCTGATCGAGTCGATAACGGGCCCGGACGACCTCAAGAAGCTCACACCGGAGCAGATCCCGCGACTGGCGAGCGAGATCCGGGACTTCCTCGTCGACGCGGTCGCCCGCACCGGTGGTCACCTAGGCCCGAACCTGGGCGTGGTGGAGCTGACGATCGCGCTCCACCGGGTGTTCGACTCTCCCCACGACAAGATCTTGTTCGACACCGGCCACCAGGCGTACGTGCACAAGATCCTGACCGGTCGTCAGAGCGGGTTCGCGACGCTACGGCGCAAGGGCGGCTTGTCCGGGTACCCGAGCCGCGCGGAGTCCGAGCACGACCTCATCGAGAACTGCCACGCGTCGACCGCGCTGTCGTACGCGGACGGGCTGGCGAAGGCCTACGCGCTGCGCGGGGAGAAGCGGGCCGTGGTCGCGGTCGTGGGCGACGGGGCGCTGACCGGCGGGATGAGCTGGGAGGCGCTCAACAACATCGCCGCCGCCAAGGACCGCCCGGTCGTCATCGTCGTCAACGACAACGGCCGCTCCTACGCGCCGACGGTCGGCGGGCTCGCCGACCACCTGCACTCGCTGCGGACAACGCAAGGGTACGAGCGGGTCCTGGAGCTGGTGAAGACCGTGCTCGGCCGCACGCCGCTGGTCGGCCGGCCGCTGTACGAGGCGCTGCACGGGATCAAGAAGGGCCTCAAGGACGTCGTCGCCCCGCAGGGGCTGTTCGAGGACCTTGGCCTGAAGTACGTCGGCCCCATCGACGGCCACGACGTCGCTGCCATGGAGGTGGCGCTGCTGCGCGCCAAGCGCTTCGGCGGTCCGGTGATCGTGCACGCCGTGACCCAGAAGGGATTCGGCTACACGCCCGCGGAGCTGGACGAGGCGGACTGCCTGCACGCGCCAGGCGCCTTCGACCCGGGCACCGGCAAGCCGATGGCCAAGCCCACCATGAGCTGGACCAAGGTGTTCTCCACCGAGATGGTGGCCCTGGGTGCCGAGCGCCCGGACGTGGTGGCGATCACTGCGGCGATGCTGGAACCGGTCGGTCTGGCGGCCTTCGCCGACGCCTATCCGCGTCGGGTCTTCGACGTCGGGATCGCCGAGCAGCACGCGGTGACCTCCGCCGCCGGACTGGCCATGGGCGGCATGCACCCGGTCGTCGCGCTGTACTCGACCTTCCTCAACCGGGCATTCGACCAGGTGCTGATGGACGTCGCGCTCCACCGCCTCCCGGTCACGTTCGTGCTCGACCGGGCTGGGGTGACCGGTGAGGACGGCGCCAGCCATCACGGCATGTGGGATGTCGGGCTCCTCCTCGCGGTCCCCGGGCTCGCGCTGGCGGTGCCACGGGACGGCACCCGGCTCTCCGAGCTGCTCCGGGAGGCCGTCGCGACGGACGACGGGCCGACCGCGCTGCGCTATCCCAAGGGCGCCGTCGCGGCCGACGTGCCCGCGGTGGGCGCGCTGGGCGGTATGGACGTTCTGCGACGCAGCGGCGCGGACGACGTCCTGGTGCTGGCAGTGGGCGCGATGGCGGCCACCGCCCTGGAGGTGGCGGAGCGGATCACCGACCAGGGTGTCGGGGTCACCGTCGTCGACCCACGCTGGGTGAAGCCGCTCGACGGTGCCCTGGCGGCGGCCGCCGCCCGGTACCGGTTGGTGATTGTCATCGAAGATGGCGGACGGACCGGTGGAGTCGAGGATGCCGTGTCCCAGCACCTGCGCGACGCGGGCATCGACGTGCCGGTTCGCGGCTACGGCATCCCCCAGCAGTTCCTCATCCACGCCTCACGCGCCCAGGTGCTGACCGAGATCGGCCTGGTGCCGCAGGAGATCGCCAGGCAGATCATCGAGACGGTGGCCCGGCTCGATGCGCGCACCGAACAGGAAGAGCAGCAGCAGCTCGCCGCGGAGTGAGCGGGAGCGCCCGGAGTCACCGTGCTTGCACGCCGGGCGGCGAGCGCTAGCGGTACATCACGTCGCGGAGGAACGGCTGGGCGACGGCGCCGTCGCGGAGCACGATCTCGGCCGGGCGACCACCTTCGGCCGCGATGACCACTTCGTCGAAGGTGAGCAGCAGCGGCCGCGGGAACCCGCGGTCCTCCTCGTCGGTGATCGCCGCCGCGGCCAGCGCGAACGCCGGGTCGATGCGGGACAGGTCCAGCCACCCACGGTTGCGCATCGGCACGGCGACGGCTCGCATGCCGCCGGCGGCGCTCGCCACTGCACCTCGGAACAGGTCGGAGGCGAGCAGCGTCACGACGTCGCAGTCGCCGAGGGGTCGCAGCGGTGCGCGGGGATCCCGCCGCCACCGCACAGCGGCCAGTGCGCCGATGTTCTCCAGGTAGTCGACGCAGGAGCTCCACCAAGGCGTCACGTCGAGCCCTGCGGCGTCCAGCGCACCCTGCGGGCAGAGCTGGACGACGTCGGGGGCGTCGGGCCGCAGACCGGCGAAACCGATGCCGACGTCGAGGGCATCACCGTGGACGTGCCGCTGAGCCCAGCCGGGCCCTGGATGCCGGATGTGACCGACGGGCAGGCCGACGGGGCGCGCCAACTCGGCAAGTTCGACGAGGGACCGGTCGGCGAGCCAGCGCCGGGCCTGGAGCCACCGGGTGAGCCTTGCCCGGGCCACGACCGACGACGGATCGGCGTCGCCTATCGCCTGTGCGCACTCGTGCCAGCCGACCTCGACCTCAGGCAGGCCGCCGATGGTGACTCCCGAGGGCGAGATGAGCAGGTCCATCTCGTTCAGAACCGAGACACCGAACGCGCAGCTCCGCAGCTCGGCGAAGTCGGACCCGTCGTTCATGGTCACGAACGTACCCGGTTCGCGGCGGTTGCATAAGAGCGACTTTGGTGGTCATGTTGCGCCAAACGGGTAGAGATTCGGCGCATAAGCGACGGCAGTCGAGCATCGAAGCCGGGCGGTCAGCCGCCGGTGAGCTGCCGGAAATACCAGATCCAAGGCCCGTCACAGGACTCGACTGCGAACCCGCACCGCACCAGGAGCCGCCTGGACGGGGTGTTGCCGACCAGCGTCTGGGCGACCAGCCGGCGGCAATTCGGCTGGGTGGCCGCCCAGCCGACCAAGCCGTTCACCAGCTCGGTCCCATAGCCGTGGCCTCGCCAGGGTGCGGCCAGCCCGTAGCCGATCTCGGCCACTCCGGTGGCATCGGGACCGCCCTTCCATCCGCAGTCGCCGATGACGGTTCCGTCCTCGCGCAACGTCACGAACCAGCCCGGCTGGCCGCCGTGCTCCGCGGCCAATCGCAGCGCGTCCACGGTGTCGGCGGGAGGCCAGCCTTGCCCGGCGCGCACCACCGACAGGTCGCCGGCGACGATCGCGGCCGCCCAGGCGGGCCGAATCGGCTCCAGGATCAGGCGGTCGGTCCGGATCGTGCCCAGCGAGCCGCTCACCCGTCGAGCTGGCCGGGGTCCGCGGGCGTCGTCGCAGCGCTGGTCAGTGCATCGACCAACGCGGACGAGGTGAGCCGGACCTGCCAGCTGCGAGCTCCGTGGCTCAGGAGCGTGGCCTCGACCCCTGCCTCGGTGATCGGCGTGGTCGGCGCTGCCCAGGCAAGCCGGCGTACGGCGTCGGGCGGCAGCAGGTTCTCCGTGGGCAGGTTGAGCGTCTCGGCCAACGAGGTCACCGCGGCGCGCACAGCGGCGAGCCGGACAGCGGCGAGCGGGTCCCGGTCGGCCCATCGGCTGACCGGGGGGAGAGCATCCGAGGCAGGAGACAGCTCGGGCAGCTCGCCGTCCGGCAGGTGCTGCGCTGCGTCGAGCGCGGACCACCACTGACGTAGGTAGCGACGGCTGCCTCGGCCGGTGAAGCCCGCCAGCACGGTCAGGTCGCTGCGGTTCTGCGGGGGCGCCGTGGTCGCGGCCATGAGAGCCGAGTCGGGCAGCAGGCGGGAGGGAGAGATGTCCTCCTCGCGAGCGATGCGGTCCCTGGTCTGCCACAACGCGCGGAGGATGGCCAGCTGGCGGCGGGACCTGAGCCGGTGGATGCCGGAGGTGCGTCGCCACGGGTCGGTCCGGGGCTGTGGGGTCGGGGCTGTGCGGACCGCCTCGAACTCCTCGTGGGCCCACTCCAGCTTTCCCTGCTCGCGCAGCAACGACTCGAGGGCGTCCCGCAGCTCGACCAGGACCTCGACGTCCAGCACCGCGTAGTGCAGCCACGGCTCGGGCAACGGGCGCTGCGACCAGTCCGCCGCCGAGTACCCCTTCTCCAGGTGGACCCCGAGCATCGCGGTCACCATCGGCGCCGAGCCCGACCCGTTCGAGCCCGGCCAGCCGTCCGCCGAGCTCGGTGTCGAACAGCCGGCGCGGCCGCAGCCCGAGCTCGGCGAGGCAGGGCAGGTCCTGGCTCGCCGCGTGGACCACCCACTCCGCATCGGCCAGGGCGGCATCCAGCCCCGACAGGTCGGGGCACTCGATGGGGTCGATGAGGCACCGACGGTGCGCCGTCACGGCGTAGCTGCACGAGGTAGGCGCGCTGACCGTAGCGGTAGCCGGAGGCGCGCTCGGCGTCGACAGCGACGGGACCGTGGGCGGCTGCCAGCGAGGCGATCGCCTCGGTCAGCGCGGCGCGGGTCTGGACGACCGCGGGGATGCCGTCGCGGGGCTGGAGGAGGGGAGGCAGGGGTGCGACATTGTCGGCGGGCGTGGTGTCGTCGGCTGGCGCGGCCCCGCCCGCTGCGCCTTCGCCTGACGTGGCCGCTGCCGGTGACTCGGTCGGTCGGGCGAGGTGCATGCCCCTACGGTACGGCGTCAGCGCCGAGTGGCCGGCACTCCACGCCTGAGCGTGCCGATCGTCGAGCGGGTCGCAAGGCGTCAGCGGATGACGCCGGCCCGCATGGCCAGGGCCACCATCTCGGCCCGGTCACCCGTGCCGAGCTTGCGGGCGATCCGGGCCAGGTGGCTCTTCACGGTCAACGCGGACAGGCCGAGAATGTCGCCGATCTCCTTGTTCGACTGGCCGTCGGAGACCAGCTTGAGGACCTCGAGCTCGCGGCCGGACAGGTCCGCGACGCCGTCCGCCGCGGGACCACCGCGCAAGCCCGCCGCGAGCAGCGAGGCCACGGACGGGTCGGCGTAGACCCCGCCGTCGAGGACCCGGCGAACGCCGTCGGTGACGACCAGTGGGGAGGCGGACTTGAGCAGGTAGCCCTGGGCGCCGGCGACGAACGCGGCGCGAACCGAGTACGGGTCGTCGGCCGCGGACAGGACGACGAGCCGCTGCCACCCGTTGCCGCGCAGGTCGGCGAGCAGGTCGAGGCCGGAGCCGTCGGGCAGGCCGACGTCGAGCACGCACAGGTCTCGCGGACCGCTGACGTTGGCCCGCGCGCGTGCCTCGGCGACGGTGGCGGCCTCGACCACCTCGCGTGCACCCATCGCGATCAGCCGGTTGACCATGGACTCGCGGACCAGCGGATGGTCGTCGACGACCATCGCGGTGAAGCCCGCAGCCTCGACGTGATGGGCTGCTGGCAGGTGGTCTACGGCAGCCGTCACCTGGTCCTCCTCGCTGCTGACCGTCCCCACAGGGCCGGTATGCGCCTGTCGCATGCGTTCATTGCCACGTGTATCGGCTCAGCCGGATCGATCTCTGAAGTCCGTTCGGACGCGGTTGCACGACGGTTCGCTACTCCGTACGGCTGACGTGCGGGGCGGGCGCAACAGATTGACCTCCGTGCGGCCGACGTAGTGCGTGACAGGGGTATGCGCCCATCTGAGCCAGCTGCGTAAGGGGACCCGGTGCGACGACTCCTGGATTGGCGTTCCGGTCTTGCCCTCGCGGCGGTGGTGACCGCCGCGACCGTCCTGGTCGGTGTGACGGCGCCGGGCGCGGTCACTGCCGGCGCGGAACCTCCTGCGGTCCGCCCTGCAGACCGGCATCGTGGTGGTGACCAATGCCGGGGTGACCAGCCCCGGGGTGAGCGTTGTCGCGGACCTTCCGGCGATCGGCGCGCAGGTGGTGCGAGGCACGGCAGCGGCCCTGGACGCGCTGAGGGCCGACCCGGCCGTCGCCGGCTACTCACCCAGTGCCTCGGTTCGGTTCGCTGGTGACGCCTACGGGTCCAGGTCCAGCGCCAGCGTGCTCGCTCCGGCGTCGGTCGGTGGCGCCGCTGGCGAGGCGTGGGTGGGTGCCGGTGTCAACGTCGCCGTCATCGACACCGGCGTCAGCGACAGCCAGCAGCTCAACCGCCGCTCCGGCCGCATCGTCGACGCCGTGGACACCTCCGGGCTGAACGCCGTCGGCGGCACGATCCGTGAGCGCGGCCCGTTCACCGACGGCTACGGTCACGGCACCTTCATGGCCTCCCTCATCGCCGGCGGCCCGATCGCGGGTTCCGCGCTGGGTGTCGGTGTCGCGCCTGCCGCCACCATCAGCGTGGTCAAGGTCGCCGACGACGATGGCACGACGTCGCTGGGCGCGGTCCTGGCCGGGCTCAACTGGGTGGCCACCCACGCGGACACCGTCGATGTGGCCAACCTGTCACTGAGCGTCGAGCGGCCGAGTGCCGCCTACGGGGTCGACCCGCTGACGTACGCCGTCGAGCTCACCCGCGCCAGGGGCGTGACCGTCGTGGTCGCGGCGGGCAACGATCCGAAGGCGGTGGGGGACCCGGGGTTCGCGCCGGCGGCACTGACCGTGGGCGCCGCGGACACCACCGGCACGACCCCGGCCGTCGCCGCGTTCAGCGGCCGCAGCGCGTTCGCCGGGGTCGGCAAGCCCGACGTCGTCGCGGCGGGTGTCGGCGTGCTGGGCGTCATGCCCGCGGACACGATCATCGCCCGCCAGAACCCTGGGGCGCGGCAGCAGACCGGGCTGTTTCGCGGATCGGGGACCAGCGAGGCGACGGCCATCACCAGCGGTGTGGCGGCCGCGTTCAAGCAGTCCTTCCCGCGCGCGACGCCGCATCAGGTCAAGGCGGCGATCCGGGGTGCCGCCACGACCGATGCGAGGGGCCGCCGGGAGCGGCGAAGGGCTGGTCGCGATCCCGACGCGGATAGCGGGCGGCGACGCAGGTGAGGGCAGGTTCGACCGGTCGGCGTGGATGGGCACCCACGCAGACTGGGGCAGCGGCGTGGACCTGCGACCTGTGGGCGGCTCGCTCGTGGGCGGCCCGATCGTGGGCCGCCCGGTCGTGGGCGGCTCGTCCTTGGGTGGCTCAGTCGTGGGGCGCACGGTCGTGGGCGGCGCGCTCCTGGGCCGATCAGTCCTGGGCGGCTCGATCGTGGGCGGCTCGGTCGTGGGCGGCTCAGTCGTGGGGTGAGTTCCGATGAGCCGCATCGGCTGGATCCGCCTGTCGGCGCTCGCCTGCGCGTGTGTGGCTGGCGTGCTGGGCATTGCCTTCGCGCCGTGGGGGAGCGTTCCGTGGTTCACCGTCGTCGCGCTAGTCGTGGGCGTCGCGGTGAGCGAGTTCGCCGCGATCCACCTCACCGTGGCCCGTCACCGGATCGCCTTCACCATGACCGAGGGTGCGATGGCGGCCGCGCTGCTGTTCGCCCCCGGGTCGTGGGTGATCGTCGGCGTGGTCGGCGGACTTGCGATCGCCCAGGTGCTGCGGCGCCGGCCGGTCATCAAGGTGGTGTTCAACGTCTCCCAGTTCGCGCTCGGCACCGCGTGTGCGGTCTTCGTCGCGGTCCATTGCGTCACCGCGGTCCAAGGTGCCGTGCTGGGCATGGTGGCCTTCTGGCTGGTCAACCAGACCATGTCGGCCGTGCCGATCGCGGTCATCGGCGGCCAACCGTTCTGGCGGATGGTGGCGGAGGACGCGTCGTTGCATGGCGTCCACGCCGCCGCGACGACCAGCTTGGGCATCCTGGGCGCCTGGCTGTACGTCAACGCACCGCTCGGGCTGCTCGCCCTGGTGGTTCCCATCGCGCTGATGTGGATGTCGTTCGAAGAGCAGACGTCGAACGCTGGGGAGGCGCGGCTGTTCGCCGAGCTCGCCCGTGGGCAGGAGCAGGCGGCGGCGCAGTCGATGGACACCTCCGCGCGCGTGGTGCTCACCGCGGCGGCTCGGGTGCTCGGCGGTGCCGACGTCGAGATGGTGCTGCTGGAGGACGACGGGCCGGCCGTCTATGTCGGCGACGAGGCGGGCATCGGTCGCCGGCAGGCCGACGCCGCTGCGTTCGACGCGCCGTGGGTGTTGCGAGCACTCGGCGCGCGCCGGGTCCTGACCGGCAGCGAGGAGGACGCCCGTACTGCTCAGCCGTGATCGGGGACCCGGACTCCCCGCTCGCTGTCCTCATCGCCCGCCGTCCGGCTGGCGCGGCTGCGTTCGGCCGCCGGGAGACGGCGCTCACCGCGGTCCTCGTCGGCCAGGCGCAGACCTGGCTGTGCGCCGCCGAGCTGGCCGCCTCGCGCGACGATGCGCTGGCCCGGATCGATGTGGCCACCGACGCCGCTCAGGCGCTCGGCGGCATCGGAGCCCGGACCGCGCCGACCCTCGCCGTCCTGCGTGGGTCGGCGACGAGACTCGCGCACCTGGCGGGGCAGCCGGACGGTGCGAGCGCCGTCGGTGACATCGTCGAAGAGCTGCACTCCGTCGAGAGGGCTGTCGCCTCGCTGCTGGGCGCCATCGCGCTCGCCGCCGATCCCGAGCTCGTCGCCTACACCGGCGTCGAGGACCGTGCGGCGAGCACGGCGCAGAGCCCGGATGTCGACGGCGGTGCCCGTGGGGGGCGCAGTCAGGACTGGACGACCACGGGCGTCATGGCGGAGGCCGGACCTCCACCATGACGCCAGGAGGTGATCGCCGGGGCGCCCCTCTGGCCGGCTGGGCGGCGGGATGGGTGGGTTTTGCCTGCCTGGTGAGTCTCGGCACCGCGGTCGTGGTGTTCTCCAGCTCGGCGGCGCTGAACGCTGGGGTGGCCACTGCCCTCGGCCATGGGGTCGCTGGCCGGAACAGGCATGGCCTTGGTCACGGGTCTGGTCGCCGCGCACTACGGCCGGGCCATCCGCGCCTTGCGCGCCGACGCTCTGCGCCGCTTGCACGACCCGGCTGCCCCCGCCTCATCCATGGCCGCAACCACGTTCGCGGTGCGGGCCACGGCCGAGCTCGCCGAGCTGTCCGAGACGCTGGACGCACTCCACCTGCGGGTGCGGGTTGCCGACGACGTCGCGGACCGACATCGGCGGATGGCCCAGACGACGAGCGCCGGCATGTTCGAGCTGCTGTCGGGCCTGGTGGAGGCCGAGGAGTCAGCTCGCGGACAGCTGGCGGCCGAGCTCCACGACACGGTCGCGCAGACCCTCATGCTCGCCCGCGGCCGGCTGGCGAACCCATCGGGCACGTCGATGAGCGCCGCCGCGGTGGAAGAGGCCGCCGAGCTGCTCTCCGACGCGGAGGAGCAGGTGCGGGCGGTCATGGCGCGCACCCGCCCGCCGGCCCTGCGTGACGGGGACCTGGCGTTGGCGGTGGCGAACCTGCGTGCGGACATGGAGTTCCGCTACGGGATGCGCGTGTCCGTCGAGTGGCCGCAGATCGCGCACCCGCTCCCGCTGGTGACGGCGATCACCATCTACCGGTTCCTCCAGGAGGCGTTGCTCAACGTCGTCAAGCACGCTGAGGTCGACGAGGCGGCCGTCACGCTCGTGGTCGACGAGCACGGGGTCGCAGCGATGGTCCACGACGACGGTCCGGGGTTCGACCCCGCGCGAGTCCGCTCCGACCGTGGCCGGCACGTCGGGCTCGGCCTGCTGCGCGAGCGGGCCCGGCTGGCGGGCGGGTCGCTGGAGGTGGCGTCCTGGTCGGGCCAGGGCACGACGTTGTCGCTGCGCCTACCGCGGGTCGCCGCGGGGAGCACCCACCGGCTCGACCCGCTCCCTGAGCGGCTGGCGTAGGACGAACGCGCCGGTCAGCGCCGGCGGCCGGGCAGTGCCGCCACGCCCGGCGGGAGCGGGGGCAGACCGCCTGCTGAGCACAGCAGGTCGGTCCAGGCTTCCGCATGCAGGTCCAGCCGACCACAGGTCGGGGTCCACGAGGCGCGGAGCTCGACCTGTGCGCTCGACGCTCGATCGTCGATCGAGCCGAAGGACTCCGACGACACCCGGGTCACCGTCCCCGAGGCGGAGTGGAACTCCGCTCCGCGGACGCCGAGCGCTTCGGTGAGCCAGGTCCACACGACGCCACCGAGGAAGGGGTCAGCCGCCATCTCGGGCTCGAGGTCGGCGCGGACGTAGGCGACGATCCGCATCCGGCCGCCCCATTCGTCCTGTGGCTCGGGGTCGTACAGCACCACCAGGCGGCCGGTCGCGAGCTCGTCGTCGCCACCGGGCTCGTAGACGTCGGCGGTGAGCGCAACCGAGTAGGGGGCGAGCCGCTGCGGCGCCGACGCCTCGGCCAACGTGACTTCGGGGCGTGGCCGGGCGGCTCGTAGGAGTCGCACCGCGTCCCGGAACTCCTTGGGGAGGTCCGGCGCGGGAACGTCGTCGGGCATGGGCCGAACACTAAGTGCGCCTCAGCCTCCCAGGCGCGCGGCGCGCCGCCGATGCTGGCGTGGGACGATGGCCCGCATGACTTCCACCCCCTCCGACTCGGTGTTCCTGCGCGCCTGCACGGGCAAGCCCGTGCCGCACGCGCCGGTGTGGTTCATGCGCCAGGCCGGGCGGGCGCTGCCTGAGTACCGCGCGGTGCGCGAGGGCGTGCCGATGCTCCAGGCGTGCGCGGACCCGGCGCTGATCACCGAGATCACCTTGCAGCCGGTCCGTCGCTACGGGGTGGACGCGGCCATCTTGTTCAGCGACATCGTGGTGCCGTTGAAGGCGATCGGCGTCGATGTGGACCTGGTCGCCGGGGTCGGTCCCGTGATGGGCCAACCGATTCGTACGAGGGCTGACCTGGACCAGCTGCGCCCGCTGACCCCCGACGACGTGCCCTACATCAGCGAGGCCGTTCGTCTGTTGGTGGCCGAGCTCGGGGCCACCCCGCTCATCGGGTTCTCCGGCGCCCCGTTCACTCTGGCGAGCTACCTGGTGGAGGGTGGGCCGTCGAAGGACCACGCCCGGACCAAGGCGCTCATGCGCACCGACCCCGAGCTGTGGCACGACCTGCTGGCGCGGCTGGCTGACATCGCGACCACCTTCCTGAAGGTCCAGATCGAGGCAGGGGCTTCGGCGGTCCAGCTGTTCGACTCCTGGGCCGGGGCGCTGGGCCCGCGCGACTACCGGGAGAACGTGATGCCGCACAGCGCCGAGGTGCTAGCCGGTGTCGCTAGCACCGGGGTTCCGCGGCTGCATTTCGGCGTCGGTACCGGCGAGCTGCTCGGAGCGATGGGCGAAGCCGGCGCGGACGTGGTGGGCGTGGACTGGCGGGTGCCGCTGGACGTCGCGATCGGCCGCGTGGGCCCGGATCGCGCTGTCCAGGGCAACCTGGACCCCTCGCTCGTGTTCGCGCCATGGGAGGTGCTCGCCGAACGCGCCCGTGAGGTGATCGCGCAGGGCCGCTCCGCCCGCGGCCACGTGGTGAACCTGGGGCACGGGGTGCTGCCCAGCACCGACCCGGACGTGCTGAAGCGCCTGGTGGACCTGGTGCACGAGGTGCCGCTCGACGACGTCAGCGGCGAGCAGGCCTCGTAGCGCGACGTCCGTTCAGGACGTGCCAGAAGGGGCCGGAGGCGCCGGGACCACGACGCCGGAAAGCTGCCCGCCACTGGGCTGCCCGCCGTCGATACCGCCGCCGGTCAGCTGGCCGCGGAGCCACCGACGCCGCAGGTAGGCGCCGAGCGCACCGATCGGCAGCAGCAGGAGCAGGAACGGCGCGAGCGTGCCGATCGCGGTGAGCAGGCCGGTCACGGTGGCGGCCAGCCCGTGCCAGCCCCGGTGCAGACCGCCGACGAAACCGTGCGCGTACGTCGGCGCTGGCGTGACCGCGGTGGTGGTCAGGTCGAGTGTGACGGTGGCGAGCTCGATCTGGGCACTCAGCGCCCGCTGCCGAGCCTCGAGGGATTCCAGGTCGCTCTGGCGTTGGGCGATCTCGGTCTCGATGCGGATGAGACCGTCGACGGTGGTCGCGTCGGCGAACAGCTTCTGCAACCGGTCCAGGCTGGTGCGCGCTGCGCTCACCCGGGCTGCCACGTCGGTGACCGTGTCGCTCACGTCCTCCGCCTGTCGGCTGCGGCTGAGCTCCTTGCCAAGCCCGGCGAGCTTGTCGACCGTGGCGTCGAGGACCGCAGGCGGCATCTTGAGTACCAGCGTCGCCTGGGCGCTTCGGGCGCTGCGCTGCTGAGCGTCGATCTGCTCGCCGAACACCAGCCCGCCCGCGCCGCGGACCAGCTGCTCGGCGGCCTTGACGGCGGCCGCCACATCGTCGGTCTGCACCGTGAGGTTGACCGTGTAGATCACGTTCCGCTCCGCCGGCGCCAGCTTGGTGCTGGCTGGGGTGACCGTGCCGCCCGAGCCGTGCGTGCCGCTGGCGGTGGTCGGAGTCGGGGGCCCACGTGCCTTCGGGGCGAGCGGCGCACGTCCGGCCGTCGGCTGGCTCGGCGCCGGTCGAGGTCGGACCTGGCCGAGCCGCTCACCCCGCCGCACGCCACGAGGGTGACCGACGCGACAGCGGCGGACAGGGCAAGTCCCAGGCGTGGGCCCGGTCGGCGGACGTCGCTCATGTCGGCCTCCTGATGAGGTAGGGATCAACAGTCTGATGCGGGCATGCCACGGCTGGTTCCCGAAGTTGATCACGGTATCGACACGGGTGTGACACGAATGGTTCTGGGAGAGTGGGCAGATGGTCGAGCCAGCACACCCGCATGTCGTCGTGGTCGGCGGCGGGATCGCTGGCCTGGCGGCGGCGCTGTTCCTGAGTCAGCGGGGCCTCAGCCAGCGAGGCGGGCTGCGGATCACCGTCCTGGAAGGCTCGTCGTGCCTCGGTGGCAAGCTGCGGACCGGTTCGGTCGGCGGTCTCGCGGTAGACGTGGGGGCCGAGTCCCTGCTGGTGCGACGCCCCGAAGGGCTGGAGCTGGCCCAGGCGGTCGGGCTGGCTGACGAGCTGGTCGCCCCGGCGACGACCGCCGCCGCCTTGTGGAGCAGGGGTCGGCTGAGGCCGTTGCCAGCGGGTCAGGTGATGGGGGTGCCGACCGACGCGGTCGCGCTGGCGCGGTCCCGGGTGCTCTCGCCGGCCGGCCTCATCCGAGCCGGACTCGACCTCGTGCTGCCGCGGACGGCCACCGGCGGCGACGTGGCGGTGGGCCGGTTCCTGGCGGCCCGGCTCGGCCGGGAGGTGGTCGACCGGCTCGTCGAACCGCTGCTCGGCGGGGTCTACGCGGGGCGGGCCGACGAGCTGTCGCTGCGGGCCACCGTGCCCCAGCTGGTCCCGATCCTCGACGGCGGACGGTCGGTGGTTGCCGGGCTGCGCGCGGTGGCGCGGGCCGCGAGCACGCCGTCCGGCGCAGGTCCCGGCCAGCGCGCCCAGGTGTTTGCCGGTCTACCCGGCGGAGTTGGCCGGCTACCGGGTGCCGTCGCTCGCCGCCTTGACCGATGCCGGGGTGGAGGTCAGGACCTCCGCGACCGTTCGCGAGTGCGTTCGGGCGCCCCACGGCTGGCGGCTGACCGTGGGCTCGGCGCACGACCCGTCCTATGTCGACGCCGATGCCGTGCTCCTCGCTGTGCCCGCCGCCCCGGCGTCGCGGCTGCTGGCCGGGGTCGCCCCGGTCGCGTCGGCGGCGCTCGCGCGTATCGAGTACGCCAGCGTCGCGGTTCTTACCTTCGCGTTCGCCGCGTCCGCCTTCCCGGCTCTGCCGACGGGAAGCGGTTTCCTGGTGCCGCCGGTCGACGGGCGGATGGTCAAGGCCGCGACCTTCTCCTCGCTGAAATGGGGTTGGCTGCGGCAGGTGGACCCTGGCGTCATCGTGGTCCGGTGCTCGGTCGGTCGGGCGGGCGCCAACGCCGACCTGCAGCGCGACGACGTCGACCTGTTGCGGGCGGCGCGCGCCGAGCTGGCCGAGGCTGTTGGCGTGCGGGGCGAGCCGCTGGATGCGCACGTCACCCGCTGGGGCGGTGCGCTCCCGCAGTACGCGGTCGGCCACCTGGACCTGGTGGCGGGACTGCGATCGGCGCTGGCCGCCGAGCCCACACTGGCGGTGTGCGGCGCCGCCTACGACGGGGTCGGCATCCCGGCCTGCGTGGCGAGCGCTCGCCTAGCGGCGGACCGGTTGGCCGACCAGCTGAAGGGAGGGGGAGACTAGGGCCATGGCTGATGGCAAGAAGGCACGTGACCTCAACGAGCTGATCCGCTACACGATGTGGTCGGTGTTCAGATCCGACCGCCTCGGTGACGCCGACCGACCCGCGCTGGCCGCGGAGGTCGACGAGCTGCTCGAGCAGGGTGCGGCCAAGGGAACGGTCACCCGCGGCGTGTACGACGTGTCGGGATTTCGGGCCGACGCTGACTACATGTTCTGGTGGGTGGCGCCGACCTCGGACGACCTGCAGGAGATGTACTCCCGCTTCCGGCGGACAGCGCTCGGCCGGGTGAGCTCGCCGGTGTGGTCGGCGATGGCGCTGCACCGCCCGGCCGAGTTCAACAAGAGCCACATCCCGGCGTTCCTGGCCGAGGAGGAGCCCGGCGCGTATGTGTCGGTGTATCCCTTCGACCGGTCATACGAGTGGTACCTGCTCGATCCGGCCGAGCGGCGCGCGATGCTGGCCGAGCACGGCCAGATGGCGCGGTCCTACCCCGACGTGCGGGCGAACACGGTGCCGGCCTTCGCGCTGGGCGACTACGAATGGGTCCTCGCATTCGAGGCACCCGAGCTGCACCGGATCGTCGACCTGATGCGGGACCTGCGCGCCGCGACGGCCCGTCGACACACGCGGGTAGAGATCCCGTTCTACCCCGGCCGGCGCCGCCCGGTCAGCGAGATCGTCGACGCCCTGCCGTAGACCCCTTCCGGCCTCCGGTGCTCACGAAGCAGCGCTCTGCGGGCTCCCACCCCTCGGGTCATCCGAGGTTTTGGTCGTTGGCGCGACCAAAACCTCGGAAGACCGCGCTGACCGGGGTCGGGCGGGTGGCGATTCAGGGTCCCGGCCATCCACGAGATCGCAGGGCGCGTCCAAGGGTCGCCGCAACGTGCGCTGGCTCGTGGCGGACCTGGTACGAGGAGAACCGCAGCAGCATTCGGCCGTTGATGACGATCTCGTTGGCGCGGTTGATATCGCGCGCAGCCTGCCTGACCTCCAGGTGCGGCGCGCCGTCGATCTCTCCTGCGACAAGCCACTCGGTCCACTCCACATCGAGGTACCAGCGGCCGTCGCGGCGCCGTACGACCACCTGACGTTGCGGCATTGGCAGGCGCGCCTCGCGGACGATCCGGACGAAGTTGAGTTCTGGCAACGAGTGCGAGCCGCCTTCGACGTCGTCGATGGTCTCGAGCACCAGTCCTCGCCTCTTGAAGACGCCACGGTTGGCCGCGGCAGATCGAAGTCTTGCGGCGGAGGTAAGACGTTGTTGAACGCCGGCGGCGACGACGGCGCGCGCACTGTCGTTGTCGGGCGCCCAGGCTGCCATATCGAGCAGGCTCCGCTCGAGGCGTGTGCGTGGAGGGTCCAGCGATGGATGGACATGGGTGCTGTCGAGCAAGCTCGACCAGTGGATCCGTACGCCAGGCAACGTGAACTTTTGGGAGCCGGCCGGAATCACGATGTGGATCGCCTCGGACTCGTATCCGCGCAACCCCCACAGCTCGGCTGCGGTCGGTCCAGCCAGTACTGATCCAGGTGGCGCGGCGAGCACGGCGGCCTTGCGTCGCTGCGATGTGGTCAACGGGCCATTGTGGGCGACGACGACACGGGGGTGAGGGCGTTGCCACTGATCGCTGGAGATCGCGTGGCGAACGGTCGAGCGGGTGAGCAGGTCGCTCGCGTCACGGACCGTGAGGACGCCATC
Source organism: uncultured Actinomycetota bacterium (assembly GCA_963703505.1). GTDB lineage: Bacteria > Actinomycetota > Actinomycetes > CAVPEL01 > CAVPEL01 > CAVPEL01. The sequence continues at coordinate 43,873 of CAVPEL010000003.1, read as the reverse complement.
GGATTCGATGAAGGTCTCGGGGAGGAGCATCGATGGGCGGGTCATCGCAGCACCCTGGTGGCCACGAGGTGGCCGCCGCAGCCCTACGACATGTGCTGTGGACGGAGGCACGGTCTACCGAGCAATGGGGAAAGCCGTCGCACACACCCGTCGCACCTCCCCTCCGCGGGGTCTTGCGAGCTGGCGGCCGCTGGAGCGACCAAATACTCGCAAGACCCACGAATGGCCGGGAGGCGGTGGCCGAGGGACGGGGGAGGTCGGCGTCAGCAGAGCGGCAGCGGGCTCCAAGGTCAGCGAGATCGAGTTGATGCAGAAGCGGTCGCCGGTCGGCGTCTGCGGCGCATCGTCGAACAGGTGTCCGAGGTGCGAGCCGCACCGCCGGCACCGGGCCTCGATCCGGACCATGCCGTGCGAGCGGTCCTCGAGCAGCTCGACCGCGTCGTCCGAGGTCGGCGCGTAGAACGACGGCCAGCCGCAGTGCGCCTCGAACTTGGTCTCGGAGCGGAACAGCTCGGCGGAGCAGGCGCGGCAGCGGTAGACCCCGACGGTCGTGGTGTGCACGTACTCGCCGGTTCCTGGCCGCTCGGTACCTGCCTTGCGCAGGACGGCGTACTCGGCGTCGGACAGCTCCTCGCGCCACTGCGCGTCGGTCTTGTCCACCTCGTACGTCTTGTTCGTCTCGGTCATGCTGTCGACTCTACGTGTGGAGCGAACCCTCGTGTTCCTGGTGGGTTGACGGTTCCAGCTGGAAGGTGCAGTGCTCGACGTCGAAGTGTCCGGCCAGGCATTGTCCGAGCTGGTCGAGCACGAGCCCGCCATCAGCGAGCCGGTGGTCCTCGACGACGATGTGCGCGGACAGCACCGGAAGTCCACTGGTGATCGTCCAGGCATGCAGGTCGTGGACGTCGAGGACGCCGGGAAGCCCGAGCATGTGCGTGCGCACCTCCTCGAGGTCGACGCCCTTCGGTGCGGCCTCGAGCAGCACGTCGACCGCCTCGCGCAGGAGCGACCATGCACGGGGCAGGATCAGCAGCTCCGATGAGGACCGACGCGACGGGGTCGGCCCAGGCCCAGCCGGCCACCGTGATGAGCACTGCGGCCACGATCACCGCGGCTGAGCCGAGCAGGTCGCCGAGGACTTCAAGGTAGGCGCCCCGCATGTTGAGGCTCTCCGCCTGCGCGCGGCGCAGCACCCACAGCGAGACGCTGTTGGCGACCAGGCCGACCACACCGATGGCGAGCATCAGTCCGCTCGCCACCTCGGGTGGCGAGGCGAGGCGTCGGGCCGCTTCGACCAGAACGAGGATCGACACCCCGAACAGCAGCACCGCGTTCACCACGGCTGCGAGGATCTCCAGCCGGTAGTAGCCGAAGGTGCGTGCGGCAGTTGCCGGGCGGGCCGCGAAGCGCAGCGCCAGCAGGGCGAGGGAGATCCCGGCGACGTCGGTGAACATGTGACCGGCATCGGCGAGGAGAGCGAGGCTCCCGCTCAGCAGGCCGCCGACGACCTCGACGGCGAGGACGCCCCCGGTGATACCCAGGACCACCATCAGCCGCTTCTGGTGGCGCTGGCCCGCGCTGCGGTCTGAGCCAGCGGGAGGGCCGTGGCTGTGACCGGCGCCCATCAGTGCCTCCCAGCCGGCATCACGGGCTTTTCGCGCGCGACGGCTGGACCCGCTTCGGCTCGCCCGGCATCTTCGGGTAGTCAGGCGGGTACGGCATGTCGCCCAGCCCGTGGTCGTTCTCGTCGCGGTCGGCCATCTCCAGCAGAGGCTCCAGCGAGAACGCGATGTCGTCGATACCGGCGTGCAGGTCGCCGAGCTCGGCGAACCGGGCCGGCATGGTCGCCACCGTGAAGTCGGCAGGGTCGACGTCGGACAGCTCCGCCCAGGTGACCGGCGCCGACACGGTGGCGCGGGCTGTGGGGCGCACCGAGTACGCCGAGGCCACCGTCCGGTCTCGGGCCATCTGGTTGAAGTCGACAAAGACGGTGGCGCCTCGTTCTTCCTTCCACCACGCGGTCGTCACCTGTCCCGGCATCCGGCGTTCGAGCTCGCGTCCCAGGGCCAGGACCGCGCGCCGGCCCTCGGTGAACGTCCAGCGCGGCTCGATCCGCACCAGCACATGCACCCCCCGACCGCCGGAGGTCTTCGGGAAGCCGGTCATCCCGAGCTCGTCGAGAAGGCCGTGCAGCTCGTGTGCCACGGTGACCGAGTCGGAGAAGTCGGTGCCGGGCTGCGGATCCAGGTCGATGCGCAGCTCGTCCGGATGGTCGGTGTCCGCCGCGCGCACCGGCCAGGGGTGGAAGGTCAGCGTGCCGAGCTGCGCGGCCCAGATGACGGTCGCCAGCTCATTCGGACAGACCTCGTCGGCGAACCGCCCGCTGGGAAAGGCGATCCGGGCGGTCTGCACCCAGGCGGGGGCGTGCGCGGGGACGCGCTTTTGGTAGAACGCCTCTCCGCCGACCCCGTCCGGGTGGCGCTGCAAGGTGGTGGGCCGCTCGCGCAGCGCGCGCACGATGCCGTCACCGACGCTGGCGAAGTAGTCGACCACGTCGCCCTTGGTGACTCCCACCTCGGGGAAGTACACCTTGTCCCGGCTGGACACCTTCACCGTTCGCTCGCCGACCGTCATCTCCGTCATGACGTCGCCACCGGCTCGTGGCGCAGCACATCGGCGACGTCGAAGGTGACGGGACGATCGAGCTGGGCATACGTGCACGAAGCCGCGGACCGGTCGGTGCGCCAGCGGCGGAACTGGGTGGTGTGCCGGAACCGGTCGCCCTCCATGTGGTCGTAGGCCACCTCGCACACCAGCTCCGGGCGCAGCGGCACCCAGGCCAGGTCCTTGCCGGAGCTCCAGCGGCTGGGGGCACCGGGGCGCCGGTCGCCTTCGGTGCCCTCGGCGTCCTCGCCTTGCCAGGGGTGCGGTTGGCCGTCGGTGATCCGGTACGGCTCGAGCTCGGCCACCAGTTCGGCCCGCCGTGCCATCGGGAACGACGCCGACGCCCCGACGTGCTGCAGGACCCCACGCTCGTCGTACAGGCCGAGCAGGAGCGAGCCGACAACGTCACCGGTCTTGTGCCAGCGAAAGCCCGCCAGCACACAGTCCGCGGTGCGTTCATGCTTGACCTTGACCATGGCGCGCTTGTCGGGCAGGTAGTGGCCGTCGGGTGTCTTGGCGACGATCCCGTCGAGCCCGGCGCCCTCGAACTGGGAGAACCACCGCTGCGCGACGTCGATCGAGGTCGTCGACGGGGTGAGGTAGATGGGCGGGTTCGTCTCGGCCAGGGCCTCGGTGAGCCGGGCGCGGCGCTGGGTGAACGGGGTGGCCATCAGGGAGGCGTCCCCGAGGGCCAGCAGGTCGAAGACCACCAACGATGCGGGTATCTCGACGGACAGCTTGGCCACGCGGGAGGCCGCCGGGTGGATGCGCTGGGAGAGCAGGTCGAAGTCCAGCCCGGCGCCGGAGATGATGACGATCTCGCCATCCACCACGCAGCGCTCGGGTAGTTGCGCCTTCACGGCGGCGACGACCTCGGGGAAGTACCGGGTGAGCGGCTTCTCGCCGCGGCTCCCCAGCTCAACCTCGTCGCCGTCGCGGAAGACGATGCAGCGGAACCCGTCCCACTTCGGTTCGTACATCGCGTGGGCCGGTATCGCCGGTGCCGACTTCGCCAGCATCGGTGCGACCGGGGGCATGACCGGCAGCCTCATCGGGTGACCTCATAGCGCACGAACATGCTGCCGTCCTCCTCGAGCAGGTGACCCAGGGTGAGACTGGCGTGGAGGCCGGTGACCTCGGCGCCGTGGAGTATGCGCGGGGCGGTGCCGCCGACCAGCAGGGGGGAGATGGTCAGGCACAGCTCGTCCAGGCGGCCCGCCACGGCTAGTTCGGCGAGGAACGTCGGGCCGCCTTCGCACAGCATCCGGTGGTAGCCGCGCTCGATCAGTGCGTCGACAGCAAGCGACGCGTCGACCGTCGTGGCGCCGGCGAGCACGACATCGGCATGCGCACCCAGCGCCGCGCGTCGCTCGGCGGGGGAGGATTCGGTGGTCAGGACGAGGGGGCGGACCGTCGCCTGAGTGAAGAACGCCGAGTCCGGGTCGAGCTCCAGGCTGCGGCTCACCACCGCCATCGCGGGCGCTGGCTGCTGGCCGGCCGCGCGGCGGGCGTCCTGGCGTTCCGGCTTCGGTCGCGCAGGGCCGTAGCCTTCGGCGCGGGCGGTGCCCGCACCGACGAGGACCACGTCGGTCAGGCCGCGCAACACCGAGAAGACCCGCCGGTCAGCCGGGCTGGCCAGCCCACCGGACAGGCCGTCGAACGTGGCGGCGCCGTCAGCGCTGGTGACCATGTTGGCGCGCAGCCAGGCGCGCCCGGGTGGGTAGGCGTAGGCGGCGTCCAGGTCGATGTCGTCCTGCGGAGTGGGGAGTAGCTGTCTCACGATGCGGCGCTCAGCGTAATTGGCGGCGCGAGCCGAACAGGCTGACGAGCAGGGCCGCGATGACGACCTGGAAGATCAGCGTGATCCAGAACCCGCGATCCACCGCGGCGCCGGCTGCGCTACCGAGCACAGCACCCACGATGCCGATGAGGATGGTCAGCAGGACCCCGAGATGGTGGCGACCGGGCGCGACCGCTCGCCCGAGCAGGCCGATGATGACGCCCGCTAACAGCCCGGAGAAGATGCCGGCAACAGTCATGGGGTCAGGCTCTCACAGCAGCTACCCGCGGGTCAGGCAGGCGCGAGCCGTCATTTCCCGGTGCTGGAGAAATGCTGGTAGTCCTTGGAGTTCTTCCAGGTACCGCCCCAGATCCAGCCGATCGAGCTGAACGCCTTGACGACGACGCTGCCCGACGTTGCCATCCCGGGTCGGACGTTGCTCCGGTCCAGATACGCCGCGCCGGCGGGCGGGTCAGCGACGCCACCCGAGACCTCCGGGTTCTCGACGGTGTTGATGTCGAGCGCCCGTCCGTAGGCGTGCTCCGACCACTTGGTCGTGCCCAAGACGTAGCGGCAGTTGAACGCCGACGTGTTGTCGGCTGCCATCGAAGCGGGGTCGCTGCCGCCGAACTCGCTGATGGGCCGCAGGCTGCGAACGGGGAAGCGTCCGTCGTAGAGCTGGTGGAACACCTTCACCACGTCGTCGGCGAAGGAGGCGGCCACCACGACCTTGCCGGTGTGCGCAGCGCCGTCGAAACCCCAATAGCTCACGGTCAGCATGCGCAGCGAGGCCGGTCCGACCGGGCATCCGTCGTGGTAGCTGGCACCCAGCTCGGCCGCGGTGACCGCGGAGATCGTGGCGGCGAACGCGGGACCTGCGGCGCCCGTCACCTTCGGCTTGGCGCTGGCTTTGGCCGTCGGGCTGGCCTTCGGCGGTGACGGCGTGGGCGTGGTGGTCGGTGCGGCACTCGACGCGGGCGGCGGTGGGGGTCATCGCTGCCGGCGTCACCGTCGGGGTGACGGGGGCGATCGAGGTCGGCGCTGCAGCCGGGCTGGCCGGCGGAGCCAGTGGTGCCACCGTCGCGGTGGGGCTGGCCACCGCAGCGGCTGCCGGCTCGACCGTCGAGCGAGGGCTCGCGCTGCACGCTGCGAGCATGGCGGCGAGCAGGGGAACGACGACGACCAGGGGGGCGGCCCTACCCACGACGCAGCACCACCGCCGAGCGCGCGGTCAGGTCGATCCCGTCACCGGCGTCGAAGGTGGCGACCGCCCCGACGGCGCCTGCCGTATCGAGCACCACGCTCCAGGCCTTCCCGTACTCGACCGCAGGAAGCCGGAACTCCAGATCCGCCTCGCCGGCGTTGAACAGCATCAGGAACGAGTCGTCGACCACCCGCTCGCCGCGCGGGCCCGGCGTGGGGATGGCGTCGCCGTTGAGGAAGACACCGAGCGAGCGCGCGTAGCCGGTGGACCAGTCCTGGTCGGTCATCTCGTCTCCGGCCGGCGTCAGCCAGGCGATGTCGGGCAGCTCGTCGCGGTTGACCCGCGCCGGTCGGCCGTCGAAGAAGCGCCGCCGCCGGAATACCGGGTGGTCGCGTCGCAGCGCCGACAAGGTGCGGACGACGTCGAAGGTGCCGCTGTGCGCCTTCACGTCGGACCAGTCGACCCAGGAGATCGCGTTGTCCTGGCAGTAGGCGTTGTTGTTGCCACGTTGCGTGCGCCCCAGCTCGTCGCCGGCCAGCAGCATCGGCACCCCCTGGGACACCAGGAGTGTGAGCAGGAAGTTGCGCACCTGACGTTCGCGGAGCGCGGCGATGGCGGGGTCGTCGGTCGGCCCCTCGGCGCCGCAGTTCCACGAGCGGTTGTCGTCGGTGCCGTCCCGGTTGTCTTCGCCGTTGGCCTCGTTGTGCTTGTGGTCGTAGCTGACCAGGTCGCGCAGCGTGAAGCCGTCGTGGCAGGTGACGAAGTTGATCGATGCCATCGGGCGCCGACCGGAGTGCCCGTACAGGTCCGCTGAGCCGGTGAGCCGCGAGGCGAAGTCGCCGAGGGCGGCGGGAGCCCCGCGCCAGAACTCGCGCACCGTGTCCCGGTACTTGCCGTTCCACTCCGACCACAGCGGCGGGAAGTTGCCGACCTGATAGCCGCCGTCGCCGACGTCCCACGGCTCCGCGATGAGTTTGACCTGGGAGACGACCGGGTCCTGCTGGACGAGGTCGAAGAAGGCCGCAAGCCGGTCGACGTCATAGAACTCGCGGGCGAGCGCGGAGGCGAGGTCGAAGCGGAAACCGTCGACGTGCATCTCCAGCACCCAGTACCGCAGCGAGTCCATGATGAGCTGCAAGGCGTGCGGGTTGCGCGCATTGAGGCTGTTGCCGGTGCCCGTGTAGTCGACGTAGCGGGACGGGTCGGCGGGGTCGAGCCGGTAGTAGGCGGCGTTGTCCAGCCCGCGGAAGGACAGGGTGGGGCCGCGTTCGTCGCCCTCGGCGGTGTGGTTGTAGACGACGTCCAGGATCACCTCGATGCCGGCGGCGTGCAGCGCCCGCACCATCGACTTGAACTCCTGCACCTGCTGGCCCCGGTCGCCGGTGGAGGAGTAGGCGCCGTGCGGGGCGAAGAATCCGATCGTGTTGTAGCCCCAGTAGTTGACCTGCCCACGCTTGGTGACGTCGTGCTCGGAGACGAACTGGTGGACCGGCATGAGCTCGACGGCGGTGACGCCCAGGTCGCTCAGGTGGTCGATCATGACCGGGTGCGCGAGCCCCGCGTAGGTGCCGCGGATCTCGGCGGGCACGTTCGGGTGCGCGATGGTGAGGCCCTTGACGTGGGCCTCGTAGATGAGCGTCTGGTGGTACGGCGTGCGCGGGTGGCGGTCGTCGCCCCAGTCGAAGAACGGGTTGATCACCACCGACTTGACGGTGTGCGGCGCGCTGTCGATGTCGTTGCGCTCGTCTGGCGCGCCCGGCACGTAGCCGAACATCGCGTCGTCCCAGTCGACCGTGCCCTCGATGGCCTTGGCGTAGGGGTCCACGAGCAGCTTGGCCGGGTTGCAGCGGTGACCCTCGGCGGGGGAGTAGGGGCCGTGCACCCGGAAGCCGTACCGCTGGCCCGGCCCGATGCCGGGCAGGTAGCCGTGCCAGACGAAGGCGTCGTACTCGGGTAGCTCGACCCGCGTCTCGGCGCCGCTGGAGTCGAACAGGCAGAGCTCGACCGCCTCGGCGATCTCGGTGAAGACTGCGAAGTTGGTACCTGTCCCGTCGTAGGTCGCGCCGAGCGGATACGCATCTCCGGGCCAGACCAGCATCTGGTGAGGCTATCCGAGGCCGTGCGCCGCAGAGGTCGACTCGGGGTCCAGTGGGCTGCTGCGCTCCGGAATCCCTCATAGGGTGTCCGTCATGCCTGACACGATCGACGTCAACGACTTGCGCAAACGGTACGGCGACCTGAAGGCCGTCGACGGGGTGTCATTCACCGTCGGCGAAGGGGAGTTCTTCGGGATCTTGGGACCGAACGGCGCAGGCAAGACGACAACCCTGGAGATCATCGAGGGCATCCGGCAGGCGGACTCCGGCACGGTGCGCCTGCTCGACCGGTCGCCCTGGCCGCGGGATCCCACGCTGATGGCGCGGATCGGCGTGCAGCTGCAAGCCTCTGCGTTCTTCGAACGACTCACCGCCCGCGAGCAGATCCACACCTTCGGTGCGCTCTACGGCGTGTCGCGGCAGCGGGCCGACGAGATGCTCGAGGTGGTGGGGTTGACCGACAAGGCGTCCACCCGGGTCGAGCAGCTGTCCGGTGGCCAGGCGCAGAGGCTGTCCATCGCATGCGCGCTGGTGCACGCACCTGCGGTGGTCTTCCTCGACGAGCCGACAGCCGCGCTCGACCCGCAGGGCCGGCGCAACCTGTGGGACCTGCTCGGCTCACTGAATGCCGAAGGGCGCACCGTCGTGCTCACCACGCACCACATGGACGAGGCGGAGACCCTGTGCGACAGGGTCGCCATCATGGACCACGGCAGGATCCTCGAGCTTGGACCGCCAGCCGCGTTGGTCCGTGGCATCGATGCGCCGCTGCGGATCAGCGTCGCCAGCGGCACGGTGGCGGCCGCGGACGGCAAGGAGCTGGCGGGCGTCGACGACGTCATCGACGACGGAGTCACGCTGCATCTGGTGACCCGGACACCGGCTCCGGTGCTCGCGGCGCTCGCGGAGCGTGAAGCGCTCGCGGGGCTGCAGGTCCGGGGCGCCACGTTGGAGGACGTCTTCTTGTCGTTGACCGGACGGGAGTACCGCGCATGAGGGGCGTGGGCGCACTGTCCAGGGCGATGTTCCTGGGTTTCACCCGCGACCGGGCGGCTGTCTTCTTCACCATCCTGTTCCCCTTGATGTTCCTGGTTCTGTTCGGTGGTGTGTTCAAGAACCAGAGCGCACCGAGGGCGAAGGTCTTCGAGGTCGGCCGCGTCGCGGTGCTCGAGGAGATGTCGAGCGCCGCGCGCGCTGATCTTGGACGGGCTTTGGAGATCGTGCCGACCACCGACCGTGACGCCGCGCTCGCAGGCGTCCGCAAGGGGGACTACGCGGGTGCGATCGAGCAGGACGCCTCGTCGGTTGTCGTGCACTACTCGGCGGCGGACCAGGTGAAGGCGGCCACGGTGCAGGGCATCATGTCGGCCGTCGTGCAGGACGCGAACCTCGCGGCGGCGGGCCGCCCCGCGACCTACACGCTCGCCGCCACGCAGGTCGAGGACGCATCACTGCAGGCGATCCAGTATGTGACACCTGGACTGCTCAGTTGGGCGGTCGCCATGGGGGCGACATTCGGCGCCGCCATGACGCTCGTCACCTGGCGGCAGAAGAAGACTCTGCGACGGCTGCGGCTCTCGCCGGTCAGCACCGGAGCCATCGCGCTCGCTCGGCTCGCGGTGAGCGTCGGGGTTGCCCTTGTCCAGACCGGCATCTTCATCGTTGTCGCGCGCATGCCGTACTTCGGCTTGAAGCTGTCCAGCGCCTGGTGGATGACGCTGCCGGTGGTGGTGTGCGGGACCCTCGCGTTCCTGGCTGTCGGCATGCTGGCCGGCGCCCGCGCGAAGAGCCCAGAGGCGGCCAGCGCGATCGCCAACCTCATCGTGCTGCCGATGGCGTTCCTCTCCGGGTCGTTCTTCGCGCTGGACAATGCGCCCGGTTGGCTGCAGGCGATCTCCAAGGTGTTGCCTTTGCGCTATGTGGTGGACGGCATCAAGAACGTCATGGTGCTCGGTCAGGGCCCGGCGAGCGCGCTGCCAGCCATGGGAATCTTGCTGGCGTTCGCCGTTGTGATCGGCGCGGTCGCCGTCCGGCTCTTCAGGTGGGAGGACGCTTGAGCGTCGAACGCTCTGGGCTGCGCGGGGCGCGCGGGCGGCTGGCGCGCCGGCTTGCGCGCCGGCGGCACCGGGCGCCGACCCCCGCCAGCAGGCTCGTCCGGGGCACCATCGGGGCCCTGTTCCGCTACCGGGTCACCGGCCTGGCCGCCGAGGCGGCGTTCTTCGCACTGCTCTCGCTGCCGCCGTTGTTCCTCGGACTGATCGGCACGCTCGGCCACGCGAAGGACATCGTGGGGGAGTCCACGGTCGCCGACGTGAAGACCCGGATCCTCGAGCTGTCCTCCGATGCGCTGGCACCCGGGGCCGTCGACGACGTGGTGCACCCGCTGCTCGACCGGGTTCTGTCCGGCGGGCGGGTCGACATCGTGTCGCTGGCCTTCCTCATCTCGTTGTGGTCCGGCTCGCGCGCCATGAACGTCTACATCGACACGATCTCGATCGCCTACGGCCTCGGTGGGCGACGGTCGATCATCCGGCAGCGTCTGCTGTCGTTCGGGCTGTACATCGTGTCGCTCGCGATCGGCATCGTCGTGCTGCCGCTGGTGCTGGCCGGGCCGCGGTTCGTCGAGAAGGCGCTCCCGAACGTCGAACCGGTCGCGCACCTGTTGTACTGGCCGGTCGTGATCGGGCTGTCGGTGACCTTCCTGGCCACGCTGTACCACGCGGCGGTCCCGGTGCGGACCGAGTGGCGGCGGGCGCTGCCCGGGGCAGGGCTCGCCCTGGTGATGTGGGTGGCGGGTTCGGCGGTGCTGCGCCTGTACCTGATGACCGTGCTCGACAAGGACTCCGTCTACGCCTCGCTGGCGGCGCCGGTGGCGCTGCTGCTCTGGGGGTACATGACGGCGCTGGCGGTCCTGATCGGCGCTGCGCTCAACGCCCAGGTGGATCAGATGTGGCCCTCCGAGGCGACGCTGCGGGCCCGCGAGGCCGCCTCGGTACGCGCAGAGCCGGACGCGGGCCAGCAGCGGGTGCCCGTTCCCGTCGACGCCTCCGGGTCAGCGTGAGCGATCAGCATCGCGGGTTGAACGAAACGTAGGTGAAACGTGATGTTCAGCTCTCCCGCGCACATCGCTCGCGCGTGTCATCCTGGTTTCGCGCCAGATTTCGGCGTTCATGTCGCCGGCCGGAGACCGTGACCGGCGAGGAGAACAGGAGCCACTGTGACCAGGCAGCGGCGGACAGGTTCCTGCCTGGCTGGCGTCCGTCACCGCACTACGCGAGTCCTGGCCCTCGGAGTCCTGGGCACCGTGGGCGCCTTGCTGGTGACGACGGCCTGCCAGCCGTCCAAGAGCGCAGCGCCCGACCCCACGAGTGCTCCGACCAGCGCGACGCCCGCACCGCCGGCGACGATCACCACGCTGCCGGCTGACGCGGCGACCGCAGTGTCGCCGAATGCCACGGTGAGCGTGCGGGCCGACGGTGGGCACCTGGTCTCGGTCGATGCGACGGCTGCCGACGGCACGGCACTGCCGGGCCAGCTCTCCTCGGACAGCCTCACGTGGACCAGCGTCGGCGCGCTCACGCCGGCTGTCACCTACTCGGTGAACGCCGATGCGGTGAACGCCGACGGCTCGCACACCCGGACGAGCTCGACGTTCACCACGTTGACCCCGACCGCGGTGTTGCGTGACAAGGTCCAGCCGCTGAACGGTGAGGTCGTCGGCGTCGGCATGCCCATCATCGTGACCTTCACCGCGCCGGTGACGGACCGGACGGCGGTGGCGGCGGCCCTGCAGGTGGAGATGTCCACGCCAGTCGAGGGGGCGTGGCGCTGGATCAGCAAGACCGAGGTCCATTTCCGGCCGCGCGAGTACTGGCCGGCGGGGGAGCAGGTGACGCTGCACGTCAACCTCGCCGGGGTGGACGCGGGCGATGGGGTCTGGGGCGACCGCAGCCGGACCGTCGCGTTCACGGTCGGCGACTCCCACATCAGCACGGTGGACGCGGCGACGCACACCATGACCGTGCAGGTGAACGGTGAGATGGCCAGGACCTTCGGCGTCAGTACCGGTCGGGAGGCCAACCCCACGGCGAGCGGTGTCCACGTGGCACTGGAGAAGCAGCCGACGCGGATCATGGACTCGGCGACGGTGGGCATCCCGAAGGGCAGCCCGGGCTACTACAACCTGAAAGTTGACTGGGACGTCCGCATCTCCTGGTCCGGGGAGTTCGTGCACTCAGCGCCTTGGTCGGTGGCCGAGCAGGGGATCGCCAACGTGAGCCACGGCTGCGTGAACGTCGCACCGGCCGACGCCGAGTGGTTCTACAACCTGAGCCGGCGCGGCGACATCGTCGACGTGGTCGGGACGCCGAAGAAGCTCGCGCCGCAGAACGGGATCACCGACTGGAACCTGACCTGGGACGAGTGGACTTCCGGGAGCGACGCGGGCTGAGGTCAGCAGCAGCACGTGATCCGTTCCAGCGCGGCACGATGCGCCACGATCAACGACGGTCGGCGTTGGTGACCGTCAGGTAGCCGAGCGCCGCGACGGTGATGACCACTGGCCAGAGCAGGTACGGACCGGCCATCGCCAGCATCACGACGACGAGGCCGAGGGAGACAGCCGCCGACGTACGCCCGAAGGTGCGCCGGGGCAGCAGCCGGACGCCGGCGGCGCACCCGAGGGCGTAGACGGCGACGAAGCCAGCGGTGACCAGGCGCAGCAGCGGCGGTGTCTCGACCGCGCCGACGACGAGCAGACCGAAGGTGAGCGCGATGCCGACGGTCATCACGGCCAGGCTGCGTCGGGGCACTTCACCTGTCTCGTTGCCGCGCGCCAGCCAGCGGGGCAGCACCGCGTCGCGACCGAGCGCCGAGCCGAGCTTGGCGCCGCTCGCCACGTAGGCGTTGATCGTGCCGAAGGTGAGGATCACGGCGACCATCGCCGCGACGGTGTGCATCGACTCACCGAGGCCGCGGGCGAGCAGCTCGGCGAGCGGGGCCTGGCTGGTGCCCGCCTGGGGCCCGAGCACCGCCACGCTGGTGGTCGCGACAGCCAGGTAGAGCGCGCTCACCACGACGAGGGCGAGTGCGGTGGCCCGCTTGAGGTCGCGCCGGGGGTCGCGGAACTCGCCGGCCAAGTTGGTCACCGTCTCCCAGCCGGTGAAGGACCACATGATGAGGCTGGCGGCGGTACCGACCGAGGCCCAGCCGTGCGGCATGAAGGGGTGCAGGTTGTCCAGGCGGCTGTGCGGCGCGGCGAAGGAGACCGCGGTCACGAGGAGGGTGGCCAAGACCGCGGCGAACACCAGCTGCAGGCGACCGGACAGCCGGACGCCGACGAGGTTGGCGCCGACGGCGGCCGCCACGATGGCGGCCGCGACGACGTACGCCGTCGTCGTGCCGGCGCCGAGGGCGGAGCTGACGTAGAACCCGCCGAACAGTCCCGCGACCGGTGCGCCGATCGGCACGCTGCAGTAGAACCACCAGCCGGTGATCGCTGACGCACGCGGTCCGAACGCCTGACGGACGAAGGTCGCTACGCCGCCCGCGTCCGGGTAGCGCGCCGCGAGCGCGGCGAAGGTGGCAGCCAGCGGGATGGACAGCACGATGAGCGCGAACCAGGCGAGCAGCGACGCCGGGCCGGCGGCCTGGGCGGCCAATGCCGGCAGCGCCAGCACGCCGGTGCCGAGCACGGCGCCGACGTACAGCGCGGTGCCCTGCGCCATCGTGACGGTGCCGACGTGGGTCGGCCTCTCGGGCGCCTCGGCGGTTGTGGGGCCGCTGGTTGCGGAGGTCGTGGACGTAAGGGTGCGGGAAGGCATGCGGCCAGCCTGGCGGCATCGCTCACGTCGAGCCAGTGGCAGGAACGCCACCTTCCGCTAGATTATTGACATGACTCTTGAGCCAACGGCACACGGTGGCCGTCCTGGTCACCGAAGGGCTGCCGATCTTCGAGCTGGCCGTTCCGTGCGAGGTCTTCGGCATCGACCGATCCGACCTCGGCGTGCCGTGGTACGAGTTCAAGCTAGTTCCGCTGCCTCGCGGCCCGGTCCGCACGGCGGCAGGCTTCGTCCTCGATTCGCCCTACGGGGTCGACGACATCGTCACGGCGGACACCGTGGTGGTGGCCGCGTGCACACCCACCATCCGAGACCAGGTCCCGCCCGACGTGGTGTCCGTCGTGCGCGCGGCCTATGACGCGGGCGCCAGGCTGGTGTCGATCTGCTCGGGCGCGTACCTGCTCGCCGAGGCCGGCATCCTCGACGGCCGCCCGGCCACCTGTCACTGGATGAACGCCGCAGACTTCGCCGCGCGCTATCCCAAGGTGCGAGTCGACCCGAACGTCCTCTACACCGACGACGGCGACGTCATCACGTCAGCCGGAACGGCGGCCAGCCTCGACGCCTGCCTGCACGTCGTGCGGCGCGACTTCGGCGCCACGATCGCCAACCACGTCGCCCGGCGAATCGTCGTCCCACCGCACCGCGAGGGCGGGCAGGCCCAGTACGTCGAGGCGCCGGTGCCTCACGCCACCCAGGACCCGTTCGGGCCGGTGCTCGACTGGGCGCGGGGCCAGGCTCGATGAGCCGCTGAGCCGTCGCCGATCTCGCCCGCGAGGCGCGGATGAGCCCGCGGACCTTGGCGCGCCGGTTCGCACGCGAGCACCGGCACGACACCGCTGCAGTGGCTGCTCGGCGAGCGGGTGCGGTTGGCCCAGGAGCTGCTCGAGTCGACCGACATGCCGGTGGAGCGCGTGGCCGAGCACGTGGGACTCGGCTCTGCGTCGAACCTGCGCCAGCATTTCCAGCGGTCCTGCGGGGTGTCGCCCCAGGCGTATCGGCGGACCTTCCGGTCGGGAGCCGCCGACAAATCGGATGACAGGCGCCAGGCCACTCCCTAGCCTGGACGCGTTGTCCAACCTGGCGCCTGCCCCAACTGGCGGCGTGTGCTCGACCGTGACCGAGAGGAGGTGCGCCATGACTGTGATCGCTGCTGTCCGCGTTCTGCATCCGTCCCGCACCTCTTCTCGAAAGGCGCCTCGCCGTGCCTCCTCACGCTTCGTCGGACCTGACCTCGCTAGGTTGGTCCGCTGACCTCGAGCGGTCCTTCGTCTCACTCGCCTTGCCGGGCTCGGTGCCTGGCCGTGTCGTGCGCGTTGACCGCGCTGGCTGCGAGGTCATCACTGCGGCCGGACCCCGCCGTGTCACGCTCGCCGCGCCCATGCTCGCGGCGGCCACCACCGATCCGCTGGCCGCCGTCTGCACCGGTGACTGGGTCGCGCTCCGCCACGTGCCCGATGACGGGCCGGTCATCGAGGCGCTGCTGCCGAGATCGACGGCTTTCGTCCGGGCGACGTCGAGCCGTGCCGCGCAACCGCAGGTGCTCGTCGCGAACGCGGATCTCGCCCTCGTCGTGCATCCACTGACCGCCGAGCCGCGGCTGACCAGGATCGAGCGGTTTCTCAGCCTGGCCTGGGAAAGCGGGGCCCAACCTCTTGTCGTGCTGTCAAAGGCTGACCTCGCCGCCGATGCCGACTACCTGCGTGCCGACGTCGCCGAGGTCGCAAACGGCACGGAGGTGCTGACGGTGAGCGCCGTCAGTGGCGAGGGCATGGCAGCGCTTCGTGCCTGCATCCCGTCAGGGAGCACCGCGGCCCTACTGGGCGTCTCGGGCGCGGGAAAGTCCAGCCTGGTGAACGCCCTGGTGGGCGAGGCGCGGCTGGCCGTCGATGCTGTCCGAAGCGACGGCAAGGGCCGGCACACGTCGACGGCCCGCGAGCTGGTCGTGCTGCCGGGCGGGGGAGCGGTGATCGACACGCCGGGTCTACGTGGCCTCGGTATGTGGGAGGGGGCGGCCGGGCTCAGCCACACCTTCGCCGACATCGACGCGCTCGCGGCGACCTGCCGGTTCAACGACTGCGCGCACGCCGGGGAGCCGGGATGCGCGGTGGCGGCGGCGATCGAGGACGGCGAGCTGTCGCAGCGGCGAGTCGACTCCCGTCGCAAGCTGACGCGGGAGAGCGAGTGGATCGCGGCGCGCTCGGACGCGCGGCTGCAGGCGGAGCGACGCAAGCGCTGGAAGGCGATCCACCTGGAGCAACGGCGCCATCGGCCGCGCGGCTGAGCTGGTAGAGCAGCGGGTCCGATAGAACTCTGATGGGGGATTGCCGTCGTAAGGAGAGCCATGGACGTCGAGACAGGACGGGAACAGGCTTCCCCCGAGGTGCAGGCGCGCATCAGGGACAGCTTCGAACGTCAGGGATTGATGCGCCACCTCGGCGCCCGCATCCAGCACATCGCACCAGGACGCGTGCACATCGTGCTGCCCAGTCGGCCCGAGGTGACGCAGCAGCACGGCTACGTTCACGCGGGAGCCACGAGTGCCATCGCAGACAGCGCGGGCGGCTACGCGGCGCTGACCCTGTTCGCCGAAGGCGAAGAGGTGCTCGCGGTGGAGTACAAGATCAACCTTCTGGCGCCTGCCTCGGGCGATCATCTCGAAGCCGTGGGCACCGTCTTGAAGTCCGGACGAACGCTGTCGGTGTGCCAACTGGAGGTGTTCGGCGTCCAGGATGGGAAGAGGTCCCTGGTTGCCGCGGGTCAGCAGACCCTGATCCGCGTCAGGACGCCCGTCCAGAGAGTGGAGCATGAACACGAAAACGGCCCCTGACCTCGCGTCTCCGCAGGTCAGGGGCCGGTTAGTGCTGGTGGGCGATACTGGGATTGAACCAGTGACCTCTTCCGTGTCAAGGAAGCGCTCTCCCGCTGAGCTAATCGCCCGTCGCTGGCGGAGCGTGCAGAGGTGGAGACGGGATTTGAACCCGTGTACACGGCTTTGCAGGCCGTTGCCTCGCCTCTCGGCCACTCCACCGAGTGAGGCCCTCTGCGAGACCTCTCCGAGCGGACGACGGGATTCGAACCCGCGACCCTCACCTTGGCAAGGTGATGCTCTACCAGCTGAGCTACGTCCGCATGCGCTGCCGGACCGGATCCTCGCGCTGCGAGCGGACAACCATAGCCGGATCGGGCGCGGACGGCGAAACTCAGGTCCGAAGCGGCGCGCCGGACCTGGCACGATCGGGCGCATGAGCGACCAGCAGCCGGGGCCGATGCGCCGACCTCGCCTGCGTCGGCGGGCGGCTCGCCACCGGCCTGGTGGAGGTCACCGACGACCCGGCGGCGCTGGACGTCGGAGGCTGGTGGGCGGTCGTCGCCACCTTCGAGGGCGAGCTGACCTGCGCCCGGTTCGCGCGACGTGCGCGCGGCGCCGCTGCCCGCCGGCGCGGCTGGGTCGGCCCGGCGCGAGCGGCGTGGCGACCTCGCTGGACCGGGCGGCGTACGTGGCCGGGGTGCGAGCCATCCGGGAGCGGATCGCCGCCGGCGACGTCTACCAGGCCAACCTGTGCCGGGTGCTGTCCGCGCCGGATGGCCCGCGGGCGCCGACGTCGTCGGGCTGGCGGGCGTGCTGGCCGCCGGCAACCCGGCGCCGTACGCCGGCGTGGCTGCGGCTGCCCGGGCGTGCAGGTCGCGCGGCGTCGCCCGGAGCTGTTCCTGCGCCGCGACGGCGACGTCGTCGAGTCGGGCCCGATCAAGGGCACCGGGCGGACCGCGGCCGACCTGCCGCCCAAGGACGAGGCCGAGAACGTCATGATCGTCGACCTCGTCCGCAACGACCTGGGCCGGGTGGCGGTCGCCGGCTCGGTCGAGGTGCCGTCGCTGCTGGCGGTCGAGGAGCACCCCGGCCTGGTGCACCTGGTCTCGACCGTGCGCGGCCGGCTGCGCCCGGACGTCGGCTGGCCCGAGCTGCTCGCGGCGACGTTCCCGCCGGGGTCGGTCACCGGCGCGCCGAAGTCGAGCGCCTGCCGCTGATCGCCGACCTCGAGCCGGTGCCGCGCGGGCCGTACTGCGGGGCGGTCGGCTGGGTCGACGCCGACGCGCGCGAGGCCGTGCTGGCCGTCGGGATCCGGACCTTCTGGCTCGCGGACGACGTGCTGAGGTTCGGCACCGGCGCCGGCATCACCTGGGGCTCGGACCCGAGCGGCGAGTGGGACGAGACCGAGCTGAAGGCGGCGCGACTGGTGGCGCTCGCATCGGCGGGAGGGTGAACGCATGACGGCGTGGGTGGACGGGCGGCTGGTCGAGGACAGCGAGCCGGTCATCACGGCGTACGACCACGGGCTCACCGTGGGCGACGGCGTGTTCGAGACCGTGAAGGTGACCGACGGCGTGCCGTTCGCGCTCACCCGGCACCTGGCGCGGCTGCAGGCCTCCGCGGCCGGGCTGCTCATGCCCGCGATCGACCTGGACCACGTCCGGGCCGGCATCGCCGCGGTCCTCGCCGCAGGCGGTCCGCTGCCGCTCGGCCGGCTGCGGATCACGGTCACCGGGGGCGTGGCGCCGCTGGGCTCGGCGCGGGGCGACGCCGGACCGACGGTGATCGTCGTCGCTGGCACCCATGGGCGCCTGGGGCCCGACCGAGGACGTCTGCGTGGTGCCGTGGCCGCGCAACGAGCGCGGGGCGATGGTCGGGGTCAAGACCACGTCGTACGCCGAGAACGTCGTGGCGCTCGCGCACGCGGCCGAGCGCGGGGCGGGCGAGGCGCTGTTCGCCAACACGGCGGGCAACTTGTGCGAGGGCACCGGCTCGAACGTCTTCGTCGTCGTCGATGGCCGGCTGCTCACCCCGACGCTCGCGTCGGGCTGCCTGGCCGGTGTGACCCGCGCGCTGGTGCTGGAGTGGTCGGACGCTCAGGAGGCGGATGTGCCGGTGGGCGCGCTCGCGGGCGCCGAGGAGGCCTTCCTGACGTCGACCACCCGCGACGTGCAGCCGATCCGGCTGGTGAACGGCACGGCGCTCCCGGCGGCTCCCGGGCCGGTCACGGCGGCGGTCATGGAGACCTTCGCCCGGCGCTCGGCCGACGAGGCCGCGTCCTGACATGGACGAGGTGAGCACGGGCCCGACGCTGTCCGGAGAGCGCGTCGTGCTGGTCCCCGTCACCGCCGAGCACGTGCCGGAGCTGCGACGGATCCTGGCCACCCCCGAGGTGCGGCAACGGTGGGGGGACGAGGCGTCGTCGGCGGGGTGGCCCTTCGACGACGAGTCCGCTGTCCGGTTCGCAGTCCTGCTGGACGGGGCAGTGCGTGGGCTGGTGCAGTACGCCGAGGAGGAGGAGCCGGCCTACCGGCACGCGTCGATCGATGTCTTTCTCGATCCGGTCGTGCACGGCCACGGCGTCGGTCGCGACGCGGTAGGCACGCTGGCGCGTCACCTGGTGCGTGATCGCGGGCATCATCGCCTGGTGATCGATCCTGCCGCAGACAACGAGGCGGCGATCCGCTGCTACGCGGCGGTGGGATTTCGACCGGTCGGCGTGCTGCGCCGCTACGAGCGCGACGCGGACGGGGGCGGATGGCACGACGGGCTGCTCATGGACCTGCTCGCCGAGGAGCTGGAGTCGGGCTAGCGGGCGGGTTCGGCGCGGCGGGCGCGGTAGGCCGCCACGTGCTGGCGGTTGCCGCAGGTCCTGGCGTCGCAGTACAGCCGGCAACGGTTGCGGGACAGGTCCACCAGAACGCGCTCGCAACCGGGTGCTTCGCAGGTGCGAAGGCGGTCACGCTCTCCGGCGGCGAGGACGAAGGCCAGCGCCATCGCTCCGTCGGCGCACAGGTGATCGGCCAGCGATGCGCCGGGCGCGAAGTAGTGCATGTGCACCGGGTAGTCGTCGTGGTTGGTCAACCGGGGCACGGCGCCCGAGGTGGCGATGAGCGAGTTGACCAGCTCGACGGCGTCGCGTTCGGAGTGGGCCGCGAAGACGGCGCGCAGCCTGCCCTGGAGCAGCCGGCCGGCCTCCAGGTCGGCATCGGTGAGCTGGCCGATCTCGCTGACCTCGTGCCGACGGACGAATGCGTCCAGCTGCCCGGGCGCGTCCAGGTCGGTGTTGATCAGGTCGGTGACCATGCCGAGCGACTTCTCGGTGTCATGACCGAAATCCACGTTGCCTCCTGTCGGCGGCGGTCGATACTGTCACGAGCGTAACCCCTCGACAGCCCTTACGGAGATCATCGTGCCCCAGTCGACGGGCCAGACGGCCCGCGCCCGGTTCACCATTGTGCGTGAACAGGCGATCTTCGGCGCGGTCGCCGGCGCGATGTGCATCGCGGGCTCGGCGGTGCTCACCAGCCTCTCCGGGGGCTCGCCGGGCACCGTGGCGATCTTCCGGTGCTTGTACGCCCTGCCGATCCTCTGGCTGCTCGCCGTCCGGGAGCGACGTCGCTACGGGCCGCGCGCGGCCCGCGACCGGCGGCTCGCAGCGTTGGCCGGCGTGTTGTTCGCGCTCGACCTCGTCCTGTGGCACCACTCCATCGAGTACGTCGGGGCGGGCATCGCCACGGTGCTCGGCAACCTCCAGGTGATCATCGTCGGGTTTGCCGCCTGGATGTTCCTGGGGGAGCGGGTGCACCGGCGGCTGGTGATGGCCATCCCTGTGGTGTTCGCCGGTGTCGTCGGGGTGTCCGGTGTGGTCGGGGCCGGCGCGTACGGAGAGCGGCCAGGACTCGGCGTCGTGTTCGGGCTGGGGACCTCGCTCGCCTATGCAGGCTTCCTGCTGATCCTTCGTCAGGCCTCATCTGACCGGCGCCAGCCCGTCGGCCCGCTGTTCGACGCCACCGCGGTCGCCGCGCTCGCCGCGGTCCCACTCGGCGCCTGGATGGGCGGCATCGACCTGGTGCCGTCGTGGCCGTCCCACGGCTGGCTGGTGCTGCTGGCGCTGAGCTCGCAGGTTCTCGGGTGGATTCTCATCATGTCGTCGCTACCGCGCTTGCCCGCGGTACTCACGTCCCTGATCCTGCTCTTGCAGCCGATGGTCGCGGTCGTGCTCGCCGCTGTCGTCCTCGGCGAGAACCCTTCGCTGGCACAGATCGTCGGGTGTGCAGTGATCCTTGGTGGTGTGATCTTCGCGACGAGGCGGCCTCGGCGCCCGGTCCCCAGCGGTAGTTCGGGAACGGCCACGCGCGTTGAGCCCGCGCCGACACCCGACGAGGCCGCCTCAGCGGTGTGAGGCCAAAGGGACCGTGTAGAGTGGCGACCTGCTCCAGGGGCGTATAGCTCAGTGGGAGAGCGCTGCCTTCACACGGCAGAGGTCCGTGGTTCGAAACCACGTACGCCCACCCTTGTAGCGCGGTACGCAACGCCGATCGTGCGGTCGGCGGGACTCTTGCGAACGCGACTGACCGAGCCTCGATAGCATCGGTGAACCAAAGTCGCGCGCTACCCAGGGAGCACCCGTGTCCGACCTCCGCATCACCCTCGACGGCGACGAGCGAGCGGTGGCGGCCGGGACGACGGCGGCCGACGTGTTCGCCGAGGACCGCCAAGTGATCGCAGCGCGAGTCAACGGCGAGCTGCGCGACCTCGCGCATGTGCTGGCCGACGGTGACGTCGTGAAGCCGGTGGCGATCGACTCCGAGGATGGTCGGGCGATCCTGCGCCACTCCACCGCGCACGTGATGGCGCAGGCGGTGCAGGAGCTGTTCCCCGACGCCAAGCTCGGCATCGGCCCGCCGATCGAGAACGGCTTCTACTACGACTTCGACGTCGCCACCCCGTTCACCCCTGACGACCTCGAGCGCATCGAGAAGCGGATGCAGGACATCGTCAAGGAGCGGCAGTCGTTCTCCCGCCGCCTGGTCACCGACGACGAGGCGCGCGCCGAGCTGGCCGTTCGAGCCGTACAAGCTCGAGCTGATCGGCCTCAAGGGCGGCGCCAGCGCCGACGACGGCTCGTCCGTCGAGGTCGGCGCCGGCGAGCTCACCATCTACGACAACCTCAAGCCCACCGGCGAGCTGGTCTGGAAGGACCTGTGCCGCGGCCCGCACCTGCCCACCACGCGGGACATCCCGGCGTTCAAGCTCATGCGCTCGGCAGCCGCCTACTGGCGCGGCAGCGAGAAGAACCCGCAGCTGCAGCGCATCTACGGCACCGCCTGGGAGTAGCCGGGACGCGCTCAAGGAGCACCTGCGGATGCTCGAAGAGGCGGCCAAGCGCGACCACCGCAAGCTCGGCGTCGAGCTCGACCTGTTCAGCTTCCCGAACGAGATCGGCGGCGGTCTCGCGGTCTGGCACCCCAAGGGCGGCATCATCCGCCGGGTGCTGGAGGAGTACTCCCGGCAGCGCCACGAGCAGGGCGGCTACGAGTTCGTCTACACCCCGCACATCTCCAAGTCGACGCTGTTCGAGATCTCCGGCCACCTCGAGTGGTACGCCGAGGGCATGTACCCGCCCATGGAGATGGAGGGGGCGACGTACTACCCGAAGCCGATGAACTGCCCCGGCCACATCATGATCTACAAGGCGCGGGGCAAGTCCTACCGCGAGCTGCCGCTGCGGATGTTCGAGTTCGGCACCGTCTACCGCTTCGAGAAGTCCGGCGTGCTGCACGGGCTGACCCGGGCCCGCGGCTTCACCCAGGACGACAGCCACATCTTCTGCACCCCCGAGCAGCTCAACGACGAGCTGGCCTCGCTGCTGAAGTTCGTGGTCGACCTGCTGCGCGACTTCGGGCTGACCGAGTTCACCGCCGAGCTGTCCACCCGTCCGGACAAGTACGTGGGCGAGCTCGAGGAGTGGACCACCGCCGAGGCGGCACTCAAGCACGCGCTGGACGTCTCCGGCCTGCCGTACACGATCGCGGAGGGCGAGGGCGCGTTCTACGCACCGAAGATCGACGTCCACATCAAGGACGCGATCGGCCGACGCTGGCAGCTGTCGACGCTGCAGGTCGACCTGCAGATGCCGAGTCGTTTCGACATGGAGTTCCAGGCGGCGGACGGCACCCGTCAGCGCCCGTACATGATCCACCGTGCCCTGTTCGGCTCGGAGGAGCGATTCTTCGCCATCTTGCTGGAGCACTACGCGGGGGCGCTGCCGCCGTGGCTCGCGCCCGTCCAGGTGGTGGCGATCCCGATCACCGACGCCCACGTGCCGTACCTGCAGGAGGTCGCGGCCCAGCTGGCGCGCGCAGGGGATCCGGGTCGAGGTCGACACCTCCGACGACCGGATGCAGAAGAAGATCCGCACCGCGCAGAAGCAGAAGGTGCCCTTCATGCTGCTCGCGGGCGACGAGGACGTGAGCAACGGCGCCGTGTCGTTCCGCTACCGCAGCGGAGAGCAGAACAACGGGGTCGCGATCGCCGACGCGATCGAGGAGATCACCCGGGCGGTGCGCGAGCGGGTCCAGGTCTGACGACGGGCGTGGGCAGCGGCGTGAGCGAGGAGCAGCACGGCGCCGGCACGCCTGACGCCTTCGAGCGGTTGTGGACTCCGCACCGGATGGCCTACATCGGTGGGGAGAACAAGCCCGCGGGCGATCCGGACGATCCGGCGGTGTGCCCGTTCTGCCGCATCCCCGCCGATGGCGGACGAGGACGGTCTGATCGTCGCCCGGGGCGACGGCCGTCTACGTCGTGCTCAACCTGTACCCCTACAACTCCGGCCACCTGATGGTGGTGCCTTATCGGCACGTGGCGGACTACGCCGCGCTGGAGCGCGGCGGAGAGCGCTGAGCTGGCGGCGTTCACCCAGCAGGCGATCACGACGCTGCGGAAGGCGAGCGGCGCCCAGGGCTTCAACGTCGGGATGAACCTCGGCGCCGTCGCCGGTGCCGGCATCGCTGCTCACCTGCACCAGCACGTCGTGCCGCGCTGGGGTGGCGACACGAACTTCATGCCGGTGGTCGGGCACACCAAGGTGCTGCCCCAGCTGCTGCGCGACACCAGGGCGCTGCTCGCTCAGGCGTGGACCGATGCCTGAGCGCCCGGTCCTCGTCTACGACGGGACGTGCGGGTTCTGCGCCCGGTGCATCCGCCTGGCGCAGCGGCTGCCGACCGCCGCGCTCGTCACCCCGTGGCAGCAGGCCGACCTGCTGGCGCTCGGCACCACGGCCGAACGGGCCGATCACGAGCTCCTGTGGGTGAGGCGAGGCGGCCGAATCGACGGCGGCGCGCAGGCCGTGGCCGGGCTGCTCATCGAGCTGCGGTCGGCCTTGGGCGCTGGCCGGTTACGCGCTGCGTGTGCCGCCGTTTCGCTGGCTGGCCGCTGGCCTCTACCGGCTCATCGCGGCCAACCGGCACCGGTTGCCCGGAGGCACCCCCTGCCTGCGCCGCTGCCGTCGAGCCGACCGCGGCGTCGTCAGTCCTCCCGATACTCCGCGATGACCTTGGTCGCCAGCGCGGGCGGCATCGGCTCGTAGCGCAGCGGCTGCCGGGTGAAGGTCCCCGTGCCATGGGACAGCGCCCGTAGGTCGATGGAGTAGCGGGTCATCTCCATCGCAGGCACCTCGGCCCGGACCAGCGTGCGCCCGGTCTCGACCGGCTCGGTGCCCACCACCCGGCCGCGCCGGGTGGCGAGGTCGTTCATCACGGCCCCCACGTAGGCGTCGCCCACCAGCACGGCCGCCTCCTCCATCGGCTCCAACAAGTGCACCGCACCCGACTTGGCCGCCTCCTTCAAGGCAA
Source organism: uncultured Actinomycetota bacterium (assembly GCA_963703505.1). Classification (GTDB taxonomy): domain Bacteria; phylum Actinomycetota; class Actinomycetes; order CAVPEL01; family CAVPEL01; genus CAVPEL01. Next base: position 19,617 of record CAVPEL010000003.1, on the reverse strand, counting down.
GGGCGCCGGCCATCTGGAACGCCATGTCGGAGGAGTCGACCGAATGCGCCTTGCCGTCGGTGAGCGTCACCTTGAGGTCGATGAGGGGGTAGCCCGCGGCGACACCCCGTTCCATCTGGGCGCGCACACCCTTCTCGACCGACGGGATGAACTGGCGCGGCACCGCGCCGCCCACCACCTTGTCGACGAACTGGAGGCCGGCGCCTTGGGGGAGCGGTTCCACGGTGATGTCGCAGACAGCGAACTGGCCGTGCCCTCCGGACTGCTTGACGTGCCGCCCATGGCCGCTCGCCGCGCTGCTGAACGTCTCGCGCAGCGGCACCCGGAGCGGCACCACGTCGACCGCTACCCCGTACTTGGTGGCGAGCCGGTCGAGCAGGACGTCGGTGTGCGCCTCGCCCATGCACCAGAGCACGAGCTGATGGGTCTCGGCGTTCATCTCCAGCCGTAGGGTCGGGTCCTCGGCGACGAGGCGGGCGAGGCCAGCCGACAGCTTGTCCTCGTCACCCTTGGACCTGGCCTTGACGGCGATCGGCAGCAGCGGCTCGGGCATCTGCCAGGGTGCGATGAGCAACGGGCTGTCCTTGCTGGACAAGGTGTCGCCGGTTTCGGCGCGGGTCAGCTTGGCGATCGCACCGATGTCGCCGGCGATGACGTGCGGCACGGGCCGTTGGGTCTTGCCCAGCGGGGACGACAGCGCGCCGATCCGCTCGTCGACGTCGTGGTCGGCGTGGCCCCGCTCGGTCAGCCCGTGGCCGGACACGTGCACCGTCGCGTCGGGGCGCAACGTGCCGGAGAACACGCGGACGAGGGAGATCCGGCCGACGTACGGGTCGGTCGTGGTCTTGATGACCTCGGCGATGAACGGGCCGTCCGGGTCGCAGGCGAACGGGCCCCGCGGCGCGCCGTCCAGCGTGGTGACCGGCGGCACCTCGTGCTCCAGCGGGGAGGGGAAAGCGCCGGTGAGCAGCTCGAGGAGCTCGAACGCGCCGAGCCCCGTGGTGCCCGACGCGCCGATGACCGGGTAGAAGGTGCCCCTGGCCACCGCCTTCTCGAGGTCCTCGATGAGCACCTTGAGGTCGATGTCCTCCCCGCCCAGGTAGCGGTCCATGAGCGACTCGTCTTCGCTCTCGGCGATGATCGCCTCGATGAGGGTGTTGCGTGCCTCGTCGATCGCCTCCGCGTACTCCGGGTCCGGTGCGCCCAGCACCCGGGTGCCGCTGGAGTAGTCGCTCACCTGGCCGCTGAGCAGGCCGACCAGCCCGCCGACCCCGGCCGGCGCCGCCGACGTCCCGGCGTGCAGCGGTGCGTACAGCGGCAGCACGCCCTCGCCGAACAGGTGCTGGCAGATCTCCACCATCTGGTCGAAGTCGGCGCGCGGGTTGTCGAGCTTGGTGATGACGATGGCGCGCGGCATGCCGACGCTTGCGCACTCCTCCCACAGCATCTGTGTCGTGCCGTCGATCCCGTCGACCGCCGAGATGACGAACAGTGCGCCGTCGGCGGCCCGCAGCCCGGCCCGCAGGTCGCCGACGAAGTCCGCGTACCCCGGGGTGTCCAGCAGGTTGACCTTGACGCCGTCGTGCGCCAGCGGCGCCACGGCCAGGGAGACCGACCGCTGCTGGCGCACCTCGGCGTCGTCGAAGTCGGTGACGGTGGTCCCGTCGACGACGCGCCCGGCGCGGTTGATCGTCCCCGAGGCGACCAGCAGCGCCTCGACCAGCGTCGTCGAGCCCGAGCCCGAGTGGCCGACCAGCACGACGTTGCGGATGTCCGCCGGCGTGGCGGCCGTCGGTACCCCGCCCGCGGCTCCGACGCCTGGAGTTCCCGCTGTCTTGTCCGCCATGAGACGTGCCTCCTCGAGATGCAGGGCTCAGGAGACCGACTGTCCACCCTGACGGCGCGCACCAGCAAGGAGACCACGGCGCGGCCGCCGCCCGTCACTGCCTATCTTGGACCCTGGTTCCCGATACGATGTGCCGACTCCCAGGTGATCGGACGGACATGCTCAACTTGCACGTACGCGTGCCGTTGCAGCGCGTGCTCGGCCCGTTGGGCGCACGCCTTGCGAAGGCCGGTGTGAGCCCGGATGTGATCACTGTCATCGGGACGGTCGGCGTGCTGGTCGGCGCGCTCGGTTTCTATCCCCGAGGCTCGCTGTTCCCCGGCTCGGTCGTGGTGACCGTGTTCGTCCTGCTGGACCTGGTCGACGGCGCTCTCGCGCGAGCCCGCGGGATCACCAGCCCGTGGGGCGCCTTCTTGGACTCCACCCTCGACCGCGTCGCCGACGCGGCGATCTTCTCGGGCCTCGTGTGGTGGTTCCTCGGCCGAGGCGACGAGCCGGTGCTGGCCGCCGTGGCGTTGTACTGCCTGGTGGCTGGTGCGATCGTCTCCTACGCGAAGGCCCGCGCCGAAGGCCTCGGCATGCGGTGCGACGTAGGAATCGCCGAGCGTTCCGAGCGGACCATCATCGTGCTGGTGGCCACCGGGCTGTCCGGGTTGGGCGTGCCGTACATCCAGGCGATCGGCCTGTGGCTGCTCGCGGTGCTCGCCACCGTGACGGTCGGCCAGCGGGTGGCGGAGGTGTGGCGTCAGGCGTCGGCGCTGTCCGGACAGACCACCGGTGCTGGGCCGGCTGGCCGCCCCGCCAGTACCTCAGGTGCCACCGACGCCGCCCCCGCGGCGGATGAGTCGACAGGGTGAAGGCCCGTCTGGTCTACGCCGTGTATGCGACTGGTTGGGCCCTCGTGCGAGCGCTGCCCGAACCGCTCGCCCGCCGGTTGTTCCGCATGATCGCCGATATCGCCTGGCGGCGGGGCGGACCCTCGGTCCAGCGGCTCACCGCCAACCTGCGCCGGGTCGTCGGTGAGCAGATGACCGAGGCGGAGCTGGCCGCGCTGGCCCGCGAGGGCATGCGGTCCTACCTGCGCTACTGGATGGAGCTGTTCCGGCTGCCGGTCATCGCACCCGAGCGAGTCACAGCCGGCATGGACACGACTGGCTACGACGGCCTGAAGGCGGCTCTCGCCGCCGGGCGCGGTGCGGTCGTCGCCCTGCCGCACACCGGCAACTGGGATCACGCCGGTGCCTGGGCGGTGCTGGAGGGCATGCCGTTGGTGACGGTTGCCGAGCAGCTGGAGCCGGCGCGGCTCTTCGACCGTTTCGTGGCTTTTCGGACCTCCCTGGGCATGGAGGTGCTGCCCCTGGGCGGACGCAACGTCTTCGGGACGATGGCCCATCGGCTGCGGGCGGGCGGGTTGGTCTGCCTGGTGGCGGACCGCGACCTCACCGACTCGGGGCTGCCGGTCACCTTCTTCGGCGCGACCACGAAGATGCCGGCCGGGCCGGCCGCCCTGGCCGTGCGCACCGGCGCGGCGTTGATCCCTGCGACACTGTCGTTCACCGAGGATGGCTGGCACGCCTGGCTCCATCCGGAGGTGGTGCCCCCCGCTGAGGGGACCAGGGAGGAGAAGGTCGCCGCGATGACGCAGGCCATGGCCGATTGCTTCGCTCTCGGCATCGCCGCCCACCCGCAGGACTGGCACATGCTGCAGCCGCTGTGGCTGGACGACGTCGAGGCACCCGTTGTAGCCGGCGCGCCGTGAAGGTCGGCCTGGTCTGCCCCTACACCTGGGATGTGCCCGGTGGGGTGCAGGCGCACATCCGCGACCTGGCCGAGGCGCTGATCGGCCTTGGCCACCAGGTCTCGGTCATCGCGCCCGCGGAAGAGGACAGCGAGCTGCCGGACTACGTGACGTCCACCGGGCGCGCCGTCGCGGTGCCCTACAACGGGTCGGTGGCCCGGTTGTCCTTCGGGTTCTTGTCCGCCGGGCGGGTGCGCCGTTGGCTGCGTGAGGGTGGCTTCGACGTGCTGCACGTCCACGAGCCGACCGCGCCCAGCCTGTCGGTGATCGCCTGCTGGGCCGCGGACGGGCCGATCGTCGGCACCTTCCACACCTCGAACCCGCGCTCACGGGCGATGACGGCGGCCTACCCGCTGCTGCAGACCGCGCTGGAGAAGGTCAACGGCCGGATCGCGGTGTCGGAGGCGGCCCGTCAGACGCTCGTGGAGCACCTGGGTGGCGACGCGGTGCTCATCCCCAACGGGGTCGCCGTGGCCCGCTACACCGACGCCGAGCCACTGCCGGGTTGGCCGGGCTCTGGCGGTGCGGTGGGTTTCCTGGGTCGGATCGACGAGCCGCGCAAGGGGCTGCCGGTCCTGCTGGCCGCCTTCACCCAGCTCGCCGCCGAGCGGCCACGGTTGCGGCTGCTCGTCGCAGGGCCGGGCGACGCCGACGAGGTGCGTAAGGCGCTGCCGGTCGAGCTTCACGACCAGGTGGTGATGCTCGGGCTGGTCAGTGAGGCGGACAAGGCGCGGATGCTGCGTTCGGTCGACGTCTACGTGGCGCCGAACATGGGCGGGGAGAGCTTCGGGATCGTGCTGCTGGAGGCGATGGCGGCGGGTACGCCGGTCGTCGCGAGCGACATCGACGCGTTCCGCCGGGTGCTCGACGGCGGTCGGGCCGGCGCGCTGTTCCCCGTCGGGCGACTCGGCCGCGCTCGCCGCCACCATCGCCGCGCTGCTGGACGACCCAACTCGCCGGGCGCACCTGGCCGCGGCCGGATCTGTTGCCGTCAAGGCATACGACTGGGAGACGGTCGCCAGGGACGTCGTCCGGGTCTACGAGACCGTCGCGGTCGAGGCCGTCCACGTGATCGAGGCGGTCCAACCGGGTCGCCGCTTCGGCGGGCTGCGCCGCGACGGCGCCCGCGACGACGGCCAGCGATCGGCGCCAGCGAGCGACGGAAACGAGTAGCGCTGTGGCTGTGTGGTGGAGCCTCGTCGTCATCGTCGTGCTGCTGGGCATGTACGTGAGCTGGACGAGCACCCGGCTGGACCGACTGCACGCACGGGTCGACGCAGCGCGCGCCGCGCTGGACGCCCAGCTGGTGCGTCGCTCAGCGGTCACCATCGAGCTGGCCGCGTCGGGCCTGCTGGACCCCGCGTCCAGCCTCCTGCTCGCAGGGGCCGCGCACCGGGCCCGCGCGGCGGCAGCCTGAGCAGAGGGAGGCGGTCGAGAGCGACCTGACCGCGGCGTTGCTGGCGGCGGTGCAGGACGTCGACCTGCAGGAGCTGCTGCGGGCCGAGCCGTCGGGCCGCTCGCTGCTGGCCGAGCTCGAAGCGACGACGGCGAAGGTCGCGCTCGCCCGTCGATTCCACAACGACGCGGTTCGGGCCACGATCGCCGTCCGCCGCAAGACCGTGGTTCGCGTGCTGAGGCTGGCAGGACACGCACCGACGCCGACGTTCTTCGAGATGGACGACACGGCGATCGCCGCACCCGATTGTGGGCTGACGGACGCCTGCCGGGCTTCGGGCTGGTTTGGGTCGCGTGACCAACGACGCGGTCGCGGCCGTACCATGAGGCCATCGATTCACTGATCCGCTGCTCTGCGAGGTTGACCATGTCCAGCGAGAACACCACCAGCCCCACCGGTACGGCGCGGGTGAAGCGCGGTATGGCCGAGATGCTCAAGGGCGGTGTCATCATGGACGTCGTCACTGCCGAGCAGGCGAAGATCGCTGAGGACGCCGGCGCCTGCGCGGTCATGGCGCTTGAGCGGGTGCCCGCGGACATCCGCGTCCAGGGCGGCGTGGCCCGGGCCAGCGACCCGGACATGATCGACAGCATCATCGCGGCGGTGTCGATCCCGGTCATGGCGAAGGCGCGCATCGGCCACTTCGTCGAGGCGCAGGTGCTCCAGGCGCTCGGTGTCGACTACGTCGACGAGTCCGAGGTCCTCACCCCGGCCGACGAGGCCCACCACATCGACAAGTGGGCGTTCACCGTTCCCTTCGTCTGCGGTGCGACCAACCTGGGCGAGGCGCTGCGACGGATCTCCGAGGGTGCGGCGATGATCCGCTCCAAGGGTGAGGCCGGTACCGGCAACGTCGTCGAGGCGACCCGGCACATGCGCCAGATCCGCGGCGAGATCCGTCGGCTCACCACGCTGGACGAGGCCGAGCTGTACATCGCGGCCAAGGAGCTGCGGGCGCCGATCGACCTGGTCAAGGAGATCGCCGAGACCGGCAAGCTCCCCGTCGTGCTGTTCACCGCAGGCGGCATCGCCACCCCGGCGGACGCGGCGATGATGATGCAGCTCGGCGCGGAGGGTGTGTTCGTCGGCTCGGGCATCTTCAAGTCCGGCGACCCGGCCCAGCGGGCGTCGGCGATCGTGAAGGCGACGACCTTCCACGACGACCCGGACGTCATCGCCAAGGTGTCTCGTGGTCTCGGCGAGGCGATGGTGGGGCTCAACATCGACACCCTGCCCGCCGAGCAGCGCTACGCCACCCGCGGCTGGTAACCCCCGCCCCCTTCTCGACGATCATGCAGCAATGGTTGGGCGCCACGGCGTGTCGCCAACCACTGCTGCATGATCACACCTGGGTGTCGGGTCTTGGTCGCGTGCAGGGGAGTGGTGCTCGGTGACAACGGTCGGCGTCCTCGCCCTGCAAGGTGACGTCCGCGAGCACCTGGCCGCGCTTGCCGCAGGCGGGTGCGCACGCGGTCGCGGTCCGCCGGCCGGCCGAGCTCGCCGCGGTGGACGGCCTGGTCATCCCGGGCGGCGAGTCGACGACCATGATCACGTTGGCTCGGGCCTTCGAGATGCTGGAACCGCTGCGGGACGCCGTCGCCGCAGGCCTGCCGGTCTACGGCTCGTGCGCCGGGATGATCATGCTGGCTGACCGGATCGTGGACGGCCCTGCTGACCAGGAGACCATCGGCGGCCTGGACATCGCGGTGCGCCGCAACGCCTTCGGTCGGCAGGTCGACTCGTTCGAGACGTCGCTGGCCGTCGCGGGTATCGACGACGGGCCGGTGCACGCCGTGTTCATCCGGGCGCCATGGGTGGAGTCGGTCGGCGAGAAGGTCGAGGTGCTCGCCACGATCACCGACGGGCCTGCCGCCGGTAGAATCGTGGCGGTCCGGCAGGGCCAGTTGTTCGCGACCTCGTTCCACCCAGAGCTCACCAGCGACGTGCGCCTTCATGCGTTGTTCGTATCTATGGTGCGAGCGAGAGCGGCGGACAAGGCCGGGACGGCGACTGTGAACGCGACTGTGAAGGGGCAGGCATGAGCGGCCACTCGAAGTGGGCGACCACCAAGCACAAGAAGGCGGTCGTCGACGCACGGCGCGGCAAGCTCTTCGCCCGCCTGATCAAGAACATCGAGGTCGCGGCGCGGATGGGTGGCGCGGACATCTCCGGCAACCCCACGCTGTTCGATGCGGTCCAGAAGGCCAAGAAGAACTCGGTGCCGGGCGACAACATCGACCGCGCGCTCAAGCGTGGGTCAGGCTTGGAAGCGGGCGGCTCTGACTGGCAGACGATCATGTACGAGGGCTACGGCCCGAACGGCGTCGCGGTGCTCATCGAGTGCCTGACCGACAACCGGAACCGGGCGGCATCCGAGGTGCGGACCGCGATGACCCGCAACGGCGGCTCGATGGCGGACCCCGGGTCGGTGTCCTACCTGTTCAACCGCAAGGGCGTCGTGCTGGTGGCCAAGGGCACGCTGGACGAGGACGCGGTGCTGGGCGCCGTCCTCGATGCGGGCGCCGAGGAAGTGAACGACCTGGGTGAGGAGTTCGAGGTCGTCAGCGAGGCCGGCGACCTGGTCGCGGTGCGCACCGCGCTGCAGGAGGCGGGCATCGACTACGACTCGGCCGACTCGAGCTTCTTGCCGACGCGTGAGCGTGGAGCTCGACGAGAACGGTGCACGCAAGGTCTTCCGCCTCATCGAGGCGCTCGAGGACTGCGACGACGTGCAGAACGTGTGGGCCAACTTTGATGTGAGCGACGAAATCATGGAGCTCGTCGGCTAGCGGATCGGTGGCCACGCAGGCCTTCAGCGGTCGACCTGAGGCAAATCTGTGCACCTGTGCCTGTTTGTGAACGGTGCGTTGCCGCCTGTGGATGGGGTCTGTTCGCCGCGCCCATGATCGGGTAGGTTCTGGCGCCGTGGATCATGGGGGATCGCGGCGGAAGGCGCGCCTTGGCGCGTCGATGATGGTGCTTGCCGCCCTGGTCGCCGCGTGTTCGCACGGTGCCGGTCAGGTTCCTCCGGGCGAGATCGGTGCAGGGGCGTCCTCGGCTGTGGCAAGTGTGCCGACTGTCGCGGTGACCGATGAGCCCGTCGCCGCGACTGACGCCAGCGGTGAGTTCGCCCGAGGCGTCGCCGACCGACTGGTTGGCTCGGGTCTCGGCGAGTGCCGAGCAGTTCGTTCGGGACTACTTCGACGAGTTCAATCGTGCGCAGGCAGCGGCGACTACACGCGACTTGCATTCGATGTACCGGACGTCGTGCTCACGCGTGCGTAGGTGACGTCAAGATCGGCGAGGAATCGGCGGCTACGCGGCGAGAAGGTGGAAGGTCTCGAAGTTCGAGATCGTGGAATTAGAGGTGCTTCCGCCTGGTCCCACTGTCTCGAGGGACGTCATCGTCAAATGACGTAGCAAGGCGGGGCGAATCGCTCACTTCGACCGGCAAGGTGATCGCGACCTATCCGCAGACGGCCGTCAGCTGCAGATACTGATCGATCTCCATTCAGAGTCGACGAGGTTGGTCGATCGACTCCATGACAACGATTGGAGAGCTCATGAGGTGAGCGCCATCGTGCACGACGCTTGTCGCTGGCATTAGTTCTCGCGATCGCTGACCGCTGCTCCACGCAGAAGCAAGTGCCGCTGCAGAGACCTCCTGCTTGCAATTGGCTGACGTCGAACTGTGTCGAGCATCTCGATCGACGGCGATGAGGTCTTTTACGTAGGGGAGATGACCTCGGTTGGCACCGGTAGTTCGACGACCCCGGGCGCGCCGGGCTCTCCGTCGGCCCCGATCTATATGACGACGTGGTCGGCGGCTTGCGGTTCGGATCCGTCGAATGATGACGGGTGCGCCCAGACCGTGCTTGCGTGCGCGGACGGGCTGGACGGTAGTCGTCTCATGACGTTGTGGCGGCGGCAGGTGTCGCCGGTCTCTGGCCAGTGGGAGCGGGTCCGCGATGAGTGTCGTGGTGGAGTCACTCCGGACACCACCGGCGGCGTGACGGCGTCGGAGATCCGTTCGGTGGTGCGCGAGCAGCTCCGCACGCGGTTGCCGGCGCCGGTGGTGAAGGTGCAGCCGGGCGCGGTGGTGCCGGTGAACTTCCCGGTGATCTTCAGCGCTGAACGATCCTGGCCCGCAGGGCTTCTCGGTCACTGTCCCGCTACCGGGCCAGGTCAGTGCGACCCCGACCTACCGGTGGTCCTTCGGTGACGGGGCGTCGGCCGATGGTCGCGGTACGCCCTACGACGGCACCTCCCCGCGTGTCGATCCCCGGCACTACGTGTCGCACATCTACCTAACCCCGCGCGATCGGGTCACGGTGTCGTTGACGGTGACCTGGCATGCCACGTTCACGGTGCAGGGTCTGCCAACGTTCGTGCTCGCCGACATCGTCCTACCGCCGGTGACCCATACCTTTGCCGTCAAGGAAGCCCACGCCACACTCGTCTCCACCGGGTAGCCCCGTACCGGCCGCCACCGTCAGCGTGTCGCTAGGTGGCCCAATCTCCGGCACCGGTAGGCTCTCGAACACGTGTTCGGAAGTGGTCAGCGTCGGAAGGGGTGCCAGGTGCGGGTCCTCGGCGTCGATCCCGGGCTGACCCGCTGCGGCATCGGCATCGTCGACGGCGGACCCGGCGGGCGGGTCGAGATGGTGGACGTCGGTGTGATCACCACGGCGGCCGACGCGAACATCGGCGTGCGCCTGCTGGCCATCGAGACCGGCATCGAACGATGGCTCGACGCGACCCGACCTGAGATCGTGGCGATCGAACGCGTCTTCAGCCAACACAATGTGCGCACGGTCATGGGCACCGCCCAGGCGAGCGCGGTGGCCATCACCTGCGCCGCACGCCGAGGGCTGCCCGTTGCCCTGCACACGCCGAGTGAGGTCAAGGCCTCGGTCACCGGTAACGGCCGCGCCGACAAGGCACAGGTCGCCTTCATGGTCACCCGCCTGCTCAAGCTGGCGGTCGCCCCCAAGCCGGCCGACGCAGCCGACGCGCTCGCTCTGGCTATCTGCCACGTGTGGCGCGGGGGCGCCGACGCACGAGTCGCCAATGCGCTGGCTGCCGCGAACGAACGGATCGCCGCCGCCATGGCCGCAGCCGATGCCAGACAAGCCACCACACTCGGAGTTCGCCGGTGATCGCCTTCGTCCAGGGCCGGGTGGCCGCACTCACCGGCGAGACAGCGGTCATCGAGGTCGGTGGGTTCGGTGTCGCCCTCCTCTGCACGCCGCCCACCCTGGCCAAGCTCCGGCCGGGGGAGCAGGTCCGGCTGGCCACTGCACTGGTCGTCCGCGAGGACTCGCTCACGCTGTTCGGGTTCCTCGACGATGATGAGCGGGCCACGTTCGAGCTCGTCCAGACGGCGAGCGGCATCGGCCCGAAGGTCGCGCAGGCGATGCTCGCCGTACACAGCCCGGCCGCGCTGCAGCGGGCGGTCGTGACCGAGGACCTCGCGGCGCTGTGCCTGGTGCCGGGTATCGGGAAGAAGGGTGCGCAGCGCATCGTGCTGGAGCTCAAAGACAAGTTCGCCGCCGCACGCTTCTCCAGCGGTGCGCTCACCGTGCCGAGCGCGGGCGGCCCGTCGTGGCGAGACAGCCTGCATGCGGCGCTGCTCGGCCTGGGCTGGGCGCCCCGGGAGGCGGACGAAGCGCTGACAGCCGTCGGGCCGATGGCCGAGGAGATGGCCGCGGACGGCGGCGCGCCGAACATCGCGGTCGCTGCTGCGGACTGCCTTGCAGACTCTGAGCAGGACGTGAACGACCACGAGGGTCTCGTCGACCCGCACGCCGACGGCGAGGAGCGGGTGGTCGAGGCGGCGCTGCGACCCAAGGCGCTGGACGAGTTCGTCGGCCAGGAGCGGGTTCGTGAACAGCTGTCGCTCGTGCTGGACGGGGCCCGCCAGCGGGGCCGGACGCCGGACCACGTCCTGTTGTCAGGGCCGCCCGGGCTGGGCAAGACCACCCTCGCGATGATCATCGCGACCGAGCTGCAGCGGCCGCTGCGGATCACCAGCGGTCCCGCGATCCAGCACGCAGGCGACCTGGCCGCGCTGCTGTCCAGCCTGGCCGAAGGCGAGGTGCTGTTCCTGGACGAGATCCACCGGATGGCCCGCCCCGCCGAGGAGATGCTCTACATGGCGATGGAGGACTTCCGGGTCGACGTCATCGTCGGCAAGGGGCCCGGCGCCACGGCGATCCCGCTCGACCTCGCGCCGTTCACGCTCGTCGGGGCGACCACCCGCGCCGGTCTGCTGCCGGGTCCGCTGCGAGACCGTTTCGGTTTCACCGGTCACATGGACTTCTACGCACCCGCCGAGCTCGAGCAGGTGTTGGAGCGGTCCGCGCGCCTGCTTGGCGTACGCCTGGGGGTCGAGGGCGCCCGGGAGATCGCCGGCCGATCCCGGGGACGCCGCGCATCGCCAACCGGCTGCTGCGCCGGGTGCGGGACTTCGCCGAGGTTCGGGCCGATGGCGTGGTCACCCGCGACGTCGCGCAGGCCGCCCTTGCCGTCTACGAGGTGGACGAGCAGGGGCTGGATCGGCTCGACCGCGCGGTGCTCGGCGCCCTGATCCACCGCTTCGGCGGTGGGCCGGTGGGGCTGTCCACCCTGGCTATCGCGGTCGGTGAGGAGCCGGAGACCGTCGAAGAGGTCGCCGAACCGTTCCTGTTCCGTGCGGGACTGCTGGCGCGGACGCCGCGAGGCCGCATCGCCACCGCAGGCGCCTGGCAGCACCTCGGGCTGACCCCGCCGATCGGCGCCCTCGGCGCGCCCGGCCCCGGGGGGACGCAGGGCTCTGCGTCGAGCCCGATGCGCATGGTGAGCCTGTTCGAGCCAGAGCTACCGCCAGAGCCGGAAGCGGCCGAGCCGGAGCGTGACGCCGCCGAGCGAGACTGACGACTGGGTGATTTCGGTCACAGGTTGATCACGTCGTCGACCATGTGGCCCGAGGTGCGCGCGGTGCGTTGCCTGTCCGTTTCGGCCTCGCATACACTCCACACGGTCCACGTCATGTCGTGGTCGTACATCTGCGTGGGCGCCCGACCTGGTCGTCGTCAAAGGTTGGGCCAAAGGAAGGACAATCCGTCGTGAGCGTGGTTTCTACCGCGTCTATCGTGCTGGCTTTGGATGATTCGGCGAAGAGCAGTGCGGGCAGCTCCCTCACCGCCTACCTGCCGCTCGTTTTGATCGCCGTCGCGGTCTATCTGCTGATCCTCCGCCCCAACTCCCGCCGCAAGCAGGCAGCGGCGAAGATGCAGCGGGACATCGCGGTCGGCCAGGAGGTCATGACGACCGCCGGGCTCTACGCGACCGTCGCGGCCATCGAGGACGACGCCATCGTGCTCGAGGTCGCACCCGGTGTGCTCAACCGCTACGCCAAGGCGGCGGTCGTTCGGGTGATCCCGCACGAAACCCAGGAGCCGGACTTCGGGTCCGACACCGAGGCGCCCGCACCGTAGCGCCCGTTCGTCCGTCAGTCGTCGTAGAGCACCAGTCGAAGCGGGAGAAGGCAGACAGTGGCGCCACCTGGAAAGACACCCCGGCCGAGCCGGCCGCTATGGCTGGTCGTGATCATCCTTGCGGCGTTGTTCGGCGGGATGTTCCTCTCGAGCCAGCAGACGCCGAAGCTTGGGCTCGACCTGCGCGGCGGCACGAGCGTCACGCTGACCCCGGTGGTCGCCGAAGGCACCGGCTCGGTGCCGAAGTCCTCGCTGAACAAGTCCGTCGACATCATCCGTCAGCGGGTGAACGGTCTGGGCGTCGCCGAGAGCGAGGTCATCACCGAGGGCAACAACATCGTCGTGTCGGTCCCCGGCTCGCACCGCGACCAGGTGCTCAAGGTCGTCGGTACGACGGCTCAGCTGCGCTTCCGTCAGGTGCTGAGCCTCGGCTGGCCCCGGGGTGATTGACCTCAACGCGACGCCGACGCCGGCGCCGACCCCGGGCGCGAGCAGCACGCCGTCGACAACGCCGACTCCGGGCGCCTCGCCGACACCGAGCGCGAGCCCCACCACGCCAGTGGAGCACACGGCGATCGAGAAGGAGTTCGCCGCACTCGACTGCACCAACCCTGACACCGCGCAGCGGACCGGCCTGGGGCTGACCGACAACCCGGACGCCCAGACCGTCGCCTGTGACGTCAACGGCAGCGCCAAGTACCTGCTGGACAAGGCCGCCATCGTCGGCACCGACGTCAAGAGCGCGAGCGCGGGGATCCCACAGGGGTCGGTCGGCGCTGCGTGGGAGGTGGACCTCGCCTTCACCGGGTCCGGTACCAAGAAGTTCGCGGACTTCACCAAGAACCACGTCGGCGACAACTTCGCGATCGTGCTCGATGGGGTCGTCCAGTCGGCGCCGGTCATCAACCAGGCGATCCCGGGCGGTAGCGCGCAGATCACCGGCTCCTTCAGCGCCAAGCAGGCCAAGGACCTCGCCAACGTGCTGAAGTACGGCGCGCTGCCGTTGTCCTTCAAGCAGCAGCAGGTGGAGTCGATCTCGCCGACGCTGGGCAACGACCAGCTCAAGGCGGGCATGCTCGCCGGCGCCATCGGCCTGGTCCTGATCATCTTGTACCTGCTCGCGTACTACCGCGGGCTCGGCCTCGTCGCGATCGCGAGCCTGGCACTGTCCGCCGCGCTGCTGTGGCCGCTCATCGTGGTGCTCGGTGAGGTGATGGGCTTCACCCTCACCTTGGCCGGTATCGCCGGCCTCATCGTCGCCATCGGTATCACCGCGGACTCGTTCATCGTGTACTTCGAACGTGTCCGAGACGAGGTGCGGGACGGCCGCACGCTGCGGGTCGCCGTGGAGAAGGGTTGGCTGCGGGCTCGTAAGACGGTCGTCGCCGCCGACGCGGTGTCGCTGATCGCGGCAGGAGTCCTGTGGTTCGTGTCGATCGGTAGCGTCCGGGGCTTCGCCTTCACCCTGGGTCTGTCCAACGCCGTCGACCTCGTCATCGTCTTCCTGTTCACCAAGCCCTTGCTGACGTTGCTGGTCCGCACCAAGTACTTCGGGCGAGGTGGTCGGTTCTCCGGCCTGGACCCGAACAAGCTGGGCGTAGAACGCCCTGATGACGCAGCCGGCACTGGGCGCAACGTCGCCACCAAGGAGGCCTGACGTGAGCCGGATCGGGCGCATCGGACACAACCTGTACACCGGGCACGTCTCGTACGACTTCGTTGGTCGTCGGCGGACCTGGTACCTCATCTCGGGCGTGATCCTCGTGGTCGCCATCGCGGGTCTGCTGCTGCGCGGCGGGCTGACACTGGGCGTCGAGTTCAAGGGCGGAACGGTCTTCCAGTTCCAGGCCTCCAAGGTCTCGGTAGCCCAGACCCAGGCCGCGCTGACCGGCACGCCAGCGGCGGGCGCGACGGTAGTCAAGATCGGTGACAGCAACGTCCAGATTCAGACGGAGCCGCTCGCCGCGCCGGAAGCGGCGAAGGTCACCGCTGCTCTCACCGACAAGCTGGACATCAAGGCTGCCGACATCACCCAGAACGAGGTGGGGTCGAGCTGGGGTGAGCAGATCACGGCGAAGGCCATCCAAGGTCTGGTCATCTTCCTCATACTCGTGGCGCTCTACCTCGCGGTCAGATACGAGTGGAAACTGGCCCTGGGGGCCATGATCGCCCTCGCGCACGACATCGTCATCACCATCGGCGTCTACGCCCTCGTCGGCTTCGAGGTGACGCCTGCCACGGTGATCGGGTTCCTCACCATCTTGGGCTACTCGCTCTACGACACCGTCGTGGTGTTCGACAAGGTGCGCGAGAACACCCACGGTCTGGTTGGCAGCAGCAAGATGACCTACAGCGCGGCCGCGAACCTTGCCATCAACCAGACGCTGGTCCGGTCGATCAACACCTCGATCGTCGCCCTGCTCCCGGTTGCCTCGCTGCTGTTCGTCGGTTCGGGCCTGCTGGGTGCCGGTTCGCTGAAGGACCTGGCCCTGGTGCTGCTCATCGGCATGATCGCCGGCACCTACTCGTCGATCTTCGTCGCGACGCCGTTCGCGGTGGCGTTGAAGGAGCGTGAGCCGCAGATGCGTGCGCTGACCAAGCGGGTCGCCGCACGCCAGGCGAAGCCGGAGGCGCGCACCGCGGCGCCGGTGGCGGCGCAGGTGGGCGGGTCCCACGGCGCGGCGGCTGATGTCGGAACGGACAGCGTCGCATCCCCGGCGCGACCGACCGCCGCCCGTGCGGCACCTCAACGCAGCAACCGGCGTCCGGGTGGCCGACCCAGCGGTAAGAAGAAGCGTCGGTGAGCTCTGATCTCGACGCGCTGCTCCGCGCGCGTGTTCGAGACGTAGCGGACTACCCGCGCGCCGGGGTGATGTTCAAGGACATCACCCCGCTGCTCGGCGACCACACGGCGTTTGCGAGCGCGGTGGACGCCATCGGGGCCCGACACGAAGCCGGCACTGTCGACAAGATCGTCGGCATCGAGGCGCGCGGATTCATCCTCGCGGCCCCGGTGGCCTACCGCCTGGGAGCAGGTTTCGTGCCTGTCCGCAAGACGGGGAAGCTGCCGGGGGTCACGCACGAGGCGACCTACGACCTCGAGTACGGATCGGCGACGATCGCCGTCCACCAGGACGCCTTCACACCCGGCGATCGGGTGCTGGTCGTCGACGACGTGCTGGCCACGGGTGGCACGGCAGCGGCGACGTTGGATCTCATCCGGCGCGCGGGCGGCATCGTGGTGGGCGTCTCGGTGCTCATCGAGCTGGCGTTCCTGGATGGGCGCGAGCCAGCTCGGCGACGTGGATGTGCACGCGCTTCTGACGATGTGACCCGAATGGTCGCTCCGACGTCAGTAGAATGGTTCGGGCAGCCTCGTTACAAGGAGGACGTTTGCCCGACGAGATCGTCACCACCGGCTCCGTGAGCGCTGGCCAGGGCCATGCTGAGGGCAGTCCTGGCCGCGGTTCCGTGCGCGGCGCCGACGATGAGGCCGGGGTCGTCGAGGAGGGTCAGGCACCCGCCGGAGGACGTGACGGCGGGCGCCGAGCCCAGCCGTGTGTCGGTCGGATCGTCGTCCACCAATCGGGTGCGCGCCCGGTTGGCCCGCATCGGCGCCCAGCGCGGATCGGGCACCTCGCCGGTTCTCGAGCCGCTGGTGCGGATCCTGCGGTCCAACCATCCCAAGGCCGACACCGAGGATCTGACCGCGCGTACGAGATCGCCGAGCACCACCACCGGCGGCAGTTCCGCAAGAGCGGCGACCCGTACATCACCCACCCGCTGGCGGTCGCGACCATCCTCGCCGAGCTGGGCATGACGCCACCGACGATCGTGGCCGCGCTCCTGCACGACACCGTCGAAGACACCGAGTACACCCTCGACGCGTTGCGAAGTGGACTTCGGTGACGAGGTCGCTGCGCTCGTCGACGGCGTGACCAAGCTCGACAAGGTCAAGTACGGCGACGCCGACCCAGGCCGAGACCGTGCGCAAGATGGTCGTCGCGATGGCCCGCGACCCTCGGGTGCTCGTGCTCAAGCTGGCCGACCGGCTGCACAACATGCGCACGATGCGGTTACCTGCCGGTCGAGAAGCAGGAGCGTAAGGCGCGCGAGACGCTGGAGATCTACGCGCCGCTGGCGCACCGGCTCGGCATGAACACGTTGAAGTGGGAGCTCGAAGACCTCGTCCTTCGCGAACCTGTTCCCCAAGCGCTACGACGAGATCGTCCGGCTGGTCACCGATCGCGCGCCGAGTCGCGACACCTATCTGGCGCAGCGTGATCGAGCAGGTCAACGCCCAGCTGCGGCGGGCGAAGATCAAGGCGACCGTCGTCGGCCGGCCGAAGCACTACTACTCGATCTACCAGAAGATGATCGTGCGCGGCCGCGATCTCAACGACATCTACGACCTGCTCGGCGTGCGGGTCCTGGTCGACTCGGTGCGCGACTGCTACGCGGCGCTCGGCATCATCCACGCGACCTGGAACCCGGTGCCGGGTCGGTTCAAGGACTTCATCGCGATGCCCAAGTTCAACCTGTACCAGTCGCTGCACACCACGGTGATCGGGCCCGAGGGCAAGCCGGTCGAACTGCAGATCCGCACGCAGGCGATGCACCGCCGCGCCGAGTACGGCATCGCCGCGCACTGGAAGTACAAGGAAGATCCCGGTGCGTCCGGCAGCGTCAAGGGCGGCAAGGGCGGGAGGCCCGGGTCGGGCAACGACATGGCCTGGCTGCGGCAGCTCCTCGACTGGCAGAAGGAGACGGCCGACCCGGGGGAGTTCCTGGAGTCGCTGCGGTTCGACCTGCACGCCGCGCCGAGATGTTCGTGTTCACGCCCAAGGGCGACGTGATCGCGCTGCCGCACGGTTCGACCTCCGTCGACTTCGCCTTCGCCGTGCACACCGAGGTCGGCCACCGATGTGTCGGCGCTCGGGTCAACGGCCGGCTGGTGCCGCTCGACAGCACGCTCGACAACGGCGACGTCGTCGAGATCTTCACCTCGAAGGCGCCGACGGCGGGCCCGAGCCGCGACTGGCTCCACGTTCGTCAAGAGCCCGCGGGCCCGCACCAAGATCCGGCAGTGGTTCGCCAAGGAGCGCCGCGAGGACGCGATCGAGGACGGCAAGCAGGCGATCGCGCGGGCCATGCGCAAGCAGGGCCTGCCCATCCAGCGGCTGCTGTCCGACGACGCGCTCGGCACGCTGGCCAGCGAGATGCACTACGCCGACATCTCGGCGCTGTACGCGGCGATCGGCGAGGGCCATGTCACCGCGCAGACCGTCGTCGCAGCGGTTGATGCAGGCCCGCGGCGGCGACGAGGGTGCGGTCGAGGACCTCGCCGAGACGATCAAGCCCAGCACGTCGCGGCCACGACGCCGCGCGATCGCCGGGGACCCCGGCGTCGTGGTCAAGGGCGTCGACCGACGTCTGGGTCAAGCTCGCGCGTGCTGCACGCCGGTGCCCGGCGACGCGATCAAGGGCTTCGTCACCCGGGGCAACGGCGTGTCGGTGCACCGCGTCGACTGCGTCAACATCGACGGCGCTGGCGATCGAGCGAGCCCGACCGCATCGTCGAGGTCGAGTGGGCGCCGGCGCAGCGTCGGTCTTCCTGGTGGCGATCCAGGTCGAGGCGCTCGACCGCTCGCGGCTGCTCGCCGACGTGACCCGGGTGCTGTCCGACCAGCACGTCAACATCCTGTCGGCGTCGGTGACGACCACGCGCGACCGGGTGGCGGTCAGCCGCTTCACCTTCGAGATGGGCGACCCGAAGCACCTCGGCCACGTGCTCAAGGCGGTGCGCGCCGTCGACGGCGTCTACGACGTCTACCGGGTGACCAGCGGCGCGCGGGCCTGACGCCTCCTGCTCCGCGCACCTCCGTGGCGCCCGCGCACCGACCCCGTGATCACGAAAGATCGCCCGGGTCATGACCCGGGCGATCTTTCGTGATCACGCGAAGTGGTGGCTTAGCCGGCTGGCGTGACCGTCATCGACGTGATGCTCACCGGGACGTTGGGTGCGCCGTCGCCGTTGCCGTTGGAGTTGTCCGACCCGGCCGCGCCGATCGCCTGCAGGATGTCCAGGCCGCCGGTGATCGTCCCGAACGGCGTGTAGTCGGCGGTCAGCTGGCTGTCGGCGAAGACCAGGAAGAACTGGCTGCCCGTGCTGTGCGGGGCGCTGGTCTTGGCCATGGCGACGGTTCCGGCCGGGTACGTCGCGCCGTCGAGGTTCTCCTCGGCAATGGTGTATCCGGGACCGCCAGTGCCGTTGCCCTTCGGGTCACCGCACTGCAGCATCGACAGCACCGCCACCGTGGTGATCCGGTGGCAGCGCGTGTTGTCGTAGTACTTCTGCTCGGCGAGGAACGCGAAGGAGTTGACCGTGTGCGGGGCCTTCGCCGCATCGAGCGACAGGGTGATGGTGCCGCAGTTCGTCACGATCGTCGCCGTGTAGGTCTGCGCCTTGACCGTCATCGGAGGCTCCGCGTCGTACTGCTTGGACGCGGGAGCCGTGGTCGGTGGTGTGGCGCACAGCTTGGCAGCGCCCTCGGCAGCCGGCGTGGTGGCCGACGGCGCGCCGACCCACGTCGGCGGCGGTCGTGCCGTACGATCCGCACGCGCGCGGCCGTGCAAGCGCGACCGCGAGGACGGCGACGACACACGGCATGCGGTGGCGAGCCACCTGTCTGGGATCTGGACACGGTGAAGCCCCTTCCTCAGGGGGTCGGAGGTAGGACGCGGCCGTGGCGTCGAGCATGTCGACGACGAACACGAGGGTCTCGTTCGGGCCGATCGCGCCCTGGCCGGCCGCACCGTAGGCCAGGCTCGCCGGCACCGTCAGCTCACGGCGGCCGCCGACCTTCATCCCGGTCAGCCCGTCCTTCCACCCCGCGATCACACCGTTGAGCGAGAACGTGGCCTCCTGCTGGCCGCTCCAGGACGAGTCGAACTCCTCGCAGTTGGTGAAGTGCACGCCCACGTAGTTCACGGTGACGGTGTCGTCCGCGCCGACGACGGCGCCGGTGCCCTCGACGAC
>CAVPEL010000002.1:0-109086 GCA_963703505.1 uncultured Actinomycetota bacterium | reverse complement strand
TTCGTGCGGTGGCGTAGCCCCTTGATCACTCGTCCAGGCCCTCTATTGCCTGGCCCGGCCGACCCGTCCTAACCGACGTGGTGGTCATGCGAACGGCACCGAGGTCGCCGACCTAACCACGGCGGATGCCATGAAGTTGGCCGGGCAGGTTAATAGACAGCGCGGAGACGATGATCTACACCGTGTAAGCGCTGGCTCATGTCCGACCCCATCGCTACTCTCTGCTCGTTGATCATTTAATCGAAGCAGCGAGCAGAGGAGCAGCATGTCCGAGCAGCCCGGCGGGTTTCAGCCGCCACCTGGAGACCCCAAGGCCGCGGCCAAGGCGATGAAGGCATACGCCAAGGCTCAGCGCCCGTTCTGGAAAAAGAAGCGCTTCATCTTCCCGGTGGTACTGGTCATTCTCATCGGAATCATGATCGCGAGCGAACGGCGACAAGAAGGACGAGACCGCCAACGCCGGGGACAAGCCGAATCCCTCCGTGTCGAGCACCGCCAAGGCGAGCGGCATCGAGCACGCGGAAGACATCAAGATCGAGTCATGTGAGCGTGACTCGACTACCGGCTGGGTGCATGCCGACATCACCGTCACCAACAACTCCAGCAAGCCGTCGAACTACATGGTCACGGTCGGAATCTTGAGTGCCGACAAGGCCACGAAGTACGACGATGCGCTCGCCTCGATCAGCACGCTGGCGCCCGGGCAGTCGTCCCCCCAGACTGCGCAGAGCTTGAAGTCCGACATCCCCGACGGTTTCATCTGCGAGCTGTCGAACGTTACGCGCTACGCCTCCTAAGGGCTTGGAGCGCAGACGACGGACACCCCGGTCAGCGAGGCGAGGCGCCGACCGGGGTGTTCGCTGCGCGCGGGGGCGTTCTGCCAGGAAACCCCACGCTGCTCTTGCCGGTCACTCCCAGCGCCGGCTCTCGCGGTAGGCCGTCGTCGCGTACTTGACCAAGAACTCGGCGATGGCCTGTCGGACACAGGCGGAGCGGTCCAGCTGGAACCGGCCGGCGATGGTGTCGAGCTGGGCGGCGTGCTGGCGCGGGATGCGCACGCAGAGCGGCGCACGGTCGCGGCTAGGTCGGGGCAGAATCCTCCGAGGTAGTGATTTCGTGATGTTGCTCAGAGGCCCGAAAGCCCCTGTAGTGATTACGAGTCTACGCCGAGATGACCACCGAGAGGGGCTCCCATCCGATCCGGTATCAGATGCGCTGGAAAATCAGCGCGCCCACCTGCGGCTATGCAGCGACGCTCACGGCGGGGTCACCGATGCGGGGAGATGCCAGAGCCGCTGGCGACCTACAGCCGGGCACCGGGGCCACTGAGCCTGTACGGCGCCACGGTGATCGAGCACGCGCGCGCGGGGCTTTGGCGATCATGAACCGATGATGTTGAAAGGGGGCGCGCGCGGGCGGCGACTCAGAGGGCATGCCCTAATGAGACCACGCTCCGACGAACGGTCAGGGGCGAACCGAGTCGGGGTGGATCAGGACGTAGTCAGCCAGCTTGCGCGGGAACATTCGCCGGACGCTTGGCCCGTACTCCGAGCCATCCTGAGGTGTGACGACTCGGTCCTCATCGACGCGCACCGGGATGGATGCGGTCTGACCGTCACCGCCGACCTCGGTGCAAGAGGCCCACGCGTAGGAGCTGGTGCCGTTGCGCCCCAAGAGCCGCACCTTGCAGCTGCCTGCGACGCCGTAGAGGATCGCGCCTGGCTTGCCCAGGACCTCGGCGAGCCGGGCCTCTTCGGCGGCCACTTCTGCGCTGCTGCGGTCGGGCAGGTGGGCGGTGCTGCTGCACCCGCTGACAAGGACGATTCCGGCGAGCGCAAGCAGACGCAATGATCTGATCACCCGGTGAACCGTACAGGGACGCGCCCGATCATGATCCTCAGGCGGCCGCCGATGATCAGCAACGGCCCCTTCAACATCATCGGTTCATGATCGCCAGAACCGGTCACCGAAGGTCATCCCCTCGATGGTGATCTTCAAAGTCAGTGCCATGTCGAACACCGTGCCACACCGGTGGACCACGACACGTCGATCTTCACCTTCGGGATCGTCGCCCTGGGCGACACGCTGAGTCGCTTACAGGCCGACTGCCACACTGAGGCCCATGTGGTGGCACCTAGTCGCCGGGCTCGCCGCCGGCCTCGCGCTGGTCTACCTCGTCCTGCTCGGGCTGCTGTGGGGCTACGCCCGGCGTCACCCCGACACGGTCAGCATGCGTGACGCACTGCGGCTGCTACCCGACGTGCTCCGACTGCTGCACCGCCTGGCAGCCGATCGCTCTCTCCCGCGCGGTGTGCGGATCCGCTTGCTGCTGCTGATCGCCTATCTCGTATCCCCGCTCGATCTCGATCCCCGACTTCGTGCCCGTCGTCGGAGTGGTCGATGACGCCATCGTCGTCGCGCTCGTGTTGCGGTCGGTCGCCCGCCGCGCCGGACCCAACGCAATCGAACGACACTGGTCGGGCAGCGCCGATGGACTGCAACTCATCCAACGTCTCACCCGCGCACCCAGGTAGCACCACGTGAAGCGAGCACAGGTAGTGAGAAAGCTGCTCGCCTACGCTGGGGTTCGCTCGCGCTGAGTCGCGGATCACGAGACTACGAAGATCACGCAAGCGCGAGGGGACCGGCCACGTCCCTGACCTCATTCGGTGATCACGCGCGGGCGCGCGCATCGTTCGCGTCGGCGGCAGCTTCGATCTTCAAGTGATCGCGGGCGGCCGAGGGGGCGTTCATCAGCATCGTTCGACGCCGAGGCGACGGCTCGATCCCGATCACAGCGCCCATGATCCACGCGACCCTCGCCGCGGGCCTCGCGCTACTCCGACGTGGCCAACTCCCGGAGTAGCTTGGACGGGATCCAGTTGCCCCTCGCTTGCGTGATCTTCGCAGCTCGTGATCCACGCAACGGCGCGCACGCGCGCCGGGTTTTGGCACAAACCGGGCCGCGAAGATCAGGAGGCCCGCCATCTAGGCGACAACGGCTTCCTGTTCTACGTGACACCTGCGGAGTCCGAAGCCCCCAGAATGCGGCTTGATACCGGTGGCCGGTTGCGCTGTTATCAGCGCGGTTCGTTTGGTTCAGGCGCCGGCTCCAGGAACGAGAACGGGTCCGCACGGTCAGCGTCGGCATGGATCACAAACTGCTTGAAGTGAATCAAGTCATGAGGCACTTCCGAACTCCCGTAGAGTGCGCCAAGTGCCTCGCCTTGAAGCTCAATGATCAGGCTATGGAAATCGAACGATCGAGCTGTTTCTAGCGGAACCTGACGGGGTGCAGGGAATTTGTCACGCAGCCGCACGTTATAGGGCGGTTGAAAGTACCGAATCAAGCCGGCTTCCGCTAGTGCCACACTGTCTCGATCACGGAATGAATCGTCGTGATATATCGCCTTAATTATGCGCATATCGCGTTCTTTTTCCGCATCCCTAGACTCGGGGGTACCGTCAGGGGCATGCATCAGTTGGGCACCCTGGACGTCAGTGACGGCCGCAAGCGTTAGCCACACCTGCCGATCAGGAGCTGCCTCCGCCAAGATTCGCTGTAGGGTGGAATGGCTCTTGAGACGATCCCAGGCTGTCCGCTCGCCGTCGCGGCCGAACGCTTGGCCGACATAGAGCACATCATGATGTCTTGCCTCGCCTGGCCACTGATCGCCCGGCGCCCCGGCCTCAAGCAGGGCCACGACGCCTGACATGGCGCGCACTCCGGTGACTTCGTGGACCAGTGCGAAGTCCTCAAAGGGCCACGTCGACTCCCACCGCCAGGGGCCCGCTCCGAGTGAGTGGCTCGCATCGATGGGATATGCGTCAAAGTCATCACCCCTTCGAAGCCTCAGGACGAAGGACAGTTTCGTGTCCGATATGACGACGGTGGTCGGGTCGACAGACATCCTGGGTCGCGCCGAGACGAGGTATAGATGGCAGTCGTAGTCGGTCGGGGGCCCGATTGCTTCGAACTCCTGCTGACGCCCCAGTACTGCGCCTAGCACCGTGACAACTTCCGATGCCACGCAGCACTGCCTCCTTCTGCAAGTTGCTCCGCGACGTGTCACTGCACAGCTGGGGGGCGACGCTGCGACTAGTCACGCTCTTTGGGGCGGTGGCGGTGGTGGCCAAGGTGATCGCCGCTTTCAACATCACGATCACGTGATCGCCAACACCCGCGCGAGCACGCGCGGATCTTCACCAGGCTCCGTAGAGTTGGCTGTGGGTACGCCGATCAGTGGCAAGTACCGCGCGGCGTTCGTGCGCGGTGTCAACCACCCCATGAAGGTGGACGGCAGCCGCGAATGGGGCCGCCGGCGCCGAGAGACCCCGGCGCCGCGGGGTCTCAGCATGAGGTGTCAGCGCGCCAGCGCCCACTCGCCTGCCGCCAAGTCGGACCGTGCCCTCTCGGGGTCGCGGAGCCAAAGCCCGACGCCGAACATGAGGGAGCCCAGGGACACCGCCGTACCCTCACTGGGTGTGACCCCGACATTCGCCATGTCGATGATCCAGTCGCCGAACTCCCCGTCGGCCGGGTCATCGAGGTGGGCGTTCAACTCGCCGCAAGCCGTCATGAGCGAGTACAAAAGCACTTCACGTTCGCGACGCCCGGCTGTGACAGTTCCAGTGAGCGCCCCGGCGCCCCTGATCACCTTCAAGGCCGCCTCGCGGGTGTCTCGCCGGGCATCCACCCGACGCTGTTCAGCCCGCTCCTCCACGGCCATCGCTCGAGCGTGCCGATTGGACGCCCGCGTGGCGGCCAGCGTCACCCCGCCGCCGATCAGCGATCCAGCTGCTCCGGATGCGACCGCGATCATTATGTCCGACAAATTCATGCCGGGCAGAGTACTGCCTTGATCGCGACGAGCTGCTCGATGGTGATGTGAACCGGCCGGCGCCTACCCAGAACTCGCAGCCTTCCCGTCCACCCGCGTGGTGCCGCTGGACGCCGCGACCGTGGAGGTGTTGCGAGCCTGGCGGGTGACCACCAGCATCGAGCGGTTGGAGTGGGACACCGCCTGGGTCGATAGCGGCCGAGTGTTCGTCCAGCCGGATGGGTCTGCCCTGCACCCCGACCACGTCAGCCGCCAGTTCGCCGTCGACCTCGCAGCCGCCAAGGTGCCAAAGATCCGCTTCCACGACCTGCGGCACACCGCGGCGTCGTTGGCGCTGAGCGCCGGGGTTCCCATGAAGATCGTGATCAGCGACCGGCTCGGGCACTGCCAGATTGCGATCACCGCCGACCTGTACACCCACGTCCTGCCCGCAGTCGAACCGACGCCGCCAGCAGATGGCCGCACGCCCTGCTCCCCGTCGCTCCGCCGACGAAATCGTGAGCATTCCGTGAGCATTGAGGCGATTCGATCACTCTGCAGTCGATCTAGCCGAGGCGCATACGCGCAGGTCAGACGCCATGATGGAGCGGTGGGGCGGGCGGGACTCGAACCCGCGACCGAGGGATTATGAGTCCCCTGCTCTAACCAGCTGAGCTACCGCCCCGGGGGAGCCTCAGCCGGACCAGGTGCGCCGGGGACGGCTCGTGTTGGGCTCCCGCACGTGGACTCGAACCACGAACCTGCCGGTTAACAGCCGGCTGCTCTGCCAATTGAGCTACGCGGGACCGGACGCCGACGAACCGGCATCACAGCGCAGAAGGTTACAGCATCCCCAGGGTGCCCCGCTGACCGAGGTCCCCCCGCGGGGCGCGGCCGCCAGCGCGCCCCGCGGCACCCCTCCATCCACCCTGTGGCAGACCGCGGTGCCCCCTCGCATCACCACGGGCTACCTCTTGATGCACCTAGCGGGAGGATCGCTCCCGAGCGTGATCGGACGAGCCATGGAGCCGTTCCCTTCGGTGAGGCGGTCCGCCTCACCGAAGGGAAGGCGGTCCGCCTCGGTCGGTGCGTCCGGCTTCATGTCTGCCCCTCCCCGACATGTGACCAGTGGCTGCCATTGTTGGTGCTGTCTTCGACGGCGGCAAGCACCTGCTGCACCTGCAGCCCGTCGGCAATGGACGGGTGCGGTCGACGATCCGGTCCCGCAGGTAGTGGTCCGGACGTCCTGCGCTAGCCGCCGAGCCCACCCTCAAGGTCCTCGCGCCGGCGCTTCTCCAGGGCGAAGAGCTCGCCGAA
Organism: uncultured Actinomycetota bacterium; assembly: GCA_963703505.1. Classification (GTDB taxonomy): domain Bacteria; phylum Actinomycetota; class Actinomycetes; order CAVPEL01; family CAVPEL01; genus CAVPEL01. The sequence continues at coordinate 102,949 of CAVPEL010000002.1, read as the reverse complement.
AGCGGCCGCGTAGGCCTCCGCGTCGGCCACCGGATCGAGCCGGGTCACCCGCGACTTCACCTCGGACGATCTGACGGTCGAGCCCGTGGATCCGCAGTCGCGCCAGCAGCGCGTCGGCGTAGCGGGCATCCGGGTCGGCCGCCATCCGCACCGGCTCGACCACCAGCTCGGTGACCAGCGAGCGACACGCGTCGTCGACGGCGATCGACAGGACCGCGGCGACCCACGCCTCATCGCCCGTCGACCCGTGCCCCGCCCGCCTTCGCCACCGCCTCGCGAACCTCGGCGTACGCGAGGTCGGTGAAGTACTCCGCGGGTCAGCGAGTCGAACCGCTCACCCAGCAGCGCCGGTCGCTGGATCGCCAGCTTCAGCGCCTCGCGCTCGACCTGGAGCGTCGGGTCGCGCGGGTCCGGTCGCCGGCTGGCCGACCATCGTCCCATCGGGACCGCCGCACCGCGTGACGGGCACCGCCACGATCACCCGCGCCGCGAGGCCCGCCGGACCGCGCTGCCGCGGCCGCGAGCCGCGTACCTGCGCAGCACCCCGAGCTCATCGGGCGCGCCGACCCAGCCGGCGAGGCGGCGCGCGTACTCGTCGCGCAGCGACGTGTCCTTGATCGGCGCGACCAGCGGCATCGTGCGTCTCGAGCGCGCCGACCCGGCCCTCGGGGATCTCGAGCTTGAAGCCCGCGAGCACGCTGCGGATCGCGAACTCGAACAGCGGCACCCGGCGGGCCACCAGATCGCGGACCGCCGCGTCGCCCTTGGCGATGCGCAGCTCGCAGGGGTCCATGCCGTCCGGGCTGATCGCGACGAACGTGTGGGTGACGAACTTCTGGTCGCTCTCGAACGCGCGCAGCGCCGCCTTCTGGCCGGCCGCGTCGCCGTCGAACGTGAAGATGACTTCGCCGGAGTACTCGGCGCGGTCCAGCATCAGCCGGCGCAGCATCCGCACGTGCTCGTCGCCGAACGCGGTGCCGCACGTCGCGACCGCTGTCGTGACGCCCGCCAGGTGGCAGGCCATCACGTCGGTGTAGCCCTCGACGACCACCGCCTGCCGCGCTCTTGGCGATCTCGCGCTTGGCCAGGTCGACGCCGTAGAGCACCTGGCTCTTCTTGTACAGCGGCGTCTCGGGGGTGTTCAGGTACTTCGGGCCGTCGTCGTCCTCGCGGAGTTTGCGGGCGCCGAAGCCGACGACGTCGCCGGTGACAGTCGCGGATCGGCCAGACCAGCCGGCCGCGGAACCGGTCGATCGGACCGCGTTGCCCGCGGCTGGCGAGCCCGCCGGTGATGAGCTCGTCGTCGGTGAAACCCTTGCCGCGCAGGTGCTTGACCGTGATCTCCCAGCCGTTGGGCGCGTAGCCGACGCCGAAGTGGGCGGCGGCCTCGCGGTCGAAGCCACGCTCGTCCAGGAACGTCCGGCCGATGACGGCTTCGGCGAGGTGAGCTGCTCGGCGTAGTACTCCGCGGCGGCCGCGTGCGCCTCGACCAGCCGGGTGCGCTGCCCCTGCTGCGCGCGCGGCGCCGAGCCGCCCTGCTCGTAGTGCAGCTCGTAGTTCGCCCGCCCGGCGAGCCGCTCGACCGCCTCGGTGAACGTGAGGTGGTCGATCTTCTGCACGAAGCTGATGACGTCGCCGCCCTCGGCGCAGCCGAAGCAGTGCTAGAAGCCGCGGCTCGGCGTGACGTTGAACGACGGCGACTTCTCGTCGTGGAACGGGCACAGGCCCTTCAGCGACCCGCCACCGGCGGGCGCAGCGTGACGTGCTCGCAGATGACGTCGGCGATCTGCGACAGCTCGCGCACGCGTGCGACGTCCTCGTCACGGATCCGGCCGGCCACGGGCGTGAGTCTACGAGGATGAACGCGGTTCGCCCGCCTGATCGGCACCGCCTGGCCACTCACCCGAACCCGGGGGTCGACCGCGTCGAGCGTGACGAGCAGCCGGCTGGGCCGGCCCATGTCCTCGCCCTGGCGGATGGTGATGCTCGCCGGCGCCACCACCGCGCCCAGGTTCGCGCAGGTAGTGGCCGAGCGCGGCCGCGGCGGCGCCGGTCGCCGGATCCTCGACCACTCCCCCGACGGCGAACGGGTTGCGCGCGTGGAAGACTGTCGGCGACCTTCGCGCCAGACCAGCTGGACGGTCGTCCAGCCGGCTCGCAGCATCAGCGCGCGCAGCGCCTCGAAGTCGTAGTCGAGCTCGGCCAGCCGCTCGCGGGTGGCGGCCGCGAGCACCAGGTGGTGCGCGCCGGCGTAGGCGACCCGCGGCGGCAACGCCGGGTCGAGGTCGTCCGCCGCCCAGTCCAGGGCGGCCAGCGCCTCGGCGAGATCGGCGGCGGCGACCGGCGCCACGGAGGGCTCGACGCTGGTGAGCGTCGCCGACGCGGGACCATCGCCCGCGTCGGTCGACGGTCACCGGCACCGGGCCCGACTGCGTGCGGAAGACCAGCTCACCGGTCGCGCCCCGGTCGGCCAGCGCCACCGCCGTGGCGATCGTGGCGTGCCCGCAGAACGGCACCTCGGCCACCGGGCTGAAGTACCGGACGTCGAAGACGCCGCGCTCAGCCGGTTGGCAGCAGGAACGCCGTCTCGGAGTACCCCACCTCGGCGGCGATGGCCAGCATGGCGGCGTCGTCCAGCCCGGTGGCGTCGGGCACCACACCGGCGGGGTTGCCGCCTTCTGGTGCATCGGTGAAGGCGGCGTAGCGAAGGATCTCGGTGTCGGTCATGGTGCCAGCAACCGTCGAGCCCGCGCGGTGATTCCCGCTGTGCGGCCGCCCCCTCTCGGTCGCCTCGCGGGATGTGGCACCACCGCACGGAGCACCGGTCAGTCGCGCAGCTCCAGCGTGCAGCACTTGACGTTGCCGCCGCCCTTGACCAGCTCGGACAGATCGACCGACACCGGTTGGTAGCCGTGCTCGCGCAGCTGATCGGCCAGCTCGGTTGCCGCGGAGGCGATCACCACGTTCACGCCGTCACTGACCGCGTTCAGGCCCATCGCGAGCGCGTCGGCCTCCGTCGCGATCACGGCGTCCGGGAAGAGGTCCGCCAGCGTCGCGCGGCTCGCCTCGCGAGAAGGCGCCCGGGTAGTACATGACGTTGCTGTCGTCCAGGACGGCGAGCGCAACGTCGAGGTGGTAGAACCGCGGGTCGATCAGCTCGAGGGTGACCACGGGGCGGCCGAACAGCTCTTCCGCCTCGAGGTGCGCATCGCGGTCGGTCCGAAAGCCCGTGCCCGCCAAGATCGTGCCGGCGACGTAGGTGAAGTCCCCCTCGCCCTCGCTGATCGCCTCGCTCGGGCGCACCACGTCGTAGCCCGCCTCGGCGAACCACTGCCGGTAGGCGGGCGCCTCACCCTTGCGCTCGTCGTGCCGGTAGTTGGCCCCGAGGATCCGGCCGTCGACGACGAGTCCGCAGTTCGCCGAGAACACCATGTCGGGCAGGCCCGGCACCGGCTCGATGACCTCAACCTCGTGACCGAGGTCCAGGTAGGTCTGGCGCAGCTGCTCCCACTGGCGCATCGCGAGCGCGGTGTCGACGGGGACGGACGTGTCCATCCACGCGTTGATCGCGTACTCCACCGTGAAATGGGTGGGCGGGCACATGAGGAAACGGCGACGCGTCGCGGTGCGTAGGGACATGCCTCTAGTGTGATGGGTATAGATCGGTTGACAATGCCGAAATCTTGCACAACAAGGAGCGGTTCATTGCAACTAGACGACCTCGATCGACGAATCGTTGTGCAGCTCGTCGAGGATGCCCGACGGAGCTACGCGGACATCGGACAAGTGGTCGGTTTGTCCGCTCCTGCGGTAAAAAGGCGGGTCGACCGCCTGCGCGAGCGCGGGGTCATCACCGGCTTCACCGCCGTCATCGACCCGGAGGCCGTCGGCTGGAGCATCGAGGCGTTCGTCGAGCTCTACTGCAGCAAGCGCACCTCGCCCGCCGAGCTGGCCGCAGCGGTCCGCAAGATCCCCGAAGTGGTCGCCGCCTACACGGTAACCGGCGAGGCCGACACCGTGGTGCACCTGCGGGCCGCCGGCACCCATCACTTCGAGGAAGTGCTGGAGCGGATCCGGCAGTTCCCCAACGTGTCGCAGACCAAGAGCACCGTGGTGCTCTCGCGCTTGTTGGAACGCCCGGTGACGATCGCACCGAGCTGACCGGCCGCTAGCCCGGCGACAGCTCGCGCACCATCGCGTAGTGCGGGCCGACATGCTCGATGTCGAACTCGTCACCGACGGTGCGCCAGCCGTGCCTGGTGTAGAAGCCCACGGCGGAGGTGCGGGCGTTGCACCACAGCAGGCGGGCGCCCCGCGCACGAGCCTCGTCGGTGCCGCGGAGCAGCGCGCGCGCCCCGTAGCCCTGCCCCCGGACGGCGGGCTCGCTCGCCATCCCACGAAGCCGCCAGGCCGGGGCACCCTCGTAGGCCTCGGGGAAGAACGTCGCGCACGCCACGACCTCGCCCGCCTCGTCGTACGCCGCGACGTGCAGCGTGTCCGACAGGTCGTCCTCGGCGTAGCTGGCCGCGCCTGCGGGCAGGCCGGGGCGCAGCACCCGGTGGCTGAGGGGGCGGATGACCGCAGCCGGCACCAGCTCGACCTTGCGTGCACTCATGCCGGGACAATATCCGTCAGTGGAACCGAGGTGTCGGTGAGCCGGGCGACGTCGACCGGCCGGCCGGCGCGGATCAGTGCACCGATCGGCTTGGTCACGTCCCAGACGTTGACGTTCATCCCTGCGACGACCCGGCCGTCCTTCAACCAGAACGCGATGAACTCCCGGCCCGCCAGGTCGCCGCGGATGACGATCTCGTGGGTGTCGCCAGGGGCGGTGTAACCGGTGTACTCCATGCCCAGGTCGTACTGGTCGGAGAAGAAGTACGGCAGCCGGGTGAACGGCTCCCCGGTTCCGAGCATGGCTCGGGCCGCGGCCGGGCCCTGGTGCAGTGCATTCGCCCAGTGCTCGACCCGGATGTTGCGACCGAGCAACGGATGATGGGCGTTCGCCACGTCGCCCGCCGCGAAGATGTCGGGGTCGGTGCTGGCGAGCAGCTCATCGACCACGATGCCGTTCTCCACGGCGAGGCCGGCCTGCTCGGCCAGGGCCACAGCCGGCCGGATGCCGACGCCGACGATGACCGCGTCGGCGGCCAGCTCCTCCCCCGACGACGTCACGACGGATGCGGGTCGGATCTCCTGCACTCCTGTCTCCAGCATCAGGCGCACCCCGTGGTCCCGGTGGAGCGCTGCGAACACTCCCCCGAGCTCGGGACCGAGCACCGCGTACAGCGGTGTCGGTGCCGGCTCCACGATCGTCACCTCGGCGCCGTAGTGGCGCCCGGCCGCCGCGGTCTCCAGCCCGATCCAGCCCGCGCCGACCACCACCACGTGGCCGCCACCACGCATTGCGTCACGGATCCGTTCGCTGTCACCCACCCGCCGCAGGTAGTGCACGTGGTCGCTGTCCGCGCCCGGCACCGCCAGGTGCCGCACCAGCGAGCCGGTGGCCATCAGCAGCTTGTCGTAGCCGACGCGTGAACCGTCGTCGAGCACGACCTGGTGGGCGTCCCGGTCGAGCGCGGTGGCCCGGACCGAGGTGCGCAGCTCGACATCGTTGTCGGCGTACCACCCCTCCGGGTGGACGAAGACCTTCTCCCGCTCGTCGTTGCCGAGCAGGTAGCCCTTGGACAGCGGCGGCCGTTCGTACGGCCGGTCGACCTCCTCGCCGACCAGGACGACCCGCCCGTCGAATCCCTCGTGCCGCAAGGTCTCGGCGGCCTTCGCCCCGGCCAGCGATGCCCCGATGATGACGAAAGTGGCGTCTGTCATCGCCTCACCCTTCACACGTCGCGTGCCGCCAGCGTGCCCCGCAACCGGTGGTGCCATGCGACCGCCGAGGAGTCGGTGAGCGAAGCGACCTGGTCGACAACGACGCGCAACCGCTGGGCATCGTCATCCGCCTCGGTGAACGCCGAGCGGAAGGCCGCCTCGAGGGACTGCGGGGCCGTGCAGCTCAGCAGCTCGACCAGCTCGGTCATCAGCTCGCGCTGACGCTCCTGCACCGCCGCGACGCCCGAGCGGGCCATCACGTAGCGGGCGGTCACCGCCTTGAGCAGCGCACACTCCAACCGAGTCTGACGGGGCACGATGAGGTCCGCGGCGTACCGGGTCAGCGGCGCCCGGCCGTACGCCTCCCGGGTCGCCGCCTCGGCGGCCTGCGTGAAGCGCCCGATGAGCTGGCTGGTCAGGTTCTTCAACCCCGCCAGTCCCCGCAGGCTGCCGTCGTAGGAAGCCGGCCAGCACGCCAGCGCGAACAGCTCCGTCGCCGTTTCCTCCAGCTCGGCCTCAGAGGCCTCGCTGTAGCTGGCCGCCGCCAGCTTCACGATCTCGACGCGCTCCAGCGCGTCGCGCAACTGGTCCAGCTGGAGGTGTCCGGCGTGCAGACCGTCCTCCAGGTCGTGCACCGAGTAGGCCACGTCGTCTGACCAGTCCATCACCTGGGCTTCCAGGCACTGGCGACCCTCAGGCGCGTCCCGCGCGGATCCACTCGAGGGTGTCCAGGTCGTCGTTGTAGGCGCCGAACTTGCGTAGCCCCTCGCGCCGCGCCCAGGGGTACTTCGTCGCGGCATCCAAGCTGGCGCGGGTGAGGTTCAGACCAGCGCTGCGCCCGGACGCGGTGAACGTCTTCGCCTCCAGCCGGGTCAGCACCCGCAGCGACTGGGCGTTTCCCTCGAAGCCGCCGCAGCTGGTCGTGACGAGGTCCAGCGCGCTCTCCCCGTTGTGCCCGAACGGCGGGTGACCGAGGTCGTGCGCCAGGCAGGCCGCCTCCACCAGGTCCGGGTCGCAACCCAGCGCCGCCCCGAGCTCGCGACCGATCTGGGCGCACTCCAGGGAATGGGTGAGCCGGGTGCGCGGGAAGTCACTGTCGGTGTCGCCCGGGCCGACCACCTGGGTCTTGCCGGCCAGGCGCCGCAGTGCGGCGCTGTGCAGGACCCGGGCGCGGTCGCGCTCGAACGCGGTCCGACCGGGGCGCTTGGGCGGTTCGGGGACTATCCGCTCCCGGTCGACCTCGTCGTACCGGGCGATGGAGCCGTACCTGGTGATGGAGTCGCTCACCCTGGCGACACTACCGGCGGCCGACGACGGTTACCGGGTGTCGCTGCCCTTGCTCTCCACGACGGCACGGCCCGCCTCGAGCCGGGCCACCGGCACGCGGAACGGCGAGCACGACACGTAGTCCAGGCCGACCTCGTGGAAGAAGTGCACCGAGTCGGGGTCGCCCCCGTGCTCGCCGCAGACGCCCAGGTGCAGATCGGGACGGGTCGCCCGCCCCTCCTCGCAGGCGATCCGGACCAGCCGGCCGATGCCGTCACGGTCCAGCGTCTCGAACGGCGACACGCCGAAGATGCCGAGGTCCATGTAGGCGCTGAAGAACGAGCCTTCGACGTCGTCCCGGGAGAAGCCCCAGCCCATCTGGGTGAGGTCGTTGGTACCGAAGGAGAAGAACTCGGCCGCGCCGGCGATCTGCCCGGCGGTGAGCGCCGCGCGGGGCACCTCGATCATCGTGCCGATCGGGCACCGCACGTCGACGCCGGTGGACGCCGACACCTCGGCCAGCACCTTCTCGGCCTGCTCCTTGGCGATCTCCAGCTCCTGCACCGCGCCGACCAGCGGGATCATGATCTCCGGGCGCGGGTCCTTGCCTGCCTTCTTCAGCTCCGCCGACGCCTCGGCGATCGCCCGCACCTGCAGCGCGATGAGCCCCGGGATCACCAGGCCGAGCCGCACCCCGCGCAGCCCGAGCATCGGGTTCTGCTCGTGCAGGCGACGTACCGCAGCCAGGACGCGGACATCGTGCTCGTCGACCTCGCCCTTCTCACCAGCCAGCGCCACCTTGACCGACAGCTCGGTGAGGTCGGGCAGGAACTCGTGCAGTGGCGGGTCGATGAGCCGCACCGTCACCGGCAGCGTGTCCATCGCGTCGAAGATCTCGATGAAATCGGCCCGCTGGGACGGCAGCAGCGCGGCCAGCGCCTCGTCCCGCTCGTCGTCCGTGGTGGCCAGGATGAGACGCTCCACCAGCTGGCGGCGCTCACCGAGGAACATGTGCTCGGTCCGGGCCAGGCCGATGCCTGCGGCGCCGAACCGGCGGGCCCGCTGGGCATCCTCACCAGTGTCGGCGTTGGCGCGAACCCCGAGGCGGCGCTGGGAGTCCGCGTGCTCCATCAGCCGGTGCACGGCGCTGACCAGCTCGTCCGACGCCGGGTCGAGCTTGCCCTTCGAAGTACTCCACGACCGGCGAGGCGACGACCGGCACCTCGCCGAGGAAGACCTCGCCGGTCGTGCCGTCGAGAGAGATGACGTCGCCCTCGGCGACGACGACGCCGCCCGGTGCCGTGAACGTGCGCCCCACCAGGTCGACGTCGAGCTCGTCGGCGCCGGCCACGCAGGTCTTGCCCATGCCGCGCGCCACGACCGCCGCGTGCGAGGTCTTGCCGCCGCGACTGGTCAAGATCCCTTGCGCCGCGATCATGCCGTGCAGGTCGTCGGGGTTGGTCTCGCGCCGGACCAGGATGACGTGCTCACCGCGCTCGGCCCACTCGTGCGCGCGTGTCGGAGTCGAACACCGCCTTGCCGACGGCCGCCCCCGGCGAGGCGTTGACGCCCTTGCCCAGGCGCACCTTGGTGGCCGCGTCGTCGAACCGCGGAAACATGAGGTGGACGAGCTGCGCGCCGGTGACTCGGTGGAGCGCCTCGTCCAGGTCGATGAGGCCCTGGTCGACCAGCTGCATGGCGATCCGGAAGGCCGCCGCCGCGGTGCGCTTGCCGACCCGGGTCTGCAGCATCCACAGCTTGTTGCGCTCGACGGTGAACTCGATGTCGCACAGGTCGAGGTAGTGGTTCTCCAGCGTCTCCATGATGGACATGAGCTCGTCGTAGGCGGGCTTGTCGATCTGCTCGAGATTGGCCAGCGGGACGGTGTTGCGGATGCCCGCGACGACGTCCTCACCCTGCGCGTTCTGCAGGTAGTCGCCGTAGACGCCCTGCTGGCCGCTGGCCGGGTCGCGGGTGAAGGCCACGCCGGTGCCGGAGTCCATCCCGACGTTGCCGAAGACCATGGCGACGATGTTGACCGCGGTGCCGAGGTCGGCCGGGATGCGCTCCTGGCGCCGGTAGAGCACGGCGCGGGGCGCGTTCCAGGAGTTGAACACCGCCTCGACCGCGAGGTCCATCTGCTCGCGCGGGTCGGTCGGGAACTCCCGGCCGGACTGCTGGCGCACGATGTCCTTGAACGTTGCGACCAGGGCGCGGAAGTCGTCGGCGTCGAGGTCGAGGTCGTCGGTGGTGCCCTTGGCGGCCTTGGCCGCGTCGAGCGCGTGCTCGAAGTGGTCGCCCTCGATGCCCAGCACGGTCTTGCCGAACATCTGGATGAGCCGGCGGTAGGAGTCCCAGGCGAACCGGTCGGTGCCGGCCTGCTTGGCGAGGCCTTCGACACTCTCGTCGTTCAGGCCGACGTTGAGGACCGTCTCCATCATCCCGGGCATCGAGAACTTGGCGCCCGAGCGAACCGAGACGAGCAGCGGGTTGTCCGGCTGACCGAGCCGCTTGCCCATCTTCGCCTCGAGCGCTTCCAGGTGCGCGCTCACCTCTGCGTGGAGCTCGGGCGGAGTGCTCCCATGCGTGAGGTAGTGGGTGCACGCCTGCGTGGTGATGATGAACCCCGGCGGCACCGGCAGCCCGAGGTTGGTCATCTCGGCAAGGTTGGCCCCCTTGCCGCCAAGGAGATCCTTCAGATCCTTGTTGCCCTCGGTGAAGTCGTAGACGAACTTCGGCACGGCGCACTCCTACGGACGTGATGCTCAACTTTTGGGGAGCGTACCGCCGCGCAAGCGCCGCCGTCGCGATCAGCCTCGACCGCACCGGTGGTCGAGGGCCGCCCCGAACCGCTGCCGCAGACCGGCCAGGCGTTCGAGCGGCTCGTTCGCGAACACCAGGCGCAGGTACCGAGGGGCGACTGCGGGCCCCCAGGCGGTCATCGGGGTCGCGGCAACGTGGCCGTGCTCCAGCAGGGCGGCGGACAGCTGGCGCGGCTCGGTACCCAGCGCATGCGCGTCCACCAGCAGCGACCAGCCGCCGTCCGGGCAGATCGCGGGGTAGCCCGGCGGGTAGCCGGCCAGCTCGGACAGGACGACGTCGCGGCGGCGCTGCAGCTCGGCCGTGGCCGCCGCAATGCCGGGGTCGGGGTCGCGGAGGGCGGCGAGCACGCCGAGCTGCGCGAACCCGCTGGGCACCACCGTGCTGTAGATGATCGCCTGGGCGATGTCGCGCAGGACCTCGGCGGGTCCCGCCGCCCAGCCGACGCGCCAACCGATGAGCCGGTGCTCCTTCGACGCCGAGCCGAGCACCACGGTGCGCCCACGCAGCTCGGGTCGGCTGAGCGGGCTGTTCACCGCGGCCCCGTCGAACAGGATCCGCTCCATCGCGGTGTCGTACAGCAACCAGGCGCCGGTGCGGTCCAGCAGCGCGGCGACCGCCGCCCACTCCTCGTCGGTGAGGACATGGCCGGTCGGCATCGACGGGCTCATCAACAGCACCGCGCGGGCTGTGGTGATGGTGGCCATGACATCCAGGTCCAGCCGCCAGCGGCCACCGGTGACGCGGAGCGGCACGTGCACCGGTTCGGCGCCGACCAGGCGGATGCGGCCGATGAACCCGGCGTAGCAGGGATCGGTGACGACAACGTGGTCGCCGGGGTCGGTGGTCGCCATCAACGCCGCGAGGATCGCCGCCAGCCCACCGCTGCTGATGACCACCTCGGTGTCCGGGTCGAACCGGTGGCCCGACCGGGCGGCCAGGTCGTCGCTGATCGCCTCGCGGAGGTCGCGCAGCCCGGTGAACGGAAGGTAGGACGAGGCGGAGACATCCCCGATGGCCGCGCGAGTCGCGGCGATGGCCGCGGGCTGCCGGTGCGATGTCGGTGTCGAGGTTCTCCATGCGCAGGACGTCCGGACCGAGCCGGTCCGCGCCGTCCGCGACGCTGGAGATGTCGAAGGGCACAATGTCGGTGAAGCGGAGCGGGCGCGCCATCGAAACCGTCCTCCCGTAGTGTTCCGTTTACGAAACGCTAGCAGCAGGGGGTTGGCATCGACAGCGGCCGCATGGACGTCGGTTCGGCTGTCGGCACGGCCATCCGGGGCCTGCGGGAGCGGTCGGGCCTGAGCCTGTCCGAGCTGGCGCGCCGCAGCGGCCTGGGCAAGGCCACGCTGTCCCAGCTGGAGACCGGCCAGCGCAACCCGACCCTGGACACGCTGTTCGCCCTCACCACCGTCCTGCAGGTGCCGCTAGGCGCCGTCCTGACCGCCGCCGGTCCCGCGGCTCACACGCAGGGGGCCGCCGTCGACGCCGTCCTGCTCGACCGCTGTGTGGACGCGACCGTGACCACCGAGGTGTACCGGCTGACCGTGCGCCAGGCCGTGCAGCTCTCGGCGGCGCACGCACCTGGCGTCGAGGAACTGTTCACCGTCACCAGCGGCAGCGTGCGCAACAGGTCCGATCGGCCAGGAGGTCGACCTGGGGCCCGGGGAGAGTCTGCGATTCGCTGCCGATGCCCCGCACCGCTACCAAGGGCTGGCCGCGCACAGCACGGCCTTCTTGGTGATGGTCTATCCGCCTACGCCGGCGGGACTGCCGGGCTAGACGCCTCACCGAGGCCGATCGTGCCCGCATCGGCGGCACGATCGCTCACCGCCGTCCGCGGATCGGCCGACCGGTCCGTGAACAGCACCTCGAACGCGCTCGGCTCATCGTGCGCGGTGGACAGCAGCGGGATCGCGCCCACCTTCACACCGAACGACGACAGGGCTCGCCGGTAGGACCCCACGTTCTCCCACTCGGTGGTCAGCACCCACTCGGCCGGGTCGTCCACCGCGCGGCCGATCCGCCCGTCCAGGTAGCCGGGACAGGCGGCCAGCGCGTCGAGCGCCTCCCGAGCCCGCGCCTGGAACTCCGGTGCAGCGTCGCTAGCGACGGTATGGCGGGTGACGACGAGCACGACCGCTCCCAGGATGCGCGAGGATGGAGGCCCTCACGCTACCCACCTGGCCATCTAGCTTGCCCGCACCCCGCAGGAGAGCCCGTGCCCAAGAAGCGGCCCACGTCCGCCCCGCGCCCCGCACCCCGACCGAGCCCGGGGACGACGCGCGCCCGCTCGGCGAGCGCGCGGCCGACGGAGCACCAGCGGCCCGTCCGGAAGGTGCGCCCGGCGCCCGGCGGGTCCACCTGGACCACGCCGTCCGCCAGTCCACTCCGGCGCGCCATCGAGCGACGCAGCGCGGTGCCCCTGGTGTTCCTCCACCAGACCCATCGCGCTGCGCTCGGGCTCGTCATCGGTGCCGTGCTCCTGCTCGGCCTCATCGTCGAGGGGCCGGTGGGCTTCGTCGCACTGCTGCTGATCGCATTGTTGGTCGGCTGGCTGAGCTACCTGTCCGCGCCCCGGATGAACGCCGGGCAGCGGCTCCTGAGGGTGGCCGGTGTGGCGGTCATCGTGGCCGGCGCCGTCGGCCAGCTACTCCGCTAACAAGAACGGTTATCTTTTACGCTACGCTGCCGGCATGGTCATTGCGTTCGCGTTCGCCACATTTGTCTCCACCCTGCTCGGCGGCGTCTTCGCGCTGCGCAACCGTGACCGGCTCCACCTGATCCTCGGCTTCACCGGCGGCGTGCTCCTCGGCCTGGTGGCGTTCGACCTGCTGCCGGAGATCTTCGAGCTGTCCCACAGCAAGCTCGGCAACGTGCCGACGCCGCTGCTGGTCTTCGCCGGCGGTTTCCTTCTGCTGCACGTCGCCGAGCGAGCCCTGGCGATGCACAGTGCGCATGAGGCGGAGTACGGGGAGCACCGGCACCGCAAGCGCGTCGGCACCGCGTCGGCCTTCGCCCTGGCCGCCCACTCCTTCATGGACGGGGTCGGCATCGGCCTGGCGTTCCAGGTCAACGAGGCCGTCGGGGTGGCCGTCGCGATCGCGGTGCTGTCCCACGACTTCGCCGACGGGCTCAACACGGTGAGCATCATGCTGTCGCATCACCACACCCGCCGGCGGGCGGCACTGCTCCTCGGCCTCGACGCGATCGCCCCAGTCCTGGGCGCCGCCTCCACCATGCTGTTCACGGTGTCCGACGGCGTGCTCGCGCTGTACCTCGGCTTCTTCGCCGGCTTCCTGCTCTACCTGGCAACCAGCGACATCCTGCCTGAGGCACACTCCCGCCACCCGTCACGGCTCACCCTGATGTTCACGATCGCCGGCATGGCGCTCATGTGGATGGTGGTGGCGCTGTCCTGACGGCCGTCGCGGCGTCCGTGAGGGTCTCGGTCACAGCCGTTGCCGCTCGTCGCGGCCGACTCGCGCGGCGCCCACGAAGCGCAGCTGGTGCTGTGGAGCGAGGTGCTGCAACAGATCAACGCGCTGTTCGAAGGGGACGGGCTGAGCGACGGAGATCAGGTGTCGGCCGTGGAGAGCGTGCTGCGCAAGACGTTGGCGGACGACGGACTCCGTGCACGGCCAAGCCACAACAAGGCCGACTTCTTCTCCGGCCCGGACGTGAGTCGAGCTTCGCGATGATGTGGGAGTCCTTGCGCGGCGTGGCGTAGCCGCGTGAAGGGTCGGCACTGGGCCGATGTGCGGGAATCCACAGGGGCGCCCGAGAACCTTGTATTGTCACAGCCGCCCGCTACAGTCGAACACATGTTCGATACACTGGCTGGTAGCGACGAGCCGCTGGGCGCTGCCGAGCTCGCCGCGCTGGTGACGCGCCTGTCCCAGACCGGGCCCGGGCTCGACGACGCCGAGCGCGTCGACCGGATCCGCGCGCTGGAAGAGCTCAAGGCCGCCGCGGCAGCGGCGCAGGCCCGCGGAGGTCGCCGCGTTCGCGGCCTCGCAGGAGGCCAGCCAACGCGCCCGCGGCGTGCCCGCCGACGATGTCGGCCGCGGGATCGCCGCCCAGGTAGGGCTGGCCATGCGCGCCTCGCACCACGCGGCCCGCCGGTTCGCCGGCTACGCCCGCGTGCTGGTCACCGAGCTCCCGCACACCCACACCGCGTTGGCGCGCGGCGCGACCACCGAGCGGCGCGCGTTCCTGGTCGCCCAGCACACGATCTGGTTGTCCGCGCAGGACCGGGCGGCCGTGGACGCCCGCATCGGGCCGCGCCTGGAGTCCCTGGGCGACCGGCAGGTCGAGGCCAAGGTGAAGAAGCTCGCCTATCAGCTCGACAAGGCCGGCTACGTCGAGCGGCAGCGCCGCGCGGAAAGCGGCAGGTGCGTGAGCGTGCGCCCCGCCCCGGACACCATGGCCTACCTGACCGCGCTGCTGCCGGTCGCCTCCGCGGTCGCCTGCCAGGCCCGGCTCGCCGCCGCCACCGACACCCTCAAAGCGGTCGGCGACACCCGCTCCCGCGGGCAGCTCATGGCCGACCTCCTCGTCGATGCCGTCACCGGCCGACGCGACCCCAGCTCCGGCACTTCCCCACGCGACAACCGCGACGCAGTCACCTGCGACGACGCGGACCTCGACCGGTTCGTGGGGCTGCCCACCGGGGTCGGGGTGGAGATCAAGCTGGTCATGACCGACCTCGCGCTCTTCGGCGGCGGTGACGAACCCGCCCACCTGGACGGCTACGGGCCGGTCCCCGCCATCTGGGTACGCGACCTGCTGCGCCACCGCGACGACTCCGCCCGGGTGTGGCTTCGCCGGCTGTTCACCGCATCGGACACCGGCGCCCTCGCCGGCATCGAGACGCACCGGCGGGAGTTCACCGGCGCGCTGCGCGAGCTGATCATCACCCGCGATCAGTTCTGCCGACAACCCTGGTGCGGCGCACCCATCCGCCACATCGACCACGCCCGAGCCCACGCCGACGGCGGCGCCACCAGCCTGACCAACGGCCAAGGGCTGTGCGAAGCCTGCAACTACGCCAAACAGGCCCCCGGCTGGCAAGCCCATCCCGGAAACGATCCCGGCGACCCGCACGTCGTGCACATCACCACGCCCACCGGGCACCACTACACCAGCCGAGCACCCGACCCACCCGGCCGCACCCCACACCTCGCCCACGCCCGTCCACTCGCCCGTTCGGCCTGACGCCAAGTCGGAAAGGACGAACCGGCGTCCTAGCAGCCGCCGAGCCGGGAGGCGAGGAAGCCCTCCACCGCGTCCAGACCGATCCGCTGCTGCTCCATCGAGTCACGCTCGCGGACAGTCACCGCCTGGTCGTCGAGGGTCTCGAAGTCGACCGTCACGCACAGCGGCGTGCCGATCTCGTCCTGGCGCCGGTAGCGCCGGCCGATCGCGCCCGCGTCGTCGAACTCCACGTTCCAGCGCTTGCGCAGCTGCGTCGCCAGGTCCTTCGCCTTCGGGGTGAGGTCGGCGTTGCGCGACAGCGGCAGCACCGCCACCTTCACCGGCGCAAGCCGCGGGTCGAGCCGCAGCACGGTCCGCTTCTCCAGCACGCCCTTGGCGTTCGGCGCCTCGTCCTCGGTGTAGGCGTCGAGCAGGAAGGCCAGGGTCGCCCGGGTCAGGCCCGCCGCCGGCTCGATGACGTACGGCGTCCAGCGCTCGTTCTTCTCCTGGTCGAAGTAGGTCAGGTCCGCGCCGGAGTGCTCCGAGTGCGTCTTCAGGTCGAAGTCGGTGCGGTTGGCCACACCCTCGAGCTCGTCGAAGTCCTTGCCGCCGAAGCCGAAGCGGTACTCGATGTCCACGGTCCGCTTGGAGTAGTGCGAGAGCTTCTCCTTCGGGTGCTCGTAGAACCGCAGGTTCTCCTCGCGGATGCCCAGGTCCGTGTACCAGGCCCAGCGCTCGGCGCAGCCAGTACTCGTGCCACTGCTCGTCCGTGCCCGGCTCGACGAAGAACTCCATCTCCATCTGCTCGAACTCACGCGTGCGGAAGATGAAGTTGCCCGGCGTGATCTCGTTGCGGAACGACTTGCCGGTCTGCGCGATGCCGAACGGCGGCTTCTTGCGCGCCGACGTCATCACGTTGAGGAAGTTGACGAAGATGCCCTGGGCGGTCTCCGGACGCAGGTAGTGCAGGCCCTGCTCGTCGTCCACCGGACCGAGGTAGGTCTTGAGCAGCCCGTTGAACATCCGCTCCGCGGACAGCGTGCCCTTGTTGCCGCAGTTCGGGCAGGCCAGGTCGGCCAGGCCACCGGCGGGCGCCCGGCCGTGCTTGGCCTCGTACGCCTCGAGCAGGTGGTCGGCGCGGAACCGCTTGTGGCACGACTCGCATTCCGACAGCGGGTCGACGAAGGCGTCGAGGTGGCCGGAGGCGCGCCACACGTCGGTCGCCAGGATCACCGCGGAGTCGACGCCGACGACGTCCTCGCGCGACTGCACCATGGTGCGCCACCACTGACGGCGGACGTTCTCCTTCAGCTCCACACCGAGGGGTCCGTAGTCCCACGCCGAGCGGGAACCACCGTAGATCTCACTGCTCGGGTAGACGAAACCCCGGCGCTTGCTGAGGTTGACGATGGTCTCGTTGCGGTCAGGAGACTTGGGGGCAGCCACGGTGGACTCCATCCGGCTGGCGGTCGGCGGGGGAAGCGAACAGCGTAGCGTCGGTCGCTCAACTCCGACGTGTGCGGGCGGTCATCTGCTTGGATCATGCCGCAGCAGCACCGCCTGGCTCCTTGGAGGCAATCTCGTGAGCGGCCCCGACTCCACCCAACCGCGACGCGTCCTGGGGCCATTGCCAGCCGCATGCGTGGCGGCCGTCGCCGCGAGCGCCCTCGTGCTCGCCAGCGGAGCGCTGTGGCGGGCCGCCTCCCAGTCGTCGATGTGCTCGTCCGAGCCGTGGGGATGCCTACTGCCGGGCATCGCGGCGCTCACCGTCGGCCCGCTCATCGGCCTCGTCGCCGTGGCGCTCATCCTGCGCGTCTCGCACGTCGCCCGCCCGGCCCTGGTCGCGGGCGGTTGCCTGGTCACCCTGTTCGTGCTGCTGCGGCACCCGACCGTCGTGACCAAGGCGCTGTCCATCACGCTGCTCGCCGCCCTCGTGGCGGCGGTGTGGGCGGTCGTGCTTCACCCCCGCTGGCCGACGGCCGTTCCTGTCGTCGCGGGCGGCCTGGTCGCCGTCGCTGCGATGGCCGGCCAACTGACCACCGAACGGGCTCTGCACCAGAGCACGGCCGATCGGATCAGGGCAATCGGCGTCCAGCCCGTCGAGGTCCGGTCGCCGCAGTGGTCCTACGTCGGCTGGACACCCAAAGCGAGCGGCCGGGCGCTGACGCTGATCTACGACACCGGCAACGGTGACGAGCGCCGGCTGACGGTCACGGTCACCGCCGCGCACCACGTCAGCGAGATACCGCCGGCCTGCGGCGAGGTCGTCTCGCCCATGCTCGACAACAACTCCCCCGACCTGCGCTGCGCGCGCGTCGGGGAACAGCTGTGGACGATCGAGGACTGGGCAGGCTCCTACCTGACCGTGCATGACAGCAATGCGGTCCTGCTGGAAACCATCCACGGTCCAGCGTTGGACGACCACGAGGCGCAGGACCTGCTGGGCCACCTCGCCCGGCTCGATGCGTCGAAGCTGGCCGGACGGCGGAACTGAGCTGGCGTCGTCGCCGACTGGACGCGACGCACGCAGCTAGGAAGGCAGGCTGGGCGCCGCACCGCCGTAGCGACGGTCGCGCTCCGCGTAGACCTCGATGGCCCGCCACAGGTCGCGTCGGTCGAAGTCGGGCCACAGCGTGTCCATGAAGACCAGCTCGGCGTAGGCCGACTGCCACAGCAGGAAGTTCGAGGTGCGCTGCTCCCCCGAGGAGCGCAGGAACAGGTCGACATCCGGCATCGCCGGCTCGTCCAGGTACCGCGCCAGCAGCCGCTCGTCCACCCGCTCGGGGTCCAGGCGGCCGGCCGCCACGTCGCGCGCCACCTGCCGGGCCGCGTCGGCGATCTCCGCCCGGCCGCCGTAGTTGACGCACATGGTGAGCGTAAGGACCTTGTTGTCCTTGGTGAGCTCCTCGGCCTCGCGCAGCTCGTTGATCACCGAGCGCCACAGCCGAGGCTGCCGCCCCGCCCAGCGGACCCGGACCCCCATCGCGTGCATCTCGTCGCGACGGCGCCGGATCACGTCCCGGTTGAAGCCCATGAGGAAGCGGACCTCCTCAGGCGAGCGGCGCCAGTTCTCGGTGGAGAAGGCGAAGGCCGACACCCAGCCGACCCCCACCTCGATCGCGCCCTGGACCACATCCAGCAGCGAGGCCTCCCCCATCTCGTGGCCCTTGGTGCGCGCCAGACCACGCGCCTTGGCCCACCGGCCGTTGCCGTCCATGACGATGGCGACATGCCGGGGCACCAGCTCACGGGGGATCGCTGGTGGCCGGGCACCGGACGGGTGCGGCGGCGGAGGCAGCACCTGAGGACGTCGGGCCATCAGGTGCGCTCGACCAGCCGCAGCGACCGCAGGCCCTGCTCCAGGTGCCACTGCAGGTAGGCGGCGAGCAGGCCGCTCGCCTCCCGGCGGTGCCGACGCTCGGCACCGTCGGCGCCGGCCCAGTCGCCGGACGCCAACGATCCAAGCAGCGCCACAGTCTCGGCAGCGGGGGTCGCCGACCCCGGAGTCCGGCACTGCGCGCACTCCACGCCACCGGAGGCGACCGAGAACCAGCGGTGCGGGCCTGGCGCGCCGCACCGCGCGCACTCGGTCAGCGCCGGGGCATAGCCGGACACGGCGAGCGCGCGCAGCCCGAAGGCGTCCAGGACCAGCCCGGGATCGTGCTCACGGCCGGCGAGGGTGCGCAGGCCACCGATGAGCAGCAGGTACAGCCGCAGCGACGGCTCGCGCTCCTCCGCGGTGAGCCGCTCGGCCATCTCGAGCATCGCCGTGCCCGAGGTGTAGCGCAGGTAGTCGTCGACGATGCCGTCGCCGTAGGCCGCCAAGGTCTCCGCCTGGGTCACCACGTCGAGGGAGCGGCCGGTGTACAGCTGCACGTCCACGCAGGAGAACGGCTCCAGCCGCGCACCGAACCGCGACCGGGTCCGACGCACCCCCTTGGCCACCGCTCGCACCCGACCGTTGCGCCGGGTGAGCAGGGTGATGATGCGATCCGCCTCACCCAGCTTCTGGGTGCGAAGGACGACACCCTCGTCGCGGTAGAGGCTCACCCACCCATTGTCGCCGACCACGGGGAGACCCGTGGCCCTAGCCGGCGATCGACACGCGATCCCGGCCGGCTCGCTTGGAGACGTAGGCGGCGAGGTCGGCAGCGGTGAGCATCTCGTCGTATGCCGCACCCGCCTGGTGCTCGGCCACGCCGATGCTCAAACGCACCCGCAATCGAGGGTCCGCTGGCACCCACGGGTGCGCAGCGACGAGGAGACGCAGCCGCTCAGCCATCGCCTGCGCCTGCTCGCACGTCGTGTCGGGGAGCAGCAGCACGAACTCGTCGCCACCGAAACGGATGACGCTGTCATTCGCGCGACTCGCCGCGAGGAGCAATCGACCGACCTGCTGAAGAACCTGGTCGCCGACCTGGTGCGAGAACGTGTCGTTGATGCCCTTGAAGTTGTCGAGGTCGATGAAGATGAGCGACACCGTGCGGTGAGGGTCCTCGCTCAGCTCACCGAGGGCGATATCGAGGCTGCGCCGGTTCCCGAGCCCGGTGAGCGCATCTTCCATCGCCATCCGCCGGGTCTCGTGGTGCTCGGCGGCCATCTGGTTCAGCTGGACCCGCACCCGGACCGCCTCATGTCGCCGGCCCCGCTCGTCCCACAGCAGCTCCAGCTGGAGACGCGCCAGCTGACCCAGGGCTGACTGGGGCCGCGAGCCCTCGACCGCGGCACGCGTCCAGGTGTTCCAGTTCCACCAACGTCGCGGACCGCATGGTTCGCGACAGCGTCTGATCGTCGACCGCCAGTGCTCGGTCCAGCCAGTGCCGAGCCGTGTCGACGTTGCCGAGCTCCCGCTCGACACGCGCCAGAGCTGTGTAGATCATGAAGTCGTTCTCTGGCATGGCGAACAGGATGTTCTGCTCGGCCAGTGGCCGCAGGATCGCGCCGGCGAGCTCGGGCTCCCCCATCGCCGCCCACGCGTACCCTTCCGCTACCTCGCTGTCGGCCCACCACTGCGGACCGTCCTGGGGAGTGAGCGCAGCCCGTGAGCGCGCCGCAATTCGTACGGTCTCGAGATAGTGGCGCCTGGCCTCGTCTGCCTTTCCGACCAGTTCCAGCCGGATCGCCCACAGCAGCTGGTTGAACGCCGCGTTGCTCAGCAGCAGCAGCAGGCTCAAGTGGTCGCCGGTCCGCCTGGCGATCGCCTCGCCGCGCTCCAGCTGCTCCGCAGCCATCTCGTAGAGCTCGACCGTGGAGGCGGCCGTGGAGATGGCCAGCATCGCTCGGCAGGCCTGCGAGGACCTCGCCTGCGAAGTACCGACGATGGCGACACCCCGCGCCAGCGCGTCCAACGCCTCTTCGAGCTGTCCCAGCTTGAGGAGCACCGGTACCAGGTTGCCCTCGACGTCAGCGAGCCCGAGCGAGTCGCCAGCGGCCAGGCAGTCCTGCTCCAACCGCTCGCCCTCGGCAGCTGCCTCCTCGTGTCGCCCGAGCACGTCGAGCAGGAGCATCCGCGTGTGAAGCAGACGGCGCTCCGTCAGGCAGTCCTCGGCGGCCCGCGCCAGGATCACCGCCCCGCCGATGCGATCGAGCATGGGTGCGGTCGAGTCTGCCAAGAACGCCGTGTGCACGCTGTCAGCGAGCCAGGCCAGCCGACCCTCCGTCTGGATGATCGCCAGCGCAGAACCGCATGGCGCGGCAGCACGACGCCCCTCCCCTCCAACTGACACGAGAACTCCTCGCCATAGCACCGACGCCCCCACCCGCACCCCGGCTCTCGAGGTCTACTTCGGCAGCAGATCGGCGAGCCTGAATAGCCGAACGCACGACCCCGATCACCCGCTCGGCGTAGCGGCGCGGCTACTCCCGAGTCCGGTTGACCGCGCTGACCACGGCCTTGAGCGAGGCGGTGACGATGTTCGAGTCGACGCCGACGCCCCAGCCGACCCGGCCGCCGACGGCGCACTCCACGTACGCGGCGGCCCGGGCGTCGCCGCCGGCGCTCATCGCGTGCTCGGCGTAGTCCAGCACCCGCACGTCGATCCCGACGTCCGCGAGCGCATCGACGAACGCGGCGATCGGGCCGTTGCCCGTGCCTTCCAGCACGTGCACGTGACCGCCGAGGCCGACCTCGACCGTCAGCGTGTCCTGCTCGCCCACCGCCGACGACGTGTGGTGCGACAGCAGGGTCAGCGGGCCGTCGGCGGTCAGGTACTCGTCCTCGAAGATCGCCCAGATCTGCTCGGTGTCACCTCGCCGCCGTCGGCGTCGGTGATCTTCTGGACCACCCGGGAGAACTCGATCTGCAGTCGGCGCGGCAGGTCCAGCGCGTGCTCGGTCTTGAGCACGTAGGCGACGCCGCCCTTGCCGGACTGGCTGTTGACCCGGATGACCGCCTCGTAGGTGCGGCCGACGTCCTTGGGGTCGATCGGCAGGTACGGGCACCGCCCAGACCAGCTCGTCCGTGCTCACGCCGGCCGCGGCGGCGTCGCGCTCCATCGCCTCGAAGCCCTTCTTGATGGCGTCCTGGTGCGAGCCGGAGAAGGCGGTGTAGACCAGGTCGCCGCCGTAGGGGTGACGCTCGTGCACCGGCAGCTGGTTGCAGTACTCCACGGTGCGGCGGATCTCGTCGATGTCGGAGAAGTCGATCATCGGGTCGACGCCCTGGGAGAACAGGTTCATGCCCGAGCGTGACCAGGCAGACGTTGCCGGTGCGCTCGCCGTTGCCGAACAGGCAGCCCTCGATGCGGTCCGCGCCGGCCAGGTAGCCGAGCTCGGCGGCGGCGACCGCGGTGCCGCGGTCGTTGTGCGGGTGCAGGGACAGCACGACGTCGTCGCGGTAGGTCAGGTTGCGGCTCATCCACTCGATCGAGTCGGCGTAGACGTTCGGCGTGGCCATCTCGACGGTGGCCGGCAGGTTGACGATGACCTTGCGGTCGCTGCTGGGCTGCCACACGTCGTTGACCGCGTTGCAGACCTCAACGGCGTACTCCAGCTCGGTGCCGGTGTAGGACTCCGGGGAGTACTCGAAGTAGACGTCGGTGCCGCGCAGCTCGTCGGCGTACTTGGCACACAGCCGCGCGCCGGAGACCGCGATGTCGGTGATGCCGTCCCTGTCCTGGCCGAACACCACGCGCCGCTGCAGCGTCGAGGTGGAGTTGTACAGGTGGACGATGGCCTGCTTGGCACCGCGGATCGACTCGTACGTGCGCTCGATCAGCGGCTCGCGGGCCTGGGTCAGCACCTGGATCACGACGTCGTCGGGGATCAGGTCGTCGGTGATGAGCTGGCGGACGAAGTCGAAGTCGGTCTGGCTCGCGGCCGGGAAACCGACCTCGATCTCCTTGTAGCCCATCGCCACGAGCAGCTGGAACATCTTCAGCTTGCGGGCCGGGCTCATCGGGTCGATCAGCGCCTGGTTGCCGTCGCGCAGGTCGACGGCGCACCACTGCGGGGCCTTGGTGATGACCTTGCTCGGCCAGGTGCGGTCGGTCAGGTCGACGGGGGTGAACGGGACGTACTTGTGGACGGGCATGCCACTGGGCTGCTGAATGTTCTGCACGGGGTTGCTCCCTCGGATCGCGGCGGTCGATCTGCCAGCGCGCACAGCAGCACCGCGACGAGGGGGCCGGCCTTTACAGGGCCTCGTCGCGGCCGAGAAGAAGGAGGTTGAACCGCATGGTGTTGCCAGGGTAGCCCAACGCACGGCAGGCAGCCCACCGACCCGTCTACGGGTTGGTGGGCCGCCTGTGCCCTCCGCGTTGGTGTCCGCGTCAGGGGTTAGCCAGCGGCGCGCCGCCCGACCCGCCACAACACCCCACCCGCCACCAGCAGGCCGACCGCCAAGGTGAGCGCACCCACCGTCGGTGAACCGGTGAATGGCAGGGTCGGCTTGACCGTGATGCCACCGATGCCGGTGTCCGTCGCCGTCTCGTCCGGCTCCGATCCATCCACGGGCGACGACGGCGCAGGCGTCGGTTGCGGCGATCCACCGTCCGTCGGCCCGCCGTTGCCGGGGTCGGTACCCGCCCCCGAGCAGTCCAGGCGCAGCTCGAGGTCGGTGACCTCGGGCGGCACCGGGAGTGCTGCGGTCTCGACGGTGGTGCATCCAGTCTTGGTGGCACGAACCTTGTAGTAGCCGGCGATGACGTCCCAGCCGAAGTGCCCGTCAGCGTCGGTCAGGTCCGGGTTGTTGCGGTTGCTCGGCGACATCACCGCGCTGCCGTCGGCTACCTCGACGAACGGCCCAGCGGCGCTGTCGGCGCGCAGCAAGGTGACCGTCGCCCCGACGACCGGGTCGCCGTTCTGGTCCAGCACGAAACCGCTCGGGTCGATGTAGATGTCGAACTCGACGGTCTCGACGGTGGTGTCCGGGCACTCGAAGGTGATCGTGACCACCCCCATGCCGTGCACCGGGCTCAGCGGCGGCACCTGGGCGGTGTAGCGGCCATCCTCACCCTCGAACATCTCGCCACTGCTCACCACGGTCCCGTCGACGGCGATGGCGTAGCGCGCGGTCGCCCCCACGCACCCCTCAGTGTCGAGGTCGAGGGGCGCGCCCCAATAAACCGTCGGGATACCCATGCCGTTGGTGGTCGACGGCGAGAGCGTGGTGCCCTCGGGCAGCCCGCGCGGCTGTTGGAGAACCAGGTCCACGATCTCGGTGGCGCCCGCTTCCACGGTGGCGGTCATCCGGGCGGAGCTGGCCGTCGACCCGGTGGGCGGGTTGGCCCGCACCGTGTAGTCCCCGGCCGGGATGCCGGAGGCACGGTAGCTACCGGTGGGACCGGTCAACATCGTCGCCGCACATGTGCTGCCGCCGGTCGCGCAGATCCACACTGGCGCCCCCGGCTGCGGGTGGCCGCTTGAATCGGTCACGTCGCCGGCGATGGTGCCACCGGTCGGCGCGGTCCCGTTGCGCACTTCGAAGATCTGGCGCCCCCGCTGCAGGGTGCCGCGACTGGTCCGGGTCAGGCCCGAGTCTGCGTTGCTGTCCAGCAAGTGCGCCGGGCAGCAAGGTGCCGGGCACCTGGAAGAACTGGGTGGAGTCGCCGGTGCCGGCCGAGTAGCCCGCGCCGGCCGAGGAGCCGCCGTAGCCGGCGGTGCCACCGCTTGCGTCGCCGGTCTCCCACTGGATCCGGTCGTAGTTGAAGACGATGTCGAAGTCACCTCGGCCACGTCGGAGCGGTCGACCAGCAGCAGCTGGAAGCTGTTCAGCTTGTCGGTGTGCGAGCCGTAGTACCCGACGTCGACCCAGTTCGCGCAGAACGCCGGCCGGCCACCGAACGTCGCGGGGCGGTCCGCCGTCGAGTAGGTCACCAGCTTCGATCCCGCGCCGCGGGTGTCCACGTCCGCGAAGAACGGGGCGATGATCGGCGGTGTCGAAGCGTTGATGGTGTACGGCGTGTAGGTGTCCTGCGGGCTGTTGAAGGTGACGTTTCCGTTGTTGTTCACATAGACGAGGCCGTACTGGCTTCCGAAGAAGTTCACCGTGCTCGGCAGGCCGATCGCCGGCGATGAGCCGTCGTCGTTCGCCGCGATCGATCCACCCAGGCACCCCTCGTCATCGATCACCGCGTTCGGGCTGACCGAGATCGCGGCGGACCGCACGGTGAATGTCGCGGAAATCGCCTGGCCACCCGCGGTCGCGGTGATCGTCACCTGGGTGTCCACCGGCACCGAGGAGGTCTGGATCGCGAACGTCTTGGTCCGCTGGCCGGTCGTCACGGTGGTCGTGGCCGGCACCGCGGCCACGCTCGGCACGCTGCTGGTCAGGGCGACTGCCGTGCCGTCGGCGGGCGCCGCGAGGTCGAGCACGATCGTGCCGGTGGTCGCTCCACCCGCGGTCACCGAGTTGTCGGCCACGGTGAGGCCGGACGACCTTCGGTGTGGTCGACGGTGCCGGGTTGACCGTCACCGTCGACGTCTTCGACACCCCATTGACGGTGGCGGTCACCGTGACGACCTTGGCCGAGGTGACCGCCTTCGAGGTGGCGGTGAAGGTCTTGGTCGTGGCACCGCTGGCCACGGTGACGGACGTCGGCACCGTGAGCGCGCTCGGGTCGCTGGACGACAACGCGACGGTCATCGTGGAGGTGGGCGCGGACGTGAGCCGGATCGTGCCGGTGGAGGTCTTGCCTGCTCCGGTGAGGTCGGTGGCGTTAAAGGTCAGTGCCGACAGCGCCGCCCCGGTCGGGCACGCGGTCGCGGCTGTGTTGCTGGCAAGGTCGAGAGTCTGAGCGCCACCACCGGACGTCACGTAGGCGAACTGGTGCTTGGTAGCGGTCGCCGTGAACTTGAACGACCCGGGAAGCGTCACCTGCTGCGACGCCATGGCCGCGCCAGTTTGGGTACCGAACAGGCGGATGCTGATCTGCTGCGACCCGCTCTGCTGGGTCACCAGGCCGAATGTTTCACCGCACGGGCTGAACCGCCAGTAGGCGCCTCCGCTAGTGGCCTGGTTGACCACGGTCTGCTTGGCCTCCAAGTTGCGGACGTTCACCTGCACCTGGTTGGCGGACGTCAGGTAGGACAGCAGGAAGCTGCGGTCGTCAGGGCTGAATCCGTAACCGGAAACCCCGAACGTCTGATCGGTGCCACCGGGCGGGGCATTCAACGTGTAGTCGTAGCCTGCGACGTTGGCACCCGTAGCCGCGTTATAGACGTACATGTGCGCGAAGTTGGCTTGCGTGATGGAGCTCACGAAGAAGTACGTGCCGTGCGGGCTGAACCCGGCAACAGCGCCGGCCGTCACCGACTGGCTCAGCCTCGATGCGTTGTTGGCGAGATCCCAGATCGTGATCTGGTCCGTGGTCTGCTCAGAGCCGGGGAAGGCGTGCTGGACCAGGAAGCGGTTGCCGTCGGGGCTCCAGCCCCAGCTCACGCGAGCGACCGGGACGTTGTCGAAGCTTGCCGCTACGGAGTTGTTGGCGGTTCTCTTGACTGCGAGAGTCACCCGCGAACCCGACTGGCTAGTCTCCAGCTTGTAGGCACCGCCGGGCGATGTGGCGATTTGACCCGATACGTCGCCCCGATTCGGAGCTACTGTCGCCGGCGCCTTGTAGTCGCCTGTTGCGGGACATCCGCATTCTGTGGCAGCGGAGGCCGCCGTCGAGAATGCCAACGGGGTCGCGACCGGCAGCAAGAACGCCGCCGCAGCGATAAACGCCCTAAATCGGACACGCATGGAAAACTACCTCATCTGTCGCGTACATCACGGCAAAGACCCAGACCTTATAGAAGTCGCCCACCTTTGTCGAAGATCGCCAGGACGCCCGAAAGCTCGCCGATACGGTGAACCCGCGCACCGCTGAATCGGCGAGCGATCGTG
Organism: uncultured Actinomycetota bacterium; assembly: GCA_963703505.1. Lineage (GTDB taxonomy): Bacteria > Actinomycetota > Actinomycetes > CAVPEL01 > CAVPEL01 > CAVPEL01. Next base: position 76,512 of record CAVPEL010000002.1, on the reverse strand, counting down.
ACCCTCCGCTCAGGCGCGGTAGACCGCGGTCTCGCTGGCCTTCACGGCCACCCACACCTCGCTGCCGGGACCGAGCCCGAGCTCGGCCAGCGCGCCGGGCGTGATGTCGGCCAGCACCTGCACCGGCCCCTCGACGGCCACCCGCACCCGGTCGCCGTGCATCTCCACACCGGCCACCCGGGCCGCCCAGACGTTGCGCGGGCTGCCGTCGGGCCGGGTGCGGAACAGCGAGACGGCGTCGGGCCGGACGGCGACCAGCACCTCGCCGTGCGCCTCGTCCGCCACGGTGAGCTGGCCGCCGTCGCGCAGGGCCACCTGGCTGCCGTTCGCGTAGCCGGCGAACAGGTTGAGCCCCACCAGCCGGGCGACGTACTGGGTGCGCGGATGGCGAGCGATCTGCGCTGGTGGGCCCTCCTGGACGACGACGCCACCCTCCAGCACGACGAGCCGGTCGGCGAGGATCATCGCGTCGAGCGGGTCGTGCGTGACGACCACGGTGCAGCCGCTGTACGCGGCGAGGTGGCGCCGCAGGTCCGAGCGCACGTCCGATCGCGTCCCGGCATCCAAGGCCGCGAGCGGCTCGTCGAGCAGCAACAGCCGGGGGCCTGGGGCCAGCGCCCGGGCGAGCGCGACCCGTTGCGCCTGACCCCCGGACAGCACGCCCGGCTTCGCGTCGGCGAACTCTCCCAGGCCGACCTGGGCCAACCACTGCCGCGCGATGGCCCGCGCCTGCGCCTTGGCCACCCCGCGGCTCCGAAGCCCGAACGCGACGTTCTGCGCGGCACTCAGGTGCGGGAACAACCGGTAGTCCTGGAACACGACACCGATCGGGCGCCGCTCCGTCGGCACATGCCGGCGGCCGCTCACGTCGTCGAGGACCTCGTCGTCGAGCTCGACCCGGCCGTCCGTCAGCGGGACCAGCCCCGCCAGCGCCCGCAGCGTGGTCGTCTTGCCCGCGCCGTTGGGACCGAGCAGCACGACGACCTCCCCGGCGGCGACCGAGAGATCGAGGTCGAGCGCGAACGCCCCTCTGCGCACCTGGACCTTGGCGAACAGGCTCATATTCGGCTCACCCAGCGATCGCGCAGACCGACGAGCACCAGCACCGAGACCGCCAGCAGCACCACGGACAGCACGACCGCCGCCTGCGGGTCGCGTCTCCAGCGCGAGGTACACCGCCAGCGGCATGGTCTGGGTGGTCCCCGGGAAGTTGCCGGCGAAGGTGATCGTGGCACCGAACTCGCCGAGCGCCCGCGCCCAGCACAGCACGGTTCCCGCCGCGACAGCCGGCGCCACCAGCGGCAGCGTCACCCGCCGGAACGTGGTCCACCTGCTCGCGCCCAACGTCGCCGCCGCCTCCTCGTAGCGGACATCCCCCGCCCGCAACGCACCCTCCACGCTGATGATGAGGAAGGGCATCGCGACGAACGCCTCCGCGATGACCACCGCCGCCGTGGTGAACGGGATGGTGATGCCGAACCACCGGTCCAGCCACTGGCCAAGCAGCCCGTGCCGGCCCAGCACCAGGAACAGCGCCACGCCGCCGACGACCGGCGGCAGGACCAACGGCAAGGTGACCAAGGCCCGCACGAGGCGCCGCCCGCGAAAGTCGACCCGGGCCAGGAACCAGGCGAGCGGGATACCGAGGACGAGCGATGCGATCGTCGCCAGCGTCGCGGTGACCAGTGACAGGCGAAGGGCCTGGTGGACCGACGTGCTGGCCAGCTCGCTGCCCAAGGTGCTCCACGGCGCGCGCACCAGCAGCCCAGCGAGCGGCAGCACCAGGAACGCGAACGCGACGGCAGCCGGCAGGGCGAGCGCGATGGGCACACCACCGCGTGTGCGACGCCTGCCGGGCCGCCTCACCTCGATGTCGACCATGAGATCGCTTACGTTACGGCCCCTCGAACCCCGCTGTGGTCAACACGGCCTGGCCGGCCGGTGACAGGACGAAGGCAACGAAGGCAGCGGCGACATCGGCGTGCGTCGATGACTTGAGCACGACGATCGGGTAGTCGTTGATGACCTTGGTCGACTCCGGGAAGTCGATGCCCTCCACCTTGTCGCCGGCCGACTGCACGTCGGTGCGGTAGACGAGCGCGGCGTCGACCTCGCCGAGCGACACCTGGGTGAGCGCGGCCTTGACGTCGGTCGCGTAGGTGACCGGCTTCGGGGTCAGCCCGGCCAGCTCGAACACCTTGACCGCCGCCGACCCGCACGGCACCTGCGCGGCACACAGCGCCGTCTTGAACTTCGCGTTGGCGAAGTCGGCCAGACCGGTGACGTGGGCCGGGTTGCCCTTCGGGACCGCGATCTCCAGCCGGTTCTTGACGAAGACGGTCGGCGTCGCGGTGGCATCGCCGGCGTCGGTGACCTGCTTCATCGTCGAGGTGTTCGCTGCCGCGAAGACGTCGGCCGGCGCACCCTGGACGATCTGGGTGGCCAGGGTGGAGCTAGCGCCGAAGCTGAAGATCACCTTCGTGCCGGGGTTCGCCGCCTCGAACTGCTTGCCGAGCTCGGTGAACGTGCCGGTGAGCGAGGCCGCGGCGAGGACGGTGATCGAGCCGGTCAGCGAAGGCGTGCTCGGCTGCGCGGCCTCGGACGGGCTGGTGCTGGCGGGCGGGCTGGTGCTGGCGGGCGACTTCGATGACCCACCGCCGCAAGCCGTCAGCCCCATGGCCACCGCCCCCACGACGGCGATCATGCGCAAGTGGTTGGCGACACGATTGGCGCGGCGGTTCATGGCTGCTCCGTGATCTCGACGACGACGTTCGTGGACTTCACAGAGGCGACGGCGACCACACCGGGCTCCAGACCCAGCTCGTCGGCCGCCTCCCGGCTCATCAGCGAGACCACGCGGAACGGGCCGGCCTGCATCTCCACCTGGGCCATCACGGTGTCCTTGACGACCTTGGTGACGATGCCCCGGAACCGGTTGCGGGCCGACTGGCCCACCACCCGGGAAGGCTCAGGTGTCTCGCCGAGCTCGCGGGCCAGCTCGGCGAGCGCGCTGCCCTCGATGACCAGGCGGCCGTTGTCCGCCTTGGTCGCGGCCAACCGGCCGCCTTGCACCCACCGGCGGACGGTGTCGTCACTGACGCCGAGCAGGGCGGCGGCTTCGCTGATACGCAACTGCGGCATGAACGAGATCATAGACCCGCTCTTGCGGACTGTATGCCCCCATGGATCCGCAACGGCGGGATTTCTACGCTGGCCGCAGCGCCTTCCGCCACACGAACCGCAGGCCCGACCAGTCCTCGTCGAGCGCCGCCACCTTGGTGTCCACCAGACCGGTGGGCAGCAGCACCTCGCGGAGCAGGTTCTCGGTCACGTCGCTCACGTGGCCAGCCGCCTTGCGCGGCCACACGATCCAAACGGCAGCATCGGGGCGCAGCGCGGCGCACAGCTCATGGGCCACCTCGCGCAGGGCCGAGGCGGACCGGCAGAAGGCCAGCACGACATCGGCTCGACCGATCGCGCCGAGCCGCGCGGCCCCCTCGACCCGTGCAGCGCCCGCTGGCCGCACCGCTTCATCGACGCCGGCGGCCGCGGCGAGCCGCTGCTCGTCCACGCCATCCGGCAGCTCCGGCACCGCCCACGGCTCAGCAGCACCGATCAGCAGCAGGGCGTGGCCGGGCTTGATCCCCAGCTTCTTGGCCAGCGGGGTACCGGAATACCCCGCCACTAGAACCCCAGACGTCGCAGCTGGGCCGGGTCGCGCTGCCAGTCCTTCGCAACCTTCACCCGCAGGTCCAGGTACACCGGCGTGCCGAGCATCGCCTCGATCCGGTGGCGGGCCTGGGTGCCGACGTCCCGCAGCCGGGAGCCGCCCTTGCCGATGACGATCGCCTTCTGGCTGTCCCGCTCGACGTAGACGATCGCGAAGATGTCGAGCAGCTTGTCTTCCTTGCCAGCACGCGGGGTCATCTCCTCGACCACCACAGCGAGGGAGTGCGGCAGCTCGTCGCGCACGCCCTCCAAGGCCGCCTCGCGCACCAGCTCGGCCACCATGACCTGTTCGGGCTCGTCGGTGAGCTCGCCCGCCGGGTACAGCGGCGGGCCCTCGGGCAGCCGCGCCACCAGCAGGTCGGCCAGCAGGTCGACCTGATTGCTCGTCACGGCCGAGACCGGGACGACCTCGGCGAAGTCCCCGAGCGCCGACAGGGCCAGGAGTTGCTCGCCGATCTCCTGCTTGCTGGCGAGGTCGGTCTTGGTGAGCACCGCGACGACCGGGGTCCGCGGGATCTTGGCGAGCTCCGCCGCGACGAACCGGTCGCCCGGGCCCACCTTGGCGTCGGCCGGCACGCAGAAGACGACGACATCGACCTCGGCCCACGTCGCACGGACCAGGTCGTTGAGCCGCTGGCCGAGCAGCGTCCGCGGCTTGTGCAGGCCCGGGGTGTCGACCAAGATCAGCTGCGCGTCATCGCGGTGCACGATGCCGCGGACGGTGTGGCGGGTCGTCTGGGGGCGTGCGCTGGTGATGGCGACCTTCTCACCGACGAGAGCGTTGGTGAGCGTCGACTTCCCGACGTTGGGGCGGCCAACGAGGCTGGCGAAGCCGGAGCGGTAGGTCATGCCGATGATTGTGCCGGTATCGCCGACCGCGCCGGACGCTGGCGCCCCAGCACGAGCAGGCCGAGCCCTACGAGCAGGCACCCTGCTGCCCCGGCGGGCGTGAGCCGCTCGTCCAGGACGCTCGCACCGAGAGCCGTCGCCACCAGGGGTTCAGCGAGGGTCAACGTCGTGACGGTGGCCGGCTCCAGAGCCGCCAACCCACGGAAGAACACCAGGTAGGCCACGGCGGTGGGCACCACGCCGAGCCACAACGCGAGCCCCGCACCGGCCGGCGTCAGCAGCCAAGTCGCACCGACGAGGAAGGGTGCGAGCAGCACGGCCGCAGCGCCGAACGAGGCGCCGGCGATCGCCAACGACTGGCCACCGCTTGCCAGCAGGCGCCCACCCGCCACGGTGAAGGCCGCGTAGCCCGCACCGGCTGTCAGTGACGCGACGACTCCGAACGGGTCGAGCGCGACGTCCGCACCGACCATGGTCAGCGTCACGAGCCCGGCGAGCGCCAGCGAGGTGCCCGCGTACCAGGTGCGCGACGGCGGCCGGTGGTCGACCACCGCCGACAGCGCGCCCGCGAACAGCGGCGCGCTGCCGAGTGCGACGAGCGTGCCGACGGCCACACCACCACGCTGAGTGCCGACGAAGAAGGCGGGCTGGTAGATCGCGACGCCGAGCGTGGCCACCCACCCCGCCGGACGGCCCAACAGCGCCAGCACCGGCCGGTAGCCGTGCGTCCGCATGGCGACCACGGCCAGCAGGAGGCCGCCGACGCCCAGCCGCGCGGCGCCTACCTGCAGCGGCGTGGTGGTCTCAGGGCCGAGGGCCTGCGCGGTGCCCGTCGTGCCGAACAGGACGGCGGCGAGCAGCACGAGCTGGACAGCGCGACTGGCAGGCGCGGTCCGCGGGTTCGTTGGACCGGGCGTGCCAGACCTCACCCGCCGCCGAACCTCGCGGACGACCCCGTCAGGACCGGCGAGCAGCAGAAGGCAGCCGCCGAGGTCGGCCAGCGCGGCGAGGTCTGGGTCGGCGGCCACCGCGGACTCGCCGACCACCGCGGCGGCTTCCAGGCGGCGCGCACCGCTGGACACGGCGGCGGTGACCGCCGCCTGCAGCGCGGACAGCCGCAACGACGGCAGGTCGACCGCGCCTGCCGCATACGTGCGCCCCATGTCGTCACGGACGGCGGCGCCCTCGGCGGCACCAGTTCGAGCCCGCGCCGATCGCGCCAGCAGCACGATCTTGGCGTCCTCGGGGTCCAGGTCTACTGCGCGAGATCGCGTCAGACATCCGCCCGCTCCGCACTGGTGGCAGCGTCGGGTTCGGCGTCCGACGGCTCGACGACCCGCTGGACCAGGACGGTGCCGATGCGGTGCCGACGATCACGCGAGGCCTCCGCGGTGAGCACGAGCCCGCCGACCGCCACGCTCGCGCCGGGGATCGGCACCCGGCCCAGGCCGTGAGCCAGCAGACCACCGACCGTCTCGACGTCCTCGACCTCGAGCTGGACACCGAACAGCTCGGCCAGCTCCTCCACCGGCAGCCGAGCGGTGACCCGGACGCTGCCGTCCTCGAGCTCTTCCACCCGGGCCGGCTCCTGATCGTGCTCGTCGGTGATCTCGCCGACGATCTCCTCCAGGATGTCTTCGATGGTGACCAGGCCGGCGGTGCCCCCGTACTCGTCGACGACGATGACGACGTGGTTGCGTTGCGCCTGCATCTCACGCATCAGCTCGTCGACCGGCTTGCTGTCGGGCACGAACGTGGCTGGTCGCATGACGGACTCGACCCGCTCGCTCTGCTCGCTCTCGCGGTACTCATACGTGCGCCGCGCAAGGTCCCGCAGGTAGACGATGCCGACGACGTCGTCCTCGTTCTCGCCCACGACCGGGATGCGCGAGAAGCCGCTGCGCAGCGCCAGCGACATGGCCTGGCGCAGCGTCTTCGTCCGCTCGATGAACACGATGTCGGTGCGGGGCACCATCACCTCGCGGGCGATCGTGTCGCCGAGCTCGAAAACGGAGTGGATCATCGCCCGCTCGTCGCTCTCGATCACCGCGCTCTCCTCGGCCAGGTCGACCATCTCGCGCAGCTCGGCCTCGGAGGCGAACGGGCCCTCGCGGAACCCCTTGCCCGGGGTGACCGCATTGCCGAGCAGGATCAGCAGGCGCGAGATCGGACCGAAGACCCGAACCAGCGCGACGGTGAGCGGCGCCGCGGCCAGCGCGTACCGGTCGGCGTGCTGGCGGCCCAGGGTGCGCGGCGCGACACCGATGACGACATAGCTGACGAGGACCATGACGACCACGGCGAGCAACACGGCCTGCCAGGTGAGGTCGAACCGGTCGAGCGCCCAGGCGGTGAGCAGGACGGTGGCGGACACCTCGCCAGCCACCTGCAGCAGCCGGAGCAGGTTCAGGTAGCGGGCCGGGTCGGCCACGACCTGCTGGACGCGCACGGCCCCGCGGCGGCGCTGGCTGGCCAGCTCGTCGGCGCGGAACCGGGACACCCGCGAGAACGCCGCCTCGACGGCAGCGAACAAAGCAGCGACGACGACCCCGGCGAGCGCCGCGGCGAGCGGCCACGACGTGGCCGGCGGTCACCTGAGGTCCCCCTGTCGGGACTCCCGCCAGGAGTGCATCAGGTCGCCCTGCAGGCCGAACATCTCGCGCTCCTCGTCCGGCTCAGCGTGGTCGTAGCCGAGCAGGTGCAAGACCCCGTGGGTGCACAACAGCTCGAGCTCGGCCTGCGTGGAATGACCGGCGGCGGCGCCCTGCCGGGCGGCAACTTCCGGGCACAGCACGATGTCCCCGAGAATCCCCGGCTCATCGTCCGACGGTGCGTCGTCGGCGCCGCCCGAGCGTCCGGGCCTCAGCTCGTCCATCGGGAAGGACAGCACGTCGGTCGGGCCCGGCTCGCCCATCCATTTCACGTGCAGCTGTTCCATCTCCTCGACATCGACGAGCAGGATGGACAGCTCGGCGAGCGGGTGGATCCGCAGCCGGTCGAGCACGTGACGGGCCACCATCACCAGCGCCTTCTCGTCGGCGTCGATGCCCGACTCGTTGGCCACCTCGATGCTCATCTGCGGCTCACCTGCCGCCGCGCCGGGCGGGACGGGCCGGCGGACCATCGGCCGGGCCCGCGTCGTAGCGCTCATACGCGTCCACGATCTCCCCGACGAGCCGGTGCCGGACGACGTCGCTGCTGGACAGCGTCGCGAAATGCACGTCGTCGATGTCGTCGAGGATCTCCCGGACCACCTTCAGGCCGCTCTTCGTGCCCCCCGGCAGGTCGATCTGGGTGACGTCGCCGGTGACCACGATCTTCGAGCCGAAGCCGAGGCGGGTGAGGAACATCTTCATCTGCTCGGCCGAGGTGTTCTGCGCCTCGTCCAAGATGATGAACGCGTCGTTGAGGGTGCGGCCACGCATGTAGGCGAGCGGTGCGACCTCGATCGTCCCGGCCTGCATCAGACGCGGGATGGAGTCGGGCTCGATCATGTCGTGCAGCGCGTCGTACAGCGGCCGCAGGTAGGGGTCGATCTTCTCGTACAGGGTGCCCGGCAAGAAGCCGAGCCGCTCCCCGGCCTCCACCGCAGGCCGGGTCAGGATGATCCTGTTGACCTGCTTGGCCTGCAGGGCCTGGACGGCCTTGGCCATGGCCAGGTAGGTCTTGCCGGTGCCGGCCGGTCCGATGCCGAAGACAATCGTGTGGGTGTCGATCGCGTCGACGTACCGCTTCTGGTTGACGGTCTTGGGCCGGATCGTGCGACCACGCGAGGACAAGATGTCTGCGGTCAGCACTTCGGCGGGAGCCTCTACGGCATCGCTGCGCAGCATCTGGACGCTGCGCGCGACCGCATCGGGGGTGAGCGGACCACCGGCGGCCAGCATGGTGATGAGCTCGGCGAACAGCCGTCCGACGACTTCCACCTCGGCTTCGGGGCCGGTCACGGTGATCTCGTTGCCACGCACGTGGATGTCGCTGTCGAAAGCATCCTCGATGACGCGCAGCAACTCGTCCCGGGAACCCAGCAGGCTCACCATGGAGTGCGTTCCGGGGACAATGATCTTCGACTGGGTGTGCTGGGGTTCGGCGTTGGCGCGCATGGGTCCGGCCATGAGGCCTGATCCCACCTGCTCTCCGTGTCTGGAAGGACGTGTCGGGAACGACTGGACGCTGGCCATTCTACCGAGAGGGGGGCCGGAACCCCGTGATCGCGTCGTGTGGGCTCAGTGCTCAGCCCGGGGGCCAGGTCATCGCCCTGCCGCCGAGCACGTGGGCGTGGACGTGGAAGACCGTCTGGCCGCCGCCGATGCCGGTGTTGAAGACCACGCGGTAGCCCGCTTCAGCGATGCCCTCGCTGACCGCGACCGCATGGGCCTCGCTCACGATCTCGGCGAGCAGGCCGGGATCCGTCGCCACCAGGTCGCCCACGGTGGCGTGGTGGACCTTGGGGATGACCAGCACGTGGGTGGGCGCCTGGGGGTTCACGTCCCGGAAGGCCAGCGTGGAGGTGCCCTCACGCACCACCGTGGCCGGGATCTCGCCACCTGCGATCCCGCAGAACAAGCACTCGGCCATCCGGGCTCCCTCGCTGTCGCAGGCGCACAGCGCACGCGGGCGCCTATCCTCATCCGCGAGCCGAGGATACGGCCCGGCGAGCCTGAACGGGCCCGAATGGGCTGTGCGGTAAACCTGGGTCCACGGTCCGGCGTCGAAGCCACATGACCGAGATGTTGCTGGTCGAGCACAGGGGTCGTGCAGGAGTGGGCGAGGTGTCGCGGACCACGACGTCCGCCGACGACGCACTGACCCAGCTCTACGCCGCCCACTACCGCCAGCTGGTGCGGATCTCGGCGTTCCTGCTCGGCGACCTCCACCACGCGGAGGAGGTCGTCCAAGACGCGTACGTGGCGATGCACGGCGCCTGGCGCCGGTTGGACGACGAGGACAAGGCCCTGGCCTACCTCCGGCAGATCGTCGTCAACCGGTCCCGGTCCGCGCTGCGCCGCCGGACGGTGGCCGCGAAGTACATCCCTGAACCCCTGCTGGATGCACCCAGCGCCGAGCACCATGCGCTGGCCACCGTCCACCGCGAGGAGATGCTCACGGCGCTGCACACCCTTCCGCGCAGGCAACGGGAGACGCTCATCCTGCGGTACTACGCCGACCTCTCCGAGGCACAGATCGCACAGGCGCTGGGCATCAGCCAAGGCGCGGTGAAGAGCCACGCGTCACGCGGTCTGGCGGCCCTCCGCACGAAGATGGAGCGCAGCTCATGACCAGCCGCCACGAACCCGACGACGAGATGGCGCGTCGACTGAAGGCAACCTTCACCGATGCCGAACGCGACCTCGTGGTGAGCGCCGACGGACTCACCCGCATCCGGGAGAAGGTTGACCGGCGCCGGCAGCGACAGCGCTGGTGGCATGCCGGCGAACTGGTCGGCGCTGCGGCGGCGATCACGCTCGTCGTCGCCGCGGCCACAGGCAGCCTGACGCTGCCGTGGTCGTCCGATGGGTCCACCACCAACCGGGTGGCGACGATCGGCCCTTCGCCACAGGCCACCGAGGCCGGTCCGGGCCCGATACCGAGCACGCTGGCGACGCCGAACAGCACACGCACCCGCGCGGTGACCGTCTACTACGTGGGGCGCGTCGACGGCGCCCCGACGCTGTACGCCGAGGTGCACGAGCGCCCGGTACCCGCGGCGGGCGCGACGATCCGCGACTCGATCGACGCCATGCTGCACGAGGCGCCGCGGGACCCGACGTACTCCAGCCCCTGGCCGAGCAGCACGACGATTCTCGGCATCAGCGTCAAGGGCTCCACGGTTGTCGTCGACCTGTCCGCGGAGGCTGCCGCCCGGCCTACCGGTGGCCCCAGCGACCTGGGCCGGTTCGCTGCTTTGCAGCTGCTCCACACGGTGCGTGGCGCGGTGGACGCCAACGCCATCGCACTGCGGATCGACCACAAGCCGGTCGCGGCCCTGTGGGGAGACACCATCGCCACCGGTGGCAGCACCGACGAGCCACTCATCACCGACACCGAAACCTCGGACAGCGCCTTCGCTCCGGTGCAGATCTACGCACCGGCCTGGGGCGCAACGTTGGGCACGCAGGTGACGTTCAGCGGCCAGGCCCGCGTGTTCGAGGCCACAGTCAACTGGGAGATCACCAACGCGCGTGGCGCCGTCGTCCGGTCCGGCACTGCGATGGCCTCCGCCGGCGCGCCGGCGTGGGGCGAGTGGTCCGCCACCGTCGAGCTGACCCCAGGCAACTATGAGCTGCGCGCTTTCGAGATCTCACCGAAGGACGGGTCCTCGCTGTACGTGACGACGAAGTTGTTCAGCGTTCGGTAGGGAGCTTCGACTCGATGATCGGCCATGCCGTGACCCACGTGCTGCTCGACTTCTTCGGCACGCTCGTCGACTACTCACCGAGCCGGACCGAGCAGGGCTACCGCGCCTCACACGCCCTCGTCCGCGCGATGGGCGCCGACGTCGACTACTCCGCGTTCCTCGGAGCCTGGGCAGCTGAATCGGCGCGCTTCGACGAGCGCAGCGACAGTCGACGACAGCGAGTTCTCGATGGACGAGGTTGCCACCGCCTTCTTGACGAGACTGTTGCGCCGCGATCCGAGCTCGACCGAGGTCAGCGACCTGGTCGACGCCTATCTCGGCGAATGGAACGCCGGAGTCATCTACCCGGTGACCACGTCGCAGATCGTCGACGCACTCGCGAGCCGGTACCGGCTCGCCGTCGTCACCAACACGCACCACGCCGAGCTCGTGCCGGACCACCTCGCCGCCATGGGGATAGCGGCCCAGTTCGACGCAGTGATCACTTCCGTCGAGACCGGCTGGCGCAAGCCGCATCCGGCGATCTACGCCGAGACGCTCCACCGCCTTGGCTCCGCTGCCGCTAGCTCAGTCTTCGTCGGCGACAGCTTCGTCGCCGACTACGCCGGGCCGCAGGCCGTGGGGATCACCGCGTTCCTCATCGACCCCACCGGACAGCACGACGTGCCGGACGATCGGCGGTTGCGCTCGCTGGTCGACCTACCCGAGCGGCTGGGGATCCGCTAACCCGATTGGCAAGATCCGCAGCCGCTGCCACGACCAGGCGGAAGCACGGATGCCGACGTGCCTTCATGTCAACCTCCTCCGCCTGGTGTGACGCGATGACGACCATGGCGGTTCTTGGCGACCTGACTCACTGCGCGAGCCGGCCGCGGGTGCCGGGCGGGTCGACGACGCCGTACTGGCGGTCGGCGCGAGAGCCCCCGTAGCCGAACCAACCCACCGCGACGCCTGGTGGCAACGGCCCGCTGCCCTGAGCCTGCTGGCCACGCGCCTCGTCAGGCCCCTTGCCGACCGAACGCCAGACCCGGGCTTCGTTCGCCGCCACGCCCAGATCTCCCCAGGCGCGCGCGTCGATCGCATCGAAACCGGCCTCGACCCAACGGAGCCGGTCGACCGGCGAGATTCCGGCGTCGTCGAAGGCGGTTGCCTCGCTTGGCAGCAGGGTCGGGTCGGCGGCGAGCAGCTTCCCGGTCTCGTCGGCGCGGAAGCCGCATTGTCGCCACGCGATGGCCTGCTGCAGCGGCACTTTCCCGAGCGTCGCCATGGCGTCGAGGTCGAAGCCAGCCGCGAACCAGTCAGCGGCCTGTTCGGGCCGGGCTTGGCTGAGCACCCAGTGCTGGTCCGACGGCGGGTCCGCAGGCAGGCCGACGGCGCGCCACGCCCGGATCCGATCGACCGCGGCGGGGCCCTGCCGTCCGACGGCCTCAACACCAGGCCACGCACTGGTCCTCGGTCAGCCCGCCGCCACCGTCCGCATGTGCAGCGGTGAGCACAGCAACCTCACCGGGTCCGAGACCGGCGAGGATCAGCGCAGCCACGTCCTCCCCGGAGCGACCCACGGCCTGCCAGACGCGGGCGACGTCGGCCTCCGGGCCCGTCCACCAAGCCCATATCTGTTCCTTGCGCCAGGTGAGCAGATCGCGGGCCGCTTCCGTGACGCCGGCCGTCATGACCTGCAGTCCCAGTTCCTCGCAGCGGCGCGACACCAGGAGCAGGACCACGTCGACACCGAGTGAGGGCCACGGGGACCGTAGGAGCCACAACCGCCCGGTCGGTGGCTCAGGCAGTCCGCAGACGACGGCTTCCCGTGCAACATCCTCGACCAGCTCGCGGTAGAAACGCGCGGGCCACGGCTCTGCCCAGCGCAGCCCGTCGGCATCCATCCCGATGGCGATCCGTGGCAGCCGGTCGGCCACCCATATTCGGTGTTCCGCCGGCCATACAGCTGGCAGGCACCACCACAGCGGCGCCTCCTCCAGAGCGTGCCAGCCCTGCTCGGTCAGCTGCTGAACCTCGGGAAGCTCATCGGGTTTCGGGAAGCCGACGTGCACGTCGGGCTCGAACAGGCGTCGGCCGGTCAGCCCCGCCAGGTCGGCTAGCCGGGGCGGCAACGGCTCAAGAGTTTCGACGCGCGTTGCGGGAGGCACGTCACGCCCCCACGGGTCCGCATCCACGTCCGCACTCTGCCACGGCGATCGTGGCGGGTACAGAGACAAGATCCGAACCCCTCGCTACGCTCGCGCCCGTGACCACACCGGGAGACCTCGAACAGCAGCTCAGCGCCGCCCATGACGCGCTGCGCCGCCGTGAGCAGCTGCGCGCACAGGTCGCGGGCGCGACCGCTCGGCTGGGCCAGGCGGACGCCGAGCTCGCCGATCGACGACGCGAGGCGCAGCTCGATCAGGCCGACGTGGACCGGCTGGAGTCGTTCTCTGGCACGCGGATCTGGGCGATGCTCAAGGGCTCACGCGGCAATGATCTGGAGCAGGCGACCGCGAAGTCCGAAGCGGCGCTCGGCCAGCTCGCGGTGGCCACGGCTCGCCGTGACGCGGTCGCGCGGGACCTGGATGCCACCCGGCGACAGCTGGACGCCCTCGGCGACGTCGACGCCCAGCTGGAATCCGCGCGGCAGGCGAAGGAGCGGTACCTGCTCGTCACCCAGGCACCTGATGCGACCAGACTGATGCGGCTCGCCGAAGAGCGCGGTCACCTCGGTGCGCAGCTGCGCGAGCTGGACGAGGCGATCGCCGCCGGGCGGGCGGCGCAGGAGGCCCTGGCCGCGATGGACTCCGAGCTGAGCACCGCGTCGGGCTGGTCGACCTACGACACCTTCTTCGGCGGCGGGATGATCGCGAGCTCGATCAAGCACAGCCACATGGACAAGGCCGCTCAGCTCTCTCAGGATGCCGACGAACGCCTCGCCGCGTTTGCCCGCGAGCTCGGCGACGTCGCGGAGACAGGTACCGGCGTCGTCGCTCGAGCTGTCGCAGGGCACCAGGTTCCTCGACGTGTGGTTCGACAACATCTTCACCGACTTCAGCGTGCGCGGACGCATCAAGGACGCGCAGGCGAAAGCCACCCGAGCTCACGACGCGGTTGCCGCGCGGACGAGCGAGTGCGTACGGCGGATCGCCGAGGTTCGTGCGCGGCTGGCGGCCATCGACGCCGAGCGCGCTGCGGCGCTGGGCTGACCACGCAGCGGCGTCATCGCTCGCCGTCAGCCGGCTCGCGTGGCACGAGAAGGATCGTCAGGACGGTGAGGGTGATCACGGCCACGCCACCGAAGACCATGGCCCCTGCACTCCACGGGCCGGCGAACGGCAGGTCGTCCACCACAGCCAGGACGACTCCGCAGCCGACGAGCACCAACCCGCAGGCGATCGTCCCCGCGGTCCGCAGCGGGCTAGCCACCGTCTGCTTCTGGACGCGCATCGCTCGGTCGCGGCTCATCGCCAACAGCCGGTGGGCCCACACGTACTCGGTAGCGAGGACAGCGAGACCAGCCGCGATCGCAAGGAAGCCAGGACCGGGCAGGACCAGCATCGCCAACCCGAGCAGGACGAGCACAGCGCCAACCGCGGCAACGACCACCTTCCGCACCATGGTGACCATCGTCGGCGGCTCGCCTCGCAGCTAAATGGGCGTGCCGTTATTCGGCCACGAACACCTGCCCCGTTGCCGCGCCGTTGACACGCACACCTCGCGTGCGAGCGGCGCTGGCCTCGCCAGCGTCGCCGTCAGCCGCCGGCGGGATCCCATCGGCCGCTGGCGGCCAGCAGCACGCCAGCAGCGACCGCCCCGGCCGTGGAGGTCCGCAGCACAGTCGGTCCGAGCCTGTGACCCGGCGCGCCCGCGCTCGGCGAACGCGGCCAGCTCGTCCGGCGCGATCCCGCCTTCGGGGCCCACCACCACGACGATCTCGCCTACGCGCGGCACCGGCACCTGGGCGATCGGGGCAACGGCCTCCTCGTGCAACACCACCGCGAGCGCGGCACCAGCCAGCCGCTCGGCGACCTGCGCGGTGGTGGCCGGTTCGGTCACCACCGGCAGCCACGGCCGTCGGGACTGCTTGGCCGCCTCACGGGCGGTCGCTCGCCACCGCCCCAGCGACTTGGCACCACGCTCCCCCTCCCAGCGGGCGACGCAACGGGACGCCCGCCAGGGCACGATCTCGTCGACGCCGACCTCGGTCATCGTCTCCACCGCCAGCTCGCCGCGGTCGCCCTTCGCGAGTGCCTGGACCACGACCAGCCGCGGCGCCGGCTGCTGGCACCTGGTGGCGCCGCTCGACGGACAGCTCGACGATGCCGCGGGCCGGTTCGACTCCGGTCACCACGCACGAAGCCCAGCCGCCTACCCCGTCCGTGAGCTCGACCACCTCGCCCACCGTCAGGCGCCGGACCTGGGCCGCGTGGCGCCCCTCCGGGCCGTCGAGCCGGACCGAAGGAGCCTCAAGGGCGGACGGTTCGGCCAAGAAGAGCGGCGGGCTCACCCTCAGCGACCGTTGAAGGCGTCGCGCAGCCTGGAGAACAGCCCCTGCTGGCCGGGCTTGAACTCACCCAGCGGGAACTCCTCGCCGCGCAGGCAGCGCCAGCTCGCGGAGCAGCCGCTCCTGCTCGGCGTCGAGCTGGGTCGGCGTCTCCACGTCGACGTGCACGTACAGGTCGCCGCGACCGCTCCCCCGCAGCCGTGGCATCCCCCGGCCGCGCAGCGTGATGACGGAACCCGCCTGCGTCCCGGCCCGGACCGCGATGTCCAGCGCGCCGTCCAGGGCGTCCAGCTTGACCGTGGTGCCGAGCGAGGCCGCGGTCATCGGCAAGGTCACCGTGCAGTGCAGGTCGGCGCCCTCGCGCTCGAAGACCGGGTGCCGCAGCTCCTCGATCTCCACGTACAGGTCACCGGCCGGTCCACCGCCGGGGCCGACCTCACCCTCACCGGACAGCCGGAGCCGCATGCCGTGCTCGACGCCGGGCGGGATGTTCACCGTGATGGTGCGACGGGTCCGCACCCGGCCGTCGCCGCCGCACTCGCCGCACGGGTGCCTGATCACGGAGCCGATCCCGGCGCACTGCGGGCACGGGCGTGAGGTCATCACCTGGCCGAGGAACGACCGGGTGACCTGGTTGACCTCGCCGCGGCCCTGGCACGCGATGCAGGTGTCCGGGTGCGTGCCAGCGGCCGTGCCCGCGCCTTCGCAGGTCGGGCACAGGACGGCGGTCTCCACCGTCAGTTCGCGGGTGACACCCATGGCCGCCTCGGCCAGGTCGACCGACACCTGGAGCAGCGCGTCCGCGCCGGTCCGGACCCGGCTGCGCGGCCCTCTGCTGGCACCGCCGCCGAAGAACGCGTCCATGATGTCGCCGAGCCCGCCGAAGCCTGTCCCGAAGCCTGAGGCGGCGCCACCGGCGGCGGACAGCGGGTCTCCGCCCAGGTCGTGCATCTGCCGCTTGGCCGGGTCCGACAGCACCTCGTACGCGGTGGTGATCTCCTTGAACCGCTCCTGGGTGACCTTGTCCGGGTTCACGTCCGGGTGCAGCTGACGGGCGAGCCTGCGATAGGCCCGCTTGATCTCCTCGGGCGTGGCTTCCCGGCGCACGCCAAGGGTGGCGTAGTAGTCCTTGGCCACTAGCGTTCCGCCAAGATTCGGCCGACGTACCTCGCCACTGCGCTCACCGCTCCCATCGTGCCCGGGTAGTCCATCCGCATCGGGCCGAGAACCCCGAGCCCGGCAAGCGTACGGTCCCCCGAACCGTAGGCCGCCGTCACCACCGACGTCGTCCGCAGACCCTCGTGATGGTTCTCGTCGCCGATCCGCACCGTGACAGTCGTCGGGTCGAGCACCTCTTCGACGAGTCGAAGCAGCACGACCTGCTCCTCCAGCGCCTCGAGCACCGGTCGGATGGTCTGCGGGAAGTCCAGGGTCGATCGCGTCAGGTTGGCCGTTCCGGCCAGCACGATGCGGTCCTGGTGCCGCTCGACCAACGTCTCCAGGACTGTCGCGACGACGACCGCGGTGGTGGCCGACAGGTCCGGCGGCACTACCGCGGGCAGGTCCACGATCTCCGCCGCGGCCGCACCGACCTCCCGACCGTCCAGGCGGGCATTGAGCAGAGCGCGAAGGTCGGCGACGGCCTCCTCCGACACGTCGGCCGGCAGGTCGATGATCCGTTGCTCGACGCGGCCGGTGTCGGTGATGAGCACGAGCATCAGCCGGGCGGGTCCCAGCGGCACCAGCTCCACGTGCCGCACCGAGGACGAGGCGAGGCTCGGGTACTGCACGACGGCAACCTGCCCGGTCAGCTGGGCGAGCAGCCGGACGGTGCGAAGCACGACGTCGTCGAGGTCGACCGCGCCGCCCAGGAACGACTCGATGGCGCGGCGCTCGGCGCCGGACAACGGCTTGACCCCGGACAGCCGATCGACGAAGAGCCGGTAGCCCTTGTCGGTCGGCACCCGACCCGCGCTGGTGTGGGGCTGGGCGATGTATCCCTCGTCCTCGAGCACTGCCATGTCGTTGCGGATGGTGGCCGGGGAGACGGCGAGCCCACGCCGTTCGACCAGCGCCTTGGAGCCGACCGGCTCGTTGGTCGACACGAAGTCCTCGACGATGGCACGCAGAACGTCGAGCTTGCGTTCGTCGAGCACGTTCTCACCTCCTGCCCGAGAGCAGACTGGCACTCAGGCTACTGGAGTGCCAGTGTACGGTGCCGGCCGCGGTGCTGGGCGACCGAAGTAGTAGCCCTGGCCCAACGGGCAGCCGAACGAGCGCAGCAGCTCGGCCTGAGCCGCGGTCTCGATCCCCTCCGCGACGACGTCCAGCTCGAGGACGCGCCCCAGGGCGATGACCGCCTCGACGATCGCGGTGCTGCCCGCGTCCTGCCCGAGCCGCGCCACGAAGCTGCGGTCCAGCTTGAGCGTGGACACTGGCGCGTCGCGCAGCATGGTGAGCGAGGAATACCCGGTGCCGAAATCATCGAGGGACAGTCCTGTCCCAAGGTCCTGAAGGCGGCGCAGGTCATCGAAGGCCGCCTCCGCACCCGAGAACAGCGCCGTCTCGGTCACCTCCAGGTGCAACCGTTCCGCGCAGAGGCCGCTGGTGGCCAGCGCACGCTCGACGGCCGGGATGAGCTCACCCCGGCCGAGCTGCTGACCTGACACGTTGACCGCGACCCACAGCGGCGCGCCGTCCACCAGGTCCCAGGTGGCCACGTCGGAGGCGGCCCGGTCGAGCACCACCGTGCCCAACGCGTTGATGAGTGCGCTCTCTTCCGCGACGGGCAAGAAGTCGGCCGGGGCCAGCAGCCCGCGGGTGGGGTGCATCCAGCGGACCAGCGCTTCGTAGCCGACCACCGTGCTGGTCGCCAGAGCGACGATCGGCTGGTAGTGCACGACCAGCTGATCCTCGACCAGGGCCACCCTCAGTTCGGTTTCGACGGCGATGCGATCGACCGCGGACTGCCCTCGCAGGTCGGGATCGAAGAGCTCCCAACGGGACCGACCGCGCTCCTTGGCGAGGGACTTCGCGGCATCCGCTTCGCGCAGCGCGTCTTCCGCGGCCATGCCCCCGGGTACGACCGTGACGCCGAGGCTCATCGACACGGTCGCCTCCCGGCCGTCGATGACGAACGGTTCCGCCAACGCGTCGATGAGGGCCTGCGCGATCCTCGTCGCCTCCAACGAGGACGACACGTCGTCGCAGACCACCGCGAACTCGTCGCCAGCCAGCCGAGCCACCGTGTCGGTGGATCTGATCGTCGACCGGAGCCGCTGCGCGACCTCCATCAGCATCGCGTCCCCCGCCGCGTGGCCCAGGATCTCGTTGACCGACTTGAACCGGTCGATGTCGCAGTAGAGCACCGCGACGGCGCGACGCCGGCGCGCGCGGGCCAGCGCCTGCTCGAGCCGATCCATCAGCAGCGCGCGATTGGGCAGGCCGGTCAGGGTGTCGTGCAGGGCCTGGTGAGCGAGCTTCTCCTGCGACTCCTTGGCGTGGGTGATGTCATGGATGAGCGAGACGAAGTGCATCGGCTCGCCGGAGGCGGACCGTGCCAGGTTCGCGCTCAGGTGCGCCCAGACGATGGAACCCGCCGCCGTGACGTACCGCTTCTCGACGTCGTACCGGTCGATCTCACCCCTTTGGCACCGGCGGAACAATTCCCTGTCTTGTTCCAGGTCCTCGGGGTGCGTGATCTCCTCGAACGACATCCCGAGCAGCACGTGCTCGGGATAGCCGAGAACCGCGCACCACGCTGGATTGGCCGAGGTCATCCGACCATCGAGGCTGACCAGCGCAATGCCGATCGGTGCGTGGTCCACGGCCATCCGCCACATCGCCGCGCTCCCCAGCGATGCCTCACCGGTGGCCGGCTCGGGCGGGGCGTCGCGGTACGGCGACTCCGCTCCCGGCATCACGTCGGCAGTGGAGTCACGGTCAATGGTCACCTCTGGTGCCCCCTGGGACCACGGGCTCCGGCGGCCGGCGCAGCCATGACGGCAGAGTGAGCCGACACGTTCACACCGGATCCTTCCCCTCGCTGCGACTCGCACGATAACGCCCAGTGCGCTGCAACGCTTGTACATCGGGTGCTGTCAGTCGATGAGATTCCGAATCACCGCGTCCGCCAGCAGCCGCCCCCGCACGGTGAGGACTATTCGCCCCTCAGCGAGCGCGGCCGGCTCGAGCAGGCCATCCGCGCTCGCCACCTCGGCCGCAGTGCGCCCGCTCGGCGTCAGGTCATCCAGGTCGTGCCCGCTGGCGAGGCGCACCCCCAGCATGATCCGCTCCCAGCGTTGTGCCTCGACATCGAGATGTTCGCGCGCGTGCGCGGGGCTGGCACCCTCGGCGAGCCGCGCGGCGTAGGCAGCCGGATGCTTGACATTCCACCAGCGCACGCCCCCGATGTGGCTGTGCGCGCCCGGCCCGACCCCCCACCAGTCATGGCCGCGCCAGTAGGCAAGGTTGTGCCGGCACTGACCGGTCGGCGTCGACCAGTTCGACACCTCATACCAGCCGAGTCCGGCGGCGCTCAGCGCCTCGTCGGCCATGAGGTAACGGTCGGCGTGTACGTCGTCGTCGGGCATCGGCAGCTCACCGCGGCTGATGCGCCGCGCGAGCCGGGTGCCCGGTTCGACGATGAGCGAGTAGGCGCTGACATGGTCGGGGCCGGCCGCCACGACCGCGTCCAGGGACGCCTGCCAGTCGGCGTCGGACTCCCCCGGGGTGCCGTAGATGAGGTCGAGATTGACGTGCTCGAAGCCGGCGGCGCGGGCCTCGGCCACGCACTCGGTGGCACGGCCCGGCGTGTGCCGACGGTCGAGGACCGCCAGCACGTGCTCGCGGGCGCTCTGCATGCCGAAGCTCATCCGGGTGAACCCCGCCGCCGCGCAGCTCGGCGAGGTAGCGGGCGTCCACCGACTCGGGGTTGGCCTCGGTGCCCACCTCAGCGCCCGGCGCCAGGGTCGAGCTCGTCGGTCACGGCGGCCAGCATCCGGCCCAGGTCGGCGGCGGGCAGCAAGGTCGGCGTGCCGCCGCCGAAGAACACCGTCTCGACCGGCAGGTCGACCTCGCCGAGCACGCGGCGGATCATCCGGATCTCGGCGATGGCACTGTCGGCGTAGGAGGCCTGGCTCGCGCCACCGCCGAGCTCGGTGGCGGTGTAGGTGTTGAAGTCGCAGTAGCCGCACCTGCTCGAGCAGTAGGGCACATGGATGTAGACCGAGAAGCCGCGGCTACCCAGCCCGGCGGTCGCCGAAGCGGGCAGACGCCCGTCGCGCGGAGCGGGCTCGCCGTCGAGCTGGACAGAAGGCATGGTGGGGGGCTCCTGGCGTCAGCCGACGCCCGGGACCTTCCGCAGGGCTGCCACCAGATCAGGAGCCAGGTCCGGTTCGGCCAGCAGCGCCCGGAGTCGCCGGAGTTCGATACGCCTGGGCAGCAAGAGCTCGCCGACCGTCACGTCGTGGGCAGGGCGGTGGATGACCTCGACGGTGTCCCCCGCGCTGATCGCCCCGTCGGTGACCACCCGGCAGTACGCGCCGGGGGCACCCCGCTCGGTGAACCGCTTGACCCACTGGGTCTCGCCGAGCCGCCGGGCGAACGTCGCGCACGGGATCCGCGGCATCGCCGCCTCCAGGACGACCTCGTCGCCGAGCCGCCACCGTTCGCCGATCAGCGCCCCCGTGACGTCGAGGCCGAGCGGTGGTGACGTTCTCCCCGAACAACCCCGGTGTGACCTCACGGCCCAGCTCGTCTTCCCAGAGCTGGGCGTCCTCGCGAGCGAAGACGTAGACGGCCTTGTCCACGCCGCCATGGTTCTTGGTGTCCATGATCTGGTCGCCCACCAGGCCCAACGCCTCGACCTGGACCTGGCCGTCACGCGGCCGCTTGTCGATGGCGGTGACCCCCACCTGGCCGCCGACGTCCGGCAGCACCTCGTGCACGACGTTGACCGCGAGGACGAGCGCACGCGGCGCGGGCGCGTTCATTCCTTGGGCGAGGTGGACAGCGCGGCGATGAAAGCCTCCTGCGGGACCTCGACGCGGCCGACCATCTTCATCCGCTTCTTGCCTTCCTTCTGCTTCTCCAGCAGCTTGCGCTTGCGGGAGATGTCGCCGCCGTAGCACTTGGCGAGCACGTCCTTGCGGATGGCGCGGATGCTCTCCCGGGCGATGACCCGGGAGCCGATGGCCGCCTGGATCGGCACCTCGAACTGCTGGCGCGGGATGAGCTCGCGCAGCTTGCCGGTCATCATCACGCCGTAGGCGTAGGCCTTGTCCTTGTGCACGATGGCGCTGAACGCGTCGACCGCCTCGCCCTGCAGGAGGATGTCGACCTTCACCAGGTCGGCGACCTGCTCGCCGGTG
Source organism: uncultured Actinomycetota bacterium (assembly GCA_963703505.1). Classification (GTDB taxonomy): domain Bacteria; phylum Actinomycetota; class Actinomycetes; order CAVPEL01; family CAVPEL01; genus CAVPEL01. The sequence continues at coordinate 54,713 of CAVPEL010000002.1, read as the reverse complement.
GGTTCGTAGTCGAGCGAGCCGTAGCCGCGGGTCTTGGACTTGAGCTGGTCGAAGAAGTCGAAGACGATCTCGGCCATCGGCAGCGAGTAGCGCAGCTCGACCCGGTCCTCCGACAGGTAGTCCATCCCCATCAAGGTGCCGCGGCGGGACTGGCACAGCTCCATGATCGTGCCGATGTACTCGCTCGGCGACAAGATCGTCGCCCGGACCACCGGCTCGTAGACGTCGCCGATCTTGCCGGCGGGGAACTCGCTCGGGTTGGTGACGATGCGCTCCGACCCGTCGTCCATCACCAGCCGGTAGACCACGTTGGGCGCAGTCGAGATCAGGTCGAGGTCGAACTCGCGCTCGAGGCGCTCCCGCACGATCTCCAGGTGCAGCAGGCCGAGGAAGCCGCAGCGGAATCCGAAGCCGAGCGCGGCCGAGGTCTCCGGCTCGTACGCCAGGGACGCGTCGTTGAGCTGCAGGCGGTCCAGGGCGTCCCGCAGCAGCGGGTAGTCGCTGCCGTCGATCGGGAACAGGCCCGAGTAGACCATCGGGCGGGGCTGGCGGTAGTCACCGAGGGACTCCGGCGCCGGCTTGCCCGCGTCCGTCACGGTGTCACCGACCCGCGACTGGCGCACGTCCTTCACGCCGGTGATGAGGTAGCCCGACCTCGCCCACGCCGAGGCCCTTGGTGGGCGTCGGTTCCGGGGAGATGACGCCGACCTCGAGCAGCTCGTGCACTGCCCCCGTCGACATCATCTTGATCTTCTCGCGGTTCGACAGGTAGCCGTCCACCACGCGCACGTAGGTGACCACGCCGCGGTAGATGTCGTACACGGAGTCGAAGATCAGGGCACGCGGCGGGGCGTCCGCGACGCCGACGGGCGGCGGGATCTCCGCGACGACGTGGTGCAGCAGCTCGGCGACACCCAGGCCGGTCTTGGCGCTGACCTTGCAGCACGTCGCTCGGCTCGCAGCCGATGATGTGCGCCAGCTCGGCGGCGTACTTCTCCGGCTGGGCCGACGGAAGGTCGATCTTGTTGAGGACCGGGATGATCCGCAGGTCGTTCTCGAGCGCCAGGTAGAGGTTGGCGAGCGTCTGCGCCTCGATGCCCTGGGCTGCGTCGACCACGAGAATCGCGCCCTCGCAGGCCGCCAGGCTGCGCGACACCTCGTAGGTGAAGTCGACGTGGCCAGGGGTGTCGATGAGGTTGAGCACGTAGTCGAGGTCGTCCAGCCCCTTCCAGGGCAGCCGGACGGCCTGGCTCTTGATGGTGATCCCGCGCTCGCGCTCGATGTCCATCCGGTCGAGGTACTGGGCGCGCATCGAACGGTCGTCGACGACGCCGGTCAGCTGGAGCATCCGGTCCGCGAGCGTCGACTTGCCGTGGTCGATGTGGGCGATGATGCAGAAGTTCCTGATCATCGCCGGATCTGTGCGCTTGAGATTGTTCGCAGGCACGCGGGTTCTCTTCGGTCGTCGATGGACATGCTCGGGAGACGTCCTTATGGTCCCACGAGCGGCGGCCGGGAACGTGCGGCTGGCAGGATAGCGCTCATGAACGACGACGAAGGCGTGCTGGAGTGCGCGGTCCTGGACGTCCGGGCGGGCGAGGCCGCCGACTTCGAGGCGGCGTTCGCCGAGGCGAAGTCGCTGATCGCCGGCTCCCCCGGGTTCGTCTCGCTCCGGCTGGAGCGATGTGTGGAGACCGACAGCCGCTACCTGCTGCTCGTGCAGTGGGCGAGCCTGCAGGCCCACACCGAGGGTTTCCGCGGCTCACCGGCCTTCGAGCGCTGGCGTGAGCTGCTGCACCACTTCTACGAGCCGCGTCCGCTGGTCGAGCACTACACCCCGTTCGTCAGCATCCCCTGAGGTCGGGTGCGCGCGGCGCCCGTCCAACCCAGTTGGACGCCCACCGAGCCGGTCCGGTAACCTTGCCCCTTGCGTACGGTGCGTGTTGGCGCTGCGCGCCCTGACATCGTGTAACTCCGACGACACATGAGGCATTCGCGTGGCGAACATCAAGTCCCAGATCAAGCGCATCGGCACCAACGAGAAGGCACGGCTGCGCAACAAGGCCGTGAAGTCCTCGCTGAAGACGTCGATCCGCCGGTTCCGCACGGCCGCCGAGTCCGGTGACGCCGCGCAGGCCGAAGAGCTCCTGCGTGCGGCGTCACGCCAGCTCGACAAGGCTGTGAGCAAGGGCGTCATCCACGCGAACCAGGCCGCCAACAAGAAGTCGGCCATGGCGAAGCGGGTTGCCGCACAGTAGTACCCCAGCTGTCGACGACGGCGTCGTGCCCATCGGGCGCGGCGCCGTCGTCATTTCTGGCCCCGTTGACTACGTGATCACGAAAGATCGCCCGGGTCCTGGCACGGGCGATCTTTCGTGATCACAGGTCTGAGGCGGCCTCAGGCCGCGCCGCGCGCGGCCACGATCGCGATCAACGTCCGCTCCAACGCATACGCCGGGTCGGCCCCCCGGCCCTTGATGTCCGCGTCGGCCTCGGCCACGGCCCGTAGCGCGGCCGCGATGCCGTCGGGCGTCCAGCCCCGGATCTGCTGACGCACCCGGTCCACCTTCCACCCGGGCATCCGCAGCTCACGGGCGAGCTCCACCCCGCGCAGCCCCCGCGGCGCACTCGCCACCAGGGCGATGGAGCGCACCCCCTGAGCCAGCGCGCTGTTCACCAGCACCGGCTCGACGCCGACCGCCAGCGCCCAGCGGAGCTGCTCCAGCGCCTCGGCGAGGCGGCCCTCCATCGCGTGGTCGGCCACGGCGAAGCCGTTGGCCTCGGCCCGGCCCCGGTGGTAGCGGGCCACGACTCCTTCGTCGATCACATCGGTGGTGTCCGCGACCAGCTGGGCGCACGCGCTCGCGAGCTCCCGCAGGTCGTTGCCGACCGCGTCCAGCAGCGCGCGGGCCCCGTCCTCTGTGAGGCGCCGCCCGGCCTCGCTCATCTCGCCCCGGACGAAGGTCATCCGCTCGGCGTACTTGGTGGGCTTGGCGCAGTCGACCCGGAATGCGCCGGCCTGGGTCGCCGCCTCGATCAACGCCTTGTTCTTGGCGGCGCCGGAGTGAACGAGGACCACGGCCAGCTCGTCGTCGTCCGAAGTGAGCAACCGAGCCACGTCGGTCGCCAGCTCCTTGTCCAGCTCCTGGGTGTCGCGCAGCACGATGAGCCGACGACCACCGAACAGGGAGGGGCTTGCCGCCTCGATGAGCACCGCCGCCTCAAGGGTCGACGGCCACAGCTCACGGACTTCGGCCTCGGCGTCGGCCGCGCGAACGGCGGCGACGGCTCGCGCCACGGCCCGGTCGACGAGCAGCTGCTCGTCGCCGACCACCAGGGTCCGGGGCCGCACGACGACGGCGACCCGCCCGTGGTCGCCCGACGGTTCGAACTGCCCTGACGCTCCCATGGGCCCCAGCATCCCACGGGGTGCTGGTGAGGATCGGGTCGTGGCTGGCCGGTGCCGCACCCGCTCCTGGGCTGACCGCGCCCGTGCCCTGGCTGGCGGGCACGGTCCCCGCGCCGTGCCTGCCCACCACCTTCAACTCGCCCCCGGCGGCGCGGCGGCCGAGCACCGCGATGTCGCCGTCCAGGTCGGTTCGAAAGCTGTGAGCGCCGGCGCGGGCGAGCGTCGACAGCGTGCGGGCCGACGGGTGGCCGTAGTCGTTGCCGGCGCCGACCGAGACCAGCGCGACCCGGGCGCCGACGGCGGCCAGGAACGCGTCGTCCTGGTGCGCGCTGCCGTGGTGCGGGACCTTCAGCACGTCTGCCCGCAGGGCCTGCCCGCTCTCCAACAGCGTCTCCTGGGCCGGCGGCTCGACGTCTCCGGTGAGCAGCACGGTCACCCCCCGCACCTCGACGCGCAGCACGATGCTCGAGTTGTTGGGGTCCGAGGCCGTGCCGTGGAACGCCCGCTGCGGTGCCAGCACCCGCCAGCGCAGGTCACCGGCCGAACGTGACTCCCCGGCTGCCGCGCGTACCGTCGGCACCCCGGCAGCATTGGCCCAGCCGCGTACCTTGACCCACTCCTCCGGCGGCTCGTCCAACGGGCCCACCTCGAGCTGGGCGACCTGCCGTCCGCGCAGCACGCCCGGCAGCCCTTCGACGTGGTCAGCGTGCAAGTGGCTCAGCAGCACCAGGGCGACGCGCCGGATACCGAGGTCGGTGAGGCAACGATCCACGCTGGCGGGATCCGGTCCCGCGTCGACGACGACCGCGGTGCCCGCGCCCGCGTCCAGCACCAGCGCGTCGCCCTGCCCCACGTCGCAGGCGACCAGCACCCAGCCCGGCGGCGGCCAGCCAGGCGCGACCCGGTGCACGCCGACGAAGGCGACGAGCACCCCGACCAGCCCGGCGGCAAGGCCTCGGCGTGCCGCGCGGTACGGCGCCACGAGCAGCACGACAGCGGTGACCACGGTCAGCGTGGCCGCACCCCAAGCACCCGCGGACCAGCCGAAGGTGCCGCCGGGCACCCGTGCGCCAACGTGCGCGACCTGGATGATCCAGGCGCAGGCCAGGCCGCCGACCGCCGCGAAGATCTGCGCAAGCGGCAGGCACCACGGCGCGGTGAGGGCGGCGAGCAGCCCGAGGATCGTCGCCGGGGCTACTGCGAAACCGGCCAGCAAGTTCGCCGGGACGGAGACGAGGCTCACCCGCCCGGAGATCGCCACGATCACCGGCGCGGTGGCGATCCCCGCCGCGGCCGGGATCGCCACCGCCTCCGCCAGCCATCGGGGCAGCCAGCGGGCGAGCCGCTCACCCCAGATGGGCGCCAGCACCACCAGTCCGCCGGTCGCGAGCACCGACAGCGTGAAGCCGACCGAGCGGGCCAACGTCGGGTCGATGTAGACCAGGGCGAGCACTGCGGCGCACAGGGCCGGCAGGGTGCTGCGTCGTCGCCCGGACACCAGGGCGGCCACGGTGAGCAACCCCATGAAGGCCGCCCGGAGCACGCTGGGGTCCGGGCGAGCGAGCACGACGAAGCCGATCACGCCCGCGACCCCGGCTGCGCCCTGCAGCAGCCGGCCGCAGCGCAGCCAGCGCGCCACCAGCAAGACGGCGCCCAGGACGATCGCCACGTTCGAACCGGAGACGGCCGTCACGTGGGTGAGCCCGGTCGTCCGGAAGTCGTCGTAGAGCGCGGGCTCCAGCCGCGAGGTGTCCCCTTCGACCAGGCCGGGCAGCAGCCCCCGCTCCGCTCTCGGCAACGGGTCGGCCGCGCGCCTGAGCCCCTCCCGGAGGCGGCCGGCCGTCCGTTGGAGCAGGCTGGGGCGCGAGACGTCGCTCGGCGGCCCGCGGACGGCCACCGTGGCCGCCACCAGGTCGCCGGGCCGAGGCGGCGTCAGCCGGCCTTCCACCCGCACCCGCTGGCTCGGCAGCAGCTCCGCCCAACCGGCGCTCGTGGCGAGCAGGACCACGGGCGCCCGGACCCGCACCCGCTCCCCCCGGGCCTCGACGACCTCCGCCCGAGCGGTGACGATGACGAGGTCGTCGCGATGCCCCGGGCCCGATGCCGGCACCGTCTTCGGGTCGGCCGTGACCACCACCTGAAGGACGGCCGCCGCGTGGTCGCGCGCCAGCACCGGCAGCGGACCCTCACCGACCGCCGCGACCCGCAGCGTGGTGGCTGCGATGGCACCCGCGGCACACAGCGCGACGCCGGCCACCACCCACAGCCCGTGCTGGGTGCCCCGACTGCGGACGAGCAGGCAACCGGCCCCAAGGGCAGCAAGAACCCCCGCGACTGCACCGGCCACCGCCACCGACAGGCCCAGCGCGACGGCGGCGCCGAACCAGGCGCCCGCAGCGGGCAGCAACAGCCGAAGGTCCGGGCGCTCGTGAGCCGGCTCAGCCGGCTGCGTCACACCCGCACCTTGGCTTTGATTGCGGCGTACTTGCTCTCGCCGATCCCGGTCACCTCACGCAGCTCGGTGACGGCGGTGAACCGGCCGTGCTCGACGCGGAAGTCGAGGATGTGCTGCGCCAGCACCGGACCGACCCCGGGCAGCTGCTGGAGCTGATCGATCGTCGCCGCGTTGAGATCCAACGGCCCACTCGACGCACCACCGGCACCTGCCCCGCTCGCGCCACCCGCGGCGGCCGCCGGCACCTCGACCCCGACCAGGACCTGGTCGCCGTCGGTCAACCGCCGAGCCAGGTTCAGCGGGCTGAGATCGGTTCCCGCGAGCGCTCCTCCGGCTGCCGCGATGGCATCGCCGACCCGAGCGCCCGGCGCCAAGGTGACGAGCCCGGGCCGGACGACCTTGCCGGCGACATCCACCACGAGCGGACCGCTCGCGTCAGGGCCGCCGGCGGCCCCGGCCAGGTCCTCCTGCGAGGTCGGACTGGTCACGGCCGGCGGCGCGACCACGGCGCGCGGCCGGGCTTGCAGGAAGATCCAGGCACCCGCCACCACGGCGACCAGCGCCACCGCGGCCAGCGCCAGCACCGACGGTCGCCCCAGCGCCATCTGGCCCCCGCGCAGGGCGGGCGGCAGCCGGTCGGCCATGGCCGCCCGCACCAGCGCGCCCAGCCCGGCCGCCTCAGTCGGCATGGCCGGGCGCGCCGGGTCAGCTGGCATGGCCGCAGGTGGTGGGGCGACCGCGTGTGGCGGGGTGGCCGCGCGCACCTCGTCTGGCATTCGCGGGCGGTCGCCACCCATGGCCGGCGTGCACCTCATCTGGCATTCGCGCGGGCACGTAGCCGGCGAGCTCGGGCTGCCCGCCGTTCAGCGCACCTCGCTGCGGAACGAAACCCGCCGGCTCCGCCGCCACCTGCGACGACGGCATCCACCCTGACGTCGCGGCCGCCGAGCGCGGCGCCTCCAGCCGCCCGAGCCGCTGCCGCGCCGTGGCAACGGCAACCTCGGGCGGTCGACGGAAGGCAGGAAGCGGCACCTCGCCGACGCTAGGAGGCTGACGATGCCCGGCGAACCACGCGCAAGCGACCTGTGGACTGCCCCCAGGCCGACCTGCGGGCTGTGGATGACCAGCGGCGATCGAGGCGCCGAGTCAGCCTCAGCCAGCGGTGGCGCTGCGCCGGGAGACGACCACAGCGAGCATGCCCGGACCGACATGGGCCCCGACCACGGCTCCCACCTCGCAGGTGTAGAGCTCCTCGAGCTTCGGTATCCGGGCATCCAGCGCTTGCGCCATCGCAGCGGCACGCACCGGAGCGGCGAGGTGGTGGACGGCGACGGCTACCGGCCCGTCCCCGGCTTCGGCGACCGCGAGATCCTGCAGCCGGGCCAGCGCGCGCGAGGACGTCCGCACCTTCTCCAGCGGTGCGATCCGCCCGTCGACCACGTGCAGGAGCGGTTTGACGGCCAGAGCGGAGCCGACCAACGCCTGCGCCGACCCGATCCGTCCTCCGCGTCGCAGGTGCTCCAACGTATCGACGTAGAACAGGGCGCACGTGCCGGCGAGGGTGGCGTTCACCTTGGCGACCACCTCACCGGGGTCGGCGCCGTCCGCCGCGGCCGTTGCTGCCGCGATCGCCGCGAATCCCAGCCCCATGCCGATCGTCCGCGAGTCCACCACACGGATGTCGTGGTCGCTCTCCGCAGCGGCCAGCTCGGCGGCCTCGACGGTGCCGGACATGTCGCCGGACAGGTGGACCGACACCACGGCCGAGGCGCCTGCCGCGATGAGCTCGGCGTAGGCGGCGGCGAACAGCGCGGGCGAGGGTCTGGACGTGCTGACCGGGGCCCACGCCGCCAGTGCCTCCGCCACATCGGCCGAGGTGATGTCGGCGCCCTCGGCGCTCACCTTTCCTCCGACGACCACCTGGAGCGGGATGACGCGGACGCCGAGCCGGTCGGCGACGCCCTCAGGCAAGTAGGCGGTGGAGTCGGTGACGACCGCGACCTTTCCCATGACCGGACCCTAGCCGCGAGTGGCCCAGCTACGGCAGAGGCTCACGCGGGAACGATGTTGACGAGCTTGGGTGCACGCACGATCACGGTGCGTATCGCGGCACCGCCCAACGCCCGCTGCACCGTGTCAGACGCCGAGCGCCAGTGCGCGCAGCTCGTCCTCGCCGATCGACGGTGGCACCTCGAGGCGGTGCCGCACCTTGCCGGCCACCTGGACGACGCAGGTCACCGTCTCGTCGACCAGCAGCGCCTCCTCCACCGCGGGGAACCCTGCCTTGGCCACGCCGGGGGCGTGCCCGAGCCGGGCCCACATGTCCTCCGCGGTGTACGGGCGCGAACAGCGACAGCAGCACAGCGACGGCCTCGGCGGCCTCGCGCACTGCGGGGTCAGCGGGCCCGCACCCGGAGTCGATGGCCTTGCGGGTCGCGTTGACCAGTTCCATCAGGCGAGCCACCGCGACGTTGAAGCGGAAGCCTTCCAGCAGGGTCTGCGCGTCGGCGATGGTGCGGTGGGTGACCTTGCGCAGCGCGATGTCGCCCGCCGCCGGGTCGACGCCGACTTCGGAGGTGACGTCACCGGCGAGTCGCCACGCCCGGGCGAGGAACTTGCCAGCGCCGACCGGGGACATGTCCGCCCAGTCGATGTCGTCCTCGGGCGGCCCGGCGAAGATCATCGTCAGCCGGATCGCGTCGACGCCGTGCAGCTCCAGCTGCTCGCCGAGATCGACGCCGTTGCCCAGCGACTTGCTCATCGCCTTGCCCTGGTTGATGACCTGGCCCTGGTTGAGCAACGCCTTGAACGGCTCGGTGAACTCGACCAGCCCCATGTCGTGCAGCACCTTGGTGAAGAAGCGGCTGTACAGCAGGTGCAGGATCGCGTGCTCGACGCCGCCGACGTACTGGTCGACCGGCATCCAGCGCTTGACGTCCGCCACGTCGAAGGCGACGTCGTCGCGGTTCGGCGAGCAGTAGCGCAGGAAGTACCAGGACGAGTCGACGAAGGTGTCCATCGTGTCGGTGTCGCGCTGCGCCGGTCCGCCGCACGTCGGGCAGCTGACGTTCACCCAGTCGGTCGCCGACGCCAGCGGCGAGACGCCCTTGGGCGCCAGGTCCGCGCCGCGCAGGTCGGGCAGGACGCACGGGCAGCTCCTCGTCGGGCACCGGAACCTCGCCGCACTGGCCGCAGTGGATGATCGGGATCGGCGCGCCCCAGAACCGCTGGCGCGACAGCAGCCAGTCGCGCAGCCGGTAGTTGACCGAGCCCTTGCCGGTGCCCGCCGCCTCGAGCTGGGCGAGGACGCGGCGATGCCGTCGGCCTTGTCGGTGCCGTCGAGCGAACCGGAGTTGACGTGGCGGCCGTCGCCGGAGGTGGCGACGCCGGTGACGGCCGGGTCGTCCTCACCGGTGTCGACGACGACCCGCACCGGCAGGTCGAACGTGCGGGCGAAGTCGAGGTCGCGCTGGTCGTGCGCCGGCACGGCCATGATCGCGCCGGTGCCGTAGTCGGCCAGCACGTAGTCGGCGGCCCAGACCGGGATCCGCTCGCCGTTGACCGGGTTGATCGCGTAGCGGCCGAGGAAGACGCCGGTCTTCTCCCGGTCGGTGGACAGCCGGTCGATGTCGGACAGCCGCCGGACCTGCTCGACGTAGGCGTCGAACGCCTCCCGGTGCTCGGGCGCGCACAGCTCGTCGGCCAGCGCGGAGTCGGCGGCGACCACGAAGAACGTCGCGCCGTACAAGGTGTCCGGGCGGGTGGTGAACACCGTCACCGGTTCGTCGCGCCCCTCGACGACGAAGTCGACCTGCGCGCCGGTCGAGCGGCCGATCCAGTTGCGCTGCATCGTCAGCACGCGCTCGGGCCAGTGGCCCTCGAGCTCGGCCATGTCGTCCAGCAGCCGGTCGGCGTAGTCGGTGATCTTGAAGTACCACTGGTTCAGCTTCTTCTTGGTGACGATCGCGCCGCACCGCTCGCAGGCGCCGTTCACGACCTGCTCGTTGGCCAGCACCGTCTGGTCGTTGGGGCACCAGTTGACCGGCGAGTCCTTGCGGTAGGCCAGGCCGCGCTCGAGGAAACGCAGGAACAGCCACTGCGTCCACTTGTAGTACTCGGCGTCGGAGGTGTGCAGGCGCCGCGACCAGTCGAACGAGATCGCGTACCGCCGGAACGACGCGGCCTGGGTCTCGATGTTCTTGTAGGTCCAGTCCGCCGGGTGGGCGTTGCGGGCGATCGCCGCGTTCTCCGCGGGCAGCCCGAAGGAGTCCCAGCCGATGGGGTGCAGCACGTCGTAGCCGCGCTGGTTCCAGTACCGGGCGACCACGTCGCCGAGCGCGAACGCCTCGGCGTGGCCCATGTGCAGGTCGCCGGACGGGTAGGGAAACATGTCGAGGACGTACTTGCTCGGACGCGGCGGGTCGCTCGGCGCGTTGTCGACCCGGAACAGGTCCAGCTTCTCCCAGATGGGCAGCCAGCGGTCCTGGATCGCCGTGAAGTCGTAGCTCTCGCTCATCGGTTCCCTCATTCATCCCATAAAAAGACCCCTCGCACAGGAGGGGTCGCCGCGCCGAGGTGTCGATCTCTCTCAGCGCGGCTCGAGAAGAAGCTGCCCGTCAGTACGCACCGCAGCAGTGTACGCCGCCGACACCGGTGAGCGATCTCACCCGGCGCGGCTGGCCAGGGCCGCGGGCGTTTGCGATCCTGGTCGCAGGCGGCCCGCACCTGGCCGCACCGGACGAGACGCGCCGTACCCGGCCCTGCCAAGACGACGCCCGAAGGGGTGTGTCATGGCATGGATCCTGCTCGGCGCCGCTGGACTGCTCGAGGTCGGGTGGGCGGTGGGATTGAAGTACACCGACGGCTTCACCCGTCTGGTCCCCAGCATCCTGACCGGTGGCGCGATCATCGCGAGCATGGCGTCTGCTGTCGGCGGCGGCGAGGACGATCCCCATCGGCACCGCCTACGCGATCTGGGTGGGCATCGGTGCGCTCGGCGCCGCGCTGACTGGGTGTGCTGCTCTTTGCCGAGGCGCTGCCCGCGCCGCGCGCGATCTTCCTCCTGCTGCTCCTGGTGTCGGTCGTCGGGCTCAAGCTGACCAGCACCGGCTAGCCAGGTCGGTCGATCCCCGCGTCGGCGCCGACCACGACCGCCTCGACCTCCGTGGGGCGAACGACCTGGGGCTCGAGCTCCTCGTCGGGCGCCGCGACCGGCACCACCGGCCAGGACAGGTTGACTCCGGACGCGTCCCCGCCCTGCGCATGCAGCCACTCCGCGAAGTTCACGGCCCACTCACGGTGCCAGCCCGCCTGCAACGCCATGAGGTCGTCCAAGGAGAGCGCGGCGAGCGGGGCCACGCTCAGCTAGCCCGTGCAGCACGGCCAACGCCATGCCTGCGTCCGCGGCGGCCGAGTGCGCATCGACCACCGGGATGCCGAAGCGGTCCGCGGCATCGGACAGCGTCTTCTTGCCCTTGCGGTAGCGCTCCGCGTGCCGCCAGATCACCAGCGGGTCGAGCACCGGACCGATCCGCAGCGGCGACAGGTCGTGACGGGCCAGCTCGTGGCCGAGCAGGGTGAGGTCGTAGGCAGCGTTGAAGACCACCACAGGCACCCCGGCGTCCCAGCAGTCCTGCAACGCAGCAGCGATCTCGTCGATCGCGAGCGCAGCCGGTTGACCGTCGCGTCGCGCCTGCTCCGTGGTGATGCCGTGGACCGCGCTCGCCGCCTCGGGGATCTCGATCCCCGGATCGACCAGCCAGGTGCGGACTACCCGCAAGCCGTCAGCCGGCTCACGCAGCACGGCCGCCGAGACGATCCGCGCGGTCGCCGGGTCGACCCCGGTCGTCTCGAGGTCGAACGAGGCGATCTCATCCGGTGATCCATGTCATGCGAGCAGGGTGGCACGGGCCTCGGACACTCTCGTTCATCGAGCGTTGCGACCGGGTTTCGCGCCGGTCCGCCGGGGAACGCGGCACCATGCAGGCCTGGCCCAGCTCGGCGCGCCCCGCCCGGCGGGACGACCCTCGGTCGGCGTGCCCTGACGGCCTTCCACCACGTGCGATCCCCATGAGCATCCCGCTGCGGGTGTGGGCTCCTCGCGCCCACCAGTCGAGGTCGCCTACGCGGTCGGACGGCGCCGCTTGATGCGGCCCGATCCTGATCGAGACGGCTGGTTCGTCGGCCCCGACCTCCACCACGGCCAGGCTACCGCTTGGTGCTGGACGGCGGCGCACCGCTGCCCGACCCGCTGGGTCGTTGGCTGCCGGACGGCGTGCACGGCACGTCGCGGGCGTTCGACGCCGCAGGACTGGCCTGGAGCGACGACGCGTGGCGGGGCCGGACGCTGCGCGAGGGCGCCCTGCTGTACGAGCTGCACGTGGGCACCTTCACCGCCACCGGCACGCTGGACGCGGCCATCGAGCGGCTCGACCACCTGCGTCGACCTGGGCGTGACGCACGTCGAGCTGATGCCGCTCGCCGCGTTCGACGGACCGCGCGGCTGGGGCTACGACGGCGTCGCCCTGAACGCCGTGCACGAGCCCTACGGCGGCCCGTTCGCACTCGCCCGCTTCGTCGACGCCGCGCACGCGCCGGGGACTCGCCGTGCTGCTCGACGTCGTCCACAACCATGTCGGACCCAGCGGCAGCCATTGGGAGCAGTTCGGCCCGTTCCTGAGCGCCACCCGCACCACGCCGTGGGGCAAGGCGGTCAACCTCGACGAGCCAGGGTCGGACGACGTCCGCTCGATCCTGCAGGGACAGCGCGCTGGGCTGGCTGCGGGACTTTCACCTCGACGGGCTGCGGCTGGACGCGGTGCACGCGCTGCAGCGACGGCCGGGCCCGGCCGTTCCTCGCCGAGCTGTCCGATGCGGTGGCCGCGCTGTCCGTCGACCTCGGTCGGCCGTTGGCGCTGGTCGCGGAGAGCGACCGCAACGACCCGCGGACCGTGCGCGCCGACCGGCGCAGCACGGCTTCGGGCATGAGCGCGCAGTGGGACGACGACGTGCACCACGCGCTGCACTGGCTGCTCACCGACGACGCGTCGGGCATCTTCGCGGACTTCGCCTCCTGCGCCGCCGTTGCGTACACGCTCGAGCACGGCTTCTGGCATGACGGGCGGTGGTCGTCGTTCCGCGGCCAGAGCTGGGGCGCGCCGATGGACTGGGCGACTACCCGCCGCTGCGCAGCTCGTCACGTCGCTGCAGACCCACGACCAGGTCGGCAACCGCGGCCCACGGCGAACGGCTGTCGGTCCTCGCCGGCCGCGACCTGGCCGCCTGCGGCGCCGCGCTCCTGCTCACGCTGCCCTACACGCCCATGCTGTTCATGGGCGAGGAATGGGGTGCGACCACGCCGTGGCTGTTCTTCAGCTCGTTCGACGAGCCGCGCCTCGCCCACGCGGTCGCGACAGGTCGGCGCGCGCGAGCTCGCCGCCCAGGGGTGGGGCGCCGACGCGGGTGACCCGCAAGATCCCGAGAGCCGTGTGCGTTCCGTCCTGGACTGGGGCGAGGCCGACTCGGGCGCCGGTGCGGAGATGCTGGCCTGGTACCGGACGCTGATCGGGCTTCGGGCCGGCGCGCGCTCGCGAGTTCGATGACGACGTGTTCTGCACCTGGCGCGAGGCGCCGGATGGCGGCGCCCCGATGGTTCTCCGTGCAGTGCCGGGGTCTGCGTGCGGTGGCGAACGTGAGTGACGAGCCAGTGTCCGTCGAGCTCGACGGGCCCGGCGCCGTGCTCGTCGCCGCCTGGCGCGACGGCGCCTGGCTGTCGGAGCCACCTAACGCACTGGGTCACCGACGGATGAGGCATCGACCATGCTCGTGTTGAAGCCGCGCACCGCGGCCGTTCTCACCGTCCAAACGCCGAGGCCGAGCACAGTGAACGGCGAGCTGCCGGTCCTATGACACCAAGGTGTGCGGCTGTACCTGCGCTCGGGCCTTGACCGCACCGAGAACTGCCGCGTGCTCCGGTGTCTCAGCGACCCTGACCGGCAGGTCGGTCTCCTGCGCCAGCTGCTCGGCCAGACCGGGCGTCCACGCCCCACCCCCGACGAGGATGACGCCGGAGGTCATGACGTCGCCGACCAGGTCCGGTGCGCCTTTGGCCAGCAGCTCGCGCACCAGGTCCACGGTGGCGCTCCGCAGATCCACCAGCAGCTTGCTGACCTCGTCGGCGCGCAGCAGCACGTGGCGCGGCTGCCCCGTCGCCACATCGAGGCCGCCGATCTGCTGGGCATCCTCGGGTTCGGCCGTGCTCAGCCTCGCCTTGAACTGCTGCGCGAGCGATTCGCTGATCGAGCACGCCATGCATGTCGCGCACGTGCCGCACGATCGCGTGGTCGACGACGTTGCCGCCGACGTCCACCGACATCGACACCGCGGCGTCACCGAGGCAGACGATGCTCGCCCGGGTGGATTCTGGACCAAGGTCGACCACCATCACGCCAGTCGCGCCCATGGCGTCGTACCCGGCCCCCGTCGCGGCCGCCACCGATGCGGACACCATCTCGACACCGCGGCATCCGGCGTCCTCACAGGTTTCGACGACGGCGCGGCGCTCGACGACGTTCGCCGTATCCGGGATGCACACCGTGATCTTCGGCTGCGGCACGCGGTGCGGAGCGGCCTGATGAACCAGATGGCGGACCAGCACGGTCGCGGTGTCCAAGTCGGCGATGACGCCTCGCTGGATCGGATGGATGGTGTTGATGTGCGGGCCGGCACGTCCGACAAGCTGCTGCGCCTGCCGACCGACGCCCACGACCGCGCGCGTTCGGCGATCGATGGCCACCGCTGACGGTTCGTCGGCGACGACGCCGCGGCCGTCTACCCACACGCGGCTGTGCGCAGTTCCTAGGTCGATGGCCAGACGCGGGTTCCACACGATGTCCACCCACCTTGTGCGTCCGCGGGCCCACCTCCCATGGTCGGCACTCGCTCGGTCCAAGTATCGGCATTCCGGCGCCTCGCCAAACCACCGTGACCGATCACCCGCGAAAGCCGGCCGAACGACCGTGCCCCACACGCGACAAAGGCCCCCTCCCCGGTTCGGGGAGAGGGCCTCTGACCTGTTTTGTCCGGTGGAGCTACGGGGATTCGAACCCCGGACCCCTTGCCTGCCGAGCAAGTGCTCTACCAGCTGAGCTATAGCCCCGGACGCCCCTTGCGGAGCGAAGGCGAGTCTAGCCGACGGTTGGCCGAAGGCTGAAACCGGAGTCGGTCATTCGTCATCACTCATCACCGGCTCGGGCAACGACCCGGCGTTGTGCTCCAACAACCGCCACCTACCCAGCCCGTCGGAATCCGCCTCGCCGAGCACCGACCAGCAGCAGTTGGACAGGCCCCCGAGCGCGGGCCAGTTCGCCACCGGCAGGCCGAGAAGCCGGCCCAACAGCACGCGCACCGTCCCGCCGTGGCTCACCATCACCAACGTGCCGCCGTCGCCGAGGGTCTTCACCTGGCGCTCGAAGACGGCAATCGCCCGGTCCGCCACCTGGGTTCGGCTCTCGCCGCCAGGCGGATGTACATCCTCGCCCCGACGCCACTGGGCGTAGACGGTCTCGTACGAGGACGTGATCTCCGCGACGGTACGGCCTTCCCACTCCCCGCCGTTGGTCTCACGCAACCCGGCCTCGACCTCGACCGGAAGCCGGACCAGATCGCTCAGCGCCAGCGCTGTGTCCCGGGCCCGGGACAGGTCGGACGTGACGATCGCCTCGGGTCGCAGCGCGGCGAGTATCCGCGCAGCCTGCCTCGCCTGCTCGCGGCCGACGTCGTCGAGGCTGACGTCGGTGTGCCCCTGGAACCGGTTCTCCACGTTCCAGGCGGTCTGGCCGTGCCGCCACAGGACGACACGGCGACCTTGCGAGATCAGGAGGCCTCCCCTGACGCGACGCCCGCCGCTGCCAGGTTGGGCAGCGGTAGCTGCGGACAGTCCTTCCAGAGGCGCTCCAGCGAGTAGTACACACGCTCCTCGGCGTGCTGGACGTGCACGACGATGTCCGTGTAGTCGAGCAGGACCCAGCGGCCCTCGCGGTGGCCCTCGCGCCGGACGGGCTTCTCACCGAGGAACGGAGTCGTTCCTCCACGGCGTCCACCACGGCGTCGACCTGGCGGTCGTTGGCGCCGGTGGCGACGACGAACACATCGGTGATCGAGAGCTGATCGCTGACGTCGATGGCAACGATGTCGGTGGCGAGCTTGTCGGCGGCGGCCTCAGCGGCGGCAACGGCGAGCTCGGCGGCCCGAGGTGTGGCGGTCATGCGATGTCCCTAGCTGCAGTCATGCCTCCAGGGTCTCACGTCACGGCACGTAGTCGTTCCCGATGATCACGAAAACGTCCGCCTTGGTCTGCCCCTCGGTCGACGTCTTGACGTCCGCGTGGGGCAGCCGGAGCGCGTCGGCCACCGCGTAGCCGCGGGCGATCGACTCGGGCGAGGTGTCGAAGATCAGGACGGTCGACGGCAGGGACGGGTTCGGGAAGTCGACCGCGTTCCCGCCCGGCAGGTAGACGAACCCGGCGGCATCGAGCTTGGCCCTGGTCGTCTCGGTGATGCCGACGGTTCCCACCCGATTCTCGACCCGGACCCGGTTCCCGGTCCGCTTCTGCGCCTCCGGCACCGACGCGGCGAGCAGCTCGGCGACCATGGACGCCACCTTGGCGCTGTCCGCTCCGTACGCCGGCTCGACGTCACCGGTGTCGATCGACGTCACGGGCAGGATCCGAGACTGCAAGGTCTTCGCAACCGCCACGTCGTGCAGGGCGCCCAGCAGCGCGGCAAGCGATGGGGTGGCCATGGTGGACGTCGAACCACCGCCCACGTTCTCGATCAGCCGAGCGAGCTGCGCCGGGTCGTCCGGGAGCGCGTGAGCGACCCCGGCCAGCACCGCGCCGAACCTGGCCAGCATCGTCAGCTCCAGAGCGTCCGGCTCCTGGTACGTCGCGAACGCGACCGCGGCAGCACCCTCCAGTCGCTGCGCACCGGCGCCTACGAGGATCTTCCGGGTACCGTCCGCTGCGGTGTGGACGACGTCGGTGTCGACGGTGACGTCGACGCCGCCGACCGCGTCGACCAGCCGTCCGAACGCGGCACCATCGAGCACCCACGAGCCGTCGACCGTCACACCGAGCACATCCGACAACGCCACCGCAGGCGCCGACGGGCTGCCTAGCCGCAGCGCCGAGCCGAAGGGCCCGGGCCCTGAGCCGGGGATCGGGGCGACCAACCGGGAGGGCACCAGGACCATCGCGCCCGTGTGGACGGCTGGATCGGCGGCCAGCAGCACGGAGGCGCGCGCGTCGCCGTCCGCGCCGGCCAGCTGGACCAGCAGGGTCGCCTGGGTCCGGGCCGCCGAGGTGGCCGACGGATCCACCGGGTGCGCACCACCCCGGTCGCGCAGCCACCCGGGGACCGTGACGGCACCCACCGCAACCGCGGCAGCGACGAGCAGCGCGCCGGCGCCGATGAACAGCCGGCGGCGGACCTGGCGTCGCTGGGCTTGGCGAGCGGCGAGCCGGGCGTGGCGACGGCCGCTCACGCCGAATCCCGGTAGAGCCGGCGCTTGGAGACGTACTGCACGACACCGTCAGGAACCAGGTACCAGAGCGGCTCGCCGCGCGCGACGCGCTCACGGCAGTCGGACGAAGAGATCGCCAGCGCGGGCACTTCCACCAGGCTGACGGCGCCGTCAGGGAAGCCTGGGTCCGCCAGCACATGTCCCGGCCGGGTGCACCCGATGAAGTGCGCGAGGTCGACCAGCTCGGTGGCGGACTTCCAGCTGAGGATCTGGGCGAGCGCGTCGGCTCCGGTGATGAAGAACAGGTCCACGTCGTCGCCGCGCTCGGCGCGCAGCTGCCGCAACGTGTCGACGGTGTACGTCGGTCCTGGCCGGTCGATCTCGACCCGGCTCACGGAGAACCTCGGGTTGGAGGCGGTCGCGATCACCGTCATCAGGTAGCGGTCCTCGGCGGGCGCTACCTCACGGCCGGCCTTCTGCCACGGCTGCCCGGTCGGCACGAAGACGACCTCGTCGAGCGAGAACTGGCTCGCCACCTCGCTGGCCGCCACGAGGTGGCCGTGGTGGATGGGGTCGAACGTTCCGCCCATGACTCCGAGCCGCAGGCGCCGCGCGGTCGTCACGATCGCGTGCTCCTCCTCGATCAGCTCGCCAGGTCACCGGCGACCCTACCCGTGTCAGCCAGGCATGTCGGGCAGATCGCGGCATCGCTGACGACGTGGCGCCCTCAGGTGCGAACGTGCCCGTCGCCGGTGACCACGTACTTGGTCGACGTCAGCTCGGTCAGGCCCATCGGGCCGCGGGCGTGCAGCTTCTGGGTGGAGATGCCCATCTCGGCACCGAAGCCGAACTGGCCGCCGTCGGTGAACCGGGTGGAGGCGTTGACGAGCACGGCGGCCGCATCGACCCGCGCGACGAACTCCCGCGCGGCGTGCTGCGAGCCGGTGATGATCGCCTCGCTGTGACCGGTTCCGTGGGCGCGGATGTGGCTGACGGCGGCGTCGAGGCGACGGCACCACGGCGGCCGCGAGGTCCAGGGAGTGGTACTCGGTGTCCCAGTCCTCGGCCGTTGCCGGAACGGCGTCACCGAGTGCGCGCACCGCGTCGTCGCCGTGGACGGTCACCCCGGCCTCCGCGAGCGCGGCCAGGGCCCGGGGCAGGAACGCGTCGGCGACGTCGCGGTGCACCAGCACCGTCTCGACCGCGTTGCACACGCTGGGCCGGGAGACCTTCGCGTTGAGCAGGACGGACAGGGCCATGTCCAGGTCGGCGTCGGCATCCACGTAGATGTGGCAGTTCCCCACGCCCGTCTCGATGACCGGCACACTGGATTCGGCGACGACGCTGGCGATGAGCGACGCACCGCCCCGGGGGATGAGGACGTCGACCAGCCCGCGAGCCTGCATGAGGTGCTTGGCCGGCTCGTGGCCGGCTCCGGGGACCAGCTGGACCGCGTCGGCGGGCATGCCGGATCCGGCGAGCGCGTCGCGCAGGACGGCGACGATCGCCTCGTTGGATGCGAGCGCCGAGGAGGACCCGCGCAGCAGGACCGCGTTGCCCGCCTTGAGGCAGAGGCCGGCGGCGTCGGCGGTCACGTTGGGCCGTGCCTCGTAGATGATGCCGACGACGCCCATGGGCACCCGGATCTGGCGCAGCTCGAGCCCGTTGGCCAGGGTGCTCCCGCGCAGGACCTCGCCGACCGGGTCGCCCAGTGCGGCGATCTCGCGCAGGCCGGCCGCCATCTCACCGATGCGGCCGTCATCCAGACGCAGCCGGTCGACGGTGGATGGCGCGGTCCCGGCTGCGACGGCCCGCTCGACGTCGGAGGAGTTTGCCTCGAGGATGGTCGCGGACCGTGCCACCAGTGCGTCCGCCATGGCGTGCAGGGCGGCGTCCTTGGTCCCACGCGACGCCGTGGCGAGCGTCGACTGCGGCGTCTCGCGCGCGGCGAGCGACTTCGAGGACTTCTTCACGGCTGCTCATGACGAACAAGGATACGGTCCGGCGCCATCGACGGATCAGAACGGGCGCCAGCCGTCCGCTTCGCGGCATCTGCGCTGCGTGCACCGATCTCTGCCTGTTCCAGGTGGGTCGTTCGGCTCACCACCGCGACCTCGAGCACCTCCCAGGCAGGGCAGCACCGCTGTCTGCCGATGCTCCTGCCAGACGCTGCGCGCCATGCTCGCGGCCTCGCCCCGGGACGGGGCCTCCTCCCAGTAGCGAACCTCAGCGCGGTCCGGCCCGTAACGACCGCCGAGCATGAAGGGGCGCTCCGTGGCCAGCCTGCGCAGCGCGGCGTGCACGAGCACCGGGTCCATCGGCACACCGCCGACGGTGAGGGTCACGTGCCACAACGCCTCGCCCCCGTCCACCGCTCGCCTCCGCCCCGCTCCATGCTGACCTCCCCAGAAGTCGACCACGGATGCGTGGGCGCGCGCGGCGCAATGGCGAAAGTCGGGCCAGCTAGCGCCGGAGCAGCACCAAATCGTCGCGGTGCACGACCTCACGCTCGTAGGCGCTGCCGAGCTGGGCGGCGAGCTCACGGGTGGACCGGCCCAGCAGCTTGGGCAGCTCGGCCGCGTCGTAGTTCACCAGGCCTCGCGCCACGACGTGGCCAGCGGCGTCGAGCAGGTCGACCGGGTCGCCCGCCGCGAACTCGCCCTCCACCGCCGTCACCCCGGCGGGCAGCAGCGACAGCCGGCGTCCGACGACCGCCTGCGACCGCCCCGGGATCCAGGTGCAGGCGGCCTCGCCCGGTCGTCGCGTGGGCCAGCCACAGCAACCGGCTGGCGACCCTCGCCGCGGTGGCGTGGAAGTAGGTGCCGGTGTCCTCGCCGGCCAGTGCGGCCCGCACGTTCGGCGCGGAGGTGAGGACGACGGGCACACCGGCCGACGTCGCGATCCGGACCGCTTCGACCTTGGTGGACATGCCACCGGTGCCGACAGAACCTTGACCGCTCGCCCGGATGTCGAGACCGGCCAGGTCGCCCTCACCGGCCACCTCGGCCAGCCTGCGTCGAGCCCGGCCGGTTCGGCGGGCCGGTGTAGAGACCATCGACGTCGGACAGCAGCACCAGCAGGTCGGCGCGGACCAGGTGGGCGACGAGCGCCGCGAGCCGGTCGTTGTCGCCGAACCTGATCTCGTGAGTGGCCACGGTGTCGTTCTCGTTGACGACCGGCACCACGCCGAGCTCCATGAGCCGGGCGAGCGTGCGGTAGGCGTTGCGGTAGTGGCCGCGCCGGACCACGTCGTCCGCGGTGAGCAGCACCTGGCCGACCTGCACGCCGAAGCGGGCGAAGGACGCGGTGTACCGCTCGACGAGCAGCCCCTGCCCCACGCTGGCCGCCGCCTGCTGGGTGGCGAGGTCACGCGGCCGCCTGGCCAGGCCGAGCGGGGCGAGCCCTGCGGCGATCGCGCCCGAGGACACCAGCACGACCGAGCTGCCCGCTGCCTGACGCTGCGGCGAGGGCACCCACCAGGGCGTCGACCCGATCGGCGTCGAGCCCGCCCGCGGCGCTGGCGATCGACGACGAGCCGACCTTGACGACGATGCGTGCGCGCCAGCGTCACCTGCTCGCGCGCGCTCACCGCCGTGTCATCGCCCGTCGAGCCGGTTGTCGGTACCGCGCGGGCCCTGGTGCAACGATCCCCGGCGAGCAGTGACGGCTCCCAGTCGAAGACCACGTCACCGACCGCCACCTCACAGCCGGCCGTGGCACCCGCCTTGGCGAGCGCCTCTTCGACGCCGAGCCGGGCGAGCCGGTCCGCGAGGTAGCCGACCGCCTCGTCGTTGGTGAAGTCGGTCTGGTTCACCCAGCGCTTCGGCTTCTCACCGGTGACCAGGTAGCGCTCGCCGTCGAAGGTGACGGTGAAGCCGGCGTCGTCCACTGCCTTGGGGCGCAGCACGATCCGGGTCGGCTCGAGCATCGGGCGGGCAGCGCGGTCGGCGGCGACCATCGCGGCCATCGCGAAGGAAACCTCACGCAGGCCCTCGTGCGACACCGCAGAGATCTCGAAGACCTGCAGGCCACGCTCCTTCAGCAGCGGGGTGACCAGGTCGGCGAGCTCGCGAGCTTCCGGCACGTCGATCTTGTTGAGCACCACCAGGCGCGGCCGGTCGGCGAGGCCGCCGTATGCGGCCAGCTCCGCCTCGAGCGCGTCGAGGTCGCTGATCGGGTCACGGCCGGGGTCGAGGGTGGCGCAGTCCAGCACGTGCACCAGCGCGGCGCAGCGTTCGATGTGACGGAGGAACTCGTGGCCGAGCCCCTTGCCTTCGCTCGCACCGGGGATGAGCCCGGGTACGTCGGCCACCGTGTAGACGGTGTCCCCCGCCTCGACGACGCCGAGGTTGGGCACCAAGGTGGTGAACGGGTAGTCGGCGATCTTCGGTTTGGCCGCCGACATCGCGGCGACCAGCGACGACTTGCCAGCGTTGGGGAAGCCGACCAGGCCCACGTCCGCGACGATCTTCAGCTCGAGCACCACGTCGCCGGACTCCCCCGGCTCGCCGAGCAACGCGAAGCCCGGCGCCTTTCGGCGGGGGGACGCGAGGGCGGCGTTGCCGAGGCCACCGAAGCCACCCTTGGCGATGATGAAGCGGGAACCGACACCGACCAGGTCGGCCAGCACCTCACCGGACGGGCTCTTCACGACGGTGCCGTCAGGAACCGAGAGCACCAGGTCCCCACCCTCGGCACCGCTGCGGTGCCCGCCCATGCCGAAGCCACCCGAGGCGGCCTTGCGGTGCGGCCCGCGGTGGTAGTCGAGCAGGGTGGTGACGTTGGGGTCGACGACGAGCACGACGTCGCCGCCACGTCCCCCGTTACCGCCGTCGGGCCCGCCGAGCGGCTTGAACTTCTCGCGGTGGACCGAGGCGCACCCGTTGCCACCGTTGCCGGCTGCGACGTGCAGCACCACGTTGTCGACGAACGTGGTCATGGCCCCGGAGCTCCTTAGGTAAAAACAGCGAGGGCGGACCGTAAGACCCGGTCCGCCCTCGATTGCGTGTGGAGTGCGCTGCGGACTTACTCCGCCGGCACGATGTTGACGACGCGACGACCACGGCGGGTGCCGAACTCGACGGCACCGGCAACCAGTGCGAACAGGGTGTCGTCCTTGCCACGACCGACGCTCAGGCCGGGGTGGAAGTGGGTGCCGCGCTGGCGGACGATGATCTCGCCCGCGTTGACGGTCTGCCCGCCGAACCGCTTCACACCGAGTCGCTGCGCGTTCGAGTCGCGGCCGTTGCGGCTGGACGAGGCGCCTTTCTTATGTGCCATCTCGCGCCTACTTCCCGGTCTCGATGCCGGTGACGCGGACCTGGGAGTGCTTCTGGCGGTGTCCCTGGCGCTTGCGGTAGCCGGTCTTGTTCTTGTACTTGAGGATGGTGATCTTGGGGCCCTTGGTGTGGTCGACCACCTCAGCGGTGACCGTCACACCCGACAGCGCCGTGGCGTCGCTGGTGACCGCGTCACCATCGACCAGGAGCAGGGCGGGAAGGGTCAGCGTCGAGCCCGGCTCGCCATCGAGCTTGTCGACCTGAAGAACGTCGCCGACGGCAACCTTGTGCTGCCTGCCGCCGCTGCGCACGATCGCGTACACCGCGAGACTCCTACCTGTTCGTTCGGGAACCCAGCCTGCCTGAGGCACGCGGGCACGCGCGCCCACAACGGGGCGCAGGGGACAAGGTTACGGACCATGGGCCGAGCGGGTCAAACTGGCCCCTCCTTCGCCGGTGTCATCACGGGTGCGCAAGCGCGTTCACGCCATGATGTTGCCCATGAAATCACCGGGTCCGATCGCGCAGGGCGGCCTCATCGCCCTCACCGTCGTCGCGCTCGCCAGCTCACTTGCCGGGTGCGGGTGGCTGCCAGGACAGGCCGGGTCGGCGAGCCCGACGGCTCGCCCCACCGCGCCCCAGACCCCGGTCGCGGCATGGGCCGACCACTGCGCCACCCCCGCCGCCGACCGACACGCCCACCGCCCCCACCGCCCCCACCGCACCGCCGACCCTCGCCCCGGCCGGGCCGCCCCCGTCCGCTTCCTGGCGTATGGCGCGGACCAAGCGGATCCTCGGTCCGCTGAACCCGAAGTCGGTGGTCGCCTCGGGAACCGGACTGTTCTTCGCGCAGAACATGATGTACCTGCACACGATCGCGGTGTACGACCGCGAGCACCGCCTCGTCGCCACGATCAAGGACACGGTGGACCTGGGCGCCTTCAAGGTTCCCGGCCGCACTGGCACCGTCAAGGGCGGACCGGTCGAGGCGGCGTTCACGCCGGACGCCCGCTACGCCTACGTCTCGAACTATTCGATGTTCGGGCCGACCTTCACCCACCCCGGTGACGACACCTGCACACCCCACCAGGGCATCGACCCCAGCTTCGTCTACCGGGTCGACGTGGATCACCTCGCCATCGACCAGGTGATCGAGGTCGGCTCGGTACCGAAGTACGTCGCCGTCTCACCCGACGGCGAGCGGCTCCTGGTCAGCAACTGGTGCTCCTACGACCTGTCCGTCATCGACACCCGCACCGGCACCGAGCTGCGCCGCGTTCCGCTGGGCGCCTACCCGCGCGGTATCGCGATCACGGCGGACTCGGCGCTCGCCTACGTCGCCGTCATGGGAACCACCGGGATCGCCGTCGTCGACCTGAGGTCCTACGACGTGAACGTGCTGCGCGACGTCGGGCGGGGCCCTCGCCACCTCGTGCTGGACCCGGCCGGGCGCTACCTGTACGCCACCCTCAACGGCGAGAGCCGGATCGCGAAGATCGACCTGACGACGGGCACGGTCGTCGGCCGGGTGTCGACCGGCAGCGCGCCCCGCAGCATGGCGATGTCACCGGACGGCGGCGCGATCTACGTGGTCAACTACGACTCCGACACGGTGAGCAAGGTCCGCACCAGCGATCTGGTGGTGCTGCAGACCTTGCCCACCGACCACCATCCGATCGGCATCACGGTCGACGTCGACGACCTGGGCACCCAGCACGTGTGGGTCGCTTGCTACGCAGGCAGCCTGATCGACTTCTCCGACAGCTAGGCGGGGTCGCCGTCAGACCTGTGCAGGCTCGGCGTGCTCCTCGCGCGTGGCGCCCGCGTCCTCGGTTGCCGCGGGGCGGCGCCGACGGGTGCGGGTGGCCTTCTTCGCGGGCGGCGGACCATCGGCATCGCCGCTGGCGCCATCAGGGGTGCTGGCGCCTGCCGCAGTCGTCACGTCCACCGCTGCCGCCACGTCCACGCCGGTGACCGCGTCCGTGGGCGCCTCAGCCGCGACCGCGTCATCGCTTGCGTCGGCGCCCCGCGCCTTCCGGGAGCGGGAGGTCCCTGCGGACCTCCGTGAGCGCCCCTTGGCAGGCGCCGCGGCAGGGGGCTTCGGCCTGGTCGACCGGTTCACCGTGGTCGGCCTGTGCGGCGGCCTCAGCACCATCCGCCGGCGCGGCTGCGCCGCTCTCCCCAGCCCCGCCACCGGCCAGGGTGGCGACCTTCGACGCCTTCGCCACCTGGGCGAGCTTCTCGGCCCGGTCGGCGATCGCTGCCGCATCGGGCTCGGCGGGCCGCCGCTTGCGGCCACCCGGTGCCTGCCCGTTGCCACCCGCGGACCCCGCACCGTTGGACTTCGCCATGACCGGGTCGGTGTGCACGATGACGCCACGGCCGTGGCAGTGCTCGCACGTCTCTGAGAAGACCTCGAGGAGCCCGGCACCGACCCGCTTGCGGGTCATCTGGACGAGGCCTAGCGAGGTCACCTCGGCGACCTGGTGCTTGGTCCGGTCCCGGCCCAGGCATTCCGTGAGCCGGCGCTGCACGAGATCGCGGTTGCCCTCGAGCACCATGTCGACGAAGTCGATGACGATGATCCCGCCGAGGTCGCGCAGCCGCAGCTGTCGGACGATCTCCTCCGCGGCCTCGAGGTTGTTCTTGGTGACCGTCTCCTCGAGGTTGCCGCCCTTGCCGACGAACTTGCCGGTGTTGACGTCGACGACGATCATCGCCTCGGTGCGGTCGATGATCAGGTAACCACCGCTGGGCAGCCACACCTTGCGGTCCAGCGCCTTCGCCAGCTGCTCATCGATCCGGTGAGCGGCGAACACGTCCTTCTCCGACGTCCACCGCTCCAGCCTCGGCGCGAGGTCAGGGGCGACGCCGGCCACGTAGGACTCGATCGTCGCCCACTCGTCGTGGCCCTGCACGATGAGCTTGGCGAAGTCCTCGTTGAAGATGTCGCGGACGACCCGGACCGTCAGGTCGGGCTCGCCATGCAGGAGCGCGGGCGCCTTCGCGGTCTTGGCTGCGGCCTGGATCTCCTCCCACTGCGCTGCCAGCCGGATGACGTCCTGGCTCAGCTCCTCCTCGGAGGCGCCTTCGGCCGCAGTGCGCACGATCACGCCCGCGCCCTCGGGCATGACCTTCTTCAAGATCGCCTTGAGCCGGGTGCGCTCGGTGTCGGGCAGCTTGCGGCTGATGCCGGTCATCGCACCGTTCGGCACGTAGACCAGGAACCGCCCGGGAAGGCTCACCTGGCTGGTCAGCCGGGCACCCTTGTGGCCGAGCGGGTCCTTCGTGACCTGCACGAGGATGTCCTGGCCGGACTTCAGTGCGGTCTCGATGAGCCGCGGCCGACCTTCCAGGCCGGTGGCATCCCAGTTGACCTCGCCGGCGTACAGCACCGCGTTGCGGCCCTTGCCGATGTCGACGAAGGCGGCCTCCATCCCCGGCAGCACGTTCTGCACCTTGCCGAGGTAGACGTTGCCGGCGAAGCCCGCCGACGCGGAGTTGCTCACGTAGTGCTCGACCAGGACGCCGTCCTCGAGCACACCGATCTGGGTCAGGTCGGCCTTCTGGCGCACGACCATCACCCGCTCGACCGACTCCCGGCGCGCCAGGAACTCGGCCTCGGAAACGATGGACGTGCGGTGCCGACCCTGCTCGCGCCCTTCGCGGCGGCGCTGCTTCTTCGCCTCCAGCCGCGTGGAGCCCTTGACGCCCTGCACCTCGCGGTTGCTGTCGCCGCCCCGAGGCTGCCGGACGCGGACCACCGTGTTCGGCGGATCGTCGGTGGATGCCTCGTCGCCTTCGCCCGACCCGCGCCGACGGCGGCGGCGACGGCGACGGCTTCCCTCGCCGTCCTCGTGCTCATCCGGACCGTGGTCGTCCGACGAACCATCTGAGCTGGTGGACGCCTCGACGTCGGCGTCCGGACCGTCGGCGGAGGCCTCAGTGGCTTCCCCGCCCTCCGCGCCCTCGCCGCGGCCTCGACGGCCCCGGCCACCCCGCCGGCGTCGCCTGCTCGGGGTGCCGTCGCCCTCGCCGTGGTGGCCGTCGGCGTGGTCGGTGTCAGCGTGGTCGGTGTCGCCATCGGTGTCGACGGCCTCGGCGCCCGCAACCTCGACGACCAGCGGAGCCGCGGCACCCGCCGCACGAGTCGCCCGGCGTGGTCTACGACCCGCGGGCTGGGCTGCTTCGCCCTCTTCGGTGATGTCCGGCTCGACGGGACTCGTGGCGGCAGCTGCCGCACCCCGGGTCCGGCTGCGCGGCGCACTCACCGGGTCCGGCGGCTGGAAGAGCACCACCGGGGGCTGGAACAGCGCGGCGGTTCGCGCCGGCGCTGCGAGAGCCTGGGATCGGGCTCCTCGGCGGCGGGCGCGTCCTCGTCGAGCACGGCGTCCTCGTCGAGTACGGCGTCCTCGAGCGCGGGCTCGGTCGTGGCCGGCGCCTCCGATTCGGGGGCCTTGCCTGCCGCCTTCTTCGCCGGGGCCTTCTTGGCGGCCTTGGCTGGCGCCTTCTTGGCTGCCTTCACCGGGGCCGCAGCCGTGGCAGCGGGTGCCTCGGCCGTCGTGTCGACATCCACGCCGAAAGGCGCCTGCAGGGCCGGAGCCTTGTCGGCAGCCGCCTTGGCTCCGGCCGCCTTGGCCGGGGCCTTCCGGGCCGACTTCTTGGCGGGCGCCTTCGCCGCGCCGCTGGTGGCCTCGGCGTGCGCGGCGCTTTCGGCACCCACCGTCGCGGCATCGGGTGTCGCGGTACCGGGTGAGGCTGCTGCCGGCGAGGTGGCTGTCACGACGACAGCGGGCGCCGTGTCGACTGCCGGCGGACCAGCCGGCCGACTAGCGGCGCGGCGACGCACCCTGGCGGGCGGTGCGGTGGTGATGTCGTTCGTGGGGGCGCCAGTCTCGGCGCCGGTGGGCTCGTTGTCGAGCATCCGGGTTGTCTCCCGTCACGCTCCCGGGCACATCCTTTGACGAGGGACGCGCCGCACGGGAACACGTTGTTGCAGGGCCGTCGCGGTCGCCGGGTCGGCGTTCGCGACGCAAGTCAGCGGCACACGACGCCACGGCCTACGGCGTTTGCGGGAGCGCCGCGTCGGCAGTCGCGGCGGCGTCCCGATCGGGCGCCAGCGGGTCGTCGATCTGGCCGGTCTGCGTATCGAGGTGCCCCTGCGCCAGCCGGGTGACCAGAGCGGGCACCGGCGGCACGAGGTCGGCCACCTCACGAAGTCCAGCCAGGACGTCGTCGGGTCGAACAGCAGGTGTCAAGTGCTGGACAACCAACTCAAGTATCGCATACGAGCCGCCGTCGGACGGCTCCACCACGCCCAGCGCCACGACGGGTGCGCGCGCGTCGAGCAGGCGCTTCCCGTCCTTCAGCTGCCGCTCGACCTCGATGCGGTCGGCCCCGAGGAAGGCTGCCACCGCTACCCGGGCCTCGGCGACCGGGACCCCCGCCAGCTGGATCGACCACCGCGAGGCGTCGATCCGGTCCGGGAGCGAGCCCACCCGCGCCTCGACGACTTCCAGCACGTCAAGACCGGTTGGCAGCGACTCATCGAGGGCGCGCCGCAGCTCGTCCGGGTCGCGGCGCTCGGCGAGCGCGATCTCGACGTACTCGGCCTCGCTGGCCACCCCGGTCGGCGCGGCACCCACGTAGGACACCCGCGGGTGCGGGTTGAACCCGGCGCTGTAGGCCATGGGCACGGCGGCACGCCGCAGGGCGCGTTCGAGGGCGCGCTGGAAGTCGCGGTGGCTGGTGAAACGCAGCCTGCCGCGCTTGGTGTAGTGCAGCCGCAGCCGCTGGACGACGGGCGGCGGCGGCGGTCCCTCAGGCGAGCGGGCCAGTGTCTTGCCTCTCTCGATGGAGTGAATGATCAAACGTTGGGCACTGCGCCACGCCGAGCGGGTGCCCGAACGTGGCAGGGCGCCCAATGCGTGATCACCACGGAACGGCGAATCACCACGGAGCAGCGCCGGGCCGGCCTCAGGTGACGGAGACCAACGGCAGGAGCTTGTGCCCGGTCGGGCCGATCTGGATCTCGGTGCCCATCTGGTCGCAGACCCCGCAGTCGTAGCACGGCGTCCACCGGCAGTCCTCCACCTCGGCCTCAGCGAGCGAGTCCTGCCAGTCCCGCCACAGCCAGTCCTTGTCCAGGCCGGAGTCCAGGTGGTCCCACGGGAGCACCTCGGTCTCGCCCGCGCTCGCGCACCGTGTACCAGTCGACATCGACCGACCTGGTCGGCGAAGACCTCCTCGGCGCAGCGGGCCCACCGCTCGAAGGAGAAGTGCTCGCCCCATCCGTCGAACCGGCCGCCGTCCTCCCAGACGGCACGGATCACCCGGCCCACGCGCCGGTCCCCGCGGGACAACAGGCCTTCGACGATCCCCGGCTTGCCGTCGTGGTAGCGGAAACCGATCGCCTTGCCGTACTCCTTGCTGGACCGGATCTCGTCGCGCAGCTTGCGCAGCCGCGCATCGGTGGTCTCGTGGTCGAGCTGCGCCGCCCACTGGAACGGGGTGTGCGGCTTCGGCACGAACCCGCCGATCGACACGGTGCAGCGGATGTCACGCGTCCCGGTGACCGCCCGACCAGCCGCGATGACCTTCTTCGCCAGGTCGGCGATCTGCAGCACGTCCTCGTCGGTCTCGGTCGGCAGCCCGCACATGAAGTACAGCTTCACCTGCCGCCAGCCGTTGGCGTACGACGTGGTGACCGTGCGGATGAGGTCTTCCTCGGTGACCATCTTGTTGATCACCTTGCGCATCCGCTCCGAGCCGCCCTCAGGTGCGAAGGTGAGGCCCGAGCGCCGACCGCCGCGGGAGAACTCGTTCGCCAGCGTGATGTTGAACGCGTCGACCCGGGTGGACGGCAGCGACAGCGACGTGTTGGTGCCTTCGTACCGGTCGGCGAGGCCCTTGGCGATGTCGCCGATCTCGGTGTGGTCGGCCGAGGACAGCGACAGCAGCCCGACCTCGTGCATCCCGGTGGCCTTCAGGCCGCACTCCACCATCTCGCCGATCCCGGTGATGGACCGTTCGCGCACCGGACGGGTGATCATGCCCGCCTGGCAGAACCGGCAGCCCCGGGTGCAGCCCCGGAAGATCTCGACGCTCATCCGCTCGTGGACGGTCTCGGCCAGCGGCACCAACGGCTGCTTGGGGTATGGCCAGGCGTCCAGGTCCATCACGGTGTGCTTGGCCACCCGCCACGGGACACCCGGCCGGTTCGGCACCACGCGCAGGATCCGGCCGTCGGCGAGGTAGTCGACGTCGTAGAAGGCCGGCACGTAGACGCCACCGGTCTTCGCCAGCCGCAGGAGCAGCTCGTCGCGACCCCCGGGACGCCCCTCGGCCTTCCAGCCGCGGATGATCTCCGAGATGGCGATGACCGCCTGCTCGCCGTCACCGATCACTGCGGCGTCGATGAAGTCGGCGACCGGCTCCGGGTTGAACGACGAATGCCCACCGGCGAGCACGATCGGGTCGTCCATCGTGCGGTCCGCGGCCAGCATCGGGATGCCCGCCAGGTCCAAAGCCGTGAGCATGTTGGTGTAG
Organism: uncultured Actinomycetota bacterium; assembly: GCA_963703505.1. Classification (GTDB taxonomy): domain Bacteria; phylum Actinomycetota; class Actinomycetes; order CAVPEL01; family CAVPEL01; genus CAVPEL01. The sequence continues at coordinate 24,502 of CAVPEL010000002.1, read as the reverse complement.
CCGAGCTCGGTCGAGAACGACAGGCCGAACACGTCGAAGGCGCCGATCGGACGGTGCGCGTCGACCGTGAACTGCGAGATCTTGTGCTCGCGCAGCAGCGCCTCCATGTCCGGCCACACCGCGTAGGTGCGCTCGGCCAGCACGCCCGGCAGCTCGTTGAGCACCTCGTACAAGATCATGACGCCCTGGTTGGGCAGCCCGACCTCGTAGGCGTCGGGGTACATGAGCGCCCACCGCACGTCGGTGGCGTCCCAGTCCTTGACGGTGGAGTTGAGCTCGCCGCCGACGTACTGGATCGGCTTGCTCACCAGCGGAAGCAGCGGCTCGAGGCGGCCGAACAGCGACTCGACGGTCTGCACAGGCACGGTGGAACCCTCCGGCAGTCAGGGTGCGGGGACGTACTTCCAGACTAGCCGCCGCGGGCGGGGCGGCAGATGATCAGGTCTCGCGGGTGGCGAGATGGATGTTCTGCAGCAGCCCGATCGCGAGCATGTTCGCGATCATCGCCGACCCGCCGTAGGAGACGAACGGTAACGGGATCCCGGTGACCGGCATGATGCCGAGGTTCATCCCGATGTTCTCGAACGCCTGGAAGGAGAACCAGCACACGACGCCGACCGCCACCAGCCGACCGAACATGTCCTCGCTCCTGGTCGCGATCCGGATCCCCCGGAACAAGATGATGCCGGTCAGCCCGATGATCGCACCGGCCCCGGCGAAGCCCAGCTCCTCGCCCGCGACGGAGTACACGAAGTCGGTCGAGCTGGCGTAGACGAACCCGCCGTTGGTCTGCGCACCGTGGAACAGCCCCTTGCCGGTGAGCCCGCCCGAGCCGATCGCGATGCCGGACTGGTGGACGTCCCAGCCGGCGCCCTGGGTGTCCGCCGTCGGATTGGCGAAGGAGGTCAACCGCTTGAGCTGGTAGTCCTTGAGGAACCCGAGGTGCACCACCATGAACGCCGACACGACGACACCCAGGACGATGATCACCAGCCAGCGGGCCGGTGCGACCGAGACAGCGAGCATGCCCAGGACCACCGCGATGAAGACCAGCGCGGTCCCGAGGTCCGGCTGGAGCATGATGAGGATCATCGGGATGCCGGCGATCAGCAGGGCCCGCACGACGTCGAAGTTCCTCGGTCCGTACTCCAGATCCCGCTTCTCGCTGAGCAACATGGCGAGCACGACGACGAAGCCGAGCTTGGCGAACTCCGAGGGCTGCAGGTTGAACCCGCCAGGCAGCGCGATCCAGCCGCTGGTGCCGTTCTGATTCGACCCCACTCCTGGCACCATGACCGCCAGCAGCCCGAGGCAGGCCACCCCGAAGACGAACGGCGCGTACGTCCGCAGGTTCCGAAAGTCGATGCGCGCCGCAACGACCGCGATCGCGCCACCGACGACGACCGTGAGCAGCTGCTTCTTCAACATGCCGTCGCCCGAGGTGTGGCGGGTTGCCGACCACACCAGCAACGAGCCCAGGAGTGTCAGCGACAGCACCGCGATCGTCAGCACCCAGTCCATGCCGCGCAGCTTGGACTCGCGGTCCATCAGGCCAGCGTGTGGCCTGGGGCGAGGCGGGACATGGGGGCGCGACGCGTACGACGGGCGCCGAGTGCTCCAGTCGGTGCTCATTGCAGGGCCCCGCGGGTCGGAACGGACCGGCCGGGGGCTAGTGCCAGCACGGTGGTGTAACGCGACTCGTAGGTCGGTAGTGCGGGCAGCGACCGACCGGCCTCGAACGCCACCGGCTTGGCTGAGCTGAGCGCCGCCGACGAGCCGAGCGCCGACGCCGGTGCCGCCGCAGCCGCGGTCTGGCCGGCGGACCCAGGCGGGACGATCTCGCCATCGGCCGCGACCGTCGGAAGGTCCGCGGGCGGCACGCTACCGGGAAGGAGCGCCTCCTGACCGATGCCGTACAGCGCGTCGTAGATGCTCCGCACGCCCGGCGCCGAGCCGGGTCCACCCTGGCCGCCCTGGGAAATCATCATCACCACGACGTACTGCGGGTCGTTGGCGGGAGCGAACGAGGCGAACCACGCGGTGTCGAACTTGTTGCCCACCTGCGCCGTACCGGTCTTGCCTGCCACCGGGATCTGGTCCAGCGGGAACGCCGTCGGCGAAGCGAACGCGGACTTGGCCGTTCCCGAGATCGGCACCTCGGTCAGCGCGTCCACGATCTGCGCCCGCAGCTCCGGCGTGATGTCGAGCTTGTGGTCGCACTGGGGCTCGATCTTCTTCACCAGCTCACCGGTCGGCTTGATGATCGCCTTGCCGAGGTGCGGAGTGCACAGGGTGCCGCCGTTCGCCAATCCGGCGTAGGCCGCCGCGAGCTGGAGGGGAGTCACCGTCGTGGTGCCCTGGCCGAGCGCCGTGTTGAGTGCATCACCTACACGGTAGTTCCCTTTCCGCAGGCAGATATCCTGCTCGACCACGTTGAGAGTCAGCGCCGGCTTCGGCTCGCAGCGCGCCTTGTACTTCGCGTAGGTGTCGGTGACTTCCTGCCGGGTCTGGACGGTGCCCTTGGCTTCCGCTGGCAGGTCGACGCCGGTGCGGGTACCGAGCCCCCAGTCGAGAGCCTCGTTGACGACGTAGTCCTTCGTCGGGCCGGATGGCTTCTGCCCGCCGTCCTTGTTCCACATCTGCTGGCCGAACTGGAAGAAGATCGTGTCGCAGGACTGGGCGAGGGCGGTGCGCAGCGACCCCATGCCGTACCCGACGCCGTCGAAGTTCCTGAAGACCTTTTTGCCCACGGTCAGCTGCCCGGCGCAGTTGTACTGACTGTGGAAGTTGGCGATCCCCGCCTTGACCGCGGCCGCCGTGGTGATGATCTTGAACGTCGAGCCTGGCGCGTACTGGCCCTGGATCGCGAAGTTGAGCTGTGGGAGGTTGTCGATCACCTCGGCAGGGCGCGGCTGCTGCATCCACACGTTCGGGTCGTAGGTCGGGTAGTTGGCCATCGCGATGATGGAGCCGGTCTTCACGTCAAGCACGACCGCAGCGCCGGAGTCGGGGTCCATCAGCTGCCCGCGCTCCGAACCGGACAGCTGCGGGTGGGTCTTGACGTACTCCACCCGCGCCGCGAGGGCGTCCTCGGTCGCCTTCTGCACCTTGGCGTCGATACTCGTCACCAGCCAGTTGCCCGGGGTGGCCGGCACATCACTGGCAATGCCGATGGGGTTGTTCCGCCGGTCGACCTGCACGGTCCTCGTGCCCATGGTGCCGGTGAGCTCGTCGTTGTACTGCTGCTCCAGGCCACCCACGCCGATCGTGCCGCCGATCCGCGCGGCATCGGTGAGCTTCTTGCGCACGTCGGAGTCGGTGATGCCGGCGATGTCTTCGGCTTGGATGCCCTGGACGTGCCCGAGGACCTGGGCGGCCTGAACCCCCTCAGGCTGCGGGTAGTCCCGCAGCGCCTGCAGTTGCGCGGTCACTCCAGGGAATTCCTCCTGGCGCTCCAGGATCTGCAGCGCCAGCTCGGTGGCCCTAGCGGTGCCGCCGTCAAGACTCACCACCGGGATCGGCTGGAACGTCGAACCGTTCCAGCAGTACGGGTTTCCCTTCCTCCCCCGCTGGTCCTCCGGCGAGGTCCTTGGAGTAGTCGCACAATGCGATCGTGGAGACCAGCTGGCTGTACGGCATTCCGATCAACGACGACAGCTGGTTGAGGACGCTGGTACCGTTCCTTGCTCTTCGCCTTGGGCAGACCGTTGCGGTCGACCGAGACCACGAGAGCGGTGCTGTTCTGCACGAGCGGACGGCCCATGTCGTCCAGGATCAGGCCCCGGGTCGGCAGGGTGAGCACCTGCCGCGTCTGGTTGTACTCGGCGGCCGCCAGGTACTGCTCGCTGGCCATCACCTGCATGTACCACACGCGTGAGAGCAACGTCAGCAACAGCGAGAGCACGAGCACGCGGACGACGACAAGCCTCAGGCGCGAGCGATCGGTCATGAAATGGAGCTCCCTCGCCCCGCACCGGGGGGCGGGAAAAACCAACGGCCGCTCATATGCGCGCCGCGTCGGGCTCGAAGCGCCGAGCCATGGACAACACGAGCGGAACAAGGAACGGTGCCACGAGCAGATCGTACAGAGCGGACGTGGAGACGTTGAGTGTCAACGTATGCCACGTCACGCGTGGATCAGCTACGACAGCGGCAAAAGCCGCGTAGAGCACCGACGCGCTCACGGCGGTAGATACGACGACCACGAGCGGCATGAACGCCGAGCGGTCGATGTCCCATTTGGCGAGACCCGCAACATACCCGGCGAGGCAGAACACGAGTGCCGCCTGGCCGATCAGGTGGTCCGACGGCGGGATGATGTCGATCGCCAGTCCGGCCAGGAAGCCGGTGACAGCGCCTCCCGCGGGCCCGTAGACGAGGGCGAGGGACAGGACCGTCAGCAGCACCAGCTCAGGTGGCGCACCGGGCAGTCCCAGCCGGTTGACCACCACGACCTGCAGCAGCATGACGGTGACCAACAGCGTGGCGGCGAACAGCAGTCGGCGGATCGTCATCGCTAGGGGCTCGGCGTGGTCGTGGGTGTGGTGGTCGCCGGCGGAGTCGTGGTGGCCGGAGGCGTCGTCGTGGTGGCAGGCGGCGTGGTCACTGACGGCGTCGGCTCGAGCAGGGCGAACCGCGGATCCACGCGAGGCGGTTCGACGACGACACCGACGATGTCCAGCGACGTGAAGCCGACGTACGGGCGGACCGTGGCGGTCTTCTGCAGGCCGTCCGAACCGCCCTGCACCGAGACGATCACCCCGATCGGCACGCCCTGCACGTACGGCACGTTGCCGCTCGAGCCGAGCGTGACCAGACGCTGGCCAGGTTCCAGCTTCGCCATGGGGTTCGGCACGGTGAGCGTCATGTCCTTCAGCCCGTGGCCGTCGATGTAACCGATCTCACCGGTCTCCAGCCGTACGCCGACGTGCGACCCGGGGTCTATCGCGAGCAGGATCGTCGACGTCGTCGGGCCCACGACCTTGACCCGACCGACAAGTCCGTTGCCATTGAGCACGGTCATGTCCGGCTTGATGCCGTCCTTGCTGCCCGCGTCGATCGTCGCCGTCCACTCGAAGCCCAGGGTGCCGCCGATGGCGACGACCTGGGCCGGCACCATCTTGTACTGGCCGAGCGACGACACGTGCAGGAGCTGGTTGAGCTCCGCGACGCGGGCCTGGTCGAACGGCTCGGTGCGTAGCTGTTCCTGCAGCGCTTCGACCTGGCCCTCCAGATTCCGGATCTTCTTGCTGTTGGATCCGACGGAGGAGATCGAGGAGATCAGGCTACGTACCGGTCGGACTACCGCCCCGGCGGCCGACTCCAGCGGTCCGAAGACCGACGAGCCCACGCTGCGCAAGGTGGAGAACGACCCGCTGCCGCCGGACCGGTAGTCCAACGTGACCAGGGTGAAGGCCGTCAGCAACAGCAGGGCGAGCACCACTCGCGTGCGACGCGTGTCCCTCACTGGTGCAACGTCCGATCGATCGGGGGGATACCGGGCCTTGCGGCGTACGGTGGCGACGGCACGGCTCCGCCCCCCGGGCTAGTGACGCGGCTCGGAGATCAGGACCTGCTGCAGCGCCTCGAACTCCTCGACGCACTTGCCGGAGCCGAGCGCGACCGAGTCGAGCGGGTTGTCGGTGATGTGGATCGGCATGCCGGTCTCGTGGCGCAGCCGCTCGTCGAGGCCCTTGAGCAGCGCGCCGCCGCCGGTGAGCACGATGCCGCGGTCCATGATGTCGCCGGACAGCTCGGGCGGGCACTTGTCGAGCGTCGTCTTGACCGCGTCGACGATCGCGTTGACCGGCTCCTCGATCGCCTTGCGGATCTCCGTCGCTCGACACGACGATCGTCTTCGGCAGACCGGTGACGAGGTCGCGGCCGCGGATCTCGGCGTGCGGCTCGTCCGGCGCCGGGAACGCCGAGCCGATCGCCATCTTGATCTCCTCGGCGGTGCGCTCGCCGAGCATCAGCGAGTACTCCTTCTTCACGTACTGGATGATCGCGTTGTCGAGCTCGTCGCCGCCGATGCGGATCGACTGCGCGGTGACGATGCCGCCGAGGGAGATGACGGCGACCTCGGTGGTGCCGCCGCCGATGTCGACGACCATGTTGCCGGTGGGCTCGTGGACCGGCAGGCCGGCGCCGATCGCGGCGGCCATCGGCTCCTCGATGATGTAGACCTTGCGCGCGCCGGCCGCGTAGCCGGCGTCCTTGACCGCGCGCTGCTCGACGCCGGTGATGCCGCGACGGCACGCAGACGACGATGCGCGGCTTGGCGAGGTGGCGGCGCTGTGCACCTTCTGGATGAAGTAGCGCAGCATCCGCTCGGTGGTGTCGAAGTCGGCGATGACGCCGTCCTTGAGCGGGCGGATCGCGACGATGTTGCCGGGCGTGCGGCCGATCATCTTCTTGGCCTCGGTGCCGACGGCGAGGATGCCGCCGGTGTTCGGGTTGATCGCGACGACGGACGGCTCGTTGAGCACGATGCCGCGGCCGCGCACGTAGACGAGGGTGTTGGCGGTGCCGAGGTCGACGGCCATGTCACGGCCGATGAACGACATGTTGTTCGCCATAGGCGGAAGGGGCCTTCCGAGGGTCGTGCGAGTGGCGGGCAGCCTGGCCATCGTAACCGTGCGTCACCCCGACGGGTCGAAGCGGACAGGCTCCGACCGCGTGTCCGGCTACGCGCCAGGGCGGTGTGCGTCAGGCCAGGTGCCGGGAAGAACAGCGCGATCTCGCGGGCGGCCGACTCCGGCGAGTCCGAGCCGTGGACGATGTTGTTCTGGACCTCGAGGGCGAAGTCGCCGCGGATCGTGCCGGGCGCGGCCTTGACCGGGTCGGTGGCGCCCGCCAGCTGGCGCGAAGCGCCTCGATGGCCCGCGGGCCCTCGGCGACCAGCGCGACGAGCGGGCCGAGGTGATGAAGGCGACCAGCGTCGCCGAAGAACGGCCGCTCGGCGTGCTCGGCGTAGTGCGTCTGCGGCCGTCGGCCGGTCGAGCGTGCGCAGCTCGAGGGCGACCAGCTGCAGGCCCTTGCGCTCGATGCCGGCCGAGCGACCTCGCCGACCAGGCCGCGGGCGACGCCGTCGGGCTTGACCAGGACCAGGGTGCGCTCGGACACGAGGATGCTCCTTCGGGTGTACGGGTGGGTGGCTGGTCGCGCGGGTGACGGCAGCCGTAGCGGGCGCCACGAGCCGACCCATGCCGGAACGGCGGCGATCCAGAGCACGCCGAACAGCGGCGCCGAGGAAGAACATCACCGGCACGACGAAGCCGCGACAGCACGGCCAGCGACCTGCAGGATCGAGCCCGGCGAGCGTACGCCCACCGGATGCCGGAGCAGTGCCGGCGAGCACGAAGCAGCACAGCGGCGAGCAGCGCCACCCGACCCCCAGCGCGAGGCCGGTGGGCACCGACGGTCTGCGAGCGCGCGGCCACGAGATCGCGAGCCACAGGACGATGCGCCTCGATGCCGAGCACGCTGGCGAACAGCCGACGGGTCGCGCATGGGCGGCAGCCGTCGAACCGACCACGATGGCGCGGACATCGTCATCGCCGCCGCAGCAGGTGCCGGGCCTCGCCGACGGTGACGACCGAGCCGGTGACGAGGACGCCGGCGCCGCCGAGGTGGCCCGTCCTCCTCGGCGAGGCGCGATCGCCGCGTCGAGCGCGTCGACCAGCCGGGGCACGACCTCGACCCGGTCCTCGCCGAAGACCTCGACCGCGATCGTCGCCGAGCTCGTCGGCCGGCAGCGCGCGCGGCGACGAGTTCTGCGTGACGACGACCTCGTCGAGGACCGGCTCGAGCGCCTGCAGGATCCCGGCGACGTCCTTGTCGGCGAGCATCGCCGACGACGCCGACCAGGCGGTCGAAGCGCGAACTCCTCGTCGAGCGCCGCGGCGAGCGCCGTCGGCGCCGGCCGGGTTGTGCGCGGCGTCGAGCAGCACGGTCGGGCCGCGTGCGCACGCACCTCGAGCCGGCCCGGGCGACGTGACGGCCGCGAACGCCGGCGCGGACGAGCGTCGACGTCGAGCAGCTCGCGCCCGACCGCCGAGGAACGCCTCGACGGCGGCGAGCGCGACAGCGGCGTTGTGCGCCTGGTGCGCGCCGTGCAGCGGCAGGAAGACCTCCTCGTAGACGCCGCCGAGCCCCGCGCAGGGTCGAGCAGCTGGCCGCCGACCGCGACCTCGCGCGATCGCGGACGCCGAACTCCATGCCCTCGCGGGCGACGGTCGCGCCGACCTCGGCCGCCTGCCGCAGCAGCACCTCGGCCGCCTCCAGCGGCTGCTGCGCGAGCACGACGGCGCGCCTGGCTTGATGATGCCGGCCTTCTCGCCGGCGATCTCCGCGACCGTGTCGCCGAGGTAGCGCCTGGTGGTCGAGGCCGATCGGCGTGACGACGGCGACCGGCGCGTCGACGACGTTGGTGGCGTCCCAGCGTGCCGCCCATGCCGACCTCGACGACCGCGACGTCGACCGGCGCGTCGGCGAACGCGGCGAACGCCATGCCGGTGAGCACCTCGAAGAACGACAGCGGGTGCGTCGATGCGTTGGCGTCGACGAGCTCGACGTACGGGCGCGACGTCGTCGTAGGCGCGCGACGAAGCGCTCGGCGTCGATCGGCTCGCCGTCGAGGCTGATCCGCTCGGTCATCGACTCCAGGTGCGGGCTGGTGTACCGGCCGGTGCGCAGGCCGAAGCGCGCGCAGCAGCGCGTCGATCATCGCGCGGTCGTGCGTCTTGCCGTTGGTGCCGGCGATGTGGATCGACGGGGTACGCGCGCTGCGGGTCGCCGAGCAGGTCGAGCAGGGCGCGCTCGCGGTCGAGCGTCGAGTCGAGCATCGACTCCGGCCAGCGGGCCGAGCTCGCCCTCGACCCGGCGCAGGTCGGCCTCGACGTTCGCTGGCACGCTCACCGCCGCCTTCTCCGGCTCGTCGTCGAGCCCATCGCAAGCTCGAAGCCGTTGATCAGGCCGTCCAGCGGTCCATTCGTCGGGCCGCCATCGGGTCGTCGTCGAGGAATTCATCGCGTCGCTCACTGGGCCGGCAGCGCATCGAGCTGTGCGGCGAGGCGCGCACGTCGGCCTCGGCCGCCGCCAGGCGGGCGCGGATCTTGTCGACGACGGCGTCCGGTGCCTTGCCGGTGAACTCGGGGTTGGCGAGCTTGGCCAGCGCCAGCGTCGACCTCCGTGCGTGCCGCGCGAAGGTCCTTGTCGAGCCGCGTGCGCTCGGTGCCGACGTCGATCGTGCCGGACAGGTCGAGCTCGACGCGCAGGCCCGCCGACCGGCAGCGACGCGGTGGCGGCGAAGTCGTCGCCGGCGTCGGTGAGCCGGCGCAGCGAGCGGAGCTGGTCCGCGTACGCGGCCAGCGGCGTTGCCTCGACGTCGAGAAGTCGGGCCGGCACCTTCTGGCCGGGCTTGAGGCCCTGGTCGGCGCGGAACCGGCGCACCTCGGTGACGAGGGCCTGCAGCGCCGCGACCTCGGCCTCGGCGCCAGCGTCGCAGTCGGGCCTGCTCGGCGACCGGCCAGGCGGCGATCGACGACCGACTCGCCGCCGGTCAGCGCGGTCCACAGCGCCTCGGTGACGAACGGGGTGACCGGGTGCAGCAGCCGCAGCACGACGTCGAGGACGTGACCGAGCACCGCGCGGGTGGCCTCGGCCTCGGCGCCGCCGCGGCCGAGCGGGATCTTCGCCAGCTCGACGTACCAGTCGCAGAACTCGTCCCAGGCGAAGTGGTAGAGCGCGTCGCACGCCTTGGCGAACTCGAAGTCCTCGTAGTAGCGCGTCGACCTCGGCGACGGTGGCCGTCGAGCCGCGACAGGATCCAGCGGTCGGCGCCGGACGAGCGTCGTCGGCCGCGGGCAGCGCGCCCGCGGTGGTCGCGCCGTTGATCAGCGCGAAGCGGGTGGCGTTCCAGAGCTTGTTGACGAAGTTGCGGGCGCCCTGCGCCCACTCCTCGCCGATCGGCGACGTCGGCGCCGGGGTTGGCGCCGCGGGCGAGCGTGAAGCGCAGCGCGTCGGCGCCGTAGCGCGTCGATCCAGTCGAGCGGGTCGACGACGTTGCCCGTCGACTTGCTCATCTTCTGGCCGCGCTCGTCGCGCACCAGGCCGGTCAGCGCGACGGTGTGGAACGGCACGGCACCTCGGGCCCGATCGGCCATCGCGTACAGGCCGAACATCATCATCCGGGCGACCCAGAAGAAGATGATGTCGTAGCCGGTGAGCAGCACGCTGGTCGGATAGAACCGGCGCCAGGTCCGCGGTCTCGTCCGGCCAGCCGAGCGTCGAGAACGGCCACAGCGCCGACGAGAACCAGGTGTCGAGCACGTCGTCGTCCTGGCGCCAGCCGTCGCCGGTCGGCGCCGGTCGTCCGGCCCGACGCACGACGGACCTCGCCGTCCGGGCCGTACCAGACCGGGATGCGGTGGCCCCACCACAGCTGGCGGGAGATGCACCAGTCGTGCATGTTGTCGACCCAGTCGAAGTAGCGCGGCGCCAGCTCCGGCGGGTGGATGGCGACCCGGCCGTCGCGCACCGCGTCGCCGGCGGCCTTGGCCAGCGGCCGACCTTGACGAACCACTGCAGCGACAGCCGCGGCTCGACGACCGTGCCGCAGCGCGAGCAGTGGCCGACGGCGTGCACGTACGGCCGCTTCTCGGCGACGATCGCGGCCCTGCTCGCGCAGCGCGGCGACGACGGCGGGGCGCGCCTCGAAGCGGTCGAGGCCCTCGAACGGGCCCGTGCGCGGTGATGACGCCGCGCTCGTCCATGACGGTGAGCGACGGGCAGGTCGTGGCGCTGGCCGATCTCGAAGTCGTTGGGGTCGTGCGCCGGGCGTCACCTTGACCGCGCCGGTGCCGAACGCCGGGTCGACGTGGCTCGTCGGCGACGATCGGGATGCGTGCGGCCGGTCAGCGGCAGCTCGACCTCGGTGCCGATCAGGTGCGCGTAGCGCTCGTCGTCGGGGTGCACGGCGACCGCGGTGTCGCCGAGCATCGTCTCGGCGCGGGTCGTGGCGACCACGATGGCGTTCCGCCGTCGCCGTAGCGGATCGAGACGAGCTCGCCCTCGTCGTCGCGGTGGTCGACCTCGATGTCGGACAGCGCGGTCAGGCAGCGCGGGCACCAGTTGATGATCCGCTCGGCGCGGTAGATCAGGCCGTCGTCGTAGAGCCGCTTGAAGATCGTGCGGACCGCGCGCGACAGGCCCTCGTCCATCGTGAAGCGCTCGCGCGACCAGTCGACGCCGTCGCCGAGCCGGCGCATCTGGCCGAGGATCCGGCCGCCGTACTCCGCCTTCCACTCCCAGACCCGCTCGACGAACTCCTCGCGGCCGAGGTCGTGGCGGGTCATGCCCTCCTTGGCGAGCTCGCGCTCGACGACGTTCTGGGTGGCGATGCCGGCGTGGTCCATGCCGGGCAGCCACAGCGCGTCGTAGCCCTGCATCCGCTGGCGGCGGGTCAGCGCGTCCATCAGCGTGTGCTGGAGCGCGTGGCCGAGGTGCAGCGGGCCGGTGACGTTCGGCGGCGGGATGACGATGGTGAACGGACGGCCGTCGGCTGGTCGGCGTCCGCCGTGAAGTAGCCCGCCTCGACCCAGCGCTCGTACAGCTTGCGCCTCGTACCTCGGCCGGCGCGTACTGCGTCGGCAGGTCGGGGCGTTGGTCGCTCTGGGGAGACGTCATGGTCGCAAAGTCTACGGACCAGCAGGCCCGGCCGGGCGACGGCGGTCGCGCGGCGGGCGGTGCTACGCCGACTTCTCGCGGCGCTCCCGCTTCGGGGCCTCGCGCGGCACCAGCGTCGGGTTGACGTTGTCGAGGACGACCTCGCCGGTGATCGACCACGCGGGCGACGTCCTTGCGGCTCGGCACCTCGTACATCACCGACAGCAGGACCTCCTCCATGATCGCGCGCAGCCCGCGGGCGCCGGTGCCGCGCAGGATCGCCTGGTCGGCGATCGCCTCGAGCGCGTCGTCGGTGAACTCGAGCTCGACGCCGTCGAGCTCGAAGAGCCGCTGGTACTGCTTCACCAGCGCGTTGCTCGGCTCGGTCAGGATGCGGACCAGCGCCTCGCGGTCGAGGTTGGCGACCGTCGTGATGACCGGCAGCCGGCCGATGAACTCCGGGATCATGCCGAACTTGAGCAGGTCCTCGGGCATGACGTCGCCGAAGACGTCGGTCGCGTCGAGGTCGAGCTTGGTGTGCAGCGTGGCGCCGAAGCCCATGCCCTTCTTGCCGACCCGCGACTCGACGATCTTCTCCAGCCCGGCGAACGCGCCGCCGACGATGAACAGCACGTTGGTCGTGTCGATCTGGATGAACTCCTGGTGCGGGTGCTTGCGGCCGCCCTGCGGCGGCACCGACGCCGTGGTCCCCTCGAGGATCTTCAGCAGCGCCTGCTGCACGCCCTCGCCGGACACGTCGCGGGTGATCGACGGGTTCTCGCTCTTGCGGGCGATCTTGTCGACCTCGTCGATGTAGATGATCCCGGTCTCGGCCTTCTTGACGTCGTAGTCGGCGGCCTGGATCAGCTTGAGCAGGATGTTCTCGACGTCCTCGCCGACGTAGCCGGCCTCGGTGAGCGCCGTCGCGTCAGCGATCGCGAACGGCACGTTCAGCATCCGGGCCAGCGTCTGCGCGAGGTAGGTCTTGCCGCAGCCGGTCGGGCCGATCAGCAGGATGTTCGACTTGGCCAGCTCGACGGCTCGGCGTTGTTCCGGCCTTCCTTGGCTCCCGGCCTGGATCCGCTTGTAGTGGTTGTAGACCGCGACCGAGAGCGCCTTCTTGGCGGACTCCTGGCCGATCACGTACTCCTCGAGGAAGTCGAAGATCTCCCGCGGCTTGGGCAGCTCGTCCCACTTGAGGTCCGAGGACTCGGAGAGCTCCTCCTCGATGATCTCGTTGCACAGGTCGATGCACTCGTCGCAGATGTAGACGCCCGGGCCGGCGATCAGCTTCTTGACCTGCTTCTGGCTCTTCCCGCAGAAAGAGCACTTGAGCAGGTCACCACCGTCACCGATGCGTGCCACCCGGATCCGTCTCCTCGTCTCGGGACCGATCGCCCCTCGTAGTGTCGCGCAAGCCGCTCTTTCGAAGGTACCGCCTGGGGCGACCCTGTGGGCTCAACTGGCTAATGTCGCCTGCTGACGGCGCGTGTTCGGTGCGCCGCTCAGCCCGACAGCGCGGTGAGCGTGGACAGCTTCCGGCTGTTGATGACCTCGTCGATGAGGCCGTACTCGACCGCCTCGGCCGCGGTGAGGATCTTGTCGCGCTCGATGTCGATGCGGACCTGCTCCTCGGTGCGGCCGGTGTGCCGCGCCAGCATCTGCTCCAGCAGCGAGCGCATCCGCAGGATCTCGCGGGCCTGGATCTCGATGTCGCTCGCCTGGCCGCCGCCCTCGGTGTACGGCTGGTGGATCAGGATCCGCGAGTTCGGGAGCGCGAAGCGCTTGCCCTTCGTGCCCGCGGCGAGCAGCACCGCGGCCGCGGACGCCGCCTGGCCCATGCAGATGGTCTGCACGTCGGGCCGGATGAACTGCATCGTGTCGTAGATCGCCGTGAGCGACGTGAACGACCCACCCGGGGAGTTGATGTAGATGTGGATGTCGCGGTCCGGGTCGATGGACTCCAGCGTGAGCAGCTGGGCCATGACGTCGTTGGCCGAGACGTCGTCGATCTGCACGCCGAGGAAGATGATCCGCTCCTCGAAGAGCTTGGTGTACGGGTTGTGGATGCGCTCACCGGTCGACGTGCGCTCCCGGAACTCCGGGAGGATGTAGCGGTTGTCGGGTCGGTTGCCCGGCGTCCAGATGTCGTTCACGGGGTCTCCTCAAGCATCAGTCCGGACATCGGGGTCAGGCCTCCGATCCCTGGCCAGGGACCTGCATCGAACTGCGCACGACGTGGTCGACGAAGCCGTACTCCTTGGCCTCGTCCGCGCCGAACCAGCGCTCGCGGTCGGAGTCGCGCTCGATCTGCTCGACGTTCTGGCCGGTGTGCTGGGCGATGAGCTCCTGCATCTTCTTCTTGGTGAAGATCATCTGCTCGGCCTGGATGGCGATCAGCGACGCCGAGCCGCCGATGCCGCCGGACGGCTGGTGCATCATGATCCGCGCGTGCGGCAGCGAGTAGCGCTTGCCGCGCTCCCCCGCGCACAGCAGGAACTGGCCCATCGACGCGGCCAGGCCCATCGCGTAGGTGGCGACGTCGCACTCGACGAACTGCATGGTGTCGTAGATCGCCATGCCGGCGTCGATCGAGCCACCGGGCGAGTTGATGTACAGGTGGATGTCGCTCTTGGAGTCCTCCGCGGCCAGCAGCAGCAGCTGCGCGCAGATCTTGTTGGCGATCGCGTCGTCGACGGCGGCACCGAGGAAGACGATCCGCTCCTTGAGGAGCCGGTTGAAGACGTCGTCCTCGTGGGAGACGCCCGAGTTGGGCACGCGCGATCGCGCTTCGCCTGCGACAAGGCCCTGAGTGGGGAACGTCACGATGTCTCCTGCTCGCTCAAGTGCTGTCCATGGACGGGTGTGAGGTCCGTTACGCCGACCCTAACCGCGCCGAAGGCCCCTCTGCGCCCAGATCACCGCGTGTTCGCTCTGGGCGCAGGGTGTCGTCGTCCCGAGGTCGGCCGCTCGCGCCGACCCTGAGCGGCTACTCGGCGTCGGAAGCCTCGTCGCCGGAAACCTCGTCGCCGGGAACCGGAGTCGTGGCGCCGTCAGGAGCTGCGATCGTCCCGTCCTCACGGAGGCCGACCAGGTTCACCGCGCGCCCGGATGCGTCCGTGACCACGGCCCGCTCCACCACCCGGCCCAGCGCCTTGCTGCGCAGGATCTCGCCCACGAGCATCGGGACCTGGCCGTTCTGCATGATCTGCTGGGCGTACGCGTCCGGAGAGACACCCGCCCGCTGCGCGCGGCGGACGATGTGCGTGGACAGGTCCGCGTCGACGACCGTCAGCTCCTCGCGCTGGGCGACCGCGTCGAGCACGAACTGGGCCCGAAGGTTGTTGCGCACGTCGGCGTCCAGCTCGGCGTCGTGCTCTTCTTCAGTGGTGTTCTCCATCCGGAGGTAGTCCTCCTTGGAGATGCCGTACGTCTCGAGCTGCTCGGCCAGGGCGTGCTGACGCCAGTGCACCTCGCCGGCGACGGTCTTGTCCGGCAGCGGCACCTCGACCCGCTCGAGCAGCGCCTCGAGCGCCTTGTCGCTGGCCTGCGCGCCCTGCTGCGAGCCGCTTCGCCCGCGCCAGCCGCTCGCGGACGTCCGCCTCGAGCTCGTCCAGCGTGTCGAACTCGCTCGCCGTCTGGGCGAAGTCGTCGTCGAGCGGGGGCACTTCCTTGGCCTTGACCGTCTTGACCGTCACGGTCACGTCGGCAGCGGTGCCGGAGAGCTCGCCGCCGGCCAGCGTCGTGGCGAACGTCGCCGACTCGCCGGCGGACAGACCGGTGACGGCCTCGTCGAGCCCGTCGAGCAGGTTCTCCTTGCCGACCTCGTACGACATGCCGCTCGCGGTGGCGTCCTCGAGCGGCTCCCCGTCGACGGCGGCGGACAGGTCGATGGAGACGAAGTCGCCGGCCGCGGCCGCGCGCTCCACGCCGGTGAGCACCGCGAACCGGTCGCGCAGGGCCTCGACCTGCTCGTCGACCTCCGCGTCGGTGGGCTCGGCGTCGTCGACCGTGATCGGCAGGCCCTCGTAGTCGGGCAGCTCGATCTCGGGACGGACGTCGACCTCAGCGGTGAACTTCAGCAACTGCGCCGTCCTCGAACTCCGTGACGTCGATCTCGGGCTGGCCGAGGACCCTGACCTCGCCCTCCTCGACCGCCTTGCCGTAGAAGCGCGGCACCGCGTCGTTGATCGCCTCTTCGAGCACGACCCCGCGGCCGAAGCGCTGGTCGATGATCGTGGCCGGCACCTTGCCCGGCCGAAAGCCCGGGATCCGGACCTGCTGCGCGACCTTCTTGTAGGCAGCGTCCAGGCTCGGCTTCAGCTCCTCGAAGGGGACCTCGACGGTCAGCCGGACCCGCGTGGGGCTCGAGGGTCTCGACGTCGCTCTTCACTACGGTCTCCTCGGGGCGTGCTCGTGGGGGTTGATGATCTTCAGGTGGCGCGTGGAACCGGTGCGGTCGGGCTAGGGTGAGGTCTGGTCGGGGCGGGGAGATTCGAACTCCCGATCTCCTGCTCCCAAAGCAGGCGCGCTAGCCACTACGCTACGCCCCGCGGCGCCTTGGGTAGTCTAGGGGACCTCGACGATCGACGTTCCTGTGGCCAACATCGTCGTCCGCGGGTGTAGCTCAATGGCAGAGCTCCAGCCTTCCAAGCTGATCATGCGGGTTCGATTCCCGTCACCCGCTCCACCGTGGAGACCCCTGCCGTGCGGGGCTACCCGCCAGTCCCACGGAGCGCTGTCGCCAGTCTGATCGAGTACTGCTCGCGCGGACACCAGGCAACACTCGCAGCGTCAGGGGCCCACAGCGCAGCTGGTTCCACGCCACCTACGCATGCGGGTACTTCGACCGCCCGTCCATCCGATGGCCGAGCACATGCTCAGCATCGTCCTCGCAACGGCACAGGGCCGTCCGCCCGCGTGGCCATCGGAGCTCACCACCACCTCCGTGCGCCAGCTCATCGACGCGATACAGGTCGACACCGCGGGTCGAACAGACCATCGGCGCATACTTGGGGCGTGCCTGACCACCTCCGGCCCATGCACGAGCAACAGTGGATGGCGCCTCCGGGACCGCTCACCGTCGAGCTCAAGTCGATCCACGGCCGCGAGACGTGGGTGGTCACCGACAGCGTCGGGGTTTGCGAGATGGCCCTGGCTTTTGAGGACCTATCGCACGCCGCTCAGCACGCCTATACGGCTGCCCACCCGCATGCAGGCGGCCCCACGACGCCTGAGCGACCCGCCGAGTAGCTGACCTGTCCGGGCTCAGCCCTGCGTACGCGAGCCCCTATGCCATCCCCGGCAACACCGCTGGCAGTTCACCGTGCAGGGGCTGCGCCGTGTCCGCTGGCATGAGCCCCACGTCCGCGCCCGTCCAAATGCCATCGCAGACCGTGCCGCGGCCGCGGACGCGTTAGGTCGAATCAGTCGCCAGTCGCCAGGACACCGAGGTCAGCTAGCAAAGGGACGAGCGACCTCAAGAGCTCGGACACTCCCCCGTACGGCGTCGCTCGCGTACAGGTCGAGCAGGCGCACCCCGCGCAACTTCTGCCCCATCGTCATCGAGGTCGCATGACGTCGTCGACCGCGCGCCGCGGGCTCGGTGGCATCGAGGGGGCGCGGCCGTACCGGAGGATGACCTGCGGCACCCCCTCACCAATCATTTTCTGCGCAATGATCCGCGTTGCAGGTACCTCGAGCGCCTGGGTCAGAAGACCTGTCGCGAATCCACGAGCAGTAGCGAGGAGGAGCAGTCGCTCAAGTCCTTCGCCCGCGAGAAGTCGATCCCTGGGCGTGTCTCCTGGCGTGGCCAGGACAGCCAACTGAAGGGTCTCTTCGAACAGTGCGGTGCGTCGACCGAACACGTGACGCGTGGCACCGAAGTCGCGCACCGGGACGATTCCGAGCCAACTACGAGGCCCAAACGCCGTCTGGGGCACGCCGTCTGGGCGTCGAGCGTCATCGCTGATCCACTTTCGTAGTTCTGCCAAGTACTCCGGGCTGGATGTCTGGCCAGAGTCGGCGGCTTGAATGATCTTCGTCATACGGCCGGCCGACTCAGGATCAAGCAGCGTCAGATTGGCGCCTTCCTCGTTCGCGGCGTCGATGAGCTCCGCGCGAAGCGACGCGGAGAGGTCGATCGGCTCGAACGGCAGACGGTTGGTTCTGCGGTCTGGGATCGCGTCGTAGAGTTCCTGATCACCCCGTGTGACTCGCCGCGACCCCCCGAGGCCGACTGTGGCGAGGTGGGAACGGTCCGCCGGGCTCGGCAACAGGCGGGTTCGGGTCTGGAAGCCCCGGACGTGCGCAGCGACCTTGAGATTGAACAGCGCAGCGCCGCAACTGATCAGGAGCTCACGCCCGTTGGGATCGAGCTCACGCAGCCACCGAGCAGGATCTGCAAAGAGATCGAGACGATCCTCGCTCAACGAGAACTGCCATGGCTGAGTGTTGTGAACGGATGGTGCGAGGGTGGCGACGCGGAGAAGGTCACGAAGGGTGGCCTCATCAGCGTGGTGTGCGCTCATGGCACGACACCGACCGCTGGGTCCAGCAAGACCGCGTCGACGCGTTTCCCCCAGACTGCGTTGCCACTCATCGAGGCTCCTCAGCAGGTACTGCCGACCGTTCACCACGATAGGCGCACGTGCCACTCGCCGCTATTTGCTGAACAGCGCGACCTTGACCGCTCCGGTTTCCGATGCGCGCTCGAACACGTCGTAGGCGTCGGGCATCTCGTCCAGGCCCAACCGATGGGTGACCAACTGGCTTGCGCTCACCTGCCCCTGCGCCATCATGCGCAGCAGCACCGGGGTCGAATACGTGTCGACCAGTCCGGTGGTGATGGTCACGTTCCGGATCCAGAGCTCTTGCAGATTCAACGTGGCCGGCTTGCCGTGGACACCGACATTGGCCACCCTGCCACCGGGACGGACCAGTTGCGCGCACAATTCGAACGTCTCGGGGATACCCACGGCCTCGATGGCGACGTCGACGCCGAGTCCGTCTGTCAGTTCACGGGTCACCCGGACAGCCTCCTGCGCGCTGTCGGCGACCGCTGTAGCTCCCAGCTGACGGGCTGCCTGCCGTCGCGACTCGGCAGGTTCGACGACGACCAGTTGGCTCGGTGAGAGGAGCTTGGCGCAAAGGACGGTCGCCAACCCGATAGGGCCGGCGCCAACGACGGCGACAACGTCGCCGGGGCGCACACGGCCGTTCAACACGCCAACCTCGTACGACGTCGGCAAGATGTCAGCGAGGAGCAGCGCTGCTTCATCGCCGACCTCGTCGGGCAACAGGTAGGTGGAGGTGTCCGCAAACGGCACTCGGACGTACTCTGCCTGGGTGCCGTCGATCAGATGACCGAGGATCCAGCCACCACCGCCGAGGCACTGACCGTAGGAACCGTCGCGGCAGTATCGGCATGTACCGCATGCGGAGATACACGAGACCAGGACCCGGTCGCCGACCCTTGTAGTGCGTACCGCCGATCCGACGTCGACGACCGTGCCGACTGCCTCATGGCCCAGCACTCGGCCATGGGCGACCTCCGGCACGTCGCCCTTGAGAATATGGAGATCGGTTCCACAGATCGTCACCGCGTCGACGCGCACGATCGCGTCGCGCGAGTCTGTGATGGCGGGCTCTGGGACGTCCTGCCATGAGCGTCGTCCCGGACCGTGGTACGTGAGAGCCTTCATGGCTCCTCCCTCCGAGGTCCACCCCTCTACCGTCCACCCTCACTCGTTCGGTGCGGAGATCACCAGGGACCTTCGTCACCACTCGCACGGACATAGGGGCCATGCGTCCCGATCTCCCTAGGACCTTCGCCTCTTTCCACAGCGGGCCTCATGCGAGACATTTGCCGTGTTCGTGCACGTGATGACGAGCATGCAGTTTGGGTGAACGCCATGAGCAGCGTGATCGATCCAAAGATGACCACGGCATTGCGCCGGGCGGCGGTCGGGGCGACGCGCGCTCCGTCGATTCACAACACACAGCCGTGGAAGTTCGTACTTCGCCGCGATGCGCTGGAGATCTACATAGACCCAATCCGCCGCCTGCACGTAATCGATCCACGTGGCCGCCAGCTGACCTTGAGCTGCGGTTGTGCCTTGTTCAACGCGCGCGTCACGGTGGCTGGTGCGGGCTACGGCGCCAAGATCCAAAGATTTCCCGACCCCGTCCAGCCCAACCTGGTGGCCCGAATCGTCATCAACAACTCCGCGCCACCCGAGCCCGACCTAGAGCCGCTCGACCCAGCGATCGATCTGCGCCGTACCAACCGTCGCCAGTTCTCCGACGAAGCCGTGCCCGACGAGATCGTCGCGGTCCTCGTCGACGCAGCGCAGCGGGAGGGCGCCGAGATGTTGGCGATCACGCGCCCGGAGCGACCGGCTCGCTGTGGCTCGCCTGAGCCAGATGGCTGACCAGTACGAGAACACGGACCCGGCCTACCGCGCTGAGGTGCGGGCGTGGACCAGCGACGACCGCTCGCGCCCCGATGGCGTACAGGCCGCAGCGGTGCCTCACGTGGACGCCGGCGCGGACGACGACCTGCCGATCCGCGATTTCGACACGCGAGGAAAGGGTGCGCTGCCCGTCCGCACGCGGTCCGGCCTGAACCAGTGCCTGCTGCTGCTCGGCACACTCGAGGACAACCGTATGGCCTGGCTGCGCGCGGGCGAAGCGCTGGAGCGGGTGCTGTTAGAGATCGCCCAACGTGGTTACGCCGTCAGCCCATTCACCCAAGTGATCGAGCTGGCCCACACCAACGCATTGCTACACGACGAGCTCCTCCTACGGATGCACCCGCACGTGCTGCTCCGGGTCGGACGCGCCCCGCCGACTCCTGCCACCCTGCGCCGTCGACTCGTTGAGGTGCTCACCGAGGCCGAGTGACACCGCTAGCCGGCGGCCGATTCAAGTCGCGCCCGACTGGGGGCACCGGTAACGGAACGGAAGGAGCCACCATGAGCACCGATTCCGCCGCCAGTCCGCCAACGCATAATCGTCGGAGTCGATGGATCAGAGCAGTCCAAGCTCGCATTGCGGTGGGCAGCCAGCATTGCCGGCGTCACCGGACACTCCCTTGAGCCCGTGGTGGCATGGCGGTTCCCCGCCAGTTACGGCTGGGGCTATGTCGGCTACTCCCAGGACGACCGGAATCCGGAGACGGATGCGCGGGAGTGTCTCAACGAGGCTATCGATTCGGTCTTCGGCGACGCGCGGCCACCGAACCTGCGACTGGTCGTACGCGAAGGCGACCCAGCCCAGGTGCTGCTCGAGGAAAGCAAAAGAGCCACGATGCTCGTCCTCGGAAGCCGAGGACACGGAGGATTCACCGGCCTGCTCCTCGGCTCGGTGAGCGCCAAGTGCGCCGAGCATGCGACCTGCCCGGTGCTCGTCGTCCACGGCACCGAGCCCCCGGCGGCCATGGCACCAGAAGCCACGCGCTCGGGACGGGTGAGCTAACGACTTCGCTCACAGCCCTGCGCTCGTCGAGCAGCCGAGAGGAGACCGCAATGAGGGCACACGAGATCATGACCACGTCGGTCGTGACGGTAGAGCCCGACACGCCGGTCGAGCGTGCAGCCGCGCTGCTCGCCGAGAACGGCGTCACTTCCCTTCCGGTACTCGATGAAGACGCTCACGTCGTCGGCATCGTCAGCGAGGGCGACCTGATCCGCGGCCGGATGCCGCACGACCCACGGAGCCACCTTCGTCGCACGGATGACGACAAGACGGATCCACCGCGCCTAGTGCGCGACGATCATGACGGCCGATGTCGTGTGCCTGGGCAAGTACGCGGATACAGCCGACATCGCCGCCCTGCTGCTCGAGAGCAACATCCGCGCCATCCCGATCATTGACGCTGACCGCTTGGTGGGCATCGTCAGTCGACGCGACCTGCTGCGCACGCTGCTTCGCGACGACAGCGCGATCGCGCGCGAGCTAACCTCGCGTCTTGCCGACTACTCCGGCGAGCAGCACAGATGGCGGGTCCAGGTCGAGGGCGGCGTGGTCACCATCCGCGGCCCTTTCGACAGCCCGCGCGAGGAGACGATCGTGAAGGTGCTCGCGCGGACGGTGCCTGGGGTCGTCCGCGTGCACACACACGAAGAGTGATCACTCCGGACGCTTCGCCGTGGTGAAGTGGGCGGCGCGGCGCCGCAGGTGACGATGTGGCCGCACGACCCGCACTCTGGCCGGGGCTTGCGGGATACCGTAGAAGATCCGCTTGCCGATCTCGATGAGACCCAGGTAGGCGACGACCATGCCGCCGAGCGCTGCGAAGAAGCCCACCGGCAACGCATGGAAGCCCAGGGTGGCGGCGAACGGTGTCGCTGGCAGCAAGGCCCCGACGGTGACCGCCCCGAGCGCGGCGAAGGTCAACGGCAGGCTCGGATGACTGCGGAAGAACGGGATCCGGCGGGTGCGTATCGCAAAGATCACGAGTGTCTGGGTGGCGAGCGACTCCACGAACCACCCTGAGCGGAACTGGGCAGGGCCGGAATGGAACACCCAGCAGCATCACGCCGAACGTGACGAAGTCGAACAACGAGCTGATGGGACCAAAGAAGATCATGAAGCGGCGGATGAACCGAATGTCCCACTGTGACGGCTTGCTCAGCTGTTCCTCGTCGACGTTGTCGGTCGGGATGGCGAGCTGGCTGGTGTCATAGAGCAGGTTGTTGAGCAGAATCTGCGACGGCAGCATCGGCAGGAACTTCAAGAACAGCGACGCCCCGGCCGCGCTGAACATGTTCCCGAAGTTGCTCGAGGTGCCCATCAACACGTATTTGATCGTGTTGGCAAAGATGCGGCGGCCCTCCACGACGCCGTCCGCGAGGACGTCGAGATCCTTCTCCAGCAGGATGACGTCCGCAGCGTCCTTGGAGACATCAGTGCCCGAGTCCACCGAGATTCCGACGTCGGCAGCGTGCAGTGCCAGCGCGTCGTTGACGCCGTCACCGAGAAAGGCGACATCGCCGCCGGTGCGTCGCTGAACCCGGACGATGCGTGCCTTCTGTTCAGGGCTGACTCGCGCGAACACCGTTGTCGTGCCGATGGCGCTGGCGAGCTGGTCATCGTCGAGCGCCTCGAGATCGGCGCCCGTGAGCGCGCCGCCGCTGACGAGGCGGAGGTCGTTGCAAACCTTGACGGCGACCGCTGCGCTGTCACCGGTCACGATCTTGACCGTGATGCCGAGGTCAGCCAGGCGGCGCAATGCGCCGGCGGCGTCACGTTTGGGGGGATCGAGAAAGACGAGCAGACCGACCAGGACGAGACCGTTCTCGTCAGCCGCGGTCGGCGTCACGATCCCGGGGGCGGGCCGGATGGCCACCGCGACAACTCGGTTGCCGGCGGCGAACTCGACGGCCAGCGCGGCCCGTGCGCCCTCGGGCACGTCGACACACCGGTCCAGGACGGCTTCCGGCGCGCCCTTGGTGACGAGGGTCTTGTCGCCGTCGGGATCGCTGACGACGGTCGAGATCATCCGGCGCTCGTGGTCGAAAGGCAGGACGCCCTGGACCTCATAAGTACCCTGTGGGCTCTGGAGGACGCACGCTGCCGGTGAGTTCCATAGCGCCTCGTCGAGCGGGTTGCCGCCGACGGCGCGACCATTCTCCACCGTGACGTCGCAGGAGAGCAGCCCCCAGCGCAGCACGTCCTGCTGCGATCGAGAACCGGCGGGAATCGCGCGCATGAAGGTGATGCGTCCCTCGGTCAGCGTGCCGGTCTTGTCGGTGAACAGGACGTCGACGTCGCCGAGGTCTTCGATGCACACCAGGCGTTTGACGAGCACCTTGCGCCGACTCATCCGCCGTGAACCGGCAGCAAGGCTGGTGGCCACGACCGCGGGCAACAGCTGTGGGGTGATTCCCACCGCGATCGCCAGCGAGAACAGCAGCGCGTCGATGACCGGCCGGTGCAGCGCCACGTTGATGACGAAGATCGACGTGGTCAACACCGCTGCCACGTAGACGAGCAGCATGGAGAACCGCCGCAGCCCCACCTGGAACTCGGTGTCCAGTTGATGGGTGCTCAGCCCAGCAGCAATCTTGCCGAACTCGCTGCGGCCCCCGGTGGAGACGACGACACCTCGCCCGCCGCCGGCATGCACCACCGTGCCCATGAGCGCGCACCCGGTGAGCTCGGCCAGTGCACTTCCACCCGGGCTCGGCGCCGTGTTCTTGTCGACCGGCAGCGACTCGCCCGTCAGCACCGACTCGTCGCACTCCAGGCCGGTTGCGGTCGAACAGGCGCACGTCGGCGGGCACGATGTCGCCCAGGCGGAGCTCGACCACGTCCCCCGGCACGAGGTCGACGACGTCGATGTCGCCCTGCCGCCCGTCACGCACGACGATCGTCCGGTGATGAATCTGAGAGTGCAGCGCTTCTGCTGCCTTCTCAGCCCGGTACTCGTTGACGAAACCCAGACCCACGGACATCGCGACGATCACCGCGATGATGACCGCGTCGCTGCGCTCGCCGACGAAGTAGGACGCGACCGCCGCCGTCAGCAGCAAGCCCAGCAACGGCGAGCGGAGCTGGTGCCACAGAACGGGAAGCAGGCGGGCACGATGCGAGGAGACGGCGTTCGGGCCGTATCG
This sequence comes from uncultured Actinomycetota bacterium, assembly GCA_963703505.1. Taxonomy (GTDB): domain Bacteria; phylum Actinomycetota; class Actinomycetes; order CAVPEL01; family CAVPEL01; genus CAVPEL01. The sequence continues at coordinate 215 of CAVPEL010000002.1, read as the reverse complement.
AGCCAGCCGGACACGCGCCTCCTCGCTGCTGAGCCCGCTCGACGTGACCTCGAAGTCGTGCAGCACCTGCTCGGCGGGAATGGCGGCGGCGGCAGCTATCCCATAGGTGGTGGTACGACCATCTGTTCGAGCCGTAGCCGTCGTCGCAGGTGTATTGAGCTGCACGCTCACTCCAACGGCTGGCTACGGCGTCCGAACCGTCCGAGGACGACGAC
>CAVPEL010000001.1:0-263573 GCA_963703505.1 uncultured Actinomycetota bacterium | reverse complement strand
GCAACCAGCAACCCTCCTCCAGGGGTGGAGCCTCTGATCGGACCCGGGCCGGCGGCCGATCGACGGGCGCGTCGCGTCCCAGTGGTCCCGATAGCGGCGGTAGCCAGGGGACCCTGTGGAACGACGAACCGAGCCGGGAGGCGCCGGCTGAATCACGCTCTGTGGCTGGTTCGGCCAGCCAGCCGGCCGGGGCTCGTAGCAAATCTTCGAAGGACCACATCGCTTCATCCGCAGGGCAGCGTCCCGCCGCGTCCCCGCGTCCGTCCTCTGGCGGCAACCCGCGCGCGACTGGCGGCCCCTCCGGCTCCGCACGCACTGGAGGCACGGGTCGCACGAACAGCTCGGCTGGCCAGCAGCCGTCTGGCAGCCAAGCAGTCGGTCGCCGCACCCAGCCTGATGGACGACGCTCGTCATCTCCTCCGTCTGGTGGTGCCCCTCGAGCATCTGGCACCTACCGTGCGGGGGAGCGACCGGCGTCCAGTGGCGCGCCGCGGTACGCCAAGGGTGGTGCGACCAGCGGTGATCCCCGCCGGGATGTGACACGCAGCGGTGGCACACGTCCCACCGGTAGTCCGGATGCTTCGCGCCGCGCTGGTGGGCCGCGTGCGGGCGCCGCGGGTTCTTCTTCTGGCGGCTCGGGTTCGGGCCGGTTCGGGGCTGGTTCGGGGTCGCCGCGTGGTGGTGAGCGGTCGTCCTCGGGCGGTAGCCGTGGCAACGACCGGGCAGTGACGACCGCGGCAACGACCGCGGTTCCAGCCGCGGCACTGACCGTGGCAGCGACCGCGGGAACCCGCGTGCAAGTGACCGCCCGATGCGGCCACGCCGCGAGGGCCCACCACCCCCGATCGTCCCCGACGACATCGAACCAGCCGCCCTCGACCGCACCATCCGCGGCGAGCTACGCACCCTGCCCAAAGACCTCGCCGACATCGTCGCCCGCCACCTCGTCATGGTCGGCATGCTCCTCGACGACGACCCCCACGAGGCCTACCGCCACGCCCTCGAAGCCCGACGCCGCGCCGCCCGCGTCGGCGCCGTCCGCGAAGCCGCCGGCCTCGCCGCCTACGCCTGCGGCAACTGGGCCGAAGCCCTCACCGAACTCCGCGCCGCCCGCCGCCTCTCCGGCGCCGACGACCTCCTCCCCGTCATCGCCGACTGCGAACGCGGCCTCGGCCGCCCCGAACGCGCCCTCACCCTCGCCACCAGCCCCGACACCACCCGCCTCGACAAAGCCGGCCAGATCGAAATGCGGATCATCGCCTCCGGCGCCCGCCGCGACCTCGGCCAACCCGACATGGCCGTCATCACCCTCCAAGGCCCAGAACTGCACACCAAACCCCTCCAACCCTGGTCCGCCCGCCTCTTCTACGCCTACGCCGACGCCCTCCTCGCCGCCGGCCGCGACGACGAAGCCCGCGACTGGTTCGCCCACACCGTCGACGCCGACCCAGCCGCCCACACCGACGCCACCGACCGCCTCGCCGAACTCGACGGCATCACCTTCAGCGACAACTTCACCCACCACCACGACCACACCGACGACCACCACCGACGACACCGACGGCACGCCGCCACCGCCAGATTGACCCGAACTAGTCGTTCGCCGTATCCTGACCGGTGCGCTGTGGGTTCCGCGTGCCTCGAAATGGCGCAGGCCCGCATTCGTACCAGTCGGTATCGGTCACTGTCCCCTACGACGTCCCGGTTCTCGGCGGGACGAGGGGCTCCCGGCGCATCCGCCGATCCCATCCGCAGCCGGAGCCGACCCCCCTATGACGAGCAGTACAGACGTACGTCCCGAGACCCACACCGCCCCCCAGGTCGCGATCAACGACATCGGGACGGCTGAGGACTTCCTCGCAGCGATCGACCTCACGATCAAGTACTTCACCGACGGCGACATCGTCGACGGCACCATCGTCAAGGTGGACCGTGACGAGGTGCTCCTGGACATCGGCTACAAGACCGAGGGCGTCATCCCCTCGCGCGAGCTGTCGATCAAGCACGACGTCGACCCCAATGACGTCGTCAAGGTGGGTGACCACGTCGAGGCCCTGGTTCTCCAGAAGGAGGACAAGGAGGGGCGCCTGATCCTGTCCAAGAAGCGCGCGCAGTACGAGCGGGCGTGGGGCACGATCGAGAAGCTCAAGGAAGAAGACCAGATCGTCACCGGTACGGTCATCGAGGTCGTCAAGGGTGGCCTCATCCTGGACATCGGTCTCCGCGGCTTCCTCCCCGCCTCGCTGGTGGAGATGCGCCGCGTCCGCGACCTGCAGCCCTACGTGGGCAAGGAGCTCGAGGCGAAGATCATCGAGCTGGACAAGAACCGCAACAACGTGGTCCTGTCCCGCCGTGCATGGCTCGAGCAGACGCAGTCCGAGGTGCGCCAGACGTTCCTCACCACCCTGCAGAAGGGCCAGATCCGCAGCGGCGTCGTCTCCTCGATCGTCAACTTCGGTGCGTTCGTGGACCTCGGCGGCGTCGACGGTCTGGTGCACGTCTCCGAGCTGTCCTGGAAGCACATCGACCACCCGAGCGAGGTTGTCGAGGTCGGCCAGGAGGTCACCGTCGAGGTGCTCGACGTCGACATGGACCGCGAGCGCGTCTCGCTGTCGCTGAAGGCGACGCAGGAAGACCCGTGGCAGCAGTTCGCCCGGACCCACCAGATCGGCCAGGTCGTCCCCGGCAAGGCCACCAAGCTGGTGCCGTTCGGTGCGTTCGTCCGCGTCGACGAGGGCATCGAGGGTCTCGTGCACATCTCCGAGCTGGCCGAGCGCCACGTGGAGATCCCCGAGCAGGTCGTTCAGGTCGGCGACGAGATCTTCGTCAAGGTCATCGACATCGACCTGGAGCGCCGCCGGATCAGCCTGTCGCTCAAGCAGGCCAACGAGGGCGTGGGCGGCGAGGCAGTGGCCGGGCAGTTCGACCCGACGGTCTACGGCATGGCCGCGCACTACGACGAGGCGGGCAACTACATCTACCCGGAGGGCTTCGACGCCGAGACCGGCGAGTGGCTGCCCGGGCACGAGGTTGCCCAGGCGGAGTGGGAGCGGCAGTACGCCGAGGCCCAGGCTCGCTTCGAGGCGCACCAGAAGCAGGTCGCCGAGGCGCAGAAGGCAGAGGCCGAGGCTGCGGCGGACTCGTCGTACTCCTCCACCACCGGCGACGAGGGTGGCGCGCTTGCCTCCGACGAGCAGCTCGAGGAGCTGCGCCGCAAGCTCACCGGTGAGACCGACGCCTAGTCGACTACACATCTGGTGATCACGAAGGATCGCCCGGGCCATAGCCCGGATGAACCTTCGCGATCATCTGTACGTAACACCGAGGGCCCCGCGATTTCGCGGGGCCCTCGGTGCGTCGGGGGCGCCCTGCGCGCGGTGTGGGGCTACCGTCTGGGGCATGAGTGTGCGAGCGCTCGCGCTGCGAGCCATCGGGGCCGGCTCGGCCGCGGTGCTGGCGCTGACCCTCGCCGGGTGCGGCGGCAGCCCCAAGCCCGCTGGCCCGTCGGTGAGCCTGCTCCCACCCGAGCCGTCGGAGTCACAGACCCCGGAGCCGCCCGCGAGCCCCACCGCGGAGGCGTCGACGTTCCTGCCCGCTGCCTGCAACCAGCTGCTGCCGCCTGGCACGGTCGACACCGCGCTCGGCGGCCATCTCGCGGGCGAGACCACCTTCTTGAAGGCGGCGCCGCTGCCCGCCTCCGGGCGTACCGGCCGGGTCACCTGCGGCTATGGGGTGACGGTTGCCGCGGACGGCACCAAGTCGCCACCGCTGGTCGAGGCCTCCTACATCACCTACACCGATGCGGCTACCGCCGCCCACCGGGTCGACCTCACGATCGCCAAGGACAAGGCGGCCGGGGCGACGGCCACTGAGGTGGAGGTGAACGGCAAGCCTGCGACGGTGCTCACCAGCCAGGCAGCGTCCGTTCTGGTCATGGCGGATGGCACCCGGACCCTCGTGCTCAGCGTTGACGCGACCTTGGTCGCGGCGGGTTCCACGACGCCGATGGTCACCATGGCCACCGCGATGCTGACGGTCGGTCCGCCACCGGTCGCGCCGACACCTTCGACGTAGGGCTTCGATGCTGAAGGTCGGGCTCACGGGCGGCATCGGATCGGGCAAGAGCGAGGTCGCGCGGCAGCTGGCCGTCCACGGCGCGGTGGTGATCGACGCCGATGTGCTCGCGCGGGAGGTCGTCGAGCCGGGCACGCCTGGCTTCGCCGCGGTCGTCGGAGCGTTCGGTCCCGAGGTGGTGCGACCCGACGGGTCGCTTGACCGGGGCCGCCTTGCTGAGGTCGTCTTCGCCGACGCGGGCGCGCGTGCCCGCCTGGAGGCGATCGTGCACCCTGCTGTACGGGCCCGATCGGCCGAGCTGCACGGCTAGGGCTCCTAGCCGCGCGGTCGTCGTCCATGACGTGCCGCTTCTGGCGGAGAGCGGCCTGGCGACGTCGTACGACGTCGTCGTGGTGGTCGAGGCCCCGGAGCCCGGTGAGGATCCGCAGGCTTGTCGACCGCCGCGGCATGACGGCCGAGCAGGCCCAGGCGCGGATCGACAGCCAGGCGACTGACGAGCAGCGGCGTGCTGCGGCCGACATCGTGATCGACAACAGTGGGGGCCTCGTGGATCTCACGCGCGCCGTGGACGACGTGTGGGCGACGCTCGTGGAGCGCGTGGCCGCCCAGGCCGAGGGCCAGGCAACCGGCGACGACAGGGCCCCCTAGGCTCGCGCGATGGGCATTGCAGTGGTTCTGGGTTTGTTGGCGGCGTTGGCGTACGGCTGCTCGGACTTCATCGCGGGGTTGGCAACGCGCCGGGCTGGGCTGCTCGCGGCGACTGCTGGAGGTTTCGCCGCGGCCCTCGTCGCCACGCTGATCGTCGTGGCGATCCAACGCCCCGTTGCCCCGACGGTGCCCGTACTGGCCTGGGGCGCGTTGGCCGGCGTCGGCAGCGCGATCGGAAGCCTGTTCCTGTACCGGGGCCTGGCTGGCGGGCGCATGAGCGTCGTCGCGCCGCTGAGCGGCGTCGTTGCGGCCGGGTTGCCGGTCTGCGTCGGCCTGCTGCGCGGCGAACGACCCGGGATGCTGGCGACGATCGGGATCGTCGTCGCGTTGGTGGCGATCGTGCTCGTCTCGATGGCGCACGGCGAGCGCGGGTCGTCGACTGCGCTCTCGCTCGGTGTGGTCGATGGGCTGCTCGCCGGAGTCGGCTTCGGGTTGTTGTACATCGCGTTCGACCAGGCAGGGACTGGCAACGGAGTGTGGCCGCTGATCGCTTCCCAGGCGGTTGCACTGGCGCTCGTCGTCGTCCTCGCGCTCGCCACCGGAGGCTCGGTCGTCGCCGCACGAGCCGACATCCTTCCGGTGTGGTCGGCCGGTGTGCTGGGTGGCGCGGCGACCGTCTTCTACCTGGTGGCCACCGGGCACGGACTGCTGTCGCTGGTCGTCGTTCTCACCTCGCTGTACCCGGCGATCGTGGTGGCGCTGGCGGTCGTGGTGCTGCGCGAACGCAGCACCCGCGTGCAGGTGGGTGGGATGGTGTGCGCGGCGATCGCCGTGGTGCTCATCGTCCTCGGCCAGCCGGTGTCCGGATGATCCTGCACATCGCCTCGCGCGACGAATGGGCCGAGGCGCTAGCAGCGGGGGAGCACCGCCCGGCGAGCCTCGCGCTAGAGGGCTTCGCGCATTGCTCGACCGAGGTGCAGGTGGTCGCCACCGCAGACAAGCACTACCGGGAGCGGACGGACCTTCGTGCTGCTGGTCGTGGATGTAGTCGGCCTGGACGTGCGGTGGGAGCTGGCACCTGGGCGGGGTGAGTCCTTCCCCCACGTATACGGACCGCTCCCGACGTCGAATGTTGTGGCAGTGGTGGACTTTCCGCCCCGTGCGGGCGGGCACTTCGGCGTGCCTGACGAGGTGCGCGCAGCGGTCGCGGCCGGACTTCTCGAGCGCTACGCCGAGCCGCACCGTCGCTACCACGGCCTCACCCACCTGGCCGAGGTGCTGGCCGGTGTGGACTCGCTCGGTGACGCGTTGCCCGACCGCACCGCAGTGCGGCTCGCCGCCTGGTTCCACGATGCCGTCTATGAACCCGTTCGGGCCGACAACGAGGAGCGCAGTGCGGACCTCGCCGAGCAGGTTCTCGGCGAGATCGGGCTGAGCAGCGCCGTGGTCGCGGAGGTGGGCCGGCTCGTGCGGCTCACCGCGAGCCACACGCCGGCGCCACAAGATGAGGCGGGGTCCGTGCTGTGCGATGCCGACCTGGCTGTGCTAGCCAGCGAGCCGGCCCGCTATGCGGCCTACGTCGCTGGCGTGCGCGCCGAGTACGAACACCTGGATGATGCGACCTTTGCGACCGGCCGCCGCATGATCCTGCAGACGCTCCTGAAGGCACCGATGCTGTTCCGCACCCCGCTGGGCCGGCAGCACTACGAACAGGCTGCCCGCGTGAACATCAGCGCCGAGCTGGTCGGCGAAGTCCCGCCGCGGTCAGCCGGCTCAGCAGCTCGCGACAGCTGACCGGCTCGGCGCCCAGATCGATAGCTCGCGCCCGTAGCTCAGTCGGCACGTCGTAGTGGTCGCCTTGGAAGGCTCGCTCAGGGATTCCCAGGACGCCCGCGAAGGAATGCAGCTCATCGAAGGTCTTGTCGCTCACCAGGTGAGCCCAGAGCTGGTCGCGGAACGGCCAGATCGCCGGGTCCACGAGGATCGCCATGGGGGACAGCCTAGGTGGCCCATGTGGATCATCAATGACATCGGTGCTCAGGTCCGCCGCGCATCTGCCGACGATTACAAGAGTCGTTCGTGTCCGGATGATGACGGGGCGGGTTGGACGTGGGGATCGTCTCTGCGGTCGAGTATGTCGCCATACCGCGTAACGTCGCGCCGCGCGCCTGGACGCCCCGCTGGTGGTACTTCGCCACGGTCACCACAGCTGGCCTGGGTGTCCTTCTTGCCTTCGCCATCGTCGGGTACAACGGCATGCCGGAGCTGGCGACGTCGGTGACGTTCTGGACCCTCGTAGCGCTCACCATCCTCAGCGAGGTGCGGCCGGTCCTGGTGATGAGGGCGTCCGAGGCCAATACCGTCGTCATCTCGATCGCCTTCGTGTTCGCTGCGTTGCTGCACCTGGGTGTCGGGGCAGCCGTCGTCCTGCACGTGCTGGGCACCACCACGTGGGAGATGATCAGGCGGCACGCTCCGTTCCGCGTGCTGTTCAACGTCGCGGTGTGCACGCTCGCGCTGCTAGCCGCCGCGTCCGTGCTCCGCCTCGGTGGCATGCGGGCAGCGCCAGACCAGCTCTGGTTGCCAGCGGCCCAAGGCAGCGCATGGGCGAGGGACCTGATGTTCGTCGCGTTCGCCATCGCGATCTACTTCTCGGTCCAGTTCCTTCTCGTCTGTGCGGCCTCTGCGCTCACCGAGCGGATCGCACTCATCTCTGTCATGCGACGGGACATCGGCTTCGAGTCGATGGCGCTGGGCACGTTGCTCGGACTGTCGCCGCTCGTGGTCGTCGTCCTGCACTACGCCCCGGTGCTCACGCCGTTGTTCGCACTCCCCATCGTCGCGATCCTCAAGCAGTCGTCGGCGCTTCGCGAGCGTGACTACCTCGCGTACCACGACATGCTCACCGGCCTGCCCAACCGCGACCTGTTGGTGTTGCGCACCGAGAGGGCGCTGGCGGAGGCGGATCGCTCCAACACGCGCGTCGCGTTGATCCTCCTGGACCTGGACCGGTTCAAGGAGGTCAACGACACCCTGGGCCACGCCACCGGGGATCGCATCCTGAGGCAGGTGGCACAGCGCCTCCCGTCCAGCCTTCGGACACGAGACACGGTCGCCCGCCTGGGCGGAGACGAGTTCGCGGTGCTGCTCCCGTCATTGCACGAATCCGCCGGTGCCTTCGACATCGCCGGTCGGATGCGCACCGCGCTCGCCGCTCCGCTCAAGCTGGATGGAATGTCCTTCGACATCGACGCCAGCTTCGGCGTCGCGGTCTATCCCGACCACGCGAAGGACTTCGAGTCTCTGCTGCAACGCGCGGACGTCGCGATGTATGTCGCGAAGGAGAGCACGCGCGGCGTCGAGGTGTACGCGCCCGAGATCGACCAGAACTCGCCGGTGCGCCTTGCGTTGCTGGGGCGCCTGCGCCGGGCGATCGAGTGCGATGAGCTGGAGCTGCACTACCAACCCAAGGCGCTGCTGACCGACCGCTCGGTCGTGGGGGTGGAAGCGCTCGTGCGGTGGAACCATCCCGAACGGGGCCTTATCCCGCCAGACGAGTTCATCCCGTTAGCCGAGCAGTCGGGGCTGGTCTGCCTTCTCACGCAGTGGGTTCTGGAGACAGCTGTGGCTCAGTCGGCCGCGTGGGCCCGGGCGGGGCTTGAGGTGAATGTGTCGGTGAACGTCTCCGTGCGAGACCTTCTCCTGCCGGACTTCGCAGGCTCCGTTGCCGCGGCCCTCGCCCGGCACGACCGCCCGGGGAGCAGCCTGCAGTTGGAGATCACCGAACGGGTTCTTATGGCAGACCCGGACGGGGCGGCGGGCACGCTCGCCGACCTCGCCGCACTCGGCGTCTCGCTCAGCCTCGACGACTTCGGCACTGGCTACTCCTCGCTGGTCTACCTGCAGCGGCTGACGGTGAGCGAGATCAAGGTCGACCGCTCGTTCGTCCAACGGCTGACCAGTGACGACAACGACCGGGCCATCGTGCAGTCCATCGTCGATCTCGGCCGCTCCATGGGTCTGGTGACGGTGGCGGAAGGCGTGGAGACCGAGGAGGGTTGGCGGGTCCTCGACGAGATGGGCTGCGAGGCCGCCCAGGGCTGGTGGCTCGGCAAGCCGATGCCAGCGCAGGCGGCAACCCAGTGGCTCCAGGCGCATGCGGCAGACGTGCCGGAGGCACGTATGGCGGGGTCGGCGCACGGCTACCGCGCCTAATGTCGGTGGCCCCCCGTACGGTGGACTGGTGAGACCTACCACCGACATCGAGCGTCGCGTCGCCCCGTTCGAGGTCGTCAGCGACTACACGCCGGCCGGCGACCAGCCCGCGGCGATCGACGAGCTGGAGCGGCGGGTCCGCGCGGGCGACGCGAACATCGTGCTGCTCGGCGCCACCGGCACCGGCAAGTCGGCGACCACCGCCTGGCTGGTCGAGCGGCTGCAGCGGCCGACGCTGGTGATGGCGCCGAACAAGACGCTGGCCGCGCAGCTGGCGAACGAGTTCCGCGAGCTGCTGCCGAACAACGCGGTCGAGTACTTCGTCTCCTACTACGACTACTACCAGCCCGAGGCGTACGTCCCGCAGACCGACACCTACATCGAGAAGGACTCCTCGATCAACGACGAGGTCGAGCGGCTGCGGCACTCGGCGACCAACAGCCTGCTGACCCGGCGCGACGTCATCGTGGTCGCCTCGGTGTCCTGCATCTACGGCCTCGGCACCCCGCAGGAGTACGTCGACCGGATGGTCCGGCTCAAGGTCGGCGAGACGGTCGAGCGCGACAAGCTGCTGCGCAAGCTCGTCGACATCCAGTACACCCGCAACGACCTCGCGTTCACCCGCGGCACCTTCCGGGTCCGCGGCGACACGATCGAGATCTTCCCGGTGTACGAGGAGCTCGCCGTCCGCATCGAGATGTTCGGCGACGAGATCGAGCGGCTGTCGACGCTGCACCCGCTGACCGGCGAGATCGTCACCGAGGACGCCGAGCTGTACGTCTTCCCCGCCTCGCACTACGTCGCCGGCCCGGAGCGCATGGAGCGGGCGATCGCCGGCATCGAGGCGGAGCTGGGCGACCGGCTGGCCGAGCTGGAGCGCCAGGGCAAGCTGCTGGAGGCGCAGCGGCTGCGGATGCGCACCACCTACGACATCGAGATGATGCGGCAGGTCGGCTTCTGCTCCGGCATCGAGAACTACTCCCGGCACATCGACGGCCGCGGGCCGGGCACCGCGCCCAACACGCTGCTCGACTACTTCCCCGAGGACTTCCTGCTCGTCATCGACGAGTCGCACGTGACCGTGCCGCAGATCGGCGCGATGTACGAGGGCGACATGTCGCGCAAGCGCACGCTGGTCGAGCACGGCTTCCGGCTGCCGAGCGCGATGGACAACCGGCCGCTGCACTGGGAGGAGTTCCTCGAGCGGATCGGGCAGACCGTCTACCTGTCGGCGACCCCGGGGCCGTACGAGCTGGGCCGGGTGCAGGGCGACGTCGTCGAGCAGATCATCCGGCCGACCGGCCTGATCGACCCGGAGATCGTCGTCAAGCCGACCAAGGGCCAGATCGACGACCTGGTGCACGAGATCCGCGATCCGGGCCGAGCGCGACGAGCGGGTGCTGGTCACCACGCTGACCAAGAAGATGTCCGAGGACCTCACCGACTACCTGCTCGAGCTCGGCATCCGGGTGCGCTACCTGCACAGCGAGGTCGACACGCTGCGCCGGGTCGAGCTGCTGCGCGAGCTGCGGCTGGGCGAGTTCGACGTGCTGGTCGGCATCAACCTGCTGCGCGAGGGCCTCGACCTGCCCGAGGTGTCGCTGGTGTCGATCCTCGACGCCGACAAGGAGGGCTTCCTGCGCTCGGGCACCTCGCTGATCCAGACCATCGGCCGCGCCGCGCGCAACGTGTCCGGCCAGGTGCACATGTACGCCGACAAGATCACCCCGTCGATGCGGCAGGCGATCGACGAGACCAACCGCCGGCGCGAGAAGCAGGTCGCCTACAACGCCGAGCGCGGGCTCGACCCGCAGCCGCTGCGCAAGAAGATCGTCGACATCCTCGACTCGATCGCGCCGCGAGGACGCCGACACCGAGGAGCTGATCGGCGGGTCCGGCCGTCCGCAGTCCCGCGGCAAGGCGCCGGTGCCGGGGTTGTCGTCGAAGCGCGGCGTCGGCGGCACGCGCGCGACGCTGGCCGGCGCTGCCGCGGGCCGAGCTCGCCGAGCTCATCCAGCAGCTCACCGAGCAGATGCACGCGGCCGCCGGCGAGCTGCAGTTCGAGCTGGCCGCGCGGCTGCGCGACGAGATCGGCGAGCTGAAGAAGGAGCTGCGCGGCATGGAGGCCGCCGGGGTGCGCTGAACTCTTTGCCGTGGCGGTCCCCGAACGGCATTGACCGCACCGAGACGTGGCGACAAGTGTGAGGGCATCCGTCCCACACATGAAGGAGGGCGCCATGACAGGTGCGATGGTCATCCGTTGGGGGGCAGTCATCCATGGCAGGGAGCAGATGTCGCTGGACGTGTTCGGCAAGGCGATCGGCCAGTTCGAGGGTCTGGCGAAGGCTGGCCGGATCCACGGCCATCGCGAGTACCTCAGGCTGACCGGCCTTGGTGGCGGCTTCCTGCTGGCTGAGGGCGAGGTGCCCGAGCTGCTCAAGCTCGTGGCCGACCCGGAGATCCTCAAGCTCACCGCACAGGCAGGAGCCGTCGTCGAGGACTTCGACATCCAGGTCTTCGCTGGTGGCAGCGACCAGTCGGTCCAGGAGATGATCGGCACGTTCAGCAGCGCCATGCAGGGCCTCGACCTGATGTGAGTTCCCATGGTGGTGATCGCGGGCACGCCGCGCGCCGGTCCGCTAGAATTCGTGTCGTTGTGGAGGGGAGTATCCCTACGCGACGGTGTCGTCAACACGGTCCCTGCCTTAGCTGGCAGCCCCGGCGCCGTCGGCCCAGCCCTTAGGGCGGGAGAGACCTCCGGCCGTTGATCGTGCCGGAGGTCTGTTCGTGAACGTACCAATCTGGGTGTGGCTGGCTACCTGCGTCGGCGTGCTGCTGCTGTTCGCCGTCGATCTGATCCTCACCGACCGCAGGCCGCACGCGATCACCGTCAAGGAAGCCAGCCTCTGGGTGGCCTTCTACGTCACCCTTGCGGCAGCGTTCGCCGTCGGTCTCCATGTCTTCGCCGGCGGCCCGCACACGGGCGAGTTCGTCGCCGGCTACCTCACCGAGTACAGCCTGTCGGTCGACAACCTGTTCGTCTTCGTCATCATCATGTCGTCGTTCGCGGTGCCCAAGATCCACCAGCACAAGGTGCTGCTGGTCGGGATCCTCATCGCCCTCGTCCTGCGCGGGGCCTTCATCGCCGCAGGCGCCGCAGCCATGGCGCGGTTCGACTGGGTGTTCTACGTCTTCGGCGCGTTCCTGCTCTACACCGCCGTGAAGCTCGCCACGCACTCCGCGCGGCGAGGAAGAGTTCAAAGAGAACGCCCTGCTGCGCTGGACCCGCAAGGTGTTCCCGACCACCGGGGAGTACGACGGTGCCCGGCTGACCACCCGCATCGACGGCAAGCGCATGTCACCCCGATGCTCGTGGTGATGGTGGCGATCGGCACGACCGACCTGCTCTTCGCCCTCGACTCCATCCCGGCGATCTTCGGGCTCACCAAGGAGCCCTACATCGTGTTCACGGCGAACGCCTTCGCGTTGATGGGGCTGCGCCAGCTGTACTTCCTGCTCGGCGGCCTGCTCGACCGGCTCGCCTACCTGAGCCACGGGCTCGCCGATCATCCTCGCCTTCATCGGCGTCAAGCTGGTCCTGGAGACGCTCCACGTGCACGGCGTGCAGCTGGGCGCCGAGCATCCCGATCAGCGTCTCGCTCGGCGGTGATCGTCGGGGTGCTCGCGCTGTCCGCGTTGGTCAGCGTCGTGTGGGCGCGCAAGCATCCGGTGCCGGCGCCGCACTAGCGGACTGCCGCGTCAGATCCCTCGTGGACGACGGCCGGATGACCTACCAGCCGCGGGCGCGCCACTCCGCGAGCTACGGCCGCTCGGCGCCGAGCGTCGTGTCGTGGCCGTGGCCCGGGTAGACCCAGGTGTCGTCGGGCAGCACGTCGAAGATCCGCTCGGTCGACGTCGTTGATCAGCGAGGCGAACCGCGCCGGGTCCTTCTGGGTGTTGCCGACGCCGCCGGGGAACAGCGAGTCGCCGGTGAACAGATGCGGCGTGGCCCGCCCGGGTCGTCGTACAGCAGCGCGATGCTGCCCGGCGTGTGCCCGCGCAGGTGGATCACGGTCAGCACGCAGTCGCCGAACGTCACCGTCGACCGTCCTCGACCAGGTCCAGGACCGGGATCGGCAGCCCGTCGGCGTCGAGCGGGTGACCGGCCGTACGGGCGCCGGTGACGCCGACGACCGCCTCCAAGCCCTGCCAGTGGTCGGGGTGGCGGTGGGTGGTGACGACCCGCATGAGCTGGCTCGACGCGGCCTCCTCGAGCAGGCGCTCGGGTTCGGCGGCCGCGTCGATGAGCAGCTGGTCGCCGGTTGCCGCGCAGCGCAGCAGGTAGGCGTTGTTGTCGTAGGGCCCGACGGCGATCTTGGTGATGCGCAGGTGCGGCAGCTCGCGGACCGCGGCCGGGCCGCCCACCACCACGTCGCCGGTGTACTCGCTCATGACGTCATCCCCTCGGCTCAAGCCCACGGTGGCGGCACCGGGCAGCGGCTGGGCGTCGCTGACCGTCAGGTCCGTCCCGTCGACGAGCGGCCGATCAGCCAGGCCAGCAGGTCGGCCGTCGGTCCGGTCACCTGCGGACCGCCGCTGCCGACCTCCCAGGTGCGCGGCGGGTCGGTGGAGGTCAGGACGACCGGGGCCAGGCCGCGGCTCGTGAGCGCTGGCAGCACGGCATCGAGGAGGTGGGAGGCGAACGGCGCCGGCCAGCTCGACGGGGTGTAGCCGGCGGCGAGGTCGACGTGGTGGATCTCGACCTCGCGCAGTCGGGCGGACAGGATCGCCTTCGCGGGTCGTTCGTCACCGGCGAGCCAGCGGACCATCGCGGTCCACCGGTCGGCGGGCACGTCCTTCGCAGCGCTTGCGAACGCGGCCGCGGACTCCTCCAGGTCCGCCAGCTGGGCGGCGGCCGGTCGCGGTGCGCCGGCCTCGATGTCGGCGTCGCGGGTGGGCCGGTCGACGTACTGCGGTGTCTCGACGCCGGTGGCCGCCCAGATCAGGAGGTTGCGCAGGCCGTCTGCGTTGCGCGCGACGTGCGCCAGCACGTGCCCCCGGGTCCAGCCCGGCAGCAGCGAGGGCGCCGCCACATCGGCGTCGGTCAACCGCCGGGCCGTCGTCAGCAGCCGCCCGGTGGCGGCGTCGATCTCAGCGAGCGTGTCAGTGGGGTCGAACGGTGTGGTCACGGTGGTCCTCCGCGCATGGCCGGCGATGATCCGACGCTACCGGAGTGCCGGAGCTGCGGCGCACAGGGAAGGAACTGTCGGACCGCCGCGGTTAGCATGGCGTGGTCCTCCCGCCGCGCCCACGTGGCGGCCCCGCGCACCCTTGGAGATGGCACGCCTCGTGGCCGACCGTCTGATCGTCCGTGGCGCGCGCGAGCACAACCTCAAGGACGTCTCGCTCGACCTGCCGCGCGACGCCCTGATCGTCTTCACCGGCCTGTCCGGCTCCGGCAAGTCCAGCCTGGCCTTCGACACGATCTTCGCCGAGGGCCAGCGCCGCTACGTCGAGTCGCTGTCGGCCTACGCCCGGCAGTTCCTCGGCCAGATGGACAAGCCCGACGTCGACTTCATCGAGGGCCTGTCGCCGGCGGTCTCGATCGACCAGAAGTCGACCTCCCGCAACCCGCGCTCGACCGTCGGCACGATCACCGAGGTCTACGACTACCTGCGGCTGCTCTACGCCCGCACCGGCCAGCCGCACTGCCCGGTCTGCGGCCGGCCGATCGCGCGGCAGACGCCGCAGCAGATCGTCGACCGGGTGCTCGAGCTGGAGGAGGGCACCCGGTTCCAGGTGCTCGCGCCGGTCGTCCGCGGCCGCAAGGGCGAGTACGTCGAGCTGTTCCGCGAGCTGCAGACCAAGGGCTTCAGCCGGGCCCGGGTCGACGGCGTCGTCCACCCGCTCACCGAGCCGCCGAAGCTGAAGAAGCAGGAGAAGCACACGATCGAGGTGGTCGTCGACCGGCTCGCGGTCAAGGCGTCGGCGCAAGCGCCGGCTCACCGACTCGGTCGAGACCGCGCTCGGCCTCGGCGGCGGCCTGGTCGTCCTCGACTTCGTCGACCTGCCCGAGGACGACCCGCACCGCGAGCGGATCTTCTCCGAGCACCTCGCCTGCCTGTACGACGACCTGTCGTTCGAGGAGCTCGAGCCGCGGTCGTTCTCGTTCAACTCGCCCGTTCGGCGCCTGCCCGGAGTGCACCGGCCTCGGCACCCGGATGGAGGTCGACCCGGAGCTGGTCGTCCCCGACCCGGCGAAGTCGCTCGCCGACGGGCGCGATCGCGCCGTGGTCGCAGCGGCCACACCTCGGACTACTTCGGCCGGCTGCTCGAGGCGCTCGCCGACGCCATCGGGCTTCCGGATGGACACGCCGTGGGAACGGCTGCCGGCCAAGGTGCGCAAGGCGCTGCTGCACGGCCACGACGACCAGGTGCACGTCCGCTACAAGAACCGCTACGGCCGCGAGCGCTCGTACTACACCGACGTTCGAGGGCGTGCATCCCGTTCGTCGAGCGCCGGCACGGCGAGGCCGAGACCGACACCAGCCGCGAGCGGTTCGAGGGCTACATGCGCGAGGTGCCGTGCCCGGCCTGCCACGGCGCGCGGCTCAAGCCGGTCGTCGCTCGCCGTCACCGTCGGCGGCAAGTCGATCGCCGAGGTCGCGGCGATGCCGATCGGCGAGTGCGCGGAGTTCCTGCGCGACCTCGAGCTGGCGCCGCGCGAGAACGGCAGATCGCCGAGCGGGTGCTCAAGGAGGTCAACGAGCGGCTGCGGTTCCTGCTCGACGTCGGCCTCGACTACCTCTCCCTGGACCGGGCGGCCGGCACGCTCGCCGGCGGCGAGGCGCAGCGCATCCGGCTCGCCACCCAGATCGGCTCCGGCCTGGTCGGCGTGCTCTACGTGCTCGACGAGCCGTCGATCGGCCTGCACCAGCGCGACAACCACCGGCTGATCGAGACGCTGGTCCGGCTGCGCGACCTCGGCAACACGCTCATCGTCGTCGAGCACGACGAGGACACCATCCGGATCGCCGACTGGGTCGTCGACATCGGCCCGGGCGCCGGCGAGCACGGCGGCCAGGTCGTCGTCTCCGGCACCGTCGAGGACCTGCTCGCCGAGCGAGGACTCGCTCACCGGCGCCTACCTGTCGCGGCCGGCGCACGATCGCGGTGCCCGACGACGCGGCGGCCGCCGACGCCTGGCCGGCAGCTCGGGTCGTGCAGGGCGCGCGCGAGCACAACCTGCGGGACGTCGAGCGTCGACTTCCCGCTCGGCTGCTTCGTCGCGGTCACCGGCGTCTCCGGCTCGGGCAAGTCGACGCTGGTCAACGACATCCTCTACAGCGTGCTCGCCCGCGAGCTCAACGGCGCGCGGACGGTCGCCGGGCCGCCACACCCGGGTCACCGGCCTCGAGCACCTCGACAAGGTCGTGCACGTCGACCAGTCGCCGATCGGCCGCACCCCGCGCTCGCAACCCGGCGACCTACACCGGCGTCTTCGACCACGTCCGCAAGCTGTTCGCCGAGACCACCGAGGCGAAGGTGCGCGGCTACCTGCCGGGCCGGTTCTCCTTCAACGTCAAGGGCGGCCGCTGCGAGACCTGCTCCGGCGACGGCACGATCAAGATCGAGATGAACTTCCTGCCGGACGTCTACGTGCCGTGCGAGGTCTGCCACGGCGCGCGCTACAACCGCGAGACGCTCGAGGTGCACTTCAAGGGCAAGACCATCGCCGAGGTGCTCGACATGCCGATCGAGGAGGCCTGCGAGTTCTTCGAGGCGGTGCCGGCGATCGCCCGGCACCTGCGCACGCTCATCGACGTCGGGCTCGGCTACGTCCGGCTCGGCCAGCCGGCGCCGACCCTGTCCGGCGGCGAGGCGCAGCGGGTCAAGCTCGCGTCCGAGCTGCAGAAGCGCTCGACCGGCCGCACGGTCTACGTGCTCGACGAGCCGACCACCGGCCTGCACTTCGAGGACATCCGCAAGCTGCTCGGCGTGCTGGGCCGCCTGGTCGACAAGGGCAACACGGTCATCGTCATCGAGCACAACCTCGACGTCATCAAGACCGCCGACTGGGTCGTCGACATGGGCCCGGAGGGCGGCACCGGCGGCGGTCTCGTCGTCGCCGAGGGCACGCCCGAGCACATCGCTGGCGTGGGGGAGAGCCACACCGGTCGGTTCCTCGAGTCGGTGCTGGATGGCGACGGCGTGCCCACGGAATCGGTTTCGGCATCGGGCGGCGGCAACGGTGCCGCTGGCGGCCCAATGAAGAAGTCGACGACGGCCGACAAGAAGCCTGCGACCGCGAAGAAGCCTGCGATGCCGAAGAAGTCGCCTGCGACGAAAGTGACAAGCGTAGGCGGCAGAGTCGACAGTTGAGAAGGCACCAGCGGCCCACCTGCCGGCCGTACCCGAACTGCCCGCGCAGCGGCACTTGACGAGGAAGAGTTTTGATGACGCACGCTGACGTCCCAACCCCAGGCTTGGCTGGGCAGCCCATCGACGGCGGCGGCAACACGCCGCGCCGTGCGGTTCTGAAGGGTGCCTGCGTGGGCGCGCTGGCGGTCGCCGGTGGGGCTGCGCTCGCTGCTTGTGGCGGCGGTCCAGAGAGCGGGACCACTGGGACGACCGGGACTGGTTCCAAGGGCGTGCTCGCACAGCTGGACGACATCCCGGTCGGCAGCGGTGAGGTGGTCAAGGGCTCGGGCGGCAAGCGCTACGTGCTGGTGCGGACCGCGACTGACTCGGTGACCGCCTTCGATGCGGCCTGCACCCACCAGGGCTGCCCGGTGGCCATGAGCATCGCCGGGGTGATCAACTGCCCGTGCCACGGCAGCAGGTTCGACGTCACCACCGGCAACGTGCTGCACGGCCCGGCCACCAAGCCGCTGAAGTCAGTCGCCGTGTCGGTGACGAACGGCGAGATCAGCTTGGCCTGACAGGTGCCGTCCACCACGCACCGCATGCTGATCCGCCGCACTACGCTGAGCCCGTGGCCGATCCGGCGACCTACCGCCCCGCCCCTGGGTCGATCCCGGACGCGCCGGGTGTCTACCGGTTCCGTGACGTCCACGGCCGGGTCATCTACGTCGGCAAGGCGAAGAGCCTGCGGTCCCGGCTGTCGTCGTACTTCCAGGACATCGACCAGCTGCACCCGCGCACCCAGACGATGGTGACGACCGCGGCGTCGGTCGACTGGACCGTCGTCGCGAACCGAGGTCGAGGCGCTGCAGCTCGAGTACACCTGGATCAAGGAGTTCGACCCGCGGTTCAACGTCAAGTACCGCGACGACAAGAGCTACCCGTAGCCTCGCGGTGACGCTGGACGAGGAGTTCCCGCGCCTGCAGGTCATGCGCGGCGCGAAGCGCAAGGGCGTCCGCTACTTCGGTCCGTACTCGCACGCCTGGGCGATCCGCGAGACCCTCGACCTGCTGCTGCGGGTCTTCCCGGCCCGCACCTGCTCGCACGGGCGTCTTCACGCGGGCCCGCCAGACCGGCCGGCCGTGCCTGCTCGGCTACATCGGCAAGTGCTCGGCGCCGTGCGTCGGCCGGGTCGACGCCGAGGAGCACCGGCGGATCGTCGACGACTTCTGCGACTTCATGGCCGGCCAGACCACGACCTACGTGCGGCGGCTCGAGCGCAGATGCGCGCCGCCGCCGCGCGGCAGGACTACGAACGCGCGGCCCGGCTGCGCGACGACATCGGGGCGCTGCGAGCGCGCGATGGAGAAGCAGGCCGTCGTGCTCGGCGACGGCACCGACGCCGACGTCGTCGCGTTCGCCGAGGACCAGCTCGAGGCCGCCGTCCAGGTGTTCCACGTGCGCGGCGGCCGGGTCCGCGGCCAGCGCGGCTGGGTCGTCGACAAGGTCGAGGACGTCACCACGGCCGAGCTCGTCGAGCACCTCCTGCTGCAGCTGTACGGCGAGGAGTGCCGGCGACGAGGTGCCGCGCGAGGTGCTCGTGCCGGTGCTGCCGGCCGATGCCGAGGCCGTCACCGAATGGCTGCGGCTTCGTCGCGGCGCGGGCGTGGACCTGCGGGTGCCGCAGCGCGGCGACAAGAGGGACCTGATGGAGACGGTCGGGCGCAACGCGGCGCAGTCGCTGGCGCTGCACAAGACGCGGCGAGCCAGCGACCTCACCGCGCGCAGCGTCGCGCTGCAGGAGATCCAGGACGCGCTCGGGCTGGACCAGGCACCGCTGCGGATCGAGTGCTTCGACATCTCCAACCTGCAGGGCACCGAGGTCGTCGCGTCGATGGTGGTGTTCGAGGACGGCCTGGCCCGCAAGTCCGAGTACCGCCGGTTCGCGATGCGCACCGTAGGCCAGGACGGCAATGCGGACGACGTCGCCGCGATCCACGAGGTGATCAGCCGCCGGTTCCGGCGCTACCTCGACGACCGGCTGGCGAGCGAGGACGTCGAGCCGAGCGGTCCGCTCGACCCGGACACCGGCCGGCCCCGCCGGTTCGCCTACCCGCCCAACCTCGTCGTCGTCGACGGCGGGCCGCCCCAGGTGGCCGCCGCCCAGCGTGCGCTCGACGAGCTCGGCATCGACGACGTCGCGCTCGTCGGGCTGGCCAAGCGGCTCGAGGAGGTGTGGCTACCCGGTGACCCCGACCCGGTGATCCTGCCGCGGACGAGCGAGGGCCTCTACCTGCTCCAGCGGGTCCGCGACGAGGCGCACCGCTTCGCCATCACCTACCACCGGCAGAAGCGGTCGCGCAGCATGACCGCCAGCGAGCTCGACGGCGTCCGCGGGCTGGGCGCCACGCGGCGCAAGGCGCTGCTGCGCCACTTCGGCTCGCTGAAGCGGCTGCGGGCGGCGACCGTCGACGAGCTCGCAGACGTGCCGGGCGTCGGACGCCGCACGGCCGAGGCTGTCGCGGCGGCCCTGCACGCCACACCAGACGAGCAACGGCCGCCAGATGAGGAACGATCCGACGAGCAGGAGAGAGCCTGATGAGGCGCAACCACCGCGGGATCCCCGACGAGCAGCGCCGGCTGTCCCTGGTGGTCATCACCGGGATGTCCGGCGCCGGTCGCAGCACCGCCGCCAAGTGCCTGGAGGACCTGGGCTGGTTCGTCGTCGACAACCTGCCGCCCGGGCTGCTGGCGACGATGGTCGACCTCGGCAGCCGGACCGGCGGCGCGGTGACGAAGATCGCTGCGGTGGTCGACGTGCGGAGCATCGGCTTCACCTCTGGACCTGCGGGCCGCGCTCGACACGCTCGCGGGCAAGGGAACGCCGGCACAGGTGGTGTTCCTCGAGGCGTCCGACGAAGAGCTGGTCCGCCGGTTCGAGAACGTCCGGCGGCCGCACCCGCTGCAGGGAGACGGCCGCCTGGTCGACGGCATCGCGCGCGAGCGGGAGCTGCTGTTCGACCTGCGCGGCGAGGCCGACCTGGTGGTCGACACGTCCGACCTCAACGTCCACGAGCTCCGCGCCAAGATCGTCGCCGCGTTCGGCAGCACGGGTGATCCGACGTTGCGGGCCACCGTGGTCTCCTTCGGCTACAAGTACGGCCTGCCGGTCGACGCCGACCTGGTGGTCGACTGCCGGTTCCTGCCGAACCCGCACTGGATCCCCGAGCTGCGCGGCCAGACCGGCCGCGACGAGGAGGTCCGCGACTACGTGTTCGGTCAACCTGGAGCGGTGGAGTTCCTCGACGGCTACCTCGAGCTGCTCCGGATCGTCACCGACGGCTACCGCCGCGAGGGCAAGCGCTACGTGACCGTGGCGGTCGGCTGCACCGGCGGCAAGCACCGCAGCGTGGCGATGGCCGACGAGCTGGCTCGCCGGCTGCGTGAACTTGGCGTGGCTGTGGACCGATCCGCCGATCGCCCCGGGACCACCGACACCTCGACCGCCGTCGAGGAGTCCATCGACGTGCAGGTCGTGCACCGCGACCTGGGCCGGGAATGACGTCGATGGCTGGTGAGCTTTCGGGTCCCCGCGTGGTCGCCCTCGGCGGCGGTCACGGGCTGGCCGCGTCCCTGTCCGCCCTGCGCGGGCTCACCGAGCGGCTGACCGCAGTGGTCACGGTCGCCGACGACGGCGGCTCGAGCGGTCGGCTGCGCAAAGAGTTCGGAACCCTGCCGCCCGGTGACCTGCGGATGGCGCTCGCTGCCCTGTGCGGCGACGATGCCAGCGGCCGAGCCTGGGCCGAGGTCGTGCAGCACCGCTTCGCCAGCGACGGCGACCTGCACGGCCACGCGGTGGGCAACCTGCTGATCATCGCGATGACACAGCTGCTCGGCGATCCCGTCGCGGCGCTCGACGTGCTCGGCGCGCTGCTGGGTGCGCGCGGACGGGTGCTGCCGATGTCCGTGGTGCCGCTCGACATCGTCGCGCAGGTCGTCGGGCTGGACCCGCGCGACCCGGGCGCCGTCAGCACAGTTCGCGGGCAGGGCGAGGTCGCGATCACGCCGGGCAGGGTCGCCGGGGTGCGACTCGACCCCGAAGACCCGCCGGCCTGCGACGAGGCGGTGGCGGCGATCGGCGAGGCCGACTTGGTGGTGCTCGGTCCGGGCTCGTGGTTCACCAGCGTGCTGCCGCACCTGCTGGTGCCCGACCTGGAGAACGCGTTGCGCGTCACCAAGGCGCGAAAGGTTCTGGCGCTCAACCTGACGCCTCAGGTCGGGGAGACGGACGGGTTCTCGCCGGAGGCACATCTCGACGTGCTGGCCGCGCACGCGCCCGACTTCCGGGTCGACGTCGTACTGGCGGATACCCATGCGGTGCGCGACACCGGTACCTTGCGGGAGGCGGCCCGCGAGCTGGGCGCTTCGTTGGTGCTGGCACCGGTCGCTGCGGCCGACGATTCGGCGCGGCACGACCCGGTGGCACTGGCGGCGGCGTACGCGGGGATCTTTGCTCAGGGCGTGGAGGAGAAGACATGGCGATGACGGCAGCGGTGAAGGACGAGCTCGCTCGCCTCGTGGTCACCAAGCCGTGCTGTCGCAAGGCCGAGATGTCGGCGCTGCTGCGGTTCGCCGGCGGCCTGCACATCGTGGCGGGCCGGGTCGTGGTCGAGGCCGAGCTCGACGCGGGCGCCACCGCACGCCGGCTGCGCAAGGACATCGCCGAGATCTACGGGCACAGCTGCGACATCGCGGTGGTGGCGGCCGGCGGGCTGCGCAAGGGCAGCCGGTATCTGGTCCGGGTGGTCAAGGACGGTGAGCTGCTCGCCAGACAGACCGGGCTGCTCGACGCGAGCGGTCGACCGGTCCGGGGGCTCGCCCCGCAGGTGGTCTCCGGCGGGATCTGCGACGCCGAGGCCGCCTGGCGCGGCGCCTTCCTGGCCCACGGCTCGCTGACCGAGCCGGGTCGCTCGTCGGCGCTGGAGATCACCTGCCCCGGACCGGAGGCGGCGCTGGCCCTGGTGGGCGCAGCCCGCCGGCTCGGCATCACCGCCAAGGCTCGGGAGGTCCGCGGAGTCGACCGCGTGGTGATCCGCGACGGCGACGCGATCGGTGCGCTGCTCACCCGGCTGGGTGCGCACGACAGCGTGCTGGCCTGGGAGGAGCGCCGGGTGCGCCGCGAGGTCCGGGCGACCGCCAACCGGCTGGCCAACTTCGACGACGCCAACCTGCGACGCTCGGCCCGCGCCGCCGTCGCCGCCGGCGCGCGGGTGCAGCGGGCCCTGGAGATCCTCGGCGACGACGCCCCGGAGCACCTGCTGTCGGCAGGGCGGCTCCGGCTCGAGCACGCCCAGGCGAGCCTGGAGGAGCTGGGTGCGCTGGCCGATCCACCGATGACCAAGGACGCGGTCGCCGGGCGGATGCGCCGCCTGCTGGCCATGGCGGACAAGCGTGCGGCCGACCTGCAGATCCCGGGTACCGAGGCGAGTCTCACCGCTGACATGCTGATGCCATAAGACCCCTGGCGCCGCCCGCTGAGGCCGGCCGATCAGGTGATCCGATCCGATAGGGTCGAGGGGCAGTCGGATCCGTATTCATCGAGGAGAGCGATCGTGACAATTCGGGTAGGCGTCAACGGCTTCGGCCGCATCGGTCGCAACTTCTTCCGCGCGGCCCTCGCGCAGGGCGCGGACATCGAGATCGTCGCGGTCAACGACCTCACCGACAACGCGACGCTCGCGCACCTGCTGAAGTACGACAGCATCCTCGGGCGCCTCGGCAAGACGGTTACCACGTCCGACGACTCGATCACGGTCGACGGTCACGTGATCAAGACGTTCGCCGAGCGCGACCCGGCCGCGCTGCCGTGGGGCGACCTCGGCGTCGACATCGTCATCGAGTCGACCGGCTACTTCACCAACGCCGACGCGGCGCGCAAGCACCTGGACGCCGGTGCCAAGAAGGTCATCATCTCCGCGCCCGCCAAGGGTGAGGACCTCACGGTCGTGCTCGGCGTCAACGACGACGACTACGACCCGGCGACGCACCACATCATCTCCAACGCCTCGTGCACGACGAACTGCGTCGCGCCGATGGCGAAGGTGCTGCTGGACAACTTCGGCATCGTCAAGGGCCTCATGACGACGATCCACGCGTACACCAACGACCAGGTGATCCTGGACTTCCCGCACTCGGACCTGCGTCGGGCGCGGGCGGCGGCGACCAACATCATCCCGACCACGACGGGTGCTGCGAAGGCGACGAGCCTGGTCATCCCGGAGCTGAAGGGCAAGCTCGACGGCATCGCCATGCGGGTGCCGGTGCCCACCGGTTCGGTGACCGACCTGGTGGTCACCCTCGAGCGCGAGGTGACCCGGGACGAGATCAACGCGGCGTTCAAGGCGGCCGCCGAGGGCCCGCTCAAGGGCTACCTCACCTACACCGAGGACCCGATCGTCTCCTCCGACATCGTCAGCGACCCGTCGTCGTGCACGTTCGACTCGCTGCTCACCATGGCGCAGGGCGACCAGGTGAAGGTCGTCGGCTGGTACGACAACGAGTGGGGCTACTCGAACCGGCTCGTCGACCTGGTCGGCCTGGTCGGCTCGCACCTGACCCAGGGCTAGAGCCTCGTGAAGACCGTCGACGACCTAGAGGTCGCCGGCCGGACCGTGCTGGTCCGCGCCGACCTGAACGTCCCGCTCGCCGACGGCGTCATCACCGACGACGGCCGGATCCGGGCGAGCCTGCCGACGATCCAGCGCGCTGGCCGCCCGGGGCGCGCGGGTCGTCGTGTGCGCGCACCTCGGCCGGCCGAAGGGCGAGGTGCGGCCGGAGCTGTCGCTGCGGCCGGTCGCCGACCGGCTGAGCGAGCTGCTCGGCGCGCCGGTGGCGTTCGCCACCGACGTGGTCGGCGACGTCGGCGCAGCGGTGGTGGGCGCTCTCGCGGACGGGCAGGTCGCGCTGCTGGAGAACCTCCGCTTCGAGGCGGGGGAGACCAGCAAGGACGACGCCGAACGTGGCGCCTTCGCCGACGCCCTCGCTCGCTTGGCCGAGCTGTACGTCGGGGACGGGTTCGGCGCGGTGCACCGCAAGCACGCCAGCGTCTACGACGTGCCGATGCGCCTGCCGCACGCCGCCGGCGGTCTGGTGCTGGCCGAGGTCGACGTGCTGCGGCGGCTCACCGCAGGACCCGGCCGGCCCTACGTCGTGGTGCTCGGCGGGGCGAAGGTCTCCGACAAGCTCGCCGTCATCGCCAACCTGCTCACCAAGGTCGACCGGCTCCTGATCGGCGGCGGCATGGCGTACACCTTCCTGGCGGCCCAAGGGCACGGGGTGGGGTCGTCGCTGCTGGAGGCCGACCAGCTGGACACGGTGCGCGAGCTGATCAGCACGGCTGCGCGAGCGGGGTGTCGAGCTGGTGCTGCCGGTCGATGTCGTGGCCGCTACCCGCTTCGCGGCCGATGCCGACGCCACGGTCGTGGCGGCGGAGGCGATCCCGGCCGATCGGATGGGCCTGGACATCGGTCCGCGCACCGCGGAGCTCTTCGCCAGCAAGCTCGCCGACGCACGCACCGTCTTCTGGAACGGTCCGATGGGCGTCTTCGAGATGGCGCCGTTCGCGGCGGGCACGAAGGCGGTCGCCCACGCGCTGACCGCCGTGGACGGCCTCACCGTGGTCGGCGGCGGCGACTCGGCGGCGGCGGTGCGCACGCTTGGGCTTCGCCGACGACGACTTCGGCCACATCTCGACCGGCGGCGGCGCTCAGCTGGAGTACCTGGAAGGCAAGACCCTGCCCGGCCTGAGTGCGTTGGAGGACTGACCGGTGGCGACATCGAGCAAGGCGGGACGCCAGGTCGCTGATGGCCGGCAACTGGAAGATGAACCTCAACCACCTCGAGGCCATCGCCCACGTCCAGAAGCTGTCCTTCACGTTCACCGACAAGGACTACGACGCGGTCGAGGTCGTCGTCCTGCCGCCGTTCACCGACCTGCGCAGCGTCCAGACGCTGGTCGCCGGCGACCGGCTGAAGATCGGTTACGGGGCGCAGGACCTGTCCCCGCACGCCGAGCGGCGCCTACACCGGTGACGTCAGCGGCGCGATGCTCGCCAAGCTCGGCTGCACCTACGTCGTCGTCGGGCACTCCGAGCGCCGTGAGCACCACGCCGAGGGCGACGCGGTGGTGGCCGCCAAGGTGCGGGCCGCCCACGCGGTCGGCGTGACGCCGATCCTGTGCGTGGGGGAGCCGCTCGAGGTGCGTGAGGCCGGCGGTCAGCTCGAGCACGTGCTGGCCCAGCTGACCGCCGCGCTCGACGGGGTGCCCACCGACAAGGCGCGCGAGATCGTCGTCGCCTACGAGCCGGTGTGGGCGATCGGCACCGGGCTGGTGGCCTCACCCGAGGACGCCCAGGAGGTCTGCGCCGCGCTACGCAACCGGCTCGCCGAGCTGTACTCGGGTCCGGTCGCGGACGGCGTCCGCATCCTGTACGGGGGCTCCGTCAAGGGCTCCAACGCGGCCGGCATCATGGCCATGGCAGACATCGACGGTGCGCTGGTCGGTGGCGCTAGCCTGGACGTGGACGACTTCGTGCGCATCGTTCGATACCCGCAACAGGTGCAACCGGCCACCTAACCGTTAGGCTATGGCCGCCAACACCTACTGAGCCGCTGTCGCGGGTCATCACCGCGCCCTCGTGGAGCCAACTGTGATCATCGCACTGTCCGTTAATTCTCGCGCTCACCAGCGTGCTCATGGTGGTGCTCGTCTTGCTTCACCGCGGCAAGGGTGGCGGTCTGTCCGACATGTTCGGTGGCGGCGTCACCTCGTCGCTGTCCGGATCCTCGGTCGTCGAGAAGAACCTCGACCGCATCACCGTCGCCACTGGCATCATCTGGGGTGCCTCGATCATCGGGCTCGGTCTTCTGCTCAAGTAGGACTTCCCCCACCCCGTAGAATCGCAAGAGCCGCGCATCCCCGCGCGTCACGCAATGAAGGAGGCCCTCTGTGGCTGGTGGCAGTGCCATTCGTGGCAGCCGAGTCGGCGCAGGCCCCATGGGCGAGGCGGAGCGCGGCGAGACCGCCCCCCGCCGCAGGATCTCCTTCTGGTGCGTGAACGGGCACGAGACGCGGCCCTCGTTCGCGGTGGAGGCCGTCGTACCCGAGAGCTGGGACTGCCCCCGCTGTGGGCTGCCCGCCGGCACTGACCGCGAGCACGCACCCGCCGCGCCGCGGACCGAGCCGTACAAGACCCACCTCGCCTACGTCCGCGAGCGTCGCAACGACATCGACGGCGACGCGATCCTCGCCGAGGCGCTGGAGAAGCTGCGGAGCTCGTCTCACCCGCAGCACCGGCGTCCCTGACCTGTAGGCGACCGGGCCCGGTCACCTACAGCCCGTTGCCCACCGCCTTGGCGACGCGTGCTCCCAGGTCGCTGTCCACCTTGCGCCAGTAGTCGATCGCCCGCGCGAGTACCTCCGCAGTGACGCCCTGGCTCAGGTGGCCGGCGATGTTCGACACCAGCCGCTCCCTGGCCGCATCGTCGAGCACCGAGCGGTACATCGTCCCTGGCTGGCCGAAGTCGTCGTCCTCGCTGCGAAGCGTGTACGCGGCCCGCACCATCTCGCCGCTCACCGTCCAGCCTGGCTCGGTGAACTCGGCGTCCGCCGACCGGGCCGCCGTAGGAGTTCGGTGCGTACACCGGGTCGCCGTAGTTGCGGTAGCGCATCGCGCCGTCCTTGTTGTAGCTGTGCACGTCGACCTTCGGCTGGTTGATCGGCAGCTGCAGGTAGTTGGTGCCGATGCGGTGGCGGTGCGTGTCGGGGTAGCTGAACAGCCGTCCGAGCAGCATCTTGTCCGGGCTCGGGCCGATCCCAGGCACCAGGTTCGCCGGCTCGAAGGCGCCCTGCTCGACCTCGGCGAAGTAGTCGTCGGGGTTGCGGTCGAGCACCATGCGGCCGACCGTGATCAGCGGGTAGTCGCGCGTGCGGCCAGACCTTGGTGAGGTCGAACGGGTTGAACCGGTAGTCCGCGGCGTCGGCGAACGGCATGATCTGCATGTTCAGCGTCCACGACGGGTGCTCGCCGCGCTTGATGGCCTGGTAGAGGTCACGCAGGTGGTAGTCCGGGTCCTGGCCGGCCATCACCTTGGCGTCGGCGTCCGGCCAGAAGTCGATGCCCTGGTCGGTCTTGAAGTGGTACTTCACCCAGAACCGCTCGCCGCCGGCGTTCACCCACATGTAGGTGTGGCTGGAGTAGCCGTTCATGTTGCGCCAGGTCTTGGGGATCCCGCGGTCGCCCATCAGCCAGGTCACCATGTGCGCGGACTCCGGGGACAGGGTCCAGAAGTCCCACTGCATGTCGTTGTCGCGCGTGTGGGTGTCGGCCCGGCGCTTCTGGGAGTGGATGAAGTCGGAGAACTTCTGCGGGTCGCGGATGAAGAAGACCGGCGTGTTGTTGCCGACCATGTCGTAGTTGCCGTCGTCGGTGTAGAACTTCAGCGCGAAACCGCGCGGGTCGCGGACAGTGTCCGCAGAGCCGAGCTCGCCGGCGACCGTCGAGAAGCGCGCGAACATCTCCGTGCGCTTTCCCTTCTGGAGGAAGTCCGCCTTGCAGTAGGCCGACACGTCCTCGGTGACCTCGAAGAAGCCGTGCGCGCCCCCACCCTTGGCGTGGACGACCCGTTCCGGCACGCGCTCGCGGTTGAACTGCGCCATCTTCTGGATGACGTAGTGGTCCTGCAGGAGGATCGGGCCGTCCGGACCGGCGGTGAGCGAATGCTCGTCGCTGGCGGCCGGGATGCCGGCATCGGTGGTGGTGACGGGAGGGCGGTTCTCACTCATGTGATGCGCTCCTTGGGCTGGTCGGCCGTCGAAATCCAGCCAACGCCGCAATCTTGAACGTGTCAAGAAAGGGGATTCCGGTGGCGCGGGCTACGGCGAGGCGATCCGCGCCAGCTGCGGCGGAAGGGCCGACGCCGCGTCGTGGTCCAGCAGCCACAGGGTGCGTTGCCGACCGCGGGCACCGGCCGCCGGAACCTGCACTTCGCCAGCCCCGACAGTGCGAGCGCAGCGGCCGTGGCCTTTGCCGCGCCCGCGCGACTACCCAGACCTCGTGGGCGTTCCGCAACGCGGACAGGCCGAGCGTGATGCGCACCGGCGGTGGCTTCGGGGCACCGCGTACGGCGATCACTGGGCGCGGGTCGTAGATGGCTGGCATGCCGGGGAACAGCGATGCCACGTGGCCGTCCTCGCCGATCCCGAGCAGCACGATGTCGAACGACGGGACCAGCCCGTGGTCTTCCGGACGCGTCGCGGCGGCCAGCTCGGCGGCGTAGCGCGCGGCCGCGGCCTCCGGGTCATCACCGTCCGGTCCGTCCGAAGCCGGCATCGGGTGGACACGCTCAGGTACGAGGGGAACCGCGTCGAGCAGGGCCTCGCGGGCTGGGGTCTCGTTGCGCTCGGGGTCGCCGGCGGGCAAGAACCGCTCATCACCCCACCACACGTCCAGGCGTCGCCAGTCGATCGCATCGCGAGCGGGCGCAGTCGTGCAGCTTGGAGAGCACCAAGATGCCGATCCCGCCGCCGGTGAGGACGAGGGAGGCACCCTCTCGGGCGGACTGGACATCCACGAGGCGGGTGACGAGTCGGGCGGCGACCGCACGGGCGAGCAGCTGGGCGTCCCGATGGACGAGCACCGTTGGCGTCGTCATGAGGTGCTCCCGTCAGCGGGAGGGTGGTCCGAGCGTGGTGCGGCAGGCGGTTCGCCGCCGTCGAAGACCGTTGGCGAGGTGTCGGCGTAGACACCATCGGGGTCCAGCCGTCGCATCTCCTCGGCCAGCAGCTCCGTGGTGGTGCGTCGCGGCGAGCGCGACCTTGCGGTCCGGCTGGCCCGGACGCCTGAGCGTCGCGAGCCGGCCGTCAGGTCGGGTGATCGAGATCTCCCCGTTCGCGGTGTGCAGGTGGACCCCGGTGATGCCGGGGCCGCGACTGGTCATCCGTTCGAACGGGACACCGAGGCCATCGGATAGCCAGGTGGCGAGCAGCTCGGCCGCCGGGTTCGCCCGCGAGGCCGCCACCATGCCCCCGGTGACCTCGTCGCTGGGCCGGTCCAGCGCGGCAGCCAGCAGCGCCCGCCACGGGGTGGTCCTGGTCCAGGTCAGGTCGGTGTCACCGGCGGTGTGGTGGTCGCGCCGGGCAACCAGGGCGACCAACGGCTTGGGTGCGGCCGCGGCGTCGGTGACTCGGCGGTGGGAGAGCCGACCGATGGAGTCCTCGCCTGGGACGGGTGGAGCGTGCCCAGGCCACCAGGTGAGAACTGGCGCGTCCGGAAGCAGCAGCGGCAGCACGACCGAGGCGGCGTGCTGCACCAGCGGGCCGTACACCCGCAGCAGGATCGTCTCGCCCAGCCCCGCGTCGCCGCCCACCCGGATCTCGGCGTCCAGGCGCGCCTCGGAGCGCGAACCGCGCCGGATGAGGACAAGGATGCGGCACGGGTGCTCGTGGGCGGCCTCGCTGGCCGCGTGCAGGGCGTCGTAGTGGTCGGCCTCGTCGGCGACCACCACCAGCGTCAGCACCATGCCGAGCGCCGCCGATCCCGACAGGTGCCGCGAGGCAGTGAGCGCGGCGCTGATCGAGGAGGCGTTGGTGCCGGTCAGGTTGCGGATCACGCCCGCCTCCAGGTGCGGCCGTCGCGCGCGATCATGTCGTCGGCGCTGGCGGGACCCCAGGTACCGGCCGGGTACGGCTCGGGTTGCCCGTGCTTGGCCCAGTACTCCTCGATCGGATCGAGGATCTCCCAGGACAGCTCGACCTCTTCGTGCCGGGGGAACAGCGGCGGGTCGCCGAGCAGAACGTCGAGCAGCAACCGTTCGTAGGCCTCGGGGCTGGACTCGGTGAAGGACTCGCCGTACGCGAAGTCCATGTTGACGTCGCGGACCTCCATCGCGGCGCCGGGCACCTTCGAGCCGAAGCGGACGGTGATCCCCTCGTCCGGCTGGATCCGGATGACGAGCGCGTTCTGGCCGAGCTCCTCGGTGGCGGTCTCGGTGAACGGCAGGTGCGGTGCGCGTTGGAAGACCACCGCCACCTCGGTCACCCGCCGGGCCAGGCGCTTGCCGGTGCGCAGGTAGAACGGCACGCCTGCCCAGCGCCGGGTGGCGACCTCGAGCCGGATAGCGGCATACGTCTCGGTGCACGAGTCGGCCGGGATGCCGTCCTCATGCAGGTACCCGCCGACCTGCTCACCGCCCTGCCAACCCTCGGCGTACTGGCCGCGTGCGGTGTGCAGGCCGAGGTCCTTCGGCAGCGTGACCGCTGACAGGACCTTCTCCTTCTCCATGACGCAGCGCATTCGCGTCGAAGGAGACCGGCTCCTCCATCGCGGTCAACGCCAGCAGCTGGAGCAGGTGGTTCTGGATCACATCGCGGGCCGCCCCGATGCCGTCGTAGTAGCCGGCCCGCCCGCCGATCCCGATGTCTTCGGCCATGGTGATCTGCACGTGGTCGACGTACCGGCGGTTCCAGATCGGCTCGAACATGGCTGTTCGCGAACCGCAGGGCGAGGATGTTCTGGACGGTCTCCTTGCCCAGGTAGTGGTCGATGCGGAACACCGACCCTGACGGGAAGACCTCGCCGATGGTCCGGTTGAGCTCGCGGGCACTTGCCAGGTCGTGGCCGAACGGCTTCTCGACGACCACGCGCCGCCACTCGTCGCCGTTGGCGGCGGACAGGCCGGACCGCTTGAGCTGGCCGATGACGACAGGGAAGAGCTTCGGCGGGATGGACAGGTAGAAGGCGTGGTTGCCTCCGGTGCCGCGCACGCGGTCGAGGTCCGCGACCGTCCGAGCGAGGGTGTCGAACGCGGCGGCGTCGCCGAACTCGCCGGGCACGAACCGGAAGCCCTCGGCGAGCTGCGTCCACACCTCTTCGCGGAACGGCGTGCGGGCGTACTCCTTGACCGCGTCGTGCACGACATTGGCGAAGTCCTGGTCGGCCCAGTCGCGTCGGGCGAACCCGACGAGGGCGAACCCCGGAGGAAGCAGACCCCGGTTGGCGAGGTCGTAGATCGCCGGCATGAGCTTCTTGCGGGCGAGGTCGCCGGTGACCCCGAAGATGACCAGACTGCAGGGGCCGGCGATCCGGGGAAGCCTGAGGTCGCGCGGGTCCCGCAGCGGGTTCGCTGAGGTAGCTCACGGGCGTGGAGTCCTCGCCCGACCCGATGCCCGCGACCGCGGCGTGCAGCGCGCGCAGGCCGTTGGCGCGATCGGTGAGGTGCAGGCGGATCACCGGGCGGCTGCGGCTGGCCAGGGCGCTGACGTCGCCGAGCGCCTGCGCCATCTGCAGCCGGCTGAAGCTGAACGGACGACCGGGAATGTCCAGGTCGTCGACGACGTCGCCGGTGAGCTGGAGGAACACGCCGTGCTGCGGCCCGCCCTTGTGGTACTGCCCGGTGGAGTGCAAGAACCGTGGACCCCAGCCGAAGGTGACCGGCGAGGACAGGCGGGCGGCGAGCGCGGCGCGCAAGTCGGCGGCGGAGGAGTCGGCGCCCCGGTCGAGGTAGGCCATGATCGCAAGGTAGCCGCGTTCCGGCACCAAGGCGAGGAGGCGGCTGAGCACCGCGGACAGTGTCTTGGCTCCGGCGAGAATTGCGGGGTCCGCGTAGCACCTCGACGCCGTCCACGACGAGCGCCGGGACTCCCGTGGGCAGCGGGCCGTCGCCCGCTGACTCCAGGAGCTTGGCGGTGTTGTCCTTGGACTCCTGGACGTTCGGCTGGTCGAACGGGTCGATACCGAGCGCGCGACCGGCGATGGCGACCGCGTACTCCCAGGCGAGGAACTGGGCACCGAGCGGACCGCTGACCGACGTGCCCTCATGTGTGATGTCGTCGCCAAGGGTGACGAGGTGGACGTCATCGGCCGGGGCGAACCCGGGTGCGTCGATGCCTTCGACGACGACGGGCAGCAGCCCCTTGCCGTCCTTGCCGGTGGACTCGGCGATGAGCTGCTCTGCCCAGTCGCCGAAGCCCTTGATGCCCGAGGCATGGTCGGCGAGCACCACCTTGTCGACGCCGGCGGCACCGGCGCCGCCGAGCGCCGCTCCGAGGGCCAGTGCGGGGTTGCCTTCGACCAGGTCGAGCGTGCTGGCCAGGGCGGAAGCGCTGTCCAGCAGGTGGCTGACGTCGACGCCGGCCAGTGCGCTCGGCACCAGACCGAAGGCGGACAACGCGCTGTAGCGGCCGCCCACATCGGGGTTGGCCAGGAAAATGGCCCGGTAGCCCGCGTCGCGGGCGATCGTCTCCAGCGACGATCCGGGGTCGGTCACCACCACGATCCGCTGGGCCGCGTCGATGCCCGCGGCGGTGAACGCCGCCTCGTAGGTTCGCCGTTGGCTGTCGGTCTCCAGCGTCCCGCCACTCTTGCTGGAGACGACGAGGACGGTCCGGTCCAGCCGGTCGGCCAACGCCCGCCGGATCTGCCCGGCGTCGGTGGTGTCCAGCACGGTGAGCTCGACCCCGCCGGTACGGGCGATCACCTCCGGCGCGAGCGACGAGCCGCCCATACCCGCGAGCACGATGTGATCAAGCCCCTCCGCCTGCAGAGTCGCCCACAGGTCGGTGAGCTCGGGGAGCAGCTCCCGGGACTGGGCGGGCAGGTCGAGCCAGCCAAGGCGAACGGCAGCCTCCGGCGCGGCCTGCGGCCCCCACAGGTCTGGGTCCTTGGCGACGAGGTGCTGCGGGACCTCGGACACCCGGGCCGAGTCGATGGCCGCCCGCTGGGCCCGGACGAACAGGTCACCCCGGACCTCGACGGTCACCCCCTGCCCGGAGGTGGACGACTGCGCCGCGGGTTCCACGGTCGTCATCGTCCGGACGCTTGCGGCGCCGCCTCGGTGCGCTTGGCCGCCAGCTCGGCCTCGATGGAGCCGATGAGCTCGGTCCAGGAAGTCTCGAACTTCTCCACGCCTTCGCGTTCCAGCGTCTCCACGACCGCCGTCGTAGGAGATGCCGATCGCGGCGAGGTCGTCGAGCACCGTGCGGGCCTGGGCGTAATGCGGCGGATGCTGTCCGCGGTGATGGTGCCGTGGTCGGCGACCGCGTCGCAGAGTGGCTTCGGGCATGGTGTTGACGATGCCGGGGGCGATCGAGGTCCACCACGTAGCGGGTGTCGTCGTAGGCGGGGTCCTTGACGCCGGTGGAGGCCCACAGCGGCCGCTGCGGGTGTGCGCCGGCGGCAGCGAGCGCCGCCCAGCGCTTGGCGTGGCGAAGACCTCCTCGTAGGCCTGGTAGGCCAGCCGGGCGTTCGCGATCGCCGCCTGCCGCGCAGTGCCGCTGCCTCCGGGGTGCCGATCTTGTCCAGCTGGGCGTCGACCTCGGTGTCGACCCGGGAGACGAAGAAGGAGGCGACCGACGTCAGGCGCGACAGGTCGCGGCCGGCGGCATGGGCCCGCTCCATGCCGACCAGGAACGCCTCCATGACCGCCTTGTACCGCTCGAGGGAGAAGATCAACGTGACGTTGACGCTGATGCCCTCGGCGAGGCAGTCGCTGATCGCCGGCAGGCTGGCGAGCGTGGCCGGGATCTTGATGAACAGGTTGGGCCGGTCGACGAGCCACCACAGCGCGCGGGCCTCGGCGCGGGTCTGTGACGCCAGCTCGGACAGGCGCGGGTCGACCTCGATCGAGACCCGGCCGTCGACGCCGTCGGTCGCGTCGTAGGTGGCTCGCAGCACGTCGCAGGCCCAGCGCACGTCGTAGGTGGTGATGGCCCGCAGCGCCTCACCGACGTCGACGCCGCGCAGGGCCAGGTCGGTGATCTGCTCGTCGTACCCGGCGGCGTGGCCGGTGATCGCCTTCTGGAAGATCGTCGGGTTGGTCGTCACGCCCACCACGTGGGAGTCGCGCACCAGTTCGGCGAACTCGCCGGTGGTCAGGCGTGCCCGGCTCATGTCGTCGAGCCAGACGGCTACTCCCGCCTGGGAGAGGGCCTCGAGGGCGTCCGTGTTCGACTTCGTCATAACGGTCTCCTCCTGCGCTCCGGTGACCTGGCGCCGGCGCTAGTTCATGGACGTGTGAGCGACCCCGCTCTGGTCAGGCTCGCCTGGGCGGCCTCCACCACACGTTCTGCGGTGAGGCCGAACTGCTCGAAGAGCACCTGGTAGTCGGCGGATGCCCCGAAATGCTCGAGGCTCACGCACTCGCCCGCGTCGCCGACGATCTGGTGCCAGCTCTGGGCGACCCCGGCCTCCACCGAGACCCGGGCCCGCACGCTCTGGCGGCAGGACGGTCTGCTGGTAGGCGAGGTCCTGGGCGCGGAACCACTCCACGCACGGCATCGAGACCACCCGGGTGGGCACGCCCGCGGCCTCCAGCTGCTCGCGGGCGGCGACGGCGATCTGCACCTCGCTTCCGGTGCCGATGAGGATGACCTGCGGCAGCCCGGACGATGCCTCGGCGAGCACGTAGCCGCCGCGCGCGGTCCCCTCCGCCGAGGCGAAGACGGTCCGGTCGAACGTCGGCACGTTCTGCCGGGTCAGGCACAGCCCGGCCGGCCGGTCGGTGTGCGCGCAGGATCGTCCGCCAGGCGACCGCCGTCTCGTTCGCGTCGGCCGGTCGCACGACGTCCAGTCCGGGGATGGCCCGCAGCGCCGCGAGGTGCTCGACCGGCTGGTGGGTCGGGCCGTCCTCGCCGAGACCGATGGAGTCGTGCGTCCACACGTAGGTGACGGGCAGCTTCATGAGCGCGGCCAGGCGAACCGCTGGGCGCATGTAGTCGCTGAACACCAAGAACGTGCCGCCGTACACGCGGGTGCCGCCGTGCAGTGCGATGCCGTTCATGGTGGCGCCCATGGCGTGCTCGCGGATGCCGAAGTGCAGTGTGCGGCCGTACGGGTCCGCGCCCTTGGCCCCGGAGCTCACCGGAAGGAAGGACGTCTCGCCCTTGATCGTGGTGTTGTTGGAGCCAGCCAGGTCGGCTGAGCCTCCCCACAGCTCGGGCAGTACCGGGCCGAGCGCGTTCAACACCTCGCCGGAGGCCTTGCGGGTCGCCACGTCCTTGCCTGCCGGGAACTCGGGCAGCGCCGTCTCCCACCCGTCGGGCAGCCGTCGCTCGGCGATCCGGTCCCACTCGGCCGCGCGGGCCGGCTGCTCCGCGCGCCACGCCGTGAAGCGCGCTTCCCATTCGGCGCGCAAGGCGCGACCACGGTCGACCACCTCGCGGGAGTGGGCGAACACGTCGTCGGGAACGTCGAACGAGACGCTCGGGTCCATTCCCATGATCTTCTTGGTGGCGGCGACCTCGTCGGCGCCCAGCGCGGAGCCGTGCGCCTTGCCGGTGTTCTGAGCGTCCGGCGCCGGCCAGGCGATGATCGAGTTCACCGCGATGATCGACGGCCGGTCGGTCTCGGCCTGGGCGGCGACGACGGCCTCGTGGAGCGCCTCCACGTCGTTGACGTCACTGACCCGCTGGACGTGCCAGCCGTAGGCGGCGTAGCGGGCGAGGACGTCCTCGCTGAAGGCCACGTCGGTGTCGCCTTCGATGGAGATGTGGTTGTCGTCGTAGAGCATCACCAGGTTGCCGAGGCGCTGGTGGCCGGCGAGCGAGGAAGCCTCGGCCGAGACGCCCTCCTCCAGGTCGCCGTCGGAGCAGATCACCCAGATCGTGTGGTCGAAGACGCTGGTGCCGTCGGGGGCGTCGGGGTCGAACAGGCCGCGCTCGCGTCGGGCGGCCATGGCCATGCCGACCGCGTTCGCGACGCCCTGGCCGAGCGGTCCGGTGGTCGTCTCCACGCCGGCGGTGTGGCCGTGCTCGGGGTGGCCGGGGGTGAGCGATGCCCCACTGCCGCAGCGACTTGAGGTCATCCAGTGTCAGCCCGTAGCCGGACAGGTACAGCTGGATGTAGAGGGTGAGGCTGGAGTGCCCGCAGGACAGGACGAACCGGTCCCGGCCCGGCCAGGCGGGGTCCGCCGGGTCGTGCCGCAGGTGCCGCTGGAACAGCAGGTAGGCGGCCGGGGCCAGGCTCATGGCCGTCCCGGGGTGACCGTTGCCGACTCGTCTCGACCGAGTCCATGGCCAGGGCGCGCACCACGTCGACGGCGCGCCGGTCGAGGTCGGTCCAGGTGATCGTGCCGCTCGCCTTGGTCGCCACCGTCGTGCGGTCCTCTCGGTAAATGGGTGCTGGTCTCCAGATCGGGCCGACCACCGGAGAAGGAGCGAACCACGATCACAGTCGAGCCTACCCGTGCCACGCGTGCGCGCGCCCCTCACCGGCGCCGACTCCGGCCCGCCTCTACCTGACGGGCGAGCGCCTGCCGCAGGAGATACAGTCGGACAGCCGGCACACCCGATGCATCTGAGGTTTCCGCGTGACCATCTCCGTGACCGCCCGCCGACACCGCTCCGGCGGCAACGGCAGGGCGCCGGGTCGCATGACCGCGGTCACGGTCGGCCGCACACCCTCGAGGCGGCCGCGGCGCGAAGGCTCACCGGGCGTTCGGCGGCGTCGTGCGGGCCTACGTCGCGCTCACCAAGCCGCGGATCATCGAGCTGCTGCTGGTGACGACCGTGCCGGTGATGTTCCTCGCCCAGCGGGGTGTCCCACCGCTGTGGCCGGTGATCGCCACGCTGGTCGGCGGGACGCTGGCAGCTGGCAGCGCCAACGCGCTCAACTGCTACGTCGACCGTGACATCGACGTGGCCATGCGGCGCACCAGGCGCCGCCCGTTGGCCACCGCACACCGTGTCCCCGCGCGAGGCACTGATCTTCGGCGTGCTGCTCGGGGTGGCCGCCACCCTGTGGCTCGGGCCTGGCCGTCAACTGGCTGTCCGCGTCCCTCGCGCTGGCCGCCAACCTGTTCTACGTCTTCGTCTACACGATCGGCCTGAAGCGGCGGACCGCCGCAGAACATCGTGTGGGGTGGCGCCGCCGGCTGCTTCCCGGCGCTCATCGGCTGGACCGCGATCACCGGCAGCCTGTCCTGGGCGCCGGTGGTGCTGTTCGCCGTGGTGTTCTTCTGGACCCCGCCGCACTTCTGGGCGCTGGCGATGCGCTTCAAGGAGGACTACGCCGCCGCCAAGGTTCCGATGCTCCCCGTCGTGGCCAGCGAGCGGAACGTGGCCCGGCAGATCGTGCTCTACAGCTGGGTGATGGTGGCCACGTCGCTGCTGCTGTGGCCCGTGGCCGGCACCGGTTGGTTCTACCCCGCTTCGGCTGGCGTGCTCGGCGCGGTCTTCCTGGTCGAGGCGCACCGGATGCTCGCCTGGTCGCGGGCCGGGCGCACCGGGGTCGGCGCTGAAGCCGATGCGGCTGTTCCACTGGTCGAACTCCTACCTCGCGCTGCTGTTCGTTGCGGTGGCGATCGACCCGTTCCTGCACGGCTGAGGCGAGTGACTCGGTGGTCCCGTTGATCGACGTTGCCTACGTGACCCATGACGGCGCCCTCGCCGATGCTGACTCCGAGGTGGAGTTGGCGGTAGAAGCGCTACGCAGGCAAGGCTTGACCTGCCAGGTCGTGTGCTGGGACGACGCGTCGGTGGACTGGGCGGGCTTCCGGCTGGTGCTCGTCCGCTCGCCGTGGGACTACGTGGCGCGGCACGGCGAGTTCCTCGACTGGGCGCGCGCGGTGGACAAGGTCGCCGTGCTGCGCAACCCGCTGCCGGTGCTGGAACGGAACACGGTCAAGACCTACCTGCGCGACCTTGAGGCCGTCGGCATCCCCATCGTGCCGACCGCGTGGGTGGATCCGGGGGATGTTCTCACCGCGCTCCCGTGGGCTGACGCCACCGGCCCGATCGACGTCGTGGTGAAGCCGGCCGTGTCCGCCGGCGCTCGCGACACCTGGCGGACCGCGGAGTTCGCCGTCGCTGCCGCCCACGTCCAGAGCATCGTCGAGACGGGCCGGGTCGCGATGGTTCAGCCGTATGTCAGCGCCGTCGAGGGGGAGGGGGAGGTGTCGGTCGTGCTGCTCGGTGGCCAGATGAGCCACGCCGTCCGCCGCCAGCCGATGCTCGTGCCCGGTGCGGGCCACGCGTTCGACAACACGAACGTCCGGACACCGGATGCCGATCAGGTGGCGTTGGCCGAGCGGGTGCTGGCAGCCACTCCCGAGCGGGATGACCTCCTCTACGCGCGGATCGACATGGTCCGAGACGCCGACGGAGAACTGATGCTCATGGAAGCCGAGCTCACCGAGCCGAGCCTGTTCCTGGAGTACGTGGACGGTGCCGCGGACCGGCTTGCGGCCGCTGTCGCGGCGGCGGTTGTCACAGGGCGCTCATCCGCCTAGAGGGCGCGGCGTTCAAGATCAGTGGTGCATCACAAATCATCGACTGGCGGATTGGGCTCACTCGGTCCGGCTAGCAGGGCGAAGACCAACTTCCAGAATCGAGCGCCTCGAGACCAGACACCAGTAGAGCCCTGTTTGCCACGCGCCCTGTGGGCGAGCTGTGTCATGTCGGAAACCACGTTCAAGACACCCGCTGGGAGTCCGACCATGGCTAGGGGCACCACACACGCCCAGATGATCGCCGCTTGGGGCGCCGAGAACGCAAACATCACAGCCATCAGAGTGACTTCCGTGATCGTCATCCACACGCTAATCCACGTGCCGACGACTGCGGCAGCCGTTACCGGCAACAGTCCAGCGGCCTTGCACGATTCGTACTTGTCCCGAACGATCGCCGTCTGCGCATTCATCGCTCGCTACGCTTTGGCCGGAGCAGACGCTGTGGTGAACGCCGGCCTGGCGACGTCCACGTCTCCTCGAGTCCGCAGAGCCAGGACCACCCGCCAGGTGGCCACCCACACCAGCGCCGACCCGAGCACATGCACGCCGACCAGCACCGCCGGGTCGGAGCTGAAGTACTGCACGTAGCCGATGACGCCCTGGGCGAGCTCGACGATGAACAGCTGGAGCACCCGCGTGCGCAGGTCCTCGCTGCCCTTGCCGAGCCGGACGACGAGCAGCAGCGCGAAGGTGAGCCCCACGGTCAGCCAGACGATGTCGGCGTGCAGCTGGGCGACGTCGGCAATCTTGAACCCGAACCGGGGGGAGCTGGGGTCCCCGGCGTGCGGACCCGTCCCGGTGACGACGGTGCCGGCGACCAGCAAGGCGGCGACCACCGGCACCAGCGCCCGGCCGAGCAGCTGTCCTTCCCGGCCGATCGTCGGCTCAGGTGGACCGTCGCCCTCGCCGGCCCGGTGGTGCAACACGACGCAGGTCGCCAGGATCGCCATGGACAGCAGCAGGTGCGACATGACGGTGATCGGTGTGAGCTTCATCAGCACCGAGACACCACCGAGGATCGCCTGGGCCACCACGCCGATGGGCTGCACCCAGGCGAGGCGGATCAGGTCGCGGCGCCGGGGCGCCAGCCGGTAGGCCGCGATCACGCAGAGGAGCGCGGTGGCGAGGACGACGAAGGTGACCAGCCGATTGCTGAACTCGATCGCCGTGTTGATCGCCGGGTGGTCGGGCGACGAGGTGGGCACCAGGCTGTCGCCGGTGCAGCGCGGCCAGGTCGGGCAGCCGAGGCCGGACTTGGTGAGCCGCACGACCCCGCCAGAGGCGATGATGCCGACGTTGGCGACCACGCTCCACAGGGCGAACCGTCGCATGGTCGCGGCGGTCGGTTGCCACACCGATCGGGTGGCGCGATGCAGCAGGTTCACGCGGCCATCCTAGGAAGCACGACGGCGATCACTCCCACCGGAACGTCACTGCCGCCGCCGTCGAGCGCCGCCGCCGCCCAGATGACGAGGGTGAGCACGTCGCCGCCGCTTACCCCGCCGCCGTGTTCGAGCACGGAGCGCAGCGACTTCGACAGCGCGCTCACCGGAGAAGCCTCCAGCACTCCCCGCATCCCGGCCGGGAACTTGCTGAGCGGGAACAGGACACCGCCGGTGACCAGCAGGACGACGTACACCAGGTTGGCGAGAGCGAGCGTCACGCCGGCTTCGAGCGTGCCGGCCATGAGCAGCGCGAGGCCGCTGAAGGCGGCGGTGGCCAGCAGGACGACGCCAGCCAAGGCCAGCAAGGAACCGGCGAGCCGTGCGGCGACCAGCCCAGCAACGCGGCCACCACGGCGAGCAGCGCCAGCTGCAGCACCTCGACCGCCAGCACCGCTGCGGTCTTCGCGGTCAGCAAGGTCCAGCGGGGGAGCGCGGTGGCACCGAGGCGCTTGAGGACGCCGTAGCGGCGCTCGAAGCCGGTCGCGATCGCCTGGCTGGTGAACGCGGTCGACATGACGGCGAGCGCGATGATGCCCGGGGTGAGGAAGTCGACCCGGCGCCCGGCTCCGGTGTCGATCAGCGGGGCCGTCGAGAACAGCACCAGCAGCAAGGTCGGGATGACCGCGGTGAGCAGCAGCTGCTCGCCGTTGCGCAGCAGCAACCGCAGCTCCATGGCGGTCTGCGCGCCCAGCATCCGGTGCAATGGTGCGGCGCCGGAAGCCGGGCTGAAGGACATAGTGGTCGGGGCGGCGGTCACGGTCGCAGGTCCTTGCCGGTCAGCTCGAGGAAGGCGTCTTCCAGCGAGCGGCGGTCGATCCGCAGGTCCTGCGGGGTCACGCCCTGCGCGCGGCGCACCAGGTGGTGAGCGCGCCGAGCACGTCGCCGCCGACGTCGCCGTCGATGACGTAGCGGCCGGGTTCGGCCTCGCGAACTGCGGCGCCAGCTGGGAGAGCGGCCCGCAGCCCGGACAGGTCGAGCGCGGCGGGCGCACCGAAGCGCAGGGTCGCGGCCGGGCTGGGCGAGCCAGCCGCCGTGCCCGCACTCACCAGCTCGGCCGGTGTCCCGGCGGCGACCACCTTGCCCTCGTCGATGACGACCACCGCGTCGGCCAGCTGCTCGGCCTCCTCGATGTAGTGCGTCGTCAGCACGACGGTGACGCCGCTGGCGCGCAGCGACCGGATGATCTCCCAGGTGGCCCGCCGGGCCTGCGGGTCCATGCCGGCGGTCGGCTCATCGAGGAACACGAGCTCGGGCCGGCCCACCAGCGCGACCGCCAGGGACAGCCGTTGCCGCTGCCCACCGGACAGCCGGCGGCAGATCGTGCGGCTGGCGTCCGCGAGGCCGAGCTGCTCCAGCAGGTCGTCGACGTCGAGCGGGTGCGCGGCGTAGGAGGCGAACATCCGCAGCACCTCGGCCGGGCGGGCCCCGGGGTACAGGCCACCGGCCTGCAGCATGACGCCGACCTTCGGCCGCAGCGCTGCGCCGTCGCGAATCGGGTCCAGGCCGAGCACGCGGACGCTGCCGTCGTCGGGCCGGCGAAAGCCCTCGCACGTCTCGACGGTCGTCGTCTTGCCCGCCCCGTTGGGGCCGAGCAGGGCGGTCACCGTGCCGCTGAGCACCTGGAAGCTCGCACCGTCGACCACCCGGCGCCCGTCGTAGATCTTGACGAGACGTTGGACGTCGACCGCGGGCTGGCTCACGGGCAGGAGTCTAAGCAGCCCGCGACCAGCGCGGGTGTGGGGCGGGTTTGTGGCTGCCCGGCATATACGCAACAATGGTGTTGTGAAATCAGGGCAGGTCTCGTCGGAGCTCTTCGCGGAGCGCGGTACGCGCAACCGCGTGGCCCGGCTACTGCTCGAGAACGGCCCGTCGACCGCGTCCACCCTAGCCACCCGGCTGGGCCTCACTCCCGCCGCCGTGCGTCGTCACCTGGACGCGCTGCTGGAGGAAGGGCTCGTCGAGCTCCGCGAGATCCGAGGCGTCGGCAACCGGGGCCGCGGCCGTCCGGCCAAGTTCTTCGCGCTCACCGAGTCCGGGCGCGGCGCGTTCCACCAGGCCTACGACGACCTCGCGGCCGGTGCCCTGCGGTTCCTGTCTGAGTCGCTCGGCGAGACCGCCGTCCTGGAGTTCGCCCGCAGCCGGGTCGCCGAGCTCGAGCAGCGGTATGCCGAGGTCGTCGAAGCCGTACCGTCCGGCGAGCGGGCGGCTGTCCTGGCCGTGGCGCTGTCCGGCGACGGGTACGCCGCGTCCGCCTCGACCGCGCCCACCGGCGTCGGTGAGCAGCTGTGCCAGCATCACTGCCCTGTCGCGCACGTGGCGGCCGAGTTCCCGCAGCTGTGCGAGGCGGAGACCGAGGTGTTCGGCCGCCTGCTCGGTGCGCCGGTGCAACGCCTCGCGACCATCGCGCACGGCGACGGGATCTGCACCACCCACGTGTCGGCGCCACCGGAACCAGCATTGAACGCCACACCCAAGCCCACGAAGAGAACAGCCGCGACGTCCGGAAGGACCTCCGTATGACCACCACCGCACATCCAGAGCTCGACGGGCTCGGCCGCTACCAGTTCGGCTGGGCGGACTCCGACGTGGCCGGCTCCACCGCACGGCGCGGACTGAACGAGGACGTCGTCCGCAACATCTCCGCGCTGAAGAACGAGCCGGACTGGATGCTCAAGATGCGGCTCAAGGGTCTGCGTCTGTTCGAGAAGAAGCCGATGCCGGTCTGGGGCGCGGACCTGTCGGGTATCGACTTCGACAACATCAAGTACTTCGTCCGGTCGACGGAGAAGCAGGCGACGAGCTGGGAAGAACTGCCCGACGACATCAAGAACACCTACGACCGGCTCGGCATCCCCGAGGCCGAGAAGCAGGCACTGATCGCGGGGGTCGCGGCTCAGTACGAGTCCGAGGTCGTCTACCACCAGATCCGCGACGACCTGTCGGCGAAGGGCGTCATCTTCGTCGACACCGACACCGGCCTGCGCGAGCACGAGGAGCTGTTCCGCGAGTACTTCGGCTCGGTGATCCCGGTCGGTGACAACAAGTTCGCCGCGCTGAACACCTCCGTCTGGTCGGGTGGCTCGTTCATCTACGTCCCGCCGGGCGTCAAGGTCGACATCCCGCTGCAGGCGTACTTCCGGATCAACACCGAGAACATGGGCCAGTTCGAGCGCACGCTGATCATCGTCGACGAGGGTGCCTACGTGCACTACGTCGAGGGCTGCACCGCGCCGGTCTACTCGTCGGACTCGCTGCACTCGGCAGTGGTCGAGATCATCGTGAAGAAGAACGCGCGGTGCCGGTACACCACGATCCAGAACTGGTCGAACAACGTCTACAACCTCGTGACCAAGCGGGCGACCGCGGCCGAGGGCGCCACGATGGAATGGGTCGACGGCAACATCGGTTCCAAGGTGACGATGAAGTACCCGGCGATCTGGCTGCTCGGCGAGCACGCCAAGGGCGAGACGCTGTCCGTGGCGTTCTCCGGCGAGGGCCAGCACCAGGACGCCGGCGCGAAGATGGTGCACTGCGCGCCGAACACCTCCTCGACGATCATCTCCAAGTCGGTGGCGCGCGGCGGTGGCCGCTCGTCCTACCGCGGCCTGGTGCAGATCCAGGAGGGCGCGAAGGGCTCGAAGTCGACGGTGAAGTGCGACGCGCTGCTCGTCGACACGATCAGCCGCTCCGACACCTACCCCTACGTCGACGTCCGCGAGGACGACGTGTCCATGGGCCACGAGGCCACCGTCTCCAAGGTCAGCGCCGACCAGCTCTTCTACCTGATGAGCCGCGGCATGACCGAGGACGAGGCGATGGCGATGATCGTCCGCGGCTTCGTGGAGCCGATCGCGCGCGAGCTCCCGATGGAGTACGCGCTCGAACTCAACCGTCTTATCGAGCTCCAGATGGAAGGGGCTGTGGGCTGACCCATGGCTGACCAGAACCTCTCTACGCCCGTCCTCACCAAGGATGACCCGGTCCTTCCCCGTCAGTCAGGCATCGGCGGTCCGATCGTGCATCCGGCGGATGCACGTATCGCCCGGCGCACCTCGTTCGACGTGGCCGACTTCGAGGTCCCGCACGGCCGCGAGGAGGAATGGCGGTTCACCCCGCTCGACCGCCTCGGCGGCCTGCACTCTCGCGCGTCCGACGAACCGTTCGACGGCAAGCTCGTCGTCGATGTCGACGCGCCCGACGGCGTCCTCGTCGCCGCCGCCGAGCGGGGCGACCCGTTGCTCGGCCGCGCCTTGGCGCCCGTCGAGCGGGTGAGCGCGCTCGCTTGGTCCACCTTCGAAGCAGCCACTGTCGTCACCGTGCCGCGCCGCCACGTCGCGGAAACCCCGATCGTGGTGAACCTGCGTGGCGAGGGCGGCACGGCCAGCGCCCACCTGCTCATCGACATCGGCGAGCAGGCCGAGGCGACGGTCATCCTCGACCACACCGGCTCGATCACCCTCGCCGACAACGTCGAGTTCGTGGTGGGCGACGCTGCGTCGCTCACCATCGTGAGCATCCAGGACTGGGCCGCGGGCACGGTGCACGTGTCGACCCACGCCTTCCACGTCGGCCGCGACGCGCGGGTGAAGGGCTTCCACGTCACTCTCGGCGGCGACCTGGTCCGGCTGTCGCCGACGGTCACCTACGCGGCCCCGGGCGGGGACGTCGACCTGTCCGGCCTGTACT
Organism: uncultured Actinomycetota bacterium; assembly: GCA_963703505.1. GTDB lineage: Bacteria > Actinomycetota > Actinomycetes > CAVPEL01 > CAVPEL01 > CAVPEL01. The sequence goes on along the minus strand of CAVPEL010000001.1, from coordinate 218,858 downwards.
TCGCGGACCGCGGTCAGCACCTGGAGCACCGCCTGTTCGTCGACCACGCGGTGCCGCACTGCCGGAGCCGGGTCGCGTACAAGGGCGCGCTGCAAGGCGAGGACGCGCACACCGTGTGGATCGGCGACGTGCTGATCCGGGCGCGCGCCGAGGGCACCGACACCTACGAGCTGAACCGCAACCTCGTGCTCACCGACGGTGCGCGGGCCGACTCGGTCCCCAACCTGGAGATCGAGACCGGCGAGATCGTCGGCGCCGGCCACGCAAGTGCGACCGGCCGGTTCGACGACGAGCAGCTGTTCTACCTCAGCTCCCGCGGCATCCCCGAAGACGAGGCTCGCCGCCTGGTGGTCCGCGGCTTCTTCGCCGAGATCATCGACAAGATCGGTCTGCCCGAGCTGCAGGAGCGGCTGCTGGCGGCGGTGGACGCCGAGCTCGGCGGTGTCGCGACGTGACCGACTACCAGCGCGCCTGTGCGCTTGCCGACGTGCCGGAGACCGGCGCGCTGCGGGTCGTCCTGGACGGCGTGCCGGTCTCGATCGTGCGTAGCGACGGCGAGATCTACGCGATCTATGACGTGTGCTCCCACCAGGAGGTCTCGCTCGCCGAGGGAGAGGTGGAGGACGGCACGATCGAGTGCTGGCTGCACGGCTCCGCTTTCGACCTGCGTACAGGTGCGCCCACTTCCCTGCCCGCGACCAAGCCCGTTCCCGTCTACCCCACGAAGCTCGACGGGGACGACGTCTTCGTCTCGTTGAACCAGGAGTTCTGATCTATGGCCACGCTTGAGATCCGCGACCTGCACGTCACCGTCCACACCGAGGACGCCGAGGTGGAGATCCTGCGGGGTGTCGACCTGACCGTGCGCGAGGGGGAGACCCACGCGATCATGGGGCCGAACGGCTCGGGCAAGTCCACGCTTGCGTACTCCATCGCCGGTCACCCGAAGTACACCGTGACCAAGGGCTCGGTCACCCTCGACGGCGTCGACGTCCTCGCGATGACGGTGGACGCTCGTGCCCGTGCCGGACTGTTCCTGGCCATGCAGTACCCGGTCGAGGTGCCAGGTGTCTCGATGTCGAACTTCCTGCGCACCGCTGCTACCGCGGTTCGGGGCGAGGCACCGAAGCTGCGGACCTGGGGCAAGGAGCTGACCGCGGCGTTCGACCAGCTCTCCATCGACCCCTCGTTCCGGGAGCGCTCGGTCAACGAAGGGTTCTCCGGTGGTGAGAAGAAGCGCCTGGAGATCCTGCAGATGGAGCTGCTCGACCCGAAGGTCGCGGTGCTCGACGAGACCGACTCCGGGCTCGACGTCGACGCGCTGAAGGTGGTCTCCGAGGGCGTCAACCGCTACCGCGCCAAGGGCGACCGCGGGGTGCTGCTCATCACCCACTACACGCGGATCCTGCGCTACATCAAGCCCGACTTCGTGCACGTCTTCGTCGACGGCCGGATCGTCGCGGAGGGCGGCTCTGAGCTCGCCGACCAGCTCGAAGAGGACGGCTACGAGCGGTACCTCAAGGCAGGCGCAGCGTCGTGACGCCAGGGTTGTCGCCGCAGGACGTGGAGAAGATCCGCGCGGACTTCCCGATCCTGGGACGCACCGTGCGGGGCGACAAGCCCCTGGTCTACCTCGACAGCGGGGCGACCTCGCAGAAGCCGCTGGCGGTGCTCGACGCCGAGCGGGACTTCTACCTGCGCCACAACGCGGCGGTGCACCGCGGCGCGCACCAGCTGGCCGAGGAGTCGACCGACCTCTTCGAAGCGGCCCGCGGCAAGGTGGCCACGTTCATCGGTGCACAGTTCGACGAGATCGTGTTCACCAGGAACGCCACCGAGGGCCTCAACCTCGTCGCGTACTCGATGAGCAACGCGGCGACGGCCGGCGCGGAGGCGGCACGGTTCGTCGTCGGCCCAGGTGACGAGGTCGTCGTCACCGAGATGGAGCACCACGCCAACCTGGTGCCCTGGCAGCAGCTGTGCCAGCGCACCGGCGCGACGCTGCGCTGGTTCGGTCTGACCGACGACGGCCGTCTCGACATCACCGAGCTCGACAGCCTCATCACCGACCGGACCAAGGTCGTCGCCCTGGTCCACCAGTCCAACGTGCTCGGCACGGTCAACCCGCTCGCGGCCATCGTGGCGCGGGCGCAGCAGGTGGGTGCGCTCGTCGTGCTCGACGCCTGCCAGTCGGTGCCGCACCTGCCGGTGGACGTCGCCGCGCTCGGTGTGGACTTCCTGGTCTTCTCCGGCCACAAGATGTGCGGACCCACCGGGGTCGGCGTGCTGTGGGGGCGCCGCGAGCTGCTCGCCGCCATGCCACCGTTCCTCACCGGCGGGTCGATGATCGAGGTCGTCCGGATGGAGGGCACCACGCTTCATGCCGCCGCCGCAGCGGTTCGAGGCCGGTACGCCCAACGTGGCCCAGGCGATCGGGCTCGGTGCGGCCGTCGACTACCTCAGTGCCATCGGCATGGAGAACATCGCCGCCTACGAGCACCAGCTGACCGCCTATGCGTTGGAGCGGATCGGCGCGCTCGACGACGTGCGCATCGTCGGGCCGACCGACGCCCGCGAGCGCGGTGGTGCGGTGTCGTTCGTCGTGGCGGGCATCCACCCGCACGACGTCGGCCAGGTGCTCGACGACCTCGGCATCGCGGTCCGAGTGGGCCACCACTGCGCGTGGCCGCTGGCCCGGCGCTACGGCGTCCAGGCCACCACGCGGGCAAGCGTGTACCTGTACAACACCCCGGCCGAGATCGATGCGCTGGCCGAGGGGATCGAGGACGTGAAGAGGTTCTTCCGTGCAGCTTGAGTCGCTGTACCAGGAGATCATCCTGGACCACTACCGCCGGCCCCGGCACAAGGGCCTGCGGGAGCCGTTCGAGGCCGAGGTGCACCACGTCAACCCCACCTGCGGCGACGAGGTGACCCTGCGGGTCCACCTGGTGGACGACAAGGTCGCGGACGTCTCCTACGACAGCGAGGGCTGCTCGATCAGCCAGGCGAGCGCCTCGGTGATGACCGAGCTGGTCATCGGCCACACGGTGGACGAAGCGCTTGCTTCCCATGCGGCCTTCCTCGACGCTCATGCAGAGCAAGGGATCGAGCGAGGGCGACGAGGACGTGCTGGAGGACGCTGTAGCGTTCGCCGGCGTGTCGAAGTACCCGGCGCGCATCAAGTGCGCGCTGCTCGCCTGGATGGCGGTCAAAGATGCGATCGCGCAGGCACTACCGGAGGGACAGCGATGAGCGAGACGACACCGACGATGGACACGGCGCCTGACCTTGCCGATGTCACCGAGGCCCTGCACGACGTGATCGACCCCGAGCTCGGCATCAACGTGGTCGACCTCGGCCTGGTCTACGGCGTGACCGTCGCACCGGACCACTCCGTGGTGATCGACATGACGCTCACCTCCGCGGCCTGCCCGTTGACCGACGTCATCGAGGAGCAGACCCACCAGGCGCTCGACGGCATGGTCACCGGCGTGAAGATCAACTGGGTGTGGATGCCGCCGTGGGGTCCGGACAAGATCACCGACGAAGGTCGCGAGCAGCTGCGCACCCTCGGCTTCAACGTCTAGCGACCCGGGGCGCAGGCCGCTCGCGCACTAGACTTCCGCTGTGACGCCCCTCATGAGCTGAGACCCGCTCCGCACCCGCCGGCGCTCGGTCGGGTGCGCTGGTGTGTCCTCGACTCGTGAAAGGCCGTTTCACCCTGTGATCACCGCAACCGATGTCGAGCTGCGTGCTGGCGCTCGCATCCTGCTGGAGAACGCCTCGTTCCGGGTCGCCGCCGGCGACCGGGTCGGCCTGGTCGGCCGCAACGGTGCCGGCAAGACGACGCTGACCAAGATCCTTGCCGGCGAAGGTCTGCCGGCGGCGGGCAGCGTCACCAGCTCCGGTGCCATCGGCTACCTGCCGCAGGACCCGAGAACCGGCGACCTGCACGTGCTGGCCCGCGACCGCATCCTGTCCGCCCGCGGCCTGGACGTGGTGATGGCCGACCTGCGCGCGGCCGCGGACGCGATGGGCAGCGCGGACGACGGCAAGCGCGACGCCGCGGTTCGGCGCTACGGCCGGCTGGAAGATCACTTCCACGTGCTGGGCGGCTACGCCGCGGAGTCCGAAGCCGCGTCCATCGCGGCGAGCCTTGGCTTGCCGGACCGGGTGCTCGCTCAGCCGCTCGCCACGTTGTCCGGCGGCCAGCGCCGCCGGGTGGAGCTGGCCCGGATCCTGTTCAGCGGGGCGGACACCCTGCTGCTGGACGAGCCGACCAACCACCTGGACGCCGACTCCATCGTCTGGCTCCGGGAGTTCCTGCGGTCCCACAAGGGCGGCATCGTGGTCATCAGCCACGACGTCGACCTGCTGGACGCGGTCGTCAACAAGGTCCTGCACCTGGATGCGAACCGGGGCGAGCTCGACGTCTACAACGTCGGCTGGAAGGCCTACCTCGCCCAGCGGGAGACCGACGAGCGGCGCCGACGTCGGGAGCGGGCCAACGCGGAGAAGCAGGCGGGTGCGCTGAAGGCGCAGGCCGACCGGATGCGCTACAAGGCGACGAAGGCCAAGGCGGCGCAGGGAATGGACCGCCGGGCCGAGCGGCTGCTCGCGGGCCTGGCCCAGACCCGGCAGGCCGACCGGGTGGCCAAGCTGCGCTTCCCGGACCCTGCTCCGTGCGGGCGCACCCCGCTGACCGCCACTGGCCTGTCCAAGTCGTACGGCTCGCTGGAGATCTTCACCGACGTCGACCTGGCGATCGACCGCGGAAGCCGCGTGGTCGTGCTCGGGCCTGAACGGTGCAGGCAAGACGACGTTGCTGCGCATCCTGGCGGGGGTCGACCAGGCCGACACCGGCGAGGTGCTGCCGGGCCACGGACTACGTCTCGGCTACTACGCCCAGGAGCACGAGACCCTGGACCCGGCCGCGAGCGTCATGGACAACATGCGCCACGGGGCGCCTGAGGCGACCGACGTGGAGCTGCGCCGGATCCTGGGCAGCTTCCTGTTCTCCGGCGACACGGTCGACCAGCCGGCCGGCACGCTGTCCGGCGGGGAGAAGACCCGGCTGGCGCTGGCCATGCTCGTCGTGTCCACCGCCAACGTCCTGCTGCTCGACGAACCCACCAACAACCTGGACCCAGCGAGCCGGGAAGAAGTGCTGACTGCGCTGCACGGCTACCGGGGCGCCGTGGTCCTGGTGACCCACGACGAAGGTGCTGTCCAAGCTCTGCAACCCGAGAGGGTGATCCTGCTACCCGACGGGGTAGAGGACACCTGGAGTGATGATTTCGCCGATCTGATCGCACTTGCGTAACGTGTACTACCTCGACCGCATTCGTCCCACCAGACTTTGCCGCTCTAAGATCATTGCAAGGTGGTTGCGTGGGGTCGGATGACTGATCATGGTGGTTGTCGGTCCAACAGGGCCAAGAAGGCGAAGATAGGGAGGCTCTCGTGACCGAGACCCTGAAGAAGGGCAGCCGGGTCACCGGCGTCGACCGCGACAAGCTCGCGGCGGACCTTCGGAAGAAGTACGACAGCGGCAGCAGCATCCGTGCGCTGGCGGATGCGACCGGACGCTCGTACGGATTCGTGCACCGGATCCTGAGCGAGTCGGGTGCGACGCTTCGCGGTCGTGGCGGTGCCACACGGGGGAAGGCAAAGGCCGCACGCTGAGCGGCGACCGCCACGAGGTCGTCTCGCTCGACGTCAGTTCCACGGCGTCCGGGACATCGTCACCGCTTACCCAGATCGCCACGGCTGGTAGAGGGTTGTCCGGGCTGGTCCGGGTGGTTGTGGCACGCACCGGTGAGAGCGCTTCACCGCGCCCACGCCCGCCTGGCCACGCAACCGCTGACCTGATCACGACGGCGCTGACCCGCTCGACTGGCTGCGTCGGCCTGACCTCGTGTCGATCGCCGTGCTGTGCGGGCTCGTCACCGGTGAGCAACTCGAGGTGGCGCTCGCCTGCGACCTGCGGCTGATGGCCGCCGACGCTGAGATTGCGGTCAGCGAGACGATCGCGGGCTCCGTACCCGGTGGTACCGCCGAACTCGTCGAGCACCTCGGCCGAGGCAGGGCACTTGAGCTGTGCCTGACCGGCCGGCGGTTGGGCGCGGCCGAGGCTTTCGACACCGGTCTGGTCCAGCTGGTCGTGTCGGCCGCCGAGCTGGCTTCGGCGACCGAGGACCTGATCGTTGCCGTGCTCGCCGCGCCGCGCGACGCCGCGGCCGAGACCAAGGCGTTGCTCGCGGGAGCCCACATCGGTACCCGGGGCGCCCGGCGCCAGGCTGAGCGAGAGGCGGCGCACCGACTGGTGGACGATGATGGAGTACAGCATCCGGAATCCGAACCAGGGGAGTGAAGTCGGTGGACCTGTCGTTGGGGCCTGAGCACGAGGCGTTGCGCAAAGCGATCCGCGAATGGGTCGAGGCGGTGGTCGTGCCTGATGCGATCCGCAACGACCGCGAGGAGCGCTTCGCCATCGAGGCCCTGGAAGGGCTGAAGGAAACCGGCTTCGTCGGGATGTCCATCCCGGAGGAGTACGGCGGTGGCGGCGCCGACCCGCTGGCGTACGTGCTGTTCATCGAGGAGCTGGGCCGCGGCGACGCGAACGTCCGCTCGATCATGTCGGTGCACCTCGGCCTGGTCGCTGGTTCGATCGACCGCTGGGGCACCGAGGAGCAAAAGCTCGCCTGGCTACCGCGGATGGCGACCGGGGAGGTGCTCGGCTGCTTCGGGCTCACCGAGCCGGACTTCGGCAGCAACCCCTCTGACCTCGCCGCGACCGCGGTGAAGCTGCCGAGCGGCGGCTACCGGCTGAACGGCCGCAAGATCTTCATCACCAACGGGACCATCGCCGGCGTCACCCTGTTCCTGGCTCGCACCGGCGGCGCCAGGCCCCAAGGGCGTCTCCGCGTTCCTGGTGCCGAACGACTCGCCGGGGTTCACCGCCAACGCCATCCACGGCAAGCTGGGCCTGCGGTCGTGCGACACCGCCGAGCTGGTCCTCGACGACGTCGAGGTGGGGCCCGAGGCGCTGCTCGGTGGCGAGGAGGGCATCGGCATCAAGGTCGCGCTGTCCGCGCTCGACGACGGCCGGATGTCGATCGCGGCATCGTGCACCGGCATCGCCCAGGCGGCGCTGGAGTCGATGATCGGCTACTCCCAGCAGCGCCAGCAGTTCGGCAAGCCGATCGCCGGCCACCAGCTCGTGCAGGAGATGATCGCGGACTCCGCGGTCGACGTCGACGCGGCGCGGCTGCTCACCTGGCGGGTCGCCGACGTGAAGGCCCGTGGCGATCGCCACACCCTGGCTGCGTCCAAGGCGAAGCTCTTCGCGACGGAGGCGTCGATCCGGGTCGCCAACAACTGCATCCAGGTGCACGGGGGCTACGGCTACGTCGACGAGTACCCGGCTGGGAAGTACCTGCGCGACGCGCGTGTTACCACCCTGTACGAAGGCACCAGCCAGATCCAGAAGCTCCTCATCGGCCGCGCGCTGACCGGGATCTCCGCGTTCTAGGGTGACCGCGTTCTGGCTGGCGACAGCCGTATCCGAAGGAGACCGCAGGTGACGATGGGGCCCTCGGGCTGGCACTCGATGCGGTCCTACACGCGCGACTCGTCGGTGACCCGGCAGAAGCTTCCGCCCGGCACGCTGCGCCGGATCGTGTCCTTCGCGAAGCCCTACAAGCGGCCGATCAGCTGGCTGCTGGGGCTGCTCGTGATCGACGCGGGCATCGGCGCCGCCGTGCCTTTGCTGTACCGCGAGATCATCAACAAGGGCATCCTCGGCCGGGACTCGGCACTGGTGCTGATCATCGCCGGGATCGTCGGGGTGATCGCGGTGGTCGACGCCGGGCTGTCCGTCGTCGAGCGCTACTTCTCGGCCCGGATCGGCGAGGGCCTGATCTACGACATGCGGGCGAAGGTCTTCGCGCACGTCCAGCGGATGCCGATCGCGTTCTTCACCCGCACCCAGACCGGCGCGCTGATCAGCCGGCTGAACAACGACGTGCTCGGTGCCCAGCAGGCATTCACCAGCACGCTGTCGAGCGTCGTGACGAACGTCTTCACGCTGTCCATCACGTTGGCGGTGATGTTCGCGCTGTCCTGGCAGATCACCCTCGTCGCGCTGCTCCTGCTCCCGCTGTTCGTCTTCCCGGCCCGCTGGGTCGGTCGCAAGCTGCAGGTCATCACCCGGGAGAGCTACAACCTCAACGCGGCGATGAACACGACGATGACCGAGCGGTTCAACGTCTCAGGCGCGCTGCTGGTCAAGCTGTTCGGGCGGCCCGAGCAGGAGGATCGCGCCTTCCAGGACAAGGCCGCCCGGGTGCGCGACATCGGCGTGACGTCCGCCATGTACAGCGCGGTCTTCTTCGCGGCGCTCATGATGGTCGCGTCGCTGGCCACCGCGCTGGTCTACGGCTGGGGTGGCTGGCTGGCGGTGCACGGCGCGCTGGACGTCGGCACCGTCGTCGCGCTCACCGCCTACCTCACCCGGCTGTACGGCCCGTTGACCTCGCTGTCGAACGTCAACGTCGACATCATGACGGCGCTGGTCTCCTTCGACCGCGTGTTCGAGGTGCTCGACCTGCCGCCGATGATCGCCGACGCCCCGGAGGCGAAGCGAGCTTCCGGCCGCGCGCCGACACCATCGAGTTCGACCACGTGTCTTCCGCTACCCGGCCGCCGCCGAGGTCTCGCTCGCCTCGCTCGAGTCGGTCGCGGTGCTCGACTCGGCGCCGAGCACGACGGTGCTGCACGACATCTCGTTCCGCGCCGAGCCGGGCCAGCTCGTCGCGCTCGTCGGCCCGTCGGGCGCCGGCAAGACGACGATCACCGTCACTGGTCTCCCGGCTGTACGACGTGCAGGGCGGCGCGGTCCGCATCGGCGGCTACGACGTGCGCGAGGTCACCGGTGAGTCGCTGCGCGACGCGATCGGGGTGGTGACCCAGGACGCCACATGTTCCACGACACGATCCGCGCCAACCTGCTCTACGCACGCCCGACGCCACCGAGGCGGAGCTCGTCGAGGCGTGCCGTGCCGCCCAGATCTGGGAGCTGGTCGACACCCTGCCCGACGGGCTCGACACCGTCGTCGGCGACCGCGGCTATCGGCTGTCCGGCGGCGAGAAGCAGCGGCTCGCGATCGCGCGGCTGCTGCTCAAGGCGCCGTCCATCGTGGTGCTCGACGAGGCGACCGCGCACCTGGACTCCGAGTCCGAGGTGGCGGTCCAGGAGGCCCTGCGGACCGCCCTCGCCGGACGCACCTCGCTGGTCATCGCCCACCGGCTGTCGACCATCCGCGACGCCGACCAGATCCTGGTGGTCGACGACGGGCGGATCGTCGAGCGCGGCACCCATGACGAGCTGGTGGGAGCCGGTGGTCTGTACGCCGAGCTGTACCGCACGCAGTTCGCCTCACAAGCGCGTACGTATGAGTCGCCCTCGCCGGACGTGTCGACGATCGACGAGGGCGCGCGGGGCTTCGTGTAGAGAGACCACGGCGGCCTTAGCATCCTCCGCCGCTGTACCCGCACGTCGTCCGACCTCGTCCGTGCCCAGGTCATGACTTCATCGAAGGGCGCAGGCTCGGGGCTGGGTGACGGTCGGCAACCCGCTCGATCCCGCTCCTCATGAGTGTGACGTGTTCGTCGCAGTTGCCGTAGCCATCAGGTACACATTCGCGGAGGCGAGCTGCGAGAGCGACCAGGCCTCGCGATGCGAGGACGCGGCTCATGCGACCGACCAGCTGAGCGGCTCGCACGCTGGGCGCGAACGCTCGTGTCCCGGCCTTAATGGACGAGCACGGACAGCGTGACCGCCGTCAAGCAGGCTCGCATCGACTCGCCCGTCTCGTCCCTGGGTGACAGGAGCGCAGCGGGTACTCCGCTACGAGCAGACCGCATGACTCGACGGCGCGACGCATCTTGCGCACCTCCGGCGCCGACATCATGCGAGAGCCATGATCCTCGCGGCGCAAGCGTCTGCGACGGACTTCAGTGGCGGGGGCTCTCCGCGGCGGCCTCGCACGACGTACAGCAGCTGTTCGCCAGCCCGCACGACGTCCGGAAAACGACCACGGAAGTGGGCATATTGCTCGCCATCGTCTTCGCCTACGGATGGCCCAGTGCGCTACAGCGCGGATACGAGGCAACCTGGAGGCTCCCGTCTCGCGGCGGCCGCGAGATGTGGCGGGGCATCCTCTGGATCCTCGTCTTCCTGGTCGTTTCGGTGGCGGTGGTGGTGCTCAGCGTCGACGTGCATGGCACGTGGGGTCAGTTTGGAGTGGACGTTCTCACGATCCTGGTCGTCCTGCTCGGCAGCTGGTGGACGCAGCACCTGCTGCTTGGTGGCAGGGTCGCCTGGCGGGCGTTGCTGCCTGGCGCCGTGGCGATCACCATCGGCTTGTTCGGCTTCAGGTGGTTCACCTCGCTCGCCTTCTCTGGCTGGATGGTCAGCAACGCACGTTCGTATGGACCGATGGGTACCGTCTTCATCCTCATGGCATGGGTCGTCGGCTTCAGCTTCGTGATGCTCGGCGGGGCGGTGGTCGGGAATTCGATCTACGAGGCGAGGCGGGACAAAGGAGGTTCCGTCGCCGTTGTCAGGCTCCCCGGTCTTCCGAACGACCCGAGAGCCTGACAACCCTTCAGGGCGCTGTACTCAGTGCAGGAGCAGCAGCGAGTTCGTCGCGTCATCGACGAAGTAGACGCCCGTTGCATGCGGAGTCAGCGCCAGGCCGAACAGGGCGCCGGCGCCGGGCGGCATGCCGCTGCTGTCGAGGACACGGCTCGCGACCTGCTGTCCCGAGGGCGTGGTCTCGACGATCCGACCGTCACCACTGTTCACCGAGAGCAGTTCCTGGCCGGGCGTGATGGTCAGCCCGAGCGGACCGTTGAGGCGGCCGCCCTTGGTGACGACCCGTCCTGTGCCAGCGGAGAAGGTGCGGGTCGTGGCCCGGTTGATGACCGTGATCCGGTTGCCGACGGTGTCCGCGACGTAGACCGATCCGCGGTTGCCCACGGCCAGCCCGGTCGGGCCGATGACCAGCGCCGCCGGGTCGGTGCGCTCGCCGAACCCGGAGCCCACCACGGTCATCGAGGTGGCCCGGGGGAGTCCACGCTCACCGATCCGCAGGTTGATGCGCACCACGGTGCCGCGGTGAACGACCTTGCCGCCGGCTGCGAGGGTGCCGTTGAGCACGTTGCTGACGAACAGCTGCGCGCTACGGCCGTTGTCGATGGAGGCCATGTCCCACGGACCGCGCAGCGGGCCACCGGAGAACGTCTCCCGCACCTTGCCGTGACTGTCCAGGACCAGCAGGCAGCCGTTGGCGGCGGTGGCTGAGGTTCCGTCCTTGGTGGGCAGGCTACCCACGATGACCCAGCCGGAGCGAAGAACGCTCAGCGCGGTGGTCAGGCCGACTCCGCCCGGACATGCTCCGGGGAGCTTCGCCGGGTTGATCGTGGCGAAGGTGGTCACGGAACCATTCGGCGCGACCTCGACGATCGTCCGGCCGGTGCCCTGCAGGTTGGCGGCGTTGTTGAAGTTGCTGACGAGGACGTCACCTCGGTGGAGCCGACCGGTGCTGCGGGGCACCACCGCGACGCCGTAGGGGTTCACGTCGCCGTTGGCGGGCACCGTCGAGGCGATCGGCGTGATGGTGTGCAGTGGACCGAGGAACGTGCCGTCGGCCAACGATGGCGCCGCCATCGCTGTGCCGACCAGGACCGAGGCGAGGCCTGCCGCGGAGAACGCAAAAAGCAGGTGCCGCCGGCGGGGGATCTTCTGCATCATCTGCACCTTTCCTGGTTGGAGCGGGGCACGACTGACGCCCCCCCAACGCGGCCCCAGTGGGTCCGGTTCAACGTGCCGAGGAATTTGACCGCCCCCTTGCTCAGGTCAGCCACTAAGGGCCCCAAGGGCCGGATCTGAGGAGGGGCTGTTGCACAAATGGGCCAAACACCCGATGTCGCGGGCCCATGCCTTACGGCGAGCGTCGGTGGTGCAAGCCGAGAACACCCGTGAAGGGAAGCCACCATGCACGCCGACATCATCAACGCGCTCGCGAAGGCACGTCACGACGACCTGCTCCGGGCGGCTGAGCAGTACCGCCGGGCAGCGCTGGCCCGCCAAGCGCGACCCGACCTCCACCGAGGTCCGAACCACGTCGCTGGCCGCGCGGCTGCTCTGCCGCGTGGCGTCCCGTAGGCGGCCCGCGTATCGATGACCCGTCTCGTTCAGGACGGATGACCAGGCCGCCTGTGGGGTAGAGGATCTTCGACGGTTCCGCGTGGCCGCGCTGTGCACGCGGATCCCCACCGAGGGAGGCACGATGAGCGGTTTCTTGCGGACGCGCGTGCTGGCGGTGGGCTGTGCCGCGCTGGGAGTGGGGGCCCTCCTGCTGGCAGCACCAGCACTGGCAGCCACACCGGGGATCTCGGTCAGCCCTTCCACGGGGCTGGCGAACGGGCAGACGGTGACAGTCTCGCTGTCGGGTTTCTCTGCGGGCGCGCCCGTCGCGGTGATCGAGTGCAGCCCGCTGCAAGCGACCGCTCAGCAGGCCGCGTGCGACACGGCGGGCGTGAAGATCGTCACTGCCAACGCCTCAGGGACGGCAACGACGCCGTTCACGGTCACCACCGGCCAGATCGGCACCGCCGCTGGGTCCACCTGCCCTGGTCAGGGCGGCGTCTGCCTGATCACAGCGGCGAACACCGGTAACCAGACGCAGAACGCCACCGCACAGGTCGCCTTCACGGTCGCCTCGACCGCCACGCCGGCACCGGCGACGACAGCCCCCAGCACCACCACCTTGCCGCGGACCGGCGAACCGCTGAAAGCGATGGCGATGGTCGGGGCGGTCCTCGTCGTGGTGGGCGTGGGCCTGTTCGCGGTCACCGTGGTGCGCAGAAGCCGGAGCGGGTCCTACCGCTAGTCGACCACCGACGCTCAGATCGCGCGCAGTTCCCCGCCGTCGACGGCCCACATCGCGCCGGTGACGAAGGACGCGGCGGGGGACAGCAGGAACGCGGCGACCCGGCCGAACTCCTCGGCCTCTCCGTAACGGCGCAGCGGAATCCTCGCCTCCCGCTCGCTGCCGGGCGGCACCCGGGTCAGCTGCCGCGGCGTCGAGCTCGCGGGTGCGCGAGGTGGCGATCCGGCCAGGCAGCAGGCCGTTCACCCGGATGCCGCTCGGTCCGAGTTCGTCCGCCATCGTCTTGGCGACCATCGCCAGGCCAGGGCGGAGGCCGTTGGACAGGGCTAGGCCGGCGATCGGGGACCGAACCGAGGACGACAGCACGAAGGCGATGGACCCGCCCGGCGCCAGGACCCCGGCGACGGAGCGGGCAACCCGGACCGCGCCGAGGAACACCGAGTCGAACGCGGCCCGCCACTGCTCGTCGGTGGCCTGTGCCGCCGTGCCGGCGGGCGGGCCGCCGACGCTGACCAGGAGACCGTCGAGCCGGCCGAAGGCGGACTGGGCCGTCTCGATGAGCAGCGCAGGGGCGGCGGGATCCGCGTTGTCGGCGCGGATGGCGACGACCTGGTCGGGCCGTCCCATCTCGGCGGCGGCCTCGCGCACCGCCTCACCGTCACGCGCGGAGATCACGACACGCGCGCCGTCGGCCACCAGCGCCTCCGCGGTGGCACGGCCGAGGCCGCGACTACCACCGGTGACGACGTAGACCCGGTCCGTCAGCTGGAGGTCCATGGCATTGCTCCCTACGACTCGGGGCGGCGGACGGTGGTCTCGACGAGGTCGAGGACATGGTCGAGGTCGTCGTCGGGGACCCCCATCGCCCGGTGCAGGACGAGCCCGTCGAGCACCAGCTCGAGGAAGGCGGCCAGGGTGGGCACCGGGACGTCCGTGCGGACGGTTCCTCCTTCGGCGCCGCGCCGCAGTCGGTCCCGTGCGGCACCGGAGATGCGCTCGGAGCGGGCCGCCCACCGGCGCCGGAAGTCGGCGTCGGTGCGGAGCCTGCGGGTCAGCTCGAGCTGCACGCCGAGCCAACCGGCGTCCCGGTGGCGCAGGTCCCGCATGACCTGGACGAGGCCGTGCTCGGCAACCACCCGCGCCATCTCAGCGGCGTCGTCGTCGGCGACCGCGAAGAACAGCGACTCCTTGTCCTTGAAATGGTGGAAGATCGCCCCGCGGGACAGCGCCGTCTCGGCCTCCAGCCGGCGCACCGTCGCTCCCTCGTAGCCGAATTGCGCGAAGCAGCGGCGCGCCCCGTCCAGGATCGCCCGGCGACGCGCCTCGAGGTTGTCCGCAGTGAGCCGAGGCATGTGATGACCCTATCCAGGACACTCCGTCTTGCTTGGCGTGACTTGCCGTGGCGTGCAGGCGACGGCGAGGCGGTGCGCCGCGGGGTCGAGGTGAGGTCGTAGCGTCAGCACGGGTGCTTTCCCGACTCGATGACCCAGTCGCTCACCCGGCCGCCGCGCTTGGTGCCCGGCGACACCGTGGCGATCGTCGCGCCCAGCGGGCCGGTGGACGCGGCCGCCCTGGCCCGCGGTGCGCAGCTCCTCGAGCTCGTGGGGGCTGCGTGTCCGCGTCGGCGCCCACGTCCATGCCGCCGAGCGCTACCTGGCCGGGACCGACGAGCAGCGGGCCGAAGACTTCCAGGCGGCCTGGTGCGACGACGACGGTGGCGGCCGTCGTCTGCGCGCGAGGCGGTTACGGCGCCCAGCGGATGGTCGACCGGCTGGACTGGACGGCGATGGCGGACGCCGACGCCGAAGGTGCTGCTGGGCTCCAGTGACATCACCGTGCTGCACGAGGCGGTCGCTGCCCGCCTCGGTCTGGCCAGCCTGTTCGGGCCGATGCCCGCAGGGTCGATGCTCGGCGCGCCCGAGCCACACCCGGTCACCGTCGATCACCTGCGCACCACGTTGTTCACGCCTGAGCAGGCGCGGCGGATCAGCGGCCCGAACGCGCGGACCGTCGTGGGCGGGCGGGCCCGAGGCCGCCTCGTCGGTGGCACGCTGGCCTTGCTGGCGGCCACCCTCGGCACACCGGAGTCCCGCCGGGCCGCCGGCGGGATCGTCGTCCTCGAGGATGTGGGCGAGGCGCCCTACAAGGTGGATCGCTTGCTCACCACGCTCGTGCGGGCCGGCTGGTTCTCCGGGGCCCGAGGCATCGTGATCGGCGACTTCACCGACTGCGGGGACCCCGACGAGGTCGATGCCGTCCTTGCCGAGCGGTTGCGACCGCTCGGGATCCCGATGCTGGCGGGCATTCCGTTCGGCCATGGACCGGTCGTGCTGACGATCCCGCTCGGGGTGGTCGCCGACCTGGACGCCGACGCTGCCACGATCCAGCTCACTGAGCCCGCCCTGCGCTGAGGTCTGGCTGGACCAGGGACGAGTCAGGTCTGCGCGCAGTGCCGGAAGCCGTGCGGGTGCCCCTGCCCGGACAGGGTTCGGGCGGTGTGCACCAGGGGAACGTGGCTGAACGCCTGCGGGGTGTTGCCCACCGCGCGCTGCAGGACGGGGTCGTATTCCTCGCTCAGCAGGCCGACGTCGTTGCGGAGCGCGAGGAGCCGCTCGAACATCTCCTTGGCCTCCTCGGTCCGGCCCAGCACGTGGAGGGCGTCCGCCAGCCAGAAGGTGCAGGCGAGGAAGGCGCCTTCGCTACCGGGCAGGCCGTCGACGGAATCGCCGTCGGTCTGGTAGCGCTGGACGAACCCACCGCTCATCAAGTGCTTCTGTATCGCGTCGATGGTGCCTCGCATGCGGGGGTCGTCGGCCGGCAGGAACCCGACTTGGGGGAGGAGGAGCATCGAGGCGTCCAGCTCGGTGGAGCCGTAGTACTGCACGAAGCTGCCGAGCTCGGCGGAGTAGCCGTTGGCGCACACGTCGCGGTGGATCTCATCACGCAACGCCGCCCAGCGCTCCACCTGCCCGTCGAGGCCGAAGGCGCGGACCGACTTCACGGCGCGGTCGGCGGCCACCCAGGCCATCACCTTGGAATGGGTGAAGTGCCGTTGCGGACCCCTGACCTCCCACAGGCCGTTGTCGGGTCGGTTCCAGTTGCCTGTCAGGAAGTCCATCACAGCGCGCTGAACCGCCCACGCGCCGTCCGCGCTCGCAAGCCCGCACATCCGCGCGACGTGCAGTGCATCCATGACCTCGCCGTACACGTCGAGCTGGAACTGCCTGGCAGCGGCATTGCCGATCCGCACCGGGTGCGAGCCCTCGTAGCCGGGCAGCCAGTCGACCTCGAACTCGGTCAGCCGCCGCTCACCGGACACGCCGTACATGATCTGCAGGTCCGCGGGGTCGCCGGCGATGGCACGAACCAGCCACTGACGCCAGTCGGACGCCTCGTCGACGTATCCGTTGGCGAGGAGACCCTGCAGCGTCATCGTGGCGTCGCGGAGCCAGCAGTAGCGGTAGTCCCAGTTGCGGACGCCGCCGATGCCCTCCGGCAGCGAGGTGGTGGCCGCCGCCACGATGCCGCCGGTCGGTGCGTAGGTGAGGGCCTTGAGCGTGATGAGGGAGCGGACGACGGCTTCCCTCCACTGTCCGTCGTAGGTGCACTGAGCGACCCAGCCCGCCCAGTACTCCAGGGTGTCGACCAAGCAACGCTCCGGCCGCGCGGCCCTCGGAGGAGGCAGGTGGGACGGCTGCCAGGTGAGGACGAACGGGTAGCGCTGACCTGCGTGGACAACGAAGTCCGAGTAGGTGGTGAAGTCGCGTCCCACGGTCTCCACCGGACTGTGCAGCCACACCGAGTCGGGACCGGCGACCGCGCCGAGCTGGTGGTCCACCCGGCGCACCCAGGGCACGATGCTGCCGTAGTCGAAGCGCAGGCGCAGCGTGCTGCGCACGTCGACGGACCCGGTAACCCCCTCCACGATCCGGATGACGTCGCAATGCTCGTCGCGCGGTGGCATGAAGTCGATAACCCGGACCCGCCCGGTCGGCGTCTGCCAGTCGGACTCCAGGACGAGCGACTCACCGACGTACCGGCGGGTCACCACCGAACCGCTCGCGGTCGGCGCCATCGTCCAGTGGCCGTTGTCCTCGGTGCCCAGCAGCGCCGCGAAACAGGCGGGGGAGTCGAAGCGGGGGAAGCAGAGCCAGTCGATAGCGCCGTCGCGGCCCACCAGGGCTGCCGTGTGCATGTCGCCGATCAGCGCATAGTCCTCGATCCGCGATGCCATGCGCCCTCCAGACCGGTGGTCCTGATCCCTAGTGTGCTCTCTAGTGTGGTGAACGGGCGAGGACGATGAAGGGGTCGCACGGTGAGGCGGACACAAGGTGCCATCCGGGGCTCGTGGGCCATCCTGGGGATCGTGGTAGCGCTGGCCGCGTCCGCTGGCTGCACGGCGGTGAAGGGGCTGGACCAGCGCGAGGCCGTCGTGATCTTCAAGGCAAACGCCACCGACGCGGATCGCACCCGGGTGCACGGTGAGTGCGGGTCACATCCCGGGCACGCAGGTTCAACCGCTTCCGACGACCAGCAAGAAGTCGGCGCAGCTGTACGGGGTGCGTTTCCGGATCGACGGCGCCAGCGACGGTCAGCTGAACGATCTGTTCCTGTGCTTGCAGAAGGACCCCAGCGTCGAGGGCGTCAAGATCCCGGAGAAGCAGTAGCCGCCGGGGCGGCGCGCACCCGGTGCGCGCCGGTGTAGACGTTCATGGTCGCCCCGCGCAGGAAGCCGATCAGGGTGAGACCGCACTCCTGCGGCCAGCTCCACGGCCAGCGATGACGGCGCGGAGACCGCCGCGAGCAGCGGGATGCCGGCCAGTGAGGCCTTCTGGGTGAGCTCGAACGAGGCGCGCCCGCTGACCAGCAGCAGGTGCCCGCGCAGCGGTAGCCGACCCTGCCGCAGCGCCCACCCCACGATCTTGTCGACGGCGTTGTGCCGGCCCACGTCCTCGCGCAGGCACACCAGGGTGCCGTCGGCGGTGAACAGCCCGGCCGCGTGCAGGCCACCAGTTCGCGCGAACAGCTTCTGCTGGGCGCGCAACGTGTCGGGCAGACCGGCGAGCAGCTCAGGGGTGACCGTCAGCGGGTCGTCGGCCACCGGCCAGGTCGACGTCGCGCGAACCGCGTCGATGCTGGTCCGGCCGCACAGCCCGCAGGCGCTGGTGGTGGCCACCCGCCGGTAGACGGAGGCGTCGGGGCTCGGCACTCCGGCGCCCAGCGTGGCGTCGACGACGTTGTAGGTCGGCCGTCCGTCGGCATCGAGCGTCGATGCCGGATCCCCGCAGTAGCGCATCGAGGCGATGTCGTCGCCTGCGCGCACCACGGACTCGCTGACCAGGTAGCCGGCGACCAGGTCGAAGTCGTCGCCGGGCGTGCGCATCGTCACCGCGAGCGCAGACCCGCCGACCCGGATCTCCAGCGGTTCCTCGACCGCGAGGGTCTCCTCGCGACGGCTGCGGGCCGTCGCCGTCGAGGCGGTCGGCGGTGTGGCGAACGGTGAGGCGTCCCATGGGTCGAGGATCCCACTGCGCACGCCTAGAGTTCGACCATGAGCGCGCTCGCGAAGCACCCTGGCGATCAGCAGGCAGACCTCCCGCGTTCGACGCGGTGATCCTCGCCGGCGGTACAGGCTCGCCGCCTCGGCGGTCAGGACAAGCCGGGGCTCGACGTCAACGGCACGACGCTGATCGGGCGGGTGGCCCGGGCGGTCGCACGAGCCGAGCGGATCGTCGTTGGTGGGTCCCGCGCGGCCCGAGCTGCCGGACGCCCTGAGTCACCTGCGAAGAGCCGCCTGGTGCCGGCCCGGCCGCCGCCGTCGTCGCCGGGCTCCGACCTCGTCCAGGCTGATCTGGTCGTGGTCTCCTCGCGGCCGATCTACCCTTCCTCACCGCGGCCGACGTCGACGCGCTGGTGCACGCGCTCGTCAGCGGTCCAGGCGGCCACCCTCGACGGCGCGCTGCTGGTCGACGGCCAGGGCCGCGACCAGCTGCTCGCCGGCGCCTGGCGAACGCGTGCGCTGCGCGCCGCGGCGGACACCCTGGTCACCGGTCGAAGGCGCTTCGATGCGGCGGCTGCTCGAGGCGTTGACGGTGGCGAGGGTCATGATCGAACGGCAGCCCGCCCCGTGGTGGGACTGCGACACGGACGAGGATATGGCGACGGCGAGGAGGCAGCGGTGAGCACACTGGGGGACTGGATCGCGGCGGTCCAGGACGAGCTCGGGCTAGACGGAGAGGTCGACACCACGGTGCTGCTGGACCTGGCGCGCGACGTGGCCCACGGCGTGGCCCGACCAGCCGCGCCGCTCACCACCTTCCTCGTCGGCCTCGCTGCCGGCGCAGGCGGCGGGGATGCGGACGCGGTCGCCGCTGCGGCCGCCAAGGTGACCGCCCTGGCGGCTAGCTGGGAGTCGCTGGAGCCGTCGGCCGACGGCTGAGTCAGTCTGGCTGCCCAGGCGCGGGGCGGCTCGGGTCGTTCAGTCGGCTGGTGTCGGCTCGTCCCGCTCGACAGCCTCACCCTCGATCTCCCGCGCCTGCCCAGGGCCGACCGGCGTCAGGCGTAGCTTCGGTCGGAGATCGGCGTCGCGTTCGCGAAGACCACCGCGATCCAGGGCAGCACGACTGCGGCGCCCACGGCGACCCATCGCAGTGCGCCGTGCAGGACGAAGATCGCAAGCACCAGGCAGACCGTGCGGATGCCCATGGAGATGAGGTACCGACGGGTCCGCTGGGCCACCTCTTCGGAGTGCGCACGGCGCGCGTCGGTGACGACGTAGACGGGCTCCGCCGAGCGCCCCGACCCCTTGCTGACCTGTGCCACGGACCCCACGGTACGCGGCACCCGTCTGGCGCCGTTCGACCGCGCTCTTAGGAAGCCTGGCTCACCGTGCTCATGTTGAAGTCGGCGACCCGCAGCGCCGGCATCGCCGTGCGGGTGAAGTAGTCGCCCCACTCGCGCGGCAGGCAGGGCACCGTGCGCGCCGACCTCGGCGAGGCGCCCGAGCAGGTCGACCGGGCTCTCGTTGAACCGGAAGTTGTTGACCGCGCCGACGACCTCGCCGTCCTCGACGAGGTAGACGCCGTCGCGGGTCAGCCCGGTGAGCAGCAGGGTCTGCGGGTCGACCTCGCGGATGTACCACAGGCAGGTGAGCAGCAGGCCGCGGTCGGTGGCGGCGACCATCTCGTCCAGCGAGCGGCCGCCGTGCCGGGCCGGTCGAGCACCAGGTTGTCGATGGCCGGGGTGACGGGCAGGCCGGTGAGCCCGGCGCGAGTGGCGGGTCTGCAGCAGCGAGGTCAGCTGCCCGTCGCGGATCCAGTCGGTGGGGGCCAGCGGCAGCCCGTTGTCGAACACCGACGAGGCGGCGCTGGACGCGTGCGGCGACGACGAACGGCGCGCACTCCAGGCCCGGGTCGGCCGGGTCGCTGCGCAGCGTCAGCGGCAGGTTGGCGAGCCGCTCGCCGACCCGGGTGCCGCCGCCGGGCTTGCTGAAGACGGTGCGGCCGTCGTGGGCGTCGCGGGCGACCGGCCGACCAGTACAGGTAGATCATCAGGTCGGCGACCGCGGTCGGCGGCAGCAGCGTCTCGTAGCGGCCGGCCGGCAGGTCGATCTGGCGCTGCGCCCAGCTCGAGCCGCCGGGCGAGCTCGGCGTCGAGCGCGTCCACGTCGACGTCGGTGAAGTCGCGCGTTGCCTGGCCCGACCCACGCCGAGCGGGTGAGGTCGGCGGACTTCGCCGGTGATCTCGACCTTGCCGGTCGGCTGGTCGCGGCGGCGGCGCAGGCCGGTCGAGGTCCCGAGGATAGGTGGTGGTGACCTCGTGCTCGGCGAAGCCGAACAGCCGGCGGCCGGTCGGCGCCGGCGCTCAGAACGCGCGCCGAGCGCCGGGGCGAAGTCGGCGAAGACAGCCGATCGACGTGGCCGTCGGCGGCGCGTCCCAGTCAGCCGCCGGACCGCCGGCGTCGACCAGCGGCTCGGCGTCCTCGGCGGGGCCCGTGGCGCGGGCGGCCGCCTCGGCGGCGCGCACCAGATCCTCGATGGTCGGCGCGTCCGCCGTTGCTGCGCGACACGACGCCGGCGGCGGTGCCGGTGGCGCCGGCGATCACCGAGATCACGGTGACCGAGCGGGTGCGCATCGCCGCCGTTGGTGGTGAGCGTGTTGTTGGCCCAGCGCAGGTTGGCCTCGGACTGTCTCGGCGACGATGACGACGCAGCCGTCGGCCTTGGACAGCGGCGAGCGCCCGCTCGACGGCTTCCTGCGGCGTCATCGGCCGCCCTCCTTGACGGTGTTGAGGATGTTGACGCCGCGGAACAGCGCGGACGGGCAGCCGTGGCTGACCGGGGCGACCTGCCCGGGCTGGGCCTTGCCGCAGTTGAAGGCGCCGCGAGCACGTAGGTCTGCGGGCCGCCGACGGCCTCCATCGAGCCCCAGAAGTCGGTGGTCGTGGCCTGGTAGGCGACGTCGCGCAGCTGCCCGGCGAGGCGGCCGTCGCGGATCCGGTAGAACCGCTGGCCGGTGAACTGGAAGTTGTAGCGCTGCATGTCGATCGACCAGGACTTGTCGCCGACGACGTAGATGCCGCGCTCGACGCCGGAGATCAGCTCCTCGGTGGACGGGCCGTCCGGCGCCGGCTGCAGCGAGACGTTGGCCATCCGCTGGATCGGGACGTGGCCGGGGGAGTCGGCGAACGCGCAGCCGTTGGAGCGGCCGAAGCCCTTGCAGCTGGGCGATCCGGCGGTCGAGCTGGTAGCCGACCAGGACGCCGTCGCGGACGAGGTCCCAGGACTGGGCCGGCACGCCCTCGTCGTCGTAGCCGACGGTGGCCAGGCCGTGCTCGGCGGTGCGGTCGCCGGTGACGTGCATGACGGGCGAGCCGTACTGCAGCGTGCCGAGCTTGTCGAAGGTGGCGAACGACGTGCCGGCGTAGTTCGCCTCGTAGCCGAGCGCGCGGTCGAGCTCGGTGGCGTGGCCGATCGACTCGTGGATGGTCAGCCACAGGTTCGACGGGTCGATCACGAGGTCGTAGGTGCCGGCCTCGACCGAGGGCGCCTTGACCTTCTCGGCGAGCAGCCCGGGAGCCGCGCCAGCTCGGCGTCCCAGTCCCAGCCCGTCCGCGACCGAGCCGGTCAGGTACTCCCAGCCGCGGCCGACCGGCGGCGCGAAGGTGCGCATCGTCTCGAACGCCCCGCTGGCTCGGTCGACGGGACGGCCGTGACTGCCGGCGTGCAGCCGGACCCGCTGCTGGGTGGTCGCGGTGCCGGCGAGGTCGGCGTAGAACTTGTTCTCCTGCACCTGGCGCAGCGAGGCGTCGACGTGGTCGACGCCGTCGGCGGCCAGCAGCCGCTCGCTCCACTCGGCGAGCAGCGCGACCTTCTCGGCGTCGGGCACGGCGAACGGGTCGATCGTCGTACGCCGAGACCCAGCGTGACGTCGCCGTAGACCGGCTCGTCGGCCAGCTCGACCGCGTTCGGTGTTGAGCGGCGGCGCTCGCCCGGGCGACCTCGACGGCCTGCTCGGCGACCCGCACCGCCGCCTCGGCGGTGAGGTCGACGCCGGCGGCGAAGCCCCAGGTGCCGTCGTGCACGACGCGGACGGCGAAGCCGACCTGTTCGTCGTCGTGGGCGGTCTCCGGCCGCGCGTCGCGCAGCCGAGGTCCTGGGTGCGGATCCGCTCGACCCGGAAGTCGGCGTGCTCGACGCCGAGCTCGCGGGCGCGCGCCAGCGCGGCGTCGGCGAGCGCGTCGAGCGGCAGTGCGGTGAAGGTGGAGTCGATGTCGTGGGGCACGCGGCACTCCGTCGGCGAGCACGTGGAAGTGGTCGTCTCGACCCTACCGAGATGTGGCAGCCCGCTCGCAGACGTTTGCCCACCCTGGTGGCGCCGGGCGTGGCCTCACCGCGGCAGCCGCACGCGTCCCGGGTGGCCGAGGCGGGCCGGGGAGTCCGGCCGGCGGCAGGTGCGGCAGGTCGCCGTGCGACGCCGTACGTTCGGACGAGGTCCAACAGCGGCCAGGAGCAGGCGTGGCGAAGACCAGGCGCCGCCGGTGCTCGACGATCCAGTCGGCGGCGCTGAGCCGGCATGGCCAGCACGGCCGGAGGGGCGGCATCGACATACCCGGCGTCGACGACGACTCGATCGGCGCCCGTCGGGTCGCGGACGGAGCAGAACGCTCGCTCAGCTCGCCGAGACACCGGTCAGTCGCAGCTGGCCGCTCAGCTGGATCGATGCACGGCGTCATCGAGGATGACCACCCGGATGTCGGCACCGCAAGGGTCGACGAACGGACGTGATCGCAGGCCATGTGCGGCTCCTTCCGACGCTGCATGGTGACTGGGTAGTTTCTCGGCTGGAAGCCGCCGCATGCGCCCAGGGCCGGGTGGACCAACCCTGGCGCACGGGCATTGCAGCCATTTGGCGGTTACGGCGGGTGAGTTGTCGCGCCGGCGGGCCGCTGCGGATAACCTCGGTCCGCGCATGTTGTCGATCACGATGTCGTAAGGAGCTTGCGGGTGAGCCGCTCGGTGCTCGTCACCGGAGGCAACCGCGGGATCGGCCTGGCCATCGCGCAGGCGTTCGCCGCGGCCGGTGACAAGGTCGCCGTCACCTACCGCAGCAGCGAGCGCGCCGGCGGGGCTGTTCGGCGTGCGGTGCGACGTCACGAAGCAGGACGAGGTCGACGCCGCGTTCGACGCGGTCGAGGCCGAGCAGGGCCCGGTCGAGGTGCTGGTCGCCAACGCCGGCATCACCCGCGACACCCTCCTGCTGCGGATGAGCGAGGACGACTTCACCGAGGTCCTGGACACCAACCTCACCGGTGCGTTCCGGGTGGCCAAGCGCGCCGCCAAGGGCATGCTGCGGGCGCGGTCGGCCGGATCGTCTTCGTGTCCTCGGTGGTCGGCCTCCTGGGTTCGGCCGGTCAGGCCAACTACGCCGCGACCAAGGCCGGCCTGGTCGGCTTCGCGCGTTCGCTCGCCCGCGAGCTCGGCTCGCGTGGCATCACCGCCAACGTCGTGGCGCCCGGCTTCGTCGACACCGACATGACCGCGATACTCACTGACGAGCGCCGGGCGCAGATCCTCGGGCAGGTGCCGCTCGGTCGCTACGCGAGCGTGCACGAGATCGCGGGCGTCGTCCGCTTCCTGGCGAGCGACGAAGCCGCGTACATCACCGGGGCCGTCATCCCGGTCGACGGCGGCCTGGGCATGGGACACTGAGGAGAAGCAGCACATGGGAATCCTGACCGGCAAGCGCATCCTGGTCACCGGGGTGCTCACCGAGGCGTCGATCGCCTTCCACGTGGCCCGGCTCGCCCAGGAGGAGGGCGCCCAGGTCGTGCTGTCCTCCTTCGGGCGGGCGCAGCGCATCACCGAGCGCATCGCCGGCCGGCTGCCGCAGCCCGCGCCGGTCATCGAGCTCGACGTGACCAACGCCGACCACCTGGCCGCGCTGCCCGACCGGGTGCGCGAGCACGTCGACGGGCTCGACGGTGTCCTGCACGCGATCGCCTTCGCGCCCGAGGCGGCGCTCGGCGGCAACTTCCTCAACACCTCGTGGGAGGACGTCTCGACGGCGCTGCACGTGTCGGCGTACTCGCTGAAGGCGCTCGCGATGGCGACTCTGCCGCTGATGGGCGCGGGCGGCTCGATCGTCGGCCTCGACTTCGACGCGACGGTCGCCTGGCCGAAGTACGACTGGATGGGCGTGGCCAAGGCCGCGCTCGAGTCGTGCTCGCGCTACCTGGCCCGTGACCTCGGCCCGCAGGGGATCCGGGTCAACCTGGTCGCCGCCGGCCCGATCCGCACCATGGCCGCGAAGAGCATCCCCGGCTTCGACGAGTTCGAGGCCGTGTGGGACACCCGGGCCCCGATCGGCTGGGACCTGGACGACCCGGAGCCGGCGGCGCGCGCCTGCGTGGCCCTGCTGTCGGACTGGTTCCCGAGGACGACCGGCGAGATCGTGCACGTCGACGGTGGCGTCCACGCGATGGGCGCCTGAGGCCCGCTCGCTCCCGCTTGTCAGCCGTGCGTCGGCACCACGAACTGGTACCCCTTCGCAGGCAGAGTCGTCAGTAGCGTGGTGAGAGCGGCGACGGTGGCCGACCGGTCGCCGCCTCCGTCGTGCATCAAGATGATTCCCGAGCTGTGGACCTGCGCGTCGACCTGGGCGAGGATGTGTGCCTTGGTGGCGCCGGTTTTCCAGTCCTCGGTGTCGGAGTTCCACTTCAGCAGCGTCTCCCCGAGCGCAGCGGCCTCAGCGTTCACCTGGTCGGACCACGCGCCGCCGGGCGCGCGGTAGAACACCGGTGCCGCACCGCCGCTCGCCCGGACGATCGCGTCACGGCCGGCCACGATCGCCGAGTGGATCACATCGGGTGTCCTCGTCGGCAGCTTCAGGTCGTGGTTCTGGGTGTGGTTGCACAAGGTGTGGCCCTCGTCGACGATCCGCTTGACCAGGGCCGGGTACTTGTCCGCCTGAAGTCCGATGATGCAGAACGTCGCCTTGACGTGGTGCGCCTTCAACAGGTCGAGGATCTGCGGTGTGTACACCGGCTGCGGGCCGTCGTCGAAGGTCAGCGCCACCGTGCCGGAGGGCACCCGTGCGATGGTGACGGCTGACGGCCCGGTCGCCTCGTAGGTCCATTCGACAACCTCGCCACTGACCGAGCCCTTGTGGATCACGTCGACGCCGCCGGGGGCCGGCTCGTTGACGATCACGACGGACTCGATGGTGTCCTCACCCTGGGCCACCCCGATCGTGTCGCCGGGCACCACCGCCGAGCCGGCGGTGGCTGGACCGCCGTTGACCGTCAGCACCGCGGGTGACGCCCCGTCGACGAGGACGGTCCCCGAGACGGCGGCGAGCATCGACCCGTCGTGAACGGTGACCCCTGCGGTGCGCAACGCGTCCGCGACCGTCTCCACGCCCAGGGCCGAGATCGGCTGCCCGTTCACGGTGATGGTGGTCACAGGCGTGGCGGTCGGCTCCGGAGAGATGGCCGACGACGGCGGGAGATAGGTGTGCCGAGTGGTGCTGCTGCAGGCGGCGGTCAGCACGGCCGTCGCGGCGGCAGCGACCACCAACCGGACCACGAGGCCATAGGAGGGGTCGCCCGGGCGGGCCGGTGAAAAAGGGGTCACGGTGGGTAGACGCGCGCCGAATGGTTCGGGTTGCCTCGGAGCCGTTCGTCTGATCGGACTCACTCCAGTTGGCCTGAACGGGTGCCGATATCTAGTTCGCAATGCCGTGTCAACGAGGCACGCCGGTGCAAATCTCGAACTTTGCGCTGATGACCCGACCCGCGCGCGAACCTGAGCGTCGCCGCGCCCGAGAGGTTTGATCAATGAGTCGAAGCGCCACGCCGAACGGTCGCCACCACCGCTCCCCGGGCCGCCACCGTCGCCCACCCGCTCCGAGCACGCTTCAGCGCAACGTGACCGGTGCAGGACTGGTGACCGCCCTGCTCGTCGCCGAGGGCCTGGCCCTCGCCACCAACGCCTCGGCGGCGCCTTCGGCGGACGACTGGGCGCGCTTGCGGATGTGCGAGTCGACCAACAGGTACACGGTCAACACCGGCAACGGCTACTACGGGGCCTACCAGTTCGACCTGCCGACGTGGCTCGGGCTCGGTTACAGCGGACTCCCGTCGGCGGCCGCTCCGGCGGTTCAGGACGAGGCCGCCCTCAAGCTCTACGAGCAGCGAGGCTGGCAGCCTTGGCCCGCGTGCTCACGCAAGCTGGGCCTGGTGGCCGAGGACCGGGCTTCACGGTCGGCGCCCCGCGAGCCGCTGACCGCACCAGCGCGCCCTGCACCTGCGAATCCGGCACCTGCTCCCACTGCGGCAGCGCCGTCGTCGTCGTCGACGACCTGGGCGGGCCGGCTCATGCGCACGTCCGACGTCCGCCAGGTGCGCAGCGATGTCGCTGCCTGGCAGACCCGCATGAACGAGCTGGGCTACTCCCTTGGTCGTGGACGGTCGGTACGGGCCGGCGTCCGCCGCCGCTTGCACCCAGTTCGAGATCGACCGTGGCCTGAGGATCGAACGGCCCGGGGTCGTCGGCCCGCAGGTCTGGGCGGCCGCGTTCGCGGGCTGAGGTCAGCGTCGCGGCGGCTGCGTGAGGCGTCTTGGCGTGTCGCGTCAGCCGTGGCTGGCGTCGATCACGCAGAACCGGTTGCCCTCCGGATCGGCGAGCACGACGAAGTCCGGGTCGTCCGGGTACAGGTCCCAGTCGACGCGCTGCGCGCCGAGTGAGACCAGTCGCTCGACCTCCGATGGCCTGCTCGGCGGCGTCGGCCGCGTACAGGTCCAGGTGGACGCGCGGGTGCTCCTGCACCGGCGTCTCGCTCAGGCCTAGCGCCAGTGCGGTTCCCGTGCCCTGCGCGGGTACCAGGACCGCCCAGTCCGGCTCGGGTTGGCCGTCCCGCACGACGTAGTTCAGCGCCTGCGTCCAAAAACTGCACGCCCGTGGGAAGTCCGTCACGCCCAGCACGACCGTTCCGATGGTCACCATCGCCTCATTGTGCAAGATCGGACGCTAGGTGCGGTGCCTGCCACGGCGCCGGGCGGCGGGCGACGAACATCGCTGCTGCCGTGGTAACGGCGAGCAGACCAGCGGCGAGCGTGAACCCGGCGACCTGCGACACGCGCAGGACGAGCAGGGCGCCGGCCACCGCACCGCCGAACATCGTCGCGACGGCGAGGAGGCGAACCGTCAGCGCGGGACTCCACCTACCCTCCCGCAGGTCTGCGGCGATCCCGGTCAACGTCATCGTCAGGACCGTGGTCGTCAGGTCCGGCACGGCGAGGCGGCGCACGACGGCGTTCTGGAGGCCCATGGCGACGGCGAGAATGGCGGCCAGGGCGTTGCGCGCCGAGTTGCCCTGGTGCGCACCCACCGATGCCGCGACGACCAAAGCGACGGTGACCAGGACAAGCTCGCTGACGAGCGTCGTGCGCAACAGGACTCCGCGGTGGGCCCCGCGACGGCTAGCGAGCGTGCCACCGGCGGACGCGCCGACGAGGAAGCCGATGAGGGCGGCCAGTGAGGCGCTCAACGAGAACCCGGCAGCGCCCACCGCGGCGAAGCCGATGAACACGACGTTGCCGGTCATGTTGGCGACGAAGACCCGGCCGAGGCTCAGGATGCTGATCGCGTCGACCACGCCGCTCAGCACGGTCAGCACCAGCAACAGCACGGGCAACGGGCCGTGCCGCGGATCGGCGACCAGGCCTCGCCACGTCATCCGCGACCAAGGCTCGGTCCTTGCGCCACGGCCTGGAAGCGCCATGAGTCGAGGATGCCCTGGCGGGTGCCGCGCCGTCTGCAGGTCAGCAGGTGGCAGCGGCGCCGTCAGCTGCGGCGGCGTCGGCTCCATCCTCCGCGTCCGCCGCTTCGACCTCGGCCCGGCTGATCCCGAGCAGGTACAAGATGGCGTCGAGGAACGGGACGTTGACGCGCGGTGTTGGCGGCCTCGCGGACCACTGGCTTGGCGTTGAAAGCGATGCCCAGGCCCGCGAGCACCAGCATGTCGATGTCGTTGGCGCCGTCGCCGATGGCGACCGTCTGGGACAACGGGATGCCCTCGGCCGCCGCGAATCGGGCGAGTGCCTCCGCTTTCCCGGCCCGGTCCACCACTGGTCCGGCGACGCGTCCGGTGAGCCGTCCACCTTCGACCTCGAGGGTGTTGGCTGCCGAGTGGTCGATGCCGAGCTCGGCGACGAGCGCGTCGGTGACCTGCGTGAAACCGCCGCTGACGATGGCGACGGTGTAGCCGAGGCGCTTGAGGGTCCGGACCAGGGTCCGGGCCCCCGGGGTGAGCTGGAGATCCTCGCGGACCTTGTCGAAGATCCGGGCGTCGAGCCCGGCGAGCAACGCCACCCGGGCCCGCAGCGACTGCTCGAAGTCCAGCTCGCCGCGCATCGCAGCGGCGGTCAGCTCCGCGACCTGCGCACCGCACCCGGCGTGTTCGGCGAGCATCTCGATGACCTCGCCCTGGACGAGGGTGGAGTCCACGTCCATCACCACGAGTCGCTTCGCCCTCCGGTACAGCCCGCTGCGCTGCACCGCGACGTCGACGCCCTTGGTGGCGGCCTCGGCGGCCAGGTCGCCGCGCAGCCGGTCGCGGGTCCGCACCGGAGACCTCGAGCTCGATGCAGGTGACCGGGTAGCTGGCCAGCCGCACGATGCGGTCGATGTTGGCGCCGCCTGCGGCGATGCGGGCAGCGACCCCGGCCAGCGCCGCCGGCGCCAGGGGCGCGCCGAGAACCGTGACGTGCAGCCGTCCGCGGCGGCGGGTGGCCGCAGCGGTGGTCGCCGCCGGTTGCGCGGCGACGAACTCCGCCTCCAGGCCAAGCTCGCGGGCGAGGTGCTGCAGCGCGTCGCGCAGCGCGATCTCGTCGGCCGCGCTCGCGGCACCCACACCGAGCAGCACGCCGAGGATGAGCCGTCCGCGCAGCACGATCTGTTCGACGTCCAGGACGTCGACTCGGTACCGGGCGATCTCGCCGAAGAGCTGGGCGGTGACGCCGGGCCGGTCCCGACCGGTCAACGTGATGAGCAGGCTCCGCTGCTCGGCGGGCGCCGCTGCGGCAGAGGGGGACTGCGGTTCCTGCGGGACGGTCATGGTGTCCTTACGGTATCCAGCGAGCGGTGGCCTGGTGTGCGGCCGGGTCGGCGGCAGTCGCCGCGGGCTGGCTCCAGGCCAGCGGGCAGCTCGTTGCAGGCTGCCACGACGGCTCGCCGGGCCACCCGGTCCACCTGCGTGAGCGCCTCGGTGCGGGCCCGGATCTGTGAGGCGCTGACCGCGGCGCCGTCGTCGGTGCAGGCGAGCCGGACGATCGCGCGGAGCCGGCTCGCGCGCGTCAGGACCTGGTGGGCGCGCGGGGCGTACCCAGGCGCGAGGAACGAACCCTGCCGCCCCGTCGCGTACCGCCTGCAGGCCGGCGGCCACCTCGGGACTCATCCGGGCCACGTCAAGGGCGACCAGGAGGTCCGTGGCCTCGCGAGTCGCCTCGGCCAGCTGGCGGTCCGCCTCTGGCAGCGACGGGACCTCACCGTCGCGCGGTACCTCGGCGGGATGCGCGGTCCAGGCCACGCCCAGGTAGGACGACCCCCGCAGGTCCGTTGCGGGTACCAGACCCCAGTGCGCGTTCTCGCCGACGGCGAGCACCGCCTCGCCGGCGTCGATAGCCGCGGCGACGAGCTCCCCGGGGCCGGCCAGGCCGAGCGGATCGCCGGGGGTGGGGAGCGCGAGCGCGAAGCTGCGCAGGCCGGCGGCGCGCATCCGCACCAGCGCTAGATCGAGCGTCTGTTCGCCAGGTGCGCCGACGGCGCGGACGACGTGCCCGGCGGATCCGCCGACGATCACGCTGGTGGCCCGCTCGAGGTTGACGTGGCCGCCGAGCCACGCGTTGCCCCACGCGACGAGCCGGGCGGAAGCGGACGCGGTCGTCGCGTTGGACAAGGCGGACATGGCCTCAAGGGTAGGTGGCGATAGGTTGCCACTCATGTCGAACGCCGCAGCGCTGCTCCTGGACGGGGTGGGTGTCGTCCGAGACGGCACCTCGCTGCTGGCCGACGTCACCTGGTCCGTGGGCCCAGACGACAGGTGGGTGGTGCTCGGGCCCAACGGCGCGGGCAAGACCACGCTGCTGAGAGTCGCGTCGGCCAACCTGTTCCCGACCTCCGGGACGGTGACGATCCTGGGCGAGCGGCTCGGCGCGGTCGACGTGTTCGAGCTGCGACCGCGGATCGGCTTGTCCAGTGCTGCGCTCGCGGAGCGGATCCCGGCCAAGGAGCGCGTGCGCGACGTGGTGCTCACCGCTTCCTACGCCGTCGTCGGCCGCTGGCGGGAGGACTACGCAGGCGCCGACGAGACGCGGGCCGAAGCGCGTGCTCGACCAGGTCGGCTGCGCTCACCTGATGGACCGCCAGTTCGGCACGCTGTCGGAGGGGGAGCGCAAGCGGACCCAGATCGCTCGCGCGCTGATGACCGACCCCGAGCTGCTGCTGCTCGACGAGCCCGGTGCGGGGCTGGACCTGGCGGGCCGCGAGGACCTCGTCGCAGCGACTCACGGCGCTGGCCGCCGACCCGCTGGCGCCGGCGATGGTGCTGGTGACCCACCACGTCGAGGAGATCCCACCCGGGTTCACCCACGTGATGCTGCTGCGCGGCGGACGGGTGGTCAGCGCCGGACCGATCGCCGAGCACCTCACCGGTGAGACCTTGTCGGAATGCTTCGGGGTCGACTTGTCGCTCGAGCACGTCGACGGCAGGTTCGCGGCGCGCGCGGTAGCCGGAGGTAGCCGCCGCAGCGGTGCTGCGAAGCGCCATCGGCGGCGCGCAACCACCTATGATCGAGGTATGGCTGCGTGGGTCGTCTGGGTGATCGTCGCGGCGCTGTGCGCCGGCTTGGAGACGCTCACACTCACGCTCGTCCTCGGGTTCGTCGCGGTGGCGGCAGTGCTGGCCATGATCGTCGCCATCGCCGGTGGCCCGGTGGCACTGCAGTTCGTGGCGTTCATCGTCGGCTCGGGAGCGCTGCTCGGTCTGGTGCGGCCAGTCGCACGGAACCACCTGACAACGCCGCTTGCGGCTGCGCAGCGGGGTCGAGGCGCTGGTCGGCTCGCACGCCGTTGTCGTCGCGCAGGTCGATGCGCATACAAGGCCAGGTCAAGATCGGGGGAGAGGTCTGGTCGGCGCGTGCGTACGACGAGACCCAGGTGCTCGCCGCCGGGACCTCCGTCGATGTCATCAAGATCGAGGGCGCTACCGCTCTCGTCTACGGATCGGAGATCTGATGTCCGCCGCCCGTGATCGCGCTGCTCGTCATCGCGTTCGTCGTTCTCGTCGTCCTCGGCCGGACGATACGGATCGTGCCGCAGGCGCGCGCCGGTCTCGTCGAGCGGTTCGGTCGCTACCACAAGACGCTCAGCGCCGGCCTGAACATCGTGGTGCCGTTCGTCGACCGGCTGCGTCCCTTGCTCGACCTGCGCGAGCAGGTGGTGTCCTTCAAGCCGCAGCCCGTCATCACCGAGGACAACCTCGTGGTGTCCATCGACACCGTCCTGTACTTCCAGGTCACCGACCCGAAAGCGGCGACGTACGAGATCGCCAACTACATCTGGGCAATCGAGCAGCTCACCGTCACCACCTTGCGCAACGTCATCGGTGGCATGGACCTCGAGCAGACGCTGACCAGCCGCGAGGACATCAACAACGCGCTGCGCGGCGTGCTCGACGAGGCGACCGGCAAGTGGGGCATCCGGGTCAACCGGGTGGAGCTCAAGGCGATCGACCCGCCGCCGTCCATCCAGGAGGCGATGGAGAAGCAGATGCGGGCGGACCGTGACAAGCGGGCAGCGATCCTCACCGCCGAGGGCTTCAAGCAGTCGTCCATCCTGACCGCCGAGGGTGAGAAGCAGTCGGCGATCCTGAAGGCACAGGGCGATGCGGAGGCGGCGGTCACCCGGGCCCGCGCGGACGCCGAGGCCCAGGCGCTACGGGCCAAGGGCCAGGCCCAGGCGATCGACTCGGTGTTCACCGCGATCCACGAGGGCAAGCCGGATCAGGAGCTCCTCGCCTACCAGTACCTGCAGATCCTCCCGCAGATCGCGCAGGGCGATGCCAACAAGGTGTGGATCGTGCCGAGCGAGATGGGCAAGGCGCTGGAGGGGCTGGGTCAGGTGCTCGGCGGAGGCAAGTAGGCAGGTAGTGCGGTCCGTGCCAACGTCTGCGTAGTGCGGATGACACCGCTCGACGGCGCGCTGCTGCTCGCCGCCGGGCTGGCGGCGGGCACGGTCAACACGGTGGTCGGCGCGGGGTCGCTCATCACGTTTCCCACGCTCGTCGCGCTCGGCTACCCGCCGCTGGTTGCGAACGTCACCAACACGGTCGGGCTGGTGCCCGGTTCCGTCAGCGGCTCGGTGGGCTACCGCGCGGAGCTGCGTGGCCAAGGACGTCGGGCCTGGCGTCTTGGTGCCCTGTCCGCCGCCGGCGGGCTGTGCGGTGGCACTCTCCTGCTGGTGCTGCCGGCAGTGGCCTTCACCAAGGTGGTGCCCTTCCTGCTCCTGCTGGCGTGCGCGCTGGTCGTCGTCCAGCCGTGGCTCGTCCCGGCGGCTCGCCGCCGCGCCGCCACACGACCAGCGGCCGGGGCGCGGCCTGGCTTTGGGCGCCGCGGTGTTCGCGAGCGGGATCTACGGCGGCTACTTCGGCGCGGCGCAGGGCGTCATCCTGATCGCCGTGCTGGGGATCTTCGTCGGTGAGCACCTGCAACGGCTGAACGCCGTCAAGAACGTGTGCGCCGCCGCGGTCAATGGTGTCGCGGCGCTGCTGTTCATCGTGTTCGGGCCGGTGGTGTGGCTGCCCGCGCTGCTGATCGCCTGTCGGCGCGATCATCGGGGGCCAGGTGGGAGCAACCGTGGGCCGGCGGCTGCCGCCCATCGTGTTGCGCGCCCTGATCGTGGTGGTCGGCGGTGGTGTCGCCATCAAGCTGCTGCTGGCGTGGTGAGGTCAGTTCCGGCGGCGGCCGAGACTCATCCGCAGGAGGGCGACCGCGACGATCACGACCGCCGCGAGGATGAGAACCGTCTTGATGAGGGTGATGGCGAAGATGCCGACCAGGACGCCGGCCACGAAGCCGGTGCCCAGCAGGGACGCGCCGATCCGGATCGAGCGCATGAGCGAACCCGACCGGCCCCCGTCACCGAAACTCTCAATGTCGTGCACGACCGACCCCTTTGCTCGATCCCCCTGGCCCACACGGTACTCGTCGGCCAGGCATGATTCACGACGTGCTGCACATCATCGAGGTGACCGACCCCGCCGATCCGCGCCTGGCGGACTATCGGGCGCTGACCGACGTCGAGCTGCGCCGTCGCACGGAGCCCGAGGCGGGTCTGTTCATCGCCGAAGGCGAGCTCGTCATCGGCCGGGCGGCCAGAGCCGGTTACCCGCTCCGCTCTGCGCTGCTGAGCCCGCGGTGGCTGGAGGGCCTCTCCGACGCCTGGCGGGCCTGTTCGGCGAGGTGTACGTCGGCAGCGAGGAACTGCTGGAGCAGGTCACGGGCTTCCACGTCCATCGCGGCGCCCTGGCCTGCTTCGAGCGTCGGGCGCTGCCGCGCCCTGGACGAGGTGCTGGCCACGGCGCAGCCGGCTGCTCGTGCTCGAGGACATCAACAGCCACACCAACCTCGGCGCCATCTTCCGGTCCGCCGCGGGTCTCGGCATGGACGCGGTGCTCCTCAGCCCGAGCTGCACGGATCCGCTGTACCGGCGCAGCGTCCGGGTGTCGATGGGTGGGGTGTTCGAAGTCCCGTACGCCCGGCTGGCGCCGTGGCCGGACGCGCTGCAGGCGGTCCGTGCGGCCGGATTCGTGCTGGTAGCCCTCACCCCGGAGCCGTCCGCAGTTGAACTTTCCGCTGTGGACGCGGCTACGATGCCGCGGGCGGCTTTGATCTTGGGGGCGGAAGGGCCCGGATTGAGCCGCCAGGTGCTCGGTGCGGCGGACCTAGCGGTGCGGATCCCGATGGCGAGGGGGGTCGACTCGCTGAACGTGGCAGCTGCCGCGGCCGTCGCCTGCTACGCCCTGGGGCGCCGTGGCACCGGAGCGCGACGAGCGAGTGAACTGAAAAGGACGAAGGGCTAAGAGGTCGTGACAAAGGTCGACTGGGACCTTTAGGTTGATCGAACCCATTTCCGGGTGACCGCTGGCACGACGGGTTACGGCAGAAGCGCAGGCGACACAGACACGCGGAGGGGGGCCGATGACAGGACCACTGCTTCCACCGGCACGGCGACCCCAGATCGCCCTGGCCGTCGTGGCTCTCACGTACCTCTCCTGCGTCGCTGGCACCGTGCCGACCTTTCACCTGCGCACCTCGGACGTCATCACCTTCGTGGCCGTTGGTGGCCTGTGGCCTGGTGAGCGTCGAGGCATCGATCCGGCTGGGTTGGCCGGTCCGGCAGCGCACTGAACGGCTCGTACGGGGGCTGCTCGCTGCGTGGACCTTTCCCATCGTGCTGCTACTACCACCGATGTACGCGCTCGCGATCGCGGTCCCATTGTTCGTCTATACCGGTCTGCGCGCGCCGCGGGTGGGCGTCGTCGGGCGCGGCTTCGCGGCACTGACGTCCGGGCTCGCTGGGATGGCCGCAGCGAGGAGCCCATCAGCTGGTTGCCGGGCCGCCCTCTGCCGCTGACCTGGACCGGCTCGTCGGTGAGTGGACGGGTCTGGTCGGGATCGTGCTCGCCGCCGCCGTGGCGCTCACCGTGACCATCGGTGCCTCCGTGCTGATGGCGATCCTGGTCGCACCAGAACGCTCGCCGCTGCGCCAGCTGGGGGGCCGCGGCGGCATCGCCGTCGAGGTGGGGGAGCTGTCGCTGGGCGTGCTGGTGGCCGTGGCATGGGCAGCCTCACCGCTGCTGATCCTGCTGGCGCTCCTGCCGGAGGTGCTCGTTCAGCGCACTCTGCTCCACTCGGAGCTGCAGCGCAGCTGCGCGCACCGATGCCAAGACGGGCCTGGCCAACCACGCGTACTGGCGAGACGTGGCCGAGCGCGAGCTGGCACGATCCCGCACCGGTCAGCAGTCCCTGGCCGTCCTCATCGTCGACATCGACCACTTCAAGTCGGTCAACGACCGGTACGGCCACCTCGCGGGTGATGACGTCATCACCGCGGTCGCCTCGAGCCTGGCGGCCGGTTTGCGCCCCCGCGACCTCGTCGGCCGTTTCGGGGGCGAGGAGTTCGCCGTGCTGCTGGCCGGATCGGACATGGCACAGGCCCATTCCACCGCCGAGCGGTGTCGCGAACGCGTCGAGATGCTGTCCTGTCCGGTAGGCCACGGTGACGGCCAGATTCAGGTGACCGTGTCGATCGGCGTGGCCCAATACCCGGGCTCCGGTCACTCGCTGCACGACTTGCTGGACGCCGCGGACCAGGCGATGTACGCGGCCAAGGAGGCGGGACGCAACTGCGTGCGCGACGCCGGCGCGGTCGAGCAGACGGTGCTCGACCTCACCCAGTTCGACGTCCTCGACCTGACCACCAGTGGGGTGCACCAGGCGGCGACGCCCGAGTAGTTTTGCTGGTGAGGTGTGCCCATGACGACAGACATCCCGCCGAGCGGGTCGGGGTCGAGCCCGGACGAGCCGCGCGGCGACATCGCGGACCAGGCTGAGCTGCTCATCGAGGCCGAGGAGCAGGAGTTGATCCGTGCGGTCTTGGCGCGACGAGCCGCCGGCGCGCACGACGACCAACGCCCAGCCGAGTCCGGCCACTCATCGGACGATGACAGGCTGTCCAGCGGTCGCTACACCGACGACGTCGATCAAGACGACCAGGAGCTGTGGTCGGAGGCGGCCGAAGACTCCAGCGACGACCCGTACCACGCGGGAGGCGCCGATCCGAGCACGAGTGAACCGCTTACCGAGCGAGGCGCGCTTCAGCATTGAGGAGGGCCTAGGCCCGGCGCATGCCGGACCGGACAGTGAGCTCGACCTGGACGCCGAGCTCGATCCGGACGCCGATCCCGACAGCGAGACTGACCGCGCATTCGACAGCGAGCTCGACCGCGACGACGACTGAGCCCCGACGGCGATCAGACCCGGTTGACGGTTGCCCCGGCTCGCTGCCGATGCCCTGCGCCGCTCACTGCCTGCCAGGAAGAGCGAGCTGGGCGAGCAATTCGTAGGACCGCAGTCGCTCGGTGTGACTGTGCACGTTGGTGGTCACCATCAGCTCGTCGGCGCCGGTGCGCTCGAGCAGGTCGGTCAACTGACGGGTGACCGTCTCCGGGCCGCCGATGACACGGCCTGCGGTCCAGCCGTTCACCAGGTCCTGCTCGGCGTCGGACATCGGTGAGGCCGCAGCCTCTTCCGGGGTCGGCAGCAAGCCCGGACGGCCGGTCCGCATGCGAAGGAACCACTGCACCCCAGAGGCGGCGATCCAGGCGGCCCGCTCGTCATCGTCGGCAAGCGTCACGTTCACGGCCAGCATCACGTACGGCTCCGCAAGAGCGTCGGACGGGCTGAACTGGGCGCGGTACAGCTCCAGTGCCGGCATCGTGCTGGCGGCGCTGAAGTGGTGGGCGAACGCGAACGGCATACCCAGCACGCCGGCGAGCCGTGCGCTGTAGTCGCTGGAGCCGAGCAGCCAGATGGGTGGCATGGCGCCCTGCCCAGGTACCGCGGTGATCCGGCTGAACGGGTGGCTCGCCGGGAAGCTCCCGCGGAAGAAGGCGAGCAGCTCGCCGAGCTCGCCGGGAAACTCGTCGCCCGTCGCGACACCGGGCGAGCGGCGCAGCGCGCTCGCGGTCAGCCGGTCCGTACCCGGCGCGCGACCCAGCCCGAGATCGATGCGTCCGGGGAACAGCGACTCCAACGTGCCGAACTGCTCGGCGACGACGAGCGGAGCATGGTTCGGCAGCATGATGCCGCCGGATCCGACCCGCATCGTCGACGTGGCAGCCGCCACCTGCCCGATGAGTACCGCGGTCGCCGCGCTCGCGATGCCGGGCATGTTGTGGTGCTCGGCCAGCCAGTAGCGGTGGTAGCCGAGGCGCTCGGCATGGTGGGCGAGGTCGAGGGTGTTGCGCAGCGCCTGAGCGGGCGTCGAACCCGCGACGACGGGGGAGGTGTCCAGGACGGAGATCGGGAAGGGTGTAGGCACGCGGAAAGACTAGCCAGCCTCGTACGGCGTGACGTCGAGAACCGCCTTACCCGCCACCGTCCGGGAGCGTAGCGCCTCGACCGCAGCGTCGAAATCGGTCCACGGCCCGCGCCAGCCGATCTCGACCACGAGTTTTCCGGAGGCGACAAGGCCCACCAGCACTGCGAGGTCGTCGGCGAGCTTGTCGCGCAAGGTGAACGACGTCAGCGACTTGGCAGGTCCCACGGTCGCGTACGGCCCGAAGACGGCCGGCTCGCCGGAGGCCCAGCCGATGCTCTGCAGGTTGCCGCCAGGCGCGACGAGCGCGAAGGCCTGGACCAGCTGGCTGCCCCCCACGGTGTCCAGCGCGACATCAACGGGCGAGTCGATCCCGTCGAGCCCGATCACCACCTGATCGGCCCCGAGCTCGGTGAGCCCCCGGCCACGCTCGGCGGAGCCGACCGAGGCGATCACCTGCGCCCCGGCCAGCGCTGCGAGCTGGACGGCGAAGCGGCCCACACCTCCCGATGCGCCCGTGATCAGAACCCGGCGACCGAGCAGGTTCCCGGCGGCACGGAGAGCGCCGAACGCGGTGCCCGCTGCCACCGGGAGCGCGGAAGCAGAGGCCAGGTCGACGGAGTCGGGGACCACCGCGAGGTTGTGGACGGAGGCGGCCTGGCGCTGTGCCCAGCCGTGGACGCCACGGGTCACCACCCGGGACCCGACGTCCGGCCCTGTGCCGTCTGCGGCGGCGGCCGCGACGACACCGGCCGCGTCCCAGCCGAGCACGGTGCCAGGCTCAGCGCCGCCACGAGCCAGGCTGAGCTCACCGAAGTTGAGCGACGTGTGACGGACGTCGACGAGTACCTGGTGAGGTTTGGGGGTGGGCTCGGGCACCTCGCCCAGGCGGAGCGCATGCGGGGCGTCCGGGTCGACGACGAGCGCGAGCATCGACATGGGCTTGCCTGCCCTTCCCGGGGACGGACTGCAGCGCGGGCGACCGCCCGTGGAACCTCGAAATGGTCGGGGGTATTCCGCTCGGGGCCTTGACGGCGCACCTGTGGAAATGTCTATAGTTAGGCTAACCTAACCCACGCTTGAATCAGGTAAGCCTGCACGAGCGACCGCCGCTCACCCTTGGGATGAACCCATGAGCTCATTGCAGATAGCCCTCCTGGGTGCGATCGCCGGCTTCACCATCTTCCTCGGTCTGCCGATTGCCCGAATCCGCAAGCCATCAGTGGCGATCCGCGCCTTGCTCAACGCCCTCGCCATCGGAATCTTGCTGTTCTTGCTGTGGGATGTGCTGTCCCACGGGATCGACCCGGTGGAGTCCGCGCTCCTGGCGGCGGCCAACACCCACGAGGGCTCCTGGTGGCGCTTCGCCGGGCTGGCTTCCGTCTTCACCGTCGGTTTGGCCGTCGGGCTGATGAGCTTGGCCTACTACGAGCGATGGATGGGCTCCCGAGCTCGCCGCGAACGGACGTCCACAGGCGGACCAGGTGCGATGTCCGTGGATGAGACACCGTCGGCAGCAGGGGTGGTTGGTGGCGCCGGCTCTGCCGCCAGGCGCCTAGCCTTGCTCATCGCGGTGGGAATCGGCCTGCACAACTTCTCAGAGGGTCTGGCCATCGGGCAGTCCGCTGCCAGTGGTGAGATCAGCCTGGCGGTGTTGCTGATCGTCGGATTCGGCCTGCACAACGCCACCGAGGGATTCGGGATCACCGGGCCGCTCACCGCCGAGCAGGTCCGCCCCAGCTGGGGCTTCCTCGGCCTCCTCGGCGTGATAGGCGGAGGGCCAACACTGTTGGGCACGCTGATCGGGCAGTCATTCGTCAACGACACGGTTTACCTGGGCTTCCTGGCCCTGGCCGCTGGGTCGATCCTGTACGTCATACTCCAGCTGCTCCGTGTCGCGTTCCGGCTGGGCCGCATCGAGCTGTTGTACTGGGGCCTTCTGCTGGGTCTGCTCGCAGGGTTCGCGACCGACTTCGTGGTGAGCGTTGCCGGCGGCTAACTACCGGCTGGCTACGCTGTGGTCGTGGCAGAGCTGCGGGAAGATCGAACTCTTCGACGGCTGTGCAGCACCGTCAACCGTCCTGGAGAACCATGAACCTCTTCCTGTTCGACCAGATCAATGGCCTTGCGGGTCATAGCGCGGTGGCGGACCACCTGATGATCTATGCCGCCAAGTACTTGATCGGCATCGTCTTCGTCGTGGCGGGGGTGCTGGTGCTGCTCGCGCTGCGTCGTCGGTACTTCCTCGAGGTGACCTACTTCGGCGCCGCCCTAGCGCTCTCCTATGCGATCGCGGTTCTGTGCGAGCACTTGTCGACGGAGAAACGGCCGTTCCAGTCCCACACCGTGCATCAGCTCATCGCTCACGCCAATGGCACGTCCTTCCCCAGCGACCATGCGGTGGCGGCGTTCGCCATCGGCGCCGCTACCTGGGCCTTCCTGCACCGTGGATGGGGTATCACGCTGTTCGTGTGCGGCTTGGTCATCGGGTTCGCACGAGTCTTCGCGGGAATCCACTACCCGGGTGACATTGGAGGGTCGCTGGTCATCGCCGTCGCCGTGGTGGCCGCGCTGATGGGTGTCCGGCACCTGGTCGACGGTCGGTCGACTCGACCCGTAGGCGGCCAGGTTCGGGCGCTCTCCCGGTAGCCATGGCGCCCCGGGCACCACGATTCGCTCGTCGCAGGCGCTACGCCTTCCGGGCCAGCCGGCCTTCGGTGAGCGCCGCGGTGTCGACGTCGTCGAGCGTGGTGACCA
This sequence comes from uncultured Actinomycetota bacterium, assembly GCA_963703505.1. Lineage (GTDB taxonomy): Bacteria > Actinomycetota > Actinomycetes > CAVPEL01 > CAVPEL01 > CAVPEL01. The sequence continues at coordinate 178,483 of CAVPEL010000001.1, read as the reverse complement.
CGAGATCGGCCGCTGCCAGCAGCGCGGCGTCATCGGCTCGCGCAATACCGATCGCCGCCATGCCGCCGGCCTTGGCCGCCTGGACGCCTGCGGCGGCGTCCTCGAGCACCATCGCGGAGCGCGGTTCGACGCCGAGCTCATGCGCGGCTGTCAGGAAGATCTCCGGGTCCGGCTTGCCGTGCGCGAAGTCGCGCCCAGAGACATCCGCGTCGAAGTAGTCGAGCAGACGTAGGCCAGGCCGCACAGACGGGGAGGAGATCCCTTGCTCCTGTGCGAAGGTGTCAAGCCGAATCTTGCGCAGGAACAACCCTGCATTCTTCGACGATGACGCATCCGCGATGCGCACGCCGGCGTCCTTCGTGGCGATGACGAACCGCAGCGCGTCGGGATAGGCGGTGAAGTCACCTGCCTCGATGAGCCGCACGACCATCTCCTGCTTGCGCTGCGCGTACTCGGCGACACGATCGGCGGCATCGGGCACCTTGAAGTAGTCGAGTGCCGGCGCGAGCGCCGCTCACGCGCGGCTTGCCCGACATGTACTGCTGGTAGACGTGGGGCGTGAACGCCTCAGGAGACCACGTCGTCTGGTCGCGGATGTCGCTCCAGCTGGACTCCATCAGCTCACGTAGCGACTCGCGCCACGCCTTCTCGTGCGGCGAGTCGACCAGCACCCCGTCGACGTCGAAGATCGCTCCCTGGAACTTTCGCACGTGCGTTCCTCTCAGCCGTGGGACGTTGTCCCCGCCGTCGCCTCGGACGGGATGAGTTCGAACACCGCCTGGTCGCCGGGGCACAGTTCGCGGATGTCGTCGTGGACCCCGACCCGCAAGGGGTGGCTCGCGCCCTCGGAGTGCATGGCCAAGGTCAGGCGGTTACTGGTCAGCGTCACCAGAAGCCGGCTCTGCTGCACCTGCATGGGAAACGACATTCCTTCGAGCCGGCTCGGGAGCCGGGGATCGAAGTGCAGAGCACCATCGTGGATATGGGCCCCGGCGTACCCGCGCTGCACCAGGTCCAATGTCCCGGACATGACACCCATGTGGATGCCTTCCTTGGTCGTTCCGCCCTGGATGTCATCGACATCGCTCTTGAGCGCGACAAGGAACCGGTCCCACGAGCTCTCGGGGTCGATTGCGGCGAGCACCCCCGCGTGCGCGACGAAGCTCAGCGTCGAACCGTGGGATGTGCGTCGGTCGTAGTACTCGACGTTCCGCCGTGCCGTATCCGGGCGGTAGTCATAACGGAGCCGTTCGAAGATCTCACGTAGCTCCTGACGGGAGAACAGGAAGAAGAGCATCACCGTGTCGGCCTGCTTGCTGACCTTGTAGCGGCCAGGGTCGTCACCCTCGGCGTGCAGGATCCGGTCGAGCCGCTGGATGTTGCCGTACTTTGCGCGGTAGACGTCCCAGTCCAGTTCGGCAAGGTCGTCGTAACCCTCGAACTGGCTGATGATCCCGTCGTCGTGGAACGGTACGAACATCCGTCGGCTCATGTCCTGCCACAGCGTTAGCTCGTCGTCGGCGATAGCCAAACGCCCCCGCAGCGCCTCGGCGCGGCTCGCGGGCAGCTGCGACAGCAGGTTGCCAGCGATGTCGCACAGCCAGGCCACCATGACGTTCGTGTAGGCGTTGTTGCGCAACCCGGCCTCGGCCGAACCCGGGAACGTCTCGTGGAACTCGTCCGGGCCCATGACCCCGTGAATCTCATACCGCTGGCGCTCCGGATTGAAATGCGCGATCGATGCCCAAAAACGCGTGATCTCCAGCATCATCTCGGCGCCATAGTCGGCCAGGAAGGCTTGGTCATGGCTGGTTTGGTAGTAGTGCCAGATGTTGTAGAAGATCGCAGCGTTGACGTGCCGCTGGTTGCGGCTGAGGTCAGGTTCCCAGCGGTCGGACAGCGGGTTGAGATGGACGCGCTGCGTCTCCTCAGAACCTTCGCTCCCGCTCTGCCACGGGAACATCGCACCTCGGAACCCAGCCTCCATCGCCGCCGCGCGCGCTTCGGCCAGTCGGCGGTAGCGGTACATCAGCAGCCCACGCGTGACCTCGGGCAGTCGAACGTTGAAGAACGGGAATGCGTAGATCTCGTCCCAGAAGACGTGCCCGCGGTAGGCCTCGCCGTTGAGCCCGCGGGCGGGCAGCCCTGCGTCGAGGTCGGCGGTGTGATGCGAGCAAACCTGCAGGATGTGTGCGATGTGCAGCCGCAGGAGCTGCTGCACCTCGTCGTTTCCCATCACGCGCATGATCGCACGCCCTCCACAGCTCGTCCCACGCCGCGCGATGGCGGTCGAGCGATTCGGCGACGTTGGCGTGGCGCGCCACTGACGTGGCCGCCTTGACCAGCGAGTCACTGGTCGCCGGGTCTCGTGAGGTGTAGAAGGCCACCATCTTCTCGACCTGCGTCGTCGTGCCTTGGCGCACGTCGAAAGCCAGGACCTGCTGGATGTAGTCCTCCATCTGGTGAAGCGTTCGCCTGACGGGGATCGTTTCGCTGCCGTTAAGGACACGCGTGCGCGTCGCCTCGCTGATGTACAGGTTCGACTGTCGGGTCTCGACCTTCAGGGCGATGACCTCCGGCCCGAGCGTACGAGGCGATACAGGGTTCAGATGACGACCTTCGAGCTGCCGGTAACGAGCGACACCGCCGTTCCTCACCCGACCGTCGATCGCTGTCACCACCTCGACGCGTCCCGACCAGTTCTCCGGGACGATCGTCCACTCGATCGCCCCGTGGTGGACGTCGGCCATGCTCACGAACCGGCGGCTGCGCAAGGTCGTCTCTCGCCCACCGCTGTCGCGGAAACGTAGGTGTCGGATGACCGTCGCGTACCGGATGTCGAACTCGTGTCGGTAGTCGAGCAGCTCGACGTCGGCGAGGCGGATCGGGTCGTCGCCCTCGATGCGCAGCTGAAGGACCAGCCAGTTCGGCAGGTTGACGAGGTCTTCGTTGAGCACGGGGAGGCCACCGAGGATCGTCGTCTCACGGTTGTAGCCGCCGTGCACGTAGGTACCGGGATAGTGCACACCATCGGCGTCCTCCCACTCCGCCGCGCCGCGCGTGCAGAGGTAGCCGTTGCCCGTCGAGGTAAGCGCCTCACGAAGCGCCTCTGCCGCGGGGTCGAACCCGTCATAGACGAGCACGAAGCCGTCCGTGGCATGTTCTCGTGGGCTCGGTAAGGTCACACCGACGCCGTATCGCTCGTCGCCTGTCACGCCATCACCTCGCTTGACGTCCCAGAATCCATCATGCCTCTAACTGGAACATCAGCCGCTGGCGAGCGGGTACCACCCGGGGGAGCGGAAGGAGATCCGGTGTTCAAAGGCGAGATTGCGATCATCGGAGCAGCGACCAGCGCTGGGGCGCACCATGCGGGCCAGGAGCGTGCTCCCGCCGCGCTGCGCCAGGCGGGATTCGTGACCCGGCTCAAGGCTGCGGGCATCGACGTCGCCGATCTCGGTGATGTCGTCGATTCGACGTTCACGCAAGACTCTATGGCGGCCACCGCCCGTGGCCTGCCAGCGGTGGTCATGGCCGCGAGGAGGGTCGCCGACGTCGTGGAGCGGGTCGTCGCTGAAGGCCGGGTGCCCATCGTGCTCGGCGGCGACTGCACGATCACCGTGGGAGTGGTTGCCGGCATCCAGCGGCATGACCCGGGTTGTGGGCTGCTCTACTTCGACGGCGACGCTGACCTGGCCACCCCCGAGAGCAGCACAAGTGGCGTGATGGACGCGATGGGCATTGCTCATCTGCTCGGGATCACGGACAACCCGCTGGCCCGACTCGGTGCGCAGTGGCCCATGCTGGCTGACACCCGGTTGGTGCTGTTCGGTTACAACGAGATCGACCCTGAAGCGTTCAGGGAGAGCGTGCTTGATGAGCGGCCCGGTTTGGTCCGATTCCCCGACCGCCAGGTGCGCGCCGATCCGACCGGATGTGCCTCTGCGGCGCTCGCCGCCCTCACCCGAGCGGCAGAGCGCATGATCGTGCACTTCGACGTCGACGCAGTTGATTCGCGCGACCTGCCATTGGGCAACTTTCCCCATTACGGCACAGGTGTGTCCCTCGCGGATGCCGCAGAGGCCCTGACCGCCTTCTACGAAGCCCCGCAGTTCAGTGCCGCGGTTCTCACCGAGGTCAACCCCAGCTATGAGCCATCTGGCATCGCGATGACGCGCTATGTCGACGCCGTGGCCGGCGCCCTCACGAGGGCGCTGACCGCGCCGTAGTCAGTCACTGCGGCTCTTCGCGAGGCACTCCCACCCATTCGGCTTACGGTTATTGGATGAGCGGGAGGTGAGCGGGTGATCCGTAGATCGGCTCGGCCGGCGAGCACCAAACAAGCGGTCGCGCGTGCGATCGCTGCTTCGGCCGCGGTCTACGCGTGGGGGGTGCGTCCGCGGCTGCTCCGTTGGGGTGCGACCGATGACGAGGTGCGACGGCCGTACCCGGGTCAACGATCTCGTTCCGGACGGCATCCGCGGTGCGACGATGGCCGTCACCATCGACGCCCCGGTAGAGCGAGTGTGGCCCTGGCTCGTGCAGATGGGGATCGACCGCGGGGGCTGGTACAGCTGGGACCGCCTCGACAACTTCGGACGTCGGAGCGCCGACCGGCTTCATCCCGAGTGGCAGCAGATCCGCGTCGGCGACCGTATGGCGGCCAACCCGGACGGCAGCGAGTGGTGGGAGGTCGCGGCGCTCGAGCCGAGGCGTTTCCTCGGGCTGCGCATGTCCGTCGATCTTCGCGGGCGGCCGTTCGATCCCCGCGGAGAGCGGCCACGTCGCTTCACGGACTCGACCTGGGGATTCCTGCTCGAAGAGTTGCCGGGGGACCGCACCCGGCTCGTGGTCAGCGGCTACTGGACGCTAAGGCCGCAGTGGCTCCAGCCACTGCTGAGTCTCGTCATGCTGGAGCCTTCGCACTGGGTCATGCAGACGAGACAGTTCGCGAACCTCAAGCGCCGTGCAGAAGATCCCCGACACGCCAACGGACGGCCGAGCAATCTCGCGGTCAGCGTAAGAGGGACGAGCCGTCATGATGTGCTGAACTGTTTGGCATGGAGTATGCCCGATTCCTCGACTGCCTCGCGGCCGACTTCGCCCGCCTGCGGGCCGTCGTGCCGACCGACCCCACCGCGGCGGTGCCGAGCTGTCCCGGCTGGACCGTCGCCGACCTGACCCGCCACGTCGGCGAGGTGTACCTGCACAAGACCTTGGCCATGCGCGAGGGCGCCGAGCCCGACCCGTGGCCGCCGAAGGAGCTCGCGGACGAGGAGCCGCTGGCGCTGCTCGACCGGGCGTACGCCGGGCTGCGCGACGAGTTCGCCGCCCGCAAGCCGGAGGATCCGGCCGGCTCCTGGTACACCCCGGACCAGACCGTCGGCTTCTGGATCCGGCGGATGGCGCAGGAGACGGTCATCCACCGCATCGACGCCGAGCTCGGCACCGGGCAGCCGGTCGCGCCGGTCCCGGCCGACCTCGCCGTCGACGGCATCGACGAGCTGCTCAAGGTCTTCGTGGCGTACAGCGTCGCCGAGTGGGGCGACTACTTCACCGACATCCTGGCCGGCTCGCCGGGCCGGACGTACACGGTGCGGACCGACGGCGCGGCGTGGCGGGTGCGGACCGGTCCGGGGCTGTTCGCCGTCGAGGACGGTGCCGGCGACGACGCGGCCGACGTGACCGTGAGCGGCCCGCCGACGGCCGTGCTGCGCTGGGTGTGGAACCGGGAGGGCGCCGGCGAGCCGAGCGGCGTGACGGTCGAGGGCGCCCCGGAGGCGGTCGAGGAGCTGCGACGCTGCATCGTCACGGCGACGCAGTGAGGCGCTCTCAGCCGGAACGCCCCGGCATGTGCTCTGCCAGCGCTGCCCGCGACTCGGGCGGGTCGAAGGGGTCGGCGAAGTACTGGGTCTCATGAGTGACGAGGCCCCCTGAGAACTCCATGATGCTCACCGAGTAGGAGGGCGCGGCGTCGTAGCTGATGACGCACTCGCTCACCCATAGGTCCCCGGCGCCTGTGATCCGCTGCACGGTGAAGTGCCGTTTCGCCGGATGGCCGCCGCGCTGCGCCGCGATGGTGGCGCGGCCGCGGAACCGTTCTCCCGACTGCGGGTAGTCCAGGATCGCGTCCACCGCGTAGATGGCGTGCTCCGCCGCGTTGTCTCCCTGCTCGGAGGCCCGCCAATGCTCCATGATCCTTGCCCTGACCTGGGCGTCACCGTCCATGTCGCGCTCCTGAGGTAGTCGACATCGGCAGCTCAGTGACCGGCGGTTCGGCCGCCGTCGATGTGCAGGACCTCTCCGGTGACGAACGGCGCCGACTCCAGGTAGAGGATGCCGTCCACGACGTCACTGACCTGGCCCACGCGCCCGAGCGGGGGCAGCTTCCCCGCGAGTGCCTCAGGCGTGTACGACTCGGCCGGGTGCAGCGGGGTCTGGATGATGCCTGGCGCGACGGCGTTGACGCGGATGCCGCGGGCAGCGTATTCGACGGCCAGCGACCTGGTGACCGCGGCCAGGCCGCCCTTCGTCAGCGCGGCCAGCGCGGTTGGCTCCACGGAGTCCGCGCGGTCCGCGACGCTGGCGCTGACGTTGACGACATGGCCGCCGCGCTGCCTCAGCATCTGGCCGATGGCGCGCTGGGTCAGCCAGAAGAAGCCGGCGAGGTTGACGCCGGTGACCAGCGCGTAGTCCTCCGCGGTGTAGTCCGTGAATGGCTTGGAGACGAAGACGCCGGCGTTGTTGACCAGGGTGTCGACGCGCCCGAAGCGATCAAGGGCCTGCCTGATGATCTGGTCGGCGGTCTCCTGCTCGGAGACGTCGCCCTCGACCGTGAAAACGTCTGGGTCCTTCGACGGCTTGATATTGAGAGAATTCGCCACGACCGCCCAGCCTCGCTGGCGGTACCCCTCGACGAGGCCGGCGCCGATTCCTTGCGAGCCGCCCGTGATGATCGCTACCTTCTGCGTCCTTTCGCTCATGGCTTCTCCGTTCTCAAGCGCTCAGGTCACAGGCGGGAGGTGAGCTCGGTCACGATGTCCGCCGCTGACTGTGGCTCTCTCGCGAGGGCAATGCCCTGTCCGGCCCACATCGAGAGCGCTTCGATGTCACCGGTCGTCCCGGCCATCGGTGGCGCTGGCTCGTAACGAACGATTGCTTCGCCGGAGGCGAAGTGCGCGATCACGTCGCCCTCTCCTGGCCGCTGCCCGGGCGAGGGGCGGCCCGCGGCCTCCCACGCCCTGGCCGTTGAGTTGCGGAGCGCGCGGTGGGGAGAATCGGGCCACCCGACCTCGTACAGGTTGGGGTACCACTGCGGATCGGTCTCGGCCGCGGCTATCAGCCGGCGCCGGTAGTCCTCGTGGATCGGCATCTCCTCGGCCAGCAGGAACCGCGTGCCCAGCCACGCGGCCTGGGCGCCCAGGGCGAGCACCGCGGCGACTCCGCGAGCGTCACCGATCCCGCCAGCCGCAATCACCGGCACCGGCGCCACCGCGTCCACCACAGCGGGCACCAACGGCAGGGTCGCGACGGTGCTCCACACGTGCCCGCCGGCCTCCCAGCCCTGCGCGACGACGACGTCCACGCCGGACGCGACTGCCCGCCGTGCCTCCTCGGCGCTGCCGACCGTGTGCATGACGATTCCCCCGGCGGCGTGCACAGGCTCGATGTAGCCGCTGGGATCTCCCCACATGAACGAGACGATCCGCAAGCCGGCTTCGAGGGCCTGGTCAAGGCGACGGTGATGATCCTCGGTGAGGACGAAGTTGCCGCCGAACGGCCGCGCGGTCAGCGCCGCCGTCTCGCGAACGACGGCTGCCGGTGTCAGCGGACCACGTGAGCGTCACCATGCCGAGCGCGCCGGCATTCGAGACCGCCGCGGCCAGTCGGGGAACCGCGGCCATGGGTGCCTGGACGATCGGTCGTTCGATGCCCAGCAACTCGCACACCGGCGTGCTCATGGGGGAGTCCTATGCCTCATACGAGGTCGGCCTCGACTGGGCGGAGCGCCGGTCCCATCCGTGGAACTTCGAGAAGTCGCCGGCGTCCCAGGCCTCGCGCAGTCCAGGGGTGCTCAGGTCCCAGTCCGGGCGGATCTCGGCGGTGGCCGCGCGCAGGTCGCGCCACAGGTCGTAGAAGGACGGGCGGCCCCAGAACCAGTAGCCGTTGTAGATGCTGTGGATGATCAGTCCCGGCTTGAGCACGAGGGTGTGCGGGATCATCGGGTTGTGCTCGGGGTCGGTGTACTCCTGGATGTCCAGATCCCTTTGGACAGTCCGCTCAGGGTCGGACAGGAAGGGCCACTGGGCGCCGACCGAGTTACGGAACTCCTGCAACGTGTGGTGGTCGTCGGTGGCGATCGTGGCGATCTGGGTATACGCCACCGTGATCTTCGCGTAGTGCTCGGCCAGCTCAAGGTGCTGCCGGTGCTCTTTCGGGCAGTAGTTGCCGCGCGCGAGCGTCAGGATCATCGGGTCCCGGCCCTGGAGCTCGCTCAGCGTGCGGACGGTGCCGGTGTGGTCGGGCAGCGCATAATCGGGGAAGGTGCCACCGGGGCCGATGTCGGAACGCACGGGATGACCGCCTTTCATCTGGCGCCGTGGGTCGGTTTGCCCTAAGGACCTGGCTGCACCAGGAAGACACCCGGAGCCTCCCGGTGGGCGTGCCCGTCGGCACTCATGCCCACACGTCCGCCTCGCCAGGAAGCCGTCACGCGCCATCAGCCAGGCAGGTCCTCTGGGCGCTTCGCGGCAAGCTTGCCGTGGAGCAGGCCGGTGAACTGGCCGACTTCGATGAGATATCCGTCCGGGTCCCGCATGTAGCAGCGGATCTCGGCACCGCGGTCGATGGGCGGGGTGACGAACTCGGCGCCCTTCTCCTTCCAGGCCTCGTAACAGGCCTGGATGTCAGCGACTCGCAAGTTCAGGAAAATCGACGTGGTGTCACCAGGCTGGTAGTCGACCACCGAGATGCCTGGCTTGTCGGGAGTGGGTGGCCCGCCCGGGTTCATGATTATCCACGAGTTGGACAGCCTGACGATGCACGGATTCTCGTCCAGGACGACCGTGCCGCCCAGGACACGCGAGTAGAAGTCCCGGGATCGCGCAACACTCCGGACGGTGATGAACAGCGTCGCCAGGATGCCCTCTTCGGGCGCGGGAAGGTTGGCGAAGTCGATGCGGGGCGCGGGTTCTGTCATGGTTGCTCCACTCCGGCGGTATGAGGGGCGATGGCCCTTCGAGCGACGGTCCTGCTAGTCACCCCTTCCCTCAACGTGGCTTCGCAGACGTCCGAGCACGGCCGGGGAAGCCTGCGTCTATGGACTGGCCGGTTAGCGAACCCGGGCCCGCAGGAACTTCCCGATTTGCTCGGTGGCCTCGGCTGCCTCGGGGGTGCCGAGCATGATCGGGTAGACGTGGGGCAGGCCCTCGCCGATCTCCAGGACGACGTCGACCCCGGCTTCGGCTGCTGCTGTGGCCAGGCGTTCGGAATCGCTGAGCAGCAGGTCATGCGCGGCTCCTCGACTGCCTCGGGGCCGACTTCGCCCGCGCGAGGGGGCCGAGCCCGACGCGTGGCCGCCGAAGGAGCTCGCGAACGAGGAGCCGCTGGCGCCGCTCGACCGGGCTGGCGCGCAGTGGCGGCCGCTTGCCTTCCTCAGGCAACTCGAACCGCCCTCACGAGGCGACGGAGCCAAGGGCCCCGAGCGCGAGTGCGATCGCACCCACGCTGGCGGCGTCCGCTCCGTAGCGCGCGAGTCGCACCTCCGGCGGATACGGCACGTAGCGGGTCAACCGGGCCTCGAGAAGCTCGAGGAGACGGGCCGATGTGCGCGTATATCCGCCGCCCAGCACCACGAGCTCCGGGTCGAGCGTGATCGCTACGTTGGTCGCATGCCACGCGATCTCGTCGTAGAGATCGGCGAGAAACGCGCGAGCCGCCGCATCGGTCCTGCCCACGAGGTCGGCCACCCCGTTCGCGACCCCGAGGCTTCGTGCGCGCTCCGTGGTCCCAGCACCTCCTATGTACTCCTCCAACGGAGCACGTCCGTCCAGGGCGCCGGGTCCCTCTGTACGGGAGCGGACGAAGTAGCCGATCTCACCGGCCGCACCGTGCGCACCTTCGACGATCCGTCCGTGCACGATCAATGCAGCAGCCACACCCGTGCCCAAATTGAGGTAGAGCCCGGTGCCGATGCCGTGCAGCTCACCCCACGTCTGCTCGGCAAGCGCGCCGGCCTTCACATCGTTGGCGATCGCGACCGGTGCTGGCCCGAAGGCCGCACGCATCGCCGCGGGTAAGGCGAGCCGGTCCCAGCCCGGAACGTTCGGCGCGATCTCGACGTGATCCTCATGCGTGATGCCCATGGTGGCGACCCCGACCGCGGCCACGCGGGCGCCGTGTACGGCCACCATCTCGTGCGCGGCGTCGATCGCCTTGGCGACCGCCTGCTCCGCGCCGAGTTGCGCCCGAGTCCGCAGCACGACCGTCGCCCGTTCGGTTCCGTCGAGCCCGGCGAGCACGACCGCGAGCTTGGTGCCCCCGAAGTCGAACCCGAGCAACAGGTCTCGTGTCACGGTCGCAGCGCCGCCGGCATCAGGTCGCCATGCGCATCGAGTAGCTCGTCACACATGCTGACGATCTGACTGGTCGTGAGCGTCGCGGCCGTGTTGGGGTCGAGCATGGCCGCCTGGTACACGTGCTGCCGGTCGCCCTCGAGCACGGCCCGGACGGTCAGCTCGACGACGTTGAGGAACGTGCGGTTCAGCGCGACCAGCTGCGGCGGCAGTGCCCCGACGAGCTGCGGGTGAGGGCCGTCCGCATCGACGATGCAGGGCACTTCGACGCAGCACTCGTCAGGCAGGTTGGTCACCAGCCCGTTGTTGCGCACATTGACGTAGAGCTCCCGGGCCTGTCCGGTCTGGTGGGCGTGGATGAACTCCGAGGCCAGCTCCGACCGGGATCGAGGGTGAGCGGTGCGTCGCTCTGCAGCTCGCGCAGCGTCTGCGTGTACTCGTCGATGTTCTCTTCCGAGCGGAGCAGGTAGTCGCCGACGAGGATGCGGAATCGCTCGACCTCAGTGTCGTGGCGCATGAACCACGGCACGTACTCGGCGGAATGTTCGCTGGACTCGGTCGGGAAGTATCCGAAGCGGCGGAAGATCTCCACCCGCACCCGGCGGCGCAACTGGGGATCTGCGTCGATGACAGCCCGCAGCTGGGGGTAGAGGTCCCGTCCCTCGTGCTCGAAGCGCAGCACGAACGCCTGGTGGTTGAACCCGGCAGTGAGGAACGTGACATCAGCGGCGTCATGTCCGACCAGCTCGGCCAGGAACCGGTGGGTGTCGCGCACCGAGTGACACAGGCCGATCACCCGCTCGAAGGGCGAGCCGGCATAGACGGCCCACGGGCAGCATCGCCATGGGGTTGCTGTAGTTGAGCAGGTAGGCGTCCGGACAGGCCTTTGCCATGTCCTCGCCGATGGCGACCAGCACTGGGATCGTGCGCAGCCCGCGGAAGATGCCGCCGATGCCGAGGGTGTCGCCGATCGTCTGCCGCACGCCGTAGCGCGCGGGCACGTCGAAGTCCGTGCGGGTGGCGGCAAAGCCCCCGACCTGGATCTCGTTGACGACGTAGTCGGCACCGTCGATCGCGGTCATCCGGTCGAGGCTCGAGGTGACCCTGGCACCCGCCCCGGTCTGTGCGCTGATTCGTGTCGCCAGAGTCTCGGCATAGCCGAGGCGCTCACCGTCGATGTCGTGCAGGGCCAGCTCGAGGCCGCCCTGCAGCTCGGGGTACGTGCACAGGTCCGTCACGACGCTTCGCGTGAACTCGACGCTGCCGGCCCCGATGAATGCGACCTTGACCATGCGCTGCACTATCGCAGCGCTTGGTCGAACCGAGCAAGGTCGCGCAATGATGACTTTCGCATTTGTTCAGTTCTCCGCGATCAGGACGTTGACGCCCGCGTCCCGAAACTGGTCAAGGGTCACCTGGTCGGCTCCCGAGTCGGTGACCAGGTCGGTGATCTCATCCGTTCGGCAGATGCGGGCAAACGTGCGCCGTCGGAGCTTCGTGCTGTCGGCCACGACGATCGTGCGACGAGCGCGCCTGATGAAAGCGTGATCGGTCTGTGCCTCGAGCTCGTCGTAGGTGCTGCAGCCCTCCTCCACGGTGAGACCGTCCACCCCGATGAAGGAAAGGTCGAGCTGGTAGCGCTCGATCACAAGCTCGGCGGCTGGGCCGACCAGCTCATAGCTCGCGTGCCGCGCCGCGCCGCCGACGACGACCACGCGCACCGAGGGTCTGAGCACCAGCTCCATGGCGATATTGAGAGCGTTCGTGACCACTGTGAGATCCGGACGGGCCATCAGCGCTCGTGCGACTTCGCTGACCGTGGTGCCGCCCGTCATCCCGACGACTGCTCCGTCAGGGACAAGAGTGGCCGCGAGTCGTCCGATCGCTCGCTTCTGGGGTTGGTGATGCGCCTCGCGGTGCCGCAGACGGCAGCTCGATACCGACCCCGCCAGCAACGGCGCCTCCATGGGTGCGAACCAGCAGTCCCTGCTCGTGGAGCGCCTGGAGGTCACGGCGCAGGGTCGCGGGGGAGACGCCGAGATCCGCTGACACGCGGGTGACGTCGACGCTGCCGTCCTGCGCGATGGCCTCCAGGATGGCGGCCATCCGATCGGCTTTCAGCATGGCGCCTCATTCCTCATGACCCCTGCTGGGTCATTGACCGCTGATTGAACATGACTTACCTTGCTCAAAACGAACATGAATGCGCATCATCAGTTTAGCGTTTTGCGCATCGGATGGGCCGACCTGGCTGGGGAGGACGGCAGTTGATGAGGCGGACAAGGTCCATCGTGGTGGTCGCCGCGGCCGCGACACTGCTCGCGACGGCCGGCTGCGGCGGCTCGGGCTCCTCGAAAGACTCGAACAAGCGAGTCACGATCACCGTCTGGGAAGGTTACAAGGACACTGAGGGCGGGGCCTTCCACCAGCTCGTCGACGAGTTCAACAAGACGCACACCGACATCACCGTGTCGGTGCTGGAGACGGACAACGACTACGCCTTGGAGAAGGTGCTCACCAGCCGTGCGGGGCGGCGCGCCTCCTGACGTCGCCTACCTGTTCGGCAGCTGGGCACCCAACATCGCTGAGATCCCGTCGGTCGTCGATCTGACCGCGGTCGCGCAGCAAGCGTCGCTTGGCTGGCCGGACTTCTGGGAGGGAACGCAGCAGGCGGCGACAGTCGGCTCCAAGGTGATCGGTATCCCGGCGCTCGTCGACAACCTCGCCATCGTCTACAACAAGGCTCTCTTCGACCAGGCAGGAATCACGCCGCCCACCGCCGACTGGACGTGGGACGACTTCCGGGCGGCAGCGAAACGCCTGACGAATGCCTCCGACAAGCAGTACGGCTGGTCGATCCCGGCCGACGCCAGCGAGGACACCGTCTGGCACTGGGAAGCCATGCTGTGGGAGGCCGGTGGCGACATCCTCACGCCGGACAGCACGCAGGCGGCGTTCAACTCCCCGCAGGGCCTTCAGGCGATGACCACGCTGAAGGAGATGGCGGTCGACGACAAGTCCGTCTACGTCGACACCACGAACTCGAAGTACAGGGACCTCTTCAATGCCGGGAAGATCGGCATGCTGGTGACTGGTCCGTGGGACCTGTCCTCGCTCGACGTCGAGTACGGCGTGCAGATCATGCCGACGTTCGCGGGTTCACCAGCGGGGCACCAGAGCATCTCCGGTCCCGACAACTGGGTCGTGTTCGACAACGGCGAGGCGCGCCGGAATGCGGCCATCACCTTCCTCACCTGGCTCACCGCGCCTGCTCAGGTCAAGGAGTTCTCACTCAAGACGGGGGATCTGCCGATTCGCCAGTCGGTCGGTGACGACAAGTCGGTCGTCGAGCAGATGGAAGGCTCGCTTCCGGGCGTCACGACGTTCATCGACAACCTGGCCAACGTGAAGAAGGCGCGGCCTCAGGTCGCCGCCTATCCGAAGATCTCCGAGGCGCTGGGCGAGGCCATCGTCGGCGTGCTGCTCGGCAAGATCGACCCGCAGGCGGCCCTTGACCAGGCTGCTCGCGCCACCGATCAGGCGCTTGCAGGCGGCTGACCCGGATGAGCACCGTGGGCGCCTCCGCCGATGCGCGCAGGCTGGGGTTCCTGCGTCGGCTGTCGCGCTCGGACCATGCGGCAGGCTGGGCGTTCGTCACGCCTGCCACCGTGTTGATCGGCGTGTTCGGACTCCTGCCGATCCTGTGGTCTCTCGTGCTGTCGTTCCAGAAGTCGGACCTGCTCACGCCTGCGACGCCATGGGTCGGACTGGCGAACTACGAGAAGATCCCGGGTGACGCCACCTTCCGGCTGGCGATCGAGCACACCATCGTGTACACCGCGCTGTTCGTGCCGGCCACGATGTTCATCGGGTTGATGGTCGCGGTGGGGCTCAACCGCAAGGTGCGTGGCATCTCGATCTACCGCACCGCTGCCTACGTGACGATGGCCGTCTCGACCATCAACGAGGCGATCATCTTCATGTGGCTCTTCGAGCCATCGTTCGGTGTCGTCAACGGAGCCTTCGACGCGGTTGGCCTGCCGCAGCAGCAGTGGCTGTCCAACCCTGACCAGGCGCTCTACGTCATCATGGCGATGACGGTCTGGGGATGGACCGGCTTCGCCGTCGTCGTGTACCTCGCGGCTCTGCAAAGCGTGCCGCGAGGAGCTGCTCGAAGCCGCCGCGATCGATGGCGCCAAGCGATTCGGCGCGTTCCGCACGATCACCCTGCCGTTGCTCAGCCCGGCGTCGCTCTTCCTCGCCGTGTGGTTGAGCATCAATGCGCTACAGCTCTTCGATGAGGTCTACCTGACCACCAAGGGCGGCCCGCTGCACTCGACGACGGTCGTCGTCTACTACCTGTGGAACCAGGCCTTTCGTCAGTTCAACGCCGGGTACGCCGCTGCGCTCGCGTACGTGCTGTTCATGGTCATCTTGTTGATCACGTTCGTCCAGTTCCGTGTCGGCGAGCGTTTCGTCCACTACAGCCGATGAGCCGACCATGAGCGCGGACCTGGCGACGACGGAGCTTGAACCCGCCCAGACGCTGGAGGCCGGCGGACGCGGCTCGCGCATTCGACTGACCCGACCCAGCCCGTGGCACCTGGTGCTCATCCCGATCGCGTTCATCCTTCTCGTGCCCCTGATCTGGATGGTGCTCACGTCCCTGGAGACGTCGTCGGAGACTCATCGCTTCCCGCCCGTTCTCGCGCCGTCGAGCCCGCAGTGGCACAACTACCCAGACGCGCTGCGGGCCGCGCCGTTCGTGCGGTTCATGGGGAACAGCGCGATCGTCGCCACGATCGTCGTCGCCAGCAACCTCGTGCTGTGCAGCCTGGCCGGCTACGCCTTCGCCCGGTTGCGTTTCCTTGGTCGCGGGCTGCTGTTCGGCGTGCTGATGGCGACGTTGATGGTGCCGTTCCAAGTCACGATGATCCCCGAGTTCCTCATCGTGAAATGGCTCGGCGTGCATGTGTGGGACCAGCTCGGTATCGACCACCTCGGCGCGCTCGTCGCACCGAACATGGTCACCGCGTTCGGCATCTTCTTCCTGCGGCAGTTCTTCCTCACGCTTCCGGTCGAGCTCGAGGAGGCTGCCCGCATCGACGGCACCTCGCGGATCGGGGTGCTGTTCAAGATTGTGCTGCCGCTGTCACTGCCGGCGTTGTCGACCCTCGCAGCGCTGACCTTCCTCGAATCCTGGAACGCCTTCCTGTGGCCGTTGATCGTGGTCAGCAGCCAGAACCACATGACGTTGCCGCTCGGGCTGACCACCTTCCAGGGCGCGCACAACACGCATTGGGAGCTGCTCATGGCTGGCAACGTGTTCAGTCTGCTGCCGATGCTGCTCGTCTTCTTCGCCGCTCAGCGGTACTTCGTCCGCTCCGTCGCTGCTACCGGATTGAAGGGCTAGGGGTCGTGGCCGAGGTCGAATTCCGGCAGGTGAGCAAGCGGTACCTGGGTGGGGCCGTCGCCCTCAAGGAGCTGAGCCTGACCGTGGCCGACGGCGAGTTCGTCATCCTCGTCGGTCCGTCGGGCTGCGGCAAGAGCACGGCGCTCCGCCTTCTTGCAGGGCTCGACAAGCCGACGACGGGCGAGATCCACATCGGCGGGCAAGTCGTCACCCACCAGGGACCCGGCGAGCGCGACATCGCGATGGTGTTCCAGAACTATGCGCTCTACCCCCACATGAGCGTGTACAAGAACCTCTCCTACGGCCTCCGGCAACGCAAGACGCCGAAAGAGGAGATCGACCGGCGGGTACGCGAGATCGGCGACATCCTCGGCCTGTCCGAGCTGATGGGCCGCAAGCCCGCACAGCTCTCGGGTGGGCAGCGGCAACGCGTCGCGATGGGTCGTGCACTCGTTCGCGAGCCGCAGGCGTTCCTGCTCGACGAGCCACTGTCGAATCTGGACGCGAAGCTGCGCACCCAGGTGCGGGCCGACCTCAAGCGACTGCATCAGAGGCTCGACATCACGTCGATCTACGTCACGCACGACCAGGTCGAGGCGATGACGCTGGCGGACCGGATCTGCGTGATGAACGGCGGCGAACTGCAGCAGGTTGGCACGCCCAAGCAGGTCTACGACTCCCCGGCGAACGTGTTCGTGGCCGGCTTCATCGGCAGTCCGGCGATGAACCTGGTTCACGCGCCTGTGGTCGACGGGTGGGCCACGCTCGGCGGCCACCCCATCGCTCAGGTTGCGCGTGGCATCGACGAGGTGGTCGTCGGTCTGCGGCCGGAGGCGATCCGTATCGGTGGTCCATCCCAGGCCGGCATCGAGGTGACCGTCGACTTCCACGAGCCTCTGGGCAGCCACGTGCTCGTTCACACGCTCCCTCTCGGCTCGCAGGTGCTGTCTGGCTCGCCCGTCGTCGTCCAGGCAGCCCCCGACACCCAGCCCGCACCAGGGGAGCGCCTGACTCTGACGGCGGCACAGGAGCACGTCTACGTCTTCGACGTCGAGAGCGGATTGGCGATGACCGGTGCTGCCACCGCACGGGTGGTCGCGTCATGACTGAACGGGAGGGAGAGCCGGTGCTCGACGACGGTGTTCACGTGCTGACCGAGATTGCCAGCCAACCAGACTGCTGGGCTGAGGCTGTATCGACGGCAAAGCAGGTCGCCGACGTGCTGCCGGCACGCGGTGCGCGAGCGGCCGTGATCGGGTGCGGCACGTCCTTGCACATCGCCACGGCCATCGCGGTCGCACGAGAGAGCGCAGGGCACGGCGAGACGGACGCTTTCCCCGCTTCCGAGATGCCCGCTCGGCCCTACGACGTCGTGCTCGCTGTATCCCGTTCCGGAACCACGACGGAGGTCCTGCAGGCCCTCCAGCGGATGCCTCGATCGGCACACACCATCGGCATCACAGCCGATCCTTCGACCCCTATCGCCGACGCTGTCGACGAGCTCATCACTCTCGCCTTCGCTGACGAGCGTTCGATCGTGCAGACCAGGTTCGCCACCACGGTGCTCGCACTGCTGCGTTCGCACGTGGGGCATGACCTGGACCCGGTCATCGCACAAGCCCGCAGCGTGTTGTCGGAGCAGGTCGACGAGCGATTCGTCGACCGGGAGCACTACGTGTTCTTGGCACGCGACTGGGCCCTTGGCATCGGTGCCGAGGCCGCCCTGAAAGTGCGGGAAGCAGCGTCAGCGTGGAGCGAGTTCTACCCGATGCTCGAGTTCCGGCATGGCCCGATGTCCGCGGCGGGGGAGGGCTCGCTCGTCTGGCTGTTGGGCGAGGCCGACGACGCGCTGGTGCGCGACATCGAGCCGACCGGGGCACTGGTCGTGACCTCGGACCTCGATCCGATGGCCGAGCTGATCCGAGCCCAGCGGGTGGCCGTCGCTACCGCCCAGCGGCGTGGCCTCGACCCGGACCGACCGCGGCACCTCACCCGCTCCGTCATCATCCCCGACTGATGGCGGCTGTCGCGGTCTCGTCTGACCGTGTCCTGTGTGTGACCCTCAACCTCGCGTTGGACGTCACCTACCTGGCTCCCACCTTCATGGCCGGTGGTCTGAACCGGGTGAGGCGGGTGCATGCCCAGGCGGGTGGCAAGGGCGTCAACGTCGCTCGGCTGCTGCAGGTGCTGGGGCATCGGGTGACCGTTTCCGGCTTCATCGGTGGTCCTGCTGCCGCCGAGATCGCCTGCTCGCTCGAACTGGCCTCGTTGAAGCGCGAACTCGTGCCATGCTCGGGCGCAAGCCGCCGAACGCTCACCGCCGTGAGCACCATTGACGGCGCGGCAACCGAGTACTGCGAGCCTGGGCCACACATCTCGGATGAGGAGTGGTTGGCGTTCATCGCCGCGTACGAGGCCCTGCTCACCACCAGCCGGATGGTCGTGCTCTCCGGCAGCTTGCCCCCAGGTGTTCCCGTCGACGGATATGGGCGGCTCACCGAGCTGGCACGACGTCGAGACATACCGGTCGTGGTCGACGCTCAAGGCGATGCACTGGTGGCGGCGCTGCCGGTCCGCCCATGGCTCGTCAAGCCGAACGAGCGTGAGCTGGCGGATGCGGTGCAGATCAGTGTCCCGATCTCCATCGACGACGCCGTAGTCGCAGCCAGGAGCTTGGTCGCTCAGGGTGCTCAGTGTGTCGTCGTCTCGCTAGGGCCGCGCGGTCTGATCGGCGTCCGGGGAGACGAGGCCGCCCTGGCGGTCCCGCCGACAGTCGTAGGCAGTCCGGTCGGCGCCGGAGATGCGGTCGTCGCGGCAATGGTCCATGGAGAGCTCCTCGGTCGGCCTTGGCCGGAAATGCTGCGCACCGCGGCGGCCATGTCGGCCGCTGCGGTGCGCAAACCCGTCGCGGGAGTCCTCGATTCGTGCGACGCGGCAGAACTCTGTGCAGGCGTGGAGGTACATCAGCTGTGATCCCGATCTTCGCTCTCGCGTTCGACCACCGCGACTCATTTCGTCGCGAGTTCATGCGGCTCGCTGCCGACCCCACACCGGAACAGCAGGAACTCATGGTGGCGGCGAAAGGAGTCGTGGTCGAAGCGCTGCTGCGCGCAGCGCCTGGGGTGGCTGGTTCCTGTCCGGCGTTGTTGATCGACGCCGAGTACGGGAGCCGCCATGTACGAGCGGCGCACGAGGGGGGCTTGGCGGTGGCGATGCCGCTCGAGGTGAGCGGGCAACGGGAGCTGCGTTTCGAGGATGACGGGGACTTTGCGGCCGTCGTCGAGCGGTATGAGCCTGAGTACGCCAAGGTGCTGATCCGTTACAACCCCGATGGGGATACCCGGATGAATGCCCGTCAGCGCGCGCGGCTCGGCCAGCTCGTGTCATGGCTCCGCGGCCGTCCAACCCGGCTGATGCTCGAACTGCTCGTGCCAGCCGAGCCGGAGCAGCTCGAGTCGCTCGACGGCGACAGGGATCGCTACGACCGCCAGATGCGGGCGGAGCTGACGGCTCGGGCGGTTGCAGAGATCGGAGCTGATGGCATCCTCCCGTCGCTGTGGAAGCTGGAAGGGCCCGAGTCGAGGGCGGACGCCGAGCAGGTTGCGGCAGCTGTCCTAGGTGTCGACCCCGACGCGGCATGCCTGGTTCTGGGTCGTGGTGCGGACCCCCATGCAGTCGGCCGCTGGCTCATGACTGCCGCCGAGGCACGCGGGTTCGCGGGATTCGCGGTCGGTCGCACGCTGTGGTGGGAGGCGCTAGGCGACTTCGTCGCCGGCGGGGACCGGGAAGCCGCAGTGAAGGCGATCGCCGAGAACTACCTCGTCCTAGTGCGGACGTACGAAACCGCATGGACGGCGGCCCAATCTCGTTCATCTCAAGACGAGCAACGAGGCGATCGTCATGCGACGCGATCGGCCGACGTCTACTCCTCACACGATCGGCCTTGATCGTCGAGGTCGACGGGTAGAAGGTGAGCAACGGGAACCTGGCGATCTTCAAGATGGTGGTCACGTTCACGGGCAAGGTGCCCCAACGGTTTGCCGACGTGTTCGTTCCTTACCAGACTGCAGTCTGTGCCGATGCATCATGGCGAGCTGGAAATGCCGACTCTCCGTCGGGACGGATTTGTGACCGGCCGATGAGTTGGGGATGCTGCGCCGGTCTACCTACCGACACCACCTGACTGGAAGGGATCACCGCGATGGCAAAGGTCATCTCTACACTCTTCATCTCGGCCGACGGTGTGGCCGAGATTGACCCCGATTGGCATTTCCCGTACTTCGACGAGAACATGGGCCGCGCGGTCGGCGAGGACTATGACACTGCTGACGTGCTGCTGATCGGTCGCGAGACCTACGACAGCTTCGCCGGAGCGTGGCCCGGCCGCGAGGCGGCGGGTGGGGACGATGCACCGTTCGCCAAGCAACTCGGGGACGTGCGCAAGGTGGTCGTCTCGCGCCAGCCGCTGGAGTTCTCTTGGCGTAACTCTGAGCTGATCAAGGGCGATCTCCTCGATGCCGTCACCTCGCTCAAGGTCGATGCTGGCATCAGAGGCATCCTCATCCCCGGTTCGATCTCCGTGGTGCAGCAGCTGCTCGCCGCAGGGCTGGTCGATGAGTTGCGCCTGCTCGTGCACCCGGTGGCGGCGCGTAAGGGTCGCAGGCTGTTCGACGACGGCGACGCGCCGTACCACCTGAAGATGACGGCGACGGAGGCGTTTCCGACGGGCGTGATCCGCGTGATCTACTCGCCGACCAAGGCGCCCGCCAAGGTCGGCTACGACGAGGTCAAGGACCAGGTGCCCGGCGAGGAGTAGTCGCCTTCTCGGGGAGGATCGCCGCAATGGCGCCACATCCGCCGGCCGGCGATGTGATCGTCCGATAGCGCCTCACGTGGGCGCGGTCCGCCGACGGAGACGTCCAAGTCGGCGCTGTCGGGCAGTCCGCGCGACACGATCGAGGGGCCACAGCGGGCCGCCATGACTCAGCCCGGAGACGACGAACGCCCCCGACCGCAGGATCAGGGGCGCTCATCGTCTGTCTCAACCAGAGTGTCCGAGGGGGGACTTGAACCCCCACGCCCGTTAAAGGGCACTAGCACCTCAAGCTAGCGCGTCTGCCATTCCGCCACCCGGACAGGTGTGTCACAGCGTCGCTGCGACAGAGGGCAACTGTACAACAGTCCGACCAAGCGTTTTGGACCGGTACTCGCCCGCGTGCGCACCCACCAGGGCAAGATGGCCCGGTGACCCGGACACCCCGGTTCCGCGGCGTGCCGAACGACGCCTGTCGACCCACATCCGTCGAGAGCCAGGGAGACCCCGATGGCCACCAGCCCCGCCGAGAACGAGGTCGTCGACCTGCTGCCGCGACCTGATCCGGATCGACACCGTCCAACCCGGGCCAACGGCGGAGCGGCCGGCCGCCGAGTACGTCGCCGAGCAAGCTCGCCGAGGTCGGGCATCGAGCCGACGATCCTCGAGTCGGCGCCGGGCCGCGCCAGCGTCGTCGCCCGGATCGAGGGCGCGGACCGCAGCCGCGGCGGCGCTGCTGATCCACGGCCACCTCGACGTCGTGCCGGCCGACGCCGCCGACTGGCCGGTCGACCCGTTCGCCGGCGAGATCGTCGACGGCTGCGTCTGGGGCCGCGGCGCGGTCGACATGAAGGACATGGACGCGATGACGCTCGCCGTCATCCGGCGAGTGGGCACGCGCAGCGGCCGCAAGCCGCCGCGCGACATCGTGCTGGCGTTCGTGGCCGACGAGGAGGCCGGCGGCCGGTTCGGCGCGCACTGGCTGGTCGACAACCACCCGGAGCTCTTCGAGGGCTGCACCGAGGCGATCAGCGAGGTCGGCGGCTTCTCGCGTCACCGTCGGCGACGACCTGCGGCTCTACCTGATCGAGACGGCCGAGAAGGGCATGGCCTGGATGCGGCTGACCGCCGCCGGCCGGGCCGGGCACGGCTCGATGCTCAACGACGACAACGCGGTCACCGCGCTGGCCGAGGCGGTCGCCCGGATCGGGCGCCACACGTTCCCGGTCCGGATGACCGCCACGATGCGCCGGCCTTCCTCGACGAGCTCTCCGACGCGTTCGGCATGCGAGCTCGACCCGGACGACCCGGAGGCGGCGGTCGCCAAGCTCGGGGCGGTGGCCACGATGATCGGCGCGACCCTGCGCAACACCGCCAACCCGACCATGCTCGAGGCCGGCTACAAGGTCAACGTCATCCCGCAGACGGCGCACGCCTACGTCGACGGGCGGTTCCTGCCCGGGCACGAGGACGAGTTCTTCGCCGACCATCGACGAGCTCCTCGGCGAGCGGCGTCACCCGCGAGAACGTCAACTACGACATCGCCCTGGAGACCGACTTCGACGGCGCGCTGGTCGACGCGATGTCGGCGGCGCTCAAGGCCGAGGACTCCGGCGCGCGGGCCGGTGCCGTACTGCCTGTCGGGCGGCACGGACGACAAGTCGTTCTCCCGGCTCGGCATCCGCGGCTTCGGCTTCTCGCCGCTGCAGCTGCCGCCCGGACCTGGACTTCGCCGGGATGTTCCACGGCGTCGACGAGCGGGTGCCGGTGGACGGGCTGACAGTTCGGCGTGCGGGTGCTCGACCGGTTCCTGGCCGGCTGCTGAGGCGGTCGACCGATCGGTCTCCCGCCCACGCCCCAAGACCGGTACCGTTCCCTCATGCCTTCCCCGATACCGATGACGCCTGACCAGGTCCGCGCTCTCGCGAGCGCGGTGAAGCACGCGATCGACCTTCACCTGGCGACGGTCGAGACCCGGTCTGGGGAGAACGACCCCGACGTGCAGCGGGCCTACGACGCTCTTGCCGCGGTCGCCGAGGAGTACGACGACGCGCTGTTCAGCTGCTACGAAGAGGTCACGCCGTTCGGCCCGGTCGAGGGATTCGTCGAGGAGCACGACGACGAAGACGACGACGACGATGACGAGGACGAAGACGACGACGATGACGACGAGTGGGACGACGACGAGGTCGACGTCATCGAAGTGATCGACATCGCCGACGAGGACAGATAGCCCGGGCACCCGACTGGCGTGGGGGAGCAGCTTCCCACCCGATCGGCTTCGCTCAGGTCGGCTGACGCTCCGGGTAGTCGATCGCGGGCGCCGACACGTCGTCGAGCGCGGCGATGATCTCGGGGGGCAGCACGACGTCGCAGACCGCGAGCGTCCCCGCGAGCTGGGCCGCGGTCCGTGCACCGACGATGGGCGCCGCCACCCCGGGCCGATCCCGAACCCAGGCCAGCGCCACCGCCAGCGGCGACACCCCGAGTCCGTCGGCGGCGGTGACGACCGCATCGACCACGCCGGCACTGTCGGTGCCCAGGTAGGGCGCCACGAACGCCTCGAAATGCGGCGAGGCGCCACGCGAGTCGGACGGCACCCCGGACCGGTACTTGCCCGTCAGCACCCCACGTCCGAGCGGCGACCAGGCCAGCACACCCAACCCGGCGTCGAGCGCGGCCGGCACCACCTCACGTTCCACGCCGCGCTGCAACAAGGAGTACTCCACCTGGGCGGCGACGATCGGCGTCCGACCGGGCCAGGCGGCCTGCCAACCCGCCGCCTTGGCGGTCTGCCATCCGGCGTAGTTCGACACTCCGACGTAGCGCACCCGGCCCGAGGCCACCGCGATGTCCACCGCGGACAGCGTCTCTTCCAGCGGTGTCTGCGCGTCCCACCCGTTGAGCTGCCACAGGTCGATGTGCTCGACACCCAGTCGGGCGAGCGAGGCGTCCAGTGCGCTGAGCAGGTAGCCGCGGGAGGCATCCGTCCGGCGGCCGTCCTCGCGCGCACCGTGCCGCAGCGCCACGGTCTTCGTCGCCAGCACCACCTGGTCGCGGGCCACCACGTCGCCGAGCAGCGTGCCGATGACGCGTTCGCTGTCCCCGTCGCCGTACACGTCGGCCGTGTCGATGAGGTTGCCGCCGGCCTCGACGAAGGCATGCAGCTGGTCGGCGGCCTCATGCTCGTCGGTGTCCCGACCCCAGGTGGCGGTGCCGAGCCCGAGCGGGGAGATAGTCAGGCCGCTGCCGCCGAGGTGTCGCTGGTCCATGGTCGGTGAGGTTATCTGGACGCGACGATCACCGGATGGTTCAGCCCCGGACGCGCCGAGAACACGCCGCGAGGCGCGGGCGCGCAAGGCACCGCTTGACCACCGGTAGACTGGTGTCATCCCCGGTCGTCGAAGGAGTCCCGCGTGTCCGCGTCCAACCACGCCACCATGATGAAGACCCGGCACTTCTACATCTGGACCGTCATGATGGTGCTCGCCGGCGCCCTGGTCGTCGGTGTGCTCGCGCTCGTGGGCACGGACTCCACCGGGTGCCCGAAGCCGGGAGACCCGATCTCGCGGCCGGGACACGCCTCGTGCTACTACCAGACCCCGGTCGGCGGCTGAGGCTGCCCGCGGGCAGCTGCCCCGGCTAGGGTGGCCGTCGTGGCCACCGTCCTGCTCGTCCGACACGGGCTGACCGCCCTCACCGGCCCTGTGCTGACCGGGCGCACGGCCGGGGTCGACCTGGACGATCGAGGCCGCGAACAGGCCGAGGCGCTGGGCGCGCGGCTGCGCGACGTCCCGCTCGCCGCAGTGGTCAGCAGCCCGTTGGAACGATGCCAGCAGACGGCTGATGCCGTCGTGGCCGGCCGCGACGTGGCGCTGAAGACCGACGATCGGCTGCTGGAGTGCGGCTACGGCGACTGGACCGGGCGGGAGCTCAAGGTCTTGGCCAAGGACCCGCTGTGGAAGGTCGTGCAGAACCACCCGAGCGCGGTGACGTTCCCGGGCGAGGCGGGGGAGTCCCTTCGCCAGGTGCAGAACCGGGCGGTGGATGCGGTCCGGGACTGGAACACGCAGCTCGGGTCGGACGCGATCTGGCTGGCGTGCAGCCACGGTGACGTGATCAAGTCCGTCGTCGCCGATGCGCTCGGGATGCACCTGGACATGTTCCAGCGGATCGTCATCGACCCCTGCTCGGTGACAGTGATCCATTACAGCGAGCAGCGCCCGTTCGTGGTGCGACTCAACGACACCAGCGGGTCGCTCGCGGGCCTCGTGCCGACACCCGGCAAGGGCCGCCGGCGACACCGCAGCGGCGACGCGGCAATCGGCGGCGGCGCGGGCAGCGCCACCACATAGGGTCGAACCATGTCACGCCAGGTCTTCATCTACGACCCGCCCGAACGCTTCGTGGCGGGCACCGTCGGCATGCCCGGCGACCGCACCTTCTACCTGCAGGCGCGCAGCGGCGGCCGGGTCACCTCGGTGGCGCTGGAGAAGCTGCAGGTGGCCGTGCTGGCGGAGCGTCTGGACCAGATGCTCGACGAGCTGGTGCTCCGCTCGGGTGGTGCCGCAGCGGTGCCCGCGGCGGCACCGGTCGAGCTGACCGACCTCCACCCGCTCGAGCAGCCGGTGGTGGAGGAGTTCCGGGTGGGCACTCTCGCGCTCGCCTGGGACGGCGACGCCGAGCGGATGATCATCGAGGCGCAAGCCATCGACACCACTGCCGAGGGCGAGCCGGAAACCGAGGAGGACGTCGCCGTGGAGCCGGAGGAGGACGATGACGAAACCTCCGACGACCTGGGTACCTTGATCGGCTCCGACACCGAGGGCCCGCCCGTGCTGCGCGTGCGGATCAGCGGTGCCGCGGCACGTGCGTTCGTGAAGAGGGCCTTGCAGGTGGTGGCGGCGGGCCGTCCACCGTGCCCGTTCTGCGGCCTGCCGCTGGACCCCGACGGTCACGTGTGCCCCAGGCAGAACGGCCACCGGGCGACGTGAGCTTGGCCACCGACGTCTCAGCAGCCTTACGGTTGCTGCGCGACGGCACGCTCGAGGTGCAGGGCCGACTCGTCGACGCGTCCAATGCGACGCTCTACTGCTCCGTCACCTTGGACGGCGTGCAGGCGGCGTGCGTCTACAAGCCGGTGGCGGGCGAGCGGCCCCTGTGGGACTTCCCCGACGGCACGCTCGCCCACCGTGAGGTCGCGGCCTACCTGGTCTCCGCGGCGAGCGGCTGGCAGATCGTGCCGCCCACCGTCATGCGGGACGGACCTTTCGGGCCGGGCATGTGCCAGCTGTGGATCGACGTCGACGAGGGGTTGGACCTTGGCGCCCTGATCCGCACCGATCACCCGGGGCTGCGCCGGATGGCCGTGCTGGACGCGGTGCTGAACAACGCCGACCGCAAGGGCGGGCACCTCCTGCCGACTCCGGACGGGCACATCTTCGGGGTCGATCACGGGGTGTGCTTCTCGGTCGAGGACAAGCTGCGGACGGTGCTGTGGGGGTGGCGCGGCCTGCCCCTGCCACGTGATGCCGTCGCTGTGCTGGAACAGCTGCGCGCTGGGCTGCGCGGCGACCTGGGTGATGAGCTGGCTGGCCTGCTCAGCCCCGGCGAGGTGCGGGCCACGAAGACCCGGGTGAGCCGCCTGCTGCGAACCGGTACCTACCCCGAGCCGAGCGAGGACTGGCCGGCGGTCCCCTGGCCTCCGTTCTGATCCGCCTGGTTAGGCTGGTCGACCATGGAGTCCTGGCCCGCCCCCGAGGTACCCACGCTGGCCGGCCGTAGCCCCGTTCCCCAGGTGTGGAACACGCCATCGGGCAGCCTGCAGCGCGTCGGTGGTGGCCCGGTCGCATCGATGTATGTCTGCGGCATCACGCCCTATGACGCGACCCATCTCGGTCATGCCGCGACGTATCTCGCCTTCGACCTGCTGGGTCGCGTCTGGCGAGACGGTGGGTCCGAGGTCCGCTACGTGCAGAACGTGACCGACGTCGACGACCCGCTCCTGGAGCGCGCGAACCGCGACGGGGAGAGCTGGACCGCGCTGGCCGAGCGGGAGACCCAGCGGTACCGGGAGGACATGACCGCCCTTCGGATCCTGCCGCCGATGGCCTACATCGGTGTGGTGGAGGCGATGGACGAGGTCACCGCGCTCATCGCGGTGCTCAAGGAGGCCGGCGCGGTCTACGACGTCGACGGCGACCTGTACTTCGCGGTCGGGGCCGACCCGACCTTCGGCGAGGTGGCGGGCCTGGACGTGGAACAGATGCTCCGCACGTTCGCCGAGCGGGGCGGCGACCCTGAGCGGGTGGGCAAGAAGCATCCGCTGGACTGCCTGCTGTGGCGGGCCGAGCGGCCCGGTGAGCCGTCCTGGCCCTCGCCGTTCGGACCCGGTCGCCCCGGGTGGCACAGCGAGTGCACCGCGATCGCCCTGAACCGGCTGCCGATCCCGCTGGACGTCCAGGGCGGCGGAAGCGACCTCGCGTTCCCGCACCACGAGATGTGCGCGTCTCAGGCGCACGTGGCGACCGGCGGCCAGCGGTTCGCCCGGGCCTACGTGCACGCCGGCATGGTCGGGTACCAGGGCGAGAAGATGTCCAAGTCACGCGGCAACCTGGTCTTCGTGTCCCAGCTGCGGGCCGAGGGCGTCGACCCGATGGCGCTGCGGCTGGCGCTGCTCGACGGGCACTACCGGTCGGACCGCGAATGGACGCCGGAGGTCCTCGCCCGCGGCGCCGCCAGGCTCGACCGATGGCGTGCCGCGGTGGCACTGCCCGCAGCGCCAGTGGCCGCACCCGTGCTGACGCAGGTCCGTCAGGCTCTTGCGGCTGACCTCGACTCCCCGCAGGCGCTCGCCGCTGTCGACGACTGGGCCGACGCGGCGCTCGCCGGCGCTGGTTCCGACGCGGCGGCTACCGCCGAGGTCCGCGACCTGACCGACGCCCTGCTCGGCATCGCCCTCTAGCTGGGGCTCGCCTAGGCAAGCCGTCTCAGCCGCTCCGGTCGCCCGGGTTGCCTCGGTGCCGCAGGTAGCGCTCGAACTCCTTCGCGATCGCCTCTCCCGTGGCCTCCGGGAGCGCCGCGTCGTCGGCTTGCCTTTCGAGTGAACGCACGTACTCGGCGACCTCGGCGTCCTCGCTCGCCAGCTGGTCCACGCCCTGCTGCCACGCAGCCGCCAGCTCGGGTAGCTCGCCGTAGGGCACGTCGAGGGCGTGCACGTCCTCGACGCGTTGCAGCAGGGCGAGTGTCGCCTTGGGGCACGGTGGTTGTGCGACGTAGTGCGGTACCGCCGCCCAGATCGAGACGGCCGGCATGCCCAGGCGGATGCAGGCGTCGTGGAAGACACCGACGATGCCGGTGGGTCCCTCGTAGTTCGACTGGTCCAGGCCGAGGCGACGCGCGGTGGCGGCATCCGCCGCACTCGCGGTGATCGGGACTGGTCGGGTGTGCGGGGAGTCGGACAACAGCGCGCCCAGGTTGACCACGTCGTTCACGCCGAGCTCGCTGGCCATCGCCAGGATCTCCGCGCAGAAGCCGCGCCAGCGCATGTTGGGCTCGATCCCGCGGACCAGCACCACGTCGCGACGGCCCGGGCACCGACCGGGCCAGCGAGAGCCGGGTCGTCGGCCAGGTGATCTGCCGGGTGACGCCTTCGAGCAGCGTGACGAGGGGCCGGTTGACCTGGAAGTCGTAGAAGTCCTCCGGGTCCACGGCCGCCAGCGGCGTCGCCTCCCAGGCGAGCTCCAGCAGCTCGACCGCGTTGGTCGCGGCGTCTCCCGCGTCGTTCCAGCCCTCGAACGCAGTGATCATGAGCGGGTCGCGGAGCTCGGGGACCGCTTCGAGCTCGATCACGACTGTCTCCTCGAGGTTGCCTGTCGAGCCCTCAAACCTCGAGGTCTCCTTCCCCTTCACGGTACCGTTCTTGCCGTGAGCGAGCGCGCCGCGAAGCTACGTCAAGCGTTGTCCGAACGCGTCGTCGTCGCCGACGGGGCGATGGGCACGATGCTGCAGGCGCGCGAGCTGTGCCTGGACGACTTCGAGAACCACGAGGGTTGCAACGAGATCCTCAACGTCACGCGGCCCGATGTGGTCCAAGGCGTGCACGAGGCGTACTTCGCGGTCGGCGTCGACGCGGTGGAGACCAACACGTTCGGTGCCAACCTCGCCAACCTCGGGGAGTACGGCATCTCCGAGCGGATCTACGAGCTGGCCCTCGCCGGCGCGCGGCTCGCCCGCGAGGTGGCCGACGGCTTTGCCACTCCGGCCGCACCGCGGTGGGTGCTCGGTTCGGTGGGTCCGGGCACCAAGCTGCCGACCCTGGGCCACGTGCCGTTCGCCACGCTGCGCGACGCCTATGAGCAGCAGGTCGCCGGCATGGTGGTCGGTGGCATCGACGCGGTGCTGGTGGAGACCGCCCAGGACCTGCTGCAGGCCAAGGCCGCAGTCGTGGGCGCGCGGCGGGCCATGCGCACCGCCGGTGTCCAGCTGCCCGTCATCGTGCAGGTCACGGTGGAGACCACCGGCACCATGCTGCTCGGATCGGAGATCGGGGCCGCGCTCACCGCGCTGGAACCGCTGGGGATCGACCTGATCGGGTTGAACTGTGCCACCGGCCCGGCCGAGATGAGCGAACACCTGCGCTACCTCGCCAAGCATGCCCGCCCCGGCCTCGCCTGCATGCCCAACGCCGGGCTACCGGTCCTGGGCAGGGACGGCGCGTCCTATCCGCTCACCCCAGCTGAGCTCGCCGAGGCGCACTACGTGTTCACCAGGGACTACGGCCTTGTCGCTGGTGGGTGGTTGCTGCGGTACGACACCGGAACACCTGCGGCTCGTCGTGGAACGCGTCGCGTGGACGCGACCTGACGCCGCGGCGGCCGCGGCCAGAGGCCGGCGCGGCCTCGCTGTATGCGACCGTGCCTTTCCGGCAGGACACCTCCTACCTGTCGATCGGTGAACGCACCAACGCCAATGGGTCGAAGGCGTTCCGCGACGCGATGCTGGCCGGACGCTGGGACGAGTGCGTGGAGATCGCCCGGGCCCAGACCCGTGACGGCGCCCATCTGCTGGACGTCTGTGTCGACTATGTCGGTCGTGACGGAGTCGCCGACATGGCCGAGCTGGTCGGTCGCCTCGCCACCGCCTCCACCCTGCCGCTGATGCTCGACTCCACCGAGCCCGAGCTCATCGAGGCCGGCCTCGAGCGCCTCGGTGGTCGCGCGATCGTCAACTCGGTCAACTTCGAGGACGGCGAGGGGCCGACCTCGCGCTTCGCACGGGTCATGCCGATCGTCGCCGAGCACGGCGCCGCGGTCGTCGCACTCACCATCGACGAGCAGGGCCAGGCGCGCACCGCCGACTGGAAGGTGCAGGTCGCCTCCCGGCTGGTCGACACCCTCGTCGGCACCTGGGGGATGCGGGTCGAAGACATCATCGTCGACTGCCTGACCTTCCCGATCGCCACCGGCCAGGAGGAGACGCGCCGGGACGGGCTGGAGACCATCGAGGCGATCCGCGAGCTCAAACGGCGCTACCCGGACGTGCAGACGACGCTGGGGGTGTCGAACATCTCGTTCGGCCTGTCTCCCGCCGCTCGGATGGTGCTGAACTCGGTGTTCCTGCACGAATGCCACCCGAGCCGGCCTCGACTCGGCGATCGTGCACGCTGCCCGGATCATGCCGATGGCCCGGATCCCGGACGCCCAGCGTGAGGTCGCCCTCGACCTGATCTACGAC
This sequence comes from uncultured Actinomycetota bacterium, assembly GCA_963703505.1. Lineage (GTDB taxonomy): Bacteria > Actinomycetota > Actinomycetes > CAVPEL01 > CAVPEL01 > CAVPEL01. The sequence goes on along the minus strand of CAVPEL010000001.1, from coordinate 147,948 downwards.
CGGCGGCGCGACGGGTACGACCCGCTCAGCAGATTCCTCGAGCTCTTCGAGGGTGTCGATGCCACGACAGCGCGCCAGTCCCGCGCCGCCGAGCTGGCCGCACTCCCGCTGTCGGAGCGGCTCGCCCGCCGCATCATCGACGGCGAGCGGGTGGGCCTCGAGGTGGACCTCGACGAGGCCCTGACCGGGCGCTCCGCACTGGAGATCATCAACGACACGCTGCTCGAGGGCATGAAGGTGGTCGGCGAGCTGTTCGGCCGCGGGGAGATGCAGCTGCCGTTCGTCTTGCAGTCGGCCGAAGTGATGAAGGCCGCGGTTGCGCATCTCGAACCGCACATGGAGAAGACCGACGACTCGGGCAAGGGCACGATCGTGCTGGCCACGGTCAAGGGCGACGTCCACGACATCGGCAAGAACCTGGTCGACATCATCTTGTCCAACAACGGCTACAGCGTCGTGAACCTCGGCATCAAGCAACCGGTGTCGACGATCCTGGACGCCGCCGAAGCCCACCACGCGGACGCGATCGGGATGTCCGGCCTGCTGGTCAAGTCGACCGTCGTGATGCGGGACAACCTGCAGGAGATGGAGGCACGGGGGATCGCGGGTCGGTTCCCGGTGCTGCTCGGCGGTGCGGCGCTGACCCGCGCGTACGTCGAGCAGGATCTGGCCGACGTGTTCACCGGCGAGGTGCGGTACGCGCGGGACGCGTTCGAGGGCCTGCGCCTGATGGACGCGGTGATGGCGGTCAAGCGCGGCGTGCCCGGTGCCGCGCTGCCCGAACGCCGCGCGCGTCGGGTGAAGCCGGTCGCTCGCACCGTCCGTCGACCAGGCGCCGGTGCCCGCCCGGTCGGACGTGGCCACCGACGTTCCCGTGCCGGTGCCGCCGTTCTGGGGCAAGCCGCGTCATCAAGGGCATACCGCTCGCCTCGTTCGCCGGGATGCTCGACGAGCGGGCCACCTTCATGGGCCAATGGGGCCTGCGCGGCGCGCGCGGCGGGCAGGGCCCGTCGTACGAGGAGCTGGTGGAGTCCGAAGGTCGCCCGCGGCTGCGGATGTGGCTCGACCGGCTGCACACCGAGGGGATGCTGGAAGCCGGTGTCGTCTACGGCTACTTCCCGTGCGTCAGCGAGGGCGACGACCTGGTCGTGCTGACCGACGGCGGCGACGAGCGGGCCCGTTTCAGCTTCCCCCGCCAGCGCCGCGACCGCTTCCTGTGCCTGTCGGACTACTTCCGGCCCGCCGACGTCGGGGGAGCGCGACGTGGTGGCCTTCCAGCTCGTCACCATGGGCGCGAAGGTCTCAGGCGTGACAGCGGACCTCTTCGCCAAGAACGCCTATCGCGACTACATGGAGCTGCACGGCCTGTCGGTGCAGCTCACCGAGGCTCTGGCGGAATACTGGCATGGCCGAGTCCGCGACGAGCTAGGGTTACGAGCCTTTGACAGCCCCGACCTGGGCGAGATCCTTGCTCACCAGGGGTATAGGGGCTCCCGCTACTCCTTCGGCTATCCGGCATGCCCGGACCTGGAGGATCGCGCGAAAATCGTCGACCTGCTCGGTCCCGATCGGATAGGCGTCGAGCTGTCCGAGGGCTTTCAGCTGCATCCAGAGCAGTCCACCGATGCGATCGTCGTTCACCACCCCGAGGCGAAATACTTCAACGCGACATGAGCGCCCGCCCAGCCGCCGTCCTGTTCGACATGGACGGAACTCTCACCGACAGCGAGCCGCTGTGGGACGTGGCCATCGCCGAGGTGATGGCCCGCCACGGTGGCACGCTCTCTGACGCCCAGCGGCTGTCCTTGGTGGGCAGCAACGTGGCTGCAACCGTGAGCCTGATCCGCGAGACGACGGGGACGCGTCGCCTCTGACGAGACCATCGCGGCGACCCTGCTCGGCCGCATCGGCGAGCTGTTCGCCGCGGAGATACCGCTGCGCCCCGGTGCGCTCGAGCTGCTCGCCTCAGTCCGCAGCGCTGGCCTGGCGACCGCGCTGGTGACCTCCACCCATCGCGCGCCGGCCGAGCAGGCCCTCCGCACGCTGGGAAGGCACTGGTTCGACGTCATCGTCGCCGGTGACGAAGTCGACCATCTCAAGCCCCACCCACAGCCGTACCTGACGGCCGCCGACCTGCTCGGTGTCGACCCTCGTCATTGCGTGGCGATCGAGGACTCGGTGCCCGGGGTCGAGTCTGCTGTCGCTGCTGGATGCGTCGTGGTGGCGGTGCCATCGCAGGTTCTCTTGCCCTCGAGTGAGCGTTATACCACCATCGACTCACTATTCGCACTCGATGTCGAGATCCTTACAGAAATGTACTTGACGCGCCATTAGTCCGTTTCGCTTTGCGCACAAGTGCCGTTATCGAATCGCTATGCAATAACTGCCGGGTCGGGTCTTCCGGTGGGGTGACATTCTACTAAGGTCCAGGGCAACGCTGGTGTCCTAGTGCCAGCGAGGGTTCGACTAGCGATCTCGGCATTTCGGACTATTCCGGATATCCGTCGTCTAGGTCGGCCTACGGCACGTGCCACTAGGTTCCCGAACACAACGAGGTGGAAAATGCGTGTGATCAATCCACGTCGGACCGTGGCAGCGCTGGCAGCGCTGACGCTGGCGGGTGGCGCTCTCGCCGCCTGCGGGTCCGGAAAGAAGGACGACGCGGCGACTCGCCCGACGCGCAGCGAATCCCCGGCACGCTGGACGCGAACTCAGCGACACGTTCGTCTTCGGCGCCTCCGACGACCCGAAGATCGCTCGACGGCGCCTACGTGTCCGACGGTGAGTCGCTGCGCGTCATCGACGCAGATCTTCGAGACGCTGGTCACGACCGCGCCGGGCTCGCACCGATGTCGTCCCGCTGCTGGCCGAGACGTGGGACAGCCAGCGAGGACGGCATGACGTGGACGTTCAACCTCGCGTCAGGGCGTGAAGTTCCACGACGGCACCGACTTCAACGCCAAGGCGGTCTGCTACAACTTCGACCGCTGGTACAACTTCAACGGCGCCCAGCAGAACCCGGACAGCTCGTACTACTGGCAGGCAGTGTCTCGGCGGCTTCAAGACCACGAGGACTACGACTCAGCGCCGGAGACGAGCCTCTACAAGTCCTGCGAGGCCACGCGACGACGACGACGGCCGTCATCACGCTGCACGTCGCCGTCGTCGGCGTTCCTCGCCGGCGCTCGTGCTGCCGGCGTTCTCGATCGCCAGCCCGGCCGCGATGGACGCAGTACGGCGCCGACGAGAGGTCGACGGGCGACTCGGTCGAAGTTCGACGGCACGTTCGGCACCGAGCACCCGATCGGCACCGGCCCGTTCAAGTTCGAGTCGCTGGACCCCCGGCGACAAGCTGGTCGCTCGAGCGCAACGACGACTACTGGGGCACCAAGGCCGCTCCTCAAGACGGTCATCTTCCAGGCGCATCGCGGACGGCCCGGCGCCGCCGCCAGGCGCTGGAGACCGGTGAGATCGACGGCTACGACCTCGTCGTCGCCGCCGACGTCGACGGCCTGAAGGGCGGCTTCCAGGTCCTGCCCGGCCGGCGTTCAACGTCGGCTACGTCGGCATCAACCAGGACAAGACGCCGCTCGACAACCTCAAGATCCGCCAGGCGATCGCGTACGCGCTCAACCGTGAGGCGCGTCGTCAAGGCGAAGTACCCGACCGGCGCCGAGGTGGCCAAGGAGTTCATGCCGCCGTCGCTGTTGGGCTACAGCAAGGACGTCCCGGAGTACAGCTACGACCCGGACAAGGCCAAGGCAGCTGCTCAGCCGAGTCCGGTGTCACGAACCCGACGATCGAGTTCTGGTACCCGACCGACGTGACCCGTCCGTACATGCCGGACTCCCAAGGCGACCTCCGAGGCGTTCAAGGCCGACCTCGAGGCCGTCGGCTTCAAGGTGACCGTCGAAGAGCCGCCCCGTGGAACCCGGACTACCTGGGCGGCGTCCACAGCGGCGCGGCCAGCGTGTACCTGCTCGGCTGGACCGGCGACTGGGGCGACCCGGACAACTTCATCGGCGACGTTCTTCGGCAAGTCCAGCGCCGGACTGGGGCGTCAACTGGACGCCACGGGTCAGAAGATCCACAACGGACCTCACCAGGCGCGTCAGGAGCCCGACATCGCAAGCGCGAGCACGATGTACGAGGCCATCAACAAGGCGATCATGGACTTCGTGCCCGGGCGTGCCGTACGTGCACACCGAGCCGTACCCTCGGCCTTCAAGAAGGGCGTCTCAGGGCTACGTCCCGTCGCCGGTGAGCCTGGAGCACGATGGCGCCGGTCAGCCTGACGAAGGGCTAGTCACAGACCGATGCTGCGCTTCGTCGTCCGACGACTCCTGCTCAGCTGATCCCGATCCTGCTGGGGTTGTCGCTCCTGCTCTTCGCGTGGGTGCGCGCGCTCCCAGGAGGGCCCGCCGTGGCCCTCCTGGGGGAGCGGGGCACGCCGGAGCGGATCGAAGGCCCTCGAGACACTCCTGGGCTGGACCGCCCGCTCTACGAGCAGTACTTCTCGTTCGTATGAGCGGGTGGTCCACCTCGACTTCGGCTAACTCGATCGCAGACCAAGCACACGGTCCTGTCCGAGATGGGACGCCGGTTCCCGGCCACGATCGAGCTGGCCGCTCGTCGGCGCTGGTCTTCGCGGTCGGGCATCGGCATCCCGCTCGGCTACCTGGCCGCGCGCCGCTACGGGACCTGGCTGGACAGCATGTCGGTCATCGGCTCGCTGCTCGGCGATCACGATCCCGGTGTTCTTCCTCGCCTACCTGCTGAAGTACGTCTTCGCGGTGAAGCTGGGGTGGCTGCCCGACCATCGGTCGGCTGGACGTGCGGATCGACCTCGCGTCATCCCACCAACTTCTACGTGCTCGACGGCATCCTCACCGGGAACTGGACCGCCACCTGGGACGCGCTCAAGCACCTGATCCTGCCCGGCATCGCGCTGGGCACGATCCCGCTCGGCCATCATCACCCGCATCACCCGGGCCGCCGTGCTCGACGTGGTCAACGAGGACTACGTGCGCACCGCCGAGGCCAAGGGCCTGCTTCAAGCGGACCATCACCCGCCGCCACGTGCTGCGCAACGCGATGCTGCCGGTGACCACCGTCATCGGCCTGCAGATCGGCCTCCTGCTGTCCGGCGCCGTCCTCACCGAGACCGTCTTCGCGATCTCCGGGGTCGGCAAGTTCGTCGCCGACGCGCTCTGGTCCGCGACTACCCGACCATCCAGGGCTTCATCCTGGTGATCGCCGTCGGCTATCGTGCTGGTCAACCTCCTCGTCGACATCTCCTACGGCCTGATCGACCCGAGAGTGAGGGTGAAGTGACCGCCGCCGGAGCCACCTTGGTGCTGGAGCCCGAGATCGACGGACGCCCGACGAGGTCGCGGAGCGTGCGGCCGGAGGCGATCGCGCCGGGTGCTCGCACACCCGCTGGCGATCGTGGGCGTCGGCCTGGTCATCATCTTCGTGTTCATCGCGGTCGCCGTGCTCGCGCCGTGGTTCGCGCCGTACGCGCCCGAAGGCGAACACCGTGGCAGAGCCTCATCCGGCCCGGCAAGCTACCCCGGGCCGTCCGCCGAGCACTGGCTCGGCGCTCGACCAGAGCGGCCGCGACGAGCTGTCCCGCATCATCTTCGGCGCCCGCCAGTCGCTTGCTGATCGGCGTGGTCTCGCTGATGCTCGGCGCCTCGGTCGGCATGGCGCTCGGGCTGCTGGCCGGCGCGTTCGGCGGCTGGGTCGACAACCTGGTCATGCGGTTCGTCGACATCATGCTGTCGATCCCCGGCCTGCTGTTCGCCATCGCGGTCGCCGCCCTGCTCGGGCCAGAGCCTGACCTCGGTGATGATCGCCATCGCGGTGGTCAACGTGCCGATCTTCGCCCGGCTGCTGCGTGGTCAGATGCTTGGGTCAACGCGACGCCGACTACGTGCTCGCGGCGCGCTCGCTCGGCGTGCGACGGCGCATCGATCGTCTTCCACCACGTGCTGCCCGAACTCGATGAGCCCGGTCATCGTCCAGGGCACGCTCACCCTGGCCACCGCCATCATCGATGCGGCCGGCCTGGCCTTCCTCGGGCTGTCGGGCAGCGACGTCAGCCGTGCCCGAGTGGGGCCGCATGCTCGCCGACGGCCAGACGCTACCTGGCGATCGGCGCCGCTGCTGGCCATCTTCCCCGGTCTGGCGATCATGCTCTCCGCGCTCGGCTTCACCCTGGTCGGCGAGACGTTGCGCGAAGCCCTCGACCCGAAGTACCGGCGGTAACGCGATGAGCCTGTCTGGAGGTACGGACCTCGAGGTCATCTTCACCCGCCGCGGACGCAAGGACGTCCGGGCCGTCGACGGCGTCGAGCTTCAGCGTGGACGCGGGCGAGTCGGTCGGAATCGTCGGGGAGTCCGGCTGCGGCAAGTCCGTCACCTCGCTCGCCATCATGGGCCTGCTGCCCGGCGCGGGGTGAAGGTCAGCGGCGAGGTGCGCTTCGACGGCCACGACCTGCTCGGAGAAGTCCGACGACGCCATGCGTGACCTGCGCGGCGTCGGACATCGCGATGATCTTCCAGGACCCGATGTCGTCGCTGAACCCGGTCATCACCATCGGCCGGCAGGTCACCGAGGTGCTCGAGCGGCACCGCGGCATGAGCACGGGCGAGGCCAAGGCCGAGGCCGAGCAGATCCTGCGCCGGGTCGGCATCCCGGACCCGGCCGCCGGCTCGGGGAGTACCCGCACCAGCTGTCCGGCGGCATGCGCCAGCGGGCGCTCATCGCCATGGCGCTGGCCTGCAAGCCCCGGCTGCTGATCGCCGACGAACCGACCACCGCGCTCGACGTGACGATCCAGGCCCAGATCCTCGAGCTGCTGCGCCTGCTCATCGAGGACACCGGCACGGCGCTGCTCATGATCACCCACGACCTCGGCGTGGTCGCCGGCCTGTGCGCCACGGTCAACGTCATGTACTCGGGGCGGATCGTCGAGTCCGCCCCGCGGCGGCCGCTGTTCCACACGCCTCGCCACCCCTACACCGGCGGGCTGCTGGCGTCGGTGCCGCGCCTGGACATGCCGCGAGGCGAGCCGCTGCACCCGATCCCCGGGTCTCCGCAGGACACGCTGCCGTGGGTCGAAGGGCTGCGCGTTCGCGCCGCGCTGCTCGCGGCGGACCGAGGCGTGCACCGAGGGCGCCCCAGCGCTCGGCACCATCGCGCTCGACCACACCGTCCGCTGCTTCCACCCGCTCGAGACTCCCGGCCCTCGCCGGAACGTTCGACCTGCCCGGTGAAGGGATGCATTCGTGAGCCTTCTCGAGGTCGCGGGCCTGGAGGTCCACTTCCCGATCAAGAAGGGTGTTCTCTTCGAACGCCAGATCGGTGCGGTCAAGGCCGTCGACGGCGTCGACCTCGACCATCGAAGCCGGGCTCGACCTACGGCCTGGTCGGCGAATCCGGCTGCGGCAAGACGACCCTGGGTCGCGCGATGCTGCGGCTCGTCGAACCGACCGCCGGCTCGGTCACCTTCGACGGCGTCGACTTCCTCGCCGCTGAAGGGCGAGAAGCTCCGACTCGATGCGCCGCGCGCATGCAGATGGTGTTCCAGGACCCGATGGCGAGCCTGGACCCGCGCCAGAGCGTCGAGTCGATCCTCACCGAGCCGCTGCGCGCCCACGGCGAGCCGGGTGGCCGCGCCGGCCACGCCGCAAAGGTCCGGGACCTGCTGGGTCGCGTCGGGCTGCCGGCGTCCGCGGCCGGCCGCTACCCGCACGAGTTCTCCGGTGGCCAGCGCCAGCGCATCGGCATCGCCCGGGCGATCGCGCTCAACCCCGAGCTGATCATCGCCGACGAGCCGGTGTCCGCGCTCGACGTGTCGATCCAGGCGCAGGTGGTCAACCTGCTCGAGGACCTGCAGCACGAGCTGGGCCTGACCTACATCGTCATCGCGCACGACCTCGCCGTGGTCCGGCACATCAGCGAGACGGTCGGTGTCATGTACCTCGGCACGATCGTCGAGCAGGGGCCCTCCGACGTGCTGTACGACGAACCGCTGCACCCGTACACGATCGCGCTGATGTCCGCGGTGCCGATCCCGGACCCGGACGTCGAGGACCGCCGCGAGCGGATCCTGCTGAGCGGTGACCTGCCGTCACCGGCGAACCCGCCGTCCGGGTGCCGGTTCCACACCCGCTGCCCGTTCCGTCAGGCCACCCGGTGCGACACCGAGCGGCCGGCGCTGCGCGAGGTGCGGCCGGGCCGGTTCGTGGCCTGCCACTACGCCGAGGAGATCGAGGCCGGACACATCACGCCGGTCGCGATCGATGCGGTGAGCGCCCGCCACGGTGACCCGCATCCCAGCGGCGATCATGCAGTCATGGTTGGCGACACGCCGTAGGCCCAACCTCCGCTGCATGATCGCGGCGATGAGGGCTGGCCGGCGGACCGGTGGGCGCTTAGCCGGTGATGTCCATCCGGCGGAAGCGCGCCCAGCTGACTGCCGCCGGCGACGGCGATGAGCACCGCTAGCCCGACCGCTCCGATGGCGACGGTGGGCGCCGGCACGTTGGCGGGCAGCCCGGTGTTCCACATCGCGTAGGTCGGTGCGCCCCTGCCCGGTGGGTGGAAACGCATCCAGCCGTTCACCCAGTAGCTCGGTGAGTACCGAGCCAAGCGTGCCCATGTTGCCGAGCCTCCATCGAGATGCCGATGAACAGCACGCCGGCGATCACCGTGCCGAGGGTGCTCCGGGTCAGCACCGCCGCGCAAAGGCCGAGAGCGGCGAAGGCGCCGATGACCAGCGTCGCCCGCAGCAGTGAAGGCCCCGCGGCGCGGATCGCCTCGTGGGCGCCGAAGCTCGCCGGACCGGCCACAGGTGCGTCAGCGCCATCGGTCCATGCGGCGAGCGCGAGCCACAGGGCTGCCAGGGTCGGCCAACCCGGTGAGCCACAGGCTGAAGAACTTGGCCGCCAGGATGCGCCAGCGTCGAGGTTCGGCGGTGAGCACCGCCTTCAGCGTGTGCCCCGACCACTCGCCTGCGACGTGGCGCGCCGGCGATGAACATCATGACGACCACGCCGAGCAGTGACGCCATCTCCTGGGCGGCCAGCTTGCCGATGCCGAACGGATTCTCGACGAGGCGTGCCGCGGCGAGACCGTCGGGGGTCAACGAACGGGCATCGACGACCTGCTGCCGGGCGATGATCGCGCACAGGACGAACGCGGCAGCCACCATGGCCAGCGGAAGCGGCCTGCGCAGCTTGTGCAGCTCAGCGCGAAGCAGGCGCATGATCGTCCTCCTCGCCGCCGGATTCGGCGGGCGGTGCGGTGGATGGATCGGCCATGAGCGAGAGGTACCAGCTCTCCAGGCTCGGACGCTGTGGCACGAGCGACTCCGGGAACACGCCGGCGGCTGCGAGAGCCGCCGCCACGTCGCGACCGCTCGGTGCCGTCACCGTCAGCGCGCCCGCGCCAGCGTCCGTGACGGTGAAGCGGGCCAACGCACGCCGGGCCGGGTCCAGCTCTTCCGCCTCGATCTCCACCCGGTAGCTGCGGTGGTCGAGAAGCTGGCCGTCGCCGCGTCGGCGAGCATGCGACCTTTGCCGAGCACGACGACGCGGTCGCACACCTGCTCGACCTCGGTCAGCAGGTGGCTGGAGAGGACGACCGTCATACCTTCGTCGGCCACGGATCGGACGATGCTCCGAAAGTCCTTGATGCCGCCCGGGTCGAGGCCGTTGGTGGGCTCGTCCAGCAGCAGCAGCCTTGGCCGGCGCATCAGGGCGCCGGCCAAGGCGAGCCTCTGCCGCATGCCCTGCGAGTAGGTACTCACCTTCCGGTCCGGCGAAGGAGTGCGGCTCCAGTCCGCTCCAGAGCGTCGTCGATCGCCGCTCGCGCGATCGGCGGCCCGGTGTCGGCAAGGACCTGGAGGTTGGCGCGACCGGTCAGCCACGGGTAGGCCGCCGGCTCCTCGACCAGTGCGCCGACCGACGCCAGGGCGGCGGCGTCGCCCGCAGGGCGACCGAGCACGCGTCGCCGACCCGGTCGTCGGGCGGATCAGACCGAGCAGCATCCGCAGCGTCGTGGTCTTGCCGGCGCCGTTCGGGCCGAGGAAGCCGAACACCTCGCCCGACCTGACCTGCAGGTCGAGCGAGGCGACGGCGACCGTGTGCCGATAGACCTTGCGCAGCGTCGAGCAGGTGATGACGTTCATGCGCCTCCCACCCTTCGAAGCCGTCAGTTCGTGGCGATTGCCTTCAGGACGTCGAGCTTGGCCGCCCGGCGGGCCGGCCACAGCGCGGCGAGCATGCCGATGAGTGCCGCAGCAACCACGTAGCCGATGAGCTGACCGACGGGGATGGACAGCTCGGACAGGCCGCTGGAGGCGGCCGCCCGGATCATCGCCCACCCGAAGACGACCCCGAGCCCGACGCCGAGCAGCGCGCCGAAGACCGCGATGACCACGGACTCCAGGCGCACCATCCTGCGCAGCTGGCGGCGGCTCATCCCGACGGCGCGGAGCAGGCCGATCTCGCGGGTTCGCTCGAAGACCGACAGGGCGAGGGTGTTGACGATGCCGAGCACCGCGATGAGCACGGCCAACGCCAGCAGGACGTAGACGAAGCCGAGCAGCTGGTCGATCTGGTCCTTCTGCTGCGCCTTGAACTGCGTCTGGCTCTGCACCTCGACGTTCGGGAACTGCTTGGCCACGGCATCGGTCGACGTCCTTCACGGTGCCGCGCGCTGGCGCCCGGTGCTCCGTTGAACAGGACGACCTGGTCGAACTGCTGGTCGACGTTGAAGTTCTTCTCGAACACCTCGGTCGACACGATGTAGGAGCCGGACAGCTGGTTGTCGTCGAAGATGCCGCCGATCGTCATCGTGACCGCGCCGGTGCGCGGGAAGGTCACGGCGACCGTGTCACCGACGTGCCAGCCCTTGGACGTCGCAGTCTTCTTCGTCACCAGCAGGTCACCCTCGGCCAGCGACTTGAAGGAGCCGTCGAGCATGGTCGAGGTTGAGGAGCTTGTCCGCGGTCGACGCGGTCCAGCCGCCGATGGAGGCGCCGGAACCGTTGATCTTGGCCTGGCCTTGTCGCAAGGACGCAAGGTCGCCGACCCCTGGCGAGGTCGCTCAGCGCCTTGGCGACCTCGGGGCTGAACGGCGCTGGGAGGAGCTCTGCACGATGTAGTCGGCACCGACGCTCTTGTCGATGATCTTCACCACCGACGCCTTCGCGGACGCCCCGATCACCGTCATGGTGCTCACCAGCGCCAGGCCGATCATCAGGGCCGCCGAGGTCGACGCGGTGCGCCGCGGGTTGCGTCGGGCGTTCTCCCGGCTCAGCGTGCCTGCCGTCCCGAACCAGCCGCGGGAACGGCGCCGCGAGGACCTTGATCACCGGCCGGCTCAACAGCGGGCTCAGCGAGGCCACGCCGAGGAACACGCCGACCGCTCCGAGGCCGACCAGTGCCGCGGGTGAGCCCGACGCACCGCCCAGCCCGGCCGCCATCAAGCACGGCACCGGCGACGGCCGCGATGCCGCCGATCAGCGCCCGACGACGCAGGACTTCTCGGGCATGGCCACGTCGTCGCGAAGGGCGGCGACCGGTGGCACCTTCGCCGCCCGGCGTGCCGGTCCCATGGCGGCGAAGACGGTCACCACGATGCCGACGAGGTAGGCGACCACCGCGGTCCGGGGCAGGAAGACCAGGTGAGTCGTGCCCAGGTCGAGGCCGAGTCGCCGACATCAGGGCGATCAATCCGTAGGCAACCCCCACGCCGATCGCCGAGGCCCACAGTGGCCGCCGACGACGCCAACGGCAAGCGCCTCACCGAGCACGCTCCTGGTGACCTGCCGCCGGCTGGCGCCCAGGGCGCGCAGCAGGGCGAGCTCACGGGTGCGCTGGGCGACCAGCATGGAGAAGGTGTTGACGATGATGAAGCTGCCGACGAACAGCGCAATCCCGGCGAAGACGAGCAGGAACGTGGTGACGAACGACAGTGCGCCCTTGATCGAGTCGGCACTCTCCTTGGCGAGCTGCTTGCCGGTGACCGCCTCGTAGCCGGCAGGCAGCTGGGCCTGCACCCGCTCGGCCAGGACCGTCTGGGAGACGCCGCTGTCGGCGGCGATGGCGATTTGACTGAACTGCCCGGGCGTGCCGACCAGCTGTTGGGCTGTGGTCAGGTCGAAGGCGGTCAGGGTCGCGCCGAGCAAGCTGCCGCTGTCGCCGAACGTGAAGATGCCGACGATCCGCGCGGTCTGGGTCGGACCCTTGAGGAGGACCTTGACCGTGTCGCCCACCTTCAGGTTGTGGCCGTCCGCTGTCGCCTTGTCGATGGCGATCTCGCCGGAAGCGGTCGGCCCGGCGCCTTCCGTCAGGTGCAAGGAGGAGAGCGCGTCCGACTGCGACCAGTCGACGCCCAGCATCGGGGCGCCGGTGGTCTTGATGGCCTTGCCGTCCGGTGCGATGAGCTGCGCGTAGCCGCTCACGCCGCCTTGGGCCTCGGCGACCCCGGGAACCGCCTTCAGCTGGTCGAGGAGCGAGGCAGGCACGGTGCCACGGCTGGCGTCGCCCATGTTGCCTTCTGAGTCCACCACGGCCTTGGCGCGCACAGCGACGGCCGTGTTCGCGTTGATGTCGTCGAACAGCGTGGTGAACGACTTGTTGAGGGTGTCGGTGAGCATGAAGGTGCCCGCGACGAACGCCACCCCGAGCACGACGGAGATGGCGGTCAGGGCGAGCCGCAGCTTGTGGGCCAGCAGGCTGCGCAGCGTGGCGTGCAGCATCAGGCGCCCCGCCCGGCAGTCTCGAGGTTCTTCATGCACTCCAGGACCGTCTCGGCCGTCGGGGAGAACAGCTCGGTGACGATCCGGCCGTCGGCGAGGAACACGACGCGGTCGGCGTAGGAGGCGGCGACCGGGTCGTGGGTGACCATGACGATGGTCTGGCCCATCTCCTTCACCGAGCGCTTCAGGAAGGCGAGCACCTCCGCGCCCGATCGTGAGTCGAGGTTGCCGGTGGGCTCGTCGGCGAAGACGATCTCCGGCCGGCTCGCCAGGGCGCGCGCACAGGCCACTCGCTGCTGCTGGCCGCCGGACAGCTCGGAGGGCTTGTGGCCGAGACGGTCCCGCAGCCCGACGGTGTCGATGACGGTGTCGAGCCATGCCCGGTCCGGCTTGGTGCCGGCGATGTCCATCGGCAGGGTGATGTTCTCGATCGCGGTCAGCGTCGGCAGCAGGTTGAACGACTGGAAGATGAAGCCGATGTTGTCGCGGCGCAGCCTGGTGAGCCGCTTGTCGTCGAGGGTGTTGACCTCCGTGTCGCCGAGGTACACCGATCCCTCGCTGATGGAGTCGAGCCCGGCGAGGCAGTGCATGAGCGTCGACTTGCCGGACCCCGAAGGGCCCATGATCGCGGTGAACTGGCCGCGCTGGAAGTCGACGGTGACGTCGTCCAGCGCGACGACCCGGGTGTCTCCGGTGCCGTAGACCTTGCTGAGGTTCTCCGTGCGAGCGGCCACTGCGTCGTTCGGTCCGATGTCCGGCGTCGCGGTCGGCGCTGACATGGTCACAAGAGCTCCTTCGGGTTGCCTGGCGGTAGCGTCCACGGCACGCACAGGGAAGACCCCGAGGCGCCCGCAACGAACATTGGTCAAAGGTTAGAGGGCGCAGGGTCGGTGGCGCATGGGGGTAATCCCCCGTGTTGACCCTCCCGCTACCACTACCTAGCCCTGAGGCGACCCGGCTTGGCTCAGTCCGGGTACGGCGGGGGTGTGCCGCCGAACGCCGGGCAACGGACCTGGTGGTCGCACCAGTCGCACAGCCGGCTTGGCCGCGGCGGGAAAGTCCTTGGTCTCGATCGCCCGGGAGATCGCCTGCCACAGCGCACGGACCTTGCGCTCGGTGGCCAACAGATCGGACTCGTCGGGGGAGTACCGCAGGATCTCTCCGTCGCCCAGGTACATGAGCTGGAGCAGGGCAGGCACGGTGCCGTGCAGCCGCCACAGCACGAGCGCATAGAACTTCATCTGGAACAGGGCCTTCGCCTCGAAGGCCTCCGACGGCGAACGACCGGTCTTGTAGTCGACGATCCGCACCTCGCCGGTGCGGGCCACGTCGAGCCGATCGACGTACCCGCGCAGCACGAGCCCGTCATCCAGCGTCGTCTCGACGTACAGCTCACGCTGGGCGGGCTCGATCCGCCGTGGGTCCTCCAGGGTGAAGTACGACTCCAGCAGGCCGGCGGCCCCGTCGATCCAGGCTCCGAACGCGTCTGGATCCTCGTCGGGGAACAGGACGGTGAGCTCGGGAGAGCGGGCGAGCAGCTCCGACCACTGCGGGCCGAGCATCGCCACGGCCCGGTCGAGCGTGCGCTCCGGTGCGGCCAGGTCGAAGAGCTGCTCAAGAACGGCGTGCACCAACGTGCCACGGGTGGCTGCCGGGCTCGGTGCCTCGGGCAGCCGGTCGATGCTGCGGAAGCGGTACAGCAGCGGGCAGGTCATGAAATCGGCCGCGCGCGACGGCGAGAGCGAACCGCCCATCGTGTCGGCCGCCGCTGCTGCCACCTCGGTCATGACCGCAGCGTAGAGCCTGGGGCGGACAGATCCCCGTAGCATCGGCACGTGAGCCCTGGACCGAGCCCAGACGCCAAACCCGAGCGTGAGCGGGGGGCGGGTGTCTACGTGGGCCGGCCGTTCGGCGTGCCGCTGCACATCGCACCGTCCTGGGCGCTGCTGCTCATCTGGGTCACCATCATCTTCGCGCCGGTCGTGGGCAACCAGCTGCCGGGAATCGGGCAAGGCCGCTACGTGGTCTCGTTCGCGTTCGGTCTGCTGCTGGGGTTGTCGATCCTTGTCCACGAGCTGAGCCACTCCATCGTCGCTCTGCGCTTCGGACTGCCGGTCCGGCGGATGACGCTGCAGCTCCTCGGCGGCGTCTCGATCATCGACCGGGAGCCGGAGACGCCTCGCCGCGAGATGGCGATCTCCGCCGCCGGCCCAGCGCTGTCCCTGGTGCTCGGTGCTGGCGCCTACCTGCTCGCCCGCGCGCTGGACCCGCACAGCGTGGCCGGCCTGCTCGCCTGGGAGGTGGCCATCGCCAATGGGCTGGTCGGGGTGTTCAACCTGCTCCCTGGCCTACCGCTGGACGGCGGCCGGGTGCTGCGGGCAGCGGTCTGGGCCGTGACCGGACGCCCGAACGTCGCCACGGTCGTCGCCGCTCGGGTGGGTCAGGCGCTCGCCGTTGCGATCGTGCTGGTCGGCTTGTGGTTCAGCTCGACCACCCGTGGGGGCGGCCTCGGCACGGCCGTCTGGGCGCTGTTGGTGGCCTCGTTCATCTGGTCCGGTGCGACCATGTCCGCGCGTTCGGCCAGGGTCAGGGACCTGCTGCCGACCGTCTCGGCGCGCAGCCTGACCCGTCCGGCCTGCGCAGTGACCGCGGACACTCCGCTGGCCGAGGCGCTGCGTCGGGCTCACACCGCCGGCGCGCGCGGTCTGGTGATCGTCGACAGTGCCGGCACGCCCACCGGCGTCGTCAGCGAGGCCGCGATCATCGCAACGCCAGCGGAGCGACGTCCGTGGGTCAGCGTGGGCACGGTGTCGCGCCGCATCGACTCGGACCTTTTCATCTCTGCCGACCTGGACGGCGAGGCGCTCATCCGAGCGCTGCAAAGTGCGCCCGCCTCGGAATATGTGGTCGTCACCCCGGCGGGTGAGGTCTACGGAGTGCTGGCTGCCGCGGACGTGGCGGCGGCCGTCCGCGCCTAGCCGTGGGGCGCTGCCGTACGCTTGCCCGCCATGACCGAACCCACGGGCGCTGCCCGCCGACGCGGCGCCTTCCGAGTGGGCGATCAGGTCCAGCTCACCGACCCCAAGGGTCGTCACCACACCTTCACCCTGCAGGCCGGCAAGGACTTCCACACCCACCGTGGGTCCTTCTCGCACGACGAGCTGATCGGTGCACCCGAGGGAAGCGTCGTGACGACGACCGGCTCGACCGCCTATCTGGCGCTGCGACCGCTGTTGTCGGACTTCGTGCTCTCGATGCCCCGGGGTGCGACCGTGGTGTACCCGAAGGACGCCGCGCAGATCGTCGGGATGGCCGACATCTTCCCCGGCGCCCGAGTGGTCGAGGCCGGCGTGGGCTCCGGAGCGTTGACCTGCTCGCTGCTGCGCGCCGTCGGAGACGGCGGGATGGTCTCGTCCTACGAGCGACGGGCCGATTTCGCCAAGATCGCCCGTGCCAACGTCGAGCAGTTCTTCGGCGGCGAGCACCCGGCGTGGACGCTGACCGTGGGTGACCTGGTCACCTCGATCACCGAGCGCGAGGTGGACCGGGTCGTCCTGGACATGTTGGCGCCGTGGGAGTGCCTGGACGCGGCCGCGCAGGCACTGGTCCCTGGCGGCGTGCTGTGCTGCTACGTGGCGACCACCACCCAGCTCTCGCGCACCGCGGAGGACCTGCGCGCGCACGGCGGCTTCACCGAGCCGGTCGGCACCGAGACGCTGCTGCGCAGCTGGCACATGGAGGGGCTAGCGGTGCGACCGGACCACCGGATGGTGGGGCACACCGGTTTCCTGCTGACCGCGCGGCGGATGGCCGACGGTGTCACTGCCCCGCCTCGGCGGCGTCGGCCCGGCCAAGGGTTCCTACGGCGAGGACGCGCCGGCCACCACCGAACCACCCGCGCCGGGGCGGTTCCTGCCTTAACCGGAACGCCAGCGTCGGCGTGCCCGGCCGGCTACGCGTCCGGGCCGGCGACAGCCTTTCCATCGGAGGCGCGCACCACGAAGATGCACTCGCCGGGGCACTCCCGCGCGGAGTCCAGCACGTCGCGCACGGCGGCAGCCGGGACCGCTGCGCACGCTCCCGGTGCGCTGAGCATCGTTCCGTCGGCGTCCTTGACGTACGCCAGGCCGTCGATGTCGATCTCGAAGACGTCGGGTGCGTACTGCACGCACAGGCCATCACCGGTGCACAGGTTCTGGTCGATCCACACGTGCAACAGCTCGTGCTCGGCGCCCTCGGCAGTGGGAGCAGCGGCCGTGATCGGCTCAGACATGTTCTTCCTCGCGGCTATCGTGGGCCCTTGACCACTCCTGACGATAACAACACCGGTGACGGCGCGACGACGGCCAGGTGCTGAACCCGCGGTTCTACCCTCGCCGAGTCCCGGTCCGCAGGTAGTGTCGAAGTTGCCGATCCACCCAGGAGGTGAGGTACGTGGCCTCTTCCGAGGAGACAGCCGGGCACCCGACCCAGGCCGAGCTTGACCAGATTCGCGTCGAGCTGGCGGCGTTGGCCGGCCAGAACGAGCGACTGGTCGCGACCCTCAAGGAGGCACGCAGTCAGATCCTGAGCCTCAAGGAGGAGGTCGACCGGCTGGCCCAGCCGCCGTCCGGCTATGGCGTGTTCGTCGGCCACCACGACGACGACACCATCGACGTCTTCACCGGCGGGCGCAAGCTGCGGGTCACCGTGAGTCCGACCGTGGATCGTGCGGGCCTACGCAAGGGCCAAGAGGTGATGCTCAACGAGGCGCTCAACGTCGTCGAGGCCCTCTCCTTCGAGCAGCACGGCGACGTCGTGATGTTCAAGGAGCTGCTGGCCGACGGCGAGCGCGCACTGGTCATCGGCCACACCGACGAGGAGCGGGTGGTGCTGCTTGCGGACACGCTGAGCGATGCTCCGTTGCGCCCCGGTGACTCGCTGCTGCTCGAGCCGCGTTCGGGCTACGTCTACGAGCGGATCCCCAAGGCCGAGGTCGAGGAGCTGGTGCTGGAGGAGGTGCCCGATATCGACTACACCGCGATCGGCGGCCTCGCCACCCAGATCGAGATGATCCGCGACGCGGTGGAGCTGCCATACCTGCACGCGGAGCTGTTCAGGGAGCACAAGCTGCGCCCGCCCAAGGGTGTCCTGCTGTATGGGCCGCCCGGCTGCGGCAAGACGCTCATCGCCAAGGCGGTGGCCAACTCCCTCGCCAAGAAGGTCGCCGAGGTCACGGGGCTGCCGGCCGGCAAGAGCTTCTTCCTCAACATCAAGGGCCCCGAGCTGCTCAACAAGTTCGTCGGCGAGACCGAGCGGCACATCAGGCTGGTGTTCCAGCGGGCCCGGGAGAAGGCGAGCGACGGCGCTCCGGTCATCGTGTTCTTCGACGAGATGGACTCCATCTTCCGCACTCGAGGCTCCGGGGTCAGCTCGGACGTGGAGAACACCATCGTGCCCCAGCTCCTCAGCGAGATCGATGGTGTCGAAGAGCTTGAGAACGTCATCATCATCGGGGCGTCCAACCGCGAGGACATGATCGACCCGGCGATCCTGCGGCCGGGGCGGCTCGACGTCAAGATCAAGATTGAGCGGCCCGACGCCGAAGGCGCACGCGACATCTTCTCGAAGTACATCACCGCGGACCTGCCGCTGCATGCCGACGACCTCGCCGAGCACGACGAGTCGCGGGCGGCGACAGTGGCGGGGATGATCCAGCGCACCGTGGAGCGGATGTACACCGAGACCGAGGAGAACCGGTTCCTCGAGGTCACCTATGCCAACGGCGACAAGGAGGTCCTGTACTTCAAGGACTTCAACTCGGGAGCCATGATCCAGAACATCGTCGACCGCGCGAAGAAGATGGCGATCAAGGACCTGCTCGAGTCTGGTCAGCGCGGGCTGCGGATGCAGCACCTGATGGCGGCGTGCGTGGATGAGTTCAAGGAGAACGAGGACCTGCCCAACACCACCAACCCGGACGACTGGGCGCGGATCTCCGGCAAGAAGGGCGAGCGGATCGTGTACATCCGGACGCTGATCTCCGGCAAGGCAGGGACCGAGGCCGGTCGCTCGATCGACACCGTCGCCAACACTGGGCAGTACCTGTAGGGCTCTGGCCCACCGTTTCAAGGCGCAGCAAGGCCCCGGTCCGATATCAGGACCGGGGCCTCGCTGCGTGACCTAGTGCATCTGCGCCAGAGACCAGGCCAGCTCACCCAGGTTCGGTGTGCCCCAGCCGGTCGTGGCGTCCCAGCCCTTGGTCGCGTTGAATCCGGTAATCCCGGCGAACGAGTTGTCCCCGACAGTGATGTCGTGGAACGGGGCCCGATGGCCGGCCGTCGCGCCGAGGGCGTACAACCCTGGGTTGAGGTAGCCGAGCGGGCGGTGGGCCAGCTGGTTCGCGTCGGCGATCAGGCCCGCCCACTGCGGAGAGCCTTCGCTGGTGCCGCCGATGAAGTAGTAGCCGACACCACCGGGAATGAAGCTGGTGTACACGA
This sequence comes from uncultured Actinomycetota bacterium, assembly GCA_963703505.1. Classification (GTDB taxonomy): domain Bacteria; phylum Actinomycetota; class Actinomycetes; order CAVPEL01; family CAVPEL01; genus CAVPEL01. The sequence goes on along the minus strand of CAVPEL010000001.1, from coordinate 128,693 downwards.
GGATCGCGGTGTCGGGGTCAGCGTTCCACGCCACGTCGGGCAGGCCACGGTGGCCGTCGAGCAGCTTCTGGTCGCTGCGCGGGAGCACGTACTGGTAGCCCGGCTCGGTGAACAGCGCGCTCAGCCCGCCGCCTGTTGCGCCGGTGCTGTTGTTCCACACCGTCTCCGACTGGTACCTGCCGCTGGTGGTGGCGTAGAGGCTGGTTCCGCCTACTGCGGTGACGAGCGGCGAGGAGGCCGGGAAGATGACGGTCGGGAAGGGGAAGTTGGCCGACTGGTCGGTGTTGAGGTTCGCAACACCGCTGTCACCGGACGAAGCCAGCACGGTCACGTGCTGGGCCGCAGCTCGTGCGTAGAGCGCCTCGAATGAGGCGACGACCTGGCGGCCGGCCCTGCCGGTCAGGGTCTGCTCGGTAGCGCCCCAGCTCTGGGAGATGATCTGCCCCAGGTGGCGGTCCAACGCGTACCGCTCAAGGGCGAGGAACTGCGGCAACCCTTGCACGCCCTCCGTCTCCGAGACCGGGCTGGTGAGCAGCACGATGCTCGCATCCGGCGCCATCGCGTGCGCCCATTCGACGTCCAGCGTGGTCTCGAACGCCCAGCCCACCATGTCGCTGTTGGTCGGGTCGAAGGGGACCGTGCCGAGCGGTGCCCTCACCGTGAAGGACGGTGGTGCCGGCAAACCGTAGTCAGCGTCGAAGGTCGCCAGGTCGCCCGCGATAGTCGGGCTGCCGAAGGAGTCGACGATGACGATCGTCTGGCCCTTGCCGGTGAAGCCGGCATCGGTGAGGGTGTCGACGCCGTAGGCGCGCCGGATCTCCTGCGGGCTGTAGCAGGGGGTGCCGAGGGCGGCCCGACACTGGGCATCGGTCGGCGCAGCGGCGCCGGTGGACGCCAGCGTGGGGTGCCCCACGCCCAACGGCAGGGCGAGGGCGCCGGAGGCGGGTAGGGCTCCTGATGCGGCAGTGGTCAGCATGCTGGCTGCCAACGCAGCCGAACTGACCGCCGCGACCACGAGACGGCGAGACGAGACGACGGACACAGCGCACCTCCGAGGGCGGCAGAGAGGTGGTCGTGTCGGGCACGGGTGATTCCCGCTCGCCCCGGCCACCAGCTGGTCATGGACGTACCCGGCCTACCCACGGCCCTGTCCCTCGCCAGAGCAATACCTTGGCAACGCTGACCGCAAGGCAGTCGGCGGGCCCGTCCGGCATACGCTGGAGGCATGACGGTGCACCGGGTGATGGGGATCGAGACCGAGTACGGGATCGCGGTTCCCACGCAGATGGGCGCGAACTCCATCGTGGCCTCAGCCCAGGTCGTGAACGGCTATCAGCCGGTGTCCACGCGCAGCCGACGTCCACGGTGGGACTACGAAGAGGAGAACCCGCTGCGCGACGCGCGGGGGTTCGACCTCGCCAGGGACGTTGCCGACGCGAGCCAGCTGACCGATGAGGACCTGGGTTTGGCCAACGTCGTGCTGACCAACGGCGCACGCCTGTACGTCGACCACGCCCACCCGGAGTACTCCAGCCCCGAGGTGACCAACCCGCTCGACGCGGTGCGCTGGGACAAGGCGGGGGAGCGGGTGATGGCGCGGGCGGCCCAGCGAGCGGCGACTGTCCCGGGAACTCACCCGATCCAGCTGTACAAGAACAACACCGACAACAAGGGCGCCTCCTACGGTTGCCACGAGAACTACCTCATGACGAGGTCGACACCGTTTGCCCAGATCGTGCGGCACCTGGTCCCGTTCTTCGTGTCCCGTCAGGTGGTGTGTGGCGCCGGTCGAGTCGGAATCGGCGCGGATGGCCGTGACGACGGATTCCAGATCAGCCAGCGGGCGGACTTCTTCGAGGTCGAGGTAGGGCTGGAGACAACGCTCAAGCGCCCGATCATCAACACCCGCGACGAGCCGCACGCCGACGCGGACAAGTACCGCAGGCTGCACGTCATCATCGGCGACGCGAACCTGGCCGAGGTCTCCACCTACCTCAAGCTCGGTACCACCGCGCTGGTCCTGTCGATGATCGAGGACAATTTCCTGCCCGGCGACCTGACGGTGGCCACGCCGATCGCCTCCCTTCGCGCTGTCTCGCACGATGCGTCGCTGCGGCATCTCGTCGAGCTTGCCGACGGACGGCGGATGACCGCGGTCCAGCTGCAGATGGAGTACCTCGAGCAGGCACGCAAGTACGTCGAGGACAGCGTGGGCGCAGACGTGGACGCCCAGACCCGCAACGTTCTCGACCGGTGGGAGTCTGTGCTCGTCCGCCTTGCCGAGGACCCCATGTCGCTGTCCGGCGAGCTGGACTGGGTAGCCAAGCTCGCCCTGCTGGAGGGGTACCGCCAGCGCGACGGACTCGCCTGGGGCTCGCCCAAGCTGCAGCTCATCGACCTGCAGTATGCCGACGTGCGTGCGGACCGCGGTCTGTACAACCGGCTGGCAGCAACGGGGCGAATCGAGACCCTGGTGGACGAGGCCGATGTCCTGGCTGCCGTGACGAGTCCTCCCGAGGACACCCGCGCCTACTTCCGGGGCCGCTGCCTCGAGCTGTACGGCGACGACATCGCGGCCGCATCGTGGGACTCGGTGATCTTCGACCTGCCGGGCCACGACTCTTTGCAGCGTGTCCCGACGATGGAACCGCTACGCGGGACCAAGGAGCATGTCGAGGCGCTGCTGGCCAGCTGTCCGCGGGCGGTCGACCTGGTGGCCGCGCTCACCGGGCTGCGCTGAGCCTTCGCCTCACACCGGCCAGGTCTCGCCCCGCCAGGCGGCGTCCCAGAACATCCACTCGTATCGGCTGGTGACGGCGAAATGCTCGCTCATCGACGCGATCTGGGACGGCGCCAGGTCCTGGCCCAGCCGGTCGGTCAGGCCCAGGACCGCCTCGACGGTGGCTCCGAACTCCTCGCCGCCGTAGGTGGCGATCCACCGGGCGTAGAGCGGGTTCGGCGACGAGGCGGCCAGCAGGGCGCGGCCGACCTCGGCGTAGATCCAGTAGCACGGGAGGACGGCCCCCAGCGCATCGGCGAAGGACCCGGTGTGCACGGTGGCGAGCAGGTAGCTGGTGTATGCCTGTGTGGAGGGGCTCACCGGGACGGCGGCTGCTTGCGCCTGCGTCATGCCGAAGCCGGCAATGAACTCCTCGTGCAGCGAGCGTTCCACCCTGATCGCGTCGGCCGAGTGGTCGGCGAACATCGCGATATCGGCCTCAGTCGGCGCCTTCGCTGCGCAGACCGCGAGGGCCCGGGCGTAGGAACGCAGGTAGTGGGCGTCCTGGATCACATAGCGCTCGAAGGCCTCCGGCGGCAGCGAGCCGTCGGTGAGCCCTGTGACGAACGGATGATCGAGGATCTGGGAGTAGATCGGCTCGATCGGGGTCCACAGCTCCGTTCGCAGCGACATGTCGTCCCTTCCCGAGTGTCCGGTAAACCTAGCCCATCGCCCTCGGCGCCGACGGTAGTGTCAAGAGCAGGCACAGGTAGTGCTGGGCAACACCGTGACTAACTCTCGAAGCGAGAGCACGGAGGTAGGAGGCGGAGATGGCGACCAAGGACACCGGCGGCCAGGAGCGGGTTACTCGCAAGTCCGCGGAGGTCGAGGAGACCGCCTCCGACGCGACGACCAACCCCGAGCTCAAGGAACGCCAGGACAAGCTCGATGACGATGTCGACGCGATTCTCGACGAGATCGATGCCGTCCTGGAGGAGAACGCCGAGGAGTTCGTCAGGGGCTTCATCCAAAAAGGGGGGGAGTAGCACCCGGCAGGAACTGACCTCGGTAACGTCCGGGAGCGAGTGGACGTGCCACGTGGCGTGATCGACCAACTGATGGACCATCAAGGAGGGCCTGCATGGCGGAAGTCCCGGACGGCCAAGGACGCCTACCGGCTGCATTTCTCACGCCCGGCGTGACGTCGTTCGCCGAGTTCCTCGGGTCCTATGCTCCCGACCTGCTGCCTGCCCGCCGCACCCCACCGACGATGGCCCTGACCGCACACGACGCACCGCACGGCACCACCATCGTCGCGGTGACGTATCCCGGTGGCGTCGTCATGGCGGGCGACCGGCGGGCCACGATGGGCAACGTCATCGCGCAGCGTGACATCCAGAAGGTGTTCCAAGCCGACGACTACTCCTGCGTCGGCATCGCAGGCAGCGCGGGAATCGCCATCGAGCTGGTGCGGCTGTTCCAGGTCGAGCTCGAGCACTACGAGAAGCTTGAAGGTACGACGCTCTCGCTCGACGGCAAGGCCAACAGGCTGTCCACCATGATCCGGGGCAATCTGCCGATGGCCATGCAGGGCCTCGCGGTGGTACCGCTCTTCGCCGGTTATGACCAGCTCGCGGCGGATCCGGAGAAGGCTGGGCGGATCTTCAGCTTCGACATCACCGGCGGCCGATACGAGGAGCACTCCTTCCACGCGGTCGGCTCCGGCTCGCTCTTCGCCCGTGGCTCACTCAAGCGGCTCTATCGAGACGACTTCAGTGAGGACGACGCGGTCCGCGCGTGCGTCGAGGCGCTGTACGACGCCGCCGACGACGACTCCGCCACCGGCGGTCCCGACATGGCACGCAAGATCTTCCCGGTGATCGTCGCCGTGGGCGCGGAGGGCTTCCGTCAGATCGACGACGAGGAGGCCGGCCGAGTCGCCGCCCGGATCGTGCAGGCCCGTATGTCCAACCCGGGCGGACCGACCGCCCCCTTGAGCTAGAGGCAGGGACCGATGTCTGCACCGTTCTACGTCTCGCCTGAGCAGCTCATGAAGGACCGGGCCGACTATGCCCGCAAGGGCATCGCCCGTGGTCGCAGCGTGGTGGTCCTCCAGTACGACGCGGGGATCCTGTTCGTCGCGGAGAACCCGTCCCGGGCGTTGCACAAGGTGAGCGAGATCTACGACCGGATCGCCTTCGCCGCCGTCGGCAAGTACAACGAGTTCGAGAACCTGCGAGTCGCTGGCGTTCGGCTCGCCGACATGCGTGGGTACTCCTACGACCGGCGTGACGTCACCGGCCGCGGGCTGGCCAACTTCTACGCGCAGGCGCTCGGCACGATCTTCAGCGGCGCGGGGGAGAAGCCGTACGAGGTGGAGATCGTCGTTGCGGAAGTCGGGGCGAGCGCCGCCGAGGACCAGGTGTACCGCCTCACCTACGACGGGTCCGTCGCCGACGAACACGGATATGTCGTGATGGGCGGTCAGGCGGACCACATCTCCGGGCTGCTCCGTGAGCGGTACGGTGCGGGGCTCGCGCTGCCCGCGGCGCTGCGGTTGGCCGTCGACGTGCTGTCCCAGCCCCCGGACGGCGAGGTCCGCGAGCTGACCGCCGACATGCTCGAGGTCGCCGTGCTCGAGCGGACACGGCCGCGGCGGGCATTCCGACGGTTCGTCGGAGCGCAGCTGGAGCATCTGCTCGCTGGCGAGAACAGCTCGAATGGCGAGAACGGCGTCGGCGCCTAATACGAGCCGCACCTGGCCGAGCTGAGCGAAACGCGCAACCCCTAATACCACAAACGTTGCGCCGACAGCCAGCTACGACACGCATAAGGCTGTCCCGCGATGTGATTTCAATCATTTGTCGAGCAGTAATTCAAGAACTCTCGACAAATGAGTTATGTCCCTCGATGTCGAGATGCCCCTACGATCACGGGCACCGTCCTGCACGACTGCAGGTGCGCAACTCGACAAGAGAGGTCTCTTGTGAAATCTGACCACGTGGGTCGCCGCGCGCGGCGACGCCGGCACGCCTTGTTGGCGGCGGTCTCGGCCGCATCGTTGACGATGGGGGTGTTGACCGGGACTGCGCAGGCTGCTGGGGCGGGCCCGGCAGGATTGGTGGGAACACCGTCCAGCCTCCCATCCGCCCTGAAGCCAGTGGACGCGCAGAACTGGGTGAACGCCGAGGACGTCACCTGGGACGCCTACAAGGCCGTTCCTGGCACCAACTGGGGCGACCCGACTCTTCAGCCTTCGGTGAAGAAGTTCAAGGTCGCTATGGTCCTGGGCGACTACCCGGACCAGACCTGGTCGATCACGAAGCCGATCGGCGGCACGATCTGGGGCGGCAACCCGACTGAGGTGGCGCACGACATCCCACGTGCAGATGTGCCTCAGTGGTACCACGACTTCTTCGCCAAGCCCAGCGCGCTCAACCACGGTCTGACGATCAACGGGTTCTGGATGGAGGACACGGCCGGTCGCTACGGCGTCGAGCTGACGGTGTACGGCGTCTACCAGATGCCCAAGAAGACCTACCAGTACTTCTACAGCAACTACGGCAACAGCGGTCCGGACCCCGAGACCAAGTGTCCGGCGGTCATGGCGTGCACCGGCAACTTCCGCACCGACATGCTCGCGGCCTGGAAGGCCGGCACCGGTGACAACACCATCAACACGAAATTCGACAACGTCTTCTACGTCGGCGCAGGCCAGGACCAGTCGTCCACCTGGCAAGAGTTCGGCGAGATGATGTTCCAGACCCGCGAGGATGTCACCAGCGCGTTCGGACCGCCGCAGGAGTGGAAGGACGCCGTCAAGGCGGCGACCGGCAAGGACGCCCCGAACTGGGCGCCCACCCGCTACGTGCCGTGGACGTCGTGGGCGGCGGCCGCGAACCTGTGGCCGAACGCGAGCGGCAACACCTCGATCGAGACCGAGGGCACCCCGCTCGGCACCTACGCCCACGAGCTGAGCCACAACCTCGGCATCGGGGACAACTACAACAACCCGTATGGCATCCCGCTGTCCCGCTCCTATGACGGACCGTGGGACAACATGGCCACGTCGTACTTCAACGGCCCAGGTGGCCCGCACACGCGCTGGAGCATGCCGTCGACGAACGGCGGTGCCGCGGGCGGTCAGCACGCCGCACGCAACAAGGAGAAGATGGGTCTCGTCAACGCGAACAGCATCCTCAAGCTGTCCCGGGAGAACCTGGCCAGCTCCGGTATCGCGGTGGCGCACGTGACGGCGCGCGAGATCCAGCGTCCGGGTGAGCTCACTTCGGTCAAGATCTCGATGAACAAGGACAACCGGCCGGCCTGCGACTGGCAGACCGGGAACTACCAGTGTGACCGCGGTGGGTTCAACAACTACACCCTCGAGGTCATCGACAAGATGGGTGCCGACTCGTTCGTCTCCGACCACGGTGTCATGATCGCCAAGACGAAGAACGCCGACTCGGCACCGTTCGTCTGGACGATCGACGCGCACCCCGAGGACCTCGGGATCGTCAACTTCTACCGGCCGGACGGCACCCCCTCGATGCTGTCGATGGGTGACTACCGGCAGCTGTCCGACGCCCTGTTCCACGCGGGCACGGATTCCGGCAGCGAGTACGAGTACGTGGACGTGGAAAACAAGCTGCACTTCTACGTGCTGAACATGGTGCGTGACTCCACCGGTGTGCTCTCCTACGACCTTGCGGTGCGCTCGACCGATGCGTCGCCCGTAGCGCGTGGTGCCGAGCTCGGCTCGGCTGCGAAGTCCACGGTGCAGCAGTTCCAGGTGGGGACGTGCTCGTTCCCACTGACGAACACCGGTTCGGTCGGCTCGGCGGTGGGACACCCGACCAACGGGGCGCCCTTCGGCAAGACCTTCAACTCAGACGTCTTCCGGCTGAAGGCGGAGTCGGCGGGGGCTGGCTGGACGACATGGCTGTCCAACGAGGTCGTCGCGGTCGCTTCGGGTGAATCGGCAACCGTTCCCGTCTACGCCATCCGAGCCTCCGGTGCGACGAACTCGGTCGACGTCTCACTCACCGCTACGTCGGAGAGTGACAAGACGGCGACCGTGTCGGCCAACTGCACCCTCACGATGCAGGACCTCGCCCTTCCGCCGGGTGCCGGCACGGCGGGTCCGGGTGTCGGCCACCAGGTCATCACGACCGACATCTCCGGTGGTGCGCTGGCCGTAACGTTCTCCGGTTCAACGATCACCATGCCGGCAGTGACGCTGACCGGCTTCGACCAGGTGGTCAACGGCGCTCTGCACCCCGCGACGGTGGTGGACGCGCGGGGCTCGGCTGCCGGATGGAGTCTGACTGGCCAGGTCAGTGACTTCGTCGGGCCGGTTGGGGTCATCGTCGCCGACAACCTCGGCTGGACGCCGGGCATCACCCCGCTGGCTGGCTCCTTGCCGACCGCCCCGACGGCGACAACGGCTGGACCCGGACCGGTGGCCCCACCTGGTGCCGGTACGGGGCTTGGCCAACGCGCAGACTCTGTGCGCAGCGGCGCCTGGTGGCGGGGGCGGCGCGTTTGAATGCAGGGCGGCGCTGAATCTCGGCGTTCCGGGGAGCACCCGGCTCGGCACCTACACGGGGGTGCTGACGCTGACCCTGGTGTAGTGGTGATCAGCTAGACCAAGGCGTAGGGGTGGGGATGTCGACGACAGTCCCCACCCCTACCGCGTCTGGCGCACTCGCGAGAAGCCTTGGCCGGCCGGAGACGAATGCTTGACCGTGGTGACGAATACGGTGGTTGCGCGGGCGCACCATGGAGCCCCGCAGGCGCGCCATGTAGGGGTCCCGACGTCTGGAGGAGACCATGAACGCCAAGGTTGGTGATCGGGTCGTCGTCAGGGCGGCGCATGTCGGCGAGACAGACCGGGACGGGAAGATTCTCGAGGTCCACGGCGACAACGGCGGACCGCCCTACCTGGTCCAGTGGAGCGCGGACGGACACACGTCGATCTTCGTCCCCGGACCCGATGCCCACGTGGAGCCAGCGCCAGGGCAGTAGCCGGTCCGACGGGCACGGCTCAGCGGTGGTGTCGCGCTTCGCCGTTGATGAGCGCCGTGACCACACGCTGGGCTGTCGAGGCGACCGTCCGGTGGCGGCTGGGGCTCGCGCCACGGACCAGGTCGTTCCAGTACAGCCCCCAGCCGCCGGCGAGCACGTCGCGCACGCCAGCGGTGGTGAGCACCCGGCCGACGATGGACATCGCCAACGGTCGCTCGGTGATCGCGGTGTGCACGGGCACATTCAGGCGGTGATGGCTGGTCTCGGCGTACAGCGCGCGCCGGTAGTGCCGAGCGGCCCCGTACGGCCCTGCGGCAAGGACGGCGCTACGCAGCCAGGTGGCCGCTGCTCATCGCCTGGCCGATCCCCTCACCCTGCAGCGGGTTGACCAGTCCGGCGGCGTCACCGGCTAGCAGCACGCGACCGCGGGCGGCCTCGGTGCCGATCAGGCCCAGCTTGATCCAGCCGCCGACGCGCTGGTGGAGTACGGCACGCTGGTCGGGCCCGGCCGGAAGCAACCCGAGCTGGCCCAGGTGGTCGACGAACGCCGCGAGCAGCTCACCGGGCAGCCAGGCGCGACCGCGGTCAGCCTCCCAGTGCCACGCCAAGTCCGATATTGGTGGTGCCGTCGGCGGTGGGAAAGATCCAGCCGTAGCCGGGGAACAGCCGCCAGCGGCGCGGCTCCCACAGGACGATGTGCGGCATGCGCCACGGCTGCGTCGGCGTAACAGCGCAACGCGAAACCCCACAAGGCCCTGGATGGGTCCACCGAGGTTGCGCGGCCTGAGCGATCGCGCTGTTCGCCCCGTCGGCGCCGATGACGACGTCCCCGCGCAGCTCCGCACCCCCCGCCAGGCGGACGATCACCTGGCCGGCGCCGTCGTCGTTAACGCCAACAGCACGTCCGTGGACCGCTTCTGCGCCCGCGTCGAGAGCGGCGTCGCGCAGCGCGGCGTCGAGGAGCTGCCGGGGAACAGTGAGCGCGTAGCCGGGGTAGTCGAGGCCGGCCAGCGCGGGCTGCACCGCCCGCGTGCCCGGTCGGTCCGACCACCACCAGGTCCCCGACGCGCGCGCTCCGGGCACCTTGACGTCGAGCGACGCCAGGAGCTGTACGCCGCTCGGTCCGATGAGGTCCCCGCATGCCTTGTCACGAGGGAAGCGTGCGCTGATCCACAAGCTGCACGCGGGCGCCCCACGAGCCGCCGTCAGCGCCGCGATGCTCCCGGCGGGTCCGGAGCCTACGATGACCACATCTACGTGCGGCATGCTGCACCGGTCCTGTGCCGCAGGCGGGAGGTCCCGATGCGCACAGTCCACCGTTCACGAGCCGAGCCCAGCGCGTTTGCGCGCGAGCTTTTCGACGGTCTGCCCGCCAGGTACGACGCCCTGGCCGAGGTGCTCTCGTTCGGGCAGAACCATCGATGGCGCTCGGCCATGGTCGATGCAGTCGCGCGAAGTACGAGGCCGCCCGCCAGCGTGCTCGACGTCGCGACCGGCACCGCCGGTGTCGCGCTGATGCTGACGCGGCGCACAACCGCCGACGTGACCGGTATCGATCTCACCGAGCAGATGCTGCGCCGCGGCCGTGACTCGAGTCGAGCGCGGGGGCGCGGCCCACCGAGTCCGGCTGCTGGTCGGTCGGGCCGAACAGCTGCCCTTCGCCGACGCGACCTTCGATGCGCTCACCTTCACCTACCTACTGCGGTACGTAGCCGATCCGGCCGCGACCCTGGCCGAGCTCGCCCGGGTGGTCCGGCCCGGTGGCACGGTGGCGAGCCTTGAGTTCGGTGTGCCCCCCACGGATGCCCTTTCATCTGTTGTGGCTGGCCTACACGCGGTCGGTTCTGCCGGCTGCCGGGTTCGCCCTCGGTGGTCGCGAGTGGTTCGACGTCGGCCGATTCCTCGGACCGTCGATCAGCGCGCACTACCGGAGCTACCCGGTGGACTGGACGGCGCAGGCGTGGCGGGCGGCCGGGATCGAGGACGTACGGGTGCGGCGGATGAGCCTGGGCGGGGGGTTGGTCATGTCGGGCCGACGCGTCGGTGGCTGACGAGCCCGCGTTCGTCGCGCCGGCCTTCTATGCCCGGCGCGGCGGCGCATGGGCGGACTGGTGGACGGTGCTCCACCCGCCGTACACGCTCTGGAACGTCTCGTATGCCGCACTCGGTGCTGCCCTGGCGCCGCGCCTGGACTGGGTGGTCCTGGCCGCAACCGTCGCCGCCTTCATCCTCGCGGTAGGCGTCGCCGCTCACGCGCTCGACGAGCTGCATGGGCGCCCGCTCCGCACAGCGATCAGCGACCGGCTGCTGTGGGGCGCCGCCGCCGTCGCGTTGGCGGGGGCGATCGTGCTCGGTGTGGTGACCGTGGCCCGTAGCGGGATCGTTCTGGTGCCGCTCATTGTCATCGGGACGTTTCTCGTCCTGGCGTACAACCTGGAGCTGCTGGGGCGGCCGGCTCCACACGGACCTGGGTTTCGCGGTGGCGTGGGGCGGCTTCCCGGTCGTCGTCGGATACGTGGCCCAGCGTCCTGGGCTGTCGATCCGATCCGTGCTGGTCGCAGCTGCGGCTGACCATCGCCGCGATCGCACTCTCGGCGGCGCAGCGTCGCCTGAGCACGCCCGCTCGGGCGCTCCGCCGACACACGGCCACCATCGCCGGCGTCGCGACTCGCGCCGATGGACGACAGGTGCCGTTGGACAGGGCGGCGCTGCTGGCTCCGCTCGAAGGGGCCCTACGGGCGCTGTGCTGGGTGGCGCCACTGTTGGCACTTGCCCTGTTGGTGGCGCACGTCAACAGCTGACGACAGGTCCGAGCGCACACCGCGCTCAGCGTTCGAGCTGCAGCAGTGCCATGGCCAGGTCGCGCAGCACGTCGCGCGCCTTTTCGTCGACGAGCGGGAGTGCACCCAGCTCGTCGATCGCCCGGGCACCGAGCTGGGCGATAAGGCCCTCGACGTGGGCTCGGGCTCCGGTCTGCTCAACCAGCCGCCGCAACGGACGAACCGTCGTCTCACCGCCGAGCGCCACCAGCTCGTCGACCGCCCGTGCACCATCCGGTCCCCCCAGATGCCGCGCCTGCGCCAGCAGCACCGTCCCCTTCCCGTCGCGCAGGTCGTCGCCGGACGGCTTGCCGGTCTGGGCCGGGTCACCGAAGGCACCGAGCAGGTCGTCGCGCAGCTGGAAGGCGACTCCCAGCGGTACGCCGAACGCCGCATAGGCATCGAGCAGGGCGGGCTCCGCCCCCGCCAGGGCCCCACCAAACTGCAACGGCCCGAAGGTGGTGTTGGCCGCGGTCTTCGACCGGGCTACCCGCAGGGCGCCGTCGATGCTGCCGTCGTGCGTGACCTGTGCCACAAGGTCGAGGTACTGCCCGCGGATCGTCTCCTCCCTCATCTCGTCGAACACCCGACCTGCCCGGGCCAGCGCGGCGAACGGACAGGCCGCTGCTGCGCAGCATCTCGTCGGCCCACACCAGGCACAGGTCACCGGCGGTGACCGCCGCCGCCACGCCGAACTGGGCGGAGCCGCCGTGCCATCCCTGTTCGGCGTGCACGTCGGCCAACCGGCAGTGCACCGTCGGCGCGCCTCGACGCAGGACGGAGCCGTCCATGATGTCGTCATGGATCAAGGCGCAGGCGTGCAGGAGTTCGAGTGACGCTGCCGCAGCCACGATGCCGGCTCCGTCCTGACCACCGGCGCCGCGCCATCCCCAGTAGCAGAAGGCCGGGCGGATGCGCTTGGCGCTGCCTAGCACGAGATCGGTGATCGGGACGATCAGCAGCTGTTCATTGCTGGAGCTCCGCGCGAGCTGCGCAGCCAGAAAGGTGGCGAGGCGCTCCTCGATCCGTCCGCGCACACCTTCGACGTCGAGGACGGAGTCCGTGGGGTGATTCACCGCGCCGCACCCGTGGCGCCGACGATGGTCGTCATGGGCACAGGCTATGTGCACACCGTTCTCAGCACACTCTCAGAACATATGGGGATCCTAAAGGAGTCCACGTGACCGCACCGGCGGCGCGCAGACCGTCACAAGGAGGACCCGGATGTCCTCAAGGCGTACCGGACTCAACGCGTCACACGCCGGCGGGCCGTGACCTCGGTCTGCGCCGGGTGTCCTCGCTCACCGTCGGGCTCGCCGTGGCTAGCGTGGTCGGTACTGGCGCGGTGGCTGTCGCGGCGCGCGAAGCGACCACCTCGTCGACTGCGGGAACATCGACGGGCTCGACCCAGTCCAACCGAGCGGCGCGCACGCCGACTTCCAGCGGAGACGACCAGCAGGTCCAGGCGCCGGCGGCAGCACCGCAGCTGACCACGCAGCCGCCCATCGTCACGTCGAGCGGGTCGTGAGCCGCGGCGTTCCCTGGGCAGCAGCCGTCCGCACCCGCGCGGTTCGGCGTGGCCGACCTGGTCGCGCTCGGCACGCCCGTGCGGATCGTGGTGACCGATCCGACCTGGCTGGAGCAGGCGAGGGCACTGCTGGAGTCGGAGCTGGCCGGCATCGACGCCGCATGTAGCCGGTTCCGCCAAGACTCTGAGCTGGTCGAGCTGAGCACCGCCGGTGGGCGGCCTGTCCGGGTCAGCCCGTTGCTTGCCGAGGCCGTCGGCGTCGCACTGCGGGCTGCCCGGCTCACCGACGGTGCGGTCGACCCGACAGTCGGGGCGGCGATGGAGGCGATCGGTTACGACCGCACCTTCGCGGACGTCGATGCGGATGGGCCTGGGCTGACGATCGTCGTGCGGTCAGTTCCAGGCTGGCGTGCCGTCCACCTCGACAAGGCGACGCGGATGCTGACGGTGCCAGCCGACGTCCACCTCGATCTCGGTGCAACTGCCAAGGCGCTGGCAGCGGACCGGTCGGCGGCAATAATCGGCGACGCTCTGCCGTGTGGGGTGCTCATCAGCCTCGGCGGTGACCTCGCCATCGCCGGGCCGGTCCCGGACGGCGGCTGGGCGGTGCGGGTACAGGACCTCCCGGGTCTGCCCGACGAGCCGGCTGACGCGGACGCCACCACCATCTCCCTCACGACGGGGGCCCTCGCCACGTCGAGTACGGCAGCGCGCCGTTGGGTCCGCGGCGGCCAGGTGCTGCATCACCTGCTCGACCCGCGAACCGGCCTCCCGGCGCGGTCGCCGTGGCGCACTGTTTCGGTGGCGGCTGCCACCTGTGTCGATGCGAACATCGCGAGCACCGCGACGATCGTGCGCGGGCAGGCCGGGCTGCGGTGGCTGACCAGCCTTGGGTTGCCGGCGCGCTGCGTCGGGGTGGACGGGCGGGTCCGGACCCTGTCCGGCTGGCCGGCTCCGAGCGGGCCATGACCGCCGCGCTGGCTACACCAGGAGCGGGTAGCGCGCTGTGGTACCTGAGCCGCGCGACCGGCGTGGTGAGTCTCGGTCTGCTCACCCTCGTGGTCCTGCTCGGCGTGCTCACAGTCGGAGGCGTGCCACTGCCCGGGCTGCCCCGGTTCGCCGTGTCGGGCCTGCACCGCAATGCCTCACTCCTGGCACTGGCATTCCTGGGCATCCACATCACCACCTCGGTCCTGGACCCATACGCCTCGATCAAGGTCGTCGATGCCGTGGTGCCGTTCGCCTCGAGCTACCGGCCGCTGTGGCTCGGGCTCGGTGCGATCGCCTTCGACCTGTTGCTCGCGGTCATCGTGACCAGCTTCCTGCGGCTGCGCATCGGCCGGCGGTGGTTCCGGGCGGTGCACCTGGCCACCTACCTGGCGTGGCCGGTTGCGTTGGTCCATGGGCTCGGCACCGGCAGCGACACCAAGCAGGGGTGGATGCTCTTGTTCACTGTCCTCGCTGTAGTCGCGGTGGTCTCCGCAGTGCTGTGGCGGCTCGTCGACATCCCTGCGACGTCTAGGCGGTGGCGCGTCGCCGGCGGGATGGTTGCCCTGGTGGCTCCGATGGCACTCGCCGGGTGGATGGCCCTCGGGCCGCTCGCCCCGCACTGGGCAGCCCGCGCCGGTACGCCCGTGGCGCTGCGCGCATCGGCGGTCACCTCCAGCGCGGGGCAGTCCGCGTCCGCACTCACTGGCGCCTCGCCTCGAGCGCCGACCGGACAGGCTGCGGTCTCCGGCACCGTGGGCGGAGACCGGTGGCAACAGTGGCCAGCTCACGGTCACCCTGACCGGACAGTTGTCCGGTGGCCCGGGTGGGCAGCTGCGGATCGTCCTGCAGGGAGCAGCCGCAACCGGTGGCGGTGTCACGCTGCAGTCCGGCAGCGTGTCGTTGCAGCCGACGGCGGGGGGCTCGTACAAGGGCCCGGTGACCGGTCTGAACGCCGGAACCATCGCGGCGACCCTTGATGGACCTGCTGGCTCGTTCTCGCTCACCGCCACCATCCAGCTCGACCAGACCACCAATGGGTTCGCCGGGACGGTGACGGTCACATGAGCGCACAGGACGCGACGGTGGGGCTCCCGTGGATCCCACCTGCTGACCTGCTGCCACGGCTGCTCACTGGGCCAGTGGCCGGTCGGTCAGCGGGTCACCTGGCGGCTCACCTGACCGCGCTGGGCCCGCTGCCTTATCGAGGTGGGCCGGGCCTGTTGACGGCAACCGTCGAGGCAGCGGGCCTGACTGGACGGGGCGGTGCGGGCTTCCCCATGCACCGAAAGCTGCGCGCGGTGGCGGCCGGCGGCAGACGGCCGGTCGTTGTCGCCAACGGCGCGGAGGGCGAGCCGGCCAGCAGCAAGGACAAGGCGTTGCTGTGGACCGCGCCCCACCTGGTGCTGGACGGACTCCAGCTGGCCGCCGAAGCGGTCGGTGCCCATCGCGCCTACCTGTACGCGCCACGGCTTCCCGCACTCGAGCAGCTCCTGCGCCAAGCGCTGGCTGAGCGATCGGCCGCGCGGGTGGACCGTGTCAACGTCGAGCTTGTCGCCAGCTCCTCCACGGTTCCTGTCGGGTGAGGAGTCGGCGCTCGCTTCGCACCTTTCCGGCGGCCTCGCGGTCCCCCGGTACACGCCGCCGCGGGTATTCGACCACGGAGTGCGAGGAGCGCCCACCCTGGTCAGCAACGTCGAGACCTTGGCGCACCTGGGCCTGATCGCCCGGTACGGAGCGGACTGGTTTCGGGGACTTGGCACCCGCGAGGAGCCGGGCACGATGCTGTGCACGGTGAGCGGCGCCGTCACTGACCGCGGCGTACTGGAGATCGCGGTCGGCACGCCGGTCCATCAGCTCTTCGCCGCAGCCGGGGGTACCTCAGGGCCCGTGCAAGCCGTTCTGTTCGGTGGGTATCACGGCACGTGGCTCTCGGCCACGCAAGCGATGAAGGTGTCGATGGCAGGTGCCGACCTGGCTGCGCACGGAGCGACCCTCGGCGCTGGCGTGGTCATCGCTCTGCCCACCAGCAGCTGTGGGCTGGTGGAAGCGGCACGGGTGGTGCGCTACCTCGCCGACGAGGGCGCCGGTCAGTGTGGACCCTGTCTCAACGGTCTGCCGGCGATCGCGGGCGGCCTGGAGCAGCTGGCGATCCCCGGGCGGCACGCGGCCATCAGGGCAAGGGTCGAGCGCTGGTCGGGGCTGGTGGAGGGTCGTGGTGCTTGCCGTCACCCCGACGGAACCGTCCGCTTCGTCAGGAGCTCCCTGACCACCTTCGCAGCCGAGTTGCACCTGCATGAAACCGGGAAATGCAGTGCGACAGACCGACGGCCGGTTCTGCCGGTACCGCGTCCGCACGGGCTAACCCACGATGAGCGGAGGTGACGCGATGGCAAGGCTGCGGGTGAACCCCATCGCCTGCGACGGTCGCGGTCTGTGCGCCGAGCTCTTGCCGGAGCTGGTGCAGCTCGACGAGTGGGGCTATCCGCTGATCGCCGACAAGCCCGTGCCCACGCTGCTGGACGACCACGCGCGCCGCGCTGTCGCCATGTGCCCCACCCTCGCGCTCCGGTTGGTTGGCGATGAACCGCCTGGACGGTGACGGTGACCACGACGACAAGTGATGTCTACGCTGAGGTCGACGTCGGTCCGGCCGACATGCCAGGGGGTGGCGCGGTGCGAGTTCTCGTCGTCGAAGATGAGCGGAACCTCGCTGCGGCGTTGGCCCGAGGCCTTGCGGCAGAAGGCTTCGCCGTCGACATCGCGGACAACGGTGAGGACGGTCTCTGGCGCGCCACTGAGCATCCATACGACGCGATCATTCTCGACATCATGCTGCCGAAGCTGAACGGCTATGACGTGTGCCGCCGCTTGCGCGCGGCCGAGGTATGGACACCGATCCTCATGCTCACGGCCAAGGACGGGGAGCACGACGAAGCGGACGGGTTGGATCTCGGTGCTGATGACTACCTGACCAAGCCCTTTTCCTATGTGGTCCTCGTGGCGAGACTCCGTGCCCTGCTCCGGCGCGGGGCACCGGAACGTCCGGCAGTTCTGGAGGCGGGCGACCTTGTCGTCGATCCGGCGGCGCGTCGCTGCCTGCGTGGCACGACGGAGATCTCGCTGACCCCCAGGGAGTTCGCGCTCCTCGAGTACCTCATGCGGCGCCACGACGAGGCAGTCGGAAAGCTGGAGATCTTGGCCCACGTCTGGGACGAGAACTATGAAGGCGACCCCAATATCGTCGAGGTGTACGTGGGCTACCTGCGGCGCAAGATCGACGTACCGTTCGGTCGAGGAGCCATCGAGACGGTTCGCGGCGCCGGCTATCGCCTCTGCGGGACGGGCGGGTGATGAATGGACAGCGCTACGAACGTGGGTCCGTCTCCGTCCGAACGCAGCGGTGCGGCGGGAGGCGTTGGTTGGTGGCGTCGACGCTCGCTGCGCGCACGACTGACGGCTGCTTCGATGGTCGCCCTGACGGTGGGCATGGTGTTTGCCTCCGTGATCTTGGTGGTCCGCCTGCGGGTCGCGCTGATCGACGGGCTGGACACGTCGGTCCGCCAGCGCGCAGCGGTCATCGCCGCCCAGCTGGACCAGACCGGTGGCGACGGGATCAACAGCGGGCTGCCCGCCAACGACATGGTGGTCCAGGTGGTCGATTCCTCGGGCCGGGTGATCGCCTCCTCTGCGGAGATTGCCGCGGACAGTCGGCTGTTCGACTTTCCCGGGACATCGCAGCGTCCGACGGCTAGGACCGCCTCGGACCTTCCCGGCCTCCCGGACGAGAACTACCGGGTCGTGGCCGTCACCGCTGGACCTCAGGCGGATCCGGTCACCGTCTACGTCGCCGCCTCAGCCGGCCGGGTCGACGACAGCGTCAACGAGCTCGTGGTGGCACTGGCAGTCGGCCTGCCTGTCATGGTCGCGCTGTTGACCTGGGTGTGCTGGCTGCTGGTGGGCAGGGCGCTGCGCCCGGTGGAGGCCCTGCGTCGCCAGGCCGCACAGATAACCGTCACCGATCTGCGGCGACGCCTGGAGCTCTCGCCTGCGAACGACGAGATCCACCGGCTCGGAGCCACGCTCAACGACCTTCTCGAGCGGCTCGACACCTCGACCAACCGACAGCGGCAGTTCGTCGCCGATGCCGCGCACGAGCTGCGTAGCCCCCTGGCGGCACTACGGGCCGAGCTGGAGGTCGCGCTGCACCATCCCGAGAGCACCAGGCGTGAGTCGTTGGAGGCCGAGGTGCTGAGCGACCTCGAGCGGCTGACCCGACTCGTCGACGACCTGGTGCGGCTGGCCCGGCTGGATGCGTCGCCGACGTTGCGACGGGTTGAGGTCGACCTCGATGACATCGTGCGTGAGGAGGTCCGGCGCGCGCGGGCGCGTTCGGATGTACCGATCGAGGCGACCGCGGTCGGCGCCGCGCGCCTCGTCGGCGATCACGACGCGTTGGCCCGTGCGGTCGGCAACATCGTGGACAACGCGACCCGCCACGCCAGGAGCCGGGTGGTCATCTCGCTAGCCACTGACCGTAGCACGGCGACCTTGCTCGTGTCCGACGACGGTCCCGGCATCCCGGCCGCCGACCGGCTGCGGGTGCTGGAGCGGTTCACCCGCCTCGATGACGCGCGCAGCCGGGATGCGGGTGGGTCAGGCCTGGGCCTGGCGATCGTCAACGAGGTGACCGCGGCACACGGAGGCACCGTGGTGATCGAGGACAACAAGCCCGGCGCCCGTGTCCGCCTCCGGCTACCGCTCGCACCCTGCCTCGGCGTTCGTGGAGACGGCTTCCTGATCGGGCCACGATCGGTGCGTTACTCGCGAACGGACGACCGCAGGGCCGGTGCATCGAGAGCGCAGCAGGTCTGCGCCACCTCGGGTTCGCCCCTGCGGGCGGCCACGTCGGCCGGGTTACGGATCGTGACCACCGCGAGCGAGCCCGGCGAGGCAGCACAACGATCCTGAGATCAGGACGGCAGTGGAGAAGCCGGCGCTGAAGCGCACCGGGTCGCGGTACACCTGTCCGGTCAGGCCAGCCGCAGCGGGCAGCACGGCTACGGCGATGAGCGCCGCCGCGCGGGCGACCGCGTTGTTCACCGCCGACGCCATCCCGGCGACGTGGGTAGGCGCCGCGGCCAGGACGGTTGACGTGAGCGGTGCCACGGTGATGGCCAGGCCCACCCCGAAGACGGCGACAGCGGGGAAGACCTCGGTGAGGTAGCTGCCACCGGAGCCGATGCGGGCCAGCAAGGCGAGCCCGGCGCCCACCACCACCGGGCCCACGCTCATCTGCAACCGGGGGCCGATCCGGGAGGCGAGCGCGCCCGAGCGGGCCGACAACGCCAACATGATCACCGTCACCGGGAGCAGGGCGATGCCGGCCTGCAGCGCGGTGTAGCCAGACACCTGCTGGAGCTGGATCGGCAGGAGGAACAAGGCGCCGCCAAGCGCCCCGTAGACGACGAAGGTGATGACATTGGTGGCGCTGAACTGCAGGGAGCGAAACAGCCGGAGCGGGAGCATCGGTGTCTGTGCCCGGCGCTCCCAGGGGATGAAGGCGCTCAGCAGCACTATCCCGGCGACGAGCGAGGCCAGGACTGCGGTGGACGACCATCCCCGTGTCGGTCCCTCGATGAGTCCGTAGGTGAGCCCGACCAGGCCGCCGGTGACGAGGAGTCCGCCGGTCACGTCGATGCGGCCGGTTGCCTGGGGGTCTCGGCTCTCCGGTACATGCCGCACGGTGATCGCGATGACAGCGACAGCAAGCGGCAGGTTGATGTCGAAGATGAGCCGCCACGAGACCGCCTGTACGAGCCACCCGCCGACGAAGGGGCCCACTGCCGTGGCGACACCACCAAATCCCGACCAGGCACCTATCGCCTTCGGGCGGTCGGCCTCCACGAAGGAGGCCTGCAAGATGGCGAGGCTTCCTGGGGTGAGCAGCGCCGCACCGACGCCCTGCAGGGCCCGTGCCCAGATCAGCACGGACGAGCCGGGTGCCAGCCCGCATATGCCGGAGGCCACCGCGAACCAGACCACGCCAATGAGGAAGATGCGTTTGCGTCCGTAGCGGTCACCGAGCGCGCCGGCGATGAGGATCAGGCCAGCGAGGGTGAGCGTGTAGGCCGTGACGACCCACTGCAAGGTGCCCAGGTCGACGTGGAAGTCGCGCCCGATCGCAGGCAGGGCGATTCCGACAACTGTTGCATCGATGGAGGCCAGACCGGAACCGAGCACGGTGGCCACCAGCACCCATCGGGCCCGGCGCGTGCCGTAGGTGAGAGCCACCGCCCCGGCTCGTCGGCCCGTCGTCGACGGCTGCCTCATCCATACGACGATGCTGCCCCCGCAGGGCCCGGTCAGGCCATCCGACCGCGCGTCGTTCGACGCGAGCGTGGTCAGCGGCCCCTGCCTGACGTCAGGTGACGGACGGCTGAGCTCGACGAGGCGATTCGTTCGTCCCGGAGTTGCTCGACCTCACGCTCGGCGAGCGGCGCCAGCGCGGAGCCGACCACCCAACCGAGGAGAAGGTCGGCCAGGCTGGGGTTGCGGGCCAGCACCGGCCCGTGCAGGTAGGTGCACACGACCCGGCCCGCCACAGCGCCCTCGGTGCCGTCGCCGTTCCCGACGCCGGTCTCGACGTCGCCGAGCGGAGCCGTCCATGGTCCCAACGACGTGGCGCCCGCGTGGTTCTCGAACCCGGTCAGCCGCGCCACCCCGGCAAGGCGAGGCGCCGTGAGCACCTCGCCGACAGCGCGCGTGGACAGGCGGGTGGTCGTCGCATCGAGCAGGCCGAGGCCCGGCTCTGCCGCACCGTCCTCGCCGGGAAAACGCGCTCCGAGAAGCTGGAACCCGGCGCACACCGCCAGCACCACGGCACCGCCATCGACGGCGTTCCGGAGCCCGTGGTCGGCGCGCAGCCGACGGGCAGCGACGACCTGGGCCCGGTCCTCACCGCCCCCGAGAAAGTAGACGTCACCGAACCGCGGCACCCGGTGCCTTGCGTCGACCTCATGCAGCTGGGTGGCGAAGCCGTGTCGGCGCGCGCGATGTTGCAGCGCCAAGACGTTGCCGATGTCACCGTAGGTACCGAGCAGCTCGGGGTACACGCAGACGAGCTGGATGGCGGAATCAGCTCGCATGTCTGACCTGCTCGCGAATGTCATAGAACGCCGTGTAGGTCGCCACCACGTCCACCGGTTCGTCGCGCGTCAGCTCGGCGAGGTGCCATGGGCTGCGGGCGACGATGTGCTGGACGTCCGCGTGCAGCAGCCGCACGGCGAGGTCCTGCCGGCGATCACCGGTGGCGATCACGGTTCGCCCACGCAAACGTTCGAAGGGCACATCCCACAGCCACGAGGCGTCGCGGCCATCAGCCGCGCGACAGTTCACCGCGACGACGATGGGTGCGGGGGCCGGGGCAAGGACATCGAGCAGCGCGCACCAGCCGGCTGGGTTCTTGCCTAGGAGGAGGCGCACCTGATGACCGTCCACGACCAAGGTGTCGTAACGGCCGGCGACCGAGCTCAACGCGATCATTCGGGGCAGGGCCCGGCGCGGCGGGATCGCACAATGGTCGGCGCAGGCAAGCGCCAGCAAGGCGTTCCCCTCGTTGACCCGTCCGGGAAGTCCACGCAGGGGAGGGACCGAACCGTACGGGGTCTGCAGCGACTCCACCCTGCCGGAGGGAAGCTGCCATGCGGCGCTCGGCCGGTGAAAGCCACACCGGCACCACCAGGCCCGGCCATGGTCGTACAACAGCTCGTCGCACTGGGGGCAGGTGCGGGAGTCCTGACGCCAGTCCTGACCTGCTCCCACCCAGATCGTCCGGGCAGCCAAGCCAGCGGCCCAGACCACCATCGGGTCATCCGCGTTCGCCACCACCGTGACGTGAGGTGAGGCGGCCAATGCCGCACGCCACTTGTTGGCGATCATCGCGACTTCGCCAGCTCGGTCGAGCTGGTCCCGGCTGAGGTTGGTGAGCACGACCACCCGAGGCTTCGTCTGCGTGAGGAGCGTCGGAAGGTACTGCTCATCGACCTCCAGCGCAGCCGTCGCTGTGGGCGCGCCGTCGGCCAGAGCAGCAGCAATCCCGGCGGGCATATTGGCCCCGCTCGCGTTGGCGACCACCGGGCCACGGCTCTGCATAGCCACGGTGATCAGGGCCGTCGTGCTGGTTTTGCCGTTGGTCCCGGAGATGAGCACGACCGTCCGGTCCTTGGTGAGTGTCGCGAGTGCCTGGGGCGCACACGCGAGGATGACTCGACCGCCGATCACGCTGCCCGCGCCACGGTGGAGGCTGCGTGAGGCGAACGCGGCGATCCGCGCACCCTTGGTCGCGGCACGGAGGCGAAGGCCGCGGCGGTCCGGCACGCGTTGCACACCCATGGCCACACCATGCTCCGGGCTACCTGAGAGAACGCTGAGCGGGGCCGTGATCGCTGTGGCCGGCGAAGCGGCACGCGATTGGCGCACGCGGCTGTTGGAAACACTGCGTGGGTGATGTCCACATCGGGAGCAGCTGGTTCGCAGCACGCCGATGGTGGCCACCCACGCCGTTTTCCCGAGGTTTCGCAGCGGAGCAAGCTTCGGCTGGTCGTGCTGCGTGTCTTGGTGCTGTCGCTGCTGGTGACCTTGGGCACCCGGCTATGGAGCATGGAGGTCCTGCACGGACCCCAGTACGCGGCGCTGGCTGTGGGCAACTCGGTGCGCTCGGAGGTGGTGCCGGCGACCCGAGGCAACATCCTCGACGACGCCGGTCGTCCACTCGTCGCCGACTCCTCGACGCTGGTGACCGCAGTCGACCGTGGCACCCTCACCAGCCAGCCCGACGGCGGCGTTGCTGTCCTGCACCGGCTGGCGGCAATGAGTGGCATTCCGTACACAACCCTGGTCCAGGACATCCGCGAGTGCAGCGCGACGGTACCCAAGCCATGCTGGCCGGGTTCCGCCTTCCAGCCGGTACCGGTGAGCCAGTCCACCGCCGTGGCCATCGCCGTAGAAGAACGCAGCGAGGACTTTCCTGGGATCTCGGTCATGCTGAGCGGGAACCGGATCTACCCCCAGCCCGACGGGGTCAACGCGGCTCAGCTGCTGGGATACGTGGGTGCACCGGCGCCCGGAACGACGGCTCCCGATGGCCTTCCCTACGCGCCGGAGGACTTGGTGGGCCGTGCTGGGCTCGAGCAGGTGTACGACGCACAGCTGCGCGGAACCGATGGCGTCAAGCGCATCCAGGTCAACGGCCTCAACGAGCAGACGGGTTCGATCGGGCAGACCCCACCGACGCCAGGGAACAACCTCGTCACCAGCCTCGACGCGGGCGTCCAGACCGACCTTGAACACGCTTTGACCGGTGCCATCGCCAACGCGCATACCCAGGGCCAGGCCGCGGACTCTGCGGCTGGTGTCGTCCTCAACGCCCGCACCGGACAGGTCGTCGCGATGGCGAGCGTGCCGACGTATGACCCGAGCCTGTTCATCGGTGGCATCTCTGCGCAGAACTACGCGGCTCTCTCCGCGCCCGGCGCGAATGACCCGTTGCTCGATCGTGCCTTCCAAGGGGAGTACGCACCGGGGTCGACGTTCAAGCTGGTGACCAGCCTCGCCGCCTTGTCCGACGGGACGGCCAACGAGACCTCTGCCTACGCGTGCCCGTCATCACTCCAAGTAGGTGGCCAGGCCAAGCACAATTTTGAAGGGGAGAGCTTGGGCACCCTCACGTTGCACAGCGCGATTGTCGCTTCCTGCGACACGGTGTTCTACGGGTTCGCGGTCAACGACTGGTTGCACGATGAGGGGCTGATCGCCAAGCACCAGGCTCCCCAGGAGACGATGCAGCACGTGGCGATGGCCTTCGGCTTGGGTACGCCGACCGGCATCGACCTGCCGGGGGAGACCTCGGGGCTGATCCAGGACCGCGCGATCAAGCTCGCCACCTGGAAGCAGCAGAAGGCCAACTGGTGCGCGGGTGCGAAGACCCGGCCCAAGGGCAGCTACCTGCAGCAGATCGATGCGGAGGACTGCACGAGCGGCTTCGTGTGGCGGGAGGGAGACCAGGCCAACTTCGCGGTCGGTCAGGGCACCGTGCTCGTCACGCCACTGCAGCTCGCTGCGGCCTACTCCGCACTCGTCAACGGCGGCACCGTCTTCTCGCCGAAGATCGGCGAGGCCGTGGTGAACAACGCTGGTCACGTGGTGCAGACGATCGCGGTCCCCGTCCGCCACCACCTCACGATCAGTACGCAATACCGGTCCTACGTCGAACAGGCGATGTACGACGTGCCCCTCAGCGGAACTGCCTCCGGCGCGTTCGCCGGGTTCCCGTTCAGTCAGGTCGTCGTGGGCGGCAAGACTGGCACCGCGCAGGTGCAGGGCAAGCAGGACACCTCCTGGTTCGCCTCCTTCGCAGGCCTGCCCGGTCAGCCGCCGCAGTTCGTCACTGTGATCATGGTCACCCAGGCCGGTCAGGGTGCCAAGGTGGCGGCACCCGCGGTACGCCAGGTGTGGGACGGGATCTACGGACTGGAAGGGCACCGGGCGGCTCTGCCCGGCGGCCGCGTGCCGACCGTGGCTCAGGCGGCCGCAGGATCGTGATCCAGCGCGCCGAGTCACGGCGCCTGTTGAGCTGATGCGCACCACCCAAATCTGGTCCTCCTGGGCGTACGCCCTCACCGGCGTGCACCACGTCGCCGCGCATCGTCTACGGTGCGTCCATCAGTGTCATGGAACGACCAGATCCTTGGAGGAACCCTGATGTCGCAGACCCCGCACTTCAGCACCGAGGGTGCCGGCACGCCGACTGCACCGGGCCGCTACGTGGACGTGAGCGCCATCGCGCCAGTCGAGTTCGTGCCCGGCCTTGAGTTCCGCCCCGTTCTCGGCCAGGGGATGCTGGCGAACTTCGTCACGTTCGCGCCGCACACCGAGGCGCCGCTGCACGTGCACGAGGAAGAACAGATCGTCATCGTGCTGGAGGGCGAGTTCGAGTTCGAGATCGACGGCGACACTCGCGTGATGCGCCCCGGAGACGTCGCGGTCGTACCACCATGGGTTGCCCACGGTGCCCGCACGAAGGACTCCTCGTGTGTCGAGGTCGATGTCTTCAATCCACCCCGCCGGTCGCTGCTCGAGCACGCCGCCCGCCAGGTGAGCTCCCCTGGTGAAGGCCAGGGCTGACGTGGAGCTGGGGCTGGCCGGCCGTCGAGCCGTCGTCACCGGCGGTTCCAAGGGACTCGGGTTCGCTATTGCGCGAGAGCTTGTCGCAGAAGGCGTGAGCGTCGCGATCTGTGCCCGGACCGAAGCCGAGGTGGACAGCGCGGGCGACCAGCTGCGCGCAGCCGGTGGCATCGTTCACGCCCAGGTGGTCGACGTCACGCAGGCAGACCAGGTGGACGACTTTCTGGCAGCCTCAGCCGCGTTTCTCGGCGGTATCGACATTCTCGTGAACAACGCGGGCGCCGCGCATCCGGGGAACTTCGAGACGCTCACGGATGCGGCGTGGCAGGGCGACCTGGACGTCAAGCTGTTCTCCCAGATCAGGTGCACGCGCGCCGCCCTGCCGCACCTGCGGCGCAGCGCGGCAGGGCGGGTCATCAATGTCAACGCGGTGTACGCCCGCTATCCGGACCCGAAGTTCTTCGCGACCACCGTCAACCGGGCGGCGTGCCTCAACCTCAGCAAGGCACTGGCCATGGAGCTGGGCCCGGAACGAATCCTGGTCAACAGCGTCAACATCGGCTTCGTCGTGACCCCGCAGTGGGACAACATCCGCCGACGCACCGCGCCCGACCTCACCGATGACGAGTTCTTCGCCCGCTGGGCGGCCGACGAGGTGCCGCTAGGTCGGTTCGGTGAGGCACACGAGGTGTCCGGGATCGTCACCTTTCTCGCCAGTGACCGCGCCAGCTACATCACCGGCGCAAGCATCGACGTCGCCGGGGGCATGGGGAAGTACGTGTGACCGGTACATGCGCCGTAGACGCGATGCTGCCATTGCGCGAGTCGACGTATGGGCTGTACCGGTGGCAAATCCGCTGATGTAGGGACGTGGGGGGACGGTCCGCTCGGCAATTCTGGCCTTCACACCGGATTGCGGCGCCAGGGGACCACTATGGCATTCGTCGATGTACGTGACCCTGGCCGGCGGACGACGCGTGAACAGGCAGTTGCTGGCGGGTCCCGCGTCGTCCCGCAGATCGCCATCATCGTGCCCACCCGCAACGAGTCAGGCAACATGGCGGAGCTCCTGCGCCGCCTCGACTCCGGCCTTGCCGACTCCACCGTGGAGATCATCTTTGTCGATGACAGCAGCGACGACACGCCCGAGGTGATCCGGCGCGAGGCGGAGCAGATCGGGCGCGACGTCCGGCTGCTGCACCGCGAGGAAGGAAGGCGACCTGGCGGGCTGAGCGGCGCGGTCATGGAAGGACTCGGTCTCATCCGCGCCCCCTGGGTGGTGGTCATGGACGGTGACTTGCAACACCCGCCCGAGATGGTGCCGACACTCATCGCTGAGGGGGAGGTCAACGAGGCCGACATCGTCGTCGCCAGTCGCTACGCGGCCACCGGCGATGCGTCCGGGCTGTCGAACCACGCCCGGGTTGCCGCGTCGAGCATCGCGACCCGGGTGACCAGGGCGATCTTCCCGCGAACGCTGCGGTCCGTGAGCGACCCCATGAGTGGGTTCTTCGCCGTGCGAACGGCACAACTTGATCTCAAGAGCCTGAGGCCGCACGGCTTCAAGGTTCTCTTGGAGATTCTCGTTCGGTCGCCCGACCTGAAAGTGATCAGTGTCCCGTTCCGCTTCGGCCCTCGATACTCAGGCGGCAGCAAGGCGTCCTTCACCGAAGGAGTGCGGTTCGCCCGTCACCTGGGTCGACTACGACTGACGGCGACCCCCCGGTCTGTGCAGCTCACCCGCGCCACGGCGTTCGGCATCGTCGGCCTCACCGGAACGGTCGTCAACGTCGGCTTGCTCTGGCTCTTCGTCGGTGGATGGGGCCTGCACTACCTGTGGGGAGCGGCGCTCGCAACCCAAGGCTCGACGCTCTGGAACTTTGTGTGGACCGACCGCGCGGTCTATCGCGGGCGCAAGAGGCGATCTCTGCTCGACCGGCTCGTCAAGTTCTGGGTCCTCAACAACGTCGTCATGCTCGCCCGACTCCCAGTCCTGGCGTTTCTCGTCGCTGTGGTTGGCGTGCACTACCTGCTCGCCAACCTTCTGACCTTGACCCTCGTCTTTCTCGTTCGTTTTGTGGCGAGCGATCGGCTCATCTTCATCAAGGGAGAGCGATGACTTCGAACCCGCATCCGGCACGCACGTGGTCGGGGTACCTGACGCACAGGTACGACGTCAGCGGCCTCATCACGATCGGCTCGGAGGTCCCGCTTCACGAGCTCGAGTACTTTCGTGAGCCGTCGCTCGGGCGCCATCACGACATCGAGATTCGCGTCGGGCACGTCGGCGGTGGTGCCCATCGTCGCACCATGCTCACGACCTTCGACGCGCCCCCCGGTGTCTGTTACGAGGAGCACATGGGTCGTCTTGGCGCGAACTTCCGGGTCGACGCTGGAGACCACATCGATGTCACGGTCACCGCGCTCCTCGCGCACTCGCCGCACGTCCTGTACACGAACGTCATCGAGGCGTTGCTGAGATTCGTCCTGGTCGGAAAGGACCGGATGCTCTTGCACTCCGCATGTATAGAACTGGACGGCCAGGGAATCTTGCTGTCGGCACGCACCGATACTGGCAAAACAGGAACAATCCTGCGCCTGCTTCGGACGGGCCGCGCCAAGTTTCTGTCGGATGACATGACCATCCTGGCCCCGTCTGGTCAGGCCTGGTGCTTTCCCAAGCCGCTCACCATCAGCCAGCACACCTTGCGCGCTATCGATGTCGGAGACCTCACGACACACGAGTGGCGCCGGCTGCGGTTCCAGAGCAAGTTGCACTCACGCGAGGGGCGACGCGTCGGCATGCGGCTCGCCGAATGGAACCTTCCCATCATGGGCATGAATGCCGTCACCCAGTTCGTGGTCCCGCCGCCGAAGTACGTCGTGGACCGGCTCGTGGAATGCGACGTCGCGCCGACCGTCCAGGTGGATGATGTCTTCATCATCGAGCGAGGCCGAAGCGCCGTCGCGCACCTAGGCCAAGCGGAGGCGTTGGCTCAGCTCATCGCCAACACCGACGACGCCTACGGCTTCCCGCCGTTCTCCCAGTTCGCGCCGCGCCTCGTCATCGGCGCTGACGACTATGACCACCTCCGCGAGAAGGAGAGCGCCATCTTGGCCAACGCGCTCGCCGCGATGCGGATCCGTCGCCTCGCCTCGGAGAGCTACTCGTGGGCGGATGACATCCCGCTGCTCATCGGCGATCGTGAGCCGCCGGCTGGTGCGCCGCTCGCTGCGGTGCTTCGACTGCCGGCCGAGACGACCGCATGAAACGGCCCACTCGGCGGGAGGCGGGCCGGTGACCTCCCACCTCGGCAGCCGCCGCTCGCGTGAGCTTGCGGCAAGCGGGGGGCGTTGCCGACACCCGTGCCGACGACCTCCAGGTGACTCGCCACCCCTCCCACGCGGCACCCGAACGCGTTGCGGCACCGGAGCAGGCGGGCCACCCCCGCCGCAGGCAGTGGTGGGCGCGGGTGCTCGTCGCGAGTGGATGGTTCGCGGCGATCGCGGCCCCGGCGACCGTGCTGCGGCTGTGGGACCTGAACGCCCTCGGCCTCAACAGCGACGAAGCCGTCTACGCGGGACAGGCGGCTTCGCTCGCCAACGACCCCGCCTACGTGCCCTACTTCCCGATCTTCCGCGCGCACCCGCTGCTGTTCCAGGCCCTGCTTGTCCGTGCCCTACCGGTACAACGGCGTCTCCCCGGAACTTGGCCGACTGCTGGCCGTCGCCTTCGGGCTTGGCACGATCGCGCTCGTCTACGTCACCGGACGTCTGATGTACGGGCGTGCCGCGGGCTTTGTGGCCGCACTCATTCTTGGGGTGATGCCCTACCACGTGCTGGTCAGTCGCCAGATTCTGCTCGATGGCCCGATGACCTTCTTCGCAACGTTGGGTCTCTACCTGCTTGCCCGCTACGCAGCGACCCGTCGCGCCATCTGGGTGTATGCGGCCGCTGGCGCGCTAGCCCTGAGCTTCCTGAGCAAGGAGACGGCCATCTTGCTCCTGGGTGGGGTGTACGCCTTCTTCGCCCTCACCCGTTCGCTCCACGTTCGGCTGCGCGACCTCGCGATCGCGATGTGCGTCTTCATCCTCGTCATCGCGCCCTACCCGGCGTCGATGAAGTACTCAGGAAAGTCGAGCACCGGCGGCCACTTCCTGACCTGGCAGCTGTTCAGGCGGCCGAACCATGCGTGGACCTTCTATCCGGCGAACCTGTTCTTCGCCGCTGGCGCCCTGACGCTCGTGGCAGTCGGCGCTCGGCCTGTGGTTGCTGCGCCACTCGTGGTCGTGGCGGGAGTCGCTACTGCTGTGCTGGGTGGCGGGCCCGGCCTTGTTCTTCGAGCTCTGGGCCGTGAAGGGCTACCAGTACCTGCTACCGATCGCTCCTGCGCTCGCCCTGCTTGCAGGTCACGCACTGACGAACCTGCCATGGGCTCGGCTCAGGCTCCCTGGACGGCTGCGCGGTCGTGCAGTGCCGGCACGTGCAATGACGGTCGCGGCCACGATAACCGTGGCAGTGAGCCTCGCCATCCCGTCCTGGCTCCACATCCAGCCGGCCCATGCCAGCACAACATTCCTCGCCGGCACCGGCGGTGTCCCCGGTGGCCGCTCGGCAGGGATCGTGGGTGGCGGACAACGTGCCGACCGGCGCACAGCTGCTGGCTTTGGGCCCTTCCATGGCGAACATCATCGAGTTCTACGGTAGCCACCGGACCTACGGCCTGTCCGTGAGCCCCAACCCGCTGCGCCGTAATCCCGTCTACGACCCCGTCGACAACCCCGACCTGCTGATCAGGCACGGCGACCTGCAGTACCTGGTGTGGGACTCCTACTCGGCGAGCCGTAGCAAGTTCTTCTCCGAGCACCTGATGCGCTACGTCGAGCGCTATCACGGTCAGATCGTGCACGAGGAGTTTGTGACCGTGACCTCTGCCGACGGTGCCCGCGTGAGAAAGCCAGTCGTCATCATCTACGAGGTGCGCTCATGAGGCTGCCTCCGAGAGTGGCCGTCCCGCTCGCCAGCACGGCGTTGCTCCTGGCGACGGTCGCCACCGCGACGCCTGCCTCGGCTGACGATCCGTCCACGACCACCACGACGCCGATCAAGCATTTCATCACGCTCATGCAAGAGAACCACTCCTTCGACAACTACTTCGGCACCTATCCCGGCGCGGACGGTCTACCTGTGGATGTATGCATGCCGGTGGACCCGTCCAAGCCGGCCGGTCGGTGCGTTAAGCCGTTCCGGATCGACGATCAACCCATCGTCGATCTCGGCCACAGCATTGACACGTACAAGGACCAGCTCAACGGTGGTGCGATGAACGGCTTCATCTCGGCCTTTGACAACCAGCATGGTGCCGGAGCGGAGGCGATGGGGTACTACGACGACAAGGATATTCCCTACTACTGGAACATGGCCGACAACTACGTACTGTTCGACCGGATGTTCACTTCGTACGACGGCGACAGCATCTGGAACCATTTCTTCTGGGTGACTGGGACGGTGGGGAACCCCAAGGCAAATGGTCTGCTGCCCAGAGGGATTCGACGCGGTCCCGACAATCTTCGACGAGCTTCAGAAGGCTGGAGTCTCATGGAAGTTCTACATTCAGGACTACGACCCGAGCGTGACCTACCGCAACCCGGGTACCACCCAGAAGTCGGCCCAGATCGTCTACTGCCCCTTGCTGGACTACAACCGGTACCTTGATGATCCGACGTTGAACAGCCACATCCAGTCGCTCGACCAGTACTACAAGGACCTGCACGACGGCACGCTGCCAGCCGTGAGTTTCATCGCGCCGAGCGGGTCGAGCGAACACCCGCCTTCGAACATTCAGGCGGGGGAGCACTACGTGCGCTCAGTCGTGAGCTCGCTGATGGCCAGCTCGTCGTGGAACAGCTCCGCGTTCATGCTGGCCTATGACGACTGGGGCGGCTGGTACGACCACGTCAAGCCCCCAAGGGTCGACCAGTACGGCTACGGCTTCCGGGTACCTGCCCTGCTCGTCAGCCCGTATGCCCGGAAGGGGTACGTCGACTCGACGACCTTGGACTTCACCTCGATGCTGAAGTTCATCGAGACCAATTGGAGTGTGCCGGCGTTGTCGACCCGGGACGCGAAGGCCAACAACATCACTACTGCGTTCGACTTCAGCGCGCGCCCCAGGCAACCGGTCTTGCTCACTGAGAGTCGTGTTCCCGCCCAGCCGCCACCGACCCTGCGCAACATCGTGTTCGCTTCCTACGGGGCAGCCGCACTGATTCCACTCGTGCTCATCGTGATAGGCGTGGCCAGCGCCGGGATCCGACGCGGTCGACGCCGTCGCGCACCGCAGCCACGATGCCAGCGGTGCGCCGTGAGGAGCCGGCCCAGGGGTCGGCCGAGCGCTGCAGCGCTGTCCACGGCGGTCATGCTCGCGGTTGCATTGGGACTGCCGAGCGCTGCCGCTCAGGCTGCCTCGAGTCCCACCCCGTCGTCAGCTCCATCGGTTCACACGTCGAAGTCCAAGAAGACGGCCCCTCCGTCCGTGCCGGTGGTTGTCCAGACGGTGCCGGCCGTACTCGGCTTTCCGATTACGCTGGATGGCCAGACCGTCCGGACCGACGCCCATGGCCTGGCGCAGTTCACGAGTACCAACCGGATCAACGTGCAGAACCGGCTCACGTTCGGGAACGCCGTCGTGACCTTGGGCGGTAGGCAGGTGCGAGTCTCCGGCACGAAGCTCTATTACAGCTCACAGGCAATCATGGAGCTCGCACTCAACATCACGTACCAGGTCACCTTCCACTTCACCGACCGTGCAGACAAGCGGGTCGGTGCACCCGAGGTGACAGCACTGAAGATCAAGAGCAGCACGGGCACCGTCTTGACCGTCCCGGCCCGCGGATCGTCGTGGCTGCTCGGCTCAGGCGCAGCCATCTTGCTGCACAATCTGCAGGCCACCGAAGTGATGTGGACAGTCCAGGACGTACAGTTTGCGGGCTCCAATGTGGTGAATGCCTCCCAGCAGCAGTTCTTTCCGCATCGGACCGCAGACATACCGATCAAGCTGCTTTTCTACGCCGCTAAGTTGCATGCGCGGGATGCCTTCTTCGGGTTCGGCGTGGGAAATGCGGTCACGCTCACTTACCCCAACAACATCACGAAGCGGATCGCGCTCGACCGCAACGGCGATGTGACGCTATCGAGCCTGCCACGGGGCAACTACAAGCTGGTCGTCAACGGCCCTGGGCCGGCCATCACCCGCCCGCTGTCCGTATCAAGGGACCAGGCCATCGACCTGAAGGTCTACACCTGGCTCGACATCGGCGTGGCGGTGGCGCTGATGTTCGCCTTTACCGTGGGGCTAGTCGTGGTGGGTAGCCTCTGGCGCAGGCGGAAGGAGCGCGAACGGCACGCGGCGGGCGCTAGCGCGCCTGACGGTCCAAGTGTCTGAGCCAGCGGACCAGGGCAGGCTGGGTTGACGAGATATTTCGCGGGGATTTCCTCTCGCGGTGGCGTCGTGGTCGTGCTGGGTGCCATCGTCCTTGCATTGCTGCTTCCGGGATCGCAGCGCGCCCACGCGGAAGCGTCCTCGGCATCGGTGATACGCGTCGCGTCGGCAACCCCTGCGCCCGCTGACCCGGCGCATCCGATGGTGCTCGCGCATTTCTACATCTGGTTCAACGTCACATCCTGGAACCGTGCCAAGAAGGACTACCCGCTGATTGGCCGGTACTCCAGTGATCAGGTCAGCGTCATGCGGACCCAGGTCAGGCAAGCGAAGTCCGCGGGCATCAGCGGATTCATCGTGAGCTGGAAGAGCACTCCCGCGCTCAACACGAGACTCTCTCAGCTCGTCCAGATCGCCCGCCAAGAACACTTCAAGCTCGCCATCACGTACGAGACGAGGGACTTCAACCGGACGGCGCTACCCGGACCACAGGTGGCCAACGATCTAGGTGCGTTCGCCAACCAGTACGCGACCGACCCGGTCTTCGACATCTTCGGCAAGCCGCTGGTCGTGCTGTCTGGCTCGTGGCAGTTCTCCACCGACGACATTCGCGCTGTCACCACACCGCTGCGGAGTCGCCTCCTGATACTCGCCTCGGAGAAGA
Source organism: uncultured Actinomycetota bacterium (assembly GCA_963703505.1). Lineage (GTDB taxonomy): Bacteria > Actinomycetota > Actinomycetes > CAVPEL01 > CAVPEL01 > CAVPEL01. Next base: position 95,323 of record CAVPEL010000001.1, on the reverse strand, counting down.
CCGCAGATACCTACGCCACAGTGGCTCCCTACGTGGATGGCGACCTCTACTACTGGTCGTCGGTGGACCCGTTCACGATGAAGGGGTACACCGAGAGGCTGCAGGCGTTGGGCAACGCTGTCCGGTCAACCGGAGGCCTATGGATCGCCCCGGTCGCGCCAGGCTACGACGGCCGACTCATCGGGGGCACAGCGGTCGTTGACCGGCGGGATGGGGCTACGTTACGGGCGGAATGGCAGGCGGCACTGTCCACTGCTCCCTCGGCAATCGGGGTCATCAGCTGGAACGAGTTCAGCGAGAACACGTACATCGAGCCGAGCGTCACCTACGGCACGACATCCCTTGACGTCTTGAAGGACCTGATCCAGTCGAAGACGCCTTCCGGTGAGCTCGACTCCAGTGATCCGGTCGGCCGAGGGTCGACGACGGCTCCGTTGGTCATCCTCGGCGGTACGGCGGCAGTCTTCGTCGTGTGCATCGGCGCCATCGTGAGGCGGGGCCTACGAACACACCCGTGAAACACACGATCAGATCCACAGCGTGCGCGGCCGTGGTGACGACGACCTGTGCGTTGCTGTCGGCGTGCGGCACGTCCGCGCCGAACATCGCGCACTTCGGGCCGGGTGACCATGCGCGCCCGGCAGTGAAGACGACGTGCCCGCAGCCAACGGTCTTGGGGGGCCTGCCGGCCGGCGTCGGCCTGCAGGACCGGACGCTGCACCCGTTCAGCGCGAGCGTCAACGGGGTGCGCACCATCTATGCGAACGTCGATCAGTCCTTGCGAGTGGAAGTGATCTCGGGCGGGTTCGTTGACGACATCAGTGAGGAGTACGACGACCTCGAACGGACAAGGAACGTGCCAATGAGGGGTGTCAGTGCAACGGTCTACGCGGGTAGTTCGGGCGACGCGCCCGTCACCGCTGCGGTGTGGCGCGAGAACGGGGTCACGGCTCCGTGCGATGTTCACGCCATCGTCGCCGTCGGCCTGGTCACGGGCGCAGGTCACTACCTTGTTGGAGGCGGTGCGATGACCGCCACATGGCCACGCTGGCGACGGTGGTGGCCGCTCGCCCTCGTACTCGTCGTGCTGGTAGCCGGGGCGGGTATCTGGGCCGGAGCGTCCTGGTTCAACGGCCATGCCAAGGCAGCCAATACGCCGGCTTCAGCGCTCCCACGCGTGAAGGTGACCCCAACCGACCCTGTCATCGCCGCCGCCGGAGACATCGCATGTTCGCAGAAGGCTGTCGCGCACCTGACGGCCACGGAGCAGACCCACAGATGCTCGGAGGCGCTCACTGCTGACGTCATGGCGGGTCACAAGCTGGCAGCGGTCCTGCCACTGGGCGACCTGCAGTACGAGTGTGCTGATACCGCCAACTTCGCCGCCTCGTACGCCCAGACCTGGGGGCGTTTCAAGGCCATCAGCCGTCCCGCGATCGGAAACCACGAGTACGGCCGCATCTGCAAACGCGATGACGCGACGCCCTACTTCACCTACTTCGGCGCGGCTGCTGGGCCGGTGAACAAGGGCTGGTACAGCTACGACATCGGTAGTTGGCACCTGATCGCGCTGAACTCCGAGTGCACCTACGGCAAGGGGGCCGCGGCGGTGGGCGGATGCCAGGCGGGCAGCGAGCAGGAGACCTGGTTGCGCTCGGACCTCGCCGCGCACCCGGCATCGTGCACGCTCGTCTACTGGCACGAGCCGCGGTTCTCCTCCGGGGAGCACGGCGATGCCCAGCAGATGGCGACGATCTGGAACGAGCTCGTCGCGGCGCACGTGGACGTGGTGCTGTCCGGCCATAACCACGACTACGAACGCTTCTCACCCGCGGGTGCGGCCCCGCGGGTGCAGCAAGTACGGGGCGCCAACCACGCGTTCCTTCCCAACTACCAGGCACCCACCCTCGACCCGACCGGCATTCGCGAGTTCGTTGTCGGTACGGGTGGTAAGAATCACTACGCGTTCAACCAGCCGGCCATGAATGGCGAGGTGGTGCGCAACGGCGACGCCTTTGGTGTGCTGCTGTTGACGTTGCACCAAGGTGGCTACACCTGGCAGTTCGTCTCGGCCAAGGGGTCCACCTTTGCGGACTCGGGTAGCGGGACCTGCCACTGACCGGCGTGAGCTGGTCTCACGTGTCTCGACTGCTGGAACGATCCGGCTACGGCGTGATGACGAGCTGCGGCGCGTTGGTGCTCTCGCGGCTGGCGAGGCTGAGCGCTGCCGTGCCCGTCGTGGCGAGGGCGATGGAGTAGGTGCCGTTGCCGGTGACCAAGGCGGTGATGTCGACGCTGGTCCAGGTGCCGGCGGCGACCTTGCCGGAGGAGGCCAGGACGGCGGCTGCGTAGCCCGGGGCGTTGGCGGCCGTGATGCCGGACTCGGTCCAGGTGGTGTCAGCGACGGAGTGCACGTCGTACCCGGGGGACTGGGAGCTGTTCCCGTAGACGCGCAGTACGACCTTGGACGGTTTGCCGCTCAAGCCGCTCACGGCAAAGCGCAGGTAGCTGATCACCAGCGGGGATCCGTCGACCCGCAGCGTGGTGGTCGCACCGTAGTTCTTGGTCGGGTTGGTCGGGTCGATGTAGGAGTCCGCGGTCAGTACCACCGTGACTGTGCCGCCGCCGGAGGTCGGCGTGGTCGCGTTGGCGGAGGCGGACTTGGCCGAGGTGTTGCCGGCGGCGTCGTAGGCGTCGACGGTGTAGGTGTGCGTGGAACCTGCCGCGACCGAGGTGTCGTGGTAGCTGGTGCCCGGAACCGTGGTTACCGCGGTGGTGGAGCCGTCCCGGTAGACGTGGTAGCCGGTGACGCCGACGTTGTCGGTGGACGCATTCCAGGACAGGTCGATCTCGGTCGGCCCAGCCGCCGTCGCGGTCAAACCCGTCGGAGTGGATGGCACGGTAGTGTCCCCGCCACCGCCGGCGGTGTTGGTGGTGATGACGAGCTGGGGCGGGTTGGCGCCCTGCCGGCTGCTCATACTGAGGGCCTGCGGGTCGGAGGTGGTCAGCGCGATGGCGTAGCTGCCGTTCCCGGTGATCAGTGGCGTGACGTCCGCGTTGGCCCACACCGAAGCGGTCACCCGGCCGGACGACCCCAGCGTGGCCGTCGAGTAGTCCGGGGCGTTGGCGGCGGTGATGCCGGTCTCGGTCCAGGCGCCGCCGGTGACGGCGTGCGCGTCGAAACCGGTCTTCTGATTGGTAGTGGGAAACATCCGCAGTGTGGCGGAGGTGACGGCGCCAGCCAGGCCGGTGACGGTGAAGTGCAGGTAGGTGGTGACTGGCGGGGAGCCGTCGACCTTGACCGACGTCGTGGTGCCGTAGTTCTTGCTCGGGTTGGAGGCGTCGACGTAGGAGTCGGCGTCCGGAGTGATCGTGATCGTGGTGCCGCCGGTGGTGGGCGTGGTGGCGCTCGCCGCGGCGGACTTGGCGGAGCGGTTGCCGGCCGCGTCGACGGCATCGACGGTGTAGGTATGGGTGCTGCCGGCCGCCACGGCGGTGTCGGTGTAGGCGGCGGCGGTGGTGGTGGCCAGCGCGGTGGCCGAGCCGTCACGGTAGATGCCGTAGCCGGTGACGCCGACGTTGTCGGTGGCCGGGGTCCAGGTCAGGGCGATGGTGGTGCCGCTGGTGGCGCGGGCAGTGAGGTTGGTCGGTGCGGTGGGCGGGGTGGTGTCGCTACCGGTGCTGGCCGTGGCGGACGCGGACTTGAGCGGAGTGGTTGCCGGCGGCGTCGAAGGCGTCGACGGTGTACGTGTGGCTGGAGGAGGGGGCCAGGGCGGTGTCGGTGAACGTGGTGCCGGAGCTGACCGAGGCGATCGGGGTTGTCGAGCCGTCACGGTAGACGCCGTAGCCGGCGACGGCGGTGTTGTCGGTGGACGGTGACCAGGTCAGCGCAATCGCGGTAGGTCCGGCTCCGGTCGCGGACAGCCCGGTCGGTGTCGGAGGTGCGGTGGTGTCGCTGCTGTTGAACGCGACCGAGATCGCAGAAGTGGACGCGGACGCGCCCTGCAGCCCCTTGACGTACAGCTGCCCGGCTGTGGTGTCGAAGTACCAGGTGCTCCCGGCGGCAGCGGTGAACGCGGCCAGTGAGCCAGCGGCGGGCACGCTCGTCCCGTCGACGCGTGATCGACGATCGGGGTGAGGGCGCCGGTGGTGACGTGCAGCTCGGCGAGGGAGCCGGGCTGGTCGGTGAGGGTGGCCGCCAGAGTGCTGGTGCCGGAGTTCCAGCTGGACGCGGTGATGCCTTTGGTGGTGGTGAGCGTGTAGCCGGTGCCGCCGGGAGTGGTGACCCCGGCCAGGTGGTAGCTCATGCCGACGGGCAGCTGCGGCGTCTGGTCGAACATGATCGGCTCGGTCATCGCCTTGACGGTGACCCCGGTGGCATCGGTGACCTCGGCGCGGACGTAGCTGGCGGCTGTCGTGATCGGTACCTGCTTGGTCGCGTCGTAGCTCGCCCCGCTGGTGGAGTCGTTCGCCAGCACGGTCGGCGTGGGCGACGAGGCGTTGCCGACGAGCCAGCGAACCTTGTCTCCGGTGACGAGGCCCCCGGAGACATTCAGGTGGACGGCGGCAGTGCCGCTGACCGGGGACACGTACGTGGGGTAGCGGGACGGGTAGACGGTGGTCGCCCCGGCCGGGGCGAGGGTGAGCCGCCCGCCGAAGGTGGTCTTCGCCAGATACATCCGCCCCTCGAACATGTTCTGGGTCAGCGCGTTCAGGGTGAGGGCGGGGGCGTTGACGTAGGTGGCGGGGAAGCTGGCCCCCAGATAGGCGTCGTGCTCGTCGGTGGACCAGGTGCCGAGCAGCACCGCGCCGGTGGCGAGCACCGCGTCCCAGTCGGCGATCATGTTGAGTTCGCGGACCTCCATCAGGTCCGCGTGCTCACCGGCGGTGCTGATCGCGGCGGCGTCGGTGACCCCGCCGGCCACACCCGGGTGGTTCAGCTGCGCCGGGTAGCCGCTGGCCTGGGTGGCCGGGATCGAGTCGATGCCGAGCTGGAGCTGCTGTTGCGCTGCCACCGGCGGGTCGAAGTTGAACCGGTTCGCGTGCTGCTGCACCCCGATCTCGGCGGAGGGGAACAGCGCGAACGACCCCGGCGTGCCGAACGAGCCCAGCAGCGAGTTGCGGTAGGTGAACTCCGTGGCCGGGTCCACCGGGGCGGCCGCGGTCAGCGCGTAGCCGTCCACGTAGGCGTCCACCGACCCCGCGGTGCCACCCGCGGCGATCTTCGGGTACGCCAACGCGTCGTAGCTGACCGGCTGCGCCGGCCCGGGGAGGTCCGCGGCCAGCGCCGCGCTCACATCGATCGTGTAGGTGTTCCACTGGTTCACCGTGTACGCGAGCTGATGGGTGATGACCAGCGCCCCCGGTGCGGCGGACGCGGCCACCGGGGTGCCCAGCTGCCACACCTCCCGGGCGTACTTGCCCTGCGACACCACTCCCGCCGACGTGGTGTATCCCGAGACCGTCGACACCGTCGGGTCCCCCCCGACGCCCACCGACACGTACACCCCCGACCCGGCGTCGATCCGCGTCGGGAACACCGAGAACGTCAGGGTGACGTCCCCCGAGCGCAGGTTCGGCCCGCGCTTGGCCCACTCCGCCACCTCACCGGACTGCCCGGACCCGGTCGTCGCCGCCAGGTGCAACGACTTCGTACCCGTGTGCACCGGAGTCGTCGCCAGCGCGTTCGCCGGCGCCGACACCGCGCCCGCGGTCTTGGCGGTCCACCCGGTCAGCGCGTCGTCCATCACGAACTTGTTCGCCGTCTGCCCCGAGATCGGGAAGCTGCTCGCCCAACGCGTGATCGGTCACCATCAGCGCGTTGTAACCAGCCGCCCTCGCCGTCTGCGCCAACACCCCCAGATCCGCCCGGGCATCACCACTGAACACGCTGTGCGCATGCGTGTCGACCGCAAACCACTGTCCCGACGTCGCCGCCCGCGCCGGGTGCGCGCCCAACGGCACCAACAGCGTCACGACTAGCGCAACGCACCCGACGAACGCCACCACCCACCGACCCACGGACAACGCGGCAATGCGGCTCATGGCTCTCCTCAACGGCACGGATCCACTCGCAAACAGTCGGCGCGAGCCCAACCTAGGTGCCGTCCGGCGAGGCAGCCTCCCCTGAACGTCGTAGTGGGTCCGGTATGAACATCCGAGATTCGTCGCGCCCGCGCAGGGGCCTTCTTGGCGGCAGCCAACGCTGGGCAGGAGTCACAGCAGGTGGTGCTGGACGGCGTGCGCGGCAGCCTGCAGCCTCGAGTGGACGTTGAGCTTGACGAGCACGTTCTGGATGTGCGCGCGCGCCGTGTGCTGGCTGATCGACAGCTGTTCAGAGATCTGGGCGGTGGACAACCCGTCGACCAGGTACCCGAGGACCTCGACCTCTCTGGGGGTCAACGTCACGTAGGAGTGGAAGCGGTCGGGGCTCGGCCCCCGGCGCACTAGGTCCCGAATCATCTTCGTGACGTGCTGACCTGACACGGCCGTATCGCCGCGGACGGCGTAACAGATTGCGTTGGCGAGCTCATCGGTGCCCGCGTCGGTGGTGAGGTAGCCGGATGCACCGGCTGCGATAGCCAACCCCGACATCCTCGGGTCGTCCACGTCCGCGACCACGACGACGGGCGGATGGTGGCGGTCGCCGCTACCTGGCGCACAGTCCTCATCACATACCAGGGATGCGATCGTGTCGATGGCCTTGACATCGATGGAGCCCACGTGAAGGAGCACCACAGTGGGCTCGACGTCCTTGCAGACTTCATGCGCGTTCTCAAGGGTCGCCGCTTCGCCTGCAACGCAGAACTTGTTGCTGCTGGCCAGAGCGCATCGCAGGATGCCGGCGAACAGGGGAAAGCATCCACGATCAAGACTACGACCGGGTCCGCGGAGTCGCGGACGGCGGTACTTGGCAGGAGCCGCCTCGCCACTCCGTTCAGGGTGGTCGGCCCTGGTTGCCAGACCGTTTCGATGCTGCCGTCCAAGGTGTCCCCCTTCACGTGGCGATCAATCCGGTTGGGTTGATTGCTTGGGAATGTAGATCGAATTTAGGTCCAATCACAAGAGCGCTGCCAGAGTCCAGTTCAATTCACGCACTCCCGTTTACCAAGTGGTCCGAGATTTTGGGAAGGATGCTGCCATCCGGGCGAGCGCGGCGAGTGCTCAAGACTGTGCGGTGACCCGGCGGAGGCTCGGCCGAGCTCTGGGAGGGGTGTTGGGAGGGATCCGCGTCGCAGTTCTGCACCGGCACCGCCTCATCGCGGCGGGGTTGGCGGGTTTCGTGCGAGCGCAGCAGGGCATCGCCGCTGTCCTCGTCACCCCTGATCCCGTTAGCGCCACCCAGGCCATGCGGTGGGGGCATGACGTCCTGGTGGCGGACGAGGCTGGGGCTGGTGCAACGCTCGGGCGGTTTGCTCAGCCAGTCCTCGTGATCCTCGAACGGGTTGATGCTGATGCGGCGGTTCGACTCCTCTACCGCGGTGCGTCGGGCGTGTGTATCCACGCTGATGGCCTCGAGGATGTCATCGAGGCCATCCGACTTGTTGCTGCGGGCGAGGCCAGACTCCCCGCGGTCCTGGTCGGGCCGGTGCTCAGCCGCATGGCCAACCATCCGATTCGTGAGCCGCAAGGTCAACTGGCGAGCCTGACCCCCCGGGAGGTTCAGGTGCTCAGGCTGCTCGGTTCCGGCGCAACGCGCACCGAGATTGCGAAGTTCCTCACACTATCGCCGCACACCGTTCGCACACACATTCAAAATGTTTTGACCAAGCTCTCGTTGCATTCTCAACTCGAGGCAAGTGCTTACGCGAGGAAGGCATTCTCCGACCCTCGAAATGAGGGGCCACCCTAGCGTCTGGCCCGCGATTGCCATGGCGCCCAAGGTGCCGTTGCGATGGCCATGATGTTGCCGTGGGATGTCGAGCTCGCTGGACGGATCGATCGCCGCGTCATCGCCTCCGAGCTCCTGCGCACCAACCCGCTCGGCGATCCGTACGAGCGACCGGTGTGGGTCTACCTTCCGCCCGGGTACGACGACCACCAGACCACCAGGTATCCCACCGTGTACGTCATCCAGGGCTACACCGGGCACGTCGCGATGTGGGCCAATCGTGCCGCCTACCGGCAGCCGTTCCCCGAGACAGCCGACGCCGTGTTCGCCTCCGGTGCGGCGCCCGGCTGCGTCGTCGTCTACGTCGACGCGTGGACCGCCTACGGTGGCTCGCAGTTCGTCGACTCGCCCGGGACCGGTGCCTACCACTCCTACCTCTGCGACGAGGTCGTGCACGTGGGTGGACCGCACCTACCGGACGCTCGCCGACCGTGAGTCACGAGCCATCTCCGGCAAGTCCTCGGGCGGCTTCGGAGCCATGATCACCCCGATGCTGCGGCCGGATCTGTTCGGTGCGCTCGCGACGCACGCAGGTGACTCCCTGTACGAGCTCTGCTACGTCCCGGAGTTCGGCAAGGCGGTTCGCTACCTGCGCGAGTACGACCACGACATCAACCAGTGGTGGGCTGACTTCCGTTCCCGCACCGCCTTCACCAAGGAAGCCGACCACGTGTTGCTGATGTTGCTCGGGTGCACCGCGTGCTTCTCCGCCAGAGACGACGGCACACCTGAGCTGCCGTTCGATCCTCGGTCTGGGGTGCTGCGCCCCGAGGTGTGGCAGCGCTGGCTCGACTGGGACCCAGTCCGCATGGTCGAACGCTACGCCGACGCGGTCCGCTCGATGCGTGCGGTGTGGATCGACGCCGGCACCCGCGATGAGTGGTTCCTGGACCTCGGGTCGACGGCATTCCGGGACGAGATCGCTCGCATCGGCGTCCCCGACGACCGCGTGCACTTCGAACTGTTCGAGGCCGGCCATGGCAGCATCGATTATCGTTATCCGCTCGCACTAGCCTGGCTTGCCAACCGCCTAGCGCGATGAGCGCACGGTGATCGGGCCGTCGACCATAATCTAGTGATGAGCGAGTCTGGGCGGACGACGTCGTTCTCGGCGCGTACAACGTGGACAAGTAGTCTCAAGACGCCGTTCCGTCAGTTTCTTCTTACCGAAACCGGCAGCGCCGCCATCCTCCTTGGCGCAGCCGTCGTGGCGCTGATCTGGGCGAACGTCGACCTGGCGTCCTACGACAAGCTGTGGCAGACCACGCTGTCGATCCACCTTGGCGACGCCTCAGTGGCACTCGATGTCCGGGGCTGGGTGAACAGCGGCCTGATGACCTTGTTCTTCTTCGTCGTCGGGCTCGAAGCGCGGCGGGAGCTCGACCTTGGCGAGCTGCGGGAGCGGGAGCGGTTCGCCCTCCCTCTGCTCGCCGGTCTCGCCGGAATGGCCGTGCCCGTCGCGATCTACCTCGCCATCAACACCGGCCACGGATCGCTGCACGGGTGGGGCGTGGCGATGTCGACCGACACGGCGTTCGCCCTCGGCATGCTCGCGCTCGTCGGGCCGCGGTTCCCCGATCGCCTCCGCGCCTTCATCCTCACCGTCGTCGTGGTCGACGACATCGTGGCGTTGCTCGTGATCGCGACGGTCTACAGCCATGACCTCTCGGTCCGCGCGCTGCTCACTGCACTCGCTCTGTTGGTCGTGGTCATCGGCGTCCACGCGCTCGGCGTCCGGCGGGGTTCGGTCTACGCCGTACTCGGCGCGGCGATGTGGGTAGCGACGCTCAAGTCTGGCGTCGACCCGGTCGTAGTGGGCTTGGTGATGGGTTTGTTGACCATCGCCTACCCGGCCGCTCGCTTCGACCTCGAGCAGGCGAGCGAACGATTCCGCCTGTTCCGCGAGCAGCCGACACCCCGTCTCGCACAGGAAGCGCGGGCGGCCGTCGACGCCGCGATCTCGCCCAACGAGCTGCTGCAGCAGCGCTTTCATCCGTGGACGAGCTACGTGATCGTGCCGCTGTTCGCGCTGGCCAATGCGGGCGTCCCGCTCGGCGGCGGATTCCTCGCTCGCGCTTTCACGTCACCGACGACGCTCGGCATCCTGATCGCCTACGTCGTCGGCAAACCGGTCGGCATCACCGGCTGCTGCTGGCTCGTCGCGCGGCTCAGCCGAGGCCGGCTGCGCCCGCCGGTCGGCTGGGCCGCGGTCGCCGGGGGCGGTGCGATCGCCGGCATCGGATTCACCGTCGCTCTGCTTGTCGCCTCGCTCGCGTTCAAGGGAGCCCAGTTGCAGGAGGCGAAGGTCGGCGTGCTCGCCGCTGCGCTGGTGGCCTCGGTCACCACCTGGCTGGTCTTCCGCGCCACCGATCTGCTCCCCGCGAGGCTGCGCATGCACGCGCTCCTGGGCACCTCGGAGGTGATCGTCGACCTTGCCGATGCCGTCGATCCCGGCCGTGACCACATCCGCGGTCCGCAGGACGCCTCGGTGACTCTCGTCGAGTACGGCGACCTCGAATGTCCCTATTGCGGTCAGGCGGAGCCTGTCGTTCGGCAGCTCCTCGCCGACTTCGGCGACCTGCGGTACGTCTGGCGACACCTACCCCTGAGCGACGTCCATCCCCATGCGCGGCAGGCGGCGGAGGCGACGGAGGCAGCGTCGGAGCAGGGTGCCTTCTGGCCGATGCACGACCACCTCATGGAGCACCAGGACGCCCTGCGGCTGCCCGACCTGGTTCGCGCCGCCAAGGACCTCGGTCTCGACGTCGAGCGCTTCGTCGCGGACATGAACCGACATGTCGGCGTAGGGAGGATCGATGCCGATGTGGATGGTGCCGACCTGAGCGGGGTGTCAGGCACTCCGACGTTCTTCATCAACGGGCGGCGGCAGTACGGGTCCTATGACATCACGACCTTGTCCGCCGCGGTGCGGGCGGCGCAAGAGCGCGCCGTCGTGGCCCGGTGAGTTCGCTGGCCTCGTGAGGCGCGGTGGCGACGAGGAGCAGGCCGCCGAGTATGGCGAGGTTCTTCGTGAAGTGGATGCGTTGCTGCGCCCGCTGGGCGGGGTCGTCGATGGTCCAGAACGGGTGTCCGCCGACGGTGGTGGGTACCAGCGACGATGCGAGTGTGAACGCGGACAGGCGGGGGAGCACGTCTGCGGCGAGTGCCACACCAGCAGCGGTCTGGACGCCGGCGTTGGCGCGCACCAGAGCGACATCGTCAGGAAGCTCGACAGGTGCGAAGCTCCGGATCTTGTCGAGGGTGTCACCGGCAGTGGCGGCGCGCCCTTCAGGCTTGCGCAGCGTTGACGAACCGCCCTGGATGAACATCCAAGCGAGCATCAGGCGGGCGAAACGGCGGATGATCCTCACGAAGGCCTCCGGTGCCGGAACCGAAATGTCGGATCGCTCGACGCCTACCCGCTGGGAGCGGCCTGCATGCTCGCCGAAGCTAGGCTGTCCTGGCGATGGGCAGCATCATCGATCACATCCTCAGTGCCCCGGCGTGGGCCGTGTACGGCACCGTCGGTCTCGTTGTCTTCGCCGAGGATGCGCTGTTCGTCGGGTTCGTGCTGCCGGGGGAGACCGCGGCCATTCTCGGAGGCGTCGCCGCCAGCCGTGGTCACGTGTCGCTCGTGGCGGTCATGGCGGTTGTGATCATCATGGCCATCGTCGGGGACAGCGTCGGGTATGAGGTCGGCCGTCACCTAGGTACCCGCCTGCTGGCCCTTCGCATCTTCGACAAGCGGCGCGGGCGCTTGGAGGACGCCCAGCGCTTCCTCGCCCGGCACGGTGGCGCAGCCGTGTTCCTCGGACGGTGGGTTGCGTTCTTCCGTGCTGTCATGCCGGCGCTGGCGGGCACGGCGAGGATGCCGTATCGCAGGTTCCTCGCCTTCAACGCCGCGGGTGCCGTCGTGTGGGGTGCTGCGGTGGTCACCGTCGGCTACGTCGCGGGTGCCTCGTACGCCAGGATCGAGAAGGCGTTCGGACGCGATGCGGCGTTCATCGTCGCCGGCCTCGTCCTGGTGGCGCTCGTCGTGTGGCATGTTCGGCGGCGTCGCCGCTCGTCGGAAGGTGACAGCGAGCCGCGTCCGCAGGGGTGAGCCGGCCTCCTCGCGGAGAGAAGTCAATGGTGGGTGACCGGGCTCTGCTGCGCGCGTATGAACCAGTCGTGCGGTTCACCAAAGGCGAGCTCTTCCTGCCCACTGACGTCGAAGGCTACGTCGCGCGGTGCAGCCTGTGGGAGGCAGATCCCGGCGCGCAAGCCCAGGTTGGTGGCGCCGGAGGGTGAGCTGACGCTAGAGAGCCTGTCTGCGCACGGCCGCGAGCGGGCCGACGTGCAGATGTACCTCCGCTTCGCGCAGAACCCCTTGTGGGGCTCGGCCAAGCGCGATGGCGACGTACCCATCGCGCCAAGGCCGGCGGTGTGGGCCGGCTGGGCTCCGTGGGCATCCTCGCCCGGTTCGTCGACCTCTTCCTCAAGATCTCGCTGCTGCTGCGTGGCACCCTGCCCGGTGCCCTTGTCGCAGCAGCGGAGACCAGCTACCGCGAGAACCTGGCGTCGACCCCGTGCACCTACTACGGGCGCGTCGTACGCTCCGGCGGCTACCTCGTCCTGCAGTACTGGTTCTTCTACGTGATGAACGACTGGCGGTCGACCTTCGGCGGCATCAACGACCACGAAGCCGACTGGGAGATGGCGTGCGTCTACCTCGCGGAACACCCCGGCGCGCCGCCGGAGCCTGTGTGGGTGTCACTGTCCTCGCACGACTACAGCGGGGACGACCTGCGCCGCAGGTGGGACGACCCGGAGCTGCAACGCGTGGGCGACCACCCGGTGATCTTCGCCGGTGGCGGATCCCACTCGGGTGCCTTCGTCCCCGGCGACTACGTGATCCAGGTGGCTCTCGCCGGCCTCGCCGGCGGCATCGTCCGAGCGTCGCAGGCCATCGCCCGGATCGCGATGCCATGGCGCCGGGAGAAGGTCACGCCAGGACTGCGCATCCCCTTCATCGACTACGCCCGTGGCGACGGCGTCAGCGTGGGTGCCGGTCAGGCCGTCGGTTGGTCGCCTCGAGCTGGTCGACGACTGTACGCGGTGGGTGGCCGACTACCGGGGCTTGTGGGGACTGGACACCCTGGACCGGTTCGGAGGGGAGCGGGCGCCGGCCGGGCCGCGGTACGAACGGGATGGCTCCCCGCGCTTCTCCTGGACCGATCCTGTCGCCTGGGCGGGCCTGGAGAAGGTGCCGGCGCAGGAGAGCTGACGCAGCAGACAGCCTGCGCGACCGGCTCGACCTCCCTCGATCGTGAGCTGACTGACCTCCGCGCGGAGATCGCCGCGGCGCGGCGCGAGCTACGGACCTCCTGGCAGGTCGTGCGCTCGCTCGCGCATCGGCATGGAACCCGTGCGTTGCAGAACAGGTGGCGAGCGGAGACCAGTGAGCGCGAGCTCCGCCTCAACGCGCTCCTGCAGAACGCAGGCTGACCTCTCCGAGGAACGGACGGCTCACCTGGACACCCTGTCGCGACCGCTGGAGGTCGACCCGCCGCAGGCCCACCTGCGGACCAGGCGTCTGCCCTACGTGGCCAGGCGCCCACCGCGTACCCGGCTGCTTCGCCTGTGGTCGGCGTTGACGGTCCCGTTGCTCATGGGCGCGGTCGTGGTGCTCCTGGTGAACCCGACCGGCGGCGTCCTGACCTCCATCGGCGCGGTCCTGTTCCTGTTCCTCATGGTCGAGGCGTTCGCCCACCGCCGGCTGCTGGCCTTCCTGCTGGGTGTGGGTGCTGCGTTCTTGACCTTCGTGCTCGTCAGCACCCTGCTGGTCGGGGTCATCGGAATCTTGGTGGTCGCGATCACCAACGACTGGCGCGTGACGCTGGCAGCCGTCTTCAGCGCGTTCGCCTGCCTGCTGCTCATCGTCAACCTCCGGGACCTCTTCCGTCACTAAGGACCGCCCCGTCTGCCCCCGTCAGACGCGGTCGCGAAGGCCGACTGCCCCTTCGGAGAGAGCGCAGTGCGCGCAGCAGTAGAAACGGCCGTCCGCCTCGACACCGTGCCCGATGATCTTGCACGAGCAGTGTTCACAGATCGGCGCCATCTTGTGGATCGCGCACTCGAAGCTGTCGAAGACATGAACAGCACCCTGCGCATGAACCTCGAAAGACAATGCGTAATCGTTGCCGCACACCTCGCACATCGCCATCGCAGACCCCTCTCGTCCGCGGCCCCCGGAGCCGGTCGGCCGTGATGTTGCGGGTGACCTTCCCCAAAGCTGACGGCATGAACCGTGCTGCGCGAGACACGCGTTCGCATGTGCGGCCCCGAGCTTGGCGTCCACCAAGAACGATTGGAAACGCCATGGCTCCCCGGGTTCTCTCCACACCGCTCGCCTTTGCTATCGCATCGTGCCCATCTCCCTGAAGGTGCAGCCGGACCAGTGAGCGTGCCCGCCCCTTCCCGGTCGGCACGCCGTCGACCGCCTGATGGTGTTCGGCGGGCCGCAGTCGATCTCCCGAGGCGGTCGCGGTGCCTTTGCTGGAGCCCCGAGTAGCGGTGCCCTGAAGGATCACCAGACTTGTTCGCCACGTGCCCCCCGCGAGGTGGTTTCGCGGCGCGGGCTGGGCATCATACGTGCAGCATTGAGGATGAGCCGAGGCGAGTTGGCATGCGACTGTCAGAACATGAGCGGCGCATTCTGGCCGAGATCGAACACGACCTGACGTCCGAGGATCCTCAGTTCGCCGGGCTCTTCGCTCCGCAGCTGACGACTCACCCGGCCTCATCCCACGGCAGGCTCGTCCGCTTCCTACGGAGCCTCCTACGCCGTCGATCACGGTGACCGCGGTCGACGAAGCTAGACGGTAGAGCCCCCGTATCCGCCTTCCGACGGCTACCGTGGCCGACATGGGCCTGAACGTTCTCGACCGTGTCCTTGCTGACACATCTGACTCACCCCTGACCTGGACGTGTGCGCGCTCTCGGGCAGGGGAGTGACCAGCCATGGACCGACGAATCATGGGGCTGGAGAACGAGTACGGCGTCACCTGCACGTTCCGAGGTCAGCGCCGGCTCTCGCCGGACGAGGTCGCCCGGTACCTGTTCCGCCGGGTGGTGTCGTGGGGCCGCAGCAGCAACGTGTTCCTCCGCAACGGTGCGCGGCTGTACCTGGACGTCGGCAGCCACCCGGAGTACGCCACCCCTGAGTGCGACTCGATCGTCGACCTTGTTGTCCACGACAAGGCGGGGGAGCGCATCCTCGAGGGGTTGATGGTCGACGCGGAGCAGCGCTTGCGCGAGGAGGGCATCCCCGGGGACATCTACCTGTTCAAGAACAACACCGACTCCGCGGGCAACTCCTACGGCTGCCACGAGAACTACCTGGTGGGCCGGCACGGAGACTTCGGGCGGCTCGCCGACGTCCTCATCCCGTTCCTGGTCACCCGGCAGCTCATCTGCGGCGCGGGCAAGGTCCTGCAGACCCCCAGGGGTTCGATCTTCTCCATCAGCCAGCGGGCCGAGCACATCTGGGAGGGCGTGTCGTCGGCGACCACCAGAAGCCGACCGATCATCAACACCCGCGACGAACCCCATGCCGATGCGGAGAAGTACCGGCGCCTGCACGTCATCGTCGGTGACTCCAACATGAGCGAGACCACCACGTTGCTCAAGGTCGGCGCCACCGACCTGGTTCTGCGCATGATCGAGAGCGGCATCCTGCTACGGGACATGTCGCTCGAGAACTCGATCCGGGCGATCCGCGAGATCAGTCAGGACGTCACCGGTCGGCGCAAGGTCAAGCTGGCAAACGGACGCGAGGCCAGCGCGTTGGAGATCCAGCGGGAGTACTACGTCAAGGCCCGCGACTTCGCGGAGCGCCACGGGGGCGACGGCACCACCAAGCAGGTCCTGGACCTGTGGGACCGCACGTTGACCGCGGTGGAGACCGGCGACCTGTCCGGGGTCGATCGCGAGATCGACTGGGCGATCAAGTACCACCTCATCGAGCGCTACCAGGCCAAGCACCATCTGCCGATGTCCTCCCCCCGCATCGCGCAGCTCGACCTGGCCTACCACGACATCCGCCGCGAGCGCGGGTTGTACTACCTGCTGCAAGACCGTGGGGCGGTCGATCGCGTCACCCGCGACCTCGCGGTGTTCGAGGCGAAGTCGATCCCGCCGCAGACCACCCGGGCCCGGCTGCGCGGGGAGTTCATCAAGCGTGCCCAGGAGCGGCGTCGCGACTTCACGGTGGACTGGGTACATCTCAAGCTCAACGACCAGGCGCAGCGCACGGTCCTGTGCAAGGACCCGTTCCGGTCGGTGGACGAGCGCGTCGAGAAGCTCATCGCCAGCATGTAGGGCTCAGCGCAGCAAGTGGGCCGCGTGTCGTCCGGCAGCCGCCGAGGCGAGGAAGTACGCCAGGTCGGCGTCAAGGTCGCGGCCCATCGTCGACAGCGGCACCGGGCAGCCGCGCAGCGCGGTCAGCAGCCCGTCCACCTCCACATCGACGATCCGGTGCCGCTCGGCCAGCGCGGCGGCCGCTTCGGCCAGCGGCGTCGCCATCGGTTCGTCGAGCACGGGCACAACGACATCGGCGGACGCCAGTGCCACCCGCCCATAGGCCGTCAGACTGTGATGGCTCACCCCGTAGTGCCGCGGACGCGGGTCGGCCTCACTGACCCGAAGAGCCGCGACGGCCCGCCCACCGAGGGCTACCACCGCGTTGATCGCATCGCCGGCGACCACGCCGGAGAAGCCCCAGCGGGTGTCCGTCCCCAAGTTGCCCGGTCCCTGGGTGACGATGACCGCTTCGGCGCCCAGCACGTGCCGGGCCGCCAGCAGCCCGCTGTGCAACGACACCGCCTCGACCTCCCCGCCGAACGCTTGTCCGACACTCACCGTCCCGGCCAGCCACCCGGCGCGGCGCAAGCCATCGGTGGTTCGGGAGAACCAGGCGGGCAGCGCGCCCCCGTCGGTCATCACGTAGGCCACCCGGGTCGCAGGCCGGTCCGCGAGCAACCCCGCGACGATGGCGGGCAGCGCCGAGTGCAGGTCAGCCACGACGACCGGCATCGACTCGATCGAGTCCGCATCGCGCAGCGCCGCGTGGTGCGCTGAGCCCTGCTCGTCCACGCCGAGCACCGTTGTCTGCAGCGGCAGGTAGCGGGCCTTCACCAGATGGCCGGGCCCCACCGGGTCGGCGGGCAGCCGGTCGGGGACGGCGACCACCAGGGCGAACCCGCCGGTACCCAGACCCAGGTGGAGCGCCGCGGTGTTGAGCAGCACCGTGTCACCCAGTTCAGGCCGCCCGGTCAGCTGCGGGTAGGCCAGGGCGGCCACCTCCTCGCCGTCGACGGACACCACCAGCTCAACGGCCCCGGTCCACTGCGCACCGACACCGACGACCACACCCGCTCGCCACCGCACCACGAGCGGCAGCGTACCGGCGTGTAGCGAGCGCCGGGCTGCGTCATGCGTTACCGTCTCGGCCATGTCGGCGCGTCGGACGGAGCGTCTGCTCAACCTCGTCATCTGCCTCCTGCACACCCGCCGTTACCTGTCGGCTGAGCAGGTCCGTGCGACGGTCGCCGGTTATGGCGACCTGTCGGATGAGGCGTTCAAGCGCAAGTTCGAGCGTGACAAGGAAGACCTGCGCGAGCTCGGCATCCCCCTCGAGACCGGTAGCGACAGCGTCTTCGACGACGAGGTCGGCTACCGCATCCGGCGCGACGACTACGCCTTGCCGGACATCGCCTTGACGCCCGACGAGGCCGCCGTGATCGCGGTCGCCGCCCGCGCCTGGAGCCGCGCCAGCCTGGGCGCTGCGGCCTCGGGGGCCCTGCTGAAGCTGCAGGCCGCAGGGCTGGACACCGGCGAGTCGGCACCGTTGGCGATCGAGACACGCGTCACCACCACGGAGCCTGCGTTCGAGCCGCTGCGCGCGGCAGTCGCCCAGCGGACACCGGTGACCTTCGACTACCGCACCGCCGGCTCGATCCGGCACCTGGAGCCGTGGGGCCTGGTGTCCTGGCACGGGCGCTGGTACGTGGTCGGGCACGACCGCGACCGCGTGGCCACCCGAGTGTTTCGGCTGTCCCGGGTGGTCGGTCCGGTCGCGACCAGCGGGGCGCCGGGTAGCTTCGAGGTCCCCGCCGATGTCGACATCCGGCAATCCGTGGTGGACACCGTCGCTGAGCCGGCGACCGCCACCGCTCGCATCCGGGCGCGAAGCGGTGCCGCGTACGGTCTGCGTCGGCGCGCCTTGAGCTCGGTGTCTGACGTCGATGGTTGGGATGTGCTGACCGTGGACTACGCCGACCCGTACCGCCTCGCCCACGAGGTGCTGTCCTACGGCGCGGACGTCGTGCTGCTCGACCCGCCCGACGCCCGGTCCATCGTGCTCGACAAGCTGCGGGCGGTGCTGGCATGAGCGCTTCCGCCGCACAGCTGCCTCGGCTGCTCGCCCTGGTCCCTTACCTGCTCACCCGACCGGGCGCCCGCGTCAGCGAGGTCGCCGCGACCTTCGGCGTCACCGAGCGGCAGCTCGTCGCCGACCTCGACCTCGTCTACTACTGCGGCCTACCTGGCTACTTCCCAGGCGACCTCATCGAGGTCGACATCACTGGCCAGCACATCACGGTGAGCAACGCGGACACGATCGCCCGGCCATTGCGGCTGGCACGCGACGAGGCGCTCGCGCTGATCGTAGGGCTGCGGATGCTGGCCGACCTGCCGGGGCTCGCCGACTCCGACGCCGTCGACCGCGCCCTCGCCAAGCTGGAGACCGCCGCGGGGGACGCCGCGGCCGCGAGCACTGCCGTCGTCGTGGACGTCGAGGCCGAGACCTCCGTGGTGGCCACGGTCCGCGACGCGCTGGAACACCGGCGGCGTGTCCACCTGCGGTACTACGTGCCCGGACGGGACGAGACGACCGAACGTGACGTCGACCCGATGCGGATGACGGTCGTCGACGGCCACACCTACCTGGAGGGCTGGTGCCGGCTCGTCGAGGCGGTCCGGCTGTTCCGGCTGGACCGGGTGGCCGCGATCGAGGTCCTCGCCGACCAAGCCGACCCCCCGGCCGAGGCGCAGCCGCGTGACCTCGACGACGGCCTGTTCCAGCCCTCACCCATGGACATCCTGGTGACTCTCGAGCTGACCGCGGCCGGTCGCTGGGTACCGGAGTACTACCCGTGCGAGTCGGTCGAGGAGCTGCCCACCGGCGGGCTGCTGGTCCGGCTCCGAACCCCGGACACCCGCTGGGTCCGCCGGCTGGTGCTGAGCCTGGGCGGCGCCGGCCGCGTGCTGGACCCACCATCGCTCGCCGACGAGGTGCGCGGCGACACGGAACTGACCCTGGCCGGGTACAACGACCCCAGCTGACGGCGAGTCAGGCTGCTACGGCTCAGCTGGTGGCGGTGCGCACGATGAGGTCAACGTACGCGCGGATTCCCTCGCCCGTCAGGTGGACGCCGTCGTGGACGAAGTACTCCCGGTGGTCCTTCGAAGTGGCCCGCCAGTCCGCGAGGACCGCATTCGGGTACTCCGGGACCACCCGGTCGAACAGCGCGTTGTTGGCGTCCTGCCACCGTCGCGGAACGTGAGCGTTCATGATGACCACCCGCGTGCACGGCGCGAGAGCCTCGAGAATGGACCGGAGCTGACCCTCGGTCACCAGGCCGTTGTTCCCCAGATGGACGACGACGATCGGGGTCAGCGCATCCCCAGCGTGCAGGGCGCGGACGAGCTCGACCAGCTCGGCCGCCTGGCGTCCGACCGCACCGTCGACCCGGACGTCGGAATACGCGCGGGCCAGTGAGTTCTCGGTGCTCAGCACGACAGAGTCACCGAGCGCGGTCATCGGCGAGTGTGTCGCGCTCGGCGCGGTGGTCGGAGCCGGCGCCTCAGTCGGCGGCGTGACCGCTGGCGCCGGCGCGCCGGGCACGGCCGTGGTCGTGGGCGGTGCGGTGGTGGGCGGTGGGGTGGCGGGTGGTGCGGTGGTGCGGCGGTGCTACCGGTGGTGATGTATGACCGGAGTTCGCGAGCAGGCGTCCGCCCACCTCACTGCGGGCAGACGTCGCGGCCGCGCCCGACAGGACCACGACGCAGGCGGCCATGCCGACGCCGCTGAGCACGAGCCGACGCCGCGCGGGCCGGCGCTGGTCGGTCTCGGTCGATCGGGCCCTGGCGAGCATGCGGCCGATCGCGCCCCGGCGCACGGGGACCTCGACGAAGCGGTAGCTGAGCTCCGCGGCGCCAGCCGTCAGAGCCAGACGCAGTACCAGGTCGGGAAGGCCATGCAGCTCAAGGTCCAGCCCGGGACGGGTCACCATGAAGATCGGCCAGTGCCAGAGGTACAGCCCGTACGAGCGGGTCCCGACCCAGCGAAGCGGCGCCACGTCGAGGAGGCGCCCGAGGCGGGCGCCCGGGTGGCAGGCGGCCGCGATGAGGATCATGGTGATCACCGCGACAGCGAGGAAGCCCCCGCGGTACAGCGACAGCGAGAACTCGCTTACCGTGATGAACGCGTAGACCAGGGCGCCAAGCGCACATACCCCGAGCAGTTCGACAAAGCGTCGCGCACCTGCCGTGAGGGCCGGCCGCAGCAGCTCGGGTCGCCAGAATGTCGCCAGTGCCGCGCCGACGCACAGGCCCGCCGCGTGCGTGTCCGAGCCGAAGTACAGGCGGGTCGGGTCGTGCGCCACCGGGACGCCGCCGCGCACCGCGAGGGTCACCACCAGGGCGGTGGAGGCGAAGGCACAGATCCATGCCACGAGTCGCACCCCGCGGCGGTTGAACCAGCGGTACACCGCGATCACGACGACAGGCCACACGAGGTAGAACTGCGCCTCCACGGCAACCGACCAGGTGTGGCGCAGTAAAGAGGGCCGGCCGATCACCTCGAAATACGACTGGCTGGAGAGCAGGTACCACCAATTGCCGACCCCAAACAGGGCGGGGACTGCATCGTGGCGCAGTCCTGCGGCGGCATCGGGAGCGACGAAAGCGACGAGTCCGAGCGCGGCCACCAGCACGAGCAGCAGGCCGGGGAGCAGGCGACGTACACGGTGCCGAAAGAACCGCCGCAGATCGACGTGCCCGCTGCGGTCCAGCTCGGTGAGCAGCAGCGAGGTGATGAGGAAACCGCTGATGACGAAGAAGACGTCGACGCCGAGGAATCCGCCAGGCATCCAGACCAGCTCAGCGTGATAGACGAGCACGGCTGCCACCGCGATGGCGCGAAGTCCGTCGAGACCAGCGAGGTGCGGCAGGCTCCGCGAGCGTGCCACGTCCAGCGACGTGTCGGGAGAGGTGCTCAACTCAGCTGGCGAGGTCTCGCTCGTGGGCCAGCGTCTCCAGCTGATCCACGCCCGCCTGGACAGGTGCGGCGAGTCCGGCGATGGCCGCGTCAATTGAGCCTCGCACCGCCGCACACGCCTGTGCCAGCTGCGCCCGTACCTGGGCTCCTTCGTCGAGAGCGATCGCGAGGCGCTGACGTTGTTCCTCGATCTCGGCGAACGCCTGGCTGCGCGAAGATGCTGCCTCCTCGATCATCGACGTCGCCTCCGCCTCGGCCTGCGCGCGGAGCTGTTCGGCCGCGGCACTCGCCTCGCTCACGAGTCGTTCCGCCTCGGCGGTTGCGTCCGTGCGCAGTCGCTCCGCGTCAGCCGCAGAGTCCGCGCGCAGCCTTTCCGCGTCCGCGTGCGCGTCGGCGCGTGCCTGCTGGGCGTCCCGCTCGGCCTCATCCTTCAGCTGCTGGGCTTCGGCGCCCGCGCTGGCGCGCATGGTGGTCGCCAGCACGGATGCCGCCTGCTCGGTGCGTGCGGCTGTCTCGGTGGCGTCCTGGATCAGGCGCTCGGCTTCGGCGTTGACGTGCGCCAACAGGTTCGCGGCCTCTTCGGCCGCCCGCCGCTCCCGCTTCTGCGCGGTGCGCAAGATGACGAGCGCCGTTTCCGTGGCGAGCGTCTCAATCTCATCGTCGGACAGCTCCCGCAGGTCGCGCCGCTTCCGCAGGTCAGCGAGCTCAGCGGCGAGATCGGCCTGTTCGCCTCCGAGGTTCGCTCGCACCTCGTCGGTAATCTCGACGAACTCTGGGTCGCGCATTCCCACCCACGACTTGAAGGATGCGCCCAGACCCCGTCGACGAGCACCGTCCGCAACGTCCTGGGTCGACTCATTGAGGCCTTCAACGGACAAGCCGGCTGGGGCGACCACGCTCCCATTGACGGTTGCCGTGATTTCCATGCCATTCTCCTTGAGTCGCGGTCGCGAGAACAGGGGCGTAACGGGGGCACAGGCTATCGCGGGCCAGACAAGCCTTAGGCACATCGCCTTTAATGTCCCTGTTGGGCCATTCGCCCGTTTGTGCCGTATTGCCGTGTTCCGGCAAACGTGAAATGCGGCCCGACGACCGGAACCGGCCAATCGACGCCACCTGGGCGTCAAGACATCGTCATGGGCTGCCGAAGCACTGAGGGTCGGCCCAAGGACGGGTCATCCTGCCAACGGCAGATCAGCACGAAGGGACGCAGCCGTGACGACTATCAAAGCCACCTGCGCCGTCTGCGGGGAAGTCGACCTCACACCCGAGGACCTCACCCTCATGGTCTGCCGCCAGCCAGAGCTGTCCTACTACGCGTTCCGGTGCCCGCACTGCCTGGACGAGGTCCGCAAGCCCGCGGACGAGCACGTCGTGTCGTTGCTCGTGTCCGGCGGCGTCCGTCCCATCCAGTGGGCAGTGCCCGAGGAAGCCCTCGAGGTGCACGTCGGTCAGCGGATCAGCTATGACGATGTCTTGGACTTCGCGCTCGCCCTTGACCGGCTGGACCACCTCGCCGTCCTCGCCGAGCACGTCTACCACTTCTAGCGCCTGAACCTGCGGTCCAGCCACCTCGCCGGTAGGGTCGGCGGATGAGTGGCTTCTGGGTCTGGTTTGCCGTGATCTGCCTACTCGCCGTGGGCGCGGCGATCGTGTTCGCCTTGATCGGTCGGCGGTTGTGGCGCAAGGCCCGTACCCTGAACCGTGAGCTCGCCCGCGCCGGGCAGCTGCTCGACACCCTGTCGTCGCAGGTTCGCGACTAGGATGGCTGCACCACCGACCCCAGGAGCCTCCCGTGCCTGAAAAGGGACTCACCCTCCTCATCGTGCTGCTCGTCGTGCTGGTGCTCTTCGGGGCCAAGCGGCTCCCCGATGCGGCACGCTCGCTCGGCCGCTCGATGCGGATCTTCAAGGCGGAGACCAAGGGTCTGCTCAGCGACGACGATCCCGCTGCGCCGGCTCAGGGAGCTCAGGCCGCACCGGTGGCCCGGAACCTTGAGATCCCGCCTGGCGCCCCCACCACCGCGCCGCCCGTCAGCCAGCCGGTGCATGATCAGCAGCACGACGCTCGCTGACCCCGTCGCGCCTGTGAGTCCTGCCCCAGCATGAGCCGGACCCCACGATCCGCCGATGGGCGGATGACTCTGCTCGAGCACTTCGCGGAGTTCCGCACCCGCCTGTTCCGGGCCATGCTCGGACTCCTCGGCGGCATGATCGTCGGCTTCGTGTTCTACAAGCCGATCTGGAGCGTGCTCCGCCGACCGTACTGCGACGCCATCGGGCATCACGGCGCGCAGAACCAGTGTGAGCTGTACTACCACACGTTCTTCGAGCCGCTCATGCTCCAGTTCAAGGTCGCGCTCATCGTCGGGGCGATCGTGTCCTCACCGATCTGGCTCTACCAGCTCTGGGCCTTCGTCACACCGGGCCTGGTGAAGCGCGAGCGTCGCTGGGCGCTGACGTTCGTCGCCATCGCGGTGCCGCTGTTCGTGGCAGGCGCGAGCCTCGCCTACTTCGTCATGAGCAAGGGCATGGCGATCCTGCTGAGCTTCGCGCCCAAGGATTCCGCCGCGATCATCGGGCTCGGCGCGTATCTGAAGTACTTCACCGCGATGCTGCTCATCTTCGGCGCGGCGTTCGAGGTCCCACTGCTCATCGTGCTGCTCAACCGCGCCGGTGTCCTCACCTATGAGCAGCTGCACAAGCACCGGCGCCTGTCGATCGTGCTGGTCTTCGTGTTTGGCGCGGTCGCCACCCCCAGCGGTGACCCGTTCACCATGATCGCGCTCGCCATCCCGATGACGATCTTGTTGGAGCTCGCCACCCAGGTGGCGCGCCTGCATGACCGCCGTGCCGCCAAGCGGGTCGATCCCGACCTGCTGGACCTGGACGACGACGCCACCTCTCCGTTGGATCTGACGCCGTCCGACGTGGGCGGCCCGGCCGACCCGTAGCCTGGGGGTCATGCCCACCCCTGCCGAGCGGTTCGCCGCCGCCCGCAGCAGAGCGCTGCCTGCGGTGCTGCGCGAGTTCATCGAGCAGTACCCCTTCGGACTCGATGACTTCCAGCTCGCTGCCTGCCGCGCCCTGGACGCGGGACACGGCGTGCTGGTCGCCGCTCCCACCGGGGCGGGCAAGACGCTGGTCGGCGAGTTCGCGGTCCACCTCGCGCTGGCCCAGGGCCGCAAATGCTTTTACACCACGCCGATCAAGGCGCTGTCCAACCAGAAGTACACCGACCTGGTCGCCCGCCACGGCGCCCACAACGTCGGGCTGCTCACCGGGGACAACTCAGTCAACGGCGAGGCGCCGATCGTCGTCATGACGACCGAGGTGCTCCGCAACATGCTCTACGCCTCCTCACACACCCTCGGTGGGCTCGCCTTCGTCGTCATGGACGAGGTGCACTACCTGGCCGACCGGGCCCGGGGCGCTGTGTGGGAAGAGGTGATCATCCACCTGCCGGAATCGGTACGGCTGGTGTCGCTGTCGGCCACGGTGTCCAATGCCGAGGAGTTCGGCGAATGGCTCGTCACGGTACGGGGCGACACCACCGTCGTCGTCGAGGAGCACCGTCCCGTCCCGCTGTGGCAGCACGTGCTGTCCGGCAACCGGTTGTACGACCTGTTCACCGAATCCGGCGAGATCAATCCGGACCTGACCCGCCGGTTGCGTGAGGATGAGCGGACCCAGCGGGGGGCTCGTGGCGACCGCACCAGGCCGCGACGCTTCACCGGCCCTAGGCGGGCCGACGTGGTGAGCAGGCTCGACGCCGACGGTTTGCTACCGGCGATCACCTTCATCTTCAGCCGGGCCGGCTGCGACGCCGCCGTCCTGCAATGTCTGCAGGCGGGCCTGCGCCTCAACACCACCGCGGAAGCCGCTGAGGTCCGCGACTACGTGGATGAGCGCTGCAGCTCCATCCCCGACGAGGACCTGGAGATCCTCGGCTACCACGAGTGGCTCGACGCCTTGTCCCGCGGCGTGGCAGCCCACCATGCCGGGTTGCTACCGACGTTCAAGGAGGTCGTCGAGGAGCTGTTCTCGCGTGGCCTGGTCAAGGCCGTCTTCGCCACCGAGACGCTCGCGCTCGGCATCAACATGCCCGCCCGCACGGTCGTGCTGGAACGGCTGGTGAAATGGAACGGCGACACCCACGTGGACATCACACCTGGGGAGTACACCCAGCTCACCGGGCGGGCCGGCCGTCGCGGGATCGACATCGAGGGTCACGCCGTCGTCGTCATGACCCCGGAGATCGACGCGGTCCAGGTGGCCGGCCTCGCCTCGACTCGGACCTATCCGCTGCGCTCCAGCTTCCGGCCGTCCTACAACATGGCGGTGAATCTGGTCGGCCAGGTCGGTCGGGCCGCGTCACGCACCTTGCTGGAATCCTCCTTCGCCCAGTTCCAGGCCGACCGCGCGGTCGTCGGCCTTGCCCGTCAGATCCGGCGCAACCTTGAGGCGCTGGCGGGTTACCGAGAGGCGATGACCTGCCACCTCGGCGACTTCGAGGGCTACGCCGGGCTCCGTCGCGCACTGTCGGACCGCGAGTCCGAACTGGCCCGGAACGGGGCGGCGGCCCGCAAGGCGGCGGCGACGACCTCCTTGGAGAAGCTCAGCGTCGGTGACGTCATCGCCGTGCCAGCCGGGCGCCGCGCAGGGCTCGCCGTCGTGCTCGACCCCGGCATGAACGGCGGCTGGGACGGGCCAAGGCCGACCGTGCTCACCGCTGACCGGCAGGTGAAGCGGCTGACTGTCGTCGACTTCCCCAGCCCCGTGCAGCCACTGGGCCGCCTGCGCATCCCCAAGTCGTTCAACCCCCGCTCGCCGCAGTCGCGGCGCGACCTGGCCTTGTCCCTTCGCGACAGCGGGCTCGAAGACCATCCCCGGCAAGCCGGCCGGGCCCGGAGCGGCTCTGCCGACGACCAGGAGATCAGCCGGCTGCGCACGCGCGCTACGCCGCCACCCCTGCCACGGGTGCTCCGACCGGGAGGACCACGCGCGGTGGGCCGAGCGGTACTGGCGGTTGCGCCGCGACACCGACGCGATCGAGCGTCGAGTGGAGAACCGGACCAACTCCATCGCTCGCGTCTTCGACCGGGTGTGTGACGTCCTGTCCGAGCTCGGCTACCTCGACGGCGAAGAAGTCACCGAGGCCGGCACGCGCCTTGCCCGGATCTACGGCGAGCTGGACCTGCTGGTCGCCGAGTGCCTGCGCAGCGGCCTGTGGGAATCGCTCACAGCACCCGAGCTGGCGGCCTGCGTGTCCGCGCTGGTGTACGAGTCCCGCCAGAAGGACGACAGCCCGCTGCGTCTGCCCACCGGGCGGGTCCGCGAGGTCCTCGCCGAGACCACCCGCTTGTGGGGCGAGCTGGAAGCCGTCGAGCGGGACAACAAGCTCGACTTCCTGCACGAACCCGATCCCGGGTTCGCGTGGGTCGCCTACCGATGGGCGGACGGGCACAGCCTGGACGCGGTTTTGCGCGACGCCGACCTGTCCGCCGGAGACTTCGTCCGGTGGGTCCGCCAGCTGCTCGACCTGCTCAGCCAGATCGCCGCCGTCGCCCCGCACGGCACCCCGGTGCGGGCCGCGGCGGTCAGCGCCATCGATGCCCTGCGCCGCGGCGTCGTCGCCTATTCCTCTGTCGGCTGAGCCAGCGCCGCCAGCAGACGGTCCACCGGCGAGCGCAGCCCCCACCTCTCGACGAGTGCGTCGAGAGCCTCGGGGTGCGCCGCGGTGCGGGGGAGCCGGTCATCGAGGTCGGCCACCGGCACGTCCAGCGCGACCCTGACGACCGTGGGCGCGACCGTGAGATAGTCCCGGCCGGCCTCCAGCTTGCGGAGCAGCCCCGACGCGATCGCGGTGTCGCCGGCGTCGAGCGCCGCCAGCAGCCCGTCCAGCGACCCGTAGTGGTTGATCAGGTCGGCGGCCGTCTTCTCGCCGATGCCGCCGACCCCTGGTAGACCATCGCTCGCATCGCCGCGCAGGATCGCGAAGTCGGCGTACGCCCGGCCAGGGATCTTGTAGCGGGCGCGTGACCGCGGCCTCGTCGACGAGGTTCGCGCCGGCGACGCCCTTGGCCGTGTAGATCACCCGGGTGCCCGCTGCGTCGTCGACGAGCTGGAACAGGTCACGATCACCGGTCACGATGTCGACGGGTGAACCCGCGACGCTCGCCCGGGTGGCCAGGGTGCCGATGACGTCGTCGGCCTCGTAGCCGGGCGCGCCGATGCGCGCCAACCCGATCGCGTCGAAAACCTGGAAGATGACGTCCACCTGAGGCGTGAGCGCGTCGGGCACCTCCTCGGCGCCGTCCTCGGCGACGCGGTGGGCCTTGTAGCTCGGCAGCAGTCGAACCCTGAACTCCGGCCGCCAGTCGTCGTCGAGGCAGGCCACCAGCCGGTCCGGCCGATAGTCGGTGATGAGCCGGGCGGTGAAATCGAGCAGCCCGCGGACCGCATTGACCGGACTTCCGTCGGGTGCGCGGACGGATTCGGGGATACCGTAGAACGCCCGGAAATACAGCGACGCGGTGTCCAGCAACATGACTCGGCTTGGTTTCACGGGGTCAGCGTGTCATGTCGCGGCCCGGACATCACGGACGTCACGCTGAGTATGGTGACCCCTGTGTCGAATCCCACCCAATGTCCAGCTGACCGTCTCGCCCGCGCCCAGACGGCGATGGCAGAAGCCGGGTTGGACGCCCTCCTCATCACCCCGGGCGCTGACCTGCGGTATCTCACCGGTTACCAGGCCCGCTTGTCGGAGCGGTTGATCTGCCTGGTGCTGCCTGCGGCCGGAGACGCCCGTGCTGTTCGTCCCGGAGCTGGAACAGCCGACCGCGCAGGCCGCGCTCGAGACCGGCCCCAACGCCTCGCTCGAGATCGCCGCATGGCAGGAGACGCAGGACCCGGTCGCGCTTGTGGCTGCGCGGCTGGGAGCGGCGACGGCAGTCGGGATCGCCAACCACATGTGGGCCGAGCAGGTGCTCGCGTTCCGCGACGCGATGCCTGGAGCCACCCAGCACTTGGCTGGCCACGTCCTGGCCGACCTGCGGGTGCGCAAGGGCGCCGACGAGATCGCGGAGCTGCGGCGCGCCGGTGCCGCGATCGACCGGGTCCACGCCCGGATGGGGGAGTGGCTGCGGGCCGGTCGCACCGAACGGGAGGTCGGCCGAGACCTCGGCGAGGCGATCCTCGCGGAGGGTCACACCCAGGTGGACTTCGTGATCGTCGCCTCTGGTCCCAACGGCGCCAGCCCGCACCACGAACTGTCCGACCGCACGATCGAGGCCGGTGACACCGTCGTGGTGGACATCGGCGGCACCACCGAGGCGGGTTACTGCTCGGACTCCACCCGCACGTATGCCGTCGGACAGCCCTCACCGGAAGCAGCAAAGGCCTACGAGGTTCTGCTGCGCGCCCAGGTCGCCGGCTGCGACGCCGTGCGCCCGGGCGCAACCGCGAGCTCGATCGACGAGGTCACCCGGGCCGTCATCGCCGACGCCGGCTACGGCGAGTACTTCATCCACCGCACCGGCCACGGCATCGGCCTGGAGACGCACGAAGGCCCGTACATCGTGACCGGCAACGAGGTGGTCCTCGAGCCTGGGATGGCGTTTTCGATCGAACCTGGCATCTACGTCCCTGGGCGGCACGGTGCGCGGATCGAGGACATCGTGATCTGCACCGAATCCGGTGGCGAGCGGCTTAACCTGCGCCCGCGCGAACTCGTCGTCGTGGGGACCTGAGGTGGCTGTCGAACGCGTGCTGCCGAGCGACGAAGCTGCGGAGCTCCTGGCGCTGACCCGCGATCTCGCCACCCGCGAGCTCGCGCCCCGGGCCGGTGAGTTCGAGCGCGAGTCCCGGTTCCCGCGAGAGGTGTTCCGCACCCTGGGTGCTGCCGGGTTGCTCGGACTGCCCTACGCGGAGGAGCTGGGCGGGGCCGACCAGCCCTACGAGGTGTACCTGCAGGTGGTGGAGGAGCTGTCGGCGGCCTGGCTGACGGTGGGCCTCGGTCTGAGCGTGCACACCATGGCGTGCTTCCCGCTGGCCACGTTCGGCACCGACGACCAGCGCCAGCGGTGGCTCCCGGACATGGTGGGCGGCGACCAGCTCGGGGCGTACTGCCTGTCGGAACCTCAGTCCGGCTCGGACGCCGCGGCCCTGTCCACGCGCGCCATCTCCGATGGCGCCAGCTACCTGGTCAACGGCACCAAGGCGTGGGTCACCCACGGCGGTCAGGCGGACTTCTACAACGTGATGGTCCGCACCTCCGACGATGGACCGCACGGCATCTCGTGCCTGCTCGTGCCAGCCGGTACCGACGGGTTGGTGGCGGCACGTCCCGAGCACAAGATGGGGCTCACCGGCTCGACCACCGCGCAGATGATTCTCAACGATGCCCAGGTCCCCGTGGAGCGACGGCTCGGCGCCGAAGGTGAAGGGTTCACCATCGCCCTTTCCGCTTTGGACTCAGGGCGGCTCGGGCTGGCCGCATGCTCGGTCGGCCTGGCGCAGGCCGCCCTGGACGCGGCGGTGGCCTACGCCAAGGAGCGCCGCCAGTTCGGCTCGCCACTGATCGACTTCGAGGGGCTCGCCTTCCTGCTCGCCGACATGGCGACCGCCGTCGAGGCAGGTCGCTCCCTGTACCTGTCAGCAGCCCGACGCCGTGACGCGGGCCTGCCTTTCGCCCGTCAGGCAGCAATGGCGAAGCTCTTCTGCAGCGACGCCGCGATGCGGGTCACCACCGACGCGGTGCAGGTTTTCGGTGGATACGGCTACGTCGAGGACTTCCCGGTCGAGCGCTACATGCGGGAGGCGAAGATGCTGCAGATCGTCGAGGGCACCAACCAGGTACAGCGCCTCGTCATCAGCCGTCATCTCGCCCGCGACTGATCGTTGACCATAGGGTGAGCGCGTGGAGGACACGGACACACAGATCCTGACATTGCTCACCCGTGACGGCCGGATGAGCTACACCGACCTGGCCAAGCGCACCGGCTTGTCGGCGTCGGCTGTGCACCAGCGCGTTCGCCGTCTTGAGCAGCGCGGTGTGATCAAGCGGTACGCGGCGCTCGTCGACCCATACCTCGCGGGCCTGCCGCTGACCGCCTTCGTCTCGATCACACCCTTCGATCCGGGCGCACCTGACGACGCACCGGCCCGCCTCGCACACATCGAGGAGATCGAGGCCTGCCACAGCGTGGCGGGGGAGGAGAGCTACATCCTCAAGGTCCGCGTGGCCGAGCCGGGTGACCTCGAGCGGTTGCTGCAGGAGATCCGCGCTGCGGCGAACGTGTCGACGCGGACGTCGGTCGTCCTGAGCACCCCCTACGAGGACCGCCCACCCAAGCTGTAGCAAAAACGCGGAGTCGCGCGAGTGTGCCAGTCGGCTGCGGCACCAGGTACCGGCAAAGTAGTCTTGGTCAATCTTGGCGTCGCTCCGGCGGCATCGTTACCGAAGGGCCCGTGCTCCATGCGACTCCGCGCGTCGACCGGTCGCTCCACCCCTGGCGCTCGATGTCTGACGGTCGCCCTTGCACTCTTGCTGCTGCTCGCCGGGGTAGCTGTTGCCGGTCCCGCACACGCCGCCGCCGCTGGGGATTTCGTCACGGCGATCAACAGCGCGCGCTCAACCAATGGCCTGCCTGCGTTGGCGGTGAGCTCCGACCTCACCGCGGCCGCCCAGAAGCAGGCGAACGCGATGGCCGCCGCCGGCAAGTTGTTCCACACTCCCAACCTCGGCAGGAGCCTGTGCTGCTGGACGGCGGTGGGGGAGAACGTCGGCTACGGAGCGGACGTGAAGACGATCCACACGATGTTCATGGCTTCGGGACCGCACAAGAAGAACATCCTGGATGCGGGCTACACCCAGGTCGGCGTGGGGGTGGTGAACGCTGGTGCGACCCTTTACGTCGCCGAGGTGTTCCGAGCCGCGAATGGCACGATGCCGGCACCCAAGGCCTCGCCGAAACCGAAAACCACGACCGCGCCCAAGGCTTCGTCCTCGCCGAAACCGACCGCATCCACCAAGCCCGCCGGACCTGCACAGACCACCTCCGGTACGCCGCCGGCCGTGCCTGAGCCGCCGGTTGCCGCACCCGCAGTCCCGCCGGCATTGCTTGCCTTGCGCACCATGCTGGCGCAGTTCCTTGCCGAGCCCACCTCGCTGCCCGGCGTCGACCCGGTGAGCCGCGGCCTGGACTTCGCCGCTGCCGTCGGCTCGATCAGCGACTGACCACCATGCCTCACTAAGGCTTCCTGCCATGTCGAACACTCTGCTGCGCGGCGGTCGCATCCATGCGCCCGACGTCCCCGACGCCACCGCCCTGCTCGTCCGCGACGGTCTGGTGGCCTGGGTCGGCGCGGGGGAGCGGGCCGGTCCAGCCGATGAGGTCATCGAGCTGGACGGCGCCTTGGTCACCCCGGCGTTCGTCGACGCCCACGTCCATGCCACGTCGACTGGGCTGGCGCTCGAGGGCCTCGACCTTTCGGCGTGCCAGTCGCTCTCGGAGGCCCTGGACCTGCTGGCCCGCCAGGTCCGCGCGAACCAGGGCCGGGTGGTGCTCGGCACCGGCTGGGACGAGACCCGTTGGCCGGAGCGCCGACCGCCGACCCGCACCGAGCTGGACCGGGCCAGCTTCGGCGGGGTTGTCTACCTCGCGCGCGCCGACGTGCATTCCGCCGTCGTGTCCTCCGCGCTGCTTGCTGCCGTCCCCGAAGCTCGGGGCCAGGACGGGTTCGATCCATCAGGGCACGTCACCCGAGCAGCCCACCACGTGCTGCGGCGGGCGGCGCTGGGCTCGATCTCACCCGCCACCCGCCGGTCCGCGCAACGTGCCACCCGGGCTAGGGCGGCCGCACTGGGGATCGGCTGCCTGCACGAGCTCGGCGGACCCGACATCTCCGGCGAGGACGACATGACGTCCCTGCTCACTCTGGCTGCGGCCGAGCCGGGCCCGGAAGTCATCGGGTACTGGGGCGGGTACCTGGAGGTAGAGACCGCCAGGCGTCTGGGCTGCCGCGGTGCGGCCGGGGATCTGTTCGTCGACGGCTCGCTCGGATCGCACACCGCCGCGCTCCATGAGCCCTACGCGGACGCGCCGACAGCCGGTGCCTGCTACCTGGATGCCGAGCAGGTGCGGGCCCACGTCATCGCGTGCACGCTCGTCGGGCTACAGGCCGGCTTCCACGTGATCGGAGACCGTGCGGCGAGCACCGTGGTCGCGGGGCTCGAGGCGGCCGCGGGGGAGATCGGCGCTGCCGCCGTGGTGGCCGGCCGGCACCGCCTGGAGCACGTGGAGATGCTCGACGAGCGCCTCGTGCGCACGCTGGTCAGGCTCGGTGTGACCGCGAGCGTGCAGCCCGCCTTCGACGCCGCCTGGGGCGGCCCACACGGCATGTACGCCCAGCGACTCGGTGTGGTCAGGGCGGGGTCCATGAACGCCTTCGCGAGCATGCACGCGGCCGGGATGGCACTGGCCTTCGGCTCGGATGCGCCGGTGACCGCTCTGGACCCGTGGGGCGCGGTGCTCGCCGCCACCTGGCACCGCAGTGCCGAGCAACGAATCAGCGTGCACCACGCCTTCACCGCACACACCGCCGGCGGCTGGCTGGCCGCCGGCGAGTCGGCGCCCGCAGGCACCCTGGCGTTGGGTGCCCCGGCGACCTACGCGGTGTGGCAGGCCGGCGCCCTCACGACGGCGCCGAACATCCCCGTGCTCCCCGTGGTCGTGCCAGACGAGCCGCTCCCGCGTTGTCTGCGCACGGTCGTGCGCGGTCAAACCGTGTTCAGTACTGACTGACGGCAGGCAGGTCTCGATACCGCCGCTCGGCAGGCGCCCAAGGCGACACGCTCGAAGTCCAGGCGACACGCCGACTTTGCCGGATTCTCAGAACTTTTTAACCTCAGCGGCGCACAGCGCTGACCTGCGCTAACACAGCGTTTGCGCAGGTCAACGGAACGTTGACAACTGCCCCTGATCACTAGGTAGGTTGCCCCTCAGTCCACCGTGAACGGCCGTGTCGGAAAGCCAAGCGCTCCGGTCCCAGCTGGGCCCACGGCGAAGCGCAGCACGCTGCGTTTCGCCCGGGTACCAGGTCCAGCGAGGGCAGGGTCGATGCGTGGGGTGCACTGCGCGGTAGGGGGTGAGACACCCGGGAAGGTCCGGACGCCCAGTAGACAACGATGATCGAACCGCAGCCAGCGGGTCGTTGATCGGTCCGAAGGGCGTCCGGCCTTGCCCGAGGGTGCGGCACCTGACGATGCCCGCCCATGGTGGTGCCCGCGATGATGCCCGCACGAGGTAACGTGCGCTGGCAGGGGTGCGACGGGCGACGGGCGGAGACGGCAGGCATGTCATGAGCGCACCGACAGCGCTCGCGCGTGCCGTTGGCCCACGCGGCCGGCACCGGCGCTCGCCTGAGCCGCCTTCAGGTACCACATCCCAGTTGAGCCTGCCGTGGTCGTTGTTCCTCGCGCTGCCCGCCGGCATCACGCTCGCGGCTGCCTTCCCGCCGGTGGGCCTGTGGTTCCTGGCGCCGGTCGCGCTCGCCCTGCTCACGTTCGTCGTCCGTGGCCGCACGGCCCGCCAGGGGGCCGTCCTTGGCTTCGTCGCCGGCCTCGGGCTGTTCGTGCCGCTGCTGTGGTGGTTGCACGTGGTGGGACCGGACGCATGGCTGGTGCTCGCGGCGTTCCAGTCGCTCTACCTGGCCGGGCTCGGTGCCGGCCTGGCGATCGTTGCGCGGCTGCCCGCGTGGCCCCTCTGGACGGCCGCGCTGTGGGTGGCCGAGGAGCTGGTGCGTGACCGGCTTCCGTTCGGCGGGTTCCCGTGGGGGAGAGTCGCGTTCAGCCAGGGCAACACCCCGTTCACCGGTTTCGCGGCCTTGGCCGGCGCACCGCTGGTCACGTTCGCCGTGGTGATGTCGGGGGCAGCGCTGTGCGCGGTCGCCGTGGCAGTGGTGCGCCGGCGGTTCGTCCTCGCGGGCGTGGCACTCGCTCTGCGCCGCGCTCGTGCCGCTGGCCGGTGCGTCGGTGCCCCGCCCCACTGCCGGCAAGCAGGTCACCGCGGCCGTCATCCAAGGCAACGTCCCGCGGCTCGGCCTGGACTATCTGGGCCAACAGTCGGCGGTGCTGCGCAACCACGTCAACGAAACCGAGCGGCTGGCCGCCCAGGTGGACGCCGGGACTGTTGCTCGGCCGGACTTTGTCATCTGGCCGGAGAACGCCTCCGACATCGACCCGTTCCAGGACCCCACCGCTGGCGCCCTCATCGACCAGGCGGTCAAGGCGATCGGTGTACCAACCCTGGTGGGCGCCGTGCTGCAGGGACCCGGGCCGAAGCACGTCAGCAACGACGGCATCGTGTGGGACCCGGTCACCGGGCCCGGGGCACGCTACGTGAAACGTCATCCGGTGCCGTTCGGTGAGTACCTGCCGTTCCGTTCGGTGCTGGAGCGCTACATCAAGCGGTTCACGCTCATCCCGAACGACTTCATCTCCGGCAAGAAGGTCGGGGTCCTGCAGCTCGGTTCGACGACGGTCGGCGACGTCATCTGCTTCGAGGTGGCGTACGACAACATCGTGCGCGATGCGGTGACGCACGGCGGTCAGGTGATCGTGGTGCAGACCAACAACGCGACCTACGGGCGCACGGGCGAGACCGAGCAGCAGCTCGCGATGGGCCAGCTCCGCGCGGTCGAGCACGGCCGGGCCGTCCTGATCGCGGCGACCAGCGGTGTCAGCGCGGTGATCGCGCCCGACGGACACATCATGGCCCGCACACAGGAATTCACCGCCGACTCGCTTGTCCAGCAGATACCGTTGCGCACGTCGCTGACCCTGGCAGATCGGCTCGGCGCGGCGCCCGAGTGGTCGCTAGCAGGTCTTGGCATCCTGGCGGTCCTGGCGGGTGTGGTCGTGTCACGGCGGCAGCGGACGGAGGCGGGGGAGTGAGCGAGCGAGGTGGTTTCGGGCGGGTCCTCGTCGTCATCCCCACCTACCAGGAACGCGACAACATCGCCGCGATCATCGGTCGCACCCGCACCGCGGCTCCCGACGTCGACATCTTGGTGGCCGACGACGCGAGCCCTGATGGCACTGGCAAGATCGCCGACGAGCTCGCTGCGGGCGACGCGGCAGTGCACGTGCTGCACCGGGAAGCCAAGGAGGGTCTCGGGTCCGCCTATGTCGCAGGGTTCCGCTGGGCCGCCGAACACGGCTACGGTGCGGTGGTCGAGATGGACGCCGACGGCTCCCACCAGCCCGAGCAGCTGCCGGCGCTGCTGGCAGCCCTGGAAGAGGCGGACGTCGTGCTGGGATCGCGCTGGGTCGACGGGGGCGCGGTGCACAACTGGCCCGCAACGCGGATGGCCCTGAGCCGGGCGGGGAACGTCTACGCGCGCTTGGTCCTGCGGCTTCCGTTGCACGACGCTACCGGCGGCTTCCGGGTGTACCGGCTGCCGGTCCTGGACGCGATCGACCTGTCCACGGTGCGCTCGCAGGGCTACTGCTTCCAGGTCGACATGGCGTGGCGCGCGTGGCGGCAGGGCTTCCGCGTCGTGGAGGTACCGATCACGTTCGTCGAGCGCGAGCTCGGGA
This sequence comes from uncultured Actinomycetota bacterium, assembly GCA_963703505.1. GTDB lineage: Bacteria > Actinomycetota > Actinomycetes > CAVPEL01 > CAVPEL01 > CAVPEL01. The sequence goes on along the minus strand of CAVPEL010000001.1, from coordinate 59,507 downwards.
CGTCGAAGATGAGCAGAGGGCATCGTCGCCGAGGCACTGTGGCGCATCACCTGGTGGGGCCTACGTTCGCTGGGCACACGTCGCCGGACATGAACCGGGCCACGCCATCGGGGGGGCAATGGCGTGACCCGGCGATCTTGGGTCGGACGATCTACCTCAGGCGCTCTTGCGCGAGTTCGACCTCAGCACCGCGAGGCGCTCGGCCAGCACGACCTCAAGCTCATCCACCGTGCGGCGTTCGAGGAGCATGTCCCAGTGGGTGCGAACCGGCTTGGACTTCTTGGGCTCGGGGCGCGCGCCGCTGTCGACCTGGGCGGTGCCGCCGCAGAACCGGCATTCCCACGTGAACGGGATCTCGGCCTCGGCTGAGAACGGGATGTTGAAGTGGTGGCCGCTCGGGCACGTGTAGTGCGCGGAATGCCTTGGCGCGAAGTCGCCGCCATGGTCGTTCTCATAGCTGACAGCGCCGAGACGGCTGCCTCGCAACGCTCGCTCGCCCATCGGTGCCTCCTGGTCATTCGGGTTGCTACGTACCTGCAACGGGTGGCGCACCCCGAAGATTCCCTGATCTTGAACCGTCGAACCTCCTACGCCACAAACTCAGCCCCTTCTTAGGTTCAACGCGTGGCCTTGTGGACCGGTTGACAGGCTCGCGGGCCGGTACGATCGCCGCCATGTCGACCATCTACGACACCGAACGGCTGACGATCCGGACCTGGGACACCGCCGACGTCGACGTCGTCTTCGATATGTACTCCCGGTGGGAGGTGCAGCGCTTCCTCGGTGCCGCGCCGCAGGTCATGACGGATCGGTCGGAGGCCGTCGAGCGGGTGGCGCGCTGGTCGGCCAACACCAGCCCGCAGTTCGGCGCCTGGGCGGTGACGCTGCGCGACACGGGTTTGATCGTCGGCACAGTCATGCTCAAGGAACTGCCGTTGTCGGCACCGAGCGAGCCGGCACCGACGTCCGGTGACATCGAGGTGGGCTGGCACCTGCATCCAGACGCCTGGGGCAACGGTTACGCCACAGAGGCGGCCACCGGGGCGCTGCGTCACGGCTTCGACCTCGGACTGTCGGAGATCTTCGCGGTGACCTACCCAGAAAACGTCAGGTCCCGGGCGGTGTGCCGCCGGCTGGGCATGGCGGAGCTTGGCACGACGACTCGGTACTACAACACGACGTGCCAGCTCTACCGGTCGACACCGACGGGAGCGTGACCATGCTGTTGGTCGCCCATGTGAGCGACACTCACTTCGACGGCGGCCCCCGCGCCGCGGAGCGAGCAACGCGGGTAGTGGACTACCTGAACTCGCTGATCCGGCCGGCTGACGCGGTTGTGGTCAGCGGCGATGTCACCGACCACGGGTTGGATGCCGAGTACGCCCAGGTCCGCACCGTCTTCGACCAGTTGCGAACGCCGGTCTACTTCCTCCCAGGGAACCACGACCAGCGCGGGCCGTTTCGGGCTTTCCTCGCAGGCGTCGACGCTGACGGCCCTACCGGCGGCCCTGGGGTCGATGGCGATGCGCCGATCAACCAGCTGATCCAGCTCGATCGGGCGACGTTCGCGCTGTGCGACTCGACGATTCCGGGCCGCCTCGACGGGTACCTGTCCGAGGAGACGCTCGGCTGGCTGGCGGAGGTCGCCGAGGCGACAGACCCGGCGACTGCGCTGTTCGTCTGCTTCCACCATCCGCCGGTGAACCTGCACAGCGGGCTGCTCGACCCGATCCGCCAGCACGGAGAAGACCGGCTGGCCGCAGTTCTGGATGGGCGCCGCGGCCGAACCGTCCTGCTGTGCGGACACGCGCACACGCCGGCAGCCACCACCTTCGCCGGCGTGCCACTGATCGTCGGACCGAGCGTCGCTTCCACCCTCGTCCTGCCGTGGGAGCCGTCGCCCGACACCTTGGACTTCGACCGGCCACCCGCGCTCGCCATGCACGTGCTGGACGACACCGGCACGCTCACCACCCACTACCGAACGCTGAGCTGAACGGTCAGCGAGAAGCACCGAGCAACTCGGCGACCAGGGTGCGGACGCGGTCCCGGATGGCATCGCGGATCGGGCGCACCGCTTCGATTCCCAGCCCGGCGGGGTCGGGGAGGTCCCAATCCTCGTAACGCTTGCCGGGAAAGATCGGGCACGTGTCACCGCAGCCCATGGTGATCACGACGTCGCTGTCACGGACGGCGTCGACGGTCATGATCTTCGGGTGCTGGTCGCTGATGTCGATGCCGACTTCGTTCATGGCCGCGACCGCAACCGGGTTGATCGTGTCGGCAGGCATCGATCCCGCCGAGCGGACCTCGATGCCGCCAGCGGCCAGGTGGGCGAGCCAGCCAGCAGCGATCTGGGATCGGCCGGCGTTGTGGACGCACACGAACAGCACGGACGGCTTGTCAGGCACGGGGTCGCCTTTGCTCGAGGTGGCGGGGGACAGGACCGAGTCGGCCGTTGGGGCCATCGCTCGTTCGCGATCGTGTGGGTCTGGTCGGTGGGGTCGCGTGATGCGGGTCAACGACGTCGGCGGCCAACACCGACGCGTCGGGGTAGAGCAGGCGGATCAACCCGTAGCCGAGCACGCCACCGACCAGCTGCATCAGTACGAACATCGGTACGGACCTCGGGTCGATGCCGGCGAAGGTGTCCGAGAACATGCGGGCAACGGTGACAGCCGGGTTGGCGAAGCTGGTGGAGCTGGTGAACCAGTAGGCGGCGGTGATGTACGCGCCGACGGCGTAGGCGACCCGGTCGACCCGCCCGGACCGAACGGTGCCGAAGATGACGAGCAACAAGCCAAGGGTTGCCACCACCTCGCCGAGCCACAGCCCGCCGCCGCTTCGAAGGTGGCTGGCGACCGTGATCGCCGACCGGTCGAACATCAGGTTCGCGACCAACAGCGCCGACGAGCCCCCCGACCAGCTGGGCGGCGATCAACGCGACGGCCTCAGCCCAGCGCACCGCGCCGAGAGCGAGCTCGGTAAGGGTGACGACCGGGTTGAATGCCGCGGACACCGGCTGCAACGCGAGGATCAGCGCGACCAGCGCGGCGCCCGTGATCAGGCTGTTCACCAGCAGCTGCAGCCCGACATTGCCGGGGGACAGGCGGACCGCGGCTATGCCGGAGCCGATGACCGCGGCCACCAAGAAGGCGGTGCCGACCGCTTCGCCCAGGGCCCGGCGGGGGAGCGACAACCGCGTCACGATGCCGAAGGTGGCTTGGTCGCGCGGATGATCGCGCCGTGCATGGCTGGTGCCGCCTCGTGGGTGAACTCCACCGTCGCGTCGGTGAACCCGACTCCGGCGAGGCCGTCGAGGTATTCGGCACGGCTCAGCGCGCCGGCGATGCAACCGACGTAGCTGCCGCGTTCGGCGCGGTCCGCCGGGGCGAGGTGATCCTCAGCGACCACGTCAGAGATCCCGATCCTGCCACCGGGAGCGAGCACCCGGAACATCTCCGCGAGCACCGCGGGCTTGTCGGTCGACAGGTTGATCACGCAGTTGGAGATCACCACGTCGATCGAGGCGGCGGGCAGGGGGATGGCTTCGATGGTGCCCTTGAGGAACTCGACATTGGTCGCCTCGGCTTTGGCGGCGTTCGCCCGGGCCAGCGCCAACATCTCCTCGGTCATGTCCAGCCCGAACACCCGCCCGGTCGGACCGACCCGTCGCGCCGACAGCAGCACGTCGATACCGCCGCCAGAGCCCAGGTCGAGGACCCGTTCGCCGTCGTGCAGATCGGCAACAGCGATCGGGTTGCCGCAGCCCAGGCTCGCCAGCACTGCCTCCGCAGGCAGCTCGCCGTGCTCGGCGTCGCTGTACAAGCCGGATCCGAAGCCTTCACCGACCTCGATCACGTCAGACGCCGGAGAACAACACGAGTCTCCGCAGCCCGCAGTCTGGCCCTCACTGACCGCCACCGCGGCCCGGGCGTACCGCTCCCGCACCTGCTCTTTGAGGTCCTCGCCTGCACGACTCACCGCAATCACCTCTCATCGACCATCACCTATATGACAACCGTGGACCATCACATCGACAGTTGTCAATATGTGTGGCACGCTGTCCTGGTGAACGTTTCGGAGACGCTGACCGGTAACCCCGCACTCGACGTCGCGGCCTGCTGCAGCCCGCTGACCGCGGCCCCGCTCACCGCCGGTGACGCCGAACGCCTTGCCCAGGTCCTCAAGGCCGTCGCCGACCCGACCCGGCTGCGACTGCTGTCCCTGGTCGCGGCGCACGATGGCGCCGAAGCCTGCGTCTGCGAGCTCACCGACCCCGTCGGGCTGAGCCAGCCGACCGTGTCGCACCACCTCAAGGTGCTCGTCGACGCCGGGCTGCTGGCTCGGGAGCAGCGCGGCAGGTGGGCGTACTACCGCGTCATCGGCGAAGCACTCGACGCGCTTGCCTCGTCCCTCGCGCGACCGGTGAGCTGACGTCATTGACGCCCCGGCCGGCCCACCGGGGGAGCGGGGCCACGATCAGGCGGGCTGCCAGAGCTGGTCAATGATGGCGACCAAGGCTGAGTGGGTCTGCTCATCTGCCGCCGCGATGAGGCCACCGACTCCGGTGTGCAACGGTTGTCCGCGGATTCCGCTGACCACGCAGCCAGCGGCTTGGCACAGCGCGATGCCACTCGAGAAGTGCACACTGTCGCGCAGGTGCCCGTCCGTGACGTACGCCGCGCGGCGGCCGGCCGCGACCCACGCGAGGGCCAGGGTGGTCGACAGCACCCGGGGGCGGAACGAGGCAGAAAATGCGGGGTCGGCCAACATCTGGACCGCCCGAAAGCTGGCCGCATTCGGGTACGGCGCATCGAGGTTGACGTCCACCAGATGGGACGCGGCTGACGGAACAAGACGCTCATCGATGCCACCGCGACGCAGGTTGGCGCTGCGTCCGTCGGTCCAGAAGAGTTCAGCGGCTATCGGGTCCGCTGACACCGCTACCTCGATGTCGTCGCCAGTTCGCAGGGCCACGTTCACCGCCACCAAGGCTGTCTGCGCGGCATAGTTCAGGGTTCCGCACAGCGGATCGACGAGCCAGGTACGACTGACCGATACGGGACCATGGTGCCCAGTCTCTTCGCCCACAAAGGCGTCATCCGGCCTCGCGGCGCGCAGCACACTCAAGATCGCCCTCTCGGCGCCGAGGTCGGCGTCCGTGGCGAAGTCGGTACGGGATTTGTCGACTCGGGCCAGCGGACCGCCGTACTTGGCTCGCACGACGGCCGCGCCTGCGGCCGCTGCGGCAAGAGCCAGCTCCGGATCGGAGAGAGTCACGTGTCGAGGATAGGGCTGGCCCTGGTGCCGTGACCTAGACGGCAGGGCCGCGACACGGTCGATGCCGCAGTCGGGATGATCGCCATGGCACCGCCGGATCGTCAGTCGCGCGACTGTCGCCGTCCCATGACGGCGAGCACTCGAACGTGGCTACTGACGCGCGCGCGGGTCGGCGTTAGGCCGAACGGGCGAGTGGACGGGCGTGGGTGAAGTGTGGGGTGCGGCCGGGTGGGTCGGGTGCTCGGCTGGTGTAGTGGTGCCCGGTGGGCGTGGTGATGTGCACGACGTGCGGGTCGCCGGGATCTGTTCCGGGCTGGGCTTGCCAGCCGGGGGCCTGTTTGGCGTAGTTGCAGGCTTCGCACAGCCCTTGGCCGTTGGTCAGGCTGGTGGCGCCGCCGTCGGCGTGGGCTCGGGCGTGGTCGACGTGGCGGATGGGTGCGCCGCACCAGGGTTGTCGGCAGAACTGGTCGCGGGTGATGATCAGCTCGCGCAGCGCGCCGGTGAACTCCCGCCGGTGGGTCTCGATGCCGGCGAGGGCGCCGGTGTCCGCAGCGGTGAACAGCCGGCGAAGCCACACCCGGGCGGAGTCGTCGCGGTGGCGCAGCAGGTCGCGTACCCAGATGGCGGGGACCGGCCCGTAGCCGTCCAGGTGGGCGGGTTCGTCACCGCCGCCGAAGAGCGCGAGGTCGGTCATGACCAGCTTGATCTCCACCCCGACCCCGGCGGGCAGCCCGACGAACCGGTCGAGGTCCACGTCGCGGGGTTCACTGCGTCGCGGTTGTCGCGTGGGCGGATGTCGGAGCTGGGGTCGCGTCGGCCGGTGACGGCATCGACGAGGAGGTCGGCCATGAGCTGCCCGCGGGAGCGGGCGTCGCCGACCGCTTTGAGGGTGTCGGCGGCGGCGGCGAGCCGGACCTGGCAGGCGACCGCGGAGGCGACCGGCAGCAGCGCGGTCAGGTAGGCCATGGTGTCCGGGGCGGGGCGCACGCTCACGCACCTGCCGCTTTCCGCGCGACGCTGCCGGTCGACGTAGCCGGCCTTGTCGAGCTGGTAGGCGAGCTTCCTTCACCTTGGCCTCGACCTGCCGGTCGCCCAGTGCCTCCAGGCGCGGCCCGATGTGGGCGTCCACGGCCGCCCGGTCCTGCGGCGGACAACCAGATCGTGTGCTGGGCGACCAGGAATGCGCGCCGCTCGGTGGTCGCGCCGCCGCGCCAACGCGGCGCTGGGTGTGCGGGAGCTCGGCGACCAGCACGCGGGCGTAGCCGGCGAACCGGCGGGCCGCGTGGTGCGAGGCGCGCATGGCCAGCCCTACCTGGGCGGCGATCCCGCGACCGACATCGTCGGCGTGCACGCCGCGGGCGCGTTGGCTGGCCTCCTGCGAGGCCGCGAACGCGGCGACCTCCCGGGCCTGCGCCGCTGCCGCGGCGGCCTTGAGCTCTTCCAGCGCGCGGATCCGGTCGATGCGCTCGGCGTCGTCGATCCCGGGCCTGGTCTGGGACAGGCGCGTCGACCAGCGCGGCGAGTGCGGCAGCGCTCAGCGGCCCGTCGCTACCACCCCGTGTGTCGAACATGTGTTCGATCATAGTGGGTGGCTGTGACAACACAAGGTTCTGGCCGCCCCTGTGGATACGCCGCACATCGGCCTAGTTCAGACTCGTCACGGGCTAGCCGGCCGCGCAAGGTCTCCCACGGCCGCCTCGGGTCGCTCCTGCCCGACATCCGCGATCGGCGAGTCGCGTCTGGGCCGCGCAGGCGCTCGTCATCGTGGCAGCCATCCCGCTCGGTGCCTGCGCTGACTCGCGAGACCCCGCGGATGACGCCGGCGTCCTGGTCCGTTCCTCGTGCCGACGACAGCAGGTCCGACCATCAGCGGTGACCACGGTGCGGAGCGAAGCGCCTGACCGCGGCGTCCGGCTCGACACGTCGTCCGCGGCCGACTCAGCCGCTCGTGAGGATGACGAGCTGCTGGGTCGCTCGGGTCATCGCGACGTAGCGGTCGACCGCTCCTTCGATGCCCGTGCCGAACGCTTCTGGGTCGATGAGGACGACGAGGTCGAACTCGAGCCCCTTCGACAGCTCCGGAGTCAGCGACCGGACGCGGGAGGTCGCGGCGAACGTGCCGCCTTCGATGTCATGGTTGCCGATGACACAGGCGATCCCCTCGGCATGCGCGGCGAGCCAGGTGTCGAGGATCGAGCCCAGATCCGAAGCAGATCCGTGGACGACGGGGACGTCGCTGCTGCGGATGGAGGTCGGCACGTTGGCGTCCGGGAGCACGGCCCGGATGACCGGCTCGGCTTCCGCCATGACCTCTTCCGGCGTCCGGTAGTTGATGCTCAGCGAAGCCAGGTTGATCCGGTCGAGCCCGACCCGCTCGAGCCGTTCCTGCCACGACTCCGTGAACCCGTGCCGGGCCTGGGCGCGGTCCCCGACGATGGTGAAGCTGCGGGACGGGCAGCGCAGCAGCAGCATCTGCCACTCTGCGTCGGTCAGCTCCTGCGCCTCGTCCACGACGACGTGCGCGAACGGTCCGGCGAGCAGGTCCGGGTCGGCGCTGGGGAGCGCCATCTTGTCGACCAGGCTGTCCCGCAGGTCCTGCTTGCCCAGCATCGTCACCACGCCTTCGCCGTCGTCATCGGCCGCGAGCAGGTCGTCGATGACGTTGGCCATGTGCTCGCGTTCGGCGGCGACAGAGGCGTCATGCCGGCGCTTGCGCCGTGACGCCTCCGGGTCGCCGAGCCGCTGCCGGGCCGCGTCCAGGAGCGGCAGGTCGGACACGGTCCAGGCGTGGGCGTCCTCGCGCTGCAGCGCAGAGACGTCGTCGGGGCTGAGCCAGGGAGCACACCTCCGGAGGTAGGCGCGTACCGACCACAGGTCTGACGACGAGGTCAGCCGCCTCGAGCAGCGGCCACGCCCTGTTGAACGTGGTGCGCAGCTCCTCGTCCTGCGCCAGCGACTTCCGCAGCACGTCGGCCGGAACATCGCCGTCGTGCTTGTCCATCAGGATCGCGAGCAGCTCCTCCCAGACGACGTCGCGCGCCTCGTTGTGCGAAGTGCCGGGTTCTGGTGCATCGAACGCTTCGGCCCAATCGTGTTCGCTCAGCCAGCATTCGGACCAGTCGGTCGTCGACCGACATCCCCTTGGTGGGTGGCTCCTCGTAGAACCTGACGGCCGTCTCGATCGCCTTCACCAGGTTCGCGGACGACTTCAGCCGGGCCACGTTCGGGTCGGTCTCGATCGCCGCTGCGGCTCCTTCGGCGACGAGGTCCCGCAAGGTGCAGGTCTGGACGCCCTCCTCGCCCAGGCTGGGAAGGACGTCGTCGACGTAGGCCAGGTACGGCTGGTGCGGACCGACGAACAGCACGCCGCCGCGGTGGTGACCTAGGCGAGGGTCGGAGTAGAGGAGGTAGGCGGCGCGGTGCAGAGCGACGACGGTCTTCCCGGTACCCGGACCGCCGTCGACGACGAGAGCGCCGTGGGATCCCGCGCGGATGATGGCGTCCTGGTCGGCCTGGATGGTGCCGAGGACGTCTCGCATCCGAGCCGACCGGTTGGTGCCCAGGCTGGCGATGAAGGCGGACTGGTCGTCGAGGGCGGCGCGGCCTTCGAACCCGTCCGAGGCGAACACCTCGTCCCAGTAGTCGCTGATCCGGCCGCGGGTCCAGCGGTACCTGCGCCGGCTCGTCAGCCCCATCGGGTTGGCGTGGGTGGCTCCGAAGAACGGCTCGGCCGCGGGGGAGCGCCAGTCGACCAGCAGGCGGCGGCCCGCGCCGTCGGTGAGGCCGAGTCGTCCGATGTACACGGGCTCCGGGTTGTCTGCGCTGATGATGTGCCCGAGGCACAGGTCCAGCCCGAAGCGACGCAGCGCGCGCAGGCGAGCGGTCAGCCGGTGGATCTCCAGGTCCCGGTCCATTGCCTCCTGGCCAATGCCGCCGGGCGCCTTGCGCTCGGCATCGAGGCGGTCAGACAGGGCGGCGATCGACTGCTCGAGGCTCTGCGCGATGGCCGCGAAGTGCTGCTCGTCGCTGGCGATCAGCGCCGGGTCAGCCTTGGGGGAGAGATGGTCAGGAAGGTCAAACGCGCTGGTCGGCAAGGGGTTCACGGCATCAGCTCCGATCTGAGATCCGCGACCCTACCCCCAGATTTCGGCGCTCATGAGCGCAGCTGAACCCTGCTATAAATGAACTGAGGGGCTAGCACCATCGCGCCCGGCAAGGCACTCGACTCGGCGGGTGCTAGTCGCAGCCCGGTCCCGCGAAGCCACCCGGGTCAAGGCGGAACTCAACACGGTGGCCGACGGAGTCCGTGAACACCGCTGTCGTCGACGACGTCAGGGTGATCGTCCCTCGCTGGTAGGGGTTCCCCCACCCCCGCGGCGGATTCCCGTTGCCGTCACCGAGCGGGTGCGCGGCGACGTAGTAATGGTCGCCGATCTTGGCCCCGTTGATGCCGCAGTGCGTGTAGAGCTGGTACTCGAAGCGTGTCGGAGTGCCCTTCGGCGTCCTCGCTGGCAAGCAGGACGACACCCCAACGGTGGCCGTCAACAGGCACACAACCACGCAGCGCCACTTCATGGCCATAGGACGCGCCTCACGGCGTGATGGTGCCACGCCGGCTCCTGCCTGGCCTGCTGCGACGCGCCTCCGTTGCGCTGCGATGCCCATCGCCGCTCAAGTGGTTGAACATCAGACCGTCAATCGGTTCCCGGTCGAGCCATAGGCATCAGCGCCGCCGTCCGGAGTGGTGATGTGAAACCGGTCGGGCGGGGCGACATCAGGCGGCGGTCACCCTGCCGGCCGTGATTCGCGAAGTGCCGATAATGGACATTATGTCAAGTACTCGAACCATCGACGGGTCACCGCGCTTCCCCACGTCGTCAGGTTGCGTCGAAGTCCGGGTGGCTACGATCAAACCCGTAGGAGCACGACCCGATTGACGAAATATTCCGCTCAGGCGGGCTGCCACAGCTCGACCCGATTGCCCTCAGGATCGGTGACCCAGCCGAATCGACCGACACCCTCCATGTCCTGCGTCTCTTCAGCCACGTCCGCTCCCTTGGCGCGCAATTGCGCGAGCATCGCATCCAGGTCACGGACCCGGAAGTTGAGCATGGATTGCTGGGCGCGGGACCCGAAGTAGTCGGTCTCGGACTCGAACGTCGCAAACACCGTCGGTCCGGCTCCCTGACGCCACAGGCCGTTCTCATCGGCGTCAAGCCCTAGGCAGTCGCGATACCACGCGCTCAGGGCCATCGGGTCAGCGGCCCGCATGAAGTATCCACCGATTCCAAGCACACGTTCCATACCGCTAGTTTGCCAGGACAGCGCCGCAGGCGCCATCACGCTCGCGAACTCACAGCCCATCCTCAGGACGGGTCTCTACTGTGTCGAGGACGATCACGCGCCTGACGCGGCACGTGCTCACAAGGTGAAGCTGTCCCGCGGAAGGAGCAGATGAGATGGCGTTGTCGATGGGCCACCGCACCCGGGTAGCGACCTGGGCAGCCGCCGGCGTCCTGGGGCTCGGGGTGATCGCGGGAACGGTTCTCAGCCAGCTGGGTGCAGCAAACGCCCTCCCCTCAGGCTCGCCGCTCACCTACTCACCCACTGCGGCGTCGACGTCGCCGCCCACGCCTGGCCAGCAGTCCCCCGGCACCCACCCGAACGGCCCGCGTGGGTACGGCGGCGACCGGCCCTGGGCGGCCCCGACGGGCGCCTCGGTGGCATGGATCTGCATGGCGAAATCACCGTGCGGACGAAGGCTGGCGGGACCGAGGTGGTCGTCCTGCAGAACGGCACCGTGACGTCGACGGGCACGAGCGGGTCCACTGCCACGGTCACCGTCACGAGCACGGACGGCTTCACCAGCACCTACACCGTCACCGCTGCGACGCGGATTATCAAGAACGGATCGAGGGCGACCTTCGCCGACCTCAAGCACGGCGACACCGTTCGGCTCACCGGTACCTCCGCCAACGGAGCATTGACCGCGACGTCGATTCGCGACGGTGCGCCCAGGGCGCTCAACACCCACCCGCGAAACCCGTCGTCACCCTCCACGCCTGCGAGCCCCACCACGTCCCTCGGCGGTGCCGCCACCACCTAACTCACCGCCAAGTACGCGCGAGCGACGAGGCGTGTCCGACGCCTGTGTTGTTGGCTCGCTTGCGAGGCCGCGCAACTGACCCCTCCACAACGAGAGACCAGCGGACGTGAGTGAGCCCAGGACCTAGACAGCCGCCAGATCTCGGTTCAGGCTTGACCGCATGGCAGCCCACGCGGAGGGCAGGATCACGATGAACGATCCGAAGAAGTTGGTAGCGGAACTGCTCGGCACGGCGCTACTGGTCTTCTTCGGCGTCGGCGTCGCCACCATGTCGTTCGGGTTCGGCGCGACTGGGAGCAGCGTCTCGTCCGGCGTCGTGGCAACCGCCTTCACTTTCGGCTTCGTCGTGCTGGTGCTGGTCTACGCGCTCGGCTCGATCTCCGGCTGTCACGTCAACCCTGCGGTCACCATGGGCTTTCTCGTCGCGCGGCGGATCACGCCGATCGAGGCGGTCGGCTACTGGATCGCCCAGGTGGTCGGCGGCATCATCGGAGCGTTGGTGCTCTGGGGCGTGTTCAACACGTCAGACCGCTACACCAAGAGCACGGGACTCGGCACCAACGGCTACGACAAGGAGTCGCTCATCGGTTTGAACGCACCGGGTGCGTTCCTCACCGAGGTCGTGCTCACCTTCATGTTCGTCATGGTCGTGATGGTCGCCACCCGGAAAGCTGCCTGGCCCCAGGTGGCGGGCGTCGCGATCGGTCTGGCCCTCGCCCTCGTCCACCTGATGGGCATCCCGCTGACCGGCACCTCGGTGAATCCGGCGCGCAGCATCGGCCCGGCGCTGTTCGTCGGAGGCGTTGCGCTCAGCCAGCTGTGGCTCTTCATCATCGCGCCACTTCTCGGAGGCGTCATCGCCGCCCTGGTGGCCGGGTTCCTCTTCCCTGGCGAGGCGCCTGCCCCTGAGGAGATGGCAGTCGAACCCCCGACAGCGACGGTTGCCGATGCCGAGGCACATGCCAATCCGCGCGACGGGTTCGGTCACGAGCCCGGCCAACCGGGCGCCACCGCCTGACTGACCGTCTGAGCGACCCGGTGGCATATCGTCAACGGGCGCCGACCTCGGCGCACCCCGTCGGCGGAAGGTTCTCCCAGCACATGACGACTGCAGCGGAGCACACGGCCGGCCGGGTCCGCAGCTACCACGCCCGCAACGGCCGGATGACGCCCGGTCGTCACGCGGCGATCACCCAGCTGGCGCCGAGGTTCAGCGTCGCACCGAACGGCACCCCCCTGGACCTCGGCGCCCTGTTCGGCGCGGGCACACCCGTGGTGCTGGAGATCGGCTTCGGGATGGGCGACGCGACCGCTCAGATGGCCGCCGCCGAACCTGACGTGGGGGTGCTCGCCACCGAGGTCCACCAGGCCGGGGTCAGCAAGCTCCTGACCCTCGTCGACACCATCGGCCTGACCAACCTGCGTGTCGTCTACGGCGATGCGGTCCCCTTCGTGGAGGAGCGCATCCCTCCCGGGTCCTTGGCTGGGGTGCGCATCTTCTTCCCCGACCCGTGGCGCAAGGTACGGCACCACAAGCGTCGACTGGTCCAGCCGGCGTTCGTCGCACTGCTCGCCTCAAGGCTGGTTCCCGGCGGGTTCGTGCACTGCGCCACGGACTGGGCCGACTACGCCGCCAAGATGCTCACGACGCTCAGCGCCGAGCCGCTCTTGGTGAACACCCACGACGGCTACGCTCCACGTCCGGCGAGCCGCCCGGTGACCCCCTACGAGCGACGGGGCGTCGAACGGGGCCACGACATCGTGGACCTGCTGTTCACCAGGCGCGCCTGACGGCGGCTGAGCCGTACGGTCGCGCTAGGCCTCGTCGCCGAGCTTGCCGAGCAGTCCCTTCGCCGTCTGAACGCCCTGTTCGATCTGGGCGGAGTGCTTGCCGCCGGTCTTGTCGTCGACGAAGCTGCCGACCTTGCCGACCGCGCTCTCGACCTGCTCCTTGTGGTCCTTGAGGAGACCTTCAGCCTTGTCCTTCAACTCGTCGAACACGCCCACGATCGTCCACTCTCGCTCGAAAGGGTGAAGACGGTCGAATATCACTCAGGTTCGTGCCGCCTCGGCCGACACTGGACGGTACCTGATCGACGAGTCCGGGAAGTGGTCACCATGTGTTCGCACCAGCCGCCGTGTCCAAGCGCGGAGTCCCCGGACCGCGAAGCTGCGCACACCGTCGCGGCCCATCCCGAACAAGGCTGGAGCCTGCTCTGCAACGGCGTGCTGGCCTTCGACGACACCGGTGACCTGCTGCCCGATGGCCAGCTGGTGGAACCGCACCGCGCCGCGGCATCACCCCACACGGCGCACGAGGACTGAGGGCAAGCGAACCCGTCAGTCCTCGAACGCCTCCGGCGCGGGGCAGCTGCACACCAGGTTGCGGTCGCCGTAGGCACCGTCGATCCGGCGCACCGGCGGCCAGTACTTGTCGGCGCGCACCGAGGCAACCGGATAGGCCGCCTCGTCGCGGCTGTAGGCGTGCTCCCACTCGCCGGCGAGCATGGCGGCCGTGTGCGGGGCGCCGGCAAGCGGGTTGTCCGCCAGGTCCCACTCCCCCGACGCCACCTTGTCGATCTCGCCGCGGATCGCGATCATCGCGTCGAAGAACCGGTCGAGCTCGGCCAGGTCCTCGCTCTCCGTCGGCTCGATCATCAACGTGCCGCCCACCGGGAACGACATCGTCGGTGCGTGGAAGCCGTAGTCGATGAGCCGCTTGGCCACGTCGTCGACGGTGACGCCGGTCTCCTTGGTGATCGGCCGCAGGTCGACGATGCACTCGTGCGCGACGAGGCCGCCGCGGCCGGTGTAGAGCACCGGGTAGTACGGGGCGAGCCGCTGGGCGAGGTAGTTCGCCGACAGGATGGCCACCTGGGTGGCCGCGCGGAGCCCGTCGCCGCCCATCAGCCGGATGTAGGCCCAGGAGATCGGCAGGATGCCGGCCGAGCCCCACGGCGCGCCGCTCACCGGGCCAGGCCCGGTGGCCGGCCCGGCCTCGGCGCGCAGCGGGTGGTTCGGCAGGTACGGCGCGAGGTGGGCCCGCACCGCGACCGGGCCGACGCCCGGGCCGCCGCCGCCGTGCGGGATGCAGAACGTCTTGTGCAGGTTGAGGTGCGAGACGTCGGCGCCGAACCGACCTGGCCGGGCGAGACCGACGAGGGCGTTGAGGTTCGCCCCGTCGACGTAGACCTGGCCGCCGGCGTCGTGCACGGCCGCGCAGATCTCGACGATGGTCTCCTCGAACACCCCGTGCGTCGACGGGTAGGTGACCATGATCGCGGCGAGCCGGTCGCGGTGCTGCTCGATCTTGGCGTGCAGGTCGTCGACGTCGACGTTGCCGCCGTCGTCGCACGCCACGACCACGACCCGCATGCCCGCCATGACCGCGCTCGCGGCGTTGGTGCCGTGCGCCGAGGACGGGATGAGGCAGACGTCGCGCTCGAGCGCGCCAGCGGCGCGGTGGTACGCGCGGATCGCCAGCAGGCCGGCCAGCTCGCCCTGCGACCCGGCGTTGGGCTGCAGCGACACGGCGTCGTAGCCGGTGATCTCGACGAGCCAGCGCTCGAGCTGGCCGATGAGCGCGGTGTAGCCGCCCGCCTGCTCGAGCGGCGCGAACGGGTGGATCGCGCCGAACTCCGGCCAGGTGATGGCTTCCATCTCGGTGGTGGCGTTGAGCTTCATCGTGCACGAGCCGAGCGGGATCATCCCGCGGTCGAGGGCGTAGTCCCTGTCGGCCAGGCGCCGCAGGTAGCGCAGCATCGCGGTCTCGGAGCGGTGCGCGTGGAACACCGGGTGGGTGAGGAACGCGCTCGTGCGCAGCAGGTCCGCCGGGAGGGCGTCCGGCGCCTGGGCGTCGAGGGCGTCGATGTCCGGCGCATCGGCGCCGAACGCCGCCCAGACCGCCGAGCAGGTGCTGCCCGGGTGGTCGTCTCGTCGCAGGTGACCGCGACGGTGTCGGCGTCGACCCGGCGCAGGTTGATGCCGCCGCGCAGCGCCGCGGCCACGACCGCGTCGGCCCGCCCGGGCACCCGAGCGAGCACGGTGTCGAAGAAGTGCTCGTGCACGACCGTCACGCCGGCCGCCCGCAGGCCCGCCGCCAGGATGGCCGCGTACCGGTGCGTGCGTCGGGCGATCGCCCGCAGGCCGTCCGGCCCGTGGTAGACGGCGTACATCGCGGCCATCACCGCGAGCAGCACCTGCGCCGTGCAGATGTTGCTGGTCGCCTTCTCGCGGCGGATGTGCTGCTCGCGGGTCTGCAGCGCGAGGCGGTAGGCGGGTGCGCCGTCGGCGTCGACGGACACGCCGACCAGGCGGCCGGGCAGCGAGCGCTCGAGGCCGGCGCGCACGGCCATGAAGCCGGCGTGCGGACCGCCGAAGCCCATCGGCACGCCGAAGCGCTGGCTCGAGCCGACGGCGACGTCGGCGCCCGAGCTCGCCGGGCGGGGTGAGCAGGGTCAGCGCCAGCAGGTCGGCGGCCGCGACGAGCAGTGCCCCGCTGCGTGCGCGGCCTCGGCGAGGCGGCGGATGTCGCGGACCGCGCCGGAGGCTGCCGGGTACTGCACGAGGACGCCGAACGCGTCGCCGTCGGCCAAGGCCGTCCGTCAGGTCGGCCACGACCACGTCGATGCCCGAGCGGCTCGGCCCGGGTCCGCAGCACGGCGATCGTCTGCGGCAGCGTGTCGGCGTCGACCAGGAACTGGCGAGATGTCGACTTGCTGCTGCGGCGACACAGCGTCATCGCCTCGGCGGCGGCGGTGCCCTCGTCGAGCAGGCTCGAGCTGGCGATCGGCAGGCCGGTGAGGTCGGAGACCATGGTCTGGAAGTTGAGCAGCGCCTCGAGCCGGCCCTGGGAGATCTCCGGCTGGTACGGCGTGTAGGCGGTGTACCAGCCCGGGTTCTCCAGCACGTTGCGCAGGATGACCGGCGGGCGTGTGCGTGCCGTGGTAGCCGAGCCCGATCATCGAGGTGAGCACCTGGTTGCGGCCGGCGAGCGCGCGCAGCTCGGCGAGCACCTCGGCCTCGGTGGCGGCCGGCGGGCAGCGCGAGCGCCTCGGTGGCCGCGATCGACCTCGGGCACCGCGGCGGCGGTCAGCTCGTCGAGGAGCCGTAGCCGACGGCGGCGAGCATCTTGGCCTGCGCGTCGGCGTCGGGGCCGATGTGCCGGTCGGCGAAGGGGCGCGCCTGCTCGAGGTCGACGAGCGAGGACGGCGAAGGCTGCGCGTGCGGTAGGACGGGCATGAGGGGCCTCCGGAGACGGTGGGTGGTGGCCTCCCCCTCTGTCATCGCGACCTGAGAGCTTCACCCGGCCGCTGCAGGCCGGGTTTGCACCGTCGGTGACGCGAGCCCGCGCAGCAGGACCGCGTACTTTCCAGAGTTGCCTCGTCCGTGCGGTCGCTGGGCCTGAGAGATTCCGGGGAGGTTGCTCCTTCGGCGCCTCACGCTGGCGGCGTGAGAACTCTCCCGCGCGGGGTCGTCGGCACCGCCCACGGTATCAGCGCAGCGGCCCGCTCAAGACCGCGAGCCGATGGCGCGGCCAGCGTGTCCGAGCGTGCTAGCTGATCTTGCGGGACCGGCGCCGGTGCGCCAGCTCGTCGGACGGGTGCGGATCGGCTCGGCGACGGCCTCGTGCTCGCCCTCGGGTCGCTCGCTGGGCAGCGCGGCGAGCGAGCCCTCGACCTCGCGCACAACCCGGCCGACGGCGATGCCGAACACGCCCTGGCCGCCCTGGACCAGGTCGATGACCTCGTCGGCGGAGGTGCACTCGTAGACGCTGGCGCCGTCGCTCATCAAGGTGATCTGGGCGAGGTCGCTCGACGCCGCGCTCGCGCAGGTGCTGGACGGCGGTGCGGATGTTCTGCAGCGAGACGCCGGTGTCGAGCAGTCGCTTGACGACCTTGAGCACCAGGATGTCGCGGAAGCCGTAGAGCCGCTGCGTGCCGGAGCCGGCCGCCGGGCGGACGCTCGGCTCGACCAGGCCGGTGCGGGCCCAGTAGTCGAGCTGGCGGTAGGTGATGCCGGCGGCGGAGCAGGCGGTCGGCCCGCGGTAGCCGACGTCCGTCGTCGAGGGCCGGCAGGTCGTCGGCGAACAGCAGTGCCCTGCTGCGCCTGCTGCCAGGCGCGCCGCGTGGTGAGCGACCTCGTGGGGCGGGCACCTCCGCAGACGTGCCCGCGATGGTTCCCGAACCGTCACCGTTGGTCGCCACGAAGGTCTCCCTCGCCTAGTCTACCACGCTCGGTGTTCCGGTGGCTACCGTAGGCAGTCGACGGCGGGCACGTCAACGCACCTCCACGGCGTGTCGCAACTCTCAACCTCTAGTTGAGGCTGAGGTCAGGGCCATCGAGGTCAACTCGGGCTCGGCCCGGCCTCGAAGTCCTCCGGGCGAGATGGTGTCGAGGAACTCGCGGAACTTCTCGACCTCGTCCTCGGCTTCTGCTCGTCGGCGAACTCGGATGCCGGCCTCCTCGAGCACCGCCTCGGCGCCGAAGATCGACGTGCCGGTGCGCAGCGCGAGCGCGATCGCGTCGGACGGCCGGGCGCTGACCTCGACGCCCGTCGTCGAAGACCAGCTCGGCGTAGAAGACGTTGTCGCGCAGCTCGGTGATCCGCACCGCCTGCAAGCGTCGCCCCGAGCGCGGCGAGCACGTCGCGCAGCAGGTCGTGGGTCAGCGGTCGCGGCGGGACGACGCCCTGCTGGGCGAACGCGATCGCGGTGGCCTCGACCGCACCGATCCAGATCGGCAGGTAGCGCTCGCCCTCGACCTCCCGCAGCAGGACGATCGGCTGATTCGTCGGCAGCTCGACCCGAACGCCGACGACGTGCAGCTCGTTCACTGCGTGTCACCGCCTGTGGGTTCGCACCGGCAACTGCCCGGTCGCGTCCACGGTACACCGCGCCGGCTGTCCGCTCAGGTCCACTTCGACGGTCGACAGCGCTAGCGGCTCAGCGGCCGACGGACGCGCCGAGGCCGGCCTTCACCAAGCGGCGTGCAGCCGGACCGACAGGGCGGCGAGCTCGCGGACGACCTCCTCGGCCCGGGCCCGCGCCTCCGGGTTGCGCTGCCGCACCAGCGGCGTCACGACCTGCTCGACCAGCCCGACCTCGCGGTCGGCGGCGGCCTTGAACGACCGCAGGTGCCGCGGCTCGATGCCGAACCGCGCCATCTCGGCGACCGTCTGGGCGATCACCAGCGACGTCGCCGTCGTAGTGCTTGCCGCCCGGGCGCGCGGCGACCAGGCCGTACTGCTCGAGCTGGGCCGAGCGCGTCCTCGTCGAGGTCGGCGGCCTCGAGCAGCTCCTTGCGGGACAGCCGCACCTCGGCGGAGTCCCGGCCGAACGCCTCCGGGCCGGGCAGCCCGTCGGTCGCGACGAGCGCCATGCGGCACCCGCGGGCCGCCGCCGGCCTCGGTCGGCGGCTCGAGACCGCGGTCGAGCGCCTCGAGGTGCTCCTTGATCACCCGCAGCGGCAGGTAGTGGTCGCGCTGGGCGGTCAGCACGTAGCGCAGCCGCTGGACGTCGTCGTGCGAGAACTTGCGATAGCCCGACGGGGTGCGCTCGGGCTCGACGAGGCCCTCGGACTCGAGGAACCGGATCTTGGAGATCGTGACGTCGGGGAAGTCGGGGCGCAGCTGAGCGAGCACCTCGCCGATGCTCAGGAACGACCGGGACGGCAACGACGAGGCGCTCATCGCCGCCGTCACCGACCGGCGCTGTCGGTGGGACCGCCGTTGGGACGGTCGGCGGGTGCCTGGTGGCCGAGATCAGCGGAGGCGGCACCTGCGCCGTGCGGGCCGGTCAGGAAGACCAGCCGGAACTTGCCGATCTGCACCTCGTCGCCACCTGTCAGCGGTGCCTCGTCGATCCGTTCCCGGTTGACGTAGGTGCCGTTGAGGCTGCCGACGTCGCGCACCGAGAAGCCGCCGGTCTGTGCGCCGGAACTCGGCGTGCCGGCGGGACACGGTCACGTCGTCGAGGAAGATGTCGCTCTCCGGGTGTCGGCCCGCCGTGGTCACGTCCGCGTCGAGCAGGAACCGGCTGCCGGCGTTGGGGCCGCGCTGGACCACGAGCAGCGCCGAGCCGGCGACAGCGCCTCGACGGTGACCCGGACCGCCGTGTCGGCGAGGTCGTCGTTACCGGTGTCCAGGTGCTCGCTGTCCAGCGACTCGATCCCCGAGATGGAGATCGTCGAGGTCACCTCGGTCGGCCCTTCCGGCGCGTGCCCGTGGCCGGCGTGGCTCAGCGCGACGCCGCAGCTCGCGCAGTACCGGCTGTCCTCGGGGTTCTCGTGCCCGCAGCGCGTGCAGAAGACGGTCGGCATCGGGCGGACATCCTCCGTGGATCGGGACGGTGGGACGGTCAGGCAGACCCTGCGGTCGACCCCAGCTCACCAGCACCGTGAAGTTGAGGTTGACGGTCCTGGAAACCTATGCGGCCGCGACGCTGCGGTCAACTGGCCGAACCTCCAACCTGATCACCAGGCTGGAGGCCGGCCGAACCTGCTAGCCGATGGTCGCCTCGTAGGCCGATGCGTCGAGCAGGCCGTCCAGCGCTGCCGGGTCCGTCGGCCGCATCTCGAACATCCAGCCGTCGCCGTACGGGTCGGTGTTGACCAGCTCGGGGCGAGCGTCAGGTCCTCGTTCCGCGCAGTGACCTCGCCGGCCAGCGGGGCGTAGATGTCCGACACGCTCTTGGTCGACTCGACCTCGCCGCAGGGCGTCCCCGGGGTGACCTCGGCGCCCAGGTCGGGCAGGGTGACGAAGACGATGTCGCCGAGCGCCTCCTGCGCGTAGTCGGTGATGCCGACGCGCACCGCGGCGCCGTCAGCGGTCGGACGCACCCACTCGTGCTCGGCGGTGTACTTCAGGTCCTCGGGGCTCACGGGTCTCACTCCTTAGGGGACGTCACACGGTATGGGCGAACTGGCGGCGGTTTGATCCGGCCCTTACTTACCGTCGGATCCGCTGGCTTGCGGCGCCGGCCGAGCGTACTGAGGGCTGGACAGCGCCCGCAACGCACTGATCGTGACTGACGAGCTGCTGATCAACCGTACCGGCGGCATCCTTGCTCCGCAGCGTCTCGAGCACACCGCCGGGGATGCCCATCGCGGCGGCGAGCGTGTGCGGGTCGCCGATGACGGTGATCAGATACGGCGCCTTCAGCTGGACGCCGTCGACGTCGATGCCACCGTCGGTGTCGACGACGTAGCTGCTCGCCACCAGGCGCACGTCGGTGCCGGCCACCCCGCTGATCTGCACCGCCTCGGCGCCGGCGTCCCGCAGCTCCTCGATGACGTCGAGCACGATGTCGGCGGTCACGTTGTGGGAGGGGTCGTCGATTCGCAGCACGATGCCGGTACCGGTCGCCGGAGCGGTCCCGGCGAGGATCCCGAGCGTCCTGGCGCGCAGTTGCGCGTCTTCCAGCGCCGTCTGCGTCCGGTCGGCGCCGTTGGTCAGGTTGGCGAGGGTCTCTTCCTGCTGCCGGATCTCGTCCGCCAGCCGGATCGAGCGCTGGTTGAGCGTGTCGAGGATGCCGACCAGGTCGCTCTGCCGGGCGTGGGTCAGACCGTCGTCCCGCTGGCTGCGCACCTGCGCGACGAGCGCGAAGCCGAGCAGGGCGCACAGCACCGCGACGATGACCTGCGCCCGGCTCGCACGTGGACGCAATGCGGCCATCAGCCGCTCGTGCCCGGTGGGTCGGCTGGCATCGTCCGGCGTCTGGCCCTCAGAGGCGGGCGCCTTGGGCTCGGTCGGGTCCGGGGGTGTGGGTGCGCTCATGCGTGGAAGATCCGTCGACGGATCGCGGCCGCGTTGGAGAAGATCCGGATACCGAGGACGACGACGACGCCGGTCGACAGCTGGCTGCCCACCCCGAGCTGGTCGCCGAGGAAGACGATGAGGGCCGCGACGAGCACGTTCGCCACGAACGAGACGACGAACACCTTGTCGTCGAAGATGCCGTCGAGCAGGGCCCGGACACCGCCGAAGACCGCGTCGAGCGCCGCGACGACCGCGATCGGCAGGTAGGGCTGCAGGGCCCCGGGCACGCTGGGCTGGACGAAGATGCCGAACAGGATGCCGACGGCGAGGGCGAGGGCTGCGATCACGGGGAGTCCAGAGGTTGGGCGTAGCGGACGGATAGTCGGGACGAGGCCGGGAGGTCGAGGCTCTTGTGGCTCGACACAGTGAACTTGATGCCGTAGGTCGAACGCCACGCACGGTACAGCCGACCCGTGGTGCTGTCGTTGAACCGGGTCTCCACCGTCTGGGCGTTGCCGATCGCCTCGATGACGTAGGGCGGCGACAGCGGCCGGAAGTCGACCAGGATGGCGGCGCCCGCCGACCGGATCGCCGTCTGCACGGTGAGCCGCTGGCCGTTGACCGCGATCGCCTCCGCGCCGGTTGCCCACAAGGCGTTGACGACGGCCTGGATGTCCCGGTCGAAGATGGCGCCCAGGTCATCGGCGGGCGCAGCCCCGTCGGCGGACGGCTTCGCGTTGTCCAGCGTCACCCGCACGCCGGACCGCTCATCGCCATCGCGCCGACCGCCTCCTCGAGGTTCGCCAGCTGGCGGCTCGCCACCTGACCCGTCGAGGTGGCCTTCAGCGCGGAGTCCCGCCGCTCCATGGTGGTCTGCTCGAGCTCGGCGAGCCTTCGCTGTTGCTCGTCCAGCGCGGTCGACCGGGCGTTCACCTGCTGGATGAGCGCGGTCCGCGCTTGCGCCGCGCTGGGAGCACGGCTGCGCGCCTGGACTCCGGCGGTGGCCAGCAGGACCCCAGCCAGAACGAGGACGACCATGAGCGAGGTGGATCGCAGCAGCGGTGGCACCGACCTGCGGGGCGCGTCGGCCGTACCGCGTCCCTCGCTCGCCCGCGCCGCCTTGCGCTGCGCGGCATCGGCGTAGCCGCCATCGAGGGCGTTCGTCATCAGGTCGACGAGCAGCGACATCGACGCGTCGAGGCGTCGACCGTCGGGGCCGTGCTCGACGTCGGTGGCAGGGGGCGATGGCATCAATGCATTGTTGCAAGCGCGCGGCCCGGCACCACTATCCGCCCACAGACTCGACGGTCCCCCGCCATTCCTCGAGCAGCGCGGTCGCGCCGGACAGGTCGGGACCTTCCGCCCACAGGTGGGTGACCGCCTCCGCCGGGTCGGGCAGCACCAGCGCCCACCGCCCGTCGGCCTCGACGACGCGCACCCCGTCGGTGGTGTCGACCACGCGGTCGCCCGCGGCCTCGACCACCGCCCGCATGACCATGCCCTTGGCGGCCCACGGCGTCGGCACGGACCGGCGAAGCACGTAGCGCCTGCGGGATGCGCGCGTCGATCTGGCTGAGCGTCAGCTTCGTGCGGGCGACCAGCCCGGCAGGCGGACGAACGCGGCGATCCCGTCGATCGCCGGGGCGAACTCCGGGACGACGAAGCCGCCGCGGCCGTCGCCGGCGAAGATCACGTCCGGGGCCTCGGCCGCCCTGGTCAGCTCGTCGGGCGAGGTCGGGGTCCAGTGGATGTCGACGCCGTGGAACCGGGCGACCTGCTCGGCGACCCGCGTCGTGGTCACCGGCAGCGCGATCTGGCCGCTGTGGCGCTCGGCGGCGACGAGGTCCAGGAACACCAGCAGCGCGCGGTCGTCGTCGACGATGACGCCGCGCTCGTCGACGAGCGACGATCCGCTCCCCCACCGGGTCGAACCGCACGCCGAACGCCGCCCGGGACGAGGCGACCAGCTCGCCGAGCCGCTCGAGGGCAGCGCGCTGTGCTCGGCGAGCGTCTCGGTCGGCGACGACTCGTCGAGGCGGTTGTTGACGGTGAGCACGTCGACGCCGAGCCGGCCGAGCAAGCGTCGGCAGCACCAGCGCGGCCGCGCCGCCCGCGGTGTCGACGACGACCTTCAGCCCGGCCTCGCGGATGCCCGTCGGTGTCGACGCAGCGCAGCAGCTCCTGCGCGTAGTCCTCGATCGTGCGCGGCGGGAACGACAGGTCGGCGATCTCGCCGGGGAACGCGCGCCGGAACTCCTGGCGGTAGAAGATGCGCTCGAGCTTGCGCTGGGCCGCCTGCGACAGGTCGGCGCCGCGCTCGTCGAGGAAGACGATGTCGACGCTCTGCGGGTCGCCCGGCGTGGTCCGGATCATGACGCCGCCGACGGCGTCGGCCGCGCGCGGTCTCGAACCGGGTCACCGGCGCTCGGCGTCACCTCGAGGTCGCGCACGTTGATCGCGCTGGCCGTGAGCGCGCTGATCACCGCTCGCTTCAGCGCACGGGCGGCACGCGACACGTCGCGCGCGGTCGTGACGGTGTCGCCCTTCTTCAGGGTCGTCGCGTAGGCGCTGGCGAGCCGGACGACCAGCTCGGGCGTGATCTCGACGTTGACCAGGCCGGAGACGCCGCGCGGGCCGAACAGGGTGCGCTGGCCGCGCGACTCCCAGATGACGCTCGTGTTGACGACCGCGCCGGCCTCGATCGTCTTGAACGGGTAGACCTTCACCCCGGCCGAGATGAACGCCTCCTCCTCGACGACGCACTCGTCGCCGATCGACGGCGCCTTCCTCGACCCGGGCGGCGCGCATGATGTCGGTGTTCTTGCCGATGACGCAGCCGCGCAGGTTGGCGTGCGGACCGATGAAGACGTTGTCGTGCACGACGGCCCGGTGCAGGAACGCGCCGCTCTTCACGACGACGTTGCTGCCGAGCACGGTGTACTCGCGCAGCTCGGCGCCGGCCTCGACCTTGGCGTAGTCGCCGATGTACAGCGGGCCCTTGAGGATCGCGTCCGGGTCGACCTCGGCGCCCTCGCCGACCCAGACGCCCGGGCTGACATCTCGAAGCCGTCGATGTCGACGTCGACTTGACGGTTGAGCACGTCGGCCTGCGCCTGCTGATAGCTCTCGTGGGTGCCGACGTCCTCCCAGTACGCCGTCGGCGACGTAGCCGTAGACCGGCGCGCCCATCTCCAGCAGCTGCGGGAAGACGTCGCTCGACCAGTCGACCGACTCGCCCGGTCGCGACGTGGTCGAAGACCTCCGGCTCCATGATGTAGATGCCGGTGTTGACGGTGTCGGAGAAGACCTGGCCCCAGGTCGGCTTCTCGAGGAACCGCTCGATCCGGCCGTCGTCGTCGACGATGATGATGCCGAACTCCAGCGGGTTCGGGCACCCGCTTGAGCGCGACCGTGACCAGCGCGCCGTTGCTCTGCGTGGAAGCGCGACCATGTCGGTGAGGTCGATGTCGGTGAGCGCGTCGCCGGAGATGACGAGGAACGGCTGTCGCGCAGCGCGTCCTCGGCGTTCTTGACGCTGCCGGCGGTGCCGAGCGGCGTCTCCTCGGTGGCGTACTGCAGGTTCATGCCGAGCTCGTCGCCGTCGCCGAAGTAGTTGCGCACCAGCGAGGCGAGGAACTGCACGGTGACGACGGTGTCGGTGAAGCCGTGCCGGCGCAGCAGCCGCAGCACGTGCTCCATGATCGGCCGGTTGACCACGGGCAGCAGCGGCTTGGGCTGGTTCGCGGTCATCGGGCGCAGGCGGGTGCCCTCGCCGCCGGCCATCACGACGGCCTTCATGCCGACGTCACGCCACGCCCTTCTCGCGTCATCGCCAGTCCCGGTCGGTGGCTGCGTGGGGTCGGGCGACTGTGCGGGTCCAGCCGACCCACCGGGTCCGGTCGGTCGCGGTGGATCGGATCGAGCTACCTGCGCACCTGCACGACGTAGAGCACGCCCGGCCCACCAGTACAGAGCCGTCCCCCAGATCGCGAACGCCCAGCCGATGATCGCGCGCCGTGGTGTGCAGCCAGCCGGTGCCGTCGCCGAGCAGCAGCAGCGGGAAGGCGTACAGCAGGTTGAACGTCGCGGCCTTGCCGAGGTAGTGCACCGGCAGCGGGCCGTAGCCGTGCCGGCGCAGCACCGGCAGCGTGAAGGCGAGCAGGACGTCGCGGCGCGACGAGGACCGCGGCCAGCCACCACGGGATGATGTCGCGGATGGTCAGCGCGACCAGGGTCGCGACGATGTAGAGCCGGTCGGCGCGCGGGTCGAGCAGCTGGCCGAGCCGGCTGGTCTGGTTCCAGCGCCGGGCGAGCTTGCCGTCGAGCTAGTCGGTGACGCCGCTGAGCGCCAGCACCAGCGATGCGCCCAGCCGTCGGCGTGCGGGCCGAGGACCAGCCAGAGGAAGACCGGGACGCCGAGCAGCCGCGCGAAGCTGAGCGCGTTGGGCACCGTCACGATCCGTCCGGAGACGGTCCAGCTGGTCGTGCACGCGCCCTCCCGTCGTCGCCACGGGCGGGGTAGCCGCTCGCGGCGAACGGCTACCCGTGCGTCTACCGGTGACCACTTACGCGGTCGGGACGACAGGATTTGAACCTGCGACCCCTTGACCCCCAGTCAAGTGCGCTACCAAGCTGCGCCACGTCCCGGTGCCTGGTCGGACCAGGCACGCAGACTTTACCTCACCGGCGCGACGACTGGCCGCGCCACCGGCAACATGCGCGATGCCGCGTGCGCGGGGCTAACGGGCCTTCTTCGGCTCGCGCTCGCGCACCTGCACGCGATCTCGACCGGCGTCCCGGGGAAGCCGAAGTCCTCGCGCAGCCGGCGCTCGAGGAACCGGCGGTAGCCCGGCCTCGAGGAAGCCGGTCGCGAAGAACACGAACCGCGGCGGGCATGGTCGCGCCTGGGTGGCGAAGAGGATCTTCGGCTGCTTGCCGCCGCGCACCGGCGGCGGCGTCGCCCCGACGACCTGGGCGAGCCACGCGTTGAGCCGCGCGGTCGGCACCCGCCGCTCCCAGCCGTCCAGGGCCAGCTCGAGGGCGGGCGCGAGCCGGTCGACGGCGCGGCCGGTCTTCGCCGAGACGTTGACCCGCGGCGCCCAGGCGCACCCGCGCCAGCTCGCGGTCGATCTCCCGGTCGAGCATCGTGCGCCGGTCCTCGTCGATGAGGTCCCACTTGTTGAAGGCCAGGACCAGCGCGCGCCCGGACTCCTCGACCATCGAGATGATCCGCAGGTCCTGCTCGGTCAGCGGCTCGCTGGAGTCGATGAGCACGACGGCCACCTCGGCCGCCTCCAGCGCGCTCGTCGTCCGCAGGCTCGAGTAGTACTCGGCGCCTGACGCCTCGCGCACCCGGCGGCGAATTCCCGCTGTATCGACAAAGCGCCATGTCGTCCCAGCGAGCTCGACGAGCGAGTCGACCGGGTCGCGTGTCGTTCCGGCGACGCTGTCCACGACCGACCGCTCCTCGCCGGTGAGCCGGTTGAGCAGCGACGGACTTGCCGACGTTCGGCTTGCCCAGCAGCGCCACCCGGCGCGGGCCGCCCGGTGTCGCCGAACGCTCGGCTGGGCGCCTCGGGCAGCGCATCCAAGATTGCGTCGAGCAGGTCACCGCTGCCGCGCCCGTGCAGGGCGCTGACCGGGAAGGGCTGGCCAAGGCCGAGCGACCACAGCCCAGCCGCGTCGGACTCCCCGCGGGTGTCGTCGACCTTGTTGGCCGCGAGGACGACCGGCTTGCCTGAGCGGCGCAGCACCTTGACGACGGCCTCGTCGGTGTCGGTCGCGCCCACCGTGGCGTCGACGACGAGCAGGACGGCGTCGGCGGCCGCCGCGGCCATCTCCGCCTGGCCGGCCACCCGTGCCGCAGCCCCGTCGCGTCCGGCTCCCAGCCCCCGGTGTCGACCACGGTGAACCGCCGACCGCGCCAGGTGGCGTCGTAGGCCACCCGGTCGCGGGTCACGCCTGGCACGTCCTCGACGACGGCCTCGCGACGACCCAGGATCCGGTTGACCAATGTCGACTTGCCGACGTTGGGCCGGCCGACGACCGCCAGGACCGGGTGTCGGACCCAGGTCGAGGTCGGTCTCGTCGATGACCTCCGCGGCCATGGCCGCGTCGGCCTCTTCGGCTACCCAGCGGGTCAGGTCGTCGCTCACGTGCGCTCCTTGACAAGTTGAAGCACCGCGGCGACGACGTCGTCGAGGGCCATGGAAGAGGTGTCCAGCGCAAGCGCGTCCGGCGCCTGCACTAGCGGAGATGCCTTGCGGCTCGAGTCGAAGTCGTCCCGACGGTCGAGGTCGGCGCGCGTGCGGTCGAGCACCGCCGATGACACCGTGCCTGCAGCACCGGCGACGTCCTGGTTCGCGCGACGTAGCGCCCGGACCTCCGGCGCGGCAGTCAAGAAGATCTTCACTGCCGCGTCGGGCACAACAACGGTGCCGATGTCGCGGCCCTCCACGACGATGCCGCCGCGCCCGATCAACGCACGCTGGCGGTCCACCATCAGCTGCCGGGCGACCGGGCCGGAGCTGACGGCGCTGACCGCTGCCGTCACCTCCGGCCCGCGGATGGCCACCGCGACGTCGATGTCGCCCACCGTGACGTCAGGCGTCGTGGGGTCGGTGCCGATCTCCAGGGGCACCGACCCAGCGAGTACGGCAACACGATCGACGTCGCCGGGGTCGACACCTTGCTTGAGCACCCACCAGGTCAGCGCCCGGTACATCGCGCCCGTGTCCAGGTACCGCAGGCCGAGGCGTTCGGCCACCTGCCGGGAAACGGTCGACTTGCCCGTACCCGAAGGCCCGTCGACGGCCACCACGAGGTCGTCGAGGCCGATTTCGGCGGAGCGGGGCTCGGGACTCACAATGCTCCAGAGGGTCGTCGGGGGGCAGCTGGCTCGCCACCCGCCGCGGCGGCGGGCGGGGCTGTGGGCTGATGGCCAGGTGTGGCCGAGGTGCCGCGGTGCGCGCGAGCCCCCTGAAGGCTACCGCCCACCAACCATCTCTGGCGCCGACGAGTGCGTGGGATGGGCCTCGCAGGCCGGACCCCTTCAAGCGTGCGAACCGGCTACAGGTGCGCGGACCAGCCTTGGGACCGCAGGGTCGCGACCAGGGTCTCAGCAACTTCAGCGCTCACCGAGAGCTCAGCTAGGCCCACCATCCGACCTGGCTCGTGGTCGAGCGCAACGTCCTCCACGTTGATCTCCGCCTCGCCTGCTGCGTGCAGCAGGCGAGCGAGCTCGCCAGGGGAGTCGGGGATGACCACCGCCACCGTGGCCCATCCGACTGGTTGCCGGCCGTGCTTTCCAGGCAGCCGTGCACGCCCCTGCACGCCTGCCACCAACAGGTCGGTCAGCGCTGCCCGCCCCGCCTGGCTGCCCGCCCTCACCTGGTCCAGGGCGGTCACCGTGGCGTCGAGGTCCCGTCCGAAGCCGCGTAGAGCAGCCGCCACGTGCTCGGCGTTGGCGCTGAGGAGCTCGGTCCACAACGCGGGATCGCCCGCCGCGAGTCGGGTCATGTCGCGTACGCCGGGCCCGGCCAGATCGACGCTGCTCTGGTCCGCGCCTTGGAGCTGCGCTGCCAGGAGGGTGGACACGAGGTGCCCAAGGTGGGACATGAGCGCGGCCGCCTGGTCATGCTCGTCCGCTCCCATCTCGATGACGACCCCACCGCAGGCCTGGGCGAGGAGCCGGACCGACTCGACCGCGTCGGGCGCCGATCCGGGCAACGGCACCACGACCCATGGCCGCCCCAGAAACAGGTCGCTGCGCGCAGCAGCGGGGCCAGATCGCTCCCTGCCCGCCATCGGATGCCCGCCAACCATTCTGGACATATCCATGCCCAGTGATTCAACTTCGCGTAGAGGTCCAGCCTTGACGCCGCTGACATCCGTATATGTCCGGGCCAGGTCAAGAGCAAATGCGCGCATGAGCACATTTGCGACGCCTTCGGGGGGAACCGCCGCAACGGCGATGTCGAACCGCTCCCCCGGTTGCCGAGCGCGTCCCGCGCCCAGCGAGGACGCCAGCTCGACTCTCGTGAAGTCGACGTCGTCCAGGGCCACATCGACACCGCTGCCACGCAGTGCCAGCCCGATCGACGTGCCGATGAGCCCAGTGCCAACGATGACCACACTCCGCAGGCGTGCCGGTTCCTTGCTCCCCTTGGCCGCGGCCATCTGGGCGGCGGCAGCTGGTCCAACCGGCACCCGAGCTGGTCCTGATGCCGCACCGGGCAGCTGGGACAACTGCTCGCTGGAGTGCGCGTTCATCCGCTGTCCGCCATGATCGGTTCCGTGCTGGTCCTGGCACCACGGGCGCCGACGCCACGGGTGCCGACGCTGGCGCGCTCACCGCTGCCACCGGTACCACTGGTCTCGGCAGCACCGCTTGCACCACTGGTCACGGCGATGGCGCTAGCACTGGTGGTTGTGGCAGCGGTGCTCGCAGATCGTCGCGGGACAAGGGCACACTCGGCGGCCAGCCGCCGAACCGTTCGGGGCGACGCGGTGGTGCTCATGGGCCTTGGGGCGCTGACGGGGCTGACGGTGTCGGAGGGCCTGAACGGGCCGCCGGTAACGATCCCACCCGCTGCGCACCTGGCATTGGCATCCGTCCGGGCGGCCGGTTCCAGGCCGACTGTTCGCCGGCTGCCCACCACGTGGCTGTCACAGGCAGCGGTTCCGTGGGCAGGTTTGACGGCGCAGGTGGATGTACCCGCGCTCGACCACCGTCGAGCTATCAACTCGCTACCCCTTCCCACGCCTCATCGTGAAGCCGGTTGATCGCGGCTGCTTGGTGGCTTCGTTCCTAAGTCGCGAAGTTCCCAAGTAGCGACGTCCCCAAGTCGTGACATCTCCAGGTCCGCAGATCACCCTACCGACACAACGACTCCTCGAGATGCAGCTACGGCGACGTGTCGTCGTAGCGTGTCATCGCTGAATCAGTGTGTCGGTATCCGGCTACATCGACATATCGAGATGGCTGGTCCGTGAGCGAGTACCGGACTATCCATGCGAATGTCGACTCATCGGTTTACTGTCTTGTCGTTGCGGAATCACTCTGACCTGCACAAACATCGATCGCAGTCCTACGGACGGCAGCGATGTAGCCACCGACTGGGACAGCCGTGGACCAAGCCGTCGGAGCAGTCAAGGCAATGCATCTCCTTGTCGTGCTCTCTCTATAGCGGTACGTCGACATATTGGTAACCAGATGTATCGCGATGGCTGTTCGTCGAGAGGTGCACAAGAAGCCAGACCGATCGCCTGCACGACTGGGCAAGCAGGCACAACCGGTGCACGTCGGCCAGCGACAGCTCCGGGCAGCAGAGATGCAACCAACGGCGCAGGGGCCACATGCGGCCATGGGAGTGGTAGACGAGCCGCCACGTGCGTGCGAGCGGAACCGCACCATGACCACGTGGGGGCGAACTACCGGTAGCGCCTAGGACGCGAAAGCCCCGGCGCCGTCAGCCAGACAGCGCCGGGGCGCAACTACGAGGAGCGGGGTCGGGAGAACTGCCGAGAGTCAGACGCCCGCCGCGTCGTGCAGCTTGCCGACCTCTTCCGCGGTCAGACGCCGGATCTTGCCGGGCCGCAGGTCGCCGAGCCGGATGGGGCCGATGGAGGTCCTCACCAGACGGAGCACCGGGTGGCCCACCTCGTCCATCAACCGACGCACCACGTGGTTCCGGCCTTCGTGCAGGACGAGCTCCACCATCACCCGGTTCGCAGACCGGCCGACGACGCGGAAGCCGTCGACCACCACCGGACCGTCCTCGAGCGTGACACCCGCACGGAGCTGGCGTCCGACGTCGCGAGCGATCGGACCGAGTACCTCTGCCACATACGTCTTCTGGACACCGTGGGAAGGGTGCGAGAGCCGATGCGCCAGGTCACCGTCGTTCGTGAGGAAGATCAGGCCTTCGCTC
Organism: uncultured Actinomycetota bacterium; assembly: GCA_963703505.1. GTDB lineage: Bacteria > Actinomycetota > Actinomycetes > CAVPEL01 > CAVPEL01 > CAVPEL01. The sequence goes on along the minus strand of CAVPEL010000001.1, from coordinate 28,429 downwards.
TCGGCATCCAGGCGGCCGACGTGGAACAACCGGTCTGAGCGTCCACGCACCAGGTCGCCGAGCGATGGGCGGCCCTGTGGGTCAGACATGGTGCTGACCATGCCCCGTGGCTTGTTGAGGGCCAGATACGTCTTGTCGACACTGGCCATCACCCGCATGCCGTCAACCCTGATCACCGCACGCGCCGGGTCCACCCGGACGCCCTGGACGACGATCACCTTGCCGTCGACCTCCACCCGTCCGGCGTCGATCAACTGCTCGCACGCCCGCCGGCTACCCACTCCTGCTTCGGCTAGCACTCGCTGCAGGCGCACACCATTGTTGTACGTGTCGCCGACTTTCGGCTCAACCTCACGTTGAGGCATTGTCGATTAGCCCTTCAATTGTCTCTATCTCTGGCAAGAACTGCGCCAAATCGGGCAGGTCGTCGAGCGTGTTCAGACCGAGGCGCTCCAGGAAGAGATCGGTCGTGCGGTAAAGGATCGCCCCCGACTCCGGTTCGGTTCCAGCCTCAGCGACCAGTCCGCGAGAAACCAGGGTGCGCATGACGCCATCAACGTTAACTCCGCGCACGGCGGAGACCCGCATCCTGCTCACCGGCTGCCGGTACGCCACGACGCTCAGCGTCTCCAGAGCGGCTTGAGTCAGGCGCGCCTGCTGCCCGTCGAGCAAGAAGCGTTCGACGAAGGGTGCGAACTCGGGCCGGGTGTACAGCCGCCAGCCGCCGGCCACCTTGCGCAGCTCGAAACCGCGGCTGTCACCGTCGTACTCCGCGGCCAGCGCGACGAGCGCCGCGGAGACGTCCTGTTGCGGGCGCTCCAGCACCTGGGCGAGCGCGACCTCGGTCGCCGGTTCGTCCACGACGAGGAGGACGGCCTCGAGGAGAGGACGCAACGGCAACTCGACCTCTGGCGGCTGGACCTCCGCAGCGTCCGCGAATGACTCGTCAGATGCCTCTGATGGCTCTGTTATGTCAGGCCCGCCTAGTTCCTTCGCACCCGCTCCATCATCATGGACGCGTAGGGCGTCTGCGTCGCTCTGGAGCATCGTCCTGGGCCCTTCCTCGAGTGGTGTGGCATCGTGCGGCTTCGCGTGCCCGCCGGGAGCGGACAACTGGCTCATCCGTCCTGGCCGATCGAGGGCAGCGCCGAACCGGGCTCCCGCTGAGTCGAACCGTCGGTGCCACCGTCCTGTTCGTCGAACTCGGCACCCACACCTTCACCCAGGGCCTGCTCGTCCTCATCCGAACCTGACCAGCGTACGTACAGCTCACCAAGCGGAGACACCTGCTCGAAATGAACCACACCTTCGCGGAACAGCTCGAGGAGCGCGAGGAACCGGGCGACCACCTCGACCGTGGCTCCGCAGTCAGCGGTGAGGCTGCGAAACGTCGCGACCTGATTGCGGCGCAACCGGTCGACCAGAATGCCGGCCTGCTCCCGGACGCTCACCGTAGGTGCATGGATGTGATCCAGCGACACAACGGGAGGTGCCTTCGGCGTCATCGTGCGCGCTGCGAGGGCGGCGAACTCGAACGGGCCCAACCCGATCAGCACCTCAGGGCAGAAGCGCAGCGAACCGCGGCTCCAGATCCACGTCCCGCGGCAGGCGCCGGGACTCCTCGAGGAACATCCGCTCGATGATCGCCCCGACCTGCTTGTACGCCCGGTACTGCAGCAGCCTCGCGAACAGCAGGTCACGCGCTTCCAGGAGCGCGAGATCCTCCTGGTCCTCGACCTCGGCCGACGGCAACAGCCGCGCCGCCTTCAGGTCGAGCAGTGTCGCCGCGACGACCAGGAACTCCGTGGCCTGCCCCAGGTCCCAGCTCGAGCCGAGCGCCCGGATGAACGCGATGAATTCGTCCGTGACTGTGGAGAGGGCGACCTCGGTGACGTCCAGCTGGTGCTTGCCGATGAGACCGAGCAGCAGGTCGAACGGACCCTCGAAGTTGTCGAGGTGCACCTCGAAGCCAGGTGCCGGCCCGGCTGGGGCGTCAGCGGCGATCACATCAGTCACCGCCGAACCGTACCTGGACTCACGCTGAAGGGCAGAGTCTCGCTTTGTCGGCATATCGATTCGGCTACCCGGCAGCCAAAGACAGAAGCGGCCGGGCAACGGCATCGACACCAACGACGAGCAGCCCGTCCTGACCGGCAAGTGGCACCAGGAGCAAGACCAGCACGATGACGGTCCCCCAGTTGTGGTCGCTCAGCTGGTACTCGGCGCGCCGCAACCTCGGGTTCGAACCGCCGAGCAGGAACAACAGCCGGCCGCCGTCGAGCGGTGGGATCGGAACGAGTGCCAGCAAGGCGGTCGACAGGCTGACCACTCCCAAGAACAACAGGGCTAACGGGCCGACCGCGAGGCCAGTGACCGAACCGTGGACCACATCGGGCACGGTCACGACCCGAAGTAGCGCCGCAGGGCCACCGACCAGCCGAAAAGCCAGCAGGGCGACACCTGCGAGCGCAAGGTTGGCCGCGGGGCCGGCGAGCAGGATCGCACTCTGCCTGGCCCTTGTCGCACCTGCTCCCCTGCGGGAGTACCTGGAGCCATCCCCTGCCACAGATCCATTGCTTGGAGCCGGTGTACCCCAGCCGATGCCTGCGAGCAGGGCGACCACCGCACCATGCGGATCGATGAATGTCTTCATCGACTTATCGTTTCGACGCGCCCATCGCGGCCGGCCGGAGATCACGCTCACCGCAGCGCGTTGGGCCCACGAACGAACGACCAGGACGACGACGAAGCAGACCACCAGCAGGACCAGTGCCCCCGGGTGGCTGAGTGCAAAGAGCACCGACGGTCAACGACCGCGTAGACGGCGGACGAGGATGCTGGATTCGCCCTTCGCTTCGAGGTCCGCGAGCACGACGGCCAGTGCTTCACGCACGATCCGGCCACGGTCGATCGCGAGGCCGTGCTCACGTCGCAGCGCCAGCCGCGCATGCTCCAGGTCGATGAGTTCCTCGGCGGAGACGTAGACCGTGATCTTCTCGTCGTGACGCTCACGGCCGGTCGGTCGCCGGTCAGTCGTCGTGGCGCGCAGCCGGGTCGGACGGCTGCGAGGCACGTCCGCTTCGCCCCATTCCTGCTCCTGACCGGCGTCCTCGATCGCCGCGGGGGCCGCCAACGCGACGACCGGCGCGGGCGCAGACGCGGGACCACGACCCCGAGCCGGGACGGGCCGTGCGGGTTCTGACTGCACGGGCGCGGGGCGTGCTGGCGGCGCCACCTCCTCCCGCACCTCCTGCTCCGCCGGCGCCGCCGTGGCGCGGAACAGCTCGTCAGCTCCGGGAAGACTCGCACGCCGGCTCATGAGGCCAGCACCTCCTTGGCAAGGTTTCGATAGGCCCGCGCGCCGAGTGAGGACGACGCGTAGGTCGTGATCGGCTCCCCGACGACCGTGGTTTCGGGAAAGCGAACGGTCCGATTGATCACGGTGTGGAAGACGCTGTCGCCGAAGGCATCGACCACGCGAGCGAGAACTTCCCGACCGTGGAGCGTGCGCGGGTCATACATGGTGGCCAAAATTCCCTCAATCTTCAGTTGAGGGTTAAGCCTCATCCGCACTTTTTCAATGGAAGTCATGAGGAGCGCTACACCTCGAAGTGCGAAGTACTCACATTCCAGAGGGATGATCACGCTATGGGCAGCCGTGAGCGCATTGACGGTGAGCAACCCGAGTGAGGGTTGACAGTCGATCAGGATGACGTCGTAGTCGTCCCTCACCGAGTCCAGCGCCCGCGCGAGCACCTGCTCCCGCGCCACCTCGGTGACGAGCTGTACTTCCGCAGCGGACAAGTCGATGTTGCTGGGGAGCAGGTCCATACCTGGCACGTTGGTCTTCAGCAGACAGTCGTCGACGGTCGCCGAGGGATCCATCATGACGTTGTAGACGCTGCGGTCCAGCTCGTGCGGCTTGATGCCGAGGCCAACCGCCAACGCCCCCTGCGGGTCGAAGTCGACCAGCAGGACGCGACGCCCCCACTCGGCCATCGCCGCACCCAGGTTGATCGTGCTCGTCGTCTTGCCAACGCCACCCTTCTGGTTGCACATGGCGATGACACGGGCCGGGCCGTGCCGCTCAAGCGGCACGGGGTCCTTCAGGACGGGCATCGGCCGACCTGCGGCGTCTAGCCCAGCGGCGTCTGTCCCCGACGCGTCGCTGTCCGACTCGGACTCCGGTGAGCGCGCCCAGCGCCCACCCCCAGAATCGGCCTTTCCACCCGCCGGCACTTTTGTCGACTTAGCCATAAGGCGTTGTGCCTCCCTAGCGATCAGGCCATGTCACGACTCATCGGTGAAACGTCATGCCGACGAGTCGAGACCCTAGGGCGTGGGGATGCCTTGGGGCAAGGCAACAGGCGCAGACCAACCCAAAGACCCTCAATCTCACCCGCTGCGCATGCCCTACGGCGCGCAGGCCACGGCGAAACAGGGTGCCGCCCAACCAGAAGTGCGCTTAGCCCAGCGCGCGCGGGTGGGCGGCGGCGTACACCTCTCGCAGCCGGTCCACAGTCACCAATGTGTAGATCTGCGTCGTGGTCACCGACGCATGCCCCAGTAGCTCCTGCACCACTCGGACGTCAGCCCCGCCGTCCAGCAGGTGGGTGGCGAAGGAGTGGCGCAGGGTGTGCGGAGAGATGTCGCCCGGCAGGCCGGCCTTCTCCGCGGCCGCCCGCAGCACCGCCCATGCACTCTGCCGGGACAGCCGCCCCCCGCGGTGATTGAGGAAGACCGCCGGCGTACCGGACCCCGCCGCCAGCAGCACCGGCCGCGACCGGACCAGATACGCGTGCAGCGCAGACCGGGCGTAGGTGCCCATCGGGACGAGGCGCTCCTTGCCGCCCTTGCCGTGCAGCCGGACGACACCCGAGTCGACCTGGAGCCCGTCGATGTCGAGCCCGACCAGCTCGGAGATCCGGGCGCCGGTGCCGTAGAGAAGCTCGAGCAGCGCCCGGTCGCGCTTCGCGATCACCGTGTCGTCGAAGCCTGATGCCTCCAGCAACCTGCTGACCTCGTCGACCGAGATCGCCTTCGGCAGTCGGCGCGGCGGAGCAGGCGGGCGAACCCCACCGGCCGGGTTGCCTGCGGCCGTCCCCTCCAGTGCCAAGAAACGATGAAAGCCACGAACGGCGACCAGCGCCCGGGCCGCCGAGCTCGCCGCCAGCGGTGGGTGCGACTCGTCGCCCTCGCGGAGCGCTGCCAGGAAGGTGCTGACGTGACCCTCGGTCACGTCGTCGATCGCGTCGACCTGCTGCGCAGCCAGGTAGTCGACATAGCGACTCAGGTCCCTGCGATAAGAGGTGAGCGTGTTGACGGACAGGCCGCGCTCCACCCTCAGGTGGTCGAGATAGCCGCGGACCGCCACCTGCGGCGAGGTAGCGGTCCGCGGCACATCCGACTTGATCAGCTCAGCACCTCGGCGATGGTGCAGGCTCTGAGCATCCGAGCGCCTCGCCGACCGGCGGGCAGGTGAGCTGCCCGGCGTGCGTGTTGAGGCCGAGCGCCAGCGCGTCGTCGTCGCGCAGCGCCTGCCGCCAGCCCTTGTTCGCCAGCGCCACGGCATACGGCAGCGTGACGTTGGTCAGCGCGTACGTGGACGTGTGCGCGACGGCGCCGGGCATGTTCGCGACGCAGTAGAAGACCGTGTCGTGGACCGCGAACGTCGGGTCCGCGTGCGTGGTCGGGTGCGAGTCCTCGAAGCAACCACCCTGGTCGATCGCGATGTCGACGAGCACCGCTCCCGGCTTCATCCGCGACACCAGCTCGTTGGAGATCAGCTTCGGAGCCTTCGCGCCCGGCACCAGCACCGCGCCGATGACCAGGTCGGCCTCCAGGGCCGCCTTCTCGATCTCGTACGAGTTGGACATGACCGTCTGCATGCGGCCCTGGTAGATGTGGTCGATCTCTGCCAGCCGACGCGTGTTGATGTCGAGGATCGACACCCGTGCGCCCATGCCGACCGCGATCTGAGCCGCGTTGAGGCCGGACACGCCAGCGCCCAGCACCACGACCTTGGCCGCGTGCACACCGCTGACGCCACCGAGCAACACGCCACGGCCGCCATTGGCCCGCTGCAGCGCAGTCGCGCCCACCTGCGGCGCCATGCCGCCCGGCAACCTCCGACATCGGGGCCAGCAACGGCAGCGACCGGTCGGGCAGCTGCACGGTCTCGTAAGCGATGGCCGTCGTGCCCGCGCCCAGGAGCGCATCGGTGCACGGGCGCGACGCCGCCAGGTGCAGGTAGGTGAACAGGACCTGGTCCCCGCGAAGGCGGTGGTACTCCTCGGCGACCGGCTCCTTCACCTTCAAGATGAGGTCGCCCGCCGCCCAGACGTCGTCGGCGGTCGGGAGGATGGAGGCCCCCGCCGCCACGAAGTCCTCGTCCCTGATGGACGAGCCGAGGCCGGCTGCTTGTTCGATGACGACCTCGTGACCCTGTCGGGTCAGCTCATGCACACCAGCCGGGGTGATAGCGACGCGGTACTCGTGGTTCTTGACCTCGCGTGGGATACCGACCTTCACTGCGCTGACGTCCTCCACTACCGGCGGTCTCCGGCGTCGTTGCCGGCTGTACCGCTGCCCGGTGCGGGCGCGTCGAGTCTAAGCCGACGTCGCAGGCGTCGATGACCTCTGCTACCCGGTTCGGGCGGCGCGTTCAATCGTGGTGCACGTAGGCGCCAGGCGATCAGTCCTGCTTCACCGGCGATCGTCAGGGCGCTCGGTGCCTCTCGACATGCGGTGGTGCGCGCCAGCCGGCACCCCCTCGAGCTCGCCGGCCAGCGAGCTCCCCTCGATGTCGATGCGCGGGGTGATCTTGTCCAGCCAGCGGGGCATCCACCAGGCGCCGCTGCCCATCAGGGACATCACGGACGGCACAAGGATCATCCTGATGACGCTGGCGTCGATGAGCACCGCGGCAGCCATCCCGACCGCGAGCATCTTCACCGTCGGGTCGACGTCGAGGACGAAGCTGCTGAAGACGACGACCATGATCGCCGCAGCGGTGGTGATGACGCGCGCGGTGCTGCCGATGCCGATCGCGACGCTGCGGTGGGAGTCGTTCGTCCGGATCCACGCCTCGTGCACGCGAGAGATGAGGAAGACCTCGTAGTCCATCGACAGCCCGAAGACGATCGCGAACATGAGCATCGGCACGAAGGCGGGGATCGGCAGCTTCTCGTGGATGCCGACGAGCTCGGAACCCCACCCCCATTGGAAGATCGCGACGACGACTCCGTAGGCCGCGGCGACCGACAGCAGGTTCAGCACCCCTGCCTTCGTCGCGATGACCACCGAGCGGAACGCGACCGTGAGCAGCACCCAGGCGAGGGCGACCACCGCAAGGATCAGCCATGGCATGCGTTTGGCGACCTGGTGGGTGAAGTCCACGTACCCAGCCGTCGTGCCGACCACGTACGTCTTCGCGTTCACCGTCGGAGGACCTCGATCGCGCAGGTGGTCGACCAGCGCTAGTGGTCGCGGCGTCCTGCGGTGAGGTCGTCGGGATCGACGTTCATGACCGCGGTCGTCCCGGCGCTGTTGATCGACGGCGTGCGTGACCGACGCGACGCCCGGTGTCTTCGCGAGGGTGTCCTGGGTGGACGTCACCAGGTTCTGGTTGTCCTGCGCCGACTGCTTCGGCAGGTCGACCACGACCGTAAGCGGACCGTTGGCTCCGGGCCCGAAGCCCTCGTCGATCAGGTCGTACGCGCGCCGGATGCTCTCCGACGTCGGGTTCGTGCCGGCGTCCAGCTGGCCGAGGCGTAGCGAGAGCAGCGGGATCGCCAGGACGAGCAGCACGACGGTCGAGGCGATCGCCCACGGCCACGGGGTCTTGCTCACCGTGCGGCCCCAGCGCGCGAACGCGCTGTGCTCGTGCGGCGGCTCGACCTCCGCCCCACGCGGGAGAGCCATCGTGAGCGGCAACCTGCTCGCCCGCCGGTGCGCGTTTGGCTGCTCGCAGGTCGCTCCACGAACGGACGTTGTTCTTGGCGATGCCCATGAACGCCGGCGTCAGCGTCAGGGAGACGAGCATGGTCACCGCGACCACGACCGCTGACGCCGCGCCCATCGCACCGACGAACGGCACGCCGGAGACGTACAGCCCCAGGATCGCCACGACGACGGTGCTGCCAGCCACCGCGACGGCTGCCCCGGACGTGCCGTTCGCCCTTCCCGCGGACGCCACGACGTCCATGCCGTGGTCGACCTGCTCGCGGTGTCGCGCGACGAGGAACAGCCCGTAGTCGATGGCGACACCCAGTCCGAGCAGCGTGGCCACCGTCGGTGCCGTGGTGGGGAAGGTCGTCGCCGCCGCCAGCAGCCCGACCAACGACAGGCCGGCGAGCACGCTCAGCAGGGCCGACAGGAGCGGGATGGCTGCGGCGGCGATCGAGGCGAACATGAACAGCAGCAGCACGAGCGCGCAGGTCAGGCCGATGATCTCCGAGCTCTTGTCGTTGGTGGCCTGGCCGATCTGGCCTGCACCGGCTCCGTACTCGACCTGCAGTCCGGCCGCTCGGGCGGGCTTGACCGCGGTGTCCAGTTCGCTCAGGTACGCCTTGTCCAGCGTGGCAGGCACAACGTTCCACGACACCGTTCCATAGGCGATCGTGCCGTCCTTGGAAACCAGCGGCGAGGGCGAGGTGGCAAGCGGGCTCGTTGCGGAGATGACGTGCGGCAGCTTGGCGACATTGGCGATGGCCCCGTTGACCGCCGTGGCCTGCGCTGCGACGGTGCCGCTGGGCGCGTGGAAGACGATCTGCCCGCTGTAACCGCCCTGGGACGGAAAGGTCTTCCGCAGCACGTCGAGCCCTTGCGACGACTGGCTGCCTGGGACGGAGTAGTTGTTGACGAAAGTCCCCCCGAAGTTGGCGCGCAGCACCACGAGCACCGCGAGGATGACCAGCCAGGCCAACAGGACCCACCAGTGCCGACGGGCCGAGAACCGCCCTAGCCGCTCTAGGAACGCGTTCACTGGCGCCTCCCGTGCTCGTCGTTCGCGACCGCGGCCGACCTCTCAGGCGTCTCGGGACTGGCCCTAGTCGCAGGGTAGGCGCCGTGGGTCCATACTCGAAAGAGTGGACAAACCGCCCATAACGCAGCGGCACCGCAGCCGCAGGTAAGCCAGGAGGCTTGCCATGATCGCCGCCCTTGTTGTGTTCCTGGTCCTCGTCGTCGTGGGCCTCATCGGGCTCTCGGCTGGGGCCCGCGTGGTCAAGCAGTACGAGCGAGGCATCGTCTTCAGGTTCGGGCGCGTGCTCGGCGATCCGCGCATGCCGGGCTTCAAGTGGATCAGGCCGGGCGCCGAGCGCATGGTGAAGGTCAACATGCAGGTGGTGACCATGCCGATCCCCGCTCAGGAGGGCATCACCCGGGACAACGTCACAGTGCGGGTCGACGCGGTCGTCTACTTCCGCGTCATCGACCCCGAACTGGCAGTGATCAACGTCCAGGATTACATCTTCGCCGTGTCGCAGGTCGCGCAGACGTCGCTGCGGTCGATCATCGGCAAGAGCGACCTCGACGACCTGCTGTCCAACCGCGAACAGCTCAACCAGGGCCTCGAAGTCATGATCGACAGTCCCGCCCTGGGCTGGGGCGTTCACATCGACCGGGTGGAGATCAAGGACGTCGCGCTGCCGGACGCGATGAAGCGGTCGATGTCCCGGCAGGCGGAGGCAGAGCGGGAGCGGCGCGCCCGGATCATCTCCGCGGACGGTGAGTACCAGGCGTCGAAGAAGCTCGCGATGGCGGCGGACGAGATGGCGGCGAGCCCGGCAGCCCTTCAGCTGAGACTGCTGGAGACCGTCGTCGAGGTGGCGGCCGAGAAGAACTCGACCCTGGTTCTGCCCTTCCCGGTCGAGCTGCTCCGGTTCTTGGAGAATTCAACGTCAGCGGCAGCACCCGAGGCACCAACCCCCGCCGCGCCTGTACGTCCTGACGTGCACAGCCTCGAGGGGGAGAAACGAGCGCCAGGGCGGCCTTCCGCCGCGGCGAGCTAGGCCGAGCAGCCTGCTACCAGGGCCACGGCTCATCCGCCGGGCGCAAGCACGCGAACCCGGTCTCGCGCGCGCGGCCAGCGGCCAGGATCCCCATCACAGCCATCGGATTGTGCAGTCGCCCGGCCAGCACGGCGTCCACCGCGTCGTCGAGCGGTACCCACGCCACCGGCATGTCGCGTTCCTCTCCCGAGCCGACGAACCGTTCATCGGCGGCCACCGGCGAGAGCTCGCGGGCGAGGTAGATGCGGATCGCCTCTGACGACATGCCGGGCGAGGTGAAAGCGTCGAGCAGCACCGCCCAGGACTGCGCCCGGTAGCCGGCCTCCTCATACAGCTCGCGCTGCACACAGGCCAGCGGCGGCTCCCCGTCGATGTCACGCAGACCGGCTGGCGGCTCCCACAGCACCGCACCGGCCGGGTGCCGGTACTGCTGCACGAGCAGCACCCGGTCCGTCGCATCCAACGCCACCACACCGACCGCCCCCGGATGGACCACGACGTCGCGGACAACTGTCGAGCCGTCGGGAAGGAGGACATCATCGGTACGAACGGTCCACACCCGCCCAGCAAACCGTTCCTGGGTTGCGGTCACCGGATTCTTCGCTGGGGCGTCGGTGACCGCCTCCCCCTCCTGCGGACTCATCTGCCGCGATTCACGAGGCGGCAACCACACCGTCGGCGGGGACGGTCACCGAGACGCCTTGCTGGCGGGCGAGCGCCGCCTTCACCAAGGCACGGAAGAGCGGGTGCGAGCGAGTCGGGCGGGACTTGAACTCCGGGTGCGCCTGGGTGGCGACGAAGAAGGGATGGAGGTCTCGCCGCAGCTCGACGTACTCCACCAGCCGACCATCGGGGGATGTACCCGAGATGCTGAGTCCGGCTGCTTCGAGGCGATCGCGGTAGTCGTTGTTCACCTCGTAGCGGTGGCGGTGGCGCTCGGACACCACGGCCTCGCCGTACGCCTCGCGGACGATCGAACCCTCGGCCAGCTGCGCCGGGTAGGACCCGAGCCGCATCGTGCCGCCCATGTCCCGCTCCCCCGCCACGACATCGCGCTGGTCGCTCATCGTGGAGACCACCGGATGCGCAGTGCCCGGCTCGAACTCGGCGGAGTTGGCGCCAGCCAGGCCAGCGAGGCGCTCGCGCACTGTCGATCACCATGCATTGCAGGCCGAGGCAGATGCCGAGCGTCGGGATCGGTGCTCACGGGCGTAGCGCGAGCGCACCGACCTTGCCCTCGATCCCGCGCACCCCGAATCCACCGGGCACCAGGACGCCATCGACACCCGACAACTCGCGCGCGGCACCTTCTGGCGTCGCGCAGTCATCAGCGCTCACCCACCGGAGCTCGACCCGCGCATTGTTGGCGAACCCACCGGCCCGCAGCGCCTCGGACACCGACAGGTAGGCGTCGGGGAGGTCGACGTACTTGCCGACCACGGCGATCGTCACCTGGTGGAGCGGGCGGTGAACCCGCTGCAGCAGGTCGTCCCACACCGTCCACTGCACGTCGCGGAACGGCAGGTCCAGGCGGCGGACGACATAAGCGTCCAAGCCCTCGGCGTGCAGCACCTTGGGGATGTCGTAGATCGACGGCGCGTCAACGGCCGCGGTCACAGCCTCGTCGTCGACGTCGCACATCAGCGAGATCTTCCGCTTGACCGCAGACGGGATCGGCCGGTCGGCGCGACAGACGATTGCGTCCGGCTGGATACCGATCGAGCGGAGCGCGGCAACCGAGTGCTGGGTCGGCTTGGTCTTCAGCTCACCGGACGGGCCGATGTAGGGCACCAGCGATACGTGGAGGAAGAAGACGTTGTCCCGGCCGATCTCGTGCCGGATCTGCCGGGCCGCCTCCAGAAACGGGAGGGACTCGATGTCGCCGACGGTGCCGCCGATCTCGGTGATGACGATGTCCACGTCGGCCCCGGCCATGGCCTGGATCCGGGCCTTGATCTCGTTGGTGATGTGCGGGATCACCTGGACCGTGTCGCCGAGGTACTCCCCGCGACGCTCCTTGGCGATGACGGTCGAGTACACCTGCCCGGTGGTCACGTTCGCCGATCCGTGCAGGTTGACGTCGAGAAATCGCTCGTAGTGCCCGACGTCCAGGTCCGTCTCGCCGCCGTCCTCGGTGACGAAGACCTCACCGTGCTGGAACGGGTTCATGGTGCCCGGGTCGACATTGAGGTACGGGTCGAGCTTCTGCATGGTGACGCGCAGGCCGCGGGCCTTCAGCAGGCTACCCAGGCTCGAGGCGGTGAGGCCCTTGCCGAGAGAGGAGGCGACGCCCCCGGTGACGAACAGATGCTTGGTCGTCCGCAGACGCAGCCAAGAGGGGGCTCCCGCGGTTCGAGTGCGACGGGAAAACCCGTCCGTCCACGGAATATCAGGGTAACACCTGTGCGGTGCCCTCCGGCGCAGACGACCCGGTTTCCGGTGCGTTGCCACGAGCGGCGACACCCAGCACCACCGCCAGGACCGCCGGAACGGTGAGCATCATCGCCAGGGCCGGTACAGCGACGCCGGAATCGTTGGCCGCGAAGGCGACCACCGAGGCGATGAGGATGGCAAGCAGTGCGGTCCGCAGGACCGGCACGGCCTCGAAGGTGCCCCTCAATCGCGGGTGGGGCCGGCATACGAGCACGGCTAGCACGACGACAAGCACGGGCACCAGCATCGTCAGCGGGCTGTAGGTGAGCAGGTGCCAGTTGGCCAGCGCCTTGCGGCGGACCACCGTCCAGGCACCCCCGTGCAGCAGCTGGCCGGCGAAGCGCCCCAGATGTGTCTGGTCGGCGGCGGGCCGGCTGTAGTCGGCGAAACAGACCGCGCCCACGGCGACGCACCGTGCCCAGCACCGGCCGCGCTCACCCGGCGCCACGAGGTCCGCAGCCCCGCCAGCCGCCAGGTGAGGAAGGCGAACGCCGGCACCAGTGCCACCACGCCGCCGAACTTGCGCCCCCACTGCGGGCTGCCGTCGAGGGCGACCACCAGCACGACCGGCCACCGCAGCGGTCCAGGCGGCGGCCCGCCGGCCGAACGTGGCACCGACCCGGCCCGACAGTGCGGCTACCGCGAGCACCGACGCTGCGGCGAGGACGCCGAGGGCGACGTTGCCCATCCCGGCGAACCGGCCAGCCACCAGCGGTGAATAGCCAGGAAGGCTTGCCATCTGCAACCGGGCGCCCGTCGTCAGGTCGACGGCGAGGAGCACCGTCGTGAACCCGGCGACCGCCGCGACCGCGCCAGCCGGATGGCGGCGCCACGGACCGGCGTGGGCGAGCGCGGTGAGCGCTGCGGTGAAGCCGGCGACCACGCCGATGACCGCGCACCAGCGGGTGGGCGCTTCGCCACCAGGGCAGGACGTTCGCCAGGAACATGGCGGCGGGCACAGCGGTCGCCGCAACGGCGATGACGGCACACGAACGCAGGACGCGATCCCGAGGAGGCCGGCGCGGGCGACGCAGCAGCCACCAGAGCAGGAGGTAGAAGCCCAGCTCGATGAGTCACCACGACGGCGAACGCCGGCGGGGTCACCGCGTGCTGGACCTTCGCGAGGAGAGCCAGATCGGCGAGGTGCGCGATGCGGGCATCCAGCGACCCGCGGGCGGTCGTGGCCCGCCACGGTTCGCCGACCATGGCGGCGGGCACCGGATCGCCGAGCAGGGACAGGACGGTCGGTGCGACATCGATGAGCTGCACATACGGGGTCCGGCCGGTCGAGGCGCTCACGAGGGCCCCGCCCGTCAAGCCTGGGCCGTTCGCCACTGCCGGGTGGAGCTGGGCCGCTGGAGCTGGCGAGCCCGGCAGTTCGGAGATCCCGACGACGAGCACGACCGAACCGGGCGCCCGCGAGGCCTGCACCTGGTTGACCACCTCGTCCACGGTGGCCACGTCAGCGGCGACCACCGTCACCGGGCACCTGTCCAGAAACGCCGGCAGCGCACCCGCATCGGGCAGCTGGTCCGCGTAGACGCCCACATGGCCGACCGGGTCCGCCGCGGCCACCGCCGCCCCCGGACCCACTGCCGTCGCGCACTCGCCGCGAGCGCCGAGCGTGGCAGCGAGTGAGGCCACATCAGTGCGCACGTCCAGGTGGAGGTTGACCCGGCGCAACTCGGCGAAGGCGCCCACCTGGGCGCCCCCTCCAGCCCGACCCACGGCCAGATCAGTCGGGCATGATCGCGGCCCTCGGGCGCGGTTGCCGGCGCCAAGGGTGAGCCAGCCGTCGACCGGGCAGCTCACCTGCGGAACCGCACGCACGGACGCCACCCCGACCGAGCCAGTCTCGGCCAGCCGCCACAAAGCGGGCGTGCGGGTTGGCGACATGTCGCTGAAGACGAAACCGGGGACGCCGACGACGACGACCTGAGTCGGTCGGTCGCGCCGAGACCGCAGGAGTCCCGTTGCCCGCTGCGGCGAGGGCCGCAGGCCCAATGAGTACCGCGACCACACCGAGCACCGCGATGCCCGTGCGCACCCACCGCCTCATCGCGCCCCCGCCAGCACCATCGTGTACAGCCCGGCGATCACCGCGAGCGTGTCGTGCTCGGTGGGCCAGGCGGCCGCGCGCGCTCGGGCGCGGTCGCCGAGTCGTGCCGCCTCCACCGGATCGTCGAGCAGAACCTCGACTGCCGCCGCCAGCGCTGCGTGGTCCTCCGGCGGCCACGAGCACCGCTCCGTCACCGACCATCTCCACGACCCCGCCGACTGCGCTCGCGACAACCGGTCGCCCGGCTCGCAGCGCCTCCTGGACGGCTAGCGGCGAGCCTTCCCATCGGCTCGGCACCACCACGACGTCGGCGGCGGCGAGCAGTTCCGCGATGTCACCGCGCGGCCCGAGCAGCCGCACCGGTGCTCCGGTGGCCGCGATGCGGGCCGCGAGCTCGCCCGCCAACGGCCCTTCACCGGCGACGACGACCAAGGGGCTAGGTGCACGCCTGGCCAGCAGGGCCGCCGCGTCGATGAGGACGTCCAGCCCCTTCTGCGGGTGCAGCCGGGCCACGGTCAGGAGGAGCGGCTGGCCGTCCGCCACGCCGAGCTCGCGCCGCACGTCCTCGGCAGGGCGGCGCGGTGCATCGAGCTCCGGCGCGGCTGCCGGGACCAGGCGGACGTCACGCCCACCGAGCGCCCGCACCCGTGCGACGAGGTCGGCGGAGACGCACAGGGTGAGCCGTGCACGCCGCGCCACCAGCGCTTCCCCCGCGCGCAGCACCCGGCGCTGCCAGGAGTGGGCGAGCACTGCGTTGTGCCAGGTGACCACGAGCGGTGGTCGGTTCATCCGGCCACCTAGCGCGAGGGCGGCGACCAGGCCGGCGCGCAACCCGTGTGCGTGCACGAGGTCGGCGCTCGCGCAGCAACCGCCGCAGCCGAAGCGCCGCTCGCAGGTCCGCGAGCGGCCGCAGCCCGGCCGCCACCTCGACCGCGGCGAACGACGCGCCGACATCGGAAAAGCAGAACATCCGCTCGGTGGCCGCCGGACCTAGCACCGCGACCTGCGCGTGACGGGCCACCAGGCCGGTCGCGAGCGAGCGCACGTGGCGGCCTACTCCGCCGGTGCTGGTGGCCAGCACGAGGGCGACTCGGCGCCCGGCCAGCTGCCCGTCGTGCCCGCCCGCGCCAGGACGTCCGCGGACTGGGTCAGCCGTCATGGCCGCCCCTCGGGCAATCGACGGGTCATCAGCGCTCGGAGGTCAGCGCGGACGACGCCTGGCGCGACCACCGCCAACACGGCGACGAAGGCGACCAGGGTCACCCCCGCGCTGACCAGGGACGTGCCCAGACTGGCCAGCACCCCAGGGTGGCCGAACATCCGGGCAGCGAACCAGCCGGCTGCGGCCGCGACGGAGGCCGCCGCAACCGTGGTGAGCGCGGTCGTTGCGATGCCTCGCATCGGATGGTGGCGGGTGGCCCGCGCGGCGCCGACGAGCAGCAGCACCCCCGCGACAGACATGCCGATGGTGTTGCCTGCCCCGAGGGCGACGACCCGCCAGCGCACGTCGACTGCCGGCACCAGCGCCAGGTCGACGCCGATCACCGACCACCCAGCCGATGACCGTCGCAGTTGCCGCGAAGCGCCCCGTTCCCCTGGCGTACAGCGCCCGGGTCAGGTGCGCGACCAGCCCGTACCCGACGAGGCCCGGCGCGAAGGCCACCAGCGTCCACGCCAACGCGACGGTGTCGCCGTTGCCTGGCACGTGCAGCACGAGCAGCCGTGCCACGGGCACCGCGGACGCCACGACGACGGCTGCCGCGGCCGTGGTGACCAGCAGCACGGCCCGGGTGGTGCTGGCCATCGTCCGCGAGTAGCCCGGCTCATCACCTGCCTCCGCCATGGCGCTCAAGGCAGGGAAGGCACTCGTCGCAAGCGGGACCGCGAGCACCGCCCAGGGCACCAGGAACACCGCCCACGCGAGGCTGTACAGGACGAGCGTGCCGCCATCCCCGGTGTGTGCGAGACGCAGCACCACCGCCACCGACAGCTGCTGGGCGGCCAGCGCCGTCAGCCCGGCGACCGCCAGTCGCGCCACCCGTGAGCCGACGCCCGGCGGAAAGGTCAGCGTCGGGCGCAACCCCAGCCGCAACCGGCGCAGCGGTGGCACCAGCGAGAACGCCAGAACCGCGACCCCCAAGGTGGTCCCGATCGACAACGTCAGCTCCCCGGCGGTGGACAGCTGCGCGAGGTCGCCCGGTGACGCGCTGCGCGCCGCATAGACCACGTAGCAGCCGATCACCGCCACGCTCGACAACAGCGGCGCCAGGGCAGGCCCGAGGAAGCGGCGATGCGCCTGCAGGATGCCGATGAGCACGACAGCCAGTCCGTACAGCACGACCTGCGGCAAGAACACCACGAGCATGCGCGCCCCGACCGCGAGCTCGTCGGCCCGCGAGCAACCATCGCGCGCCGAGCCGATGAGCAGGCCCATGACCGGCCGAGCGACGGCGAGGCCCACGAGCATCAACGGCACCAGCACCAGGAACGTCCAGCCGAGCAGGGCGGAGGCTATGCGCCCGGCCTCCGCCTTGTCCCCACGGGCCGCGGCGCCTGCCAGCACGGGAACCACCAGGCTGGCGAGCGCGCCGCCGGCCACCACCTCGAACACGATGTTCGGCACGGTGTTAGCCGTGACGTAGGTGTCGCCCAAGCACGTTGCGCCGACCGTCCGGGCGAAGACCACGGTCCGACCAAAGCCGACGATCCGACTGGCCATGGTGACGACGGCGATGCCCGCAGCGGCCGCCACGATGCCCTGAGCCTGGGCGCGGCCGAGCCAGGGCCGACCAGGCCGGACCCCCGTCCCACGCCCTGCGCTCACGGTGACCCGGGGCGAGGCGGAGCGGCGGCTTGGGGCGCCGATGCCGTCTGCCGACCCCATTCGTCGAGGTGGCGCAGCATCGGGTTCGCCTCGATCACCCGAGAGAAGCTGATCCGCTCGCTCGCCGCGTTCAGCGCACCCACCACGAACAACGCCGCCCACCGCCCCGCGCGGCCAGACGCCAGGCACACCGCCAACCCGCACAGTGCGCCGAGCGCATTGGCCCCGCAGTCACCGAGCATCGTGCGCTCCGCCAGGTCGTCGCCAAGCACACCGCCCGCCGCACCGCCGGTCGCCGCCGCCAGCACCCCCGCGGGACCGGCGACTGCGGTCATCGGCACCGCGACGAGCAGGCCGGCCTTGACCGCACGGCCCGGCCGCAGGTCGAAGAGGTTCGCAAGGTTGGCTGCACCGGCGATCGCCGCACCCGCGACCAGCTTGTCCACCGCGGTGCCACGTACGCCGACGAGCGCCGCCGCCATCGAGGCCCCACCGATGCCGGCCACCTTCATCACACCAGTGGTCAGCTCGCCGTGACGCAGGGCCGAGAAGTGACCGGCGAACCCCTTGGCCGACGTTCGCCCCGCGATGTCGTCGTAGAGCCCGACCGCGCCCGCGCCCAACCCGGCAATCACGGCCGCCGCACGCACCCGCCCGGGCAGCCCCGGAGCCGCCAGAGCCATTGCCGCCGCCGCAGCGACGAAGGCGGGGCCGGAGACCAGGCTGACGGTGGCCCCCCGGTGGTTCGTCCGCTGCCACAGCCCTGGCGGACCCACCGGGTGTTCTGCCAGCTGTGCAGCGACGGCCCGGGCCGTCATGGCGGCACCGGCTGCAATGCCCAGCCGGCGAACGATTGCCGATGCCACAGCTACCGACCTGACGCGGGTGTCGGGATCGTCGCGCTCGAACCGGTGCCGGTGCCGAACTGGCCGACCACGCCCCTGACTGCACCGGCCAAGGCGAGCACCGCCGCGACCCGTCCAGGCGGCACGTCCACGTTGTCCACCCCCGCGACCACCTTCGCCGCGGTGCCGTCGCCGCGAAGCGCGCCAAGCAGGCCGTCTGGGTCGTCGCTGCCGGTCGGACCGGCGATCAGTGCGGCACCGCTGGTCGCGGCGAACGCCTGGGCAAGCTCGACCAGGATGGCGGCGCTCTCCGCGTCGCTGGCCGAGGCCTTGGCGGGCGTGGCGGCACCGATGAGAACCATCATCGTTCCGGTGGCGGTGGGTTGCTCAGGCAGCTTGATGAACCCGTCGTCGGCCAGCCCCCTCAACAGCGCCACCGCGGCCTCGGACAGCCCGTCGGTCGTCTCCGGGTGCACGCTCGTGCGGGGCGAGGTCGCTAGCGAGACCGCAAGCGCCGCAGCAGCCTGCTGGTAGACGTCCGCGTCCGGCGGCAGCTGCAGCGCGCCCGGTCCCAGCAGGTCGATGACCGACTCGAGCACAGCGACGTGCGTCGCGTCGACGAACGCAGGCTGGATCTCAATCTGCGCGCTCACCCTCGCGCCGGCCATGACGAGGGACTTCGCGACCTGGTCGCGCAGGTCCTTGGAGGCGCCCGGTGCCAGGACCATGACGATCCGCTGGCCGGACAGCTGCCCCGCGACGAGGGTCGGCTCCGCTAGCTGGGCGAACGCGGCGTAGTTGCCCACCTGCGCCTTGTCAGCGGTGAGCTCGTCGCGGAGGTCTTGCTTCTCCTTGCGCAGCTGGCTGGTCTCGGCCTTCAGACTGGCCAGGACGTCGCCGCTCAGCACGTTGGTGCCGAGCACGATTCCCACCGCGAGCGCCAGGAAGACCGCGACGATGGATACCACGTGGTAGCGGAAGTCGACCATGTCAGAACAGTCCCACGACCCAGGCGTACACGGTGTCCCACTTCGCTCCGAGGATCGTCAGATAGACCTGTCCGACAGGGGAGAATCCCACCACCACCGCGAGCGTCACCAGCGCCGACACCACCAGCAGGAAGAGCGACGAGGTGGAGATCCGGCTGCGGTAGAGCCGGCTCACGCCCTTGGCGTCGACCAGCTTGCCGCCGATGCGCAGCCGGGTGAGGAAGGTGCTGGCCATCCCCTCACGTCCCTTGTCGAGGAACTCGATGAGGGTGGCATGGCTGCCCACGGCGACGATGAGGCTGGCACCCTTGTCGTCGGCGACCAGCATCGCGAGATCCTCGCTCGTCCCGGCGGCCGGCATGACCACCGACTCCATCCCCAGCGCCTCGACGCGGGCCAGACCCGGTGCCTGGCCGTCCCGGTAGGCATGCACCACGATCTCCGCGCCGCAGCGCAGGGCCTTGTCGGACACGGAGTCCATATCGCCGAGGATGATGTCGGGCCGGTATCCGGCGTCGAGCAGCGCATCAGCGCCGCCGTCGACGCCGATGAGAACGGGGCGGTACTCGCGGACGTAGGGGCGCAGCGTCTGCAGGTCCTCACGGTAGGACGAACCGCGCACGACGATGAGCACGTGCTTGCCGGTCATCTCGGTCCGCAGCTTCGCGAAGCTGGCGTCTTCCAGCAGCACGTCCCGCTCGACCCGCAGGAAGGCCATGGTGTTCGCGGCGAAGGCCTCCATCTGGTCCGCCAGACCAGCCCGCGCCTCCTCCATCGCCGACCGCACGGCCGCCGCATCGAGGAGCACGCCTTCGGCGACCACCCGCTCGCCGGCGTACAGCTGGTTCGCGGCCAGCCTCACCTGGTCGCCTTCCCGGACCCGGTCGAACACGTCCGGACCGACCGCGTCGAGCAACGCCACGCCGTGATCCAGCAGGATCTCCGGGCCGAGGTTGGGGTAGCGGCCGCTGATGCTCGTTGCCACGTTGACCACCGCGCCCACCCTGCACGCCACCAACGCCTCGGCCGCGACCCGGTCGAGGTCCTGGTGGTCGATGACCGCGATGTCCCCGGGCCGCAGCCGCCTCGTGAGGTTCTTCGTCCGCCGGTCCAGGCGAGCGACACCGCAGATGCCCGGGAGCGCGGTGTCACCAACGCGGCTCCGTCTCAGCGTGGTGATCCTCACGTTTGTCATCGTTCCACATGGTCCGCGGGCCTCGACCGGCCGACGACAGCGCTACGAGCCCAGCCTGAAGGCGTCGGCGGCCGCGAGCAGCTCGGCCGCGTGAGCCTGAGCCGCCTGTGATCCCTCCAGGCCGGCGAGCATCCGGGACAGCTCGCGCACCCGAGCGTGGCCCTCCAGCGCCACCACGCCGCTGCGGGTGACCACGCCGTCATCTGACTTCACGACCACCAGGTGGTGATCGGCGAAGGCCGCGACCTGCGGCAGGTGGGTGACGACCACCACCTGGGAGGTCCGGGCCAGCCGGGCGAGCCGGCGGCCGATCTCCACCGCCGCCTTGCCGCCGACCCCGGCGTCCACCTCGTCGAACACGAACGTCGGCACCGGGTCCGCGCCCGCGAAGACCACCTCGACCGCGAGCATGACGCGGGACAGCTCACCACCCGACGCCGCCTTGGCCAGTGAGCGGGCGGGCGCACCGGGGTTCGCCGCCAGCAGCAGCTCCACCTCGTCGACACCGTGCGGGCCGAATGCCTCCCGACGAGTCACCGCGGCGATCACTTCGGCGTGAGGCATGGCCAGGTCGTGCAGCTCGGCCGTCACCGCTGCACCAAGCTGCACGGCCGCTGCCGATCGGGCCGCACTCACCTGCTCGGCGCTCTCCCGCATCTGCGCGAGCAGCTCGACGCGCTCGTGCTCGAGGTCACCGGTCCGCTCCTCATGCCCGTCCAGCTCCGCGATGCGCTCGCTGGCGTCCTGCGCCCAGGACAGCACGGCGCCTAGGTCCTCGCCGTACTTGCGCGTCAGGCCGGCGAGCGCCGCCTGACGGTCCTGCGCGGCCGCGAGCCTCGCCGGGTCGACATCCAGGCCGGCCAGGTAGGAGGCGAGGTCACCGGCCGCGTCGGCGAGCAGGTAGCCGGCCTCGGCGATCCGTTCCCCCAGCGCGGCCAGCACTGGATCATGCTGGCTCTCCCGCTCCAGTACGGCGCGGCCGGCGGCGATCAGGTCGGTGGCGCCCGACGCGTCGGTGCCGTCGCCGACCAGCGCGGTGTGCGCCGCGCCCGAGGCTGCCCGCAGCGCCTCGGCGTGCGCGAGCCGGGCCACCTCGGTGCGCAGCTCCACGTCCTCGCCGAGGCGAGGTGCCACCGCCTCGATCTCCTGGCAGCCGAACCTCAGCGCATCGAGCTCGCGCGCCCGCTCGCGGGCCTGACCGGTCAGCTCGGCCAGCGCGTCGACCACTTCGCGGTGCCGCCCGAAGGCGCTGCGGTAGCGGCGCAGCGGCACGCCCACGGCGTCGCCGGCGTACCGGTCGAGGGCTTCGCGCTGCCGGCTTGTGGACAGGAGCCGCTGCTGATCGTGCTGGCCATGGATGGCGATCATCTCGTCGGCGAGCTCAGACAGCACCGCGATCGGCACTCCCCGCCCGCCGAGCTGAGCCCGCGACCGACCGTCAGCACCGACCGTGCGACCGATCAGGACCGCGCCGCCGTCCAGGTCCCCGCCGACCTCCTCGACTCGCTGCGCGACGACGCCGTCCTTCGCAACCAACAGCCGTCCCTCGACGCTCGCCCGAGCCTCACCGCTGCGGACCTGCCCGGCATCCGCCCGCCCGCCTAGCAGGAGGCTCAACCCGGAGACGACCATGGTTTTGCCCGCGCCAGTCTCACCCGTCACGACCGTGAGACCAGGGGCAAACTCGACGACAGCCTCGGCGATCACGCCGAGGCATCGGATCCGCAGCTCTTCGAGCATCCTCGGATGTTAGTGGTGCGTGCCGCCTCGGCCGCGCCATCCCTGCACAGACAGCCCGAACTTGGCAACCAGACGGTCGGTGAACGGGCCGGCGTGCAGCCTGGCGAGGCGCACCGGGGCAACCCCCCGCCGGACCTCTACGCGTGAGCCGGCGGGCACGTCGGCGCTGCGACGGCCGTCGCACCACAGCACACCGTCGCGGGTTCCGGCGAGCACCTCGACCGCGAGCACCGAGGACGGCGCCACCACCAGCGGCCTCGCGAACAAGGCGTGCGCGCTGATCGGGACGGCCAGCAAAGCCTCCACCTCCGGCCACACCACAGGGCCGCCCGCCGAGAACGCGTAGGCAGTGGAGCCGGTCGGCGTGCCGAGCACGATGCCGTCACAACCGAAGCGGGACAGCGGGCGGCCGTCGACCTCGGTCACCACCTCGAGCATCCGCTCGCGTGCGCCCTTCTCGACGGTCGCCTCGTTGAGCGCCCAGCCCGTCCACGCCGGCTCTCCGTTGGCCGAGACGGTGACGTCGAGCGTCATGCGCTCCTCGACCTCGTACAGCCGCCCGGCGACCCGGCTGGCCGCCGCGGCGAGGTCCTCCCGATCGGCCTCTGCGAGGAAGCCCACGTGGCCGAGGTTGACCCCCAGCAGCGGCGCGCCGACCGGCCGGGCGAACTCCGCGGCACGCAGCAACGTGCCGTCGCCGCCCAGAACCACGACCACCTCGACGCCGTCGGCGGCGTGGCTGTCGGCTCCCACCACCCGAGCGTCGGCGATGTCCAACGCATGGGCCTCGTCGTGGAGCACCTCGACATCCATCCCGGCGGCGACCAGGTGCGCCGCGACCGTGCGGGCACTGTGCACCGGCTCGTCACGCCCGGTGTGGACGACAAGCAGCACACGGCGGCTCACAAGGCCCCCCTCGCGCTCATTGCGGTCCCTCCTCGATCGCCCGAGCCAGGTCGCCGGGATCCAGCGGCGCGCGCACCTGCGGCCAGCCACAGGAAATACTCCACGTTGCCTGCCGGGCCCGGCAGCGGGCTCGCCGTGACACCTCGCACGCCGTGGCCCAGCGCGAACGCGGTCGAAGCCACCTGGCGAACCGCGTCAGCGCGCAGCGCCGGATCGCGGACCACGCCGCCGGTGCCCAACCGCTCGCGCCCGACCTCGAACTGGGGCTTCACCATCAGCACCAGGTCGGCGCCAGGTCGCACCACCGTCACCAGGGCCGGCAGGACCAGGCGCAGCGAGATGAACGACAGGTCGCCCACCACGAGGTCGACCGGCTCCCCCACCAGCTCCGCGGTCAGGTCCCGCACGTTGGTCCGGTCCAGCACGCGGACCCGCTCATCGGTTTGCAGCGCCCACGCGAGCTGCCCGTAGCCGACATCGACGGCCAGCACGTGGGCGGCGCCGGCCGCGCAGCAGCACGTCCGTGAAGCCGCCGGTGGACGCGCCAGCATCCAGGCACCGGCGGCCCCGCACGACGAGGCCCGCTGGGGCGAACGCGTCGATCGCGCCGGCCAGCTTGTGTCCGCCGCGCGAGACGTAGGACGGGTCGTGGACATCGGCACGGACGATCAGCGGTGTGGCCGGCTCGACGGCGGTCGCAGGTTTGGTCGCCGTCGTTCCGGCTACGGTCACCCGACCGGCCGCCACCAGCTCAGCGGCCTGCTCGCGGGATCGCGCCAACCCGCGCCGCACCAACTCGGCATCGAGCCGGGCCCGGCGCACCATCGGCTCAGGACCCGTCGAGGTCCGCGAGGGCGTCTTGCAACCCGCGGTGGACGGCATCGTAGATCTCGACGTGGGCGACCGTCGGCTGCTCGTCGAGCTCGGCTAGGCGGGCCAGCGCGGCGTCGACGCGAGGTTCGCCGGTCGGCTCGATGTCGACGAAGGAGGCGTCGGCCGTGGGCTCGGAGCTCAACCACCTCGACAGGCTCGTCGGCGTCGAAGTCTTCAGCAGATTCGGTCACGGGCCAACGCTACCGGTACGCAACCCGCCCGAGTCGTATAGCGTCGCGCCGACAGCATGACCAGCGATGAGGAGAGCGCCAGACCATGGCCACCGAGCAGGAATGCCAGCGCGCCGTCACCGAGTTGGCTGCCAACCTCGCCGGCTCCTCCAAGAGCAAGGACGTGCTGGAGCGCACGGTGAGCTGCGAGCTGACTGACACGGGCGTCACCTACCGCGGCGAGCTGCGCGACGGCGGCATGCGCGACGTGACCACCGAGCCGGGTGACCGCGCGCAGATCCGGATGCGGATGACCAGCGACGACCTGGTGGCCCTGTCCAAGGGCGAGCTGAACCTCGCGAGTGCCTGGCTGTCGGGTCGGGTGAAGATCGAAGCGAACCTGATGGACCTGCTCAAGCTCAAGAAGATGCTCTAGCGCCGCGGCCATGCCACGCACTGGCCATTCGCGCTCTACAAACCGAGGGCACCCAAGGCGGCCTTGGTGTCCGGCATCGCGCAGGGATCGGCTACCACCGGTCGTCGCATCGGCGATGGACCAGACGAGGGCAAGCAGCGCGCGCAATCCGTCCATCGCCTCGCCCTCACCAGTCAGCTCGACCGCGCCGTCGACGGCTGACGCGCGCCACGGCCCGCACGCCCCCACCGCGCCGTCCCCATGCGCGTCCGGGTGGCTGACCAGCAGCCCGGACAGGTCGTGGGCCAGGTACGTCGGGCGGTGCTGTGCTGGCGCCGCGCACGAGATCGGCCGGCCGGCAGACACCGGTCAGCACGAGCAGGCTGTCCGAACCCGCCGCGTTCGCTCCCTCGATGTCGGTGTCCAACCGGTCCCCGACCACCAGGGGTCGCCGCGCGCCGGTTCGGCGGACGGCCTCGTCGTGCAGCGGCAATGCCGGCTTGCCCGCGTCGACGGGGTGGGCGCCGGTTGCGGTCTCGGACCGCCGCGACGAGCGAGCCATTGCCGGGCAGCAGCCCACGGGCCGACGGGAGAGTCGAGTCCGTGTTGGTCGCCACCCAGTACGCGCCCGCCCGGACGGCGAGCGTCGCCTCGGCCAGGTCCGCGTAGCCGACGTTCGCCGCGTACCCCTGCACGACGGCGTCCGGGCGCTCGTTGGCGCCCTCCACGAGCGTGCAACCCCGCTCGTTCGACCTCGGCCCGCAGTCCGTCGCCGCCGACCACCAGGACGCGCGCCGCAGCGCCGACGCGGTCCAGGACGCACCTGACCGCCGCCTGCGCGGACGTCACCACATCGGCCGCGGTGGCCGGAACCCCGAGCCCCGTCAGCTGGGCGGCAACCGTCTCCGGCGTGCGGCTGGAGTTGTTCGTGACGAAGGCGAGGCGCATCCCGTCCGCCCTGGCCGCGCCCAGCGCCTCAGCCGCCCCCCGGATCGGCTGCGCACCCAGGTAGACCACGCCGTCGAGGTCGAGCAGCGCGACGTCATAGGCACGGGTCAAGGGCTGCGCCACGGACCGCAGCCAAGGCCGCGGTGGGGCGTTCGAGGTCATCAGCTAGCCGTGCGAGCCGAGCGCCGCCCGGGCACCCCGCAGCGCGGTGTTGTAGTGCGTCACGTCGGGACGCATCGCGGCCGCCAGCGCCAAGTGCTCGACAGCCGTCCGCAGGTCGCCCGCCTTGGCGGCGGCCAGCCCCCAGCCGAACTGCGCATAGTCGTCGTCGGGGCTGAGCGCGATGATCGACGAGAAGGATCCCATCGCCTCCTCGTACATGCCTGCGTCGAACTGGGCCCGGGCCAGCGCCTCCAGGATGCTGCGGGCCCGTGGTTCCGCGGACGCAGCGTGCGAGAGCACCTGGACCGCGGCGTCGATGCTGCCTGAGTCGAGCAGCTCCATGCCCCGCACATACCAGTCGTAGGCCTCACCGGTGGGGTGCACCTCAGGGGCTGGCGGCAGCCCATTGCTCGCCTGGTCGTTCCCGTCGAGCTCGTGCGACATGCGACTCCTCCTCGACACCTGCGCGGCTGACACGATCCACACGGACGGCCGAGCCCGCCACTGCGCGTGCGCCGCCGTGGCCACCCCCTCGTACCATGCCCGTCATGGACGAGCATCGCACCCAGGACGGCGGTCGACCCGCCGACGCGGTCCCCGAGCCTGGCGGGCTCGTACTGGCTCCCTTCCGTGCGCTGCGCTACAACGCCGGCCAGGTTCACGACCTGGCCCTGGTCACGTCGCCCCCGTACGACCTCATCGACGAGGCTCAGGCACACAACCTGGAGGCTGCTCAGCCCTACAACGTCGTCCGACTCATCCTTCCACGCGACGATGAGCCGGATGAGCGGTACCGCCATGCCGGGGACCGGCTGAGCCGTTGGCGTGAGCGGGGGGTCCTGCTGCCCGACGACGCGGAGGCGCTGTACGTCTACGAGCAGCGCCGTGGTGAGGAAGTCCTGCAGCGCGGGCTCCTCGGCGGTGTCGGCCTGGTGGCGCCCGAGCGCGGTGTCGTCCTGCCGCACGAGGACGTGCTGGAAGGGCCGATCGTGGACCGGCTCGCACTCATGCTCGCGCTGGACGCCAACCCTGAGCCGATCTTCCTGCTGTACGACGGCGCGGGCGCCGCCAGTGCCCTGGTCGAGTCCACCGCGCAAGGGCCCGCCGCTCGCCACCGCCAAGGGTTCGGACGGCCTGACCCACCGGCTGTGGGCAGTGTCCGACCCCAGCGCACTCACAGCCATCGCCGCGGATCTCGCAGGCCGGCAGGCCCTCATCGCCGACGGTCACCACCGCTACGCCACCTATCGCAGGCTCCAGCACCATCGCTGGGCCGCTGGCAGGGGCCGCGGTCCATGGGACTACGGGCTGGCGCTGCTCGTCGACCGGCTGGTTCACCCGCCGGTCGTCCAGGCGATCCACCGGGTGGTTCCCGCCCTGGCGCCGTCGCGCGCAGTCGAGCTCGCCTCGACAGGCTTTGCCGTCACGTCCCTGGACCTCGATCCCGGCACGAGCGACGGTCTGGCCGCGGCCATGAAGGCGCTGGAGACCCACTCCGCGGGAGGCACCTCATTCGTGCTCGCCGGCGATGGCCAGGCGTGGCTGCTCACGGCACCGGACCCAGCGGCGCTGCGCGCCAGCTTCCCGGCCGGCCACAGCGAACGCTGGTGCAACCTGGATGCCAGCATCGCGCATTCCTACGTGCTCGGAGCGCTGTGGGGCACCCCCGACGTCGACTACGCGGTCGAGGTCCGACACCTGCCCATGGACGCGGTCACACTCGCGGCCACCACCGGCGGTAGCGCCCTGCTGCTCAATGCTCCCCCGCTCGACGACGTGCTCGCCCTCGCGCAGGCGGGCGAGCACATGCCCCGCAAGTCGACGTCCTTCGGCCCCAAGCCGCGGACCGGCCTGGTCATCCGGACCCTCAGTCCCTGACCTACTCGCGGTCGGTGGTGTCGTCGGGGTGTGGTCGTCGTTGTGGTCGTTGTGGTGGGTGAAGTTGTCGCTGAAGGTGATGCCGTCGAGTTCGGCGAGGCGGTCGGTGGCGTCGGTGTGGGCGGCTGGGTCGGCGTCGACGGTGTGGGCGAACCAGTCGCGGGCTTCGTCGCCTCGGCCGGCGGCGAGGAGGGCGTCGGCGTAGGCGTAGAAGAGGCGGGCGGACCAGGGTTGGAGGGGTTTGGTGTGCAGTTCTGGGCCTTGGAGGGTGATGACGGCCATGTCGGGTTGGCCGAGGTCGCGGCGGGCGCCGGAGGCGATGATCCGCATTTCGATCTGGCCGGCTTTGTCGAGGCGGGTGGTGTCGGGGCTGGTGGCGAGGGTGAGGGCTCGTTCGGGGCGGCCGAGGCCGCGTTCGCAGTCGGCGATGACGGGGAGGAGGTCGTCGGCGCCGGAGAGGCGGCGGGCGGCGCGGAGTTCGGTGAGGGCTTCGGCCCAGTTGCCGCAGGCGTAGGCGGCGAGGCCGGCGGCTTCGCGGACGGCGCCGACGCGGGCGGCGCGGCGTCGGGCTTCGAGGGCGTGGCGGTAGGCCTCGTGGGGGTCGTCGTCGAGGAGCATGCCGACCATGACGAGGTGGCGGGCGACGATGTCGGCGAGGTCTTTGGGCAGGGTGCGTAGCTCGCCGCGGATGGTGCGGTCGAGGGCGGCTGGTTCGATGTCGTCGGGGACGATCGGGGGTGGTGGGCCCTCGCGGCGTGGCCGCATGGGGCGGTCACTTGCACGCGGGTTCCCGCGGTCAGTCCCACGGTCATTGCCACGGTCACTGCCGCGGCTGAAACCACGGTCGTTGCCGCGGCTACCGCCCGAGCCCGAACCACGCCCAGGGGCGCCAGCACCGGACCGGTCACCACGGGCATCACCGCTGCTCGAGGTGGGTCGCCCTCCCCGGGTGCGATCAGCACTACCCGTCGGACCGTTC